>NZ_JBHSHV010000027.1:0-354787 GCF_042653105.1 Neobacillus sp. GCM10023253
ATAAAGTTGAGTTGATTAGCTCAAAAATGTTACGTTGGCTTCGTTTCAAATGAAACGAATATTATTGTTTGTTGACGTTTTTGCTTGTTTAGTTTTCAAAGGTCAATTTCTCTATCGCTCAGAAGCGACTTTATAAATATACCACCGGTCCAAGTTAAAGTCAACAAGTTTTAATCATTTTTTTACTATATAAATATAATAAATTCAAAAGTACTGTTAAATATAGCAAACGGAGCACCTATTACAGTGCTCCGTTTATGTTATTCTTCATCAGAATTGATATTCACATCTGAGTTTTCACCTGATGCGTCTTCTTCTGTTTCCTCTGTATTATCATTTTCCTGGACTTCTTCTTTTTCTACTTTAGCTACAGTTGCCACATATTCATTCTTTTCATCGCCAAGGCTGATTAGTTTTACACCCTGTGTATTCCGGCCCATTTTGGAAATGCCGGCTACATCGATACGAATCAAGACCCCGCCTGTTGTAATCAGCATCAAGTCCTCTTCGCCGGTTACCGCTCTCATCGAGACAAGCTCACCGTTCTTATCTGTAATATGGCACGTCTTAATACCTTTCCCGCCGCGGCCTTGAATGCGGTACTCAGAAGCAGCAGTCCGCTTCCCGTAGCCATTTTTCGTTACGATCAGCACTTCATTATCTTCCTCAAGCACTTCCATGCCGACAACCTCATCATCACTGTCCAAGGTAATGCCTTTTACCCCTGTAGCGGTGCGGCCCATCGAACGGACATCTGTTTCTGGGAAGCGGATCAGCATACCTTTTTTTGTACCGATAATAATATGCTTGCTGCCATCAGTCATACGGGCAGAGATAAGCTCATCGCCCTCACGCAGACTTATGGCGATAAGTCCATTATTCCGGATATGGGCAAACGATGACAGCGGTGACCGCTTGGAGACACCTTCTTTTGTGGTAAAGAACAGGAACCAATCGTCCACAAATTCTTCAACAGGGATAATTGCGTTTACCCATTCACCTTTTTCAATACCCAGCAGATTGATAATCGGAATGCCTTTCGCCGTGCGGCCGTACTCCGGAATTTCGTAACCTTTGGAACGATAGACCTTCCCCTTATTCGTAAAGAAAAGAATCGTATCATGGGTTGAAGTCGTGATCAAATGCTCGACAAAATCATCCTCATTGGTGCCCATACCTTGGATTCCGCGGCCGCCGCGTTTTTGTGCGCGGTACGTGGAGACAGGGAGACGCTTAATATAACCGTTATGGGTTAATGAGATGACGATGTTTTCGCGTGGAATCAAATCCTCATCCTCAATGTTTTCAATTCCGCCTGCTGCGATCTCAGTGCGGCGTTTATCATTGAAACGTTCTTTTATTTCAAGAAGTTCTTCGCGGATAATTTCAAGGACCTTTTCCTCGTCCGCTAAAATGGCTTTTAACTCTGCAATGAGTTTTACAAGCTCCTGATATTCATCTTCAATCTTTTCTCTTTCCAAGCCTGTTAAACGCTGCAAGCGCATATCAAGGATGGCCTGGGCTTGTTTTTCTGAAAGATTAAATTGGGTCATTAACCCTTCACGGGCGATATCTGTCGTTTGCGAGTTGCGGATTAACGTAATGATAGCGTCAATATGGTCAAGTGCGATCCGCAGACCTTCTAAAATATGTGCCCTTGCTTCGGCCTTACGCAATTCAAATGCAGTACGGCGGCGAATGACTACCTTTTGATGCTCTAAATAATAGACTAAACATTGCTTTAGGCTTAGCACCTTTGGCTGTCCATTCACAAGTGCTAGGGTGTTAATTCCAAAGCTGGTTTGCAGGGCCGTCTGCTTGTATAAATTATTCAGCAGAACATTGGCGTTGGCATCCTTACGAACTTCAATGACAATCCGCATTCCGCGGCGGTCTGATTCATCGCGCAAGTCAGTGATGCCATCAATCTTTTTATCACGGACCAACTCTGCTATTTTTTCAATCAGTTTTGCCTTATTTACCTGGTAGGGAAGCTCATTAACAATAATGACCTCTTTACCATTAGACTTCTGCTCAATTTCCACTTTAGCCCTTATTGTAATGGAGCCCCGTCCGGTTTCATAAGCCTTGCGGATGCCGCTGCGGCCTAAGATGATCCCTCCAGTAGGGAAATCAGGCCCCGGGATGATCTCCATCAGCTCCTGAGTGGTAATGTCAGGGTCATGGCTGACAGCCAAGACCGCATCGATCGTCTCACCAAGCTGATGAGGCGGGATGTTGGTTGCCATCCCAACGGCAATTCCGGTTGTACCGTTCACTAATAGGTTAGGGAACCGCGCTGGCAAGACAACCGGTTCTCTTTCCTCACCATCATAGTTATCTTGATAATCAATCGTGTCTTTGTTAATATCTCTTAATAATTCCATTGAGATTTTCGACATTCTTGATTCAGTGTAACGCATCGCCGCAGCTGCATCACCGTCAACTGACCCGAAGTTCCCGTGGCCATCGACAAGCATGTAGCGATAGTTGAAATCCTGCGCCATCCGGACCATTGTTTCATAAACGGCGGAGTCACCATGCGGGTGATACTTACCAATAACATCCCCGACAATACGGGCTGACTTTTTATATGGTTTGTCCGCATGAATTCCTAGATCGTGCATAGCATAAAGAATACGGCGGTGAACCGGCTTCAGGCCATCACGAACATCCGGAAGGGCACGTGAAACGATAACACTCATTGCATAGTCAAGAAACGAAGATTTCATTTCTTGGCTAATATTAATTTCTTTTACCTGAGAATTTGGTGTTTCAGCCATAATTGGTACCTCCTATTAGGGTGTCACCTAAAATAAAAAAGGAGGATAGTGGACACCTCTACCCTTTTTCCCTTTTTTTAGCTAATAGGAAATTATAAATTTCCACAAATTATAATTTCCTAACGCATAAATACAACTACATCTCTATCTTCGTCCTATCGGACTCGCCAATCGGCGAGTTTTCATTTATGTTATATATCTAAGTTTTTCACGTATTGAGCGTTTTCTTCGATAAAGTTCCGGCGTGGTTCAACCTTTTCCCCCATCAGCATATCGAAGGTGTCATCCGCTTCGATCGCATCTTCAAGACTTACCTGAAGCATCGTTCTCGAACCTGGATCCATGGTTGTTTCCCATAACTGTTCAGGATTCATTTCTCCCAAACCTTTATAGCGCTGAATATTAGGCTTAGGCTGGCTTGGCAGCTCGGCAAAAACCTTGTCAAGTTCCTTGTCATTATAGGCATATTCTATACGTTTCCCCTGCTGCACTTTGTAAAGAGGGGGCTGGGCGATATATACATAACCCGCTTCAATAATTTTCCTCATATAGCGGTAAAAGAAGGTCAGCAGCAGCGTACGAATATGGGCGCCATCGACGTCCGCATCTGTCATGATGATGACTTTATGATAGCGGGCTTTTCCAATATCAAAATCCTCACCAATCCCAGTGCCAATGGCTGTAATCATTGCCCGGACTTCATTATTGGAAAGAATCCGATCAAGACGAGCCTTTTCAACGTTCAGAATCTTACCGCGAAGCGGCAGGATTGCTTGGAAATGACGGTCGCGTCCTTGTTTCGCCGATCCACCCGCTGAGTCACCCTCAACGATATACAATTCGCTTTCCGATGGGTCTTTAGAAGAGCAGTCCGCCAATTTCCCGGGTAAACTAGATACTTCTAGTGCACTCTTGCGGCGGGTCAATTCCCTTGCCTTTTTGGCAGCGAGCCTTGCTCTTGCCGCCATTAGACCTTTATCGACAATCTTTTTAGCAACCATCGGATTTTCTAACAAGAACTTTTCAAAATGCTGAGCAAAAACGGTATCTGTTATCGCCCTGACTTCAGAATTTCCGAGTTTCGTTTTCGTTTGCCCCTCAAATTGCGGGTCCGGATGCTTAATCGAAACAATCGCTGTCAGGCCTTCGCGAACATCCTCACCGGAAAGGTTTGCATCGCTTTCTTTAATCAGATTGTTTTTCCTAGCATAATCGTTAATAACCCTCGTTAATGCCGTTTTAAAACCAGATTCGTGGGTTCCGCCTTCGTACGTATGAATATTATTAGCGAATGAGTAGATGTTATCTGTATAGCCTTCATTGTATTGCAGGGCAACCTCAACGCTGATTCCATCCTTTTCACCCTCCATGTAGATAGGCTCTTCAAGAATGACCTCTTTTGTCCGGTTTAAATGCTCCACATAGGATTTAATTCCGCCCTCATAATGATACTCATTGCGTTTATTTTCGACACGCTTATCTTCTATGGTGATTTTGATTCCTCGGTTAAGGAATGCAAGTTCACGAAGGCGTGTTGCCAGAATGTCAAATTCATACTCAAGTGTTTCTGTAAAAATTTCTCCGTCCGGCCTAAAATGGGTGATGGTTCCGGTTTTGTCGGTTGTTCCGACCACCTTTAGTTCAGAAGCGACATTGCCGCGTTCAAATTTTATTTCGTGAATTTTGCCGTCGCGATGTACATAGACTTCAAGCTCAGTAGATAGGGCATTAACAACCGATGCACCAACACCGTGCAGTCCGCCTGAAACCTTATAACCTCCGCCGCCAAACTTTCCTCCGGCATGGAGAACTGTCATAATGACCTCAACGGCAGGTCTGCCCATTTTTTCTTGGATGTCGACTGGAATACCGCGCCCGTTATCCGTTACCGTAATGCTGTTATCTTCTTCAATCGTGACATTGATTTCGTCACAGTAACCTGCAAGTGCCTCGTCAATACTATTATCAACGATTTCCCAAACAAGATGGTGAAGCCCTTTGCCGCTTGTTGAACCGATGTACATACCCGGTCTTTTCCTTACAGCCTCTAGGCCCTCCAACACTTGTATCTGATTGGCATCATATGCCTGCTCCTGAACTGCTTTTTGATCCATTGTCACTTGATTCACCTGCACTTTCTGCCAAATAAATCCTTATTTTTTTGAAAAATTATTATACTATTAAAATTCTTGTAAATGCATTTGGCTGGAACGTCTTTTTAACGTTCCGGAGGCTATCGGGGACAAATACACTTTGTCAAATGTAATCACAACTGATTTAAAAGGATTTTTTGAGAGGTTGATGACCTTATCCTGATGCCGCTGCAGGAATTCCCCAGCCAACTCAGAATTTTTCACACTATCTTTGTCCAATATGGAGATAATATCCTTTGCCCTAATATTGAGATCTTCCCCGATATGAATATACATGTTCCACCTCAATCTACTTTCTGAATAATACCGGACGAAACCTGGAAGGTTGAGGCTTCCTTTAATGTCTGGTGGTCTATGCCATCAACACTGGTTGTGGTAACAAAGGTTTGAACTTTACCCTGAATGGTATTTAATAAATGCGATTGCCGATAATCATCTAATTCCGACAACACATCATCCAACAGTAAAATAGGATACTCACCAATTTCCGCCTGAATTAATTCAATTTCAGCGAGCTTTACCGACAGTGCAGTCGTCCGCTGCTGTCCTTGTGATCCGAACGTTTGCACATCTCTTCCGTTTACGAAAAACAATAAATCGTCCCGATGTGGGCCAAATAGGGTAGTACCGCGTTCGATTTCTTTTGTCTTCACCTTTCCGAACTTTTCTTCAAAGCATGTTACCATTTTCGACAACTCTTGTTCTTCTAATACCTCTACGGAAGGTTTATAGTTGATTTCAAGTGTTTCCAGGCCTCTTGATATCCCTTTATGAATCGGACCAGCCCATTTTGCAAGCAAGTGAAGGAATTCAAATCTCTTCGCAATAATCTTTACAGCAACTTGAATAAACTGCTCTGTTAAGATCTCGAGCATTGTTTGGTCCGTTTGTTTTTTTATCTGAAGCATTTTCAGATAATGATTGCGCTGTTGAAGTATTTTTTGATATTGGCTCATATCATGTAAGTAAATAGGGGATATCTGGCCAATTTCCATATCAATAAATCGCCTGCGCACCTGCGGACTTCCTTTTACCAAATTAAGATCCTCAGGAGCAAACATGACAACATTCATATTCCCGACATACTGGCTTAACTTCTGCTGCTCAATATGATTAAGTCGTGCTTTTTTTCCCTTTTTTGAAATAACTAATTGTAAAGGCAATGAGCTGTACTGTTTTTGAACCCTACCCTCTATTTTAGCATACTCCTCGTCCCAGCGAATAAGTTCTTTATCATTAGAGGTCCGGTGGGACTTAGCCATGGCCAAAACATAAATGGATTCCATCACATTGGTTTTGCCTTGAGCATTTTCACCTAATATGACATTTACTTTATTTTCAAATTCAATAAATAACTCTTCATAATTGCGATAGTTTTTTAACGATAATGCTTCAATATACATAAGACTTCTCGTCCTTTAGCTATTCGGTAATCACAAATTCTCCAATACCAGGAATTTGGACTTTGTCACCGGCGCGAAGTTTCCTTCCTCTTCTTTGATCCTGTTCGCCATTTATAAACACTTCATGCTCACTTAAGAACCACTTGGACATTCCGCCAGTAGAAATAACATCGGCAATCTGCAAGAACTGTCCCAATGTTATAAATTCCGCTTCGAGCTTTATTTTTTCAGGCATCCGCATCACCTTATTCTTAAAAAGTCTCAATACTTTATTTTACTAAAAAAACGGAACAGTTACAAAGGAAACCAAAAATAAACTTATGTTTGTCAAAAAGAAGGCCGCCAGTGGAAAAAAGGCGGCCTATGAATAATAGCTTATATATGTTTAGTACGTTCTTACCGGCAAGATAAGCTGTAAAATCGTTTCATCATGAAGCGGGCGGATCAGGAATGGACGCATCGCCCCAGTAAAGCTCACTCTAATGTCCGTTCCTTCAAGAGCCTTCAACGCATCCATCATGTATTTAGCACTGAAAGAAATTTTTAAATCTTCTCCCTCAATCGATTCACTTTGGATTTCTTCGACAACCTTCCCGATTTCTGGGGTATTGGAGGAGATTTCAATGATTCCTCCCTCAATGGTAGAAAGCTTAACCACATTATTTCTGCCTTCGCGTGCTAAAAGGGAAGCACGATCAATAGCATGTAAAAATTCCTTTGTGTTGACAGTGACATCCGTTTTGCTTTCATTCGGAATCAATCTTGATGTATCAGGATAGTTTCCTTCCAACAATCTTGAGAAAAATAAAAGGTGCTTTGCTTTAAACAAAATTTGATTCTCGGTAATGACAATATCAATTTGCTCATTCGAGTCATCAATAATTTTGCTAAGTTCATTCAGGCTTTTTCCTGGAATGACAACGTTGTAGCTATCACTCGTCTCCATTTCTACTTTAGCTTTGCGGAGTGCAAGGCGATGGCTATCTGTTGCAATACAGGTTAATTCGCCATTCTCAATTCGCCAGTTTACACCTGTCAAGATTGGCCGTGTTTCAGATGTGGACACCGCAAAATGAGTTTGTCTGATCATTGCCTTCAATAGGTCAGTGGCAATATGGAATTTATTATTTTCTTCAATCTGTGGCAGGTGTGGATATTCCTCTGCATCCAAACCAATCAGGTTAAATTCTGATTTACCGGAACGAATAACGGTTTGCAGGTGGTTTAATACCTCAATTTCGACAGAATCTGTTGGCAGCTTTTTCACGATTTCGCTAAAGAACTTCGCCTGCAAAACAATGGAGCCTGTTTGTTTAATTTCGACAATCTCATCGCCGGCGTCTTCTTTAGGAATAAAGGATTCAATGGAAATATCAGAATCACTTCCAGTTAAGGTTACTCCCTCGTCCGTTGTGGTGATTTTAATCCCCGTTAAGATTGGAATGGTTGTTCTCGATGTGACAGCCTTCATTACATCCTGGACACTTTGAACTAAGCGGTCGCGTTGGATTATAAATTTCATGTTTAAATCCTCCGTTTTAGGAATATTTTTTAATGCAATTACATATAATATTTTATTAAAAAAATTAGTAGAAGTACTAGTAGGGCTTGTTAACATGTGGATAACTAACTTTTTCAAAGGAAAGACAGCCTATCCACATGTGGACAGACTGTGTATACATTCTCGTAAGTTATTCACAATAGGTCTAAATTTTCAACAGGTCATTTAGTTCTTTAATTTGCCGTTGCAGTTGAGAATCAGTTAGCAGCAGCTTTGAAATTTTTTCATGAGCATGAATAACAGTGGTGTGGTCACGGCCGCCGAATTCTTCTCCTATTTTCGGCAAAGAATAATCGGTTAATTCACGAGATAAGTACATGGCAATCTGCCTAGGAAAGGCAATTGACTTTGTCCGCTTTTTCGCCTTAAAGTCTTCAAGCTTAATGCTAAAATGTTCGCCAACAATCTTTTGAATATCATGAATGGTAATTACCTTTGGCTTAGAGGAAGGAATAATATCCTTCAATGCCTCCGCTGCCAGATCAGCATTGATATCCTTATTGATTAACGAAGAATAAGCGACAACTCGGATCAGTGCCCCTTCAAGCTCACGAATGTTGGAATCAATTTGATTCGCAATATACAGCATCACTTCATTAGGAATATCGAGGCCCTCTGCCTTCGCTTTCTTTCGCAAAATGGCAATTCTCGTTTCCAAATCTGGAGGGGTGATATCTGTGATTAAGCCCCACTCAAAGCGTGAACGCAAGCGGTCCTCCAAGGTTGGAATTTCTCTTGGCGGCCGGTCACTGGAAATGACGATTTGTTTACTTTCTTCATGAAGGCTGTTAAAGGTATGGAAAAATTCCTCCTGGGTTGATTCTTTTCCAGCCAAAAACTGAATATCATCTATAAGGAGGACATCCACGTTTCGATATTTATTGCGGAAATTCTCAGCCTTGTTGTCACGAATCGAGTTAATAAATTCATTTGTAAATTTTTCTGATGATAAATAAACTACTTTAGCTGAAGGATTATGGTCTAAAACATAATGGCCGATCGCATGCATTAAGTGCGTTTTTCCTAATCCGACGCCTCCGTAAATAAATAAGGGATTGTATGCTTTGGCCGGGGCTTCCGCAACGGCAAGCGAAGCAGCATGGGCAAAGCGGTTTCCGGATCCAATTACAAAAGTATCAAATGTATATTTTGAATTTAAAATATTGGAAGGAAAATCGTTATGCTCATCATCCTTTTTCGCCTTTTTTGGCGGTGTCGGGATTTCAAGCTCCTCTTCCTTCTGATTTTGCGGAATGATAAACTTTACAGCTAATTCTTCCCCTGTAATATCGTAAAGAATTCCAGAAATCAACTGAGAATAGCGTTCCTCCAGCCAATCGCGGGCAAACTCATTTGGCGCTGTGATGACAAGCAAATCGCCCTGAAGGGAATGAGCCTTTGTTGATTTTAGCCAAGTATCAAAGCTTGGTTTGCTGATTTTTTTCTCTATATTGGCAAGGGCCGCATGCCAAAGATCCGCAATATTTTCCACTAGTTTCCCTCCTTTTTAATTAAATACTCCGATGACGTTAAACTCCTAAGAAACGTTATCTATTTGAATTATTCATCTCTCATTCGGTGCAATATTTGGTATGAAAATTTTTTTCATCCGTGAGTACAACCTATTAATTTATTAAAATATGAACAGTGCTTGTGGAAAACATATAATAAGGAAATAATGTGGAGTTTCGACAATATCCACCTCTTGTGGACAAGTTTTTACAGAACCGTTGAATAAACTATCCACATGTTATCCACAGTTTGTGGATAAAGATTAAGGGTGACAAAGTTATTCAGAGTGAAAACACAAATATAATAACAAATAATATCAAGGTTTGCAATGGTTTTTCGAGATTTATCCACAACCCTGGCAGACTGTGTATGAAAATTGTCCACAGGTTGATAATTTGTGAAAATCCTGTCAATATCTTGTGTGGATAGTCCGAAATTTGTCGATTTTTTATCCACAGAGGATTGAGAGAAGCCTTCAGGCTATTTTTTATCTAAACGGGCAAAATAATTCTTACCGAACCGAATCAAAGGGATCTGGGAAAAGGTAACAATATTAGGACAGTAGTTGACAATTTAAAGTTAACATCTTTATAATAAGTAAGACTGTCGTTTTAAATTTATAGGCTTATCCTCTGGGAGGTGTAATATAATGAAAAGAACGTATCAACCAAATAAGCGTAAGCACAGCAAAGTTCACGGTTTCCGCAGCCGCATGAGTTCAGCAAACGGACGTAAAGTTCTTGCTCGCCGTCGCCGTAAAGGAAGAAAAGTATTATCAGCTTAGACCACTGAAACGTCTCAGTGGTCTTTTTTTAAATCACTTTATAAATGGAAACTCGCCGATTGGCAAGTCCGCTAGGACGGTTCATGAGGCGTAGTTGAATTTATACTTTCTTATTAGCTAAAAAAACGCTTTTTGATTCAGAACAACGTTGATTGGAGCGGAAGGCGCGAAGACTCCTGCGGGAGTTATGGGATAGGGGAGACCCCAAGGTGCAAACCGACAAGGAGGGCTCCCTGACAACCCTACCCTCGAACTGCTTGCGCCTGGAGCGGAAATCAACAGACCTGTTTAACAGGGCCTTTAGAATAAGGAGGACTGTTCGATTTTATGAAAAAGGAGCTCCGAATTAAAAAGAATCAGGACTTTCAAGTGGTTTTTCAAAAGGGTCGTTCTTTTGCCAACCGGCAATTTGTTGTCTATTCATTAGAAAAAGAAGGACAGAGCCATTTTCGAATTGGATTGTCTGTCAGCAAAAAGCTAGGCAATGCCGTAACAAGAAATCAAATTAAAAGATATGTCAGGCAAGCAATTTTCGAGCTGAAAGAACAATTAACGCCAGGAAATGATTATGTGATTATCGCCAGGAAGCCTGCCAGCGAAATGGACTTTTTTGAGATCAAAAGCAGTCTAACCCATGTATTAAAAGTTGGTAAGGTTTTAAGAAAAAATGATTAGGTGATAATTGTTAAGGAACTAGCCAAATTCAGCACAAATTGAACACACATAACCTGTAAAAAAATGATAAAATATCCTTTGAAACATAGCATCGGGGGAAATACATAAAAAAGAGGACAAGCAATTATCTATTATAAAGGAACAAGGAGGAAAAACTGGTTGAACAAACGAATATTATTGTTATTCGGACTGCTTTCTGTATTCCTGCTGCTGACTGGCTGCAGTGAATTCAATAAACCGATTACAGAAGAGAGCACAGGTTTTTGGAATGAATATATTGTTTATCCATTATCATGGCTGATTAAAGAAATGGCTTATTTACTTGGTGGAAACTTTGGATTATCGATTATCGTTGTTACTATTCTAATCCGCCTGGTGATCCTGCCGCTGATGATTAAACAGACAAAAAGCTCAAAAGCAATGCAGGCTTTGCAGCCGGAAATGAAAAAGCTTCGTGAGAAATACAGTTCAAAAGATGCAAAAACACAGCAAAAGCTCCAGCAGGAGACGATGGCTCTTTTCCAAAAACATGGGGTTAACCCAATGGCGGGCTGTTTTCCGTTAATCGTTCAAATGCCGATTTTAATTGGGTTTTATCATGCGATTTCGAGAACAAGAGAAATTGCTCAGGATAGCTTCCTTTGGTTTGACCTTGGTGAAAAGGATCCATATTATATCCTGCCAATCGTTGCGGGGATCACTACATTTATTCAGCAAAAAATCATGATGGCGGGTCAGGAGCAGAATCCGCAAATGGCGATGATGCTTTGGATGATGCCAATTATGATTGTAATTTTTGCTTTCAACTTCCCAGCAGCTCTTTCCTTGTATTGGGTTGTCGGAAATATTTTCATGATTGTGCAAACCTATTTTATTAAAGGACCGGATTTAAAGGCGCAGACATCCGGTAATGCGGGAGGAGCAAAAAAGTGAAACAGGTAACTGCTACAGGACAAACCGTCGAAGAAGCAGTAGAATCAGCTTTAGCTCAATTAAAGACTTCAAAGGACCGCACTGAAATAAACATCATTGATGAAGGTAAGAAAGGGATTTTTGGCATTTTCGGATCACGGCCGGCGGTAGTAAAGGTGACCGTAATCCATGACCCGATTGAAGAAGCTAAGAAATTTCTGATGCAAGTCGGCGAACAAATGGGTGCACCTGTAAGTATTGATGTGAAGCGCGATGGTAAGCAGGTGCTGTTTGTTATGACAGGCGAGAAAATTGCGCTGCTTATTGGGAAGCGGGGACAAACACTCAACTCTCTTCAATATTTGACGCAATTAGTGATAAACCGCCATTCGGAGCAATACTTTACCGTGATTCTGGATGCTGAGGATTATCGAAACAGACGAAATGAAACACTCATCCAGCTGGCCAACCGCCTGGCGCAAAAAGCCGTTCAAACAGGAAAAGACGTCGCTCTTGAACCAATGCCATCCTACGAGCGTAAAGTTATTCATACTGCCTTATCCGAAAATAAACGGGTCAAAACCTCTTCCGATGGAACAGAACCCCATCGCCATATTGTAATTTCACCAGTGAGAACAAGATAACATCCTGCCAAAAGGCAGGGTGTTTTTTTATTATGAAAAGAAAAATATAAAACCCTTGGAGCGGAAATCAACAGCCTTTTTGGCAGTTTTTTTAAAAAAATCGCTGTGAATAACTTTTTCTTTGTGAAAATGTGTTTTATTGTTATTCACATGTGGATAAGTTAAAATAATACAAGGTATTATCAAGTGTGGATAATTCCAGCCAGTTAACTGCAAAGGCTGGCTTTTTTGTGGTATTCTATTATTTTGTATCGAAATCGAAACTTTATATAAATATTGTAATGCTTGCGAGGTGAAAAAAATGGAGTTTGATACAATTGCGGCCATATCGACACCGATAGGGGAGGGAGCCATTGCGATTGTACGATTGAGCGGAAATGAAGCCATTCCAATTGCAGATAAGCTATTTAGAAGTGTCAGCGGAAAGAAATTGGCGGAAATGTCCTCCCATACAATTCATTATGGTCATATCATTGATCCGAAAAGCGGCCAAGTGGCTGAAGAGGTTATGATCTCCTTGATGAAGGGCCCGAAGACTTTTACAAAAGAGGATGTAGTGGAAATTAACTGTCACGGTGGACTCGTCTCCGTCAATCGGGTGCTGCAGCTTGTCTTAAATAGCGGCGCAAGACTTGCCGAGCCAGGGGAATTTACGAAACGTGCTTTTCTAAATGGACGGATTGATTTATCACAGGCGGAAGCAGTCATTGATTTAATCCGGGCAAAAACTGACCGGGCGATGAATGTCGCCTTAGGACAAATGGAAGGTCGTCTTTCCAAGCTGATTCGCAGGTTAAGACAGGAGATTCTTGAAATTCTTGCCCACATTGAAGTGAATATTGACTACCCGGAATATGATGACGTAGAAGAGATGACACATACAATGCTTTTGCCGAAGGCTCATTATGTAAGGGAAGAATTAAATAAACTGTTGCAAACCTCCCAGCAGGGAAAGATTTTACGTGAAGGGTTGTCGACAGTAATTGTCGGCCGGCCTAATGTTGGAAAATCCTCTTTATTGAATAGTCTTGTTCAGGAGAATAAAGCGATTGTCACAGATATTCCAGGGACAACACGGGACGTTATCGAAGAGTATGTAAATGTCCGCGGTGTGCCGCTAAGGTTATTGGATACAGCTGGTATCAGGGAAACGGAAGATATCGTTGAACGGATCGGCGTCGAGCGTTCCCGCCAGGTTTTAAAAGAGGCGGACCTTATATTGCTGGTGTTAAACTATTCCGATCAACTGACAAAAGAGGATGAAAATCTTTTTGAAGCAGTTAACGGAATGGATGTAATTGTGATTGTCAACAAAACTGACCTGCCACAACAAATTGATATGAACCGGGTTAAGGAATTGGCAAAAGACCATAGGATTGTCACGACATCTCTATTGGAAGACCGCGGCGTTGATGAACTGGAGGAAGCAATCGCTGCTTTATTCTTTGCCGGTTCAATTGAAGCGAAGGATGCCACTTACGTTTCTAACACTCGCCATATTGCGCTGTTGAATCAAAGTTCACGGGCCATAGAGGAAGCGATTGAAGGTGTGGAAATTGGGACGCCTATCGATATTGTGCAAATTGATTTAACAAGAACATGGGAGCTGCTCGGGGAAATTATCGGTGACAGCGTCCATGAAAGTCTAATTGACCAGTTATTTTCGCAGTTCTGCTTAGGAAAGTAAGACCGCAGTGCGGCGATGCGGCCTGCCAGGGGTAAGATGAGGCTTCAGCTATCATTGTTTATAGCGGTTTGGCGGATAAAATAGTGAACTCGGCGGATATCCATTGAAGTTTGGCGGATTAAAACTAAAATTCGGCGGATATACGATGGAATTCCGCGGATATTTAACAGTATTTGGCGGATATAAAAACGTCGATTAATATGGATATACAATATAGAGTAATTTTTCCGTTTGAAAAACGGAAAAGGAGGAAAACCATGCAATACGAAGCAGGAAATTACGACGTCATTGTCGTTGGGGCCGGTCACGCCGGTTGTGAGGCGGGCCTCGCGGCGGCAAGACTGGGTGCGAAAACCTTAATGATTACCATCAATCTGGATATGGTGGCATTCATGCCATGTAACCCTTCAGTCGGAGGGCCGGCAAAAGGTATCGTGGTCCGGGAAATTGATGCACTTGGCGGGGAAATGGCCAAAAATATCGATAAAACCCTTATTCAAATCAGAATGCTGAACACAGGTAAAGGTCCAGCCGTCCGTGCACTTAGGGCCCAGGCCGATAAATTTGCCTACCAGCATGAAATGAAAAAGACCTTGGAAGAGGAAACCAACTTAACGTTAATTCAAGGTATGGTTGAGCAATTGATTGTCGAAGACGGAATTTGCACAGGTGTAGTTACCAAAACGGGTGCAGTATACCGTTCGAAAACCGTTGTTATTACAACAGGGACATTCCTTCGCGGTGAGATTATCATTGGCGAATTAAAATATTCCAGCGGCCCGAACAACCAGCAGCCATCCATCAAGCTGTCAGAGCATTTAGAACAGCTTGGCTTTGAGCTGGTCCGCTTTAAAACAGGAACACCACCAAGGGTAAACAGTAACACCATTGATTACAGCAAAACGGAGATTCAGCCTGGCGATGAAGAGCCGAGGGCATTCTCTTATGAAACAACAAAATACATTACCGATCAGCTTCCATGCTGGTTAACCTATACAAATGATCAAACACATTCCATCATTGACCAAAACCTTCATCGTTCACCGATGTTCTCAGGGATGATCAAAGGAACAGGTCCGCGTTATTGCCCATCCATCGAGGATAAAGTGGTTCGCTTTAATGACAAGCCGCGCCATCAAATTTTCCTGGAGCCGGAAGGAAGAAATACAAAGGAAGTGTATGTCCAGGGATTATCGACAAGTCTTCCTGAAGATGTACAGCAGCAAATCATTAAAACCGTCCCAGGACTTGAAAACGCCCAAATGATGCGGGCTGGTTACGCAATTGAGTACGATGCCATCGTTCCAACACAGCTGTGGCCGACTTTAGAGACAAAAGTGGTTAAAAATCTTTATACTGCCGGGCAAATTAATGGAACATCAGGCTATGAGGAAGCAGCAGGACAAGGTTTAATGGCGGGAATTAATGCCGGCTTAAATGCACTTGGCCGCGAAGAGCTTGTACTAAGCAGATCCGAAGCATATATTGGTGTACTGATTGATGATTTAATTACAAAGGGTACGAATGAACCATACCGCCTGTTAACTTCACGGGCAGAATATCGCCTCTTACTTCGTCATGATAATGCCGATTTGAGATTAACCGAAATAGGGCACAAAATTGGCATGATTCGCGATGAACGGTATCAAGCATTTTTAGCTAAAAAGGCAGCTGTTGAAGCGGAAAAGGAAAGATTGCGTTCTGTTATTTTAAAACCTTCTGCGGAAGTCCAAGAATTAATCAGAAACACAGGCGGCAGCGAATTAAAAGATGGAATCAGAGCCTCCGATTTATTGAAAAGACCGGAAATGACGTATGAACTGCTTGAGACATTGACGAAGTCAGAAGTTCCTATAGATGATGAAGTCAAGGAACAGGTGGAAATCCAAATTAAGTACGAAGGCTATATTGAAAAATCATTGCAGCAGGTTGAGCGGTTAAAGAAAATGGAAGATAAGAAGATACCAGAAAATATCGACTACGATGCCATTAGTGGGTTAGCAACAGAAGCAAAGCAAAAGCTGAAGAAAATCAGGCCGTTAACACTCGCTCAGGCTTCCAGAATTTCAGGGGTAAATCCGGCGGATATTTCTATTTTGCTTGTTTATTTGGAACAAGGACGGATTGCCAGAATCGCCAATGAATAATGGAGTGAGGAAGGAACTTTTATGAATATCGAACAATTCGAAACAAGTTTAAAGGAAAAAGGAATTGCCCTAAACAGCACCCAGCTTGGCCAGTTTGAAAAGTATTATGAAACGCTGGTTGAGTGGAATGAAAAAATGAACTTAACGGCAATAACGGAAAAAAGCGAAGTCTATTTAAAGCATTTTTATGATTCCATTTCAGCAGCGTTTTATTTCGACTTTACCAAACCATTTCGCCTTTGTGATGTTGGGGCAGGCGCTGGATTTCCGAGCATTCCGTTAAAAATTGCCTTTCCTCATATTGATGTAACGATTGTTGACTCGCTAAATAAGCGGATCACATTTTTAAATCACCTAGCAGCTACATTAAATTTAGAAAAGGTTCAATTCGTCCATGACCGTGCGGAAACGTTTGGTGTCAATCCAAACTATCGGGAAAGCTTTGATGTGGTGACAGCGAGAGCGGTTGCCAGAATGTCTGTGTTAAGTGAGCTTTGCCTTCCGCTTGTCAAAGTCGGCGGTCACTTCCTGGCATTAAAAGCAGTTAATGCGGAGGAAGAATTAAAAACGGGCCAAAAGGCAATTGCAGCACTTGGCGGCAAACTCATCAACTCTCATACCTTTAACCTGCCGATTGAGGAATTCGACAGAACGATCATCATCATTAAAAAAGAAAAACAAACGCCCAAAAAATACCCGCGTAAGCCGGGTGTTCCTGGAAAAACCCCAATTGAATAGGTGAATTTGAAAGTTCGGATGGGATTGGATATTTCTTAGGGCTGACAATTTTGCGATAAAAATGATATCCTAGGCAGGAAGAATATATCGACATAGAGAATAAGTAAAAGGGAGTTTTTCGTAAAGGTGGTGTCGGGGATGAAAAATTCATTTACACGCTTTTTTGGCTTTGCTGATAAGGGAGAACAAACTGTTGAGCTTGAAGAAGAGCTGAATATAGAGAGAAACGAAGAAATTAAGAAAATACCGATAGACCAAATTGTTCCTAACCGATTTCAGCCGCGAACAGTTTTTGATGAAGAGAAAATTGAGGAATTATCCAGAACCATTCATACACATGGTATTATACAGCCAATTGTTGTAAGAGAGTTTGCTTCAGGCCAATATGAAATTATCGCTGGGGAACGCCGCTGGCGGGCGATGAAGAAATTAGGTTGGGATGAAGCTCCGGCTATTGTAAAAAATTTAAACGATTCGCAAACCGCTTCCGTTGCTCTTATTGAAAACCTTCAGCGGGAAGAGCTATCGCCGATTGAAGAGGCGATTGCTTATAGCAAGCTGCTTGAGCTTCACAACCTCACACAGGAGGCTTTGGCTCAACGCCTTGGCAAGGGGCAGTCAACCGTTGCCAACAAGCTGCGTCTTCTTAAATTATCTCAGCCTATTCAGGATGCTTTATTAAATAAGACGATTACCGAGCGCCATGCCCGCGCCCTTATTCCGCTTAAGGATCCAGAAAAGCAAGTGGCTTTGCTTACAGAAATAATCGAGAGAAACTTGAACGTTAAACAGACGGAAGACCGGGTATTCAAACTGCTAGAGGAAAAAAATGAAAAGCCGAAAGCAAAGCGGAAGGCTTTCAGCAAAGATATGCGAATTGCTGTCAATACCATCCGCCAATCGTTATCAATGGTTTCTGACAGCGGAATTAACCTGAATTCTGAAGAAGAGGAATTTGAGGATTTCTATCAATTTACAATTCGCATTCCCAAGAAAAAATAATATAAACTAAAATGGTAAGAACCAGACAATTTTTTGTTTGGTTCTTTTTGTTTTTACAATAATCCCCAGTAACCCCGGTAATATCCAGTTAAGGGAAAAATATGTATTCGCCCTGGCTGTATTATTTTTTGAAAAAAAACAAAATCTGCCGAATTTCATGATAAAATAAAGGAATGGACTTTCCATATCATTTGGTGGATAATGTCAAAATAAGGGCATTTTAATAGAATATGAGATTTAAATTTTGGGAGAATTAAAGGGTAGGTGACATCGTGGGTAAAATCCTTGCAATCGCGAATCAGAAAGGCGGAGTCGGTAAAACGACTACTTCTGTCAACCTGGGCGCCTGCTTAGCACATATAGGAAAACGGGTCTTATTAGTAGATATTGACCCTCAAGGAAATGCAACTAGCGGAATTGGTATTGAAAAAGCAGAAGTCGACCAGTGTATATACGATGTTTTAGTAGATGATGTGGAAGCGAAGGAAGTCATTAAGCCGACAGCCGTGGAAAATTTATACGCTATCCCGGCCACGATCCAGCTGGCAGGGGCTGAAATTGAGTTGGTGCCGACCATTTCCAGAGAGGTTCGTTTAAAACGAGCTTTGGAAGAGGTGAAAGATCAATTTGATTATGTAATCATCGATTGTCCGCCATCATTAGGTTTATTGACGATTAATGCTTTAACAGCATCTGATGCCGTGCTAATCCCTGTACAGTGTGAATATTATGCCTTGGAGGGATTAAGTCAATTATTGAACACGGTAAGGCTGGTGCAAAAGCACTTGAATCAAGATCTAAAAATCGAAGGCGTATTATTAACAATGCTAGATGCAAGAACTAATCTTGGGATCCAGGTCATTGAGGAAGTGAAGAAGTACTTCCAGGATAAAGTGTATAAAACCATTATTCCAAGAAACGTTCGTCTAAGTGAGGCTCCAAGCCATGGGGAACCAATCATTAATTATGATGCCAGGTCCCGGGGCGCTGAAGTATATTTAGATTTAGCAAAGGAAGTGGTCTCGCATGGCTAAAGGCTTAGGAAAAGGCCTGAATGCATTTTTTACAATGGAAGCTGGCAAAGAGGAGACAATCCAAGAAATTAAACTAAAGGATTTACGTCCAAACCCCTACCAGCCTCGCAAGCATTTCCAACCAGAAGCCATTGAAGAATTGAAAGCTTCCATTTTAGAACATGGAATCCTGCAGCCGATTATTGTAAGAAAAAGTATAAAGGGCTTTGAAATTGTTGTAGGGGAACGCAGGTTTAGGGCTGCAAAAGAAGCAAAGCTTGAAACCGTCCCAGCTGTAGTGCGAGAGCTTTCTGAGCAGCAAATGATGGAATTAGCCGTCCTTGAAAACCTTCAGCGGGAGGATTTAAATCCAATTGAAGAAGGACAAGCCTACAACAACCTGATGGATAAGCTGAAATTGACCCAGGAAGAAGTAGCCAAACGTCTTGGAAAAAGCCGGCCGCATGTAGCTAACCATATCCGTCTATTGTCCCTGCCAGCAAACATTCAAGCGTTGATTTCTGAAGGGAAAATAACGATGGGACATGGCCGTGCCTTGCTTGGTCTTCGCCAAAAGGCAAAGCTTTCGGCAGTAGTCGAAAAGGTGGTTAAGGAATCATTAAACGTAAGGCAGCTTGAAAAACTAATTCAGCAGCTAAATGAAAATGTTCCACGTGAAACAAAAAATCCGGATAAGAAAAAGGATGTCTTTATTAAAGAACGGGAGCATTCATTAAGGGAACGGTTTGGAACATCAGTGCACATTAAACAAAACAAGAATAAAGGGAAAATTGAAATTGAATTTTTCTCCCAGGACGATTTGGAACGAATTCTATCGCTTTTGGGACCGGATGATACAGATTAAGCCATCTTCGGGATGGTTTATTTTTTTAGAGATCCCTTTTCATAATAGAGAAAAAAGGTGAGGACAGCATGTTTTTGTTAGGCACACTAGTAAATGGATTGTTAATTGTTGTTGGTACCCTTCTGGGTAAGTTGTTAAACCGCATTCCGGAAAGCATGAAAACAACCGTCATGTATGCAATTGGCTTATCGGTCATGGTTTTAGGCTTACAGATGGGTTTAAAAAGTGAAAATTTCCTAATTGTGATTATCAGTCTTGTTGTAGGGGCGGTGTTTGGCGAGCTTCTAAAGCTTGAAGAAAAATTAAATGACCTTGGCGGCTGGCTGGAAAATAAGGTTGGTTCAAACGGAAAGGGCAGTATTGCTGAAGGCTTTGTCACAGCTACGTTAATTTTTGTAATTGGCGCCATGGCCATTATCGGGGCACTTGACAGCGGGATCCGCGGCGACCATGATGTTCTTTATACAAAGGCCTTAATCGACGGTTTTACCGCCTTAATCTTAACTACGACATTGGGAATAGGCGTTATTTTTTCTGCTATTCCAGTCGTGCTGTATCAAGGATTGATTGCGCTATTCGCCACTCAAATCGACAGGTTTGTCCCGAAGGCCTTGATGGACCAGTTTATTGTTGAAATGACTGCAGTCGGCGGTATCATGATTTTTGCTATCGGATTAAATCTTACAGGCATAACCAAAATCAAAGTCGCCAACCTCCTCCCTGCGATACTGGTGACCGGAGTGATTGTGACGATTTTATATAACTACCATCAATATTTATAAAGAAAAGTCGCAGATTGGCTAGCCCCTAAGGGCGGTTCATGAGGCGTAGTTGCACTTATGCGTTAAGAAAGTTTATACTTTCTTATTAGCTAAAATAAAAAGAGCAATGGAAAATGATCCGTTGCTCTTAATTTGTTTTCTCTTCCTCTATCCATTCCAGGTTCGTCCAGCTTTGTTTATTGTACAGCAGGCCAGCCTGGTAAATTCCATTTGCAATGGTTTTGGCCATTTTCATAACTAAATTTAGACGGGTATTTTGCAATACATAAAACTCCATAAACCCGCTGACATTCACAATTCCGGTTATATGAAGCTCGCCAACCGGCGGCAGTTCCTTATTCACCCCTGCCCCTGGTTTAACAGGACCTTGACCCACCTGAATGGCACCAACATTTTTATTGCGGCCAAGGCAGGCATCTATACCGATAATATAGGGGTCTGAATGTAAGGTTTTTATTTCCTCCAGTCTATCTGCTAAATTAACAGCATGAACTGGCTCATCTAAAGTTCCATACACATAAAAGGATTCGAGCTTCTTCTCCTCCAATAACGTCCCAACAAGTGGCCCTAATGAATCTCCTGTTGAGCGGTCAGTACCAATGCAAACAAAAACAATGGGACGGCTTGTTACTGACGGAATATGTTGAAGCAGTTCATCAGCTAAACTTTCATCGGCATGCAGGTCATCATGCATGAACTGCGTCTTAGCCTTCCTATCAAACATGAAAGCTTTCAGATTCATTAAGTCCACTCCCTAAATCTTTTCGCTCATCTGCCTTAACAGTATACGGAAAATTTAGAGAAACTATACATATCCAAACAGAAAAAGAAAAATTCAGATGGCTATTAACTCTTTTGAAAAATTGTTAAAATAGTAATGGCAGTTGTTAGCTTAAAGGAAGGTGTCTTAATGAGTATTACAGAAAAAGGATTAAAAAAAATCATTGCCAAATTGCAAAATGAAGATACATGGCTGACCTTTGGTGAAGGCATTCTTAAAATCATTGCTATTATTATTGTGGCACAATTATTAATTCGGTTTGGAAAAGTAATGATTCATAATATCTTTAAAATTAGAAACATCTCCCCGCTAAGAACAAATGTCCGGCGCGAAGAAACATTGTCCAAGCTTCTGGATAATATTCTATCTTATGTGGTTTATTTTATTGCTTTCCTAACGATTCTTTCGGTTATGAACATTGATGTCAAGGCTCTGCTTGCAGGTGCAGGAATTGTTGGTTTAGCGGTAGGGTTTGGTGCGCAAAGTTTAGTAAAAGATGTTATTACCGGCTTCTTTATTATTTTTGAAGATCAGTTTTCGGTAGGAGATCATGTGAGGATTGGCCAGTTTGAAGGAAATGTCGAAACAATTGGATTAAGGACAACAAAAATTAAAAGTTGGACAGGCGAAGTTCATATTATCCCTAATGGAAGCATTTTAGAAGTAACGAACTTCTCAATAAATAATAGTGTCGCTGTTGTAGATATTGCCATTCCTTATAAAGAGGATATAGAAAAGGCACAGCGGGTCATTGAAGGTCTCTTGGAAACAATGCCGGAAAGGTATGGTGAATTAGTGAAGCGCCCAGAACTTCTTGGCGTACAAAATCTTGGCCCAGCAGAAGTCACCTTACGGATTGTTGCTGAAACACAACCGATGCAACACGCGGCACTTGCCAGGAACATGCGGAAAGATATTAAGCTGGAATTAGACCAGAATGGAATTGATATTTCCTATCCACGTGTTGTGATGCTATCAAAGGATCCAGTAACTGGAGTTTAAAGGATGGTGATAGAAATGGAAGAAAAAGAATATGGGATTAATGATATTGTTGAGATGAAGAAGCAGCACCCATGCGGAACCAATCGCTGGAAAATCATTCGGATGGGAATGGATATCCGGATTAAGTGCGAAGGCTGCGGGCATAGTGTTCTCATCCCAAGAAGGGAATTTTCCCGGAAAATGAAGAAGATTCTTGTGAAGCATGAAGGATAATATTTCATGCTTCTTTTTTTTATTAACGTGTATTATCCTTAATATTAAAGTTGAAATAGTAGATTCACAGTTTGGGGGTGGGGAAATTGGCTCAAACAGTTGTCAAGGCTGCGTGTCCATTGAACTGCTGGGATAGCTGCGGTTTAAAGGTTACGTTGGAAAATGACCGAGTGGTAAAGGTGGAAGGAGATCCTGACCATCCGATCACAAAGGGGAAGATTTGCGGCCGAGGCCGGCTGCTTGAAACAAGAACGAATTCACCAGAAAGGCTCTTGCACCCTTTAAAAAAGATAAATGGAAAATTTGAGCAGATTTCTTGGGGGCAGGCCCTGGATGAAATAGCAGCTAAATTACACGATATAAAGGAACGTTTTGGAACAACGGCTGTGCTTCACAGCCATGACTACGCTAATAACGGCATTTTGAAAAATCTCGACCAGCGCTTTTTTAATTGTTATGGCGGCGTTACCGAACTTTATGGTTCCCTGTGCTGGGGCTCTGGAATCGAAGCGCAGAAATGGGATTTCGGCAATGCCTGGAGCCATGAACCAAATGATATTATTAACAGTAAAAATATCATTATATGGGGGAGAAATGCTGCCCGGACTAATATGCATTTTTACGAAAAGCTTTTGGAAGTGAAAAAGCAGGGCGCCAAGCTATATGTGATTGACCCGCTCTTTAACGCAACAGGAAAAATTGCTGATAAACATATAACGATAAAACCGGGAATGGACGGTATATTAGCCGCTGGAATTATCAAGGAAATGCTTCGTTTAGGCCTGGAAGACCGAAGTTTTATCGAGGACTTTACGTTTGGCTTTGCTGATTTAATGAAACTTCTTGATGGAGTCTCTATAGAAACCATCAGTGAAATGACGGAAGTTTCCCGAGAAAACATAACAGAGCTAGCATATCTTTATGCTGATAAACCTACAGCTACTTTTATGGGTCTTGGCCTGCAGCGGTACCAAAATGGCGGCAATACGATTCGCTTGATTGACGCCCTTGCTGCAGTAAGCGGGAATATCGGAATTCCAGGCGGCGGTGCCAACTATGCCAATCTTCAAGTTGGACAAAGCTTTGATTTTACAGAATTAACCTTGTCAAGCCGCAGGCAAAAGCACCGCTTATTTTCAATCATGAAACAGGCAGAAGGAATTTTGTCGGCTGTGAACCCAGAGATTAAAATGATTTTCGTTACATGCGGGAATCCGTTGACCCAAGTCCCTGATTCAACCGTAGTGACAAAGGCATTTTCATCTGTTGAAACGCTTGTTGTGATGGAGCAATATATGACCGACACGGCCAAGCTTGCTGACTATATTCTTCCTGTAACAACCGTCTTTGAAGAAGAAGATTTCTACTATTCATCGATGTACCATCATTATGTCAATTACGGACCAAAACTAGTTGAGGCCCCAGGGGAGGCCAAACCGGATTTATGGATATGGGCGCGGTTAGCTGACCGGCTTGGGTTTGGTGAGGATTTTGATTTATCAAGGGATGAATGGCTGAAGCTGACTTTAAAAACATTAGCAGGCAAAGGATTTACGCTGGAAAGGTTAAAAGAACAGCATGCGTTAGAGTTACCCGTACAGAAAATTCCTTGGCAGGACCGGAAGTTTCAAACACCGTCGGGAAAATTCGAATTTACCTCTCAGACAGGGAAACAAAAAGGGGCTGGCGGTTTGCTGAAGCTGGCCGTACCGGATGAGTCTAAATGGTCTAATCCAAGCTTGGCAGGAAAATTCCCTTACAGTCTGCTAACGATTCACCCACTGCGGTCAAACCACTCACAGAACTATCATTTATTGGGTGGAAAAATTAAATTGAAAGTGGAAGTAGCGCAAAATATCGCTGACGCTCATGGCTTGCAACCCGATGATTATGTAAGGGTTTGGAATGACCGTGGTGAAGTAAAGGGTTATGTGTCCATTTTGGTAACGGCCCATCCGAATACGATTAATATCGATGAAGGAATTTGGAAAGAATTTGGCGGGTCTGTTAATAACCTAACCTCCAGCAGAGAGTCTGACAATGGGCTCGGAAGTACTTTATACGATTGTCTAGTTGCAATTGAAAAAATATAATCACCAAAGAGGGGCTCCCATAAAAAGATGGCAGCCCCTTTTTGCAATAATTATTTATACTCTGGAATCTCCAGAATGAGTTTATATGAGTCTAGTAAACTATATAAGTTATGAATCTGGAAAACTTGCTTTGCCGCCCAGCCAATATCAGAAGCATACTGATGTGTTGCGGCCCCCTTTGCCGCAGCAGAACCTGGATTCCACCTCATTTTATAAAGAGTATCCTGACCTGCATTAATATAGCCGTTGGCAATAAATTGGGCACCGCCAATAATGGCAGCCTCAGGTGTAAACCATCCGGCATTAAAGGCAAATTGGGCGCCGCTTTCTAAAGCGGTATTATCGTAAGCACCAATTCCATACATATTGTAAACTGTTTTCCCATTAACCTCTACGCCGGTAGCTAACTTGGATGTGCCGTTACTTGTTTCTAATAGGGCGTGGGAAATTAAATAAATTTCATTGATTCCGTATGTTTGGCCAGCTTGTATAAAGGATGATGCCGTTCCTTGCAAAATCCCTTTTCCGGAAAGGATTCTTTGGTTTACCTCATCCGCATTAAGATTGGCTGTTGCCGAAAGTTTTAAAAATTGCAGGGAATCAACCGTCGTACTTAGGAAATTCTTTGGATTCACATAATAGGTGACGTCTTCTGGACTCGCATTTACCCATGTTTTATTGTAGGCGATTTGGTACCAGTCATATCCGTCTGTCCCTTTTACGGTACCAAGTATTTGAAGCTGCTCCTGTGCCTTCACCTGACCGATTGTCCAATAGTCTGTGCCGGCGCCGCCCCGTACATTCCAAACGGCACCATTTACGGTTCCACTTGCAGGTCCGTTTAACGTTATGGCATCAGAACGGAGGAAGGCTGAATATTTCTTATCTGTCTGCGGACTCACGCCCATTTCTAGCTTTACCATGTCAGTCAGACTGATATTATAGTTTTCGTAAACCTTATCAATGTTGCTGTTGGTTACATTTGGATTAAATGGTTCTGATGCAGATAAGTACTGTGCACTTACATAACCGGTTTGTCCATTTGCTGTAACCTTTGCCCAGCCGTTTTCTTCAGAGTTGACGGTTACAATCGTGCCTCTAGCAAGCTTTGTCAAGACAGCACCTGTTGTTGAAGCCTCGGCACGCATATTTAAGCTAGAGCCATAGACGACACTTACATATTTCTCCACTACTGCATTATCTTCTTCTGCTGGATTGTTTTCTGGAGCGGGCTCCGTACCACCGGCAGCCGGTTTTGTTTCCGATAAAAACTGCGGATCGACATAGCCTGTTTGTCCATATGCTTCAATCTTTGCCCAGCCATTTTCTTCTGATAAAACTGTCACCGTTGTTCCGCGGGCCAGCTTAACCAATACCGAAGCATCTGCCGCGGCACCTTTTCGCATATTTAAGGAGGAGTCATAGCCGACGTTTACATACTTGGTTACAGATACGGGTTCTTCCTTTTTGACTTCAGTATTTGTGTTTGCTTTTGCGGAAGCCAGATATTCAGCGCTGACATAACCCTCCTGGCCATTTACGTTAATCTTTGCCCAGCCATTTGCTTCAGAATAGACAGTTACTTCTGTTTCATTTGTCAGTTTTGTAATAACAGCAGAACCAGTGGAAGGGCTTTTTCGCACATTCAATTTGGAACGGGAATCGATATTCACATATTTCGTTACTGCCGGTTGTAGAGCCGGTGCTGTAACGCTGCTGCTTGCTGAAGGCTTGTCTGCCAAATAGGCTGAACTGACAAAGCCAGTTTTTCCATTTACCTCAATTTTAGCCCAGCCGTTTGTTACGGAAATAAATTTCACCTCTGTGCCCTTAGCGAGTTTTGCCATAATGGGGGCACTTGTTGATGCACTATTTCTCATATTAAGTGAGCCGCTGACTACATTCACATATTTTAATGTTGTTGCTGTTGTTGGCGGTACAGCAGAGGCAGCTGGATTTTGATTTGATAAAAATTTTGAGCTGACATATCCGCTTTTTCCGCTTGCTGCGACTCTTGCCCAGCCGTTCACTTCGGAATAAACTGTTACAGCCGTTCCTTTTGGTAAAGCGGCAAGTACAGCTGAACTTGTCGAAGCACTTTTTCGCAAATTAAGTAAGCCGCTATCAACATTTACATACTTTGTAATGGCTGATTGGACATTGCTTGTTTGTGTCGAATTGGATTCAGCAAAGACGGCTTCTTCGAAGGCAGCCGCTGACAGAACCGCAAAACAAAACGTCGGCAATATGGCCTTTTTTACAACACTAGGTTGGGGACAGGAATTTTTGTACTTTTCTACTCTGCTTGGTAATAACTCTTGTTTTTCCATTTCTCCTCCCTATAACTCATAAATATGTATTTTTTTCCTAACGTTAAGGAAAAAGTAATAGATTTATATTAAATTTTACCATATTTGCTAATTTAGTAGAGAAATTTAAGGGAAATTGTTGCAATAAAACGGTGTTTTTTTCTAATCTTCTAAGATTATGAGGTTTTATGTCGTGTAATTTAGTCAGGAAAGGTCCATTCTTGTCTTTTTATAAACAAATGCCTATAATGGTGAAAGGCTTGTAATTTTTAGGACGAATAAAATTGAAATAGATATTTTATCTTGAGGAGTGAACGTAAATGGCTTTAACAGCGGGTATTGTGGGGCTTCCAAACGTGGGCAAGTCCACATTATTTAATGCAATTACCCAGGCGGGAGCGGAATCGGCAAACTATCCCTTCTGCACAATTGACCCTAACGTTGGGATTGTAGAGGTACCGGATTATCGTTTGCAAAAATTAACGGAGCTTGTTCAGCCGAAAAAGACAGTTCCGACAGCGTTTGAATTTACCGATATTGCCGGGATTGTTAAAGGCGCCAGCAAGGGGGAAGGGTTAGGGAACAAATTCCTTTCTCACATTCGTGAAGTGGATGCAATCTGCCAAGTGGTACGTTGCTTTGCCGACGAAAATATTACCCATGTATCCGGTAAGGTTGACCCGATTTCTGATATCGAGACCATCAACTTGGAATTAATTCTTGCTGATATGGAATCGGTGGAAAAACGTATCGGCCGTGCAGAAAAATTGGCCAAGCAAAAGGATAAAGATTCTGCAGCAGAGTTTGAAGTGCTAGCAATGCTCCGCGACGCTTTTGAATCAGAAAAACCTGCAAGGTCCGTTGAATTTACAGAAGAGCAATTAAAAGTAGTAAAACACCTCCATCTTCTGACTATTAAACCAGTCCTTTACGTGGCAAACGTCAGTGAAGATGATGTTGCTGACCCGTCCGGAAATGAATATGTTCAAAAGGTCCGGGAATATGCGGCTAAAGAAAATGCTGAAGTAATTGTTGTCTGTGCTAAAATTGAAGAGGAAATCGCCGAACTTGAAGGCGAAGAAAAGCAAATGTTCCTCGAGGAACTTGGAATTGAAGAATCCGGGCTTGATCAATTAATCCGAGCTGCTTACAATTTGCTTGGTTTAGCTACGTATTTTACTGCCGGTGTGCAGGAGGTCCGCGCCTGGACCTTTAGAAAAGGAATGAAGGCTCCTCAGTGTGCGGGGGTCATCCACTCTGATTTTGAGCGTGGCTTTATCCGTGCAGAAACAGTTTCATTTGATGACCTAGTGACTGCTGGTAGTTATAATGCCGCTAAAGAAGCAGGCAAAGTCCGTTTGGAAGGTAAAGAATACGAAGTAAAAGACGGAGACGTCATGCACTTCCGATTTAACGTATAATTTATTGAGGCTGACAGGTGTCAGCCTTTCATCATTTTTAATGAAGATTATGGCATTCGAGTGAAGGGAATTGCAATTCGTGTCGCTCTGTGCTATAATTTCAACTTGTGAGTAATGAATAATTGCTCCTTGCCCATATTCGGGCCGTTTTAGACCAAAAGGAGGTGACTGTGATGAACAAGTACGAAATCATGTACATCATCCGTCCAAACATTGAAGATGAAGCAAAAAAAGCTCTTGTAGAGCGTTTCAACAACATTCTTCTTGAAAATGGCGCGGAAGCTGCTGAATCGAAGGATTGGGGTAAACGCCGTCTTGCTTACGAAATCAATGATTTCCGTGACGGATACTACCAAATCGTTAAGACAACATCTTCGTCTGCTGCAGTTCAAGAATTTGCACGTCTTGCAAAGATCAACGAAGATATCATTCGTCATATCGTAATTAAAGAAGAAGAATAAGATATATATAAATTTCTGGTAAAAAATGTTTCACGTGGAACATTTCCGGGAGAAAAGGAGTTGATTCTGATGATGAATCGTGTCGTTCTTGTTGGCCGTTTAACTAAAGATCCTGACCTTCGCTATACACCAAGCGGCGTTGCAGTTGCTACCTTTACTTTAGCTGTAAATCGGGCATTTTCGAATCAGCAGGGGGAACGCGAAGCAGATTTTATTAACTGTGTCGTATGGCGAAAGCCGGCAGAAAATGTGGCGAACTTCTTAAAAAAGGGAAGTTTAGCAGGTGTTGACGGCCGGATTCAAACCCGCAACTATGAAGGACAAGATGGCAAACGCGTATATGTTACAGAGATTGTAGCAGAAAGTGTTCAGTTCTTAGAACCGAAAGGCGCATCAGGCGGCGGTGGCGGCGGAAGAGGCAACGATTTCTACGGTGCACCTCCAATGGAACCGCAAGGAAATCCATTTGGCGGCGGCAATCAGAATCAACGACAAAATTCTAACCAAGGTTTTACAAAAGTAAATGATGATCCATTTGCAGGAAGCGGTCAAATCGACATTTCTGACGATGATTTACCATTCTAATGTAGCCTTAATAGATCGGATTAATTTTTAAAAAGTGAAGGAGGGAATTTCCATGGCAGGAGGACGCAAAGGCGGACGCGCAAAACGCCGTAAAGTTTGTTACTTTACAGCAAACGGTATCACTAACATCGATTACAAAGATGTAGATTTACTAAAAAAATTCATCTCTGAACGCGGTAAGATTTTACCACGTCGTGTGACTGGTACTAGCGCTAAATACCAACGCAAATTGACTGTTGCGATCAAACGTGCACGTCAAATGGCTTTATTACCATTCGTTGCAGGTGAATAATAAAGCTGCATAAAAGACAGCCAAGGCGAGAGCCCTGGCTGTCTTTTTATTAGCTAATAGGAAGTATAAATTCAATTACCCCTCATGAACCGTCCTATCGGACTCGCCAATCGGCGAGTTTTCATTTACAAAAAATTTGAATAGCCTGCTATATCTAGCTAAAATTAAGAAGTAGAAGGTTTAGTTTCGAGGTGAAGAAGTGAAAAATGTTCGTAAGTTAACAGAAGGCGCCATGCTTTTAGCGGCCTTTACAGTTTTATTTCTAATATCGATGTATTTACCATTTGTCGGAATGGTTTCAAGTTTATTTTTAGCCGTTCCCTTTATTTTGTTTGCGGCTAAAAATGAAGGAAAATGGACTATTGTATTTGTTGTTGCCTCTATACTTCTTTCCATTATTGTCGGGTCGTTTCTCTCCATTCCATTAGCCTTGTCATTTGGAACAACAGGAGCAGTAATGGGGTACTTAATTCAAAAGAAAAAAGAGCGAATGACAATTTTCATTGCCAGTTCATTTGTATTTTTGATTAATATCATTGGGATGTATGCCGTTAGTATTGTCTTTTTTAACATGGACATCATCAATGAAATGATTACTACCATGAAGGATTCCATTAAAATGTCAACCGACATGTTGAAGAATTTAGGTCAGGAAAAACAAACAGAAAATACAGTAAAACAATTTACTAGAGGATTAGAAATGGTTAGAACCTTGATTCCAACACTGTTTGTATTAACCTCGTTTATTCTGACATTGATGATTCAACTGGTATCCTATCCAATCGTAAAAAGGTTTGGAGTTGAGGTTAAAAAGTGGAAGCCGTTTAAAGACCTCATCCTGCCGAGAAGTTTGCTGTGGTATCTTCTGATTACCCTGTTTGCAAATATGGTGCTAAACCCTCAGGAAGGGACATATCTATTTGCTGTATTATTAAATCTTACATATGTACTGCAATTCTTGATGATTTTTCAAGGCTATACCTTTATGTTTTATTATCTTGATGCGAAAGGAATCTCTAAATCAGTAGCAGTTATCCTGGCTGTTTTCTCCTTCATTATTCCGATTTTTCTTTATATTATAGGGATATTAGGTATAATTGATTTAGGCTTTGATTTACGGAAAAAGTTTAAAAAAGAGTCATGACTACTGTGATTGGGAGCTGAAAACTTTGCCTGCATTTTTAGAAAAACGATCGATACGTTATCCTTTTTATGGGTTAATCGGCGTTACAGTGGTACTGCTCATTGTCCTGCTATTATACAATTGGATATTAAGCTTGGCTGGGTTCTTCGCCATGTTTATCCCTCTTTACTATATGTTTGTGGTTGATCGGCGCCAGCGAAAGGAAATGGAAGAGTATATTGCAACCCTCTCTTACCGAGTTAAAAAGGTTGGCGAGGAAGCGCTGCTCGAGCTGCCAATCGGGATTATGCTGATCAATGAAGAATATACGATCGAGTGGGCAAACCCTTATTTATCCTCATGTTTCGATGAGGATACCTTGCTAGGCAAGTCGCTTTACGATGTCGCTGACAGCCTGATTCCATTGATAAAACAGGAGGCCAAAACAGAAGTTATCACCCTTCATGATAAGAAATTCCGTGTCATTCATAAACCTGAAGAACGGCTCTTGTACTTTTTTGATGTAACTGAACAAGCTGAGATTGAAAAGTTATATCAGAATGAACGAACGGCTATTGCCATCATCTTCTTAGATAATTATGACGACCTGACACAAGGTATGGACGATCAAATGCGCGGGAGTCTTAATAATTTGGTTACCTCTATTTTAAATAAATGGGCAAACGATAATGGGATTTTTCTAAAAAGAATATCGTCAGAACGGTTTATTGCTGTTTTCAATGAGGAAATTCTTCACAGCCTTGAAAAGGGGAAATTTTCAATTTTAGACGAAGTAAGGGAAATGACCTCAAAGCAAAATACCTCTTTCACCCTAAGTATTGGTGTTGGAACAGGTGTATCTTCGCTGCCGGAATTGGGATTGTTAGCACAATCGAGCCTTGATTTAGCATTAGGCCGCGGCGGTGATCAGGTGGCGATTAAACTTCCAAACGGCAAGGTGAAATTTTTCGGCGGAAAAACAAATCCAATTGAAAAGCGTACTCGCGTGAGGGCACGGGTTATCTCCCACGCATTAAGAGATTTGATTATAGCCAGTGACAAGGTCATTATTATGGGACATAAAAATCCGGATATGGATTCCATTGGTTCAAGCATTGGAATTTATAAAGTGGCGCAACTCAATCAAAAGGATGCTTATATTGTTGTCAACATGCAGGAAATGGAGAGTGGCGTTAAACGGATGATGGAGGAAATCCGCCATCAGGAGAAGTTATATTCCCGCTTTATAGGGCCTGAAGAGGCCTTAGAAATTGCCACTGATAAAACACTGCTTGTTGTGGTCGATACCCACAAACCTTCCCTTGTTATGGAGGAGCGGCTGCTCAATAGAATCGATAATGTCGTAGTTATCGACCATCACCGCCGCGGTGAGGATTTTATCGCCAACCCATTGCTCGTTTATATGGAGCCGTATGCCTCTTCTACTTCAGAGCTTGTAACGGAATTTTTGGAATATCAGCCAAAACGAGGTAAAATTGAAGTAATTGAAGCAACAGCGCTGTTGGCGGGAATTATTGTCGATACCAAAAGTTTTTCGCTAAGGACGGGATCAAGGACATTTGATGCTGCATCCTACCTGCGGGCTCACGGGGCTGACACGATCCTTGTGCAAAAGTTTCTGAAAGAAGACGTTGCTACATACATCAAAAGGTCGAAGCTCATTGAATCCGTCTATTTCTATCATGAGGGAATTGCCATTGCTAAGGGCACAGAGCAGGATTTCAATGACCAAGTGATTATCGCCCAAGCAGCAGACACGCTTCTAACGATGAATGGGGTGACGGCCTCATTCGTTATTTCGAAAAGAAATGAGGAACTGATTGGAATTAGCGCTCGTTCACTAGGAAACATAAATGTACAGGTCATTATGGAAGGGATGAAAGGCGGCGGCCACTTGACAAATGCAGCCACCCAACTGACGGGACTTACCATTGAACAAGCAGAGGACCAGTTGAAGCAAGTAATTGAGGATTATTTAGAAGGGAGTACAAAGGAATGAAAGTAATTTTTCTTAAAGATGTAAAAGGAAAAGGAAAAAAGGGTGAAATTAAAAATGTGGCGGACGGTTATGCCCATAACTTTTTAATTAAGCAGGGGCTTGCTGTTGAAGCAAACTCCGCTAACGTCAGCACGATGGATGCGCAAAAGAAAAAGCAGGAAAAGGAAGCGGCTGAAGAGCTTGCTGAAGCAAAAAAGCTCAAAGAAACATTAGATAAGATTACAGTTGAGCTGACAGCAAAGGCTGGTGAGGGCGGACGTCTATTTGGTTCGATTACCTCAAAACAAATCGCTGAGGAACTGCAAAAGAAGCACGGCATTAAAATCGACAAACGGAAAATGGAGCTCGATGATGCGATCAGGACATTAGGACATACGAAGGTTCCAGTTAAGCTCCATCATGACGTAATAGCCACCTTGACCGTTCACGTGAAGGAAGGAAAATAAAAGACAGCCTGTTGAGAATAAAATTTGCCAGTTCAAATTTAGATGAATCATGATAAAATAAAAAAGCAAGCTTAGAGACGTGATCGGTTTATCTGGTCACTTTTTTCTTTTTAAGATATGATTATTTTTATAAGTTTAATAATCACTCTCTAGTTAGGAGGGGTTTTAATAGATGAATGATTTGTTTGCTGACCGCATGCCTCCACAAAATATAGAGGCAGAACAGGCGGTATTAGGTGCAATTTTTTTAGAGCCTTCTTCTTTAACGATGGCTTCGGAAATCTTAATTCCAGAGGATTTCTATCGAGCCGCCCACCAAAAAGTCTTCAATGTGATGCTGAAGCTGAATGACGAAGGTAAAGCAGTTGACTTGGTAACTGTTACTGAGGAACTGGCTGCAGCTAAATTAATCGAGGATATAGGCGGTGTCAGCTATTTAAGTGAACTAGCAGGCGCTGTGCCGACGGCTGCCAATATTGAATATTATGCGAGAATCGTAGAAGAGAAATCCCTTCTTAGAAGATTGATCCGCACGGCGACTAATATCGCCACAGATGGTTATACTCGGGAAGATGAAGTCGAATCGCTTTTAAGCGAAGCTGAAAAAAGCATCATGGAAGTAGCCCAGCGAAAGAATGCCGGAGCCTTCCATGACATTAAAGATGTCCTTGTTCGGACGTATGACAATATAGAGGAAATGCATAAACGTGTTGGGGAGATTACCGGCCTTGAGACGGGATTTGTTGAACTTGACAAGATGACAGCAGGGTTTCAGCGCAATGATTTAATTATTGTCGGTGCTCGTCCTTCTGTTGGTAAAACAGCCTTTGCCTTAAATATTGCGCAAAATGTTGCGAAAAAAACGGGCGAAAATATTGCCATCTTTAGTCTAGAGATGGGTGCTGAGCAGCTGGTCATGCGTCTTTTATGCGCCGAAGGGAACATTGATGCCCAAAGGCTTCGTACTGGGTCGCTGACAGAGGAAGACTGGGGTAAGTTGACGATGGCAATGGGCAGTTTGTCAAACACAGGAATCTATATTGATGATACCCCTGGGGTAAGAGTAGGTGATATTCGTTCCAAATGCCGCCGTTTAAAGCAAGAGCACGGCTTGGGAATGATTTTAATTGACTATTTGCAGCTTATTCTAGGAAGCGGCCGCTCTGGTGAAAACCGCCAACAGGAAGTATCGGAGATTTCCCGCTCCCTTAAGCAATTAGCCCGTGAGCTGCAAGTACCTGTTATTGCCTTATCGCAGCTATCCCGTGGTGTGGAGCAGCGTCAGGATAAGCGGCCGATGATGTCAGATATCCGTGAATCTGGGTCAATCGAGCAGGATGCTGATATTGTTGCCTTTCTTTACCGTGATGATTACTATGATAAGGAATCGGAAAACAAAAATATTATCGAAATTATCATTGCTAAGCAACGTAATGGCCCGACGGGTACGGTTTCGCTGGCATTCGTGAAAGAATATAATAAATTCGTAAATCTGGAGACAAGATATGAATCTCCAGGGGCGTAATGGGGCCTGATTCCCGCTGCTTTAAGGTTGTACTGCAGCGGGGTCAGACCCCTTTTTTGTAGATTTTTAGTTTACGAACATATTTTACTATTTTAATATAAATCGTTCGTGTTTAATTGACTTTTTTCATAAAAAATTGATAAACTATGTAAGGGAATTAATTAATTTAATGAAAGCTAAAAATTCGGAGGTGCCTTACATGTCATCAGTAGTGGTTGTTGGTACGCAATGGGGAGACGAAGGAAAAGGGAAAATCACTGATTTCCTTTCAGAAAATGCAGAAGTAATTGCCCGTTATCAAGGGGGAAATAATGCAGGCCATACCATCAAGTTTAATGGCGAGACCTATAAGCTGCATTTGATTCCTTCAGGGATTTTCTATAAGGAAAAAATTTGTGTCATCGGAAATGGCATGGTCGTCGATCCAAAGGCACTTATTCAAGAACTTGCTTATTTACATGAAAAAGGAATTACAACCGATAACCTGCGCATCAGTAATCGTGCCCATGTCATCCTTCCTTATCATATAAAATTGGATGAAGTGGAAGAGGATCGCAAAGGCGCTAATAAAATTGGTACAACTAAAAAGGGTATTGGTCCAGCATATATGGATAAGGCAGCCCGGAACGGGATTCGCATTGCTGATTTGCTTGACCGTGAAATTTTTGAAGAAAAATTAGTTCGCAATCTAGAGGAAAAAAACCGTTTATTTGAACGCATTTATGAAACAAGCGGCTTCAAAGTCGAAGATATTCTTGATGAATACTATGAGTACGGCCAGCAGGTCAAGAAATATGTCTGTGATACATCCGTCGTTCTAAATGATGCTTTGGATGAAGGCCGTCGTGTATTGTTCGAAGGCGCCCAGGGTGTCATGCTTGATATCGACCAAGGAACCTATCCATTTGTTACGTCTTCAAACCCGGTTGCCGGTGGTGTAACGATTGGTTCGGGTGTAGGCCCAACTAAGATCACTCATGTTGTTGGTGTATGTAAAGCGTATACTTCCCGTGTTGGTGATGGTCCATTCCCAACTGAGTTACATGATGAAATCGGCCACCAAATCCGCGAAGTTGGCCGTGAATATGGTACAACAACAGGACGTCCACGCCGTGTTGGCTGGTTTGACAGTGTTGTGGTCCGCCATGCTCGCCGTGTTAGCGGCTTGACAGATCTTTCGCTGAATTCCATTGATGTTCTTACCGGAATTGAGAAATTAAAAATTTGTACAGCTTATCAATATAATGGCGAAGTCATTACAGAATATCCTGCCAACCTAAAGATTCTTTCTCAATGTCAACCAATTTACGAAGAATTGCCAGGCTGGACAGAAGATATTACCGGCTGCAAATCCTTAGATGAACTGCCTGAAAACGCCCGTCACTATGTAGCACGCGTTTCCCAATTAACAGGCATTCCATTATCGACCTTCTCAGTCGGACCTGACCGCACCCAAACCAACGTTGTGAGCAATCCTTGGAGACAGGTTTAGAAAGCAATAAAAGCCCTCTTTTCAGGGGGCTTTGCTTTTTTTAAAAGTTTTTTTAGAAAAACTATTGCCTATTATACACTATCATGATATTATAAAAAACGTCGCCAAGAGATGGCGGAAATACATTAATTAACGAGCCATTAGCTCAGTCGGTAGAGCATCTGACTTTTAATCAGAGGGTCGAAGGTTCGAGTCCTTCATGGCTCACCATTCTTTATGAATGGCCCCTTGGTCAAGCGGTTAAGACACCGCCCTTTCACGGCGGTAACACGGGTTCGAATCCCGTAGGGGTCATCGGCATTAGTCGGCCGGCAAATGACTGGCAAGGACGGTCTCCTTGCTGGCTGACCATATTATAAATCGGTCTGGTAGTTCAGTTGGTTAGAATGCCTGCCTGTCACGCAGGAGGTCGCGGGTTCGAGTCCCGTCCAGACCGCCACTTAATTTAGAATGGCTCAGTAGCTCAGTCGGTAGAGCAAAGGACTGAAAATCCTTGTGTCGGCGGTTCGATTCCGTCCTGAGCCATCCCAAAAAGAAGTTCACACACATTGTGGACTTCTTTTTTTATTATATTTGTTACATAAATGTAATAAATGGACCTATTTTTTACAAAACGCATAGAAATTTGTCTTATTTTGTAAAATTATCCCGATATTGGACAAACCCTTGATATAATAGGGATTTCCGCCTATTACCCGCACAAAAAAACAGGAAAAAATGACCGACATATTTCAAAAGACGTAGGATAATGTCAGTAATTATACAATTGTGTTACATTATGGAGACTATTAATCTCTTCTCTATAAAACTATGGTAAAGTAAGAGAGGCTAAAATTCTGGGAAACCCTTTCATTGCGTTTTACCGTGGTTTAGGAGGAAATAATGTTTTCTTTAAATAAAAAAAATAATTCTAAAAAACTTTTATTAATAAAAACAACCATAGCATCAGCAGTAGCGGCATCCGTTATTGCATTTAGCAGCGGACCGGTGGCCATGGCTACTTCATCAAAATTAACGACTGTTTATCATGTTTATCTCAATGGTACATACATAGGTAATGTAACGGATAAAGCAATTGTCGATAAAATTGTTGCAGAGAAATTGGATTCCATGAAGGAATCCATCAAAGATCTTAACATAAAGCTTGGCGAACAGGTTCAATATGTACCTGAACAAGTTTTCAGCGCCAATGCAAACAATCAAGAAACTCTTCAAAACTTAAGAAATACCTTCCAAGTTCAAGCAGAAGCGGCTGCCATTGTGATCGATGGAGCACCTGTTGTTTATTTGGAAAATAAGAGTGCGGCAGAAGACGTAATCAAGAATCTTAAATTGCAGTATGTTACTGAACAGCAGCTGCAAGATCTTGAAGCGCTTAAGTCGGCTGACCCTAGTACATTACCCGCTTTAAATCAAAATGAAACACGTATTTTAAATGTAAGTCTTTCAAAAAATGTATCTGTGGAAACGAAAAATGTAGAGCTGCAAAAAATCGTAACTCCTGCTGAGGCTGTTACCCTTTTACAAAAAGGTACTTTAGAAGAAAAGAAGTACGCTGTGCAAGATGGCGATGCACTTGAATCAATTGCCCATCAAAATGGATTGACAGTTCCAGAACTACTAACCTTGAATCCAGGATTAACAGCAGATTCATTAATAAAAATCGGCCAGGAAATCAATATTACGGCCTTAAAGCCATACGTGGATGTAATCGTTGAAAAAGAAGTGAACCAAAACGAAACCATTCCATTTGAAACGCAAATCGAAGAAGACGCAAATCTTCCTAAGGGTGAAAAGAAAGTACAACAAGAGGGGCAAAACGGGTCTCGCTCAGTAACCTACCATATTTCAGAACAAAATGGTGTTGCTGCCCAAAAGAGCATTACTAGTGAGCAAATCCTGCAGCAACCTGTAAATAATATTATCATTAAAGGAACAAAAGCCATTCCTTCCCGTGGCGAAGGCACACTTGCTTGGCCGACTGTTGGCGGGTATGTATCCAGTGAAATGGGCTTCCGCTGGGGCAAAAAGCATAAAGGAATCGATATTGCCAGACCAAGCAATTTAACAATCAAAGCAGCAGATAATGGCGTAGTTGTTTCAGCAGGCTGGGACAGCGGCGGATATGGAAATAAAGTCATCATTGACCACCAAAATGGAATGCGTACCCTCTATGGACATATGTCCTCCATTAATGTCAAAGCCGGCCAGACAGTTTCCAAAGGAACAGGCATTGGTGTTATGGGAGCAACCGGAGATGCAACTGGTGTCCACCTCCATTTCGAAGTATACAAAAATGGCGGCTTGGTAAACCCACTTTCTTATCTAAGCAGATAACAGTCTCTAGTTTTAACTAGAGGCTTTTTCTTTTGGAAACCCTAGTAGTTAACTGGAAGAAGTCTTCCAAATACTTGTTATAGATGAATTTCAAGCGAAACAATGGTAAAGTAAAATGGAGTAGTTATGACTTTAAAAAGAAAAAAATAGACAATAAAAACAAAAAGGAGCAATGGTATGGAAAAGAAAATTCTCGTTGTTGATGATGAAAAACCGATTGCTGATATCCTTCAATTTAACCTGAAAAAGGAAGGATATGATGTCTATTGCGCCTATGATGGAAACCAAGCACTTCAATTAGTTGAAGAAATCCAACCAGATTTAATCCTGTTAGATATTATGCTTCCGCAAAGAGATGGAATGGAGGTTTGCCGCGAAGTACGAAAAAAGTACGAAATGCCAATTATCATGCTGACAGCCAAGGATTCAGAAATTGATAAAGTCCTGGGACTTGAGCTTGGTGCTGATGATTACGTGACGAAGCCGTTCAGTACTAGAGAGTTAATCGCGCGTGTGAAGGCGAATTTGCGCCGCCATCAGCAAATCATTGCACAGCCTGATGCGGAAAATGAAACGAATGAAATAGTCGTGGGCGCTCTTGTCATCCATCCGGATGCCTATGTCGTGTCTAAACGAGGGGAAACCATTGAGCTTACCCATCGTGAATTTGAATTGCTTTATTACTTGGCACAGCATATTGGGCAGGTTATGACACGTGAGCATTTACTACAAACGGTCTGGGGCTATGATTATTATGGCGATGTTCGGACAGTCGATGTTACGGTACGCCGCCTTCGTGAAAAAATTGAAGATAGTCCGAGTCATCCTGCCTGGATTGTGACGCGCCGCGGGGTAGGTTATTACTTACGGAATCCTGAACAGGAGTAGTGACTGGTGAAAAAAGTAGGCTTCTTTCGCTCGATACACGTTAAATTTGTGATTATCTATGTGCTCCTCCTTTTAGTTGCGATGCAGATTATCGGTGTTTATTTTGTCCGGCAGCTGGAGGAAACATTGAGGACAAATTTCCAAACGGCCTTAAAAGAGCGTGTGAATTTACTAGGATATAATATCCGCGAGGAAATAGAGAAACAAAGAACTTCGGAAGACCCGACGCTTGAGGAAGATATCAATAAAATCCTTAGGGATTTTGATAATGCCGGGGATATCTCAGAGGTGCGGGTGATTGAAAACAGGTCACTAAAGATTCTCGGAACCTCTGATTCAGACAATCAAGGGGTAGTGGGCCAAAGAACAACTGAACTTCGCATTAAACAATCAATGGTTTTGGAAGAAGACCAAAGTGCCCTGTTAATTGATAAGAAGACGGGAAACCGGATCTGGGTCCTTTCTACTCCGATTAAATCCGGCAAGAAGGTCATCGGGGCCATTTATCTTGTCGCAAAAATTGAGAGTGTTTTTGAACAAATGAAAACTATTAATAAAATTTTTGCTACAGGGACAGCCATTGCCATGTCAATCACAGCTGTATTAGGGATCTTGTTAGCCCAGACCATTACAAGGCCGATTGCCGATATGAAAAAGCAGGCATTGGCAATGGCCAAAGGGAACTTTTCTCGTAAGGTTAAGGTGTATGGGTACGATGAAATCGGAACGCTGGCGATCACCTTTAACAATTTAACGAAGAAGCTGCAGGAAGCCCAGGCGATGACGGAAGGAGAACGTAGAAAACTATCCTCCGTCCTCTCCTATATGACCGATGGCGTTATTGCTACGGATAGAAAAGGCCGGGTCATCCTTATAAATGAACCGGCAGCGGAAATGCTGGATGTTTCACGTGAAACAGTGCTCTCCCAGCCGATTGTGTCTTTATTAGATTTGGATGACACCAATACCTTCGAAGATTTGTTAGAGGAGAATGATTCGCTCATTCTGGATTATAGTACAAAGCAGGAAAGATACATCCTTAGGGCCAATTTTTCCGTTATCCAAAAAGAAACTGGCTTTGTAAACGGATTGATTTGCGTTCTGCATGATATTACGGAGCAAGAAAAAATTGAATTCGAAAGACGGGAGTTTGTGGCCAATGTTTCCCATGAGCTGAGGACCCCGTTAACAACAATGAGAAGCTACCTGGAGGCACTAGCAGATGGGGCATGGCGTGACGAGGAAATTGCCCCGAACTTTCTGGAAGTGACAAGCAAGGAAACGGAACGAATGATTCGCCTTGTCAATGACCTGTTGACATTGTCAAAAATGGACAGCACTGATTACCGAATGACAATGGAATGGGTAAACTTTGTTGATTTCTATGACCGAATTATTGACCGTTTTGAAATGGCAAAGGAGCAAAACGTAACATTTAAAAGAATTCTCCCTAAGCATGGCATCTTCGTTGAAATGGATGAAGATAAAATGACTCAGGTCTTATACAACGTCATTTCCAATGCTCTGAAGTATTCTCCTGAAGGTGGACAGGTGACCTTCACTATACAAGAAAAAAATGAGACCATTATTGTCAGCGTTTCAGACCAAGGAATGGGAATTCCCAAAGAGAGTATCGGAAAAATATTTGACCGTTTTTATCGAGTCGATAAAGCAAGAACGCGGAAAATGGGCGGAACAGGTTTGGGACTGGCCATTGCTAAAGAAATTGTCAGTGCTCATGGCGGAAATATCTGGGCATCTAGTAAGGAAGGGAAAGGAACTACCATTTCATTTTCCTTGCCATATGAAAGTGCTGAAGAGGATGAATGGTCATGAAATATGAAAATATAAAATCCATTATCTTAACAATATTGGTTTTCATCAGTATTTTTTTAACCTGGAATCTTTGGACATACCAGCCTAACTTCGACACGATGGAAAATGACAGCTATGTGGCAGAAGTCTCGGTGAGTGAAAAGCAAGAACTGCAGAAAATCGTTCGTCCTGACCGAATTTTGTTTCATATTAGAAATGATCATTATGGGACCAATAATCCGGATGAAATCGACAACGTAATTAAGGAAATTAGCAAATGGTCCATCTTTGATATAAAAAACTATACCGACAATGTTGAAAACATAAATGACCTTATTCACAGTCCCGGAAACGCAGAATTAATCTTTCCAGGTGAGGTCCCAATCGCTTTATATCGTGGTGTCTTAAACATTGAGGGGAAAAAGGTTCCTTCCTTTAATTTTAATAGGATGATTATCAATGTGGAGAATTCCAGTAATGAGAATGGAATTGTCTATTTTGTTTCGTCGGAAAACCAACAGGTTTATATCAGTCATATTTCACCGGCCAATTTAACTGCATTTAACCGGGACGTTTTCAAAAATGCACCTCGCTTACCGCGATATTTTGCGTATAAACCCTCAGCTAATAAAACGATCTTTTTACCGGAAGGCGAAACAGATATGAAAACGTATAAGTATTTGCCTGTTACGCTTAATTCGGAAAAGTTTAAAGAAGCCTTGTTCCGGGACCCAAGCAATGTGCAGAAGAACCCGATTCGTGCGGGGGAGGAATATACGAGCGACTCAAGTAAAATGACAGTCAGTGATGATACGAATATACTTTCATACGTCAATCCGACAGCAGATGATGACTTTGTCGATAATTCCTATGACTTGGTGAAGCGCAGTATTGATTTAATCAACGAACATGGCGGTTGGACGGATTCCTATCATTATGTTTCAAAAAATGAATACAGTGCCACTGTAGTTTTTCGACTTTATACCGGTGATGGCTATCCAGTTTTTAGTGAACGGGGCATTTCTGAGATTACAGAGGTATGGGGCCGAAATGAACTTACTAAATATATACGGCCCAACATTTCCTTGGAGCTGCCGCTGACAACCGAAATGAAAACGGTGAAACGGGCTTCCGGTCATGATGTGTTAAATTTCTTGGAGAATAAAAGGAATTTTAAGTCAGAGCTTCTCGAGGAGTTAGTATTAGGGTATCGAATGGATCGAGATTCGGAGGAAAACCAGTTAATCCTTTTAGAGCCTGCCTGGTTCTATCGCTACGATAAACAATGGGGAGAGCTTACGATGGATGACCTAGGGGGGCCGGCACATGGATTGGAGTAAAATCAAGACAATTTTCATCATTACATTCTTAATCCTGGATGTATATCTGTTATTTCAATTTATGAAAATCCGTGATGCCAATAAATATGAATTCGTAACTGAAACTACTTTTGAAGAGAAACTAAAGGCTGACGAAATTAAATACGAAGAACTGCCGACAGCGAAAATAAAGTCGCAGTACTTAAGTGCAAAACCGAAGGTTTTTACAAAAAGTGATACGGCAAAGCTGAAAGGGCAGTCCGTTACCCTAAAGGACCCTGGTACCACCCTTCAAGCGGAATTTGAAAAGCCGTTTGCATTAAGCAATAAGTTCGAACCTGCCGAATTGGCCTCCTTTTTAAAGGACAATATTTTGTACGGAGACCAGTATCAATTTGGGGAGAAAAATGAGAAAAAGAGTACGATCACCTATTTTCAACAATATGAAAGTTTTCCATTATACAAAAATATTAATGGGATGATTACCTTTACGTATAATTCTGAAAATCAAATAGTCTCTTATCAGCAGACTTATCTTGAGGGCTTTGAAAAGATGGCGGCGAAGGAAGAAATACTCACGCCGTTAAAAGCGATTGAAACGTTGCACCAAAAGGGAGACATCAAACCAAAAAGCAAGATTACCAAGGTGGAGCTTGGCTACTCAACACGTATCCAATTAGCAGCCTCCCAGGTGTTGGCGCCAACCTGGCACTTTGTGGTCAATGATAAGGAAAATTTATTTGTGAATGCTTTTGAAGGGCAAATTATCCAATTCAAAAGCGATGAAAAAACTAATGTGGAGTGAAATGTATGTCTTTACGTTATAGCATTCTTACAAGCGGCAGTACAGGCAACGCCCTATATGTAGAGGCTGAAGAGCACTCCTTTCTAGTCGATGCAGGCTTAAGCGGAAAGCAAATGGAGGCACTGTTTCAGCAAATCGACCGGGATATCAGCAAGCTTTCTGCCATTTTTGTAACCCACGAGCACAGTGATCATATCAAAGGGATTGGCGTTTTAGCGCGTAAATATAAGCTGCCAGTCTATGCAAATGAAAAAACCTGGCGGGCCATGGATGGTTTAGTAGGTGCAATCCCAACTGAGCAGAAGTTTGTGTTTGATATGGAATCGGTAAAAAGCTTTGGTTCGGTTCAAATTGAATCTTTTGGGGTCTCCCACGATGCGGCTGAGCCAATGTTTTATATTTTCCATCATTCCGGCGGCAAAAAACTCGTGCAAATTACTGATACCGGTTATGTAAGCGATCGGATGAAGGGCATAATCAAAGATGCCGATGTATATATTTTTGAATCCAATCATGATGTGCAAATGCTGCGGATGGGCAGATATCCTTGGAACATTAAACGAAGAATCTTAAGTGATGTCGGCCATGTTTCCAATGAAGATGCAGCACTTGCAATGAGTGAGGTCGTTGGTGACCGGACTAAACGAATTTATCTCGCGCATTTAAGCTTAGATAACAATATGAAGGATTTAGCGAGAATGTCAGTGTCACAGACATTGGAAAGCCGCGGCTTAATAGTCGGCGAACAATTTGACCTGTATGACACAGACCCAAAAATACCGACCGTGCTAACCGCAGTATAGAGAGGTTGCTTTCACTTTGAAGGCTCCTCTCTTTTTTTAGTATGAAAAAAGTATGAACAAAAGATGAAGTTTCATGGAATATTATGCAAATTCTTAGTAAATACCTTGTATTGGAGTATAATTGTTTATATAAGCCAAAATAAACGTTAGCAATGGTTCTGTAGAGAGGAATGGTGTAAATTGGGCTATTATGATGATCATTCTCCAAATCGCTATCGGGAGCAAAAAGGAAATAAAAGTGGAATTTTTATTTCCAGCCTGGTTGGAGCCGTTTTGGGAGCTATTTTGGTGATTGTCTCCATCCCTGCTCTTGCCAACCGCGGTGTACTTCCATACAAAGTAGAGCCACAGCAGAGTACTGTGACAGAAATAGATAATACATCTAAGCAAAATGTTGTACATAAACAAATATCGTACGATGTTAACACCAATATCACCAATGCTATCGATAAAACAGCTGATGCTGTTGTTGGAATTAATAACATTCAGTCATCAGGATTCTGGGATAACGGAGAAAATAATACAGAGGATCCGGCAGGAACCGGATCAGGGGTGATTTATAAGGCTGCTGGCAGCAGGGCTTTTGTGGTAACAAACCACCACGTCGTTGAGGGGGCTACAAAGCTCGAGGTTAGTCTCTCGGATGGTACAAAGATACCGGCCAAGCTATTAGGAAGCGATATTTGGACAGACTTGGCCGTGCTTGAAGTGGATGCTGGAAAGATTAAAAAGGTTGCGGAATTCGGTGATTCTGACAGCTTAAAGATGGGTGAACCGGTTATTGCCATCGGCAACCCGCTTGGTCCTACCTTCTCTGGTTCAGTCACACAGGGAATTATATCCGGATTGAAGCGGACGATTCCGGTTGATATCAATCAGGATGGCATCATCGATTGGCAATCAGAAGTATTGCAAACCGATGCTGCCATCAATCCAGGAAACAGCGGCGGTGCTTTAATTAATATGGCCGGACAGGTAATCGGTATTAATTCGATGAAAATTTCCCAGGAGGCCGTTGAAGGAATCGGCTTATCGATTCCGATAAATTCAGCTAAGCCGGTTATTAACGATTTAGAACAATTCGGCAGCGTCAAGCGGCCATATATGGGTGTAGATCTAAAATCGGTTGATGAAATTCCTGCCTATTACCAGCAGGAAGCATTAAAATTGCCACGCGATGTGACGCATGGGGTAGCGATTCGCCAGGTAGTTCCAGGTTCACCAGCGGCAGTTGCCGGTCTGCAGGAATTGGATGTCATAGTTGAAATGGACGGACAGAAAATCAACGATGTCATTGATTTAAGGAAGCATTTATATCAGGTAAAGAAAATCGGTGAGCAGATGGCGATTAAATTCTATCGGGACGGCAGGCTCAAAGAAGTAACGATGACATTGGCTAGCGATAAAACTCAATAATGCTGTTGATTTAGGGAAGTGATAAATTCACTTCTCTTTTTCTTTTTGCTATGATAAATGAGGATTTTAGCTTGTTTTGAACACGTTGGTTTGGTAAAAGCTATAGATGATTGAATATTGTTCGGGATGGTGTAATAAAATGATTTATTGTTGTGAGGAACATGTGAGTGAGGCAATGGATACGATTTTGGAGGAATATGAAACCTATCCTATTTTAAATAAATTAGATGTGGATAATTTATCAACAACCTGTGAATATTGTCGAAAACAGGCTGTATATATTGTGGGGAACAAATGATTCCATACAAGATGTGGATAAAAAATGTGAATATGTGGATAACTTCTGTGGATAAGTTGTTTGTAAACTGTTTGTAATCAAATGTTAAAGGGTTGTGAATTGTGAATATCTCTATTATTACGGTTGGTAAACTGAAAGAAAAGTATTTGAAGCAGGGAATTGAGGAGTATTTAAAAAGATTAACGGCCTATGCAAAGGTTGAATTAATCGAGGTTGCTGATGAAAAGGCTCCTGAAGAATTAAGTGAGTTGGAAATGCTGCAGGTGAAGCAAAAAGAAGGCGAACGGATTTTGGGGAAAATTAGTCAGGATACATATATGATTGCGCTGGCGATTCAAGGGAAAATGCAATCATCGGAAGAGCTGGCGGATACTCTGGATAAACTTGCGACTTATGGAAAAAGTAAGTTAGCTTTCGTAATTGGCGGATCATTGGGGTTAAGTGATGAGGTGATAAAAAGATCGAACGAGCAGCTGTCTTTTTCACGGATGACCTTTCCCCACCAGTTGATGAGGTTGATATTGGTTGAACAGATTTATCGGGCGTTTCGAATTAACCGGGGGGAACCTTATCATAAGTAAATGAGGCCTTGGATATTGGTAGCTAAGATATCACGAAAAAGCCAATGTTAAACCATTGGCCTTTTCGTGATATGTTTACCCAATGAACCAGCCTTAATCTTAAGCTGATTCCTGCTGAAAACAAGGATCATTGAAGTATACAACTTCAGAAAGAACGTTATAGCCCTTCATTTTTTTGAGAGTCTCTCTTGCTTCTTGTTCTGTTTTAAATTCAAACATAGAAATATTTGAATCTAAATAACGAGTTATAATCCACATAAAAATTCCTCTCCTTATTTTTAAGTTATTTCTGTCCTGCAGACAGAGACTTCTATAAATATGCTCCGTTAAGTTAAACCTTGCTTTCATAAGGTTTTAATCAAAGGCTTAAGGAAGTAATTATCAATTGCTACAGACCAATCATAAGGCAATAATGAAAATAAATAAAATGCAAAAAATATATAATATGTTATAAAAAAATTTTATATGTTGTATTTGGCGGTAAATAGTGGATTATCGTGATTGGGTAATACTGAGGTCTTCTTGGGGTAACCTACTGGATTTATAGGTGCACTCGGATTAGGTCATATTCTCAAAGGAAAGGCTTGGTAAAAACCAAGCCTTTGTCAGTCTTATAGTTGTGCCTTTTTGTTCATTTTGGAGGACTCCTCTGAAACTGCTGAAAGGACACCATCCGTCATTCGGTAGACTTTGTCGCAATAGCCGACAAGCCGAATATCGTGCGTTACTACGATGGTTGTCGTTTGTTTCCGCTTTGTGACTTTTTTAAGTAGCTCCATGACTTCATAGGCACGGTCTGAGTCAAGGGAGGCTGTCGGCTCGTCAGCTAAAATAATTGAAGGGTTGCTGTACAGAGCCTTAGCGATGGCTACACGCTGGCGTTCCCCGCCGGATAAATCGGATGGATATTTCATTAGTAAGTCACTAATTCCCAACTCTTCGTACAGTTGATTCCGCTCCATTTTTGACATATTTCCCTTTTTCACTTTGTCTAATAGTTTCAATTGATTGGCCACAGAGAGGAATGGGACTAGGTTCGACGCTTGTAACACAAATCCGATTTCCTTGAGTCGGATTTGGGAGCGTGCTTTTTCATTCAACGTGGATAGATTTTGGCCATTGATGACTACATCCCCTGAGGTTGGGGTTAATAAACCCCCGACAATCGTGAGAAAGGTACTTTTTCCAGATCCCGACGGGCCAATAATAGCAATCAGCTCGCCCCTGTTGGCAAGAAAATCTGTTTCCTTTAAGGCTTCCACTTTGTTATGGCCGTTTCCAAAACTCTTCTTTACTTGATGTAACTCCAACACTGCCATAATTTATCCTCCTATCGCTTTCAGTGGGTCAATTCGTACAATCGTCAAGACCGAGAAGACAGCACCAGCAGTGGCAACAACCATTAGAATGAAGCCATAGAAGACCATCAAGGCCAGGTCAAATGAAACAGGAACCGCTGCCGGTAAAAAGGCTCCTGAAATGAGTGTGAAGGCAAACCCTGCCGCAGTTCCAATGAACGCTAAAATAAAGGTTTGGGCTATAACAGACCAAGATAAATAAGAGCTGGAAATACCCTGCGCCTTCATGACCCCAAACATACTAATCTTCTGCACGGTCAAGACATACAAGAAAATGGCGACAATGACGGAAGAAATAGCAAAGAGGAAGTAAATCATGAAATTTAAGGTGAGTTTTTGTTCAGTGTAACCCGGTAAATTTTGAATGAATGATTCGATTTCAATAGAATTCAGATCATCATTTTGGGTAAGATTTGAAATAGAAGCATCCTGAACAACAATTCCGTTAATTTGATCTTTTTTCTGACCGGCTGCTTCACCGAACTTGACTTGGTGGAAGGTTGTAAGATTCGCATATAGAACAGGTGCAGCATTAAATCGGGCATGGTCTGTAAATCCAACAATTGTTAATTGTTGATCACTGGAGGATAGGGATAATGTATCACCTAATTTGAATCCCTTGTCTTTGAGTGAACCGTCAGCAATCACTTCATTTGCTTTTTTAAAAGCTCTGCCTTCCTTCACATTTGGCATTAGAAATTCATCTTTGTTAATACCAAAGAGAGAGATATTTTGCTTGTTATCCCCGTTGCTGGCAATTGCATTTAGCTGACCGATTACGGCCGTTTTTTTCGCCTTAATGTCGTTTAGCTGGTCGATTGACATGAATGATTGGTACAAGCTTTTATCTGATTCCTCGGTAAGGATAATTGCTGTCGCTTTCCATTTATCAACCGCCTCCCTATTTAGACTAGCGAGACCAGTTGCAAGTCCAGAGAGAAAAAAGACAAGATAGGAAACGAGCATTAAAATCCCTGTAATCAAAGTGAAGCGAAGTTTATTTTTTTTAATTTCCTGCCAGGCTAAAAACACACCGTCACTCCCTTTCTCATTGAAAGTATTAAATTCCAGTTTTACTTTATTATTAACGGAGATACCATTTTTGTCAAATGTTTGTATAATAAAGTACACGAATCATTATACAAATGTTCCGAGGTTTTATAATGACTGAAGGAACTTTTTATTTTTAATCTTTGTATAACGTTTATGGGGTAACGTTGTACAAGGTGCGGATATTCGTTATACTAAGTATGGCTATAGGGGACGGATCAGGTATTAAGGGGATGAAATGGATGAATCAATCCAATGAAAAAGGATTATTTGCAATTCAACAAGTTGCAGATATGACCGGATTATCAAAACAAGTGATTAGAAAATGGGAAGAGCGTTATGGGGTTATTCAACCGAAGCGATTGGAGAATGGCTATCGAATATATAGCCAACAGGATGTCAAAACGCTTTTAAAAATCAAACTACTTTCGGAACAAGGCTACTCGCTAAAACAAGCCGCCATGCTTGCAAAAGAGATTGCTGAAGATCCAGTACCGATAGAAAAGGAGAATTCCCCTCATTATGAGCAATGGAATGAGTATGTCCTTCAGCTGCTGGAAAAAGGCAGGCACTGTGATGAAATAGAATTAAATTTCATCTTAAAACAAGCGCTTCATCATGTAGGGCTAGAGCGTTTTCTAACCACGATTGTGGTACCTTTTTTAAAAGAGGTAGGAAGAAAGTGGGAGAGTCATGAGTGGGATGAATATCAGGAATCTGTATCGAGTCTAGTAGTACGAGATTTCTTGGTACAAATTCGACGAAACTATCAATATCGGGAAAATGCTCCATTCGTCCTCGGCGCATGTTTGCCATTTGAACAACATGAAGTACCACTGCATCTGATCCTATTGCGTTTCATGATGAAGGGATGGAAAACCCAGTTATTCGGTGCTTCTCCTGCACCAGGTGCGATTGAATCATTGGTTTGCAAGTTAAAGCCGGATGTCGTTCTGTTGTCCGCTACAACCGCGATACCATTTGAAACAGATCCTCAACTGCTGCAGAGATTGGATCAATTTGCTGAAAAGCAAACCGACATTGCCTTTTACCTCGGCGGTCAAGGGGCAGTCACTTATCTCTCAGACTATAAACCACGGGCGATTCATGTGACAAATTCCATTGATGACATATTAAAATAAAACACTTTTTATTACCATGAAAAGGTAAAATCAAAGGCCCTATCCAAATTAAAACTGGATAGGGCCATGTTTGGTCAAAAGCCACTCTGGAGCAGTCGTTCAAGTTCCTCTTTCTCGCCAACCGACAGTATATTCTCTGCCAACGGAAACAGCATTTTTTCTTCTTTAGCAAAGTGTTGTGTTAAGGTAGCAAGTGCTTGGACAGCGTAAACTGTAATCGATTGCGCATCGTCTTCATTAATATCCAAGCCAGTCAGGCCGGCTTCAGTTAGAAAATCCTTTAGATGCTGCTCTGCCTTATCATGTTCATATTCCATCGTTTCGATTGTTCTGTCATTCTCCCCGAGGCGGCGGGTCATCATAGGGAACAATCCTTCCTCTTCACGTTTGGAATGTTCCATCAGATTATCGTGGAAAGACAAAACCCGCTCGTACAATTTCGCAAATAGATGTACCACAGCAGAACCTGAATTGAATTCTATCTCTTCAGAAATCTCAGAGATAAGGTCCATATCTACTCGAAGCGATACATGCTCGTCCTTTAATTGTTGCAGCGGGGCACTTAATACAACTTTCGAAGCCTCCATCGCCAAATCCCTCCTCATCCTTCCTTCACCATGCATCTGAGAATCTTATAAATCCATGATGGCTTCAGTCACTCTCATTACCTCTTCTTAAAGCATACGCTAAAAGTGCTGATAATTTTGTGATATTTATCATGAAAAATCAATAGGGGGGAGTTCGGTCTGAAGGAGTCTTTTGCCGAACAAATTTGCTTATTATTTAATCAATTATTTTCGTTCTTTAGGCTATAGTGCTGTGCGCTTCTTTTATTGCCTCGTTGCATTTCAGCTTCCTTTTTTAAGCCTGTCAGCAAGGAGTAGCACATGGCGAGCATGATTATGGCAAATGGAAGTGCAGCTGCAATGGAAGCAGTTTGCAAAACCTCCAAACCGCCCGCGAGCAGCAGAACAGCAGCTAAAGCAGATTGGATGACACCCCATGTCATTTTTATTTTGTTAGAAGGATTAAACGTTCCACCTTCACTAAGCATCCCCAATACAAAGGTCGCGGTATCGGCAACAGTTATATAATAAATAGCTACTACCGCGAAACCCAAAATGCTTAACAAGGAACTTAATGGTAGGTGGTCGAAGAAAATAAATATGGACAAGGACACATTTTTGGCGATATGTTTTGCCAAATCATGGTTTCCAGAATGTTGAACAAGCTCAAGTGCTGAACCGCCAAAAACGGACATCCAAAGACAGGTTCCAAGTGTCGGAACAATCAAAACGCCAATAACAAATTCCCTTATCGTCCTCCCTCTGGACACCCGGGCGATAAACATGCCGACAAATGGCGCCCAGGCTATCCACCAAGCCCAGTAAAACAAGGTCCACGAAGCAATCCATTTCTCACCTTTTCCAAAAGGACTTAACCGTAAACTCATATGTATAAAGTCACTTAAATACAGGCCTGTTGTATTAAAAAAGACTTTAATAACGGTTAGGGCTGGACCGACAAACATAATCAGCACAAGGATTGCCACTGAAAAGATGATGGCTGCATTGGATAAGTATTTAATTCCTCTTTCCAAGCCTGTATTAATGGAAATAATAAAAAGGACTGTTGCGACCACAATGACAATCAACTGGATAAATAATGTATTAGGAATGCCAAATATGTCATGCATACCTGCAGTAACCTGCATCGCCCCAAGCCCCAAGGAGGTTGCAATCCCAAAGACTGTTGCAAAGATGGACAGGATATCAATCGTTTTGCCAATCGGGCCGTAAATCTTGTCGCCCAAAATGGGATGGAACGCTGAACTGATCGCTGCAGGGAGCCTTTTATTATATTGAAAAAAAGCAAGGGCTAACCCAATAACAGTGTAGATGGCCCATGGGTGCAGGCCCCAATGGAAAAATGTATATTTCATTGCGGTATTGGCTGCGTCAATCGTATAACCTTTTCCGTACGGAGGGGCGGTGTAGTGAGTTACTGGTTCAGCGACGCTCCAGTACACAATCCCGACACCCATACCCGCACCGAACAGCATTGCCAGCCAAGAAGCGGTAGAGAAATCAGGCTTATCAGTTCTCCTTCCCAGCCGGATATTCCCATACTTTGAAAACAACAAGTAGATAGAAAAAAAGACAAAGAATAGAGTTGCACCGAGATAAACCCAACCCAGGTAATCAATCGAGCCATTATAAACGGCATTGGTAACTTTGGTAAGATTATCTGTAAAAAAAACTCCCCAGATAATAAAAATGAGGGTCAGCAATAAAGAGATAATAAATACACTATTTTCTTTAAACTTTTCCATGGAAACCTCCTGGCAATTGATGAATACTTATTTAAATAGATTTAGCTCTGTCAGTTATTAAAAGGGTTGTATTGATATTCCCACTTGTCTGTATTCATCAACTCTTCATGCGGCACCTCTAACCCACCGCCAAGATAAATGGTTTGCCCTTTAATCGCAGTCACCATAGCCTCTATTAATACATCATTATCCTTCTTTTTATAAATGTCTCCCAACTGTGCTGATAGCTCCCCATATGGATGAACAATTTGCGGGAGGGCGTCATCAAAGTCTTCTTCAAGATTTGCAATGTCTTTATAATCGATAGGATGACTGTCGGGAGCACGGCCAGGTACCATCAATAAATATTCGTTATGTTTGATACCATCCAAATCACTTGTAATGACCCCTTTGTTATCAACAGTTTCAACCACTTCAATTTCATTTAAAGAATAATGATCCAGGGTATCGGGGGCGGGATTATTAATTAAAATATAGTCTCCAGCTTGAGGTCTTTGATTGTTCCGGAGTGTGTATACTTTATGATCAAAAATAAAACTGTCATTTTCCTTCGGTATATATCTCTCCACACTCGCTGCATTGGTTATATGCTGTGTTAAATCTCTTAGCTTTATAAGATGAACGGAGAATTTATACATTGGTTTTACACCATATACCTTGTGTAGCTCATTGTTAAAATACACAAATTGCCCTTTTCTTACTTGATACAGTTTCACAGCTAAATCTCCCTTCAATTGTAGGTAGTATAAGATTCATAAAAACACGGAACTTGGAAACAGCGTTTTCTTCTTTAGGATGGCTTTTTTTAGAAAAAACTATTATCTATGTAAAATAGAAAAGGCTGAAAAATACAGATATAAACTGTATTTTTCAGCCTTTAATCGAATGTTTCTTTAATATGTTTCATTGGAAGTCATGGTAATAGTAAAAGGTATCGAATCCTAGATTGAAAACAATTGTTTGTTCGGTGAGAAAAAGTATTTTATTTTAAATGGTTAATAATGGGGAGTATAAAGGCATTGGTGCCGGCTAGAAAAATAAAAAAGAAGTTGAAACGTTTGGTTTCAACCTCTTTTTTACATTATTTATTATTCTGCATCCATAAATGGATAAGCAACCTCTGCAGTTGGTGCAAAGTTTTCTTTGATGACACGAGGACTTGTCCAACGAATCATGTTAAATACAGAACCTGCTTTATCGTTTGTACCAGATCCACGAGAACCGCCAAATGGCTGTTGATTAATCATCGCACCAGTTGGTTTATCATTGATATAGAAGTTTCCAGCTGCGCCGGATAAGCGGTTTTCTAAGTGAAGAATGGCCCCGCGATCTTGGGCAAAGATCGAACCTGTTAAGGCATACATAGAAGCTGTATCAACTGCATGTAATGTTTCTTCTAATTGATCATTTTCATATACATAGATGGTTAAGACTGGTCCAAAGATTTCTTCCACCATTGTTTTGAAGTTTGGATTTGTAGTCACAATAATGGTCGGTTGAACGAAATATCCAACAGAATCATCATAAGTACCGCCAGCAATAATTTCTGCTTCTTCAGAAGCTGCTGCGTAATCGATATAGCTTGTAATTGAATCAAAAGCCGCTTTATCAATAACTGCACCCATGAAGTTTCTAAAATCGCGGACATCCCCAACTTTAAGCTTTGCCGTCTCTGCCACTAAACCGGCTTTCACTTCTTCCCACAAACTTGCTGGGATGTAGGCACGAGAAGCGGCTGAACATTTTTGACCTTGGTATTCAAAAGCGCCACGAACTAGGTTCGCTACAACTTTGTCTGCTTGTGCCGTCTCGTGAGCAAATACGAAGTCCTTACCACCTGTTTCCCCAATTAAACGAGGATAAGATTTATAGTTTGCAATGTTTTCTCCGACTGTTTTCCAAATCGTTTGAAACGTACTTGTGGATCCAGTGAAATGGAATCCAGACATACGTGGGTCTGTTAATACAACTTCTGATACTTGTGAACCACGAGAAGGTACAAAATTGATGACGCCTTTTGGTAATCCTGCTTCTTCTAAAATACGCATAAAGTAGTAGTTTGCTAGAATAGAAGTTGTTGCTGGTTTCCAAACGACTACGTTCCCCATCATCGCAGGAGCTGCTGGCAGGTTTCCGCCAATGGCAGTGAAGTTAAATGGAGAAATCGCCAATACAAACCCGTCTAATGGACGGTAATCTGTACGATTCCATACATTCTTCATGCTGCTTGGCTGAATTTGATAAACCTGATTTGCATAATCAACGCCAAAACGTAAGAAGTCTATTAATTCTTGGGCTGAATCAATTTCAGCTTGAACAGCTGTTTTGGACTGTCCTAACATGGTCGCAGCATTCATGACATCACGGTATGGACCAGAGATTAAATCAGCAGCTTTTAAGAAAATAGCGGCGCGGTGTTCCCAGGCCATATTTGCCCATGCTTCTTTGGCAGCCATCGCCGCTTCAACAGCATCACGCAGCTCTTTTTCTCCGGCTTGCGAATAGTTTGCTAAAACATGTTGATGATCATGTGGCATAACTACTTGCTTCACTGTATCTGTCTTTATATTTTCGCCATTAATAATCACAGGGATATCGATTACGATACCAGATTGGCGTGTTAATTCTGCTTTTAATGTTTCCCGTTCTTTTGTACCTGGAGCATAAGTATTGCCAGGTTCATTTGCAGGTGTTGGGATTTTGAAAATTCCGTTACTCATTCTTTCACGTTCCTTCCCGTTTATATATTCTGTTCCTTTATAGACAAAGCTACTTATTTCGACAATTATTATAACATACTTTTTCTGTTCTTTGGCTTTCTATTACAACTTAATGAAAGCGAATTCAAATTCTTATCTCTGGGGTTTAAATTAATTCCAGAGATTCAATAAAATATAAAAGAGTCAGTTATTGTTGACAAAGTAATTTAATACTACTAAAATTAAAAATTATTCAACAATATTATCTGAAAAACTTAATAATTAGCAAGCTATGATTGCTATGGATCACACTATAGCAGGAGCAGCTTCTGGAGAGACCGCGGATTCCGCGGCGCCGAAGGGTTCACAATCTCAGGCAAAAGGACAGAAGAGTACTGAATATATATTTGTCATGCTGACAATTGTCAGCTTAATAAGTATTATTTGTTATTCTTATGACCGTGAGATTGGAGGACATCCAATCTCTTTTTTTATTGGGTTTTTTAAACTTTAAGGGGGAGTCAAGGTTGGCACAGCAAGAATTAAAGAGGAATTTAGCAAATCGGCACGTTCAACTTATCGCAATTGGCGGCACCATTGGTACCGGATTATTCCTGGGGTCGGGTAAAGCCATCCAACTGGCTGGCCCATCTATCATCTTTGCTTATTTGATCGTAGGTATTGCCTGTTTCTTTGTGATGAGGGCGCTGGGGGAACTCCTGCTGTCTAAGGCGGGCTATCAGTCTTTTACTGACATTGCCGAAGATTATCTTGGACCGCGAGCCGCGTTTGTAACGGGATGGACCTATTGGTTTTGCTGGATTATGACTGCTATGGCTGATGTGATTGCTGTTGGTGTATATGTACGATATTGGTTTGATATCCCACAGTGGATACCTGCAATTGTCTGTTTGGTCGTCTTATTGGGCCTCAATCTATTAACGGTAAAGCTTTTTGGAGAATTGGAGTTCTGGTTTGCTCTAATAAAGGTCATTACCATTCTCGCCTTAATCGGAATTGGGGTCATTTTACTAGTGATGGGATTCAAGACAGATGCAGGGGCAGTCTCTATTAAAAATCTTTGGGAACATGGCGGCCTTTTTCCAAATGGAATAACAGGCTTCTTGCTTTCATTCCAAATGGTCGTTTTTGCATTCGTTGGTGTGGAATTAGTGGGTGTATCGGCAGCGGAAACAGCCAATCCGGAAAAAAATATCCCATCGGCCATTAATAAAATTCCTTTACGGATTTTATTTTTCTACGTTGGCGCATTGATCGTTCTTCTATGTATTAATCCATGGACGGAACTGAATGCAGCTGAAAGTCCGTTTGTCAAAACGTTTAGTTTAGTCGGGATTCCGATTGCCGCAGGAATTATTAATTTTGTCGTTCTAACTTCAGCCGCTTCTGCTTGTAACAGTGGGATGTTTTCAACAAGCCGGATTTTATATAATTTAAGCAGTAATAGCCAGGGACCAACCAATTTTGCGAGACTGAATAAAAATCATGTGCCAAGTAATGCGTTATTGATTTCGACTCTTGTCCTGACAGGGGGAGCGCTCCTTAGCAAACTTATTCCGGAGCAGGCTTTTGGAATTGTGACAACAATTAGTGCCATTTGTTTTATTTGGGTTTGGGGCGTCATTCTGATTTGTCATGTAAGGTATAAGAAAACTCGTCCGGACTTACAGGCAAAATCAAAATTTAAAGCACCATTTACACCATTTGTTAATTATGCGGTCCTAACCTTGTTTGCAGCGATTCTCATCATCATGCTTTTCGCCGACGCTACCCGTCCGGCCCTATTGTTGACACCACTATGGTTTATTCTATTATTTGCTTTGTATTCTTATAGAAGGAAAAATGAGAAAAAATTAAAATTATCAGCATAGAATCAAATTGGGTAAAAGAAATGGAGCCGGTATTGAAACCAGGCTCCATTTTCATGTAACTTAATTTTTCCTAATTAAATAATCCGAACTGTCACCATTCCAGGAATTTGTTTTACTTTTTCCTCTAATCCTGGAATAACATCACCGTTTACTTTATTATCAATGTCAATAATTGTATAGGCATAATCCCCGCGGCTTCTGTTGACCATATCAGCAATGTTTAAATGATAGCTGGATACTGCAGATGTAATCTGTCCAACCATATTTGGAACATTCTGATGGAATGCCGCCACGCGCCGCTTACCAGTATAAGGCAGGCTGGTATTTGGGAAATTCACTGAGTTTTTGATATTTCCTGTTTCTAAAAATTCCTTCACCTGACGAGCTGCCATGATTGCACAATTTTCCTCTGATTCATTTGTGGAGGCGCCTAGGTGCGGAATTGGAACGGTATTTTTCATTTTGAGCACATGTTCATTTGGAAAATCGGTAATATACTTTCCAACTTTTCCGCTTTCGAGAGCGGCAGCCATGTCTGTTTCATTGACAAGTTCACCACGGGAGAAGTTTAAAATATGAACATCAGGCTTCATGATGCTGAAGGTTGCTTGGTTAAACATCCCTCTTGTGTCATCGGTTAGCGGTACGTGAACAGTGATATAGTCTGATTCTGCAAATAACTGTTCAATCGTCATGGCCCGCTGCACATTGCGGGACAAATTCCAAGCGGTATCGACAGAGATAAATGGATCAAATCCGATAACATCCATATCTAAATCCAGCGCATCATTGGCCACAAGTGCACCTATCGCTCCTAATCCAATAACACCCAACGTTTTCCCTTTAATTTCTTTTCCGACAAATTGCTTTTTGCCTGCTTCAACAAGCTTTGGAATTTGTTCGCCTTCACCATCTAACGACTTAGTCCAAGCTACACCAGCAAAAAGGTTACGGGAAGAAGCTATTAATGAGGTAAGGACCATTTCCTTGACAGCGTTGGCATTTGCCCCAGGGGTATTGAACACAACAATACCTTGCTCTGTACATCTATCGACCGGAATATTATTGACACCTGCTCCTGCTCTTGCGATTGCCTTTAAATTTTCACCGAATTCTAACGAGTGCATATTAAAGCTGCGAACAAGGATGGCATCAGGATTTTCACTGCCGTTGTCAACCAGAAAGCCGTTCTTATTGAATACGTTTAGCCCTCTTTCCGCGATATTATTAAGGGTTTTGATGGTGTTCACTTTTTCTAAAGCGATCGTGCTCATTTTTCTTCCTCCTTTTTATAAGCAGAAAGAGGTAAGGGAGTTAATTCCCTTACCTCTGCCCAGGCGAACGGCTTCGACACCGTGTGCTCCCTCGCGGTTATCCGCGTTTCGCCAGTTACACACGGCCTTTTAAACTTATTTTATCGTATCACAAATTTTCATAATTTTCTACCCTAAATGATTTATGGGGACGGTTCTTTTGTTTTAAAACCAAAGAACCGTCCCCATGCTTTACCTTATCGAAGGAAGAGCGCTAGGATCCCTCCTGTTATGATGAGTAGAATAATAATTTTAGCCAACAAAGGAACAGAATCCTTGCCCTTTCGATTAAGCTCTTCTTCCTTTTCATTGACAGTTTTCCGGTAGTTAGGGTTACAGCAGCCCATTAGGCCACCTTGTTCCAGCCGGATATGTCTTCTTCGAGAGGGATATTATTGGCACGAGCCTTTTTAGCGGCATTAAAGAATAATGCAAGCAGGATTATTGTGCCGATAGCCCCGCCAATCCATGAAACAGTTACGGATAATCCGAAGCCGATGGGGGCATTAAGGATATAAGTGATAACCATCAAAAGCATAAACGTTCCCGGAATCAGCGGAACAAAGTAGTTTTTCTTCGCAATATAGAGATACATGGCGCCGACAAACAGGGCGATGACCGCTGTTGATTGATTGGCCCAGTTAAAATATCTCCATAAAATATTAAAGTCGATTTGAGTTAGTGCTGCAGAAATCACAAAAAGTGGAACAGCAATCCATAAACGGCTGGATAATTTCTTTTGCGCGATATTTAGATATTCGGCAATAATCATCCGCGCACTGCGGAAAGCAGTATCCCCTGAAGTAATTGGCAGAACAACTACACCAAGGACAGCAAGTGTACCGCCGATTGCACCAAGAAGTGTGGTAGAGGCTTGGCTGACCACGGCACCAGGTCCGCCGGCAGCAATGACCTCCTGCAAACCGTTATAGCCGTGGAACATGCTCATTCCGGCAGCAGCCCAAATCATCGCGATAACACCTTCTGTAATCATCATGCCGTAGAATATTTTACGGCCTTCTTTTTCATTTTGCGTAGTACGTGAAATGATCGGTGTCTGTGTTGCATGGAATCCTGACAAAGCGCCACATGAAATCGTGAAAAACAATAATGGGAAAATCGAAGCGCCGGCAGGATGGAAGTTTTTAAAAGATAGTTCTGGAATTGGCTGGCCAGTTACAACTAAGCCGACACCTACACCGAGGGCACTGATTAAAAGCAGCGCACCGAAATATGGGTAAAGGCGGCCAATTACTTTATCAACTGGTAAAAGTGTAGCTAAAATGTAGTAGAGAAAAATAGCAGCAATAATAATGAATAAAGCTACTTTACCATTCATTAAGACATTCAAAAGAGCGGCTGGTGTTGTTACAAACACGGTACCTACTAATAAAAGCAGCAGGACTGCAAAACCGTTGACGACGTGTCTCATTACCTTCCCTAAAAATCTGCTAGCAAGCTCAGGAAGATGGGCGCCGCGGTTCCGGATGGAAATCATTCCAGTTAAATAATCGTGGACAGCACCGGCAAAAATACAACCCACCACAATCCAGATAAAGGCAACAGGTCCATATAAAGCTCCTAAAATAGGTCCGTAAACAGGTCCTGTTCCGGCGATATTCAATAATTGAATTAAAGAGTTTTTTGGTGTACTCATTGGCAAATAGTCAACACCATCGTTATTGACAAAGGCCGGCGTTGCTCTGTTTTCCTTTACGCCAAACATTTTTTCAACGAATTTGCCATACGTGAAATAACCGATTATTAACAGGGCAATCCCCGCAAGAAATGTATACAAGTTTTTTCCCCCTTTTAACAAATGAATGAATGCGTTTACATCCTTAAGTATAAAAGAGAGAAAGTGAGATATGGGTAATTTGTGACTAAAAGGTAGATTTTCGGGATTAACATGTTTTCTAGCGGGCCTAAGATGCTGAAAATTAAATTATTTGTTCTTCTGTTTAAATATTAGATTTCGAGTCTTGTTCTTAATGCCTTCACATAATTCCTGCTGACAGACAGCATTTCCTTTCTTCCTTCGATTTGCAGCTGGTAGGCGCCATTAAACCATGGAGTCAAGCGAGTAACATAGTCAAGATTCACAAGAAAGCTTTTATGAATTCGGAAGAAGCCAAAAGTGGTCAGCCTAACCTCCAATTCCTTAAGCGGGATTTTCGTTTCAAACTCACCGTTGTTCGTGATCAGCCTTGTCCATTTGTCATCCCTGTAAATATAAAGGATATCCTTTGGTTCAATATAGAAGATTTCCCCTTCTGTTTCAATGGCCAGCTTTCCGGATTGTTTGCCTACTTCCGCATCCGTGGGAGTACTCCTATTTTTTATAATACGGTTAACCGTCTCCTTTAATTGTCCCTCGTCATAGGGCTTTAGTAAATAATCTACTGCATTAAAGCGAAAAGCTTCAACGGCAAATTGCGGGTAGGCAGTAGCAAACACGACTAACGGTGCCTTTTTTAATTCCATCAATGCTTTTGCGGTACTCATCCCATTCATTTTTGGCATTTCAACATCCAGAAAAACGACATCAGGCTGAAGCTGAATGGCCTTCATAATTGTCTCCTGGCCGGATTCTGCTTCCCCGACAATTTGAATAGCAGGGAAATTCCCTAACAGGTGTTTAAGTTCATCCCTGCTGTAAAGCTCATCATCTACAATCAGGGTTCTAATCAATTGTTCCATTTAGCCCGCCTCCAAACAAGGAATAGAAAGGGAGATTTCTGTCCCGATATTAATTTCGCTTTTTACTTTTAGGGCAGCTTCTTCACCAAACACCATCGTTAATCTGCGATTTACATTATAAAGGGCTAACCCGTTACCGGATTCAGAAGCTATCGGTGCTCTGCTAATCTGCCCAGCCCGCTCCTTGCTCATTCCAACCCCATTGTCCTCAATTTTTACGTATGCCGACTCTTGCTGTTTTTGAATTGTAATTTTTACAACACAATTGTTGACCTTGTCTTTAATCCCGTGCTTGATGGCGTTTTCAACAATTGGCTGCAGAGTTAGTGGAGGAATCTGTTGTAGAAGGGCGTCTTCTTCTACTTCATAGATAACTTTCAATTTATTGATAAATCTTGCTTCTTCAATTGCTAAATAGGCTTTCACATGTCGCAATTCCTGTTCAAGTGTTGTCATGCTTTGGGTTGTGACGGATAGGTTTTGCCGTAAAAAATGCGACAGTGAGATAAGCAATTCTCGTGCCTTCGCAGGTTTGATTCGTATGAGTGAGAGAATCGTATTTAATGAATTAAATAGAAAATGAGGACTTATTTGTGCTTGAAGCGCCTTAATTTCCGCTTCCTTTGCCAGCTGGTAGGATTTATCCGCTTCAGCAATCTCGAGCTGGTTGCTTAATAGCAGGCTTAGACCAGAAATCAGTTCCATGATGACTGGGGTGATTTCTTTTTCTGAACGGAAGTAAAATTGCAGGGTTCCTATCGTTTCTCTCCGTTGTTTTAAAGGTGCAATGACGACGGCATCAAGCGGACATCCCTCGGTATCACAAAGGGTATTTCGCCGGGAAATGGTGATTTCCCCCTTCTTTATAACGTCCTGTATGATGCTGGTTTGAATCGTATGGTGTGGTAAATGATGATCATAGCCAAGGCCGACATGGGCCAATATTCCCACTGAATTTGTCATGGTCACGGCACTCGTATTCATTTCATTATGGAGAATGTGGCAAACCACTTTGGCCGATTCGGTATTGAGTCCATTACGAAGAAAGGCCAGAGTTTTGTCAGCGATACGCAATGTTTTTTGGGCCTGCAGGGCCCCTGCTTTCTCTTCTTCATTTATGACACTTTTAATAATGAGTAGGAAAAGCGCACAGCCAATCCCATTTGCAATAATCATCGGCAGGCCAATAATCTCAACTAAATCCCACGCTTTTTCAAACGGCCGGGAGATTAATAGAATGACCAGCATTTGTATAGATTCTGCAAGGGCACCAAGCAGAAAAGAAGACTTTAGTTTTACATGCTTGTCTTTCTTATGGAAGAATCCTGCCAGAATTCCGGTGAGAATCGTGGCAAGCCCGCATGATATGGCTGTAAACCCACCTAATGTAAAGCGGTGCAGCCCGGCAATTAATCCGGCGCCAATGCCGACACGATAGCCACCCAGAAGTCCTCCTAAAACGACACCAATGACCCGGGAATTGGCGATCGCCTCATCCGAATTAAGCTCAGAGATCCAGCGATTAAATTGGAAACTATTTGTATTAAGTGTCAGTCCCGAATACGTGCCGATAATCCCAAAGAAGCCAAAGAAGGCAATCGCAAGCACTTGTTGTTTTCGATTCAATTCCTCCCGATAAATCATGTCGCGAAAGAAAGGGAATCTTGTCAACACAAACGCTATCATCACAAGGATTCCAAGCCGCTCTACCATCGTAACTAATAATTCAAACATGGAAATCCTCCTTTTTTAGTGCTCTCTAAGAATATCCACCTTTCTCCTATTGTAACAGTATTAATAATATTCGTAATCATTTTTAAAGGAAAGTGCTAGACAACGGTCAATTTGTTATAAATACCTTTCCATCATTTTATAGTAAAAATTTTTTATATTAATGTTTTTAATAAAAACCGCTAAATTACAAGAATGAAAGCGTTTAACAATTTTTGTGAATAGAAATAAGATTCTAAAAATTCAGTTCAAAATCTTTACATTGAAATAATATTAGTATTTAATAGATATATATAACTAATTTTGTCGAAAAATAGGGGGAAAGACGGACATGAGAAAAATCCTTAATAAGTCGTTTCTGCTGTTTACTGTTCTTTTACTTGTTGTCTTAACAGCATGCAGTAATAATTCAGAAACTTCTGGCAAAAGGAGCGATACAAAAGAAAGCGGCAAGGCCGTGGAAGCAAAAATCGGTGTTGTTTCCTATTTAACTGGACCTGGTGCAGCTTACGGTGAAGCTATTACTAACGGTTTTAATTTAGCGAAAAAAGAGATTAATGCAAAAGGCGATGTCAAAATCGACCTTGTTGTTGAAGACTCAGCAGGTAAGCAGGAACAAGCTCTATCTGCAGCTCAAAAGTTAATGAGTGACGATAGTATTGTAGCCTTATTGGGACCTACATTAAGTACAGAAATGAATGTAGTCGGCCCTGAGGCAGACTTGAATGGTATTCCAATCATGGGTACATCTACTACTGCTGAAGGAATCCCACAAATCGGGGACTATGTATTTAGAAACTCACTGCCAGAGGCACTAGCGATTCCTGCAGCAGTGAAAAAAGCGGTTGATAAATATAAAGTGAAAAAAGTGGCTATTCTTTACGGAAATGATGATGTGTTTACAAAATCCGGTTATGACACGATGAAAAAGACAGCTGAAAAAATGAAGCTTGATGTAGTAACAACTGAAACCTTCCAAAAGGGTCAGGCTGACTATAATGCACAATTAACAAAAATTAAGGGCATTCAGCCGGACTTAATTCTATGTTCCGCTCTATATAATGAAGGTGCTGTTATTATGGACCAGGCCCGCAAACTGGGCATTGATGTACCATTTGTCGGCGGTAACGGCTTTAACTCTCCACAGGTTATTCAAATTGCCGGACAGGCTGCTGATGGACTGATTGTGGCAACTCCTTGGTTTGGCGATAAGCAAGATCCAAAGGTTCAAGAGTTCGTGAAAAAGTATGAATCCGAATATGGCAAGAAGCCAGACCAATTCGCAGCACAGGCATATGATGCCCTTTATATCATGGCTGAAGCACTAAAAAATGCAGGCGAAGCGGACCGCGATGCACTGCGGGATTCTCTTGCTGAAATTAAGGATTTCCCTGGGATCCTTGGTAAATTCTCCTTTGACAAGGATGGAGACGTTGTAATGGATCCAACCGTTCTTATTATCAAGGACGGGAAGTTCCAAATTTTCGAATAAGCTTGAACGTTCGATAGTTTGAAGGATATCAAACAGAACAATGAATCACTACTATCAGCTGCTCCCCGCTACAGGCTGCCAAAGCCTAAAGGCGGGGGGCTTTAATTACTACTACTGGTTTTTGAAAAAATGGAGTTAGAGGGTGAGATGTTTTGCTATTAGAACAGCTAATAAATGGAATCACACTAGGAAGCATCTATGCCATCGTTGCCCTTGGATTTACGCTGGTTTTTGGAGTTCTTGGCATCATTAATATGGCGCATGGCGAAATCTTTATGTTTGGCGCTTTTGTAGGCGTCATGGTCACAAGTACATTGGGTTGGCCGATTTGGATGGCATTTCTAGCTGCAATTATTGTCACCGCAATTTTAGGTTATATGCTTGAGCGATTTGCCTTAAGACCGCTTCGCGGAAAAAAAGGCGTCTCGCACCTTGCCCCATTAATCAGCACAATCGGGGTATCGATTTTACTGGAAAATCTATCGCATCACTTATTTGGAGCCGGTAACCATCCATTTAAAAATGCGTTTGCTGAAATACATTTTACAATTGGTTCTATCACCATCTATGTGGTGCAAATTGTCATTTTTGTGATTTCAGTTGTGTTAATGATGGCTCTTTCGTATTGGCTGTCCAAAACAAGAGCAGGGAAAGCCCTCCGTGCGACAGCAGAAAATTTGGATACAGCTAGTATCCTTGGTGTCAATACGAGACAGATCATCACTTTAACAGTCGTGATGGCATCCGCGATGGGCGGAATTGCCGGTATTCTTGTTGGGATGGCGTTTAACTCCGTTAACCCGCAAATGGGCTTATCGATGGGGCTTAAAGGGCTTGCCATCATTATCCTTGGTGGAATGGGCAATGTGAAAGGCGCTATGGCTGGCGGATTGATTCTTGGATTAGCCGAAACGCTCATTGTTGCTTATGGAGATTCAGGATATCGGGATGCTATTGCATTCCTCGCAATCATCGTGATTCTTTTAATCCGGCCGCAGGGACTATTCGGCCAAAAGACATCTGAGGGAAGGCCGTGATGATATGCTTGGAGACTTTTTAAATCCATACTACCTTCAAGTCGCTTCGTTTATTATGATTAACATTATTTTAGGCTTAAGTATTTATGTTACCCTTTCTTCCGGACAGCTCTCTTTAGGGAATGCCGGATTTATGGGGATTGGAGCCTATACATCAGCATTATTAACCATTAACTACGATCTGCCCATTGTTGTCAGTGTCATTGCAGGTGCTGTCGTTGCAGGAATAGTCGGTATTCTAATCGGAATTCCGTCACTTCGGTTAACGGGGGTTTATTTGGCGATTGCCACCCTTGGCTTCGGTGAAGTCATTCGGGTGTTCTTGATTAATTGGGAATCTCTTACTAAGGGTGCGGTTGGTCTTTCAGGTATTCCGCAAATCGGCAGGGAACTGCTAAAGGTCTCCAGGGATGCTGGATTTAATCCGCTGGACATTGGCTTAAAAAATAATCAGTACGTTTATTTACTGGTACTAATTATATTGGTCATCATCAATATTCTTTTAATCTGGTTCCTTGTTAGACAAAATAAATCCCGTGTCGGCCGTGCTTTTGCAGCCATTAAAATGGATGAGAAAGCGGCGGAGGCAATGGGAGTCAATATCACGTATTATAAAGTTTTATCTTTTGTTCAGGGGGCGGTTATATCAGGTTTTGCGGGCGCATTATTCGCCCATGTTATGGGCTATATCAGCCCTGCTGATTTTTCCTACCATCGCGCCGTTGAAATTTTGATTTTCGCGGTATTCGGCGGAAGCGAAGTCATTTGGGGCTCTATTTTTGGTGCCGCCTTTATGACCTTGATGCCAGAGGTATTGCGTTTTATCAGTGAATACCGTTATATGATTTATGGTGCCATTTTGATTTTAATGATGGCATTCCGCCCGCAGGGAATTATTGATGTTCCCCTTTTACAGAAGTTTCAGCTGTCAAAAAGGAGGGGTAAACATGGTTCTAAAAATTAACAACATCACGAAAAATTTTGGCGGTATTTCGGCCTTAACTGATGTTTCTTTTTCCATTAAGGAAGGAGAAATCTACGGTCTTATTGGTCCAAACGGTGCAGGGAAAACGACTATGTTTAATATGATTACGAATATGTTCCCTCCAACGTCGGGCGAAATTACCTTTTTAGATGAAAAAATTACCGGCTTTAAACCACATAAAATTACCAATAAGGGAATTTGCCGGACCTTCCAAAACATTCGTCTTTTCTCTCAAATGACGGTGCTGGAAAATGTGTTGGTTGGAGGGCACACCCGCAGTAAATCAGGTGTCTTTAGCGGTGTACTAAGGACAAAGGGACAGCGTGCTGAAGAAGAAAGATTACGTGTAACTGCGAAGGAGATTCTCGAATTAGTAGGCTTATTGGAGTTTGAGGATGCGATTGCGGAAAACCTAGCTTATGGCCAGCAAAGACGGCTGGAAATTGCGAGAGCCTTAGCAAGCAATCCAAAGCTATTATTATTGGATGAACCTGCTGCCGGTATGAATGATACCGAAACAGCCGATTTATATCATTTGATTAAAAAGGTCCAGGAGCGAGGCATCACAACTCTGTTAATTGAACATGACATGCCGCTTGTCATGAGGCTGTGTGATCGAATTACCGTTTTAAACTTCGGTAAAAAGCTTGCTGAGGGAACACCGGATGAAATTCAAAATAACCAAGCTGTTATTGAAGCCTACCTCGGATCAGAGGGAGATGATGAAATTGCTTAAAGTATCTGGAATTGAGACATTTTACGGAAAAATTCAGGCCCTAAAAGGAGTCAGCCTGGAAGTGGAACAAGGGAAAATTGTCACTATCCTAGGGGCGAACGGGGCCGGAAAAACAACAACGATGAAAACAATTGCCGGATTAATTAAGCCGAAGACCGGAACCATTGAGTTTCTTGGGGAAAATGTCACTGGCTTGAGACCGGACCAGCTAGTTAAAAAAGGGATTTCTCTTGTTCCTGAGGGAAGGGCTATATTGTCAGGAATGACTGTCATGGAAAACCTTGATATGGGGGCTTACCAAAGAAAAGATAAAGAGGTTGAAAAGGACCTGGAAGATGTCATGAAAAGATTCCCAATCTTAAAAGAGCGGAAGAATCAGCTTGGCGGAACACTTTCAGGCGGACAGCAGCAAATGCTTGCCATCGCCCGTGCGTTGCTGGCACGTCCTAAATTATTATTGCTGGACGAGCCTTCAATGGGACTAGCTCCATTGATCGTGGCAGAAATTTTTAAAATCATCAAGGAAATCAAAGATGCCGGCACAACTGTGCTTGTCGTCGAACAAAATGCGAAACAGGCCTTGAAAATAGCTGACTATGGATACGTGTTGGAAACCGGGAAGGTTATCATTCACGGGAACGCAAAGGACCTGTTGGAAGACCCAAGAATTGTCGAGGCATACCTTGGCAGAAAGTCCAACTAATTTTATTTAAAAAAGGGCCTGACCTCCACTCTGCAAAAGTTTTACGCAGTGGGAGCGGCCCTTTTTCTGTTCCTTTTTTCCAAAGTCCGCGGAAAATCTCCCCTACCCTACAAAATTTTAGAATCGATCACCTTATTCAACAAAATCATTTTCATAATGCTACAAAATCTCTTAAAGGGAAATGCCCCTTTTTTAAGAATTTATATTCCTAGTAGCTAAGAAAAAATGGCTAAAGGGGGAATATACGTTGAATTTTTTGAGACGCCTTAAACACATCGTTGGGATTTCATTAGCTTTAGTTTTGTTATTTGCTGCAGCAATACCTATTCAGGCGGTTGTTAAATATGATGACCAGATTAATACAACAACTGACCAAAATAGTGATTACGCCTTTATTCAATTTGGGGATGCTCCGATTGCATCCTTCGAGGGAACAAGTAAAGGGTATGACCCTACCAAACCGCAGAAGGGGAAGAAATTAGACCTTAATTCACCAGCTGCCAATAAATATGGAAACCGCCTTCAGGCCCAGCGGGAGAACTACAAAAAATGGCTGGCCAAACAGCTTCCACAGGTTAAGGTTGTGACGGAGTATGCGGTAACCTATAACGGACTTGGATTGAAGCTAAATGGTGCTTCTTTAAAGGATGTAAGCCAGGGACCTGGTGTAGTTCAAGTAGGATATAGTGGTGATTATCGAAAAGCAATGAGTACGAGCACTGGTTTAATCAATGCGGGTCCAATTTGGAATGCTCTTGGCGGGCAGGCAAATGCAGGGGCTGGAATTAAAGTCGGTGTTATCGATTCAGGGATTGATCAGAAGCATCCTTTCCTCCAGCCAAACGAAGGGATGAAAGTGCCGGAAGGGTTTCCGAAAGGTGATGCAAACTTAACAACTGCAAAGGTTATTGTAGCGAAGGTATTTACGCAAAATCCAAAATTAACAGCACAAGCAGTGGGAAGCCATGGGACGCACGTTTCAGGGACAATCGCTGGGAAGGCCGGAACAACAGCGCCAATGGCAAAGGGTCCGCTTAGCGGTGTGGCACCAGGTGCATACCTAGGGAATTATAATGTATTCCCAGGTGATGTTGAAAACGCAAGCAGCTTGTTTATCGCCAAAGCGGTTGAAGAGGCTGTTAAGGATGGAATGGATGTCCTTAACCTTAGTCTGGGCGGAACACCTCATAAGGGTGCGGATTTATTAGACATGACCGTTAACGCTGCTGTAGATGCCGGCGTGGTAGTCGCCATATCAGCAGGTAATGAGGGACCGGGGAATTATACCGTCGGATCGCCAGGAACAGCTGATAAGGTTATTACGGTTGCTGCGACAACCAATAGCCATTCGTTTGCGATGTTCTTGGAGTCTGATGCGCTGGTTGAAGGCCAGACAATTGCCACTACGGGCAGCCAGGGAGGCGAGGTTAAGCAAGAAATAACCGGCAATTATGCTCTGTGGTCGGATTACTCTGGTGGAGATAAACAGGCATGCTCAGCCATTAGTGGTAAACCATTAGAAGACAAGCTTGCGCTAATTCAGCGCGGCAACTGTACATTCGCAGAAAAAATCAATAATGCAGAAGCTGCGGGAGCTATAGGTGTAATTATTTACAATAATACTGATGCTGACCCTATTCCAATGGCAACAGATGGGGTTAAAATACCGGCAGTAATGGTATCAAAAGCGGCGGGTCAACAATTAGCTAGTGCTGAGGAAGGTAAACGTAAGGTTACCATCACCTATCCTCCTACGGAAATCCAAGCAACTCCCAATTTACTTGCTGACTTTAGTTCTTGGGGACCAACACCTAATTACACGTTAAAGCCCGATGTAGCGGCGCCAGGTGTAAATATATACTCATCCGTGGTGGGCGGCGGATTTGAGGTTTATCAAGGCACATCTATGGCAGCCCCTCATGTTGCAGGTGCGGCAGCCCTTTTATTAAAAATCAGTCAAGAAAATGGACTTGGTTGGGGACCAGCTGAAGTGAAAGCTGCTTTAATGGGCACAGCACATAATGTGGATGGAAGTGTTTTAAAAGATGAAGATGTTAATAATCCGCTTAAGATTGGTGCCGGTATAATTGATTTGGGCCGTGCAATGAACCCGTCAGCGTTGGCTTTGCCGTCTTCCTTAAGCTTTGGTCTAGTTCGCCCGGTTGGGAACCAGACATATCAGATGACACTTACTCTTGTTAACCCAACAGCAAGTGCTGTTACTTATACCTTGAGTACGGATGCAGACTTAAGTTTAAGTAAATCTGAAGTTAAGGTTCCTTCAAAAGGAAGTACTGAGATAACCGTAACTGTTCAAAACCGCGGGACGAAATTAAGCGGCCAGCAGGGAACACCTGATTTTAAACGTGGTTATATTAACGTAACATCTGATAAAGGGAATATTCGGGTTCCATATCTATATGTAATAGACTATAATCGCTAAATGTTAAAGGGAGATTGCTTGGTGCAATCTCCCTTTTAACAATATACGATTTATCGAACAGTTTTTAACGCGCCGCTCCAAGAATTAACTTGGTCAAGCATAGCATTTACGTTATCAAGGTGTAATGATTGTGGCTTGAAAACAGATCCGTTTTCGAAATCAGTGAACAAAGATAATGTTGGATGAACGCGAACGTCAGCGATCATTAACTCACCCATGATACCGCGTAAATGTTCAGCCGCACGAGCACCGCCTGTTGAACCATAGCTTACGATACCTGCTGCTTTGTTGTTCCATGCTTCACGAGCAAAATCAAGAGCATTTTTTAAAGCGCCAGTGATGCTGTGGTTGTATTCTTGAACGATGAATACGAAGCCATCCAAGTTAGCAAGCTTTTCATTCCATTTTGCGATTCCTGGTTCTGTTCCATCAGTTGTTCCTAAGAATGGTAAGTTGAAATCAGCGATATCTACGATTTCATAATTGGCATCCCCGCGTTTGTCCGCGATACCTTTTACCCATTCGCCAACTTGCGGGCTTACACGTCCTTCACGAGTGCTTCCTAAGATAATACCGATATTTAATTTTTCAGTTGTCATTTTGTCTTCCTCCTTAGCTGAATTGCCAAATAATTTGTCTATAAATCCCATTTCCTGCTGCACCACCTTGTATTTTCTTGATGTTAGGCATGTGACCTTATTTTTTGCTTTATTGCAAAAAATAAAACCTAAATAAACAAAGGTAAATGAAGTGTATTAGGCGCATTTACAAATCATTTTCCTTGAATTAAAATATCTTTAATCTGAGATTTATGATAGAATAATGAATGGATATTGTCAAGTAATCAATACTATTAGTAAGTTTTGTTTGCTACAGAACTTTGGGAGGATACCGCAAATGAAGACAGATAATATAAATGAAAATAACGGTATGGAAATTGGTATATATACACTAGGGGACTTGGTGGCAGACCCGCAAACAGGTAAAACCATTAGTGCCAGACAAAGGATGGCAGAAATTTTGGAAGCGGCAAAAATGGCCGATGAGGCAGGCCTCGATGTCTTTGGTGTCGGTGAACACCATCGACTTGACTATGCGGCGTCTTCACCGCCTGTGATTCTTTCCGCCATTTCTCAAGTGACAAAACGGGTGAAACTGGCAAGTACAACGACAGTCTTAGGGACTGTTGATCCAGTGCGTTTATTTGAAGACTTCTCGACGCTGGACCTTTTGTCGGATGGACGGGCAGAAGTGATTGCGGGCCGCGGGGCCTTTGTGGAATCCTTTTCACTGTTTGGTTATGATTTGGATGATTATGATGGGCTGTTTGAGGAAAACATCGATTTATTTTTGAAGTTAAATGCAAATGAAAGAGTGACTTGGACAGGAAAATTTAGAACCCCATTAAGGGACGCGGAAATCGCCCCTAGGCCTGTCCAAAAGGGGATTCCGTTTTGGGTAGGAGTCGGCGGTTCGCCGGAAAGCGCGATCCGTGCCGGTAAATATGGAGCAGGCTTAACAATGGCGATCCTAGGCGGTGATCCGATGAGATTTAAGCAGATTGTGGAAGTATATCGCAAGACAGCAACAGAAGCTGGGTTTGCGCTTGATGATTTAAAGGTGGCTGTAACGGGACATGCGTTCATTTCAGAGACGAGCCAACTGGCGAAAGACAATTATTTCCCTTACTACGCGAATTATCGTGGGTTTTTCAATCAGGAACACGGGGTAAATGCCATGGCGCGGGAGGAATTTGAAAAGCTTACTGGACCGGAAACCGCCCTGTTTGTCGGCAGTCCGCAGGAGATTACTGAAAAGATCCTTCGCCAATATGAGCTTTTTGGCCATCAACGTTTCATGGCGCAAATGGATATCGGCGGCATGCCATTTAAAAAGGTAGCAGAATCCATTGAACTTTTGGCGACTAAGGTGGCGCCGGTTGTTCGACGCGAAACAAACAAAGCAGTTAAACTGCCTGTTTCATTGTAAGCATCAGTAGTTGGAGTCCCAAAAAATGGGCTCCTTTTTTGCGTTTATAAACTAAAAACAGCCTTTTTTACTCCATGCTAAAGCGGCATAAATGGGAATTCTGGCCATGCTGCTAGCCATTGTGTTCATAAGTATCTACAGGTCACCAGTCCGTTGATAAAAATAAACCAGATGACCTACTGCCTGCCTAAAGCCAAAAAGAGAAGCCATGCATATTTTATTGATAGATATTACTATCACAGAATAGTGATTCAATCATTAGCATGATTTATTTTTGCAAAAGGAGGACAGGCTTTGGCACGAACACCATTAGCAGGTATTTTGCAGAAGTCTTTTGCTGTGGCCAGTGCCGCGGTGGAAAAGGAAAAAAGTACTGGACAAGCTAATTTACAAGATCTCGATGACATTCCAGATAAGGAAAAGAAGCAGTTAATTACAAGTAGTTTTCATAAAGCACCAAGGGTAGTCATTGTGGGAGCAGGATTGGCGGGACTCACGAGCGCCTTTCGACTTAAACAGCAAGGGATTATCGCAACCATTTATGAAGCGGCCAATCGAGTTGGGGGGCGTTGTTGGACAAGAAGGGGGCATTTTAAAGACGGCCAAATCGTCGAACGCGGTGGGGAATTAATAGATACAGGTCATAAAGAGATTCAAGAATTGGGAAAAGAGCTTGGCTTGGAATTTGATAATGTAGTGATGGCAGAACCAAAAGGGACAATGCCATTTTATTTTTTTGATGGCTGCTCCTATACCTTTGAGGAAGTCACAAATGATTTTATGCATATTTTGCCTAAACTCAAAAAGGATTTAATAGAGGTTGGTGAGACCACACTTTACAATCATTATACTGAACGTGGGTATGAACTGGATCATATGTCAGTGTTGGATTATATTAATGAAATTGTACCGGGAGGAATTCAATCAAAATTCGGTAAATTATTGGAAGTTGCCTATACCGTTGAAAATGGAGCAGATGCAAGTCTGCAGAGTGCATTAAATCTCCTCTATATGTTGGGCTTTGCCCAAAAGGATCATTTTCACATATATGGAGACTCAGATGAGTGCTTTCATATTAGAGGTGGAAATGATCAGCTCCCCACCTTATTAGCTGACAATCTTACAGGACAAATCGAGTTAAATTCCCCTCTTATAAAAATTGAACAAACCAGCCAAAATGAAATAAGACTTACCTTTCGAAATCGTATAAAGGAATGGGAGGTTTTGGCCGATAAAGTTATTCTGGCTATTCCTTTTAAGATTTTAAGAACAATAGATTTTGAGAATGCCAGCTTTCGAGACTTAAAGAAAATAGCGATTGAAGAATTGGGAATGGGGGTAAATACAAAGCTCCATGCACAGTTTGCCCATCGATTCTGGAATGACCTTGGGAATAATGGAGAAACCTTTACGGATACTGGCTACCAGCAGACCTTCGAATCCTCACGTACCCAACAAGGCACTTCAGGAATTTTGGTCAATTATACGGGAGGCGAAACAGCAGCCAAACTTTCTGCGTTAACAGTAACAGAAAAGAAGGAGATTGCTAAAAGTTTCTTGGACAAGTTAGACCCCGTGTTGCCAGGAAGTACAAGTAATTGGAATGGTTTAGCCACGGTTGATCACTGGCTTAGCAACCAATGGTCAAAAGGAGCCTATTCTTACTGGAAAGTAGGCAATTACACAAAATTTGCCGGAATAGTTGGAGAGCGGGAAGGCAATATCTTCTTCGCTGGTGAACACACCTCCATTAAGTATCCAGGCTATTTAAACGGAGCAGTGGAATCCGGGGAAAGGGCTGCGAAAGAAGTAATTAATGACTTACCATAAAAAATAAATGCGTGGACTGGACGTAATACAAGAAAAGATGGGTGGTGGCAGCACCACCCATCTGTGTGGGGTCAGACCAGCTCTTTATTTTTTCACGGTATCTTTTGCGAGGAAGTTGTAAATGTTTGCTTCGCCAGCTCCGTAAAGTGGGTCAACTCCGACTTTACCGAAATCAATGGCACTTTGTCTAATAGCTGCAGCTACTTGGGCTGGTGAGTATTCTGGGTGGGCAGATTTAATAACTCCGGCGACCCCGGCGACTTTTGGTGCTGCCATGGAGGTCCCATGTAAATACGAGTATCCATGCCATTGTCCATCGGTGAATTGTGTTGTGGCATTGCCTCCTCCAACTGGATAAGAAGGATAGGTTGATAATGTACGATACGTGTAATCACGTTTATCTAAATAGTTTCCGGCTGGATTTTGTCGATACAAGCTGTCATATAACGGACCATTATCCCCGCCAGGACCGGCTACATCAATTGCATTGCCGTAATTGGAATAGAAGGCGATGCTTTTATCCGACCATTCATTCGATGAGGACACCGTAATGACGCCAGGAATTTGTGCAGGTACTACCCGGGACGGACCCTTAATATCAATTCCGTAAGTAGCTTTCCAATAGGCTTGCATATCATGTAAGTTATTCAAGTCTTTTGAATCATTCCCAGCCGATACAACGACCGTAACCCCTTTTTGAATGGCAAACTGAATAGCGCGCTGATAAGCTACCATAGAAGCGGAGTCACCCTTTTCCCCTAAGTTATGGGCCATCCAGCGCCAACCGCCAATTGACATGTTAATGACCTCAACCCCATCATTAGCTGCGGCTACAATGGCATCGGTAATCCACGATTGCTGCGCTCCACCTGTTGCCCCAAACACACGATAGGCACGAACGGTTAACCCAGGTCCTACACCCTTTACCTTTCCATTTGCCGCAATCGACCCAGCAACGTGGGTACCGTGGCCATTTTTGTCCCAAGCATCTGTTGTGCCAGGAACAAAGGTTCTAGAGCCTGCCAGATCTGCATCATCCTTTAAATCAGGGTGGCTGAAATCAATGCCCGTATCGATAACAGCAACAACTGTATCATGATTTCCATCATTTAATTTATAAGAATCCCCATCATGTGTTAGGCGCTGCATATCCCATTGTTTATCCCAATAGCTTAGAGCATTTGGGTCAAGAGTTACCTTCTGCCCATTAGGTGTACCCGGGGTAAATTGAATAGCGTCATCGGGGTCTGTTTCCAAGTAGGCTATAAGCTCCCTTCCAGCCGATTGAATATTCGTATCCTGTGAAATTTTTGATAGAAAGTCCTGATTAGAGGAGGCAGCTTCAACGATTCCTATTTCTTCTACAACCCGTTCCACTTTTCCGCCAGCCTGTTCAATTTTTGCAGAGAAGTTTGCCGGAAGCTTTCCTTTATAAGCTAACACATAATGTTCTTGTCCCGCTTCTGCCTTAGGCTTGTCTGCCTGCACTCCGGCAAGCAATGAAATTGAAAGAACTGAACAAACCGATAGAACCGCTAATCTTTTTTTCAACCCAATTCCCCCTAGCAATCTGGTAATTAACGTTTGAGACGTTATGAGTTGATTTTAGGACAAGGTCATAAAATAAAGTGTCGAACGAACAGTTGGACTGTTAAAAATTTATAGACAGATAGATACAATATGCTTGTCCCCTCGCTAAAAATTTTTCCATTTGACGAATACTGCGCTGTCCAATATAGTATTAATATAAAAATAGAATACCCGTATCGAACGGGAGAGGTTCATAGCTGTTACCCTCTATAAAAAACTATGGATTCATGTCAATAAAGCCATGTCCATAAGGATGTGGCTTTTCTGCTTTTATCCCCTTAGTTTGATTAGAATGGTGAAGGACCTCTCTTGTGAAAGTGCTGGGGCACATTTACAGGAGGTTTTTTTATGTCTGGACGTACAGATGAACAAGGTTTAAAGGATTTAACACTGCTCGGAAATCAGGGCACCAAATACTTATTTGAATATGCGCCGGAGGTCTTGGAGGCTGTCGACAACCTGCATCCAAATCGCGACTTTTTTGTAAAATTTAACTGCCCTGAGTTTACAAGCCTTTGCCCGCTGACGGGACAGCCGGATTTTGCAACGATGTATATTTCTTATATCCCGGATCAGAAAATTGTCGAAAGTAAGTCGCTGAAATTATATCTGTTCAGCTTCCGTAACCACGGCGATTTCCATGAAGACTGTGTCAACATCATCATGAATGATTTAATCAAGCTTCTGGATCCACGGTATATTGAGGTTTGGGGAAAATTTACGCCGCGCGGCGGAATTTCCATTGACCCATGGTGCAACTATGGTAAACCGGGAACCAAGTATGAAGAAATGGCCCAATTCCGGTTGATGAATCATGACCTTTATCCTGAAAAAGTGGATAACCGATAAGATACAGTTAACAACAAGATATACTCAGAAATCCCCTCCCTCCTTTGGTCCTAAGGCCATGGGAGGTTTTTTTATTAAAAAATCTTTACAATATTTTCACTTATGTTAAAAAATTAGAAGTTTTGCAAATTTACCACTAAAATTTGACAAAATATTCCTCTGATTCGTGGTACTTTATAATCATCAACAGAATTGGGGAGAGAAATATGAGGAAATTATCGTCTGCGGTTTTAATTTTTGTATTAACTTTCTTTTTCTTTTCAAGCCAATCAGAGGCTGCCACTTCTCAGTTAATCATTATTAATAAGAAGACAAATACCCTAGCATATTACGATGGAGGCACATTAGTAAGGACTTTTAAGGTGGCGACAGGGAGGTCAAGGGACTTAACTCCCGAAGGAAAATTTAGGATTGTTAATAAAATTGTAAATCGTCCTTATTATACAGGCCATATTGCCGGAGGGGACCCTCGAAACCCACTAGGCGACCGCTGGATGGGCCTTGAGGCAAGAGGAACCTATGGAACCACCTATGGCATCCATGGGAATAACAATGAAAGCTCCATCGGCCGGTACGTCAGCTCAGGCTGTGTGCGCATGCATAACTCGGAAATTCGATGGCTCTTTGACCGAATTCAAAATTATACTGAAGTGGTTATTACCCATTCAGGTGATAGTTTTGATACTATCGCCATGGCTAATGGATATGGAGTAACCGTACCAGTTAATGGGGAGAATCAAGGTACGACGGCACCACAAATTCAAAACGGCTGGGTGCAAGCAGGTGGCAATAAGTATTATTATGAAAATGGAGCGGTAAAAACAGGCTGGCAGACGATAAATGGCAAAAAGTATTTCTTTGATAAAAACGGAATAATGAAGACCGGCTGGCTGACGGATAGCGGCAAGAAATATTATTTGGATAGCAGCGGTGTGTTGAAAACAGGCTGGCAAGAGATTAAAGGGAAGAAATATTATTTTGCAAATGATGGTGTGATGAAGATCGGCTGGCTAGAAGATGGCGGTCAAAAATTCTATCTTGATAAAGACGGTGCAGCGAAAACGGGGTGGTTGGAAGACGGTGGCAATAAGTATTACTTTGACGCTGCCGGGGCAATGAAAACCGGCTGGATCGAGGATGGCGGAATGAAATATTTCCTTGACACTGCAGGCGCGATGAAAACGGGTTGGCTGGAGGACGGCGGTAATAGATATTATTTAGATAATACCGGAGCCATGAAGACCGGCTGGCTTGAAGCGGGCGACAAGAAATATTATTTTGCTGGCGATGGTGTGATGCAAACCGGGTGGGTAAAAGACGGAGAAAACTGGTACTATCTTGACCAAATTGAAGGCATGAAGACCGGCTGGATCAATTATAAAGGAAAATGGTATTACATTAACTCCAATGGCGTGATGGATAACACCGTCATCAGCAAGCTCGAGGACTTTGATCCTGTTGTTACGGAAAATACCGGCTGGACGGATATTGCTGGGAATAAATACTTTTTAAAGAAAAACCCTACTCTTGTCACTGGCTGGTTGAACTTCGAGAATAACTGGTACTATCTCTACATTAATGCCGATATGGCGAAAAACTTCCTCAAAGATAGTAATAAGCTTGTACAAAATTAAGAATCGCAAGGAGAAGGCACTTCATGAAGTGTCTTCTTTTTACATGAAAGGTATGATAAGTCAAAGCAAAAGTTTAAAATGTTTGTAGGTGTATAGGAAAGGAAGGAAGTTCAATGTCAGTGCTAAAGAAGTTGCAGTTTAAGGACCAGGGACAGCCGGTGTTCATTATCAACGCACCACAGTCCTACGATGAGGTCATTCGAACATTTGAAGGTGAAGTCCACCGCAAGGCGATAATGGAACGCTATGATTTCGTACAGGTATTTGGGGCAAGCAATGAAGAATTGGGGGCTTTGGCAAAGAGCGCCGAGAAGTTCGTAAAAGAAGATGGACTTTTCTGGCTATGCTATCCGAAAAAGTCCTCAAAGACCTATAAAGGTTCTGATTGCAGCCGAGATACGGTGATGTATTTGCTGGCTGATGAAGGCTACGAACCTGTCCGGCAGATTGCCATCGACGACGATTGGTCTGCCTTAAGGTTTCGGAAGGCCGAGAATATTAAAACCATGAAGCGAAGCTTTGCTGTTACGGAAAAAGGAAAAGAGCGGACGGAAGATTAGGCAAATAAGTCGAACACACTCTTTCATTCCCATATATATTGAAAAGCTAAGAAATGGATAAGAAGGTACTCATTGTTGAGTATCTTCTTTTTAGTTTCACCTGGAATTTCGTAATAATCTACCTATGTATACAATGCGTAAACACGTTTACTTTTCGTATACGTTTTGTTTACAAATCCGTTTACATGTATACAAAGCTGTTTACATCCTGGCACCTAGTCATGTATACAGATTTGTAATTTTCGTAAACATTGTTGTATACATTTTCATCTGCGTTTACTCCAGCCCATGTCAATTTGATGGGGAGTTGAATGTCAGTTCTTAAAAAATTGCAGAATAAGGAGATCGCCGGGCTAATTCTCAACGCACCGAAGTCTACGAAGAGGTTATTGAAACATTTGAAGTTGAGGTCTACCACGTGCGAAAATGGTTAGCTATGATTTTATACCGGCAATTGGGGCGAGTATGAAGAATTAGTGCCTCAAGCAAATAGTGCTGAACGGTTCATCGAACCTGCCAGGCTTTACTTGCTATGCTATCCGAAAAAGCCTTCTAAGACCTATAAAGGTTCAGATTTGCAGCCAGGACATGGAGCTGTATCTACCGGTTGATGTAGGCTATGAACCTGTCCGGCAGATCGCTTTCGACTATGATTGGTCTGCATTAAGGCTGCGGAAGGCAGAGCATTGTAAAACTATGTAGTGAAGCTTTGCTGTAACGGAAATTTAAGAACCACCCTATCGCACTTTGTAACCGGATTGAGAGCGATTCGATAATGCAGGTAAAAACGAAAGAGAGTAGATTTGAGGGCGCCTAAAAAATGAATCCCCTTCTTTAGTTTCTCTGAAATATTTGTAATAATCTACTGTTGTTTACAATCTGTAAATATGTCTACTTTTTGTATACGTTTTGTTTACAAACATGTTTACATGTATACGAAGTTGTATACATTCCGTTGTTCCGCCATGTATACAACTTTGTTATTTTTGTAAACATTCACGTTTACAAATTTCTCCATGTTTACATCCTGTTTACAATTTTACACTTGTGTTTCTTTTCGGCCAGCCTCATTGAAGAAACTAGTAATCTTCTATACGCTTATAGAAAGTACTAGATTGCAAGTCTATTAAATGAAAAGGAATGATGAACATGACTAAATCCAGAATTGCAGCTATCGATGTAGGTAATGACTCCATCAAGGCTATTTTTGGTGAATTAGAATATGAATTAAATATTCCTAACATTATCGCAAGAGACACCGAGGACCGCCCTGTCATCGGCATTGAAGAACTGGACAGCAAAGACCCATTGGATGGGATACATATTAAAGTGCACTCCCCTGCCCTAAAGGAAAATAATATTATCTATCGTGTCGGAAATTTGGCGACAAAAAGCAATAACACCACCGAGCTGGACCCTGGCAGCAGCAAGTCTGAGGAAGACCAGACATTAATTATGCTATTTACGACATTGGCAATGGATGCCGTAAAAGCCGAATTCCCGCGTACGAAAAACATTATTGATGCTAATTACACATTAGGAACTGGCCTGCCGCTGAGGGAAGTAAAGGAAGGCAAGGATGCCGGTTACCGTTCAAAATTGCTTGGTAATGTCCATCAGGTCGAATTTCTTGTAACCCCAAAATACCAAGGCATTAAAGTTAATATTAAGTTCAATGAAGTAAAGGTTTATCCTGAAGGCTTTGCGGCTTATATCAACCTTGTCATGGATAATAATTTAAAAGTTATTAATAAGGACTTAATCGATAAACGCATTTTAATTCAAGACATCGGCGGCCTCTCCACGGACATCGCCGTCATTAAAAACCGCAATGTCGACGATGACAAGGCGCAAGGGTTTAATCTTGGGGTATCCGAATCGCTAGAAATGATTCGTGAGGAAATTCGTAAAAAACACGGTGTGGAGCTCGACAGCCGCCGCGATGTCGTAGAAATTATTACGAAGAAAAACGACCGTAATCACATCATGGTGAAAGGAAGCCGGACAAGTGTCCATGACATCACCGACCGCATCCTGCTAGACCTTGCGAAAAAGCAATACCGCTTGCTGCGTAATGTCTGGTCTAAGAACTCGCAGACGGAAATCTGCTACTTTGTCGGCGGCGGGTCCATCATTTTAAAGGAATATTTAAAAGCATTGAATAACGGTTTAGATGGTTTTAACATCGATTTCTTTGAGGACGAGAAGGAAAGCATTTGGATGATGTCGAATGCTTATTATAAGTTAATTACGGATTTTGTTCGTAAAACTGAGAAGCAAAGGGCTGCCCAAGATAAAGCACCAGTAAAAAGTTAATTTTAGGGTGATTCTATGAAAAAGGCATCCGAAAACGAAATCAAAAGGGGCCAAGCTGTATCCTTCCGCATCCCTTCTGATACTCCGGATCACATATTAAAACAGCTTCAAAAAATTAAGGAAACAGAACGCCGGAATTTTTCCAGCAAAATTGCTTCGTTTGTTATGGAGGGTGTAAGCCAGTCCTTTTCCCGGGAAAAGGAAACGGTCACCATCCCCCTCCCCAAGGGGCTAACGAAAGCACAGCGTGATTGGCTGAAGCACGAGCATTCCGAAGCACTGCTGGGAAGCATTCTTTATCAGTTGATTTCCGACCCGGTAAGGTCGACCGCACTGCTGGCCTCGTTGAACAGCAAGGCTGTAGATATTGATGAGGCGTTGTACCTGCAGGAGACTACGGCCTTCCCTGCCCCAGAGCCACTTTCTTTTTCGGAGAGCCCTTTTGAAGAAGAAATAGCTGCAGGAATTGACTTGGCTGATGATGATTTGGACGAGTTTGCTTTCGAGACCATCGACCAGGCCATGTCCCCTACTGAGGATGAAGCCGACGAGAAGGATCTTGATGCCGATGACCTGCTGGGCGGGTTTTTGGCGAGTATGAATAAATAAGGATTAAGATGAGGCACCTTGGTGATGAGGTGCCTTTTGCTATGGTTTAGCATCCAATATTACCAGTATTTTACAATTTTAATAGGGTTATAGCTTAAAAGAATAGAAATTAAGTAGATTAGGAGGGATGAAAATTCATATGAAGGTGTGTATACAGGTAATTATGGGGATTATTATTGGCTGGCTCCTGTTAAATGTCATGGGGCTTGAACAAGCGGAATTGTTTAAACTTGTGTATCAATACTTAAATTCGACGCTGGCTTATTTTATTGTTGTGGTGGTTGTGCCTACTATTTGCTTTACTTTTTTTCGTAAATTTAAGGTTTTTGGGGTTGCTGTTGCGGTAACGATGGTGGGGATGTTTGTGGTGGTTTATGTAGCGCTGAATACAGGAAGTATTGGGTTTTAGAAATTTTAAAGAGGTGGTCTAAACCACCCCCTTTGGGTCTAATGAAACAATTTTGAAAAAATACTTTTTAGCGAATTCCCTTTTTTAAAATAAATCTCTTCTCGCACCTTTTCATTGATAGCCTGCCAAAGCATGATTTCCACGTCCGAGAGCTGCTTGGATTCCTCCACTTTTAGGAAAGCGGCAAAATAGTCTAACGGCACTCCGTAAAATCTTGAAATATCCGCCATGATCTCAAACGAAACTGACTTACGATCCCCTTTTTCAAGCATGCTTAAATATTGAAGGGTGATCCCAGTCCCCTTTGCAACTTCTTCAAGTCGTAAATTTCTTTCTAACCGTAATCGTCTTAACTCCTGCCCCAATGGAGTGGCCATAGTATACCTCCTTCCCCTACTCAATTTCCGAGCTGTATTTAATCGTTAAGATATAGTACCAGCTAACGGCTGCTTCAAATAATGTGATCATAAGTTCTTCTGATTTTCTAGGAATTTTAAAATATCTTTGTAGTTGATAATGAAGCAGCTCGTGAAAAATAGTTTGTAATTGCTCCGGGTAATCCATTTTTTCGTCGATGATAATCATTTTTTTCTCAGGATAATAAATACCCTTTATATCTTTCAAATCCATAAAAACAATAGGGATCTTATATTTTCTCACTATCTTCTTCGTTAATAAATTTATCTGGGATTGATTAATCGACATAAACTGCTTATGCAGGTATCCAATGATTGTATAGTAGGTAAGAAAAAGAATGAGTACTAGATTAACCTCAAGCTGATTGAAAAAAGATAGTATAGGGAATATAACCGCTACTTCAAACATCATAGGTCCAAACCGGTCCAAAAATAACTTACTGGATACTGCCCCAGTCTCCAGATAAACATAGACATATTTCAGAACGATGCTCAGAGTCAACATAAGCAGCATAGTTAGGTATCTAGCTAAATAAGTCTTGTCACTATATTCATTATAAATCTCGTTACAGATAATGATAGTGATTATATACATGGTGAGCAAGGATATCCTAGCTTGGATACTGCCTCTTTTTTGAATGAAACTGGCTACGAAACAATCAACAAGCAGATAAATGAAACCATAAACAATGGAGAAACGGTCAAATATTAATAAAGATAATATTACATGAAAAAAGGAATAGCCGAAACCGGAAAAAACCTTCAGATTAACTTGGTCAAACAGGACCATAATGCAAAGAAAGAAAACAATATTCCATTCCAGCTCTTTGGGGAAAACAATAAATAAATCTGTCAAAACTATGGAAGGAATCAAGAAGAACAAATAGATATGCTGCCGCCTGAAATGATTCATGACGATTCTCCTGTTAATCAGTACTTTTATACCATTTTTAATTATGTTACTTGAGAAAATTTACAAGTTAAATAATTATTTTTCTACAAAAAATTAAAATTTTGACGGATTTTGTCATTCTAAAATCATTCAATTCCACTATCGTTTAATATATTCTTAATATAGAAGGGTGTAATACTCCAACTTTATTTTCCTCCTATTTTTTAAAACGCACTAACAAAGTTTAGTGCTCTTTTTTATAAATGGGAATGAAATTTGCAAATCTAGCATGAATTATGTCGTAGGAAAAAAACACCATTAAACTATAGTTTAATCTATAATGAATTCATAGAAACGATATTTTTATATTAAAGTGGCCACGCAATATTACAAAATATCGTGAATTAAAGGATGTAATGATAGTTTTTAAATTGGATTTACATCCTTTACTTGGGGAAGCTTTGAAGTATAGCCTTAAATTGGACACTTGGGCTATATGGAGCTAGTAGTGTAACCGGCCCTCTTAGGTTTTAATAAAAACTTTTCTAAGAGGAGAGAGGTCTATGAAGAGGATTTTATCAGGGGTAGCAGCAGGAGCTTTAGCTCTAGGACTTATGGCAAGTTCAGCGTTTGCTGCAGTAACATTCGACTCATCATCAGGAATAGGTTTTGTGGGTAAAGGTGATGTTCAAACTGCTTTAGGCTACAATAATGCCCAAATGCAGAAAGAGGCTAATAATCTCGTTTTCACGTATAAAGCGGAAGATACTTATGCAATAACGGTCACATGGGATACTGGTGAGGGTACAAAGGGGGAGCAAACACATTATGTAACGCATGAAAGAACCTCTTCTATTGATAGCAATGTTTCATACGATCCAAGAAAAGCTAACCAATATACTGGTTTTAATCTGAAAGGATACGAAGGCATTTTAACGGAGGTTGGTGACATCCCTACAATTGGGGAAGAGTTCCCAGGGAAATCAGGGCATATTGTGACTAACGTTGAGAAAGTTTCAACTACCGGCACATTATATGTAAATGGGATTGCTATTCAGTAATACTCTGATTGTGTTTGCAGACTTTGCATGTGAGAGAAGGTGCTCTTAAGGGGTATCTTCTTTTTTGGATTGAATGAGATTCTACAATTCTTTAATAACTTTTGGGGGTTTTGTTGAATTTTGCCGAAAACTAGTTGGAACATGTCGAAGGGAAAAAATACCTATAAACTATAGTTTAAATTATAATATTTTCATAGATATATAGTTCTATAAACAGAACACACCCTATAAAGGTGATATCGATATAGGGGTTAATGGGAAGAGGGTGAGCTATGGAAATTATCATTTCAGGTAATACTTTTATACTTTGGGAAGCGATGATATATAACCGGCAATCTGGACACTTAGGTTATATGGAGTTAGTAGTGTAACCGGCCCTCTTAGGTAGTTCGAAATTAGTTCTAGGAGGATAATCATGAAAAAAAGAGCTCTACGAAAATACCTTAATATAATTTTAATAATTGTATTAATGGGATCATTAAGTTCACCTGGGTTTGTAAATGCCGCTGGAAATGAAGATCAAGGTGCCGGAACCCCTGAATTTTGTGCAAAAAATCCAACACATAAGTCGTGTGCAGCTTATCAAGATAAAACAGCTCCATCATCGCCAACGATTAACTTAAGTCCAAATGTAACTGATTGGACCAATCAGAGTGTTTCGTTTACCCTTACACCAGGAGAAGATACACAGGGTGGGAGTGGAGTTGATAGGACTGAATATAAAATCGGGACTAACGGAACATGGCAATCTTACAACACCGGACAGAGTGTCACAGTACCTGGTGAAGGTGTAATAACAATATTTGCAACCTCAACAGATAAAGCAAATAATACTAGTGCTGAAGCTACAGCAGTTGTAAAAATAGATAAAGCAGCCCCTACAAGCCCAATCTTAACGGCTTCACCAAGTGATTGGACGAACCAAGATAAAGTTACTGTTACTTTATTACCTGGAACCGATAATGGAAGCGGTGTTCTAAGAAACGAATACAAGATTGACAGTGGGAATTGGAAAGAATATGGAAATAGTCCGATTGAAATAACCTCAGAGGGTGTAAAAACAATTTATGGTCGAACGATTGACCGTGCAGGCAATATAAGTTTAGCGGGAGAAACTGTAATAAAAATTGATAGAACGGGCCCAACAACACCAGAGATTCTCCTAAGTACATCCAATTGGACGAACGAAGATGTTACTTTTACTATAACCCCTGGGATTGATAGTGGAAGTGGATTTCAAAAGACTCAATATAAAATTGGAGTAAGCGAAGACAATTGGATAGATTATACCGAAGGCGCTCGAATAACAGTTACAAATGAAGGGGAAACAACAATTCAAGCCAGAACACTGGATAATCTAAATAACCCTAGTGCAGTCGCAGAGAGTGTAGTAAAGATTGATAAAAACGCCTCCTCCCGTCCAACTATCCTATTAAGTCATCCGGATTGGACAAACACAAATGTTACCTTTGAGATTCAAAATGGCGTAAAAACTGGTGGCAGCCCGATTGTAAAAAGTGAGTATAAACTAAATGACGGGAATTGGACCGATTATAAGGCATCTGGAGAAATAACAGCAGAAGGCGTTACCAAAATAACAGCCCGGACAATTGATGAAGCAGGTAATGAAAGTATTGAGACAACAGAATATGCAAGAATTGATATAACCAAACCTTCTTCCCCTAGTATTTCTCCAAGTACTACTGAATGGACTAAAGGAGATGTATCTTTTACTATTACATCAGGAACAGATGAAGTAAATGGCAGCGGTGTGAATAAGACTGAATATAAATTTGGCGAAAATGGTACATGGATTAAATACGAAGGACAAGTAACTTTTAGTGCTGAAGGGCAGACAACTATTTTTGCTAGAACAAGTGATAAAGCAGGGAACTTTAGTGATTCTGTTAGCATAATGGTAAAGATCGACAAAACGGCTCCAAGTGCACCAGTAATAGCTTCCAATCATAACGGCTGGACAAAAGAAGATGTTACAGTAACACTTACTGATGGTCAAGATGAACTAAACGGCAGTGGCTATAGTATAACAGAGTATAAAATAAATAATGGGGAATGGCAAACTTATATATCACCATTCACTATTAATCAACAAGGTGAGTTTAAAATCCATGCTCGTTCAGTAGATAATGCAGGTAACACCACAGAGGCCGACCCAATCGAAGTGAAAATTGACCAGACTGCTCCAACGAAACCAACGATTAATGCTGATACGAATTGGACAAATGCTGATTCAGTAACAGTTACCATAGAAGATGGTACCGACTCTGGCAGCGGTGTAGCGAAAACGGAATACAGAATCGGTGAAACAGGTGACTGGATTACTTACAGTGATTCATTTTTAGTAACAGACCAAGGGGTAAATAAAATTTACGCCCGTTCAACCGACTATGTAGGAAATATAGGTGAAGAAAAGGTTATTGAAGTGAAAATTGACCGTACAGAACCAGATGAACCATACATTAACTTAAGCAGAACTGACTGGACGAAAGAAGCAGTTACCTTTACCATTGAAAACATTAACGATAACCTTAGCGGTGTTTCAAAGATTATGTATAAAATTGGTGATGATGGTGAGTGGTTAGTTTATACCCCTGAGGAAGTAATTACTGTAGATAAAGAGGGGGTTACCCCGATTTATGTTAAGGTAGTTGATAAAGCGGGGAACATCAATGACGATGCTGTTAAAAATGCAAAATACGATATAACAGCACCAACCTCACCAACATTTGAAGTAAGTTCTGGTGATGCTGGGTGGACAAATAATGATGTTGAGATCACCTTTAATTCAGGTGAGGATTTGCCTCATGGTGACGAAGAGGTAAGTGGTGTTAAGCAAACTGAATATCGTTTTGAGGGGACTGAAGATTGGATTAAATACACGGATCCTATTCAAATCTCTAACCAAGGAATATTCACAATATATGCGCAAACTAAAGACAATGCAGGAAATGTAAGTGTAGCCACTCAAGTAACTGTTAAAATTGATAAGTCAAACCCTACTGCTCCTACATTTAATTTAAGTAAAGATGGTTGGACAAATCAAGGGGTTACCGTTTCAATCGAAAACGGTCAAGACCAAGTTGGCCTAAGCGGGGTTTCAAAGACGGAATATAAAATTGGTGAAGGTCAGTGGACAGAATATATTGAACCATTCACTATTAATCAGGAAGGCAGTACAACAGTTCTTGCTAGGACAAAGGATAATGCCGGTAACGTCAGCGAAAATGGAACAGCAACTGTTAAAATTGATAAGTCGGGACCGGTAATTACTGTTAGTGGAAACAAAACAGAATACCAGGTTGACCAAATAATTCAAATCAAGTGTACAGTGAAGGATGAACTATCGGGAGTTAGTTCTACAACTTGCCAAGACATCAATGCAAATGCATATGATTTAGGTCTTGGAACTCATTCTTACACATTTGAAGCAACAGATATTGCTGGTAATGAAACTAGTAAAAGTGTAAGCTTCAATATAGGGGTAACTTACACTAGTTTATCGAACTTAACAGCGAAATTTGTAACAAAGCCTGATATTGCCCATTCATTGCAAGTAAAGTTGGAGGCTGCACAGGATTCAATTAAGAGAGGAAATATTAAAGCCGCGAATAACCAAATGAATGCTTTCAAAAATGAAGTTCTTGCACAACGCGGTAAAACATTAACAGCAGATCAAGCCTCACTATTAATTCAACTTTTAGATGAGGTTAAGAATTAAATAGTTCAAAATTAAAAAAGGGAGAATATCTACAATAGTAGAGTCTCCCTTTTTCTACTATTAACTTTCAATGCGTCTTATTCGGCAATTTTTTACTAGGCGTATCGCTACCCAGATTCTGTCTGTTTTTTAAATCCTTTGCCTGATTTTCATGTAGCTTTTCAACAAACTCATGGGTGCTGCCTTCAAGATTTTTATCCATTATTCGAACCTCCTATTTAAATTGAACAATGGTTAATGTAACCAACCACACCCCAAAACATGCAGACACAAAAAAATCCCCTCGTCAAAAGGGGATTTTTCAAATATCTTAGATAACGCCCTGCACAATCATCGCGTCAGCGACTTTAGTGAATCCGGCAATATTGGCGCCAACCACCAAGTTGCCAGGGAAGCCGTACTCTTCGGATGCCTTCACAGCGTTTTGATAAATGTTAATCATGATTTGATGCAGTTTAGCATCGACTTCTTCAAACGTCCAAGATAAGCGCTGGCTGTTTTGTGCCATTTCTAGTGCGGAAACTGCAACACCGCCGGCATTGGCTGCTTTTCCAGGGCCAAACAGAACATCGTTGTTTAAAAATACATCGACTGCTTCAAGAGTAGATGGCATGTTAGCGCCCTCTGCAACAGCTTTCACGCCGTTTGCCACCAGCATTCTTGCAGACTCTTCATTGATTTCATTTTGTGTTGCACAAGGAAGAGCGATATCGCATGGAATTGACCAGATGCCGGAGCAGCCTTCATAGTACTGCGCTTCCGGATGGTACTTCACATACTCGCTGATGCGCTTGCGGTCCACTTCCTTAATTTGTTTCACAGTCTCGACATTAATGCCGTTTTCATCATAGATATAGCCGCATGAATCGCTGCAGGCTACAACTTTAGCGCCAAGCTGGGTAGCTTTTTCGATCGCATAGATGGAAACATTGCCGGATCCAGAGACAACGACGGTGCTGCCGGCGATGCTTAGGCCTTGATCTTTCAGCATTTCCTGCACGAAATAAACGGTACCGTAGCCGGTCGCTTCGGTTCTTGTTAAGCTTCCGCCGTAGCCGAGGCCTTTTCCGGTTAAAACGCCAGCCTCATTGCCGCCGCGGATTTTTTTATAATAACCGAAAAGATAGCCGATTTCTCTTCCGCCGACACCGATATCCCCAGCAGGTACGTCGACGTCTGGGCCGATGTGGCGATAAAGCTCTGCCATAAAGCTTTGACAGAAGCGCATGATTTCGCGGTCTGATTTACCCTTAGGGTCGAAGTCGGAGCCGCCTTTGCCGCCGCCGATGGGCTGGCCTGTTAATGAGTTTTTGAAAATTTGCTCAAAGCCCAAGAATTTAATGATGCTGGCGTTAACTGATGGATGAAAGCGCAGACCGCCTTTGTAGGGCCCGATTGCGCTGTTATACTGGACACGGAAGCCACGGTTCACGTGCACCTTGCCTGAATCATCCACCCATGGAACACGGAAAGTAATAACCCTCTCAGGTTCAACGATTCTTTCGAGAATTCCCTCCTGCATATATTTTGGGTGTTTCGCAAATACAGGCACAAGCGAATCGAAAATTTCCTTAACGGCCTGATGAAATTCACTCTCGAATGGATTGCGGCTTTTCACCGTTTCAAAAACTTCACTTACATAATCCCTTGCTGCCTGTGATCCTGACTGTTTTACATGCTCAATAGTTTGCATGAAATCACCCCTTTTTAAAAATAATAAATTTGTCCTAAATACTGAATATTTTATTTTTTCACGTCAATTAATTTTATTATGTAAAATTAATCTAATCAATATTAATAATAGATATAATTAATACAGGAATGAGATTGATTGGAAGGGGCATGAAAAAAATGGAGCTCAGGCAGATCAAATATTTTATAGAAGTGGCTAAACGGGAGCATGTGACAGAGGCGGCGTATCGGCTCCACGTTGCGCAATCTGCAGTCAGCAGGCAGATTTCCAACCTGGAGGAGGAGCTCGGGGTCAGCTTATTTATCCGTGAAGGGCGAAATGTCAAACTGACGCCGATTGGTGAAATGTTTTTAAAGCATATGGAGCAGGCGGTCAAGCTAATTGACGATGCCACAAGTGAGGTAGAGGAATTCCTTGATCCTGAGAAAGGGACAATCCGTATTGGGTTTCCCAGCAGTCTAGCGGGGTATACGCTGCCAACAACGATTTCAGCCTTTAGAGAGCGGTATCCTAATGTAAAGTTTCATTTAAATCAGGGATCCTATGCCTATTTAATTGAAGGGGTAATAAAGGGAGAGTTTAATATGGCGCTAATGGGCCCGGTGCCAAAGAAGGAAAAGAAAATTACTGGGAAAACGCTTTTTACCGAAAACATTGTAGCCTTACTGCCCGAGTCCCACCCACTAGCTAGTAAACGAGTATTGAAGTTAAGCGACTTGCGGGATGAACCCTTTATCGTGTTTCCTCAGGGGTTTATTTTGCGTAAGATCATTGTGGATGCCTGCGCGCAACTTGGCTTTGAGCCCATGGTGGCCTTCGAGGGCGAGGATATTGATGCCATTAAGGGGTTGGTTTCTGCCGGACTGGGCATTACGCTGATTCCTGAAATCACGCTTATCGACAGCCTTCCCCGCTCAACGGTTAAGATTGCTGTCACAGAACCTAACGTCAGCCGCACGGTCGGCGTCATCATCCCGGCAGAACGTAGCCTTTTGCCTACTGAAAAACTGTTTTATGAGTTTTTGAGCGAGTTTTTTGGCATGCTGGACCGATTTCAAATTTAATTTGAAAAATTGACGCTAATAAGTTGTCCATGGATATTACCATAACCATCATACATATGTATTAGGTATGCGTTTGTTGCTTTTGGACTGTACATCTGCAAATGCCAAATAAATAAGGAGGCTTTTGATGGTGTTATGGACAATTTTGACTGTTCTATTGGTAGTCTTCATTGGCGGGCCGCTTTGCTTTTTCCTATGGCTACGTAATTTGGCGAAAAAGCCGCAGCACTCGATTATCCGGGCCTATCCCTATTTTGGTTGGATCCGCTATGCGATGGAAATGCTGGGTCCAAAGCTGAGGCAGTATTGGTTTGATGATGATAATGGTGCAAGGCCGTTTTCCCGTGCCGATTATTTAGGAATTGTTTTTTCGGCGAAATATCGGACTGACTTAATCAGCTTTGGCTCGAAGCGGGACTTTGAGCAGCCCGGCTACTATATTGCCAACGGCCTGTTTCCCCTTTTAAAGGAAGAATTAAGAGTCGACAACCAAGAAAAGGTAGAGGGGATGAAATACAAAATTGACCATGAAGGTTTATTTTTCCGCAAGGAGCACTTAGCGGAAGATCAGATTCCACGCTGGCTTTTTCATGAGGAGGAGGCTGTTGTGGTTGGCGGTGAGCGGAGGGAGCCATGGAAGCTCTACGGCCCATTTGGGGCATCGGCCACCTCCTATGGTTCCGTTGGTGAGAACTATATTCTTTCTACTGGGTATGGCTGTCAAATGGCTGGAGGCTCCTGGTTAAATACAGGCGAAGGCGGGATTGCTCCGGAACACTTGTCCGGCGGGGCTGATGTTGTGGCACAGATTGGACCTGGCTTGTTTGGCTTTCGCGATCATGAGGGTAATTTTTCAATCGAGGTATTTAGAAAAATTGCTTTGGAGCCGGCGATTAAAGCCTTTGAACTGAAGTTTGGCCAAGGGGCAAAAATTCAGGGCGGCCACCTTGAGGGCGCGAAGGTGACGGCTAAAGTTGCAAGCATTCGCAAGGTGAAAGAGGGCGAGACGATTATTTCCCCAAACCGCTTTTCGTTTTTGCGTAACGCCGAGGCAGCCTTGGAGTTTATTAAACGATTGCAGGATGAAGGTGGGAAACCGGTTGGCATAAAAATTGTTGTGGGGTATCAGTTGGTTTTGGATGAATTTTTTGGAGCGATGAAGAGGCTTCAGATTTATCCTGATTTTATTACGGTGGACGGCAGTGAGGGCGGATCGGGCGCAACGTACAAAGCGATGGCGGATACAATGGGGCTGCCGCTTTACCCGGCGCTGCTTGCTGTGGTTGACAAGGCCCATGAATACGGCATCCGCCATCGGTTTAAGATATTTGCTTCCGGAAAACTGATTGCGGCTGATAAAATAGCAATTGCCCTCGCGATCGGCGCCGATGCGGTGAACTCAGCACGCGGCTTTATGATGGCGAACGGCTGCATTATGGCACTGCAATGCCATACCGGCAAATGCCCCGCCGGCGTCACCACGACCGACCCTAAGCAGCAGGAGGCGCTCGTGCCTGAGGAGAAGAAATGGCGGGTCATGAACTATATTATCAGCATCCGGCAGGGGCTGTTTGCCCTCGCGGCGGCGTGCGGCCTAGACTCCCCTAGAAAATTTACCCGTGAGCATATTGTTTTTATGGGTGCGGATGGCCAGGTTAGGCGATTATCGGAGCTATTTCCCCTTCCGGAAGAAGGTCCCGCTGTCGCGGATAAATAACTTGCCAAATTATGGGATTGACATTATATTCATAGTGAAAACCTACTAAAAAGGTTGTGGGGCTATGGCGCTGCCAAACGATATCGTCCATAAGGATGGGAGTTTAAATGCCAGTTTGATAGTAAAAAAGGAACGCCTTTATCAGGGCATGAACGGCAGGTTCGTTGAGCGGTTTTATTTGTCTCCTAAGGAAAGCTACATTTTTAAACCGCTGACGAATAACGCCCAGATGGGTAAAGAGACCTGGATTCATGAGCATGTACTCAGCAGGTTCCCAGCCATTTATCCAAAAATTTTGGCTTACTCCAAGCATGATAACCCTGATTTAAGCTGGATGATTCTCGAGGACCTCGGCCCGCTTTCGCATGAGTTTACGGAGGAAACACTCCTTGCTGTGGCCAAGTGGATGGCCTGGTGGCACTCCCTTCCGTTGAAGTCGTTTGCGGATGTTCCGTTGACCGGGTTGAAGCCTCGGATTGAGGCGGTGGTGGAGGATGTCTGCGAGAATAAGGATGCCCTCCTTGGGATGCTTCCGCGATTGGGGCTCACTGGAAAACAGGCTCTGCATGTGTTTAAACAGCTTGATAGTTTCCTATTTTCAAAGCTTCAGGTATTATCACACGGGGATTTGCATTTGGGGAATTACACTGTCGTGAAGGGGAAATTGATCATTCTGGACTGGGAGCACGCCCATTTGAATACGCCCTACTGGGATTTGTATCATTTGCTGGATATGTCACATCCGATTTTTCCCAAAAAGGTAACTAAGGGGTTTCGGGAGCAGGTGCTTGGGTTTTATCTTGATGCTGTTGGGCTGGAACTGGAAAGTGCCGCGTTTATTCGGGAATACTATTTATTTTCTGCCGTGTATTCAATGTGGATGATTCTGTTGATTCAAAAAGATTTGTTGGCTGACGCTGGCAAGTGGTCGAAGGAGCAGCTGAAGAGGCAATTGGAGGAGACGGTTTCGAGTTTAAGGCAGTGCGCGGAGGCGCTTGATGATTTATATACAAAAAAGCTAACCTAAGGCGGTTAGCTTTCTTTTTTTAAGCTTTTTTTTCAAAAAGCTTAATGACTTCAATGATGGTTTCGGTTGCTTTCACCATGTTTTGCACGGAAATGAATTCGTATTTGCCGTGGAAGTTTTCGCCGCCGGTAAAGATATTTGGCGTCGGCAGACCCATGAATGATAGCTGGGAACCGTCTGTACCGCCGCGAATTGGCTTAATAAGCGGCTTGATGTCCAAGCTCTCCATCGCTTCCTGGGCAATATCGACGATTTGCTTGACCGGTTCGATTTTTTCGCGCATGTTATAGTATTGGTCTTTCATCTCAAGCTGGACGGTGTCACTGCCGTATTTTTCGTTTAGCTGCTGGACAATACTATCCATCGTCGCTTTTCTTTTATTAAAAATTTCTCTGTCATGGTCGCGGATAATGTAGTTGAGCTTAGTTTGCTCGACATCGCCGTTAAAGGACAGCAAGTGGAAGAAGCCTTCGTACCCTTCTGTGTACTCCGGTGCCTCCTGCGTCGGCAGCTGGCTATGTAATTCCATCGCGATTTTCATCGAATTGACCATTTTGTCTTTAGCGGAACCAGGATGAATATTGTTACCTTTTATCGTGATTTTTGCACCCGCGGCATTGAAGCTCTCGTACTCAAGCTCGCCTAGCGGACCGCCGTCAACAGTGTAGGCATACTTCGCATTGAAGACCGCAACGTCAAACTTATGAGGCCCCCTGCCAATTTCCTCATCCGGGGTGAACGCAACGCGGACCTTACCGTGCTTAATATCTGGGTTTTGAATTAGATGCGCCATCGCTGTCATGATTTCGGTGACGCCAGCTTTGTTGTCGGCCCCAAGCAGCGTGGTGCCGTCGGTTGTGATGAGTGTATGGCCTTTATAGTCCTTTAGGCTCGGGAAGTCGTTTGGTGACATAATGACGTTCAAGGCCTCGTTAAGGACGATTTCCCCGCCTTGATAGCTTTCAAGAATTTGCGGATTGACGTTTTTGCCAGTAAAATCAGTCGCTGTGTCAACGTGGGCAAGGAAACCGATGGTTGGCACTTCTTTATCGGTATTGGACGGCAGCGTCGCCATCACATAGCCGTTCTCGTCGATGGTCACCTCTTGCATGCCGATTTGGTTGAGTTCTTCAACCAGCATGCGCAGCAGCGTCCACTGCCCTTCCGTTGATGGACAAGTCTCACTGCTTTCGTTGGATTGCGTATCCACTTTCACATAGGAAGTAAATCGTTGAATCAATTCCTCTTTCAAGTTAGCACACTCCCTTTTTATATATTTTCATGATTATCATATCACTTTATGGGAGCGGATACACGTATTTGAAGGGGGCGGCTGCTGGTCGGTTTTGGTTTACTGTCGTATAGAGCTCTGGTACTGTCGGATGAGCCTCCGTAACTGTCGTATAACCGGACATTACTGTCGCGGCCGGATTTTACTGTTGGATGAGACCTGTTTACTGTCGTATAGGTACTAATTACTGTCGGATAAATCCCAGTAACTGTCGTATAGCCGAACTATACTGTCGTCCCTATCTATGTCTGTTTGGAATATAGATTCCCCCTGTGTTTTGATGAAAACAGCTGCTACTCAGATCCATAAAATATGACCTATTTCGAAATGTACCCTCGCTTTGCAAATTCATACTTTGCAAAATCCGTTTCGCGACCTGGATATCCACCCCCAAAAACTCCCGGCACTCCCGGTTCGTAATGGTCCTTTTCACCACCAAAAACCACTCCAATAATGTCCTTTCATGGGCCAAATGGTCTGTTGCACCACAAAAAGGGCAAATCCATGTGCGAGGTGCCTTCACCATACCGAACCTGCCGCATACACCACACCGGACGCCATTTTTAAAATCACCCCGCGAGATTTTGTAGGACTCTGAAATCGGTTTTGGAATAAAAGGCTGGTGGCTCTTGAGGAGCTCTAAAGAAAGCCAATGGAAGGTTTCTGGGTCCAACTTAAAGTCTGGCTGTGGGATATTTCGAATGAATGAGGGTATCAAGTTGGGGAATAAAAGCCGCGTTTTCGCTGGGGGAACTGCAACAATCTGCTTCGGATAGGCTAGAACAACGGAACCGTAAATAGGAATGCGGATATTGTGCTTCCGTAACCAATCACTCAATAATTCGTAATTGCGTTCCAATTGGACTACTGGACTTTCGAAGCCGTCCTTGTGTCCATCATCACGGGTTCGGATTAATTGTGGTGGATTATCCTTAAATTCGAGGCCCCCAGCGATGTTTTTGACCTCAAGAATATTGCCAAACCAGGGAGTCAGTCCAAAGGAGTCGATTTGAAATTTTTCATCTGAGTAAGGCCGTAAATCGTGGTAAGCGTGGTGCGGAAAGGAAAATGAAGTTTTTCGAAAAATCTCTGCCACCCGCTCCTCCCCGGCAATACCGGCCTCAACGGAAGCCTGCTTTCCGGATAATACAGGAATCATTGGGTGATTAGGTGGCAGCCTGTTTTGGGCGGCAATCAAACCTTCTAACGTTAATGATCGATCTCTGTCTTTCATGAGCACCTCCATTAAAATTTTGTCGTACATCCGCATCGTACCACACACCAAATCCCCATACTATCGTCATCAATATAAGTTCATTTTTTTGTAAAAAATATAGGATTGACCACTATTGACCAAAATGGTCAACAGGAATAAAATGTAATTGACCAATGCGGTCAATGTCTAAAATCAAAGGAGTGGGAGCACCTAAATGTTTTCGAAATTCCTCAACCTAGATAAAGAAAAACAAGACCGAATTATCAATGCAGCTATTAAGGAATTTGCCCAGAAAGGCTACGATAAAGCATCGACCAATGAAATCGTAAAGGAAGCGGGAATCTCGAAGGGACTTTTGTTTCATTATTTTCAGAACAAAAAGCAACTGTACCTATTTCTGTTTGAATATTGCTATGAGCTCATTGCGGATGAATTTTATAAAAAAGTTGGCCTTGCTGATACGGACTTTTTCTCGAGAATGAGACAGGCGATCATGATTAAAATGGATCTGCTGACGCAATATCCAGACCTTTTTAACTTTATGCAGGAGGCCTTAATGGAGGACTCGGCAGAAATTAAAGTGGAAATGGAAAAAAAGAAAAAGGAACTACTCGATTTGAATTTTGGAAAAATTTACGAGGGTATTGATTTTTCCAAATTTCGGGATGATGTCGACATTCAAAAAATCTTAAAAATTATTACCTGGACCTTTGAAAAAATGAGCGATGAAGAGCTTTACAAGGCTAAGATGCTGCCGGACCACAAAATTGATTATCAAAAAGTCAGCCGAGAAGCGGAAGAGTATTTCGAGGTTTTAATTAAATGCTTCTACAAATAGAGGGAGGCCTCAACTATGAATGTAATAGAAATTAAAAACCTAACCAAGACTTACGGCAAAGCACGGGGAATCACCGACATCAGCTTTAACGTGGAGGAAGGTGAGATTTTCGGCTTCATCGGACCGAATGGGGCCGGGAAATCGACAACGATTCGCACGCTGCTGTCGCTCATATATCCGACAAGCGGCAACGCGACGATTTTTGGAAAGGACTGCATCAAATTTGCCCCAGAAATCAAAAAGGAAATCGGCTATCTTCCGTCGGAAGTGTTCTATTACGATAATATGAAGGTAAAGGACCTTTTGAAGTATTCGGCCAGTTTTTACAAAAAGGACTGCAGCAAGCGGATCAAGGAATTAGCGGAGATCATGGACCTCAACCTCAATAAAAAAATCGATGATCTTTCCTTGGGAAATAAAAAGAAAGTGGGCATTGTCCAGGGGCTGCTTCATGAGCCGAAGCTCATCATTCTTGATGAACCAACAAGCGGCCTCGACCCGTTGATGCAGCAGAAGTTCTTTGAACTTCTTGAGGAAGAGAATAAGAAAGGAGCTACTATCCTCTTTTCGTCGCACATTCTCAGCGAGGTTCAGAGATTATGTAACCGCGTCGCCATCATTAAAGAGGGCAAGATTGTTACAGTTGAAAAGATTAGTACATTAAAAGAAAACAATTATAAAAAGTTTAAAGTGGAAACAAAGGTGCCGCTTGATCAAAACTATTTTAATATAAACGGAGTTAACAACTTGGCAACTAAGGGTAACGTGACGAGTTTTCTATTTAGAGGCGATATCAATGCGGTCCTAAGGAAAATCGCTGAAATTGAAATAACCAACCTCTGGATTGAAGAGCCAGACCTTGAAGAAATTTTCCTTCATTATTACGAAAAGGAGGCCTAATAAATTATGAATATCTTTTTTCATGAATTAAAGGCCTACCGGAAGTCGACGATCATCTGGACGATTTCGCTAATTGCCGTATTTGCGCTGTTTATGTCCATGTTTCCGGCCTTCTCAAAGGATGCTGATGAATTCAAAAAGCTGCTGGAAGGCTATCCGGAAGCTTTAAGGAAAGCAATCGGCCTCAACTTGGGCAATTTATTTACGATTCTAGGATTCTATTGTTATGCGTTGACGTTTATCGTCCTGTGCGGGGCGATTCAGGCCATGAATCTGGGGACTTCGATTGTCAGCAAGGAGGTCCGGGAAAAAACGGCGGATTTTCTTTTGACCAAACCAGTTACCCGAAACCAGGTGTTAACCGCCAAGTTGCTGGCAGCCTTCACTTCACTCGTCATCACGAATGTTGTATATATTGCAGCTGCAACGGTAATCACCACCCAGGTGAAAACAGATGATTTTAGCATGAAACAATTCATATTGCTTTCACTGACGCTGATTTTCATTCAACTGATGTTTCTGGCTATCGGCATCATTGTTTCGGTAATCTCATACAAAATAAAGTCCGTGCTGCCCGTGTCGCTTGGGACAGTCTTTGCGTTCTATTTTATCGGCGCAATCAGCGCCACAACGGATGATGAAGCGAAGCGCTACTTTTCACCGTTCAAGTATTTTAATAATGATTATATTTTAAAACATTCAAGCTATGAAGCATCATTTATGATTGTGGGTGCGGTGATTATTTTGCTTGCAGTTGCGGCGAGTTATTTCGTTTATACAAAAAAAGATATCCATGCTGTGTAGGAGGGGGCTCGGGCAAATGAATATCTATGTAAGAGAACTGAAGTCCCATCGGAAATCGCTTATCATTTGGTGCATTGGCGTCTTTCTGATGGTGGTTTCCGGGATGCAAAAATACGCTGGGTTATCATCTTCAGGCCAATCGCTGAATGACCTGTTTCAAGATATGCCGAAGTCCCTTCAGGTGGTGATGGGTGTTGGTGAGCTTGACATGAATAAGGTCAGCGGCTACTACGGGATGCTGTTTATCTATCTATTATTGATGGCAACCATTCATGCGGCCATGCTCGGGGCAACCATCATTTCCAAGGAGGAGCGGGATAAGACGTCGGAATTCCTGTTTGTCAAACCGGTTTCACGGACAAAGATCATTATCGCCAAGCTGCTCGCGGCCTTTACGAATATCTTAATCTTTAACCTAGTTACCTGGGGATCGTCAATTGTCATCGTAGGGAAATACGCTGATGGAGAGTCGGTGAATGGTGATATTGCCATCACCATGATGGGAATGTTCATCCTGCAGCTTTTGTTTATGGCCATTGGCAGTGCCATCTCCGCTTTAAAAAGAAAACCAAAAAAAGCGGCCTCGCTGGCGGCCGGAATCCTGCTTCTTACATTTGTATTATCAGTAGTCGTTGATTTAAATGAAAGCATTGAGTTCCTGAAATACGTGACGCCGTTTAAATACTTTGAGGCAAAAAATATGATGTATGGGGGTGGATTGGACACCGGCTTTGTTCTATTATCCATTGTTTTGTTCGCAGCACTAACGGCTGTTACCTTTGTCTTTTATAAAAAGAAAGATTTGAATATATAAAATAAAGGACCTGGCACCAGGTCCTTTTCTGAATTTATTTTTCGTTTGCCATTTTAACTAATGTGATAATATCGCTTGATAGCTTGCTATAGGATGGTGATGGTGCTTTGATATTGGCTTTGATGCCATCAATAAGCGGCAGGGCATTTGGATTGGTAATGGAAAGAACCTGAACTTGTCCATTAAAGGCTTTGTTCATTAAATCCTTAGCCTTGGCAAGGTTATCGTCAGTATTTAGTTTATTGACATCGACACCGTCAAGGGTCCCTTTTCCGGATAAACCGGAAGTGTTTTTTAATACCTTATTTTGCATTTCATCATAGCTGGTGGAGGTTGTCGCTGGTTCCGCCCTTGCCAATATCACCGTGTCATCAAGGACAAACACCTTGATACCAGTAATCCCCTGCCCCGCAAGCCTGGATTCTAAATGGGATGAGATACCGCCGTCATGCAGGCTTGAGCTTCCAATTAAACTGTAAACATTTTCCCCAAGGCCCGCTGTTTGATTGTTTGTACCTGTCGTGTGTTTCTTCGATCTGTCGACGCTTGGAATCACGTCAACATTATTTTGGCCATGAACATGGCCATTTCCTTTTTCATTTAAAGATTGTTGATGAAGATCTTCTGCATTTCCTTTCAATTCCTGCTGGGCTGAGCATGCGCCAAGAATTAAAAGCACAGCAATCATCGGCACATACCACATGTTACTAATTTTTTTCATTTTATTTCCTCCTTTTTACCCAATAAAATTCCCTTATTTTTTGTGAGTATGCACGGATTATTTTGGGAACATTATCAAGCAATAGCGGCGGACTGCCGTATTTTTCAAATAATGTTGTCTATTTCCTTGGAGGTGTGTTCCATGGCTGAAGAAAACAAAGAAAAGCAAGAAACATTATCGAGAAGAAGATTTCTCCGCAATACCGGTTTTACCGTAGGGGGACTCGCTGTTGGCGGGATCTTGGGAAGTTTGGTCCCAAGGGGAAAGGATGATAACAAAAACAATCCGCCGGCGCCTCAAGACCAAGATTTCAATCAAGCACTGATGTACTTTACTCCGGAACAATTCAGGATTACCGAAGCTGCCACCGAACGAATATTTCCTGAAGATGATAACGGACCGGGGGCAAAGGCATTGGGCGTTGCCTATTTTATTGATCACCAGTTAGCAGGTGATTGGGGCTTCAATGCCAGGGACTATATGCAGGCACCCTTTTTTCCTGGTGAAAAAGTTCAGGGCTATCAGGGGCGCTTAAAACGAAGAGATATTTTTGATATAGGACTGCGTGAGCTGCAAAATTACAGTAACACAGTAGGTAAGAAAAATTTCGAAGAACTATCGGGTGATGAGCAGGACAAAATTTTGAAAGATTTTGAAGAGGATAAGGTGAATTTAACGACCATATCTCCTAGCGGCTTTTTCCAGCTGCTGAGAAGTGCAACCTTAGAGGGAGTTTACAGCGATCCATTATATGGAGGAAATAAAAATATGGGTGGCTGGAAAATGCGAAACTACCCTGGCAGCCAAATGGCCTATGCCGAGATTATTGAGAAGGACTTTCAGAAGATTAAACCGCAAAGCCTGCAAAGCCATATGAAGCATTAAACGAAAGGGCTCAAGTACCGGTATTAATAGATTTTATTTTTAAAAAAGAAGGTGGAAAAATGGCGAGAAAATTACCGAAAGCTGACGTCGTTCTGGTGGGAGTTGGCTGGACTGGCGGAATTATTGCCTCTGAACTGACGAAAAAGGGCCTGAAGGTGGTCGGCTTGGAACGAGGCAAGGAAAGAAAGACCGAAGATTATTTCATGGTTCATGATGAACTTAGATACGCACTTCGCTATGATCTATTCCAGGATCTTTCCAAAGAAACGATTACCTTCAGAGGTAACGAAAGAATCCGCGCTCTGCCGATGAGGCAGTATGGTTCATTTCTGCTCGGGGACGGTTTAGGCGGCGCTGGTGTTCACTGGAACGGACAGACCTACCGGTTCCTCCCTTATGATTTTGAAATTCGCAGCAAAACGATTGAAAAATATGGGCAAAACAAAATCCCTGCGGAAATGTCTATCCAGGATTGGGGGATTACCTATGACCAGCTGGAGCCTTACTACGACAAATTTGAGAAAACCTGCGGGATTTCCGGTGAGGAGAACCCGCATCCTGGTGCCGGAAAGCGGTCGGATAAATTCCCAACCCCGCCGATGAAGAAATCACCGGCTATTAAAATGTTTGAGACAGCCGCAAAGAACTTGAAGCTGCACCCTTATATGATGCCGTCAGCTAACTTATCGGAATCGTATAAAAACCCGGACGGCATCTCAAGGGCTGCATGTCAGTACTGCGGCTACTGTGAGCGGTTTGGCTGCGAATACGGGGCAAAAGCAGACCCAGTCGTCACGGTTATTCCAGTTGCCAAGAAAACGGGGAATTTTGAGATTCGGACTCATTCCCATGTCAGAAGGATTTTACATACGGGGGGAAAGGCGACCGGGGTTTTATATGTCGATACAACAACAGGTGAGGAAATTGAACAGCCAGCCGATATTGTGGTGCTGACAAGCTATGTGTTTAGTAATGTTCGCTTGCTGCTAATGTCGGGGCTTGGCAGACCGTATGATCCGACTACAGGAACTGGTGTGATAGGGAAAAATTATGCTTATCAAGTGATGAAAGGAAATGCCGTCGGCTTTTTCAATAATAAGGAATTCAGTACCTTTGCCGGTGCCGGGTCACTCGGAATGGTCCTTGATGATTACAACGGTGACAATTTTGATCATTCAAACCTGGGCTTTATCCATGGGGGCAGCATATCACTCACCCAAACAGGGCTAAGGCCGATTCAAAATAATCCTGTTCCGAAGGGCACGCCAGCTTGGGGCAAAGAGTTCAAACAACAGTCGCTCAAATATGCCAACCGTTTTCTTTCCGTTGGCGGTCAAGGCTCATCCATGCCGTTTAAGCATCACTATCTCGATTTAGACCCTACTTATAAGGATGCATTTGGCGATCCGTTAATCCGGATTACCTTTGATTTCGAGGATCAGGACCGGAAGTTGGCTGTCTTCCTAGCTGAGAAATCCGCCCAAATCTTGAAGGAAATGGGCGCAAACCATGTTGATTCATTGAAGGAGTTAGGCCCGTACGATATTACAACCTACCAATCCACTCATAATACAGGCGGTGTCATTATGGGGGCCGACCCGTCCACATCTGCCGTCAATAATTATTTGCAAATGTGGGATGTGGACAATTTATTTGTGGTGGGTGCGGCTAACTTTGCCCACAATTCCGGGTATAACCCGACTGGAACCGTCGGCGCCCTCGCTTACCGTTGCGCAGAAGGCATCGACAAATACCGGCAAACCGGCGGGCAGGTAGTCTAATTCACGGCCTCCTCTTTGCTTTTTTCAGTTCGTTTTTATTACAATAGCAATAGTGTTAAAATAAATAACTGAATTGGAAAAAGGAGGATATTAAAAATGACTCAACATGAAAACAATACATTACCACCGAAAACTTGTTCCGTTGACCGATTGGTAACAATGGAGGAAGACGTTAAAAAGGTACTTGCCGGTGAAAAGACAGCAACCCGCCGCAATGGCCGCTATGCTGACCCAGGCGAAATTATGACCTTGGAAGGCCATCAGTTTGTGGTGGATAACGTCTACTCACAAAGTCTGGGCGAACTAACAGATGAGGATGCCCGCCGTGAAGGTTTTAACAATGTGGAAGAATACAAACAATCAATTCTTTCCATTCATCCTGGAATGCCGTGGCTTCCGCAAATGCGCGTCTGGGTTCATGAATTCAGCCCGGTAAAATAAAATCAATGAAAAGGGCCTGTCCCCCGCTGCTTTAATGCGATACGCGAAAGCAATGCGGGGGCAGGCCCCTTTGCTTGTCTATTTTAAGAGCCCGAATTTATAATAGGTTTATTACATTTGTCTGGCAGTTTAGGAGCAGGGGGAGACCTCATGAAGCATTTTGCAAAGTACATAAAAAAGTATTGGAAGTCCTTTTGTATTGCGGTTCTATTCCTCACCTTTGAGGCAATTTGCGATTTGCTGCAGCCGACCGTGATGGCGAAAATTATTGACGAGGGTGTTGCCAACAGAGACATCGATTATGTCCTAAAAATGGGCGGACTGATGCTCCTGATTACCGCTATTGGGGCCGTGGCCGCTTCCACCAGAAGCATCATGGCCAGCATCGTTTCGCAAAATTTCGGAACAGAGCTGCGATCTGACCTGTTTATCAAAATTCAATCTCTTTCATTTAGAAACCTGAACAACTTCGACCGCGCGTCCCTCATCACAAGGCTTACAAATGATGTGACCCAGGTCCAAGTGTTTGTAAACGGTACGATGCGGATTTTCGTAAAAGCTCCGCTGCTGGCGATTGGCGGTCTGGTCATGGCCACGCGCCTTAACCTTCACCTCGCGGTCGTCCTTGCGGTGGTGGTGCCGATTGTGGCATTGTTTATCATCATCAACTTAAAGCTTGGCTTTCCTCTGTTTTCCAAGGTTCAGAATGCCATGGACCGGGTGAATGGTGTGCTTCGTGAATATTTATCCGGTGTCCGGGTTGTCAAAGCTTTTAACCGTTTTGAAGTAGAAACAGCTAAATTCTCAAAAGCTAACGAGCATTTCCAGAAGCAATCGATTGCCGCCAACCGACTGATGGCTGTTTTCAGCCCGGCGATTATGCTGACAGTTAACATCGGGATTGTCGTTGTCCTCTGGATGGGCGGCCTTGGGGTTGAGTCGGGAAAGATACAGGTTGGCCATATTATTGCTTTTATCAACTACATGACGCAGATCTTATTTTCCCTCATGATGATTTCCATGGTGTTTACCATGTTTGTCAGGGCGAAGGCCTCAGCAGGAAGAATTGGTGAAGTATTCTCTGAGGAAGTCAACATTACGTGGGAAAACAATCAAATGACATCCCAATCCGGTGAAAAAGGAAGAATTGATTTTGAAAATATCTCCTTTTCCTATGATGAGGCTGCCGGCGAGCCGGTCCTTAAAGACATTTCGCTTACCATTCTTCCCGGGGAAACTGTCGGCATCATCGGCTCTACCGGTTCTGGGAAAACGACGCTCGTCAGCCTGATTCCCCGCTTTTATGACGCATCAAGCGGGTCGATAAAGGTAAATGGCGCGAACATTAAGGACATAGACCCAAAAAATCTAAGGGAGAAAATTGCTTTTGTTCCACAAAAAAATATTTTGTTTACCGGGACAATCGCCGAGAATATTCGCTGGGGAAAGGAAAATGCCTCTCAGCAGGAAATTGAAACAGCGGCAGCCGTAGCCAGTGCAACGGAATTTATCGAGGCCTCACCAGAAGGCTATGACACAAAAATCGGCCAGGGCGGTGTCAATTTTTCCGGCGGGCAGAAGCAGCGGCTTTCTATTGCCAGGGCATTGGTGAAGCAGCCGGAAATCCTCATTTTGGATGACAGCACAAGCGCGGTCGACGCCGCCACTGAAGCCAAAATGAAAACCGCCTTAAAAAAATTCGCCAGCGGACTGACCTGTTTATTGATTGCCCAACGGATATCCTCGATAATCGATGCAGATAAAATCATTGTCCTTGACCAGGGGGAAGTGGCGGGTATTGGCACCCATCAAGATCTGATCAAGGATTGTCAGGTATATCAAGAAATCTATCGCTCACAAATGGGCAGGGAGGGTCTGCAAAATGGGAAATAACACGAATCAACCGCAAAGAACCCCCCCTCCTGGTCCACCGCCACTTAGGCCTGGCGGAGGTGCCCACCACCGCGGTCCGGTGGTTAAGCCAAAAAACTTTAAAGGTACCTTAAAACGTCTTTGGGACTATTTTGGCCGCGAAAAGGGAATGCTTTCCCTCATTTTCTTGTTCATCACAGTTGATGCAGCTTTAATGCTGCTTAACCCTTTTCTCATCGGTAAAGCCATCGATGCCATGACCCTAAAGTCTGGGATGGTGGATTTCAGTTTTCTTGAGGTCATGATTGTCGTTCTTATCAGCGCCTATGTCGGCGATGCCGTCCTCACCTTCTTGCAGGGCTGGCTGATGGCTGGGGTAGCCCAACGGATAGTCAAAGGATTACGAGCATCCCTTTTTCAAAAACTGCAAAAGCTCCCTGTTGCCTTCTTTGATTCTCGGACACATGGGGAACTGATGAGCAGGCTCTCAAATGATGTTGATAATATCAGCAATACGATATCCCAATCGACGACACAGTTAATGTCCGGTGTCATTATCATCGCCGGCTCGCTGATCATGATGTTAATACTGAGCCCGATTCTCACGCTGGCGAGCCTGATTACCGTGCCGCTTGTCTTTTTGCTAACAAAAACGATTGCCAAAAGAACGGGCGTCTTGTTTAAAAACCAGCAGGTTCAGCTGGGGAAATTAAATGGACATATTGAGGAATCGATTTCCGGCATTGAGGTTGTTAAAGCGTTTAATCACGAGGAAAAAGTCATTGAGGAATTTGAAAAGGTTAATGCCAAGCTTCGCGAGGTCGGCCTCAAAGCGCAGATTTGGTCCGGTTTCTTAATGCCGATTATGAACGTCATCAATAACCTTGGATTTGCGGTCGTCGCTATTGTCGGCGGCATCTTGGCTGTCAAAGGGCATATCACGGTTGGAGCAATCGCCAGCTTCATCACCTATTCAAGACAGTTTGTCCGGCCGCTCAATGATCTAGCCAATATTTTTAACATTCTTCAATCAGGTGTCGCCGGAGCAGAGCGGGTCTTTGAAGTCATTGATGAAGAGGAGGAACCTGCCGATTCCCTTAGCGCTGTGCCGCTTAAGAATCCGAAAGGCCATGTTGTATTTGAAAATGTCAGCTTTGGGTACCGCCATGATGTGCCGATTTTAAAAAACGTCAGCTTTGAGGCGGCGGCTGGAAGCAGCACAGCTCTGATTGGTCCGACCGGTGCTGGAAAAACGACCATTGTTAATCTTTTGACAAGATTTTATGATGTGACAGGGGGCCGGATCCTTCTGGATGGCCGCGATATTCGCGACTACACAAGGGACAGCCTGCGGCGCAGTTTTGGCTTTGTGCTCCAAGATACCTATCTTTTTTCGGGGACAATCAAAGAAAATATCATGTACGGAAATCCGGCCGCGACGCAGGAAGAAGTGGAAACGGCGGCACGGATGGCAGGTGCCGAGGGCTTTATCAAACGTCTGCCCAAGCAATATGACACCCTCCTATCGGAAAACGGCGGTAACCTCAGTCAGGGAGAACGCCAGCTGCTGGCCATTGCCAGGGTTATTTTGGCACGACCGTCGCTGCTGATTTTGGATGAAGCGACGAGCAGCATTGATACAAGAACGGAACTGCACATTCAGCGGGCATTGTTATCTTTAATGGAAAATCGCACTAGTTTTATTATCGCTCACCGCCTCAACACCATTCGTGATGCCGACACTATCATGGTCATTGACCACGGGGAAATCGTAGAAACAGGCAGCCATGAGGAACTGATGGCGAAAAAAGAGAAATATTTTTCCTTGTTTTCAAATCAATTTAAAAATGCGGAAGCCAATGAAGCGTAGCTTGAGAAAATTTCAAACTGAGATTTTCTCTTTTTTTGCTGACTGGTGTAAAGACATCTGTTAGAATTATGTCAGGACAGGGACTTAAACAGTTCTTTCTTAAAAAGAAACGTATTGGGGAATAATATCAGAAACTCTGAAAATAGAGGGGGGCTTATGATGGCTAACACAAATAGTGTTTCTGGCAGTGATTTTATTAAGATGAAATCAGGAAAGAAACAGGAATTATCAAACACGAAACTGCTCGGTATTGCCGGGATGGGCTGGATGTTTGATGCCATGGATGTAGGGATGCTTTCCTTCATCATTGCGGCATTGGCGGCAGAATGGAGTTTAACTCCCGGGCAAATGGGCTGGATTGGCAGCATCAACTCGATTGGAATGGCGGTTGGCGCACTTATTTTCGGCTTAATGGCTGACCGAATCGGGCGGAAAAATGTTTTTATCATTACCTTATTATTATTTTCGATAGGGAGCGGTGCATCGGCATTTGCGGGCTCCTTGACTGTCTTTTTAATTTTCCGGTTCTTAGTTGGAATGGGCTTAGGAGGAGAGCTGCCGGTGGCTTCAACGCTTGTCTCCGAAAGTGTCCCGGCTGAAAAACGCGGCCGGATCGTTGTTCTATTGGAAAGCTTTTGGGCAGGCGGTTGGCTGATTGCAGCGGTCATTTCCTATTTCGTTATCCCATCGATTGGCTGGCAGGCCGCTTTGCTAATCAGTGCGATTCCTGCCCTATATGCCTTATATTTGCGGATAGGGCTTCCTGACTCACCACGCTTTGCAGCAGTTAAAACGAAGGAAAAGAGCTCCGTCCTCCATAACCTCACGCAGCTTTGGTCAAAAGAGTATAGCAGACAGACAGCGATGCTTTGGATTGTTTGGTTCTGTGTAGTGTTCTCTTATTACGGCATGTTCCTATGGCTGCCGAGTGTCATGGTGATGAAGGGCTTCAGTTTGATTAAAAGCTTCGAGTATGTGTTAATTATGACGCTAGCTCAATTGCCTGGTTATTTTACAGCGGCGTGGTGCATTGAAAGGTTTGGCCGGAAATTTGTCTTGGTTGTCTATTTAACCGGAACGGCTGCCAGTGCTTATTTCTTTGGAACTGCAGACTCTACGGCACTGTTAATGACAGCGGGAATTCTATTATCATTTTTCAACCTTGGCGCTTGGGGCGGGCTCTACGCCTATACCCCGGAGCAGTATCCAACGGTAATCCGCGGTACGGGTGCCGGAATGGCTGCTGCCATCGGCCGTATCGGTGGTGTCCTCGGCCCATTATTGGTTGGCTACTTAGTGGCTCAAAAATATGCTGTCTCGACCATTTTTACAATCTTTTGTATATCCGTTTTAATTGGTGCTTTGGCAGTGTTTCTTTTGGGAAAAGAAACGAAAAAACAAGAATTGGTATAATGATTTATTGGAGGACCCTTTTTCAAGGGTCCTCTATTTATGGGAAATCGAGGAAGTTATCCATATTTAGACAAAATAATTTAAAAATAGTTTGCTTTTTAAAGTAAAAACAAATACTGTTCTGCTTTAGCGGAATAACGCATAAAAACGCCCAGAAATCAGCCTTTTTTATTATTTTCAAAATTATTTTAAAATAGTGGATACAGGTACTAGACGAACCCCTAATTATTATGTACAATGTTTTCAGAATATTATATGTTTTGGGAAGAATTGCGCAACGGTTTAGGAAACTTTTAAAAAACAGGGGGTAATTTCGTGAGAAAAAGAAAATTAGCAGGTGTGTTTGCTTCATTTATGCTAGCTGCAGGTGTAATGGCCGGCTGTGGATCATCCACATCCACTAGTTCTGGCGGCGGGGATGAAAAGGGCGGCGAAATCAAAATCGGTGCCAACCTTGAGCTTTCCGGCGGGGTAGCATCCTATGGCCAGTCCATTAAGGAAGGTATTGACCTGGCGCTTGAGGAAATCAATAAAGAGGGAATTGACGGCAAGAAATTGAAGCTGGTTGTCGTTGATAATAAGTCTGAAGCACCTGAAGCGATTAACGGCGCGACAAAGCTGATCAGCCAAGATAAGGTTTCAGCCATTATCGGGGCAGCAACAAGCGGAAACACAAAAGCACAGATTGAAATTGCGCAAAGCAACAATGTTCCAATCATTACGCCGACTGGTACGGCTGCTGACGTAACGGTTAAAGACGGCAAATTAAATGATTTTGTCTTCCGTACCTGCTTCATTGACCCATTCCAGGGTACTGTCGCAGCAAACTTTGCAGCGAAAGAATTAAAGGTTAAAACTGCTGCTGTATTCATTGACAGCTCAAGTGACTATTCTAAAGGCTTGGCAGCATCTTTTAAAGAAAAGTTTGAAAAAGAAGGCGGCAAGGTTGTCACTCAAGAAGCATATGTGGCGAAGGATACAGACTTCCATGCCCAATTAACGAATATTAAAGGGAAAAACCCAGAGTTCATCTTTGTCCCTGGCTATTATGAAGAGGTTGGTTTAATTGTCAAGCAGGCTCGTGAAGTAGGTCTTGACGCTCCAATGATGGGTGCTGACGGCTGGGATTCTCCTAAACTAGTAGAACTTGCCGGCAAGGATGCTTTGAATAACACCTTTATTACAAACCACTATTCTTCTGGTGACTCTGACCAAAAGGTTCAAGAGTTTGTAAAAGCCTTTAAAGCAAAATACAAGGACAAATCTCCAGATGCTTTCAATGCTTTAGGTTATGATTCTGCTTATTTCCTTGCTGATGCCATCAAACGTGCTGGCGGCGGCGATTCTAAGAAAATTCAAAAGGCTCTTGCAGAAACAAGTGGCCTTGAACTAGTAACAGGACAAATGAAGCTTGATAAAGACCACAACCCAATCAAATCAGCTGTTATCTTAGAGTACAAAGACGGCGAACAAACATTCAAAACGAAGGTTAATCCGTAGTTAATTTTATAATAGTCAAAATGAATAGGGAGCATGTTCATGTTCCCTATTCCAATTTATAAGGATTAGGAAAAATTTCCTATTCCCACTGGAAGGAGTTGCGACATGGAACAACTAATACAGCAGCTAGTCAACGGCATTTCATTGGGAAGTATTTATGCATTGATTGCCCTTGGGTACACAATGGTATATGGCATCGTCAAGTTAATCAACTTCGCACATGGGGACGTCTTCATGGTCGGAGCTTTTATCGGCTTTTATTCTATTACTGTTCTCCATTTAGGATTTTTCCCGGCATTATTGATTTCAATGGTGGCCTGCGCAATTTTCGGCGTATTGATTGAGCGGATTGCCTACAAGCCGCTTCGGAATGCAACAAGGATTGCGGCATTGATTACCGCTATCGGAGTTTCGCTTTTCATCGAATATGGCACCATCTATATCCGCGGCGCCCAGCCGGAAGCCTATCCAGGCAATATCGTTCCATTGAAAAGCCTGGAGGTCTTCGGTGTTAAGATTAGCGGTCAGTCCATTCTAATTTTGGCCGTTTCCCTTTGTTTAATGATTATTCTTCAATTTATTGTTCATAAGACTAAGATTGGTAAGGCGATGCGTGCTGTTTCCCACGACCAGGATGCGGCCAAATTGATGGGAATTAACGTCAATAACACCATCTCTGCCACCTTTGCAATCGGATCTGCCCTTGCCGGTGCAGCCGGAGTGGTATTTGGAATGTACTATACAAAAATTGAGCCATTGATGGGAATCATTCCAGGTCTGAAGGCTTTCGTTGCTGCTGTTCTAGGAGGAATTGGAATTATCCCTGGGGCAATGGCCGGAGGATTATTATTGGGTGTCATTGAAGCCCTTGTCAGCGCGGCCGGAGGCTCGCTATTCCGAGACGCTGTTGCCTTTGTCGTGTTAATTCTAATCCTAATTTTCCGCCCTGCTGGTCTTTTTGGCAAAAACGTCAGGGAAAAGGTCTAGGGGGTGCTTGGTAGATGAAAAAGTTAAATAACGCAAAAGGCTTTTGGGGTTCCATTGTTTTAGCGGTTATTTTTGCCGTTGTCGTCCAATTCCTGATCAATGGCGGTACGTTAAACCCCTTTTATGTAAATGCTCTATTTTCAATCGGCATTAATATCATCCTTGCCGCTTCGCTTCATCTGATCATCGGCATTACCGGGCAGTTTTCGATTGGCCATTCCGGTTTCCTTGCCGTGGGGGCATATGTTTCAGCAATTATCACAATGAAATTGGGATTGCCCTTCCCGGTCGCGATTCTGGCTGCCGGTGCGGCCGCTGCTGTTGCCGGTTTAGTGATCGGGGTTCCTACCCTAAGGCTACGAGGCGACTATCTAGCCATCGCCACTCTAGGTTTTGCGGAAATCATGCGAATTGTCTTCTTGAATATTGATTATGTTGGCGGCGCTTCCGGGATGACGGTCTCCCACCTGATTACCTGGCCATGGCTGATTGCCTGTGTCGTCATCACCATTGTCGTCATTGTCAACTTTACGAATTCTACCCACGGCCGCGCCTGCATTTCGATTCGCGAAAACGAAATCGCTGCCGATGCGATGGGGATTAATACGACTTATTATAAAGTAATGGCGTTTATCATTGGTGCCTTTTTTGCCGGCGTGGCAGGTGCCTTGCATGCCCATAACTTTTACATTATCCAGCCGACCAACTTTGGCTTCTTAAAATCCTTTGATATTTTGATCTTTGTTGTGCTGGGCGGACTTGGCAGTATGTCCGGTTCCGTGCTTGCAGCGATTTTATTAACGATCATTTCAACATTCCTAGCCAATTATCCAGAAGTTCGGATGGTTATCTACAGCCTTGTACTAATTGCAATGATGCTGTTCCGTCCGCAAGGATTGATGGGAACAAAGGAAATTACGTCTTTCTTCAAGCTGGGAAAATCCGCGCAAGGAGGGTCTCATGATGCGAACAAAAACACAGTTGCTTAAAGTAGAGAACGCAGGCATCCGATTTGGCGGTTTAAAGGCTGTATCCGGGGTCAACCTAGAGCTTTTGCAGGGAGAACTCGTCGGACTGATCGGGCCAAATGGTGCCGGCAAGACGACCTTCTTCAACCTGTTAACAGGTGTTTATGTTCCAACCGAGGGATCAATTTCTTTGGCCGGTGAAAAATTAAACGGGCATGCGCCTTATAAGATTACCAAAAAAGGAATCAGCCGTACCTTCCAAAACATCCGCTTGTTTGGGGAATTATCGGTACTCGATAATGTTAAGGTTGCCTATCATTCGCATGCGAAGCATTCCATTCTCAGTTCAATCTTCCGCCTTCCTTCTCATTTTTCCGGTGAAAGGGAAATGGAAGAAAAGGCAATTGAGTTTTTAAAAATCTTTAAGCTTGATAATGTCCAGCATGAAATGGCGAAGAACCTGCCATACGGGCAGCAGCGCCGCTTGGAAATTGCCCGGGCATTAGCAGCAAATCCTAAGCTGTTGCTTTTGGACGAGCCGGCAGCAGGGATGAATCCGCAGGAAACTGATGAACTGATGAACCTGATTGCGTTAATCCGCGAAAAATTCTCGTTAACCATTCTTTTAATCGAGCACGATATGAATCTTGTCATGGGTGTTTGTGAAAGAATCTATGTTCTGGACCATGGACAGCTAATTGCCGATGGTACACCGGAAGAAATCCGTAACAATCCAAAAGTCATCGAAGCGTACCTTGGCGAGGAGGTCTCTTAGTATGCTTAAAGTCAACGATATTAATGTCTATTACGGAAATATCCATGCATTAAAAGGAGTATCCCTCGATATTAACCAGGGTGAAATTGTGACGCTGATTGGTGCGAATGGTGCCGGTAAAAGTACGCTATTAAAGACCCTTTCCGGGCTTTTGAGGCCGAAGAATGGCGAGATTGTGTTTGAAGGCGAACATGTTGCCGGAAAGGTGCCGCAATTGATTGTGAAGCGCGGGATCTCCCAGGTTCCAGAGGGCCGCCGAGTATTTGCCAATATGTCAGTTGAGGAAAATTTGGAGCTTGGCGCCTATTTGCGTAAGGATAGGAAGGGTATTCAGGAGGATTTTGAAAAAATCTATCAGCTCTTTCCGCGCCTGCTGGAGCGCAAAAAGCAGCTGTCTGGTACACTTTCAGGCGGTGAGCAGCAGATGCTCGCAATGGGCCGGGCGCTGATGGCACGACCTAGGCTGCTTTTATTGGACGAGCCTTCCATGGGTCTTGCACCGCTGCTGGTCAAAACAATCTTCCAGATTATTGAGGAAATCAATAAAACGGGAACAACGATCCTGCTGGTTGAACAGAATGCGAACATGGCGTTATCCATCGCTGACCGCGCCTACGTCATTGAAACAGGAAAAATAGTCGCCTCTGGTTTAGCTGAAGAACTCAGTGCCAGTGACCAAATTAGAAAAGCCTACCTCGGTGGGCATTAAAAAAGGTATCGGAGTGAACTCCGGTACCTTTAAATTTTTTGCTGGTCGGAATCAAGTGTAAATTGAAAACGATGTTTCGGCTGGAATGAGTGCTTGATTTTGCTTTTGTATTCGACATACAATTGCTCGAGCCCCACTAACGCAAGCGAGAAGAAATTAGCATAATTCTTCTGGACCTCCCACTTTAGCTCGTTCTTGCCGCAAATGCTGTAATAGTTTAGTTCCTCAATTTCTTTGGCAAGCTTAGCCAGCTCTTTAGTTTGTTTTTCTGTCGGAAGGGCTAGAATTTGGTCGATTTTTTCAATATAGGCCCTCGACTTTTCAATTTTCCCTTTAATATCCTGGAAGCCGGCTAAATCAATTAGCTGGTATTTTAATTTGAATTCGTTCAGCCGTTGTGCGGCCTCATAGGTGGCCCCAACGATTGTCTCACGCGTCATATCCTTCGTTTCGTAGCTGAGCATATGCTTCCAGGACGGCTGGGTGATGGCCTTGCGATGGTCTTCGAGTGTCTGGCACAATTTTTTATAGCCATGGATTTCCGGGTGCTCAAACGCCGGGCTCGCCGGATCCAAAAATGGAGCGAGCGGGGCAACGAAGTAAAAGATTCTTGGGTCCTTCCCGCAGGCCAGGTGGATGGTTTCACAAAATTCAATGTTTTCGACAGCACTTTCATACGTCTGCCCAGGGATTCCAACCATAAAGAACAGGTCAAATTTTTTACAGCCATTTTTGAGAGCGAACTGCAGTGTTTCGATCACCTTTTCATTTGAGCAGCTGAATTTCCCGTTATATTTCCTGATTTTTTCGTCATGGGTTTCAAGGGTAATTTCAATGCTGTAATGAGGCACGCTTTCATTCATCAGCCGGAAAAATTCTTCATCCGCATATTGAAATAACTCAAAGACGATTTCGTTTTTCAGCTTCAATTTTTTCAAACGGCAAAAAAATTCCTCAACATATTCTTGTCCACCCTGTCTTAGATCATGGAGGATAAAAATCGGCGCCCGGCTGAACCGGGAAATAAATTGAATATCCTCGACGAGCTTTTTCGGTGACCGCAATGCTAGCGTATGACGGTTGCAGTTTTGCCCATAAGCCTCTCTTGATCCGCCGCAAATCAAACAGTTCTGTGTGCAGCCGCGTGCGGTCAGCAGTGCGGTGTTCGGGTATTGAAGCCAGCCGTTGTATGGCAGCGGATCGAGGAAATTTCGGTATTTGAAAACGGAACGAATGGTGTAGCGGTAACCGGGAACATCAATATCATCGAGATCCTTTGGCACGTACGTTAACGGATTATAGCCAGTCTCGGTGCCCTTTTTCCACGTTAAATTAGGGATATCTGCAAAATGCGTATTTCCAGTCTCCAGCTTATTCATCAACAGCAGCATCAGCTTTTCTGTCGAGTCCCCGCGCATCACGAAATCAATAAATGGATATTGGATTAGCTCCTTGTGATAATACGTGGCCGACAATCCGCCAAAAATAATCGGGGTGTCCGGATGAAGCTGCTTGACAATTTTCGCTAGCTCAATACTGCCGTGGGCATGTGGCAGCCAGTGCAGATCAATGCCAAACGCACTTGCCCTGATCGATTTTAATTTTTTTTCGACATCAAAGTTTGGGTTCATGAGCATTCGGTTGGCGATATTGATGATTTTGACGCGAAGTCCATAACGCTCCAAATAGTCGGCGATGCTGGTCAGGCCGATGGGGTACATTTCAAAAACGGGCGAGGATGGAACAACATCACTGATCGGTCCGGCAAGCAAAGGATTTTTTCGGAAATCGTAAACACTTGGAGCATGCAGCAGTACTAAATCGTATTTCATGGGAAACACCTCTTTGATTTGTAGTGTAATAACTCCTTTTGGGGTATATATATAAATGTTTTTTCAAGAAAGGATTTGTGAGGGAATTCACAAGGTTTTTTAATGTTATGATCTCTGTTTACTTTAGTTTACTATAATAGTTGTTGGCTAGAGTGACAATCAGGTGACAAATTTTGGTTAACTTTGTGCCGAATAAATTTAATACAAAGGTAGTAGGCAAGAATAATCCTTTAGCCAAATAGAAAACGCATAGCGGTTTATGACATAATAGTGGATATCAAACCAATCTGGTTTGCCGAGGGCCTAGTCCGGTCAGTGTGATTCATTAGACCGGGTTGGGTCCTTATTTTTTGCGGACGTTTGGCCGACTGAACAATCATTCATATTGTTTTCAATCTATAAATACATTAAACTAGAATAAACAGAAAATTAAGTAAACCGTCACAGAATTTGGAGGGGAAGCTTTGGGCGATATCGGCATTTTGCAAAAAAAAGAACAGCTTTCAAGGCAATTCCTACTATTGATATCAATCATTGGAGTATTTCTTTATCTCCAATTTGGCCTGCTTGATTTATCGGTTCCCCATCAGCCAATGATTTTGACGTTGCTGGTGTTGTTTCTCTTTATTGTTGAACTGTTTCCAGTACCTGTTTGGAAAGGTCAAATAACCATCTCATTTCCATTGGTTTATGCCATATACCTTATCGATGGCTTAGCCTATACGATTGTTTTTTATGGGATTATTGTTGCAGCCATTAACATTATGAATAGACGGCCGCTCCGAATTATTTTCTTTAATCCGGCCATGCAGGTGATTAGTTTTTATATTGCCCATCTGCTTTGCCAATGGCTGTATCCGCAGATGCCAATCGAAGGGCTGTCAAGGGTGCTGCAGGGAATCATCCATTTTAATTTGCTCATCATTCCCTTTTATTTCATGAATAATCTCATTGTGGATTTTGTTTTTGCTATCAGGCCACAAACGTATAATCTGAAAATCTGGAAGATGAAAGCACTCTTTGAGGTGTATAGTTTTCTTATTTCCTATGGATATATAGTTTTGTTGCATGTTTTGGGAAATCAAAGGCGGGGAACGATTGATGTTTTTTCTTTTTTCTTCTTTTTTATCCCGTTAGTCTGTGTTGCCCTGCTAAGCTCAATTATTGCCAATTTAAAAAAGGAAAAGGCGAAGCTGAAAGCGTTGTTCAGCATTTCATCCGAGCTCAATAAAAAAATTGCGAGGTCTGATTGGTTAACTTTTTTAAAAGATAATCTTCAAGAATTTATCGATGTTGATGCATGGATTTTGTGGAAACGGAGACCAGAAGGCTGGTTGTTCCGTTTTGCAGCCGGCCCTGTTAATGAAGATTTAACAATGTCGGCGGAAACGGCTGCTGCTCTTGATAAAATCACAAATTTGACCATTTATCATAATGCCAAAAGAGACCCAAGTCCGGCAGGGATCTTTTTTACAAAGGAAATAGGGACATTACTGTATGCTCCCTTAATTTTAGAAAATGAGCTGGTCGGGATGTTCGTCTTTGGCAGAAGCAGGACCAACAGCTTCGGGGAGGATGATATGCGTTCTGCCGCCACCCTTGCTAATCAGCTGGCTGTCCTGATTAAAACAAGATGGCTGTTTGCCGAGCAGGAGAAGCGGCTGATTTTAGAAGAAAGGAATCGGATTGCCCGGGATATCCATGATGGGGTGGCCCAGTCGCTCGCCGGCGCGATTATGAATCTTGAAACGGCACAGCGAAAATTTGCGAAAATGCCGGACGATTCACTTCGGTTAATGGGCGAAAGCACCGAGAAGCTGAGGCGCAGCCTGAAAGAGGTACGGGAATCCATCTATGCGTTAAGACCTTATCCGACTGAGCGGGTGGGATTATTGTCGGCCATTACTGCAAAAATTAATGCGGTCAAGCGGGAGCATAATTTGGATATCAATTTGGAGACAAGAGGTCCGGAATTCCACCTGAGCTCGATGGTTGAAAAAATTATTTTCGATATTTGTCAGGAAAGTGTGCAGAATGCCGTTAAACATGCAGAAGCCTCGAAAATTGACATTCTGTTAAGCTATCAAAAAGAAAATGTGCTTTTGAAGGTGAAGGATAATGGCAAGGGGTTTTCGCTTTTTCAGGCCATGATCAAGGCCCGGGAGCATCCGCATTTTGGAATATTACATATGAATGAATCAGCTGATAAAATTCAGGCCTCGCTGCAGGTAGACAGCCGCGAAGGAGCCGGAACAGAGATAACCTTAACGGTGCCAAGAATGGGGATTGAAGGGAGTGATTTGCGTGATCAAGCTTATGCTAGTCGATGATCATGCCGTTTTACGGGATGGGTTGAAAAATATTTTGGAAATGGAAACCGATATTGAGGTGATTGCGGAAGCCATCAATGGCAATGACGCAATTGAAAAGGTAAAAGAGACAATGCCGGATGTGATTTTGATGGATATTAACATTCCAGAGAAGAATGGCATTGAAGCAACGAGCATTATAAAAAAAATGTACCCTTCTATTAAAATTCTGATACTGACGATGTTTGACCATGATGAGTACTTTATGTCGGCGATTCGCGAAGGGGCTGATGGTTATTTGCTGAAGGATGCCCCTTCTCAGCATGTGGTCGATGCGATTCGCGCGGTGGCAAACGGGCAGTCGGTCATCCACCCATCGATGACGAAGAAGTTTTTGGGCTTTTTCCAGCCTCCGGCTAAACCAGAGCCAGCTGAGGAAGAAAAGTCTGCGGATTCGACGCTGACTGAGCGGGAGAAGGATGTGCTTCTCTGCTTGGTCAAGGGCATGAATAACAAGGAAATAGCCCAAACACTGTTCATCAGTGACAAAACGGTCAAAATCCACGTGTCCAACATATTCAAAAAACTCGGCGTCAAAAGCCGGTCCCAGGTTGTCATTTATGCTGTACAGAATCAGCTTGTGCCGTTGACTTAGGAGTGACTTAAATAGTTTCTGAGAACCAAGCCGTGGGGCTTGGTTCTCTTTTGTAAGTGTAGGTGTGTCCATCCCGGAAAGACAAATGTCTTTTTGCGGTGCCTGACACCCTTTTCTTTGTATCTGCTATTTCTAACGGACTAATAAATATTACTTAAGTAGGAAGGGAAAATAGTACTTCTATTTAGTTGAAATAGACCCTTTGCTGAATAGTATTTTGGTCCGGTTTCTTGGACAATGGACTCATACTATAGCAGAAAAGGGGAATGGGTGTGAAAAGGTGGTTTTCGGGTTTATTAACTCTTATCATTCTTTTGTCATTAGTTATACCAAATTTACCGGCAGCGAAGGCCGATACAACATCCGCTGTACTTGACCTCCAGTTGGTAAAGGCACTAGCCACAGCAATTGAACCACTTCAGGTTATCGTTACGTTTGATGGCCAAGGAGCGCCGACAGAGGATAATCTTAATCTATTAAAAACTCTGGGAATTTCCAAGGGCATTTCATTGAAGTCTCTGCCGATTACGGGAATTCTTGCAACAAAGGATCAGATTAATAAACTGGCGGAGCAGCCAGGTGTAAAATCTATCTATTTAAATCGGAAACTGGAATATTATAATGCCGATGCCACCGCATTAACAGGCGTTGATAAGTCGCGCACAGATGCGGCGATGCAAAAAGCAAACGGCGGCATGCCGGTAACTGGCAAAGGTGTCGGAGTTGTCATTAACGACAGCGGTGTCGATGGAACCCACAAGGATATCGAGTTTGGCAGCCATCTTGTGCAGAACGTTTTGGCCAGTATTAATTTGGCTAGCCTTGCACCAGGAATACTTCCCATCACTTATGCTGAAAATGTGCCGAACACGGATTCCAACTCCGGGCACGGAACCCATGTAGCCGGTACAGTCGGCGGAACTGGGGCCATGTCCAGTGGAAAATATGAAGGTGTTGCCCCTGGTGCCAATTTAATTGGTTATGGTTCAGGTGCTGCATTGTTTGTCCTTGACGGACTTGGCGGCTTTGACTACGCCATTACCCACCAATTTGACTACAATATTCGCGTTATTACTAACTCCTGGGGTTCATCAGGGGACTTTGATCCCAATGATCCTATTAATATAGCTTCTAAAGCGGCTCATGACCGCGGCATCACTGTATTATTTGCAGCTGGAAATGAAGGACCGGGCGAAAACACGCATAACCCATATGCGAAAGCCCCTTGGGTGATCTCGGTTGCAGCTGGTGAAAAAGATGGTTCTTTAGCGGACTTCTCTTCCAGAGGAACAAAGGGTGTCGGCGGTACATTTGAAATGGATGGCGAAACCTATACTTGGAAGGATGAACCGACGATTACTGCCCCTGGGGTAGATATTATCTCGACTAGAGTGCTGGCGCCTGTATCTTCACTGGCGATTCAGGATGACGCAGCTGCCATTGAGCCTGCCTATCTGCCATACTATACGATGATGAGCGGCACCTCGATGGCAACACCGCACATTGCCGGTATCACGGCCCTTTTGTTAGAGGCAGACCCAACCCTGTCTCCGGATGAAATCAAACGAGTATTGCAGAATACGGCTACGAATATGCCGGGCTATGAAACATGGGAAGTCGGCGCCGGCTATGTGAATGCTTACGATGCACTGGATGCGGTTATGTTTGGAAAAACGTATGGGAAAACATTGAATGCCGGACAAAAATTTAATAGCTATGTCAACTCGACAGTTGATCGATCAGAGTTTACTGTTGACTATAATCCTGTCCTTGCCGAATCCAATATGTATTCCTTTACGGTTGCAGAGGGAGTATCCAATGTATCGGCCAGAATAGATGCCTACGGGTTATTGGGTCAGACCGGGAACCCAGTTAATTTGATGTTAATCTCTCCAGACGGTACGGAATACAGCTCGGGGGTTAGCTTATTGTTCCCACTTTATCCAGATCGTACGGTGGCCGTAAATTCACCTAAAGCAGGTGAATGGAAGGTAAAAATTGAAGGGCTTCACGGCGATCCTTCTAATCCGCTTGGGATTGGTCTTCCGGAAACCATTACCGGAATGATCTCCACGACAAAAGTCAACGGCTTTTCCGGCCTAAACGATATCACGGGCGATCCTGCTGCTTCCGCTATCCAAATGGCAGTCAGTGAAAGACTTGTTGACGGTTATGCGGACGGCACCTTCAAGCCGAAGCAAAACCTTTTGCGCAAAGAATTGGCCCGCTTCCTTGTGATGGGCGTGGGTATCCGCCAAAGTCAGGCACCTATGTTGAAGGATGTTGCTACGGGTGATGTCCCATTTGTCAAAGCAGTTGTCGCCAAGGGCGCAGCCATTCGCGATGGCGTTTGGGTGCAGGGCGGCGTCATGCAGCTTGATGCGAACGGCAATTTTAATCCAAACGGTGAGGTCAACCGCGCGGAACTGGCTTATACCCTTGTCCAAGCGCTTGGGCTGGAAAAACAGGCCAAGGAATTCACTGGGGATGTAACGGTTCAATACAAGGATGAGCGGATTAAACTTAAGGACGATGCTTCCATTCCGGCTTCCCTCAAAGGGTATGTGCAAGTGGCCCTCGACCTGAACATCCTAAATGCTACTTTTACGGTAAAACAAGGACCGTATGATTTAGTGCCGACTGTTGAAGCCAGCTTTGAGCCGGTGAAAAAAGTAACCAGAGGCGATTACGCAGTCGCCGTAACGCGCTACTTCCAGGCGTGGCTGCAATAGTTTTTGTAAGGAGAGAGTTTGTGCTAAGGTGCAAGCTCTCTTTTTATTTGAATTTATTTACTTGTTAAATTCCGCGTCAGTCCTCAAAATGCCAGACGATTAGCCTGGCTCAGGTAGCTTTTTAAGTTTAAAAGGTCGTAAAAATTATCTTTTTTTCATTTACTCGCCACTTTGCCCGGTTTACTGTTCTAATATAAAAATTTACTCGCCAACTTTTTTATTTTACTCGCCAATATCTTGAATTTACTCGCCATCCGCCAATTTTTGCTAAAATAAAAGAAAAATCAGAAGGATGATTCAGATGGCACAGGCCAAAACCAATGCAATGCGCATTTTGGACGCGAAAAAGATTCATTATGAGGTGCTTACATACGAAAATAAGGATGGAAAAATTGATGGGGTGTCGGTTGCTGAGAAAATTGGCAGGAATCTGAAAGAGGTCTATAAGACACTCGTCACGCAAGGGGCAAGCAAAAACCTGTATGTGTTCGTTATTCCTGTTGCCGAGGAATTAAACCTGAAAAAGGCGGCTAAAGCGGCCGGGGAGAAGAGTGTCGAAATGATTCCGGTGAAGGATATTCAAAAATGGACCGGTTACATCCGCGGCGGCTGCTCGCCCGTCGGCATGAAAAAGCAATACCGGACCTTCATCGACCAAAGCTGCTCAGAAATTGAAGCAATCGTCGTCAGTGCGGGAAAAGTAGGCATGCAAATCGTGCTCGAACCGAACCAATTAAAAGAAATCATAGATGCCGAGTTGGCAGATGTAATAAAGTAAACTTCCCTTTTTAAACATTCCTTTTTGTAACATTGTTGATTGGAGCGGAAATCAACACCCCATATTAAAAAAAATCAGTTTTTCGCATAGGCATTCACCTATAAACAACAAAAGCATAAGATATGGTGAACTTAATCTTTGTGATTGAAAATTGCCTAATGGCAATGTTTATTTTTAAAAAGGGAGTGTTAATGAATGGCAGGGAAAATTAAAAACTATTTTGCCGGCGGTAACACAGCCAGGGGATTTCATAATTTGTACGATTCCAACCTGCAGGGACTTGACCGTTTGTTTATCTTAAAAGGCGGGCCTGGTACGGGCAAATCGTCGCTCATGAAAAAAATTGGCCAGGAATGGGTGGAAAAAGGCTATGACATCGAGCTGCTCCACTGTTCATCTGATAATAATTCCATTGATGGAGTGATAATTCCGGCATTAAAGGTAGGAATTGTTGACGGAACTGCTCCGCATGTCATTGAGCCGAAAGCGCCGGGCGCGGTGGAAGAATATATTAATCTAGGCGAGGCGTGGGATGCCAAGGCGCTGAGTGCGCAAAAAAACACGATCAAAAAGCTGACCAGCCAAATTAGTGAGTCCTTTGTGACAGCCTACGCTACTTTTAAAGAAGCGCTTGAAATTCATGATGATTGGGAAAAAATCTATATAAACAGCATGAACTTCCAAAAAGCGGACCAATTGACCAAAAAGCTGATTGAAACTTTCTTTGGAAAAATGAGGTTAAGCAAACAAGCCGATGTCCGCCACCGTTTTCTTGGGGCTGCCACACCAAAAGGCCCAGTTGATTTTGTCCCTAATTTAACGGAAGACATTCAAAAACGCTATTTTATTAAGGGTCGCCCGGGTTCCGGCAAGTCTACGATGCTGAAAAAATTAGCTGCTGCAGCAGAGGAGCGCGGCGTCGATGTAGAAATCTATCATTGCGGCTTTGACCCGCATAGCCTTGATATGTGTATTTTTAGAGAGCTAGGGATTGCCATTTTCGACAGTACCGCACCGCACGAGTACTTCCCAAGCCGCGACGGCGATGAAATCATTGATATGTATGAAATTTTAATCGAACAGGGAACAGATGAGATCTTTGCCGATTTTATCAGCAAAATTTCCACCAAGTATAGAAACAAGATGACAGAGGCAACAAGCTGGCTCGCCAAGGCAAAAAAGCTCCATGACGAACTTGAGGACATTTATATCGCCGCAATGGATTTTTCTGTGGTCGAAAAAATCCAAACTAAAATTGCTGCAGAAATCAATGCATTAGCTGGGGTAAACGCTTAGAACCAAGGGGCCTGATTCCCTTGGTTCTTTTTCTTATTAGTGAGTAAAGCTGAGGGTCAGGCTCTATTTCCGTTATGTGTGTGGTTTTGTTTTGTCTTGCTTTGCTGGTCTTTGTTGCGTTTGTTTCCTTTGCTGTTATCGCCGCTTACGAATTCGGCGGCGAATTCCGCTTCAGCGTGGCCGGCGCGCGCCGAATTTTGGTTGTCGCTGCCTTTATTAAATTTTTTCGTCATCATCATCCCTCCTTCCGCACATGTTAGTTTGTCGTCTGCCTATTAGTTTATACACGAGTTTCTTCGCCAAAAATAAGGTAAAAAGAAAGGATGACGTTTATTGAAAGAGATCGCACTCTTGACCGAGCTTTTTGAGGAGAACAGAAATGAAGAAAATGCCGGGCCGATGGAAAAATATATGAAGGGGCATTTCCCATTTCTCGGCATAAAAAAACCTTTACGAAGCCAGCTGGAAAAGCAATTTTTTAAAGAAACCGGAATTTTAAACAATCCTTTCAATCAAGATTTTGTTTGGGGGCTTTGGGAGAAGGAAGAACGGGAATATCAGTATACCGCGTTAGTTTATATGGAAAAGTCACTGAACAAATTGGACAAGGCCGATTTGCCGTTCATGGAGCAGCTAATCACCACAAAATCGTGGTGGGACACGGTCGATGCGATTGCCCCAAAGCCGGTTGGAACAATTGCACAGGTCTTCCCTGAGGTAATCGAGGAGACCATAAACGGCTGGTCCGTCCATGAATGCCTCTGGCTAAGAAGAGCGGCGATTCTTTTTCAATTGAAATATAAAGAAAAAACGGATGAGGAGCTGCTTTATCAATACATACGTGAGAACGCCTCAAGCAAGGAATTTTTTATCCAAAAGGCAATTGGCTGGGCATTACGGGAATATTCGAAGACAAATCCTGGGTCCGTCGGGAGGTTTATCGTGGGGCACCAATTAGCGCCTTTAAGCATTCGGGAAGGCAGCAAGTATTTAAACTGAGCCAATTAGGAGAAAATACCAGTTGTTCATGGTAGAATGGCAATATTGAAAAGAGAAGAAGGAGAACATCATAATGAAATGTATTGCAACAGATATGGATGGCACATTATTGAATTCCATGCAGGTTATTACCCAGGAAAATAAACAGGCGATCTTAAAGGCACAGGAAGCCGGAGTGGAAGTGGTGGTTGCTACCGGCAGATCCTATCAGGAAGCCACTTATGTGTTAGATGCTGCGGGATTGAAATGTCCAGTTATTTGTGTGAACGGGGCTGAGGTCCGCTCAAAAGAAGGCGAGATTATTTCAGCTTCTCCAATTGCCAAGCAAATGGCCAAGGATGCTGCGGCGGTATTGTACGAAAAGGATATCTATTTCGAGGTATACACGAATAAGGGAGCTTTTTCCGTCGATACCGACAAGGCTGTTTCCATTCTCGTGGACATCGTAATGAGCGCCAATCCTGAAGCCGACCGGGACTATGTCGTTCATGCGGCGGGAGGAAGAATCAGAGATGGCTTGATTCATCCAATTCAAAATTATGAACTTCTTTTTGAAAGTGATGAGTATCAGATTTATAAGTTTTTAGTATTCTCCTTTGATTTAGATAAACTTGGCGATGCTGCCAGCGCCATAAAAGAGTTTAGCGAGCTTGAGGTTACCAAATCGGGCATTGAAAATATTGAAATTACCCATAAGAATGCGCAAAAAGGGATTGCCCTTGAGGCCTTCGTCAATGCAAAAGGGATTGATTTGTCAGAAACGATGGCGATTGGCGATAATTTTAATGACGTGTCAATGTTTGAAAAGGCAGGTCGTGCGGTTGCGATGGGCAATGCCAGTCCGCACATTAAGTCGCTGTGCGATTGGATTACCGATACAAATGAAAATAGTGGTGTAGGAAAGGCGATACTGGAAGTTTTATAAAAGGAGGCTGCAAATGTACAAAGCTGGATCCATCGTGTTAGTTTTGATTTTGCTGCTTTCAGGCTGTTCCTTTTTTGAAAAAAAAGAAGAGGAACCAGGGGATGAAGCCATTGTCCTCCAGCCTGATATTGAGGTTGTCGCTGAAAATTTATCTGTCCCATGGTCAATTGATAAAGTGAATGGAACATTTTACATCAGTGAGCGAACAGGAAGCATTGCAAAAATCGAAAATGACAAAATGGAACGGCAGCGAGTGGTCTTACGGAAACCGCTGGCTGAAGCAGCGGAAGCCGGGCTGCTCGGCTTTGTGCTGGATCCCCAATTTGCAGAAAATCACCAGGCCTTCGCCTATTACACATATTCGGAAGAGGGGCAGGGCCAGTTCAACCGGGTCGTTGTGTTAACATGGAACGGTGCTGAATGGGTTGAGGGGCGGATCCTGTTGGACCGCATCCCGAGTGCGGCCTACCATCATGGCGGCCGGATCAAAATTGGCCCTGACGGAAAGCTTTATGTGACAACGGGTGATGCGACTGTTCCGGAATCGGCGCAAAAAAGGAACTCCATCAATGGGAAAATATTGCGCATGAATTTGGACGGGTCTGTACCAGTTGATAATCCATTTCCGAACTCTTTTGTGTACAGCTACGGCCACCGGAATCCGCAGGGGCTTGCCTGGATTGGTGAGACGCTTTATGCAAGTGAACACGGGCAATCGGCGCACGATGAAATCAATCGGATTAAGACCAGGGCGAATTATGGCTGGCCGGTGATTCAAGGGACGGAACGAAAGGCGAGAATGGTGACGCCGCTCTTTCAGTCCGGGAATGAAACATGGGCGCCGTCCGGGATGGCCGCCCATAATGGAAAACTTTATGTGGCTGCACTGCGCGGGAATGCGGTCCGCGAGTTTGACCTCGAGGCCGGCCGCACCACAGCAGTCATCACTGGATTGGGCCGGATCCGCGATGTTTACAACGACGGCGAATACCTCTACTTCGTCAGCAACAACACCGACGGCCGCGGTACCCCGGATGAAAAAGATGATAAACTATACCGGGTTTTGGTGAGAAATTTGAAATAGATAGGAAAAGGTGTCAGGCACCGTGTGAAAAATTCACATGGTGCCTGACACCTTTTACAAGGCTATAAGATTTCAATCTTAAGCGAGTTAATTTGTGATACCAGCAGGTCTTCGTATTTCTTTTGGGCTTGGTAGTAAACTTCTTGGTCCCCAGCCTTTGGGTTTTCTTTTTTGGCTTGGTCAACTAAATCCTTTTGGACCATTTGGGCCAAGACAATCAGTTTGTATTGCTGCTTTTCAACAGTCCAAAATTTTTCTTCACCATATTGCTTGATTAACGCTTGAGCTGATGGGAATTGTGCGTATTGTCCGCGCGCTTTTTCGACCGCTGCATCCACCTCAGCAGCCTCGGCCTTATGGCCTTTTTCCTCAGCCAGCATCGCCATCGAGCGGAGGCGGATAATCTGTGTTAATAGCTGGTTTTTGTCCTCAGCTAATTTCTCCTGAGAATCCAAATAGGCCAACTCCTCGTCTAATTGCGCACCACTGTAGTTCTTCTTGGCTGCCTCCCGGTTTATCTCAAGCTGGAGCCGGTTGATTAACTTATAAAAAGTAACATCCTCATTGGTAATCCATTTTTCGTTTACCTTGGCAACACCTTCAGGCTTTGCCGCCTCGATGGAGATCACCTTTTCAGTCTTTTTCCCGCCTTTTTCCAAGTTGAAAACCGCTTCGTATTTGCCGTTCATCGGCACCTTTACGTCAGCCGAGTAAGTGCCACCCTTGCCCTCGGCAAACTTGGCTTTCACGGTGCCGTGGTCCATGTTGGACATCGATAATTTGACGGATACAGAAAGCCCTGTTACCGCCTTTCCGTTCTCGGTCACCTTGATTTCAAACGGCGAAGCCTTTTCCTTTTGGAAATAAAGCTCCTTGGTCACGTCAATTTTATAATCAGGCCCCGAACTGCAGCCAGCCATGACAGCTGCAAAAGCTACTATCATGACCAACAGCAGCACTGCGGGCATAAACCTTTTCCTCATGATCCCAAACCTCCTAATTGATGTGTGTCTAAAAACTCTCCAACTGTATATTTTTCAATTTTCCCTTCGTTTAAAAAAGCAACATGGGTGCAAACCTGGCGGATTTCATCCAAATGGTGTGACGAGAGCAGGATCGTTTTGTCCTTCAGTCCCTTCAGCACCTCCAAAATTTCCTTCCGGCCCATTGGGTCAATCCCGCTCGTCGGTTCATCGAGAATCAGAATGCTCGACTCCTGATACAAGGTAATGGCAAGACCCAGCCTTTGCAGCATCCCTTTGGAATACTTCTTTACCTGCTCATCGCGGTCATCCCAAAGCCGGACCGCCCGCAGCACCTCTTCCATCCTTGCGGCATCCGCCGTTCCGGAGACTGCCTCGGCAAAAAACGTCAGATTTTCAAGGCCTGTCAGCATCGGGTAGAGCATGAACTTTTCCGGCAGGTAAGCAATTGCCTTTTTCCATTCACTGTTTTTCTTGGAGACAGGTTGAAAGTTAATCGTAATCTCGCCTTGCTTGATCGGCAATAGCCCAAGCAAACTATTAATCAGCGTCGATTTTCCGGCACCGTTGCGGCCGACAAGGGCACAGATTTCATATTGGCCGATTTCGAGATTGACAGAGTCTAATACTAGTTTCTTCCCAAATGATTGATTTAAATTCGTGACTTTAATCATTCATAGCCCTCCTTGCGGTTAAACAATAGTGCGCTCGCAAACGAGACGATGAGCCAAACCAGCAAATTTCCGAATAAGAAGAATACCGGTTTTGTCCACATGAATGCTTCCAAAAGCCGTGACATATGGCCGAAGGAGTAAACGCCCATACCTGTTTCCAAAAACATTCGGATCGCCTGAAGCGGATTTAAAAAATAGATTAGGGAAAAGAATTTCACATTTTCATAGGTGACATCCGGCAAAAACGACAGCAGGATAAAATCGTGCAGAAAGAAAAAATAAAACCAGACAAAAATCGTGAAGCCGATAATCTGCATCCGCGAGCGGGCAAAACTGCCAATCGCCGTCCCCATTTGCAGGAAGATCAGTACCATCACTAAAATACTAAAAAGAAAAATAAAATAACTGCCAAAATCAAGCTGGAATTGGAACTTTAACAAAAGTGCATATAGTAGAAACCAGGCAAAAAGAGGCACCAGGACCACCGTATAAAGCCCCATGTTTTTTCTCAGCAAAAAGCTGCCATAGCTGTCCTGCTTCGTCAACAGCATGATTAAGGTCTTTTGTTCTTTTTCCTGAAAAATCGAAAACGCGCCGATAAATAAACATAATATCGGAATGAAATAAATAATTGTATCAAACAAATTGATTAGCAGAATATAAAAGCCTTTATCGAACGAAAGGTCAGCGGAACGGAATAAAATACTGATTGAAATCAGCACTATGATGCTTAAGCTTAGCCATAGGCCTTTACCCCTTATATTTTCCTTCCATTCTTTCCAAATGTAATGCATATTCGCTGTCTCCCCTTTATCAAGACCAGCACGGCGGCAAGCGCAGTCCCCAACCCGATAAAAATGGCGGAAGTGGAATGTCCGTCTTTTTTAGACACGAGCGGGTGCGGGTCCTTAAACATAACTTCATCTTCATTAAGGCTGGCGTTGATTTTTTCATAGATGGCAATCGCCGGGCTTTTTAAAAAGAAATTGGTTAATTCTTGATCCTCAATCAACTGATGGAGGGCTGAACGGTAGGTTATCGGAAAATCCCCTATGCTGTCCTGGTTTAAATCGGTGAGCGGGAAGGCGGAGCCCCATTCGTTGCCTTTGCCCTTTTGGGTCCAGACATTATGTTCGCCTTTGCCGCCAATCGTGACAGCAGGGATCGTATTTTCAGAGATTTGGTTTAACGTAAAAATCTGGTCATTGGAACTGGCCCACAGCTCAATTCCGATTTGGTTGCGAATGATTTTATTGTCTTTAATCAGATTCCGCGTTGCTTGGTCAATGTACAAGCCACGCTGGTTCATGTAAAACGTATTGTGCTCGATATGGTTATCATTGGCCTGCAGCAGCAATAAACCAAATGATTTGTTTCCATAGTTGACGATAAATTGATTGTCTGTAAGGGTAAGGCCATTGGAATTCATAATCGCGGCGCCGCCCTCGTTCATCGTAAACGTATTTCGTTTAAATGTATTTTCATCGGAGTACATATAATGCAAGCCGTACCGGGTATTGCTGATGTTATTGTCGAAGCTTTTATTGTGGCTGGAATAATCAAAGAACATGCCGTCCCGGGTGCCATCAATTGTATTATGGGAAAGCAAATTATTTTCGGCGTACCAAACATGGAGCCCGTTTCCCTGGGCAGCAATTTCACCCTTTCCCAGTCCCTTAATATTGTTATAGCGAACAATATTGTGGTGAGCTTTGCTTAAATAAATACCGTGAAAGGAATGGCGGATGGTAATGTGCTCAATCACGTTGTTATTGGTATAAACCTTAATGGCCGCGTATTCCTCAGAGGAGTTGCGGTCCATGCTGCTGCCAGACACGGTAAGATTTTTCAAGCTGACATTTGCAGCTTTAACGGAAATCACGTTGCCGGTTCCGTCCCCTTTAATCACGGTGTTTGTTGAACCAATGATCGTCATCGGTTTCTTGATGACGATATTGCCTGTATAGGTTTGATTGTCAAGCTTCAATACCGCCCCCTCTTTCATGGAGTCGATTTTTGCTTGCAGATTATCGGCAGCCATCTTTCCCTCAGGGTTGAAAAATAACACTAGAGAAAAAACAAGAAACAGGAGCGCTATTTTTTTCATCTTTTTCGATCCTTCCATACCGGAATTAGTAACAATATAAACGCGGCAATCACGAAGTAAACGCCTGTACCTAGGATGCTATGGGTAGTAAAGTTTGCCACTGTGTTTTCACCGATAATCGGCGGAACAAATGGGTCCATATGGATCGGCGCTTTAGGGTCTAAATTGGTTCCATATTTTTTTAAGGCAGAATGGAGGTCCAATACGCCGGCAAGGCCGCCGATGACAAAAATGCTAATCAATCCGTAAAGAACCTTTTTATTGCGGAGGATAGCTGTAATCAGGGTGAGCACCGCTAATCCGCTAATAAGGTAAATCAAGTATCCCAGTTCCGGGAAATTTTCTTCGCTGAAATTGGACATGCCAATATAGTGGTTAAGCCCATTAATAATATCGATTTCGCCTTTCAGCTTATTGGGATAGACAATAATATTCAATCCTTCGGGATATTGCGGGGCATAAAACAGCATCTTCCACCACGGAAAAAATATTGATACAACCAATAATACGGCTGAAAGTCCAATCAGCAATGCCGAGGTAATAGACAATTTACTGCCTTTGTTACGATCATTCAAGTTAACCATTCCTTTTATGCTTAATAAGGCGGAGAGGCCGCCTCCTTCAGTGCCGGCCCCCCATAAAGCGGGACCGGACACTTTCCCTGAGACAGCCTCGCCCAAAAGTCGAAAGTATCTGGCTTTTTAAGCGAAGGCCTGTGCTTCGCGGTAATCCGTTAATTTTTTGGTTTAACCAGGAAGTAGCCGTTCATTTCTTGGTGCAGAGCCGAGCAGAAGTTTGTGCAATAAAGCGGGAAGGTACCTGCTTTATCAGCGGTAAACTCCATTGTATTGGTTTGGCCAGGCTGAACTTCCATGTTTAAGTCATAGCTGTTGATTGCAAAACCGTGGGTAATATCTTCATCGAAGTCGATATTCGTCAAATGGATAAAGACATGGTCACCTTGGTTCACTTCAATCACGTCAGGTCGTTTTGACTTACTGTCGAAGATGAATCTTGAGCGCATCGCAATTCCATACACATGGACTTCATTGCCGTTACGGACAATTTTGGTGTCACTTTGTTTATAGACGGCATCCTTATTATTTGGATCCTTCGGATAAACGTTAATCGTTTTGATTTTGTCAGCTTTGATCATCTGTGCATAGTGCGGCTCAGGGTCAACCGGTGCCGACTGGACGACTTTCATTTTGCCGCTGATATCGATTAACTGCATTGATTCTGGATGAGACGGTCCGACCGATAAGTAGGTGTCTTTGGCAATCTTGTTCAAGGCAATCAGCCATTTTCCATCAGGTGCGACGGTGTCGCCTTCAGCAGCAACAGAGTGGCCAGGAGAATACTGAACAGGCACGCGGTCTAAAGTTTTACCGGTTTTCGGATCCCATTTTACAATTTCAGAAGAGATGAACATGGTTGTATATGCCATGCCTTTGTCATCAAACTGAGTATGAAGTGGTCCAAGTGCGTTTTCTGGGTTCACTTCACGTTCCATTACGGATTCATATTTTAAGATTGGAATGCCGTTGCGATCGCCGGCAAATTCTTTCTTTTCGATTGCCTTAAAGGCTTTTTCAAATGAGAATACAGTCATCGCAGGAGCAAGCTTGCCGGAAGCGATGAAATATTTTCCATCTGGGGTTACGTCAACACCGTGCGGCGATTTGGCAACCGGCACTAAATAAATGCCGCCCTTTTCTTTTTCAGGGAAAATCATTTTTTGGCCGCCAACATCCTCGTATTTGCCTTCCTTGACCATCTTCTCAAGCTCTTTCCAGTTGAAAAGAACGATGTAGTCGCGGTCAGCCTGTGAGGCATTGACTTCCATTGTAGTTGTTGCTTCTTCCGTATTGTAGGTTGTCATAACAGCCCAGTCTTTTGAACTCTTTTTCCCAGCATCAGAAAGGTCATAGGACCAAGGCGGAAGGGCCACCTGGTAAGCAATGTTCAGCTTTACATTCTTTTCGTCAAAGGTTACGGCTGACATCACACCGCGGTATTTCTGGCTGTAATCATCTAGAGATTCATATTTTTGTCCAAGCGGCACGGCGAAACGTGTCGGCAGGAACATGTACTCGGTATTTTCCGTTACAAACGCGGCACAGTGCGGGCCGGCTGTATTTGGAACATTGAGAATGTCTTTGGTTGTAAATGTTTTTAAGTCAACGACTGCGGCACGGCTGTTGCCGACATCAGTGGCAAACATCCATTTGCCGTCATAGTCGCCGTTTGTTTCCGAGAAAGCAGGGTGGTGAAGGTCACCCCAAGTATAATCACCCATCATTTTCTTGGAATGCTCATCAAAGCCATAGCCTGTAGCGGAATCCGGAGAAAAGACTGGAATCGTTCTAATTTTTCGCATTGAAGGCACACCGTAGATAAACATTTGTCCGGAGTGGCCGCCGGATGCGAATAAATAGTAATCATCTTTTTTGCCAAATGGCACATAAACCTTTTCGGCATTGCTCTTGTTGCTGGCGTTTGCGGCCTCAGTCTTCGTGTTGTTCGACGAAAAATCAGCGAACGACAGTGTTGCTGCAGCAAACCCGGCTAGCAGGCCGGATGCGATTGGAACCCATTTTTTCATTCGGTTAACACCACCTTATTTTTCAGATGCCTGCTTGAGCAGGTCTAGTACTTGCTTTTCTTCTTCTTCGGTTAATGGATTTTTGCCGATAACACCTGACATAACAGCGGATGTAGGCTGTTTTAAGAATTCCTCAATTGGTTTGCCGTGCTTTCCTTCAACGTTTACAAAGGCTTGGGAAAGATCCGGTCCGACTGCACCGCCTTTTATGTTGAGCGCTTCCACGCTATGGCAGCCAAGGCATCCCTTTTTATTAAGGATGTTATCGTCATTAACACTGGAAGTGGCTGCTGTTTCTTTTGGTTTGCTGGAATCATCCGCTGCTTTTTTCTTCGAAACAGCCTGGGCGGTTTGCGGTGCCTTTCCTGAGTCACTGGAGTTCCCCATGATGACATCAAATACTAGATATCCAAGCCCGAAGCCGAGCACAAGGCTAATGGCAAAACTAATAAGAGCTTTTTTCAAATTTGTTCCCCCTCCTTTTCGTCAATTGAACAGTTTCATCCTAATTCATTAAATTTTGTAAATTTGTGACGTTCGTCACACGAAATGAAGGGTTTTTGAACGTTCTGTGAAAGGGCCCCAAAAGCATATATCTAAAGCGTTTTTTTAAAAATGAACGTTCTGTGAAAAACGATTTTTCCATGATGTATTTGCGATTTGCAGTATTGTGACCCTTTTCACTTCTATAACGTGAGAAATAGCTTACAATTAGAGGAAAATAAGCTAGGTAAAGGTGGTGGGAAGGTTGGAGCGCATAAAAAAATTACTGGAGCCGAATTTATCAGTGATTCAGGAAGTCGACAAAGAAGGCTTGCTTCGAAAAATTGAGATTTTTAAAGACTTATCCCCGAAATCGCTAAATATCATTGAAAGGCGGATTCAAACGCTTGAAGTGAAAAAAGGGATGCGGATTATCAAAGAGGATGAGAAGGCAAAAGGGGTCTTCTTCATTCATTCCGGGTCGGTTAAGCTCGCCAAACAGGATGAGAACGGGAATGAAATTATCGTTTGTGTGAAGCAGCAAGGGGATATTTTCGCCGAAGCATGTTTATTCACACGGAAGGAAGAATGTTACCCGGCAACAGCAACGATGCTTGAGGATGGCCGGCTGTTCTTTTTGGATAAGCAAGAGCTCGAGCAGGATCTTTACCAATATCCGGAGCTTTCTATGCAAATGATCCGCTATATGAGCGATGCTTTAAGAGAAATGACCTCACAGTTAAGGGATGTGGTCCTGCTCGATGTTTATGCAAAAACGGTAAAGATGCTGGAGCGGCTCGGACGGAAGTTTAACCCAGACTTCAAACGCTGGGAAGTTGAAATACCGTTAACCGTACAGGAATTCGCCACCGTCGTCGGCACCTCGCGTGAAAGCATCAGCCGTGTCTTCTCCAAACTTAAAAAAGAGGAAATGATTGATTTGAAATCGCGGAAAATCATCATCCTTGACTGGTGCAAATTCTGCACGCTGCTCCATAAAGAATATTAAAAGGAAAGGGACCTGTCACCACTCTAAAAGTGAGATGACGGGTCCCTTTATATATTTAATCAAATTTGTACGTCCAAAAGCGCTCGTTGTTGATCCAGACCATAATTTGTGGGTCTTGGTTTTTTAGTTTTTCGGACACGTCGGCAAACATTAGCTCCGTTTGCGAGCGGTGTGCCTTGATGGCGGCAAGCTTTATTTCGGCGACAGGGCTGATATTATTAATGATGTCAGCTTCACCAAGTTTTTCAATACAATCGTTCGAGAAGGCAACGCAGTGTAAGGTTGGCCGTGCGGCTTCAGGAAGCCTTTCGACAGCGCGGACGACGGCCGCGCCGGTGGCGTCATGGTCGGGATGCACAGCATAGCCGGGATAAAAGGTGATAACCAAAGAAGGATTCAGTTCATCAATCAAGGCGGACATAACGTCGGCCAGCTTTTCTTCATCCTCAAATTCTACAGTTTTATCGCGGTAGCCGAGCATGCGTAAATCTTGGATGCCTAAAGCGCGGGCAGCTTCCTTTAGTTCCGCTTTTCTGATTTTCGGGAGATTTTCCCGATTGGTAAATGGCGGATTCCCCATATTGCGGCCCATTTCCCCAAGGGTTAAGCAGGCGTAAGTAACAGGGGTGCCATTTTTGATGTGGGTGGCTATTGTCCCGGATACTCCAAATGCCTCATCATCCGGATGTGGAAAGACAACTAGGACATGGCGTTCTTTTTCCATTTTACATTCTCCTTTCAGGACTGACGCATGAAACCACTATTCAAAGGGAGTCGGGCTGATTTCCAATGCGACGGCTAGTTTCCCTTCATTGTCATGGCCGGCAAGCAGCAGCCGTCCCAGTTCATCGATTTCAAAATGAGTGATGCCCTCAGCGTAAATCCAGCCAAGGTTAATTTTTAAGCCCACCCGGTAAGGACCTTTTCCGGTGATTTTCCCTATTTCATATTGGACTTTGGCGTTGCGGATATAAGCGCCTGCCGAAAAGAATGATTGATCGCGATGTGATGCGTAGGCACCGTTTGTGGTTTCAAGGTGAATATATACTTCTTTATTTACGAAGCTATTAATGGCTTCCTGTACTTGTTTGGTGTTCACTAGTTCCAAGCTGATTCCTCCCTTCCCGTTATTTCTTATAAAAAATAGGATTTAGTCTACGAGATATTTTTCTTTAAGAATGTAACTATCATACTAAAATTGGATAAAAAATGCGAAATGAATGCTCGGTTAAATATATGTTGATTTCCGCTCCGGGCACTCGCTTTCCGCGGGGAGGTCCTGGAGCCTCCTCGGCGCTGAAAGCGCCTGCGGGGTCTCCAGTGACCTCTATATCCCGCAGGAGTTGAGTGCCCTCCGCTCCAATCAACAAGGTTGGCGATCATTTTCACATTTTAATGAAAAAAAGAGCCGAACGTCGTGTTCAGCTCTTTAGGAAATTATTCTGCGCAGTCTTCGCAGTATTCGGTTTTGCTTTTTGAGCCGCGGTAGGCGCCGTGCCAGGTTGGGCCGACGTATTCGTTTAGGCGGAAGCCTTGTTCGATGGCTGCGGCGATAAAGTCTTTCGCCACTTCGACTGCTTCAAAGACGGATTTCCCTTTCGCAAGTTCAGCTGTGACCGCGGATGAGTAGGTGCAGCCGGCGCCGTGCGTAAAGGTTGTATTATATTTTGGCGATTCGTAAATTCTGAATTCCTTGCCATCATAAAGAAGATCGACGGCATTTTCTTCAGACTGCAGTTTACTGCCGCCTTTGATAAGGACATTTTTTGCCCCCTGGTCGAAAATTTTCACAGCGGCCTCTTTCATTTCTTCCACTGTCTTCGGCGTTTTCATGCCGGCAAGCTGTCCAGCTTCAAACAGATTTGGTGTCACTACTAAACAGCGCGGCAATAAAAGCTCACGCATCGCATCGGTTGTTTCCGGGTTTAACACCTCGTCTTCACCTTTACACACCATGACAGGGTCTATTACGACACGCTCTAGCTTGTGGGCATCGATGGTTTTTGCAGCAATTTCAATTAACTCGACCGTTCCCAGCATACCTGTTTTCATCGCGTCGATGCCAACAGAAAGGACGGTTTCCAGTTGCTTTTCAAGAACATCTGCCGCAATTGGGAACACATTATGATGCCAGTTATCTTTTGGATCCATTGTGACGATGCAAGTCAAAGCAGTCATGCCGTATACGCCAAGCTCCTGGAATGTTTTCAAATCCGCTTGAATTCCGGCCCCGCCGCTCGTATCTGAACCGGCAATTGTCATTACCTTCTTAATGCTCATTATGTACTCCTCCTAAAAAAGGCTTAATAATCACCCTATTATTATAATTCAACAGCAAAAAAACAACCAAAATAAACTTTTGCAATGGTGCAAATGATTTTTTTCGCCTGTCGAAAGAGTTTGACAAAAAAGTGAAATATCCAACTTTTTTACTATTTTAATCAATTTATAGTGATAAAAATTACTTTCAAAAAACTCCTCCAAAATTACTCTATTAATGAGAAATACTCTTCAAAGGTGGTGGGAAAACAATGAACCACAAAAGTTGTCCCGACGAATATCCCATTTCATTAATCATTAATGGATACGAAATGGCGATTTTCCAATTGACAAAATTTGATCTCGAGGATTGGACATATGGCTATTTGTTTTCTGAAGGATTTATTCAGGCAGCAAATGATATTGAGTCCATCGTCATCAATGAAGATATGGGGAGCATCCATGTCACTTTAAGCGCAGCCTTTGATGAGGAGCAGGTCTTTTCAAAAAAGAAGCATTACACAGCAGGCTGCGGCAGGGGCGTTACATTTTTTTCAATGACGGATGTAAAGAACTTCGATAGAGTCATATCAAATCAAACCTATCAGCTTAGCTATCTTTTAAAAAAACGCAGCGAATTTGCTCAGAACTCCCGTTTTTATTTGGAAACAGGCGGCATGCATGGCGCCTGCATTGTGGATGAAGAGGGAAATATCACCATTCGCGAGGATATCGGCAGGCATAATGCCGTTGATAAGATTATCGGACACGCCTTGAGAAACCGCTTACGCCCCGACAGGCTTGTACTTCTTACAACCGGCAGGGTTTCATATGAAATGCTCTCAAAAACAGCTAAATTCGGCTTTCCTGTTATCGGCTCGCGGACGGCCGCAACCAAGCAGGCTATCCAGCTGGCGCGGTACTTAAATATAGAAGTAATCGGCTATTTAAGAGGGAAAATGGCGATGATCTATACCGCGGCAGGACGGGTTGAAAATGATGTAAATCCAGAGCCGCTCTTGGAGAGAAGCTTTGAAGGGGGGAATCAGCCGGTAGAACTATATAGATAAACATAAAAAAATGGGATGTTCTATTCATTACTCTTGGGAAGGAGATTGGAAATGGTTGAAATGAACTTAAATCGCCGGCAATTTTTAAAGCTATCCAGTGCAACCGCTGCCACTTTAGCGGTTGTCGAACTGGGCTTTAATGAACAAAAAGCCTATGCGAAATCAAAGGAATTCAAAATTGCCAAAGCTACTGTAACACCAACCATTTGCTGTTTTTGCGGCGTCGGCTGCGGGATCTTAGTCCATACAAAGGATAACACAGTGGTTTATACGGAGGGGGACCCGGATAACCCAATTAATGAAGGCAAGCTATGCAGCAAAGGAACGACACTCAGACAGTTATACACTTCTGAAAAGCGGATGACGAAACCTCTTTATCGCGCTCCAGGCAGCGATAAATGGGAAGAAAAAGACTGGGAATGGATGCTCGATACCATTGCCAAACGTACAAAGGAAAGCCGCGATAAGTCATTTATCGTTTCGGAAAACGGCGTTACGGTAAATAGAACTGAAAAGATTGCCAGCCTTGGCGGTGCGGCACTTGATAACGAAGAAACGTATTTGGTTTCCAAATTAATGAGAGGGCTTGGCGTTGTTTACTTAGAACACCAGGCACGAATATGACACAGTTCAACGGTTGCCGGTCTGGCACCATCGTTTGGACGTGGAGCAATGACAAACCATTGGAATGACCTGCAGCATACAGATGCAGCGCTAATTATGGGTGCAAACCCTGCTGAGAATCATCCAATCAGCTTCAGATGGCTGACAAAAGCAAAAGAAAACGGCGGTAAAATTATCAGTGTTGACCCGCGTTATACTCGGACATCAGCAGTATCTGATATTTACGCTCCTCTTCGTTCCGGAACAGACATTGCGTTCCTGGGCGGAATGATAAAATATGCACTCGAAAATAATCTTATTCACAAAGAATATGTTATTAACTATACAAACGCTTCCTTTATCGTAGCGGATGGCTATGATTTCAAAGATGGCTTATTCTCTGGTTATGACCAAGCAAAACGCACTTATGATAAAACAAAATGGGCTCTTGCTGCGGGACCAGATGGAAAACCGGTAACGGATCCAACCTTGGAGAACCCTCGTACTGTTTTCCAATTACTGAAGAAGCATTATTCGCGCTATGATTTGGATACGGTTTCATCTGTAACAGGTACACCAAAAGAAGATTTATTAAAGGTTTACAAGACATTCTGTGAAACCAGCAAAGTCGGTAAAGCGGGAACAATCCTCTATGCAATGGGTACAACCCAGCATACAGTCGGCTCGCAAAACGTCCGTGCTTATGCGATTATTCAGATGCTCTTGGGCAACATTGGCCTGCCAGGCGGCGGAATTAACGCGATGCGCGGCGAATCAAACGTACAAGGCTCCACTGACTTTGGATTATTATGGGATAACCTGACAGGTTACCTGGCTATTCCTAAAGCATCAGTACCTGAGCACGCGACACTTGACGGCTACTTAAAGAAAGAAACTCCTCCATCAGGCTATTGGAGCAACAGACCAAAATTCGTGGTCAGCCTACTAAAGTCGTGGTACGCACAAAATGCAACAGCCGAGAACGAATTTGGCTATCAATATTTACCTAAACCAGGGGCAAAGAACTACTCGCACATTTTCTTATTCAAAGCAATGTACAATAAAGAGCTTGACGGTGCTTTCCTATGGGGCACAAACCCGGTTGTCGGCGGACCGAATGCCGGTAAGGAAAAAGAAGCACTTGGCAACTTAAAATGGCTGGTTGCTGTTGACCTTTGGGAAACAGAAACAGCGGCCTTCTGGAAAAAAGAAGCGGGCAGCGACCCATCGAAAATCAATACAGAAGTATTCCTGCTCCCAGCATCCGCTTCATTTGAAAAAGAAGGAAGTATTTCCAACAGCTCACGCTGGATGCAATATCGCTGGAAAGCTATTGATTCAAAAGGCGAAGCAAGACCAGACCTTGATATCATCCATGAGCTGGCACTTAAGCTTAAAAAGCTCTATGCCGGTGACATGAGTGCACAAGCTGCTCCATTCCTGGCTCTTGATTGGAATTTTGGCAACGGTCCTGAATGTGACATTGATCTAGTTGCCAAGGAAATTAACGGCTATGATGTGGCAACAGGGAAATTGATTCCTGGTTTCGGTGCCTTAAAAGCAGATGGAACAACTTCTAGCGGAAACTGGATCTATAGCGGCTTCTATCCTGAAGAGGGCAAGAACAAATCTAAGAATCGCGACAACAAAGATACGGGCGGACATAACTATCTAAACTGGTCATTCGCTTGGCCGTTGAACCGTCGTGTCCTATACAACCGTGCTGCAGCGGATCCAAGCGGTAATCCATGGAGCAAGGAAAAGGCCATCATCTGGTGGGATGCCATCCAGAATAAATGGGTGGGCAACGACGTTCCTGACTTTAATGCTACATTAGCGCCGACAGCACCAGGCGGTACTGGCGCAATCATGATGAATAAAGACGGAGTAGGGCTGCTTTATGCACCAACGATGAATGAAGGTCCTTTCCCTGAACATTATGAGCCGTTTGAAAGCCCGGTTCCGAATGCCTTCTCATCTGTGGAATTAAACCCGGCCGTTGTGATTCATGAAGGCGACTTCAACAAGAAAGGCTCAAAAGGAACTTACCCAATCATAGCGACCACCTACCGGGTATCTGAACACTGGCAGTCCGGTTCGATGACCCGCAACCAAGAATGGCTGTCGGAAATCGCCGGTTACATGTTTGTTGAAATAAGTGAAGAACTTGCAAAAGAAAAAGGCATCAAAAACAAAGATAAAATCACTGTCAGCTCAGCACGCGGCGAAATCACTGCATACGCAATGGTTACAAAACGTTATAAACCTTTCAAAGTAAGAGGCAAAGTCGTGCACCAAGTGGGAATGCCATGGCATTTTGGCTATAAGGGATATGTTACAGGAGATACAGCTAACCGCCTGACTCCGCACATTGGAGATGCTAACACGCAAATTCCTGAATACAAAGCATTCCTCTGTGATGTTAGGAGGGCTGACTAATGGCTAAAGAATATGTGAAATTCGTTGATGTTACCAAATGTGACGGCTGTAAAGCCTGCATGGTGGCCTGTAAAAACTGGAATGACCTGCCTGTTGAAGAGACAGCATTCCAAGGCAGTGCTCAGTCCCATCCAAAAACAACAGCTGATACATGGAACGTCCTCCAGTACATTGAGCATGAGAATTCCAAAGGCGGTCTGGATTACTTGTTCCGCCACTCATCCTGCTTCCATTGTACGGACGCAGCGTGTGAAAAGGTATGTCCGGAGAATGCCATCAGCTATACCGATTTTGGTTCCGTTGTTATCGATCAAGACAAATGTGTAGGATGCGGCTATTGCGTCCAAAACTGTCCGTTCGAAGTGATTTCTCTAAAGGAATACAAAGATAAAAACGGTAAAGAGTACCGTAAAGCTCACAAATGTACAATGTGTACCGACCGTTTGGAAGAAGGCTTGCAGCCTGCCTGTGTAACGACCTGCCATACTGGAGCAATGGAATTTGGCGATAAAGATGCGATGATCAGAAAAGCTGAAAAGCGCGTCCAAGAAATCAAAGACCGTTATCCTAATGCCCAGGTGTACAATCCGCAAGGCGTTGGCGGCACACACACCGTTTATGTTTTAGCAGAAAAGCCGTCAGTTTACGGGCTTCCGGAAAATCCAAAAGTTCCAACCTCCGCAGTTGCTTGGAAGGATTACGCACAGCCAATCGGCAAGATGATGCTGGGTGCCACCACGATGGCTCTTGTCGGTGCGTTTGTGACAAACAAGCTATTCAATAAAGAAGGCAAGGAGCAAGACGGAGGTGGAAGCAATGAGTAATCAGATAAAACCTGATGTAAAAGTTCGCCGCTTTCCAAAGGCGTTTGTTTGGGCCCATGCAATCAATGGGATTTCCTTCTTTGCGTTGTACATTACAGCACTGCCAATGTATACCGAATTCTTTGACTGGCTGTATCCGGTGTTTGGCGGCCCGGCCAACGCCCGGCTGCTGCACCGAATTTTCGCCGTCACATTTATAACGCCAACCTTGATCTTGTTGATTTTTAGCCCGAAGTTCCTGATGCTTTGGCTAAAAGAATTAATCACATGGAAAAAGCGCGACCTTGAATTTTTCAGCAGTTTCGTTAAAGAATTGTTCGGCTTTAAGTTTAAGCATATAAAACAAACCTTCTTCAACGCCGGGGAAAAAATTAACTCGATTCTGCAGATGTTCTGTGCAATTTTGGTTATTTGTTCAGGCTTCACAATGTGGTTTCCTGAGTATTTCCCGAGAGCTCTTGTGCAATGGGGCTACTTCTTCCACAACGTCGGCTTCGCTCTTGGAATTGCCGTCATTGTCGGTCACATTTACTTGAGTGTGATTCATAAAAACTCAAGACCAGGCTACTCCGGTGTCATCACCGGCGAGGTTCCTGCACGGTGGGCAAGGGATCATTACCAAGAATGGTATGAGGAAGAGGTCAAAAAGGGTAACTTCCCTGAGTTGGATGATCCGAAACATAAAAAAGGCGCTTAATTTTATGAGGAAAGGGGCTGGCTGTCTGTCAAAGGCAGCCATTCCCATTAAAAAGTAGACTCTTTAGTGGGAGTACTGTCATTTTATTAGCGAATTTTAATGGTCTATTAGCGAATTTTAAGAGTTTATTAGCGAATTTCAGGATTCTATTAGCGAATCGAGTTTCATCCGCCAATTTTTAGAGCGAAAAACAAGGAGTTCCGTACTCAATCGGCGAATTTCAGGCTTCAATCGGCGAATTAAGACTTTCTATCGGCGGATTGCAGCCATCTATCGGCGAATCCAAAAATATCACAAAAAAAGAGGTGCAACAACGATGATTAAATCCGTTGTTTCAAAGGAATACCAGAGCCTGCAAAAGGAAATTGTTCAGCTTCAGGAAAAATGGAAGCAGATGATTAATCCGGATACGGTCAGGCCTAATCTGGACAAAGCGGCGCTGGCTGCAGGGGTACCTGCTGCCGCGTTAACGGCGATTGACTTTGAAATTTCACTATTCTTACAGTGGGTAGAGGAGATAACAGCCCTCCTCATAGAGACCAACCCAGATTTGAAACCAAAGCTCGCTGATATTAGCAGTATGCTCAAGGAAGAAACGGCCATCCGCTGGATAGAGGAGGCATATTCCTTCAATAGCGTCTACTTTGAAAGGTTTGCTGAGGAAAATGGACTGGAACCATGGATTCCGCAATTTTTAGCAGAAACCGCGCTCCGTCCGTATCTTCAACTAGTGGCTGAAAAAGTCCAGCCGGAAATCGACCGTGCCGTACCGGGTTCAGGCTGCCCTGTCTGCGGCGAGCCTGTAAGACTGGCAGTTTTGGAGGATGAGGGTAAAAAGGTCTGCCAATGTCCGCGCTGCCTCGCCCATTGGAATGCCAAGCGCCTGGAGTGCTCGCATTGCGGGAATGAAGACTACCAAAAAATCAAATTTTTAACCATTGAAGGGGACGCCGTTTCGCAAATACAGGTTTGCGAGGAGTGCAACGGCTATATTAAAATTATTGATACAAGGCAATATATAGAAAAGCCGTCTGCTGCCATGATCGATTTAAATTCAATCCATCTCGATTTTGTAGCGCAGGAAAACGGATTTAGCTCAGTAGGAGAGAAAAAAGTAACGAATTAAGAGGTGCTGTCGATGAACGCTTCAGCAATTATTTTATCCGGCGGAAAATCCAGCCGAATGGGCACCAACAAAGCTCTATTAAAAATAAATGAGAAAACTAATATTGAAAGAATTAGAGACACACTTAAGCAACGTTTTAATGGTATAATTCTGGTAACCAATCATTTTGATGATTATGAATTTTTAGAACTGGAAATGGTCGCAGATGACTATCCCGGCATGGGGCCGCTCGCCGGACTTCATGCCGGTTTGAAAGCTTCCAAAGGCGATGTTAATTTTATCGTCGCTTGCGACATGCCGTTTGTGTCCGGGGAACTCGCCGAGACAATGGCAAAGCTATGCGGCGATTATGATGCGGTCATCCCGGTTATCAACGGGAATCAGCATCCGTTATTTGCTGTTTTTAAAAAATCAGTCGCAGCTGTTGCGGAAAGCTGTATTGCGGCGGGGAATCTCCGCATGAAACAGCTGCTGGACCGTCTTAATGTCCTTTATGTAACAGAAAAAGAGCTTGCAGGCTTTAGCCAAACAGAATTGGAGCGGGTCTTCTTCAACATGAACCGCCCGGAGGAATACGAAGACGCGAAAAAGTGGGCCGAAAGCGAACATTAGGGGGAGAAAGAGAACCATGCAATTTTTCAAAGTAAAAACAGTGGAAGAAACATTTGCCTTGATAGATGAAATGATCCCGGCAACCCAACAAACAGAAGTAAGAGAGCTTTCCGAAGCCCTTCATTATATACTAGCCGAGCCGGTGACTGCGAAGGAGAATGTTCCCGGCTTTGACCGCTCGACGGTCGACGGATATGCTGTCCGCGCGAAAGATACGTATGGTTCTTCCGAGTCCATGCCCGGCTTCCTGAACGTTGCCGGGGAAGTCAAAATGGGCGAGGTCCCCGATGTAAAAGTAGGCCTTGGACAAGCTGTTTACGTTCCGACTGGCGGGATGCTTCCGGTTGGCAGTGACAGCGTGATGATGATTGAACATTGTGAGGATGTCGAGGGACTCCTCAATACATATAAACAAGTGGCGCCCGGGGAAAATGTCATCCGGGCCGGCGAGGATATCCGCGAGGGCGAGATTCTCCTTGAAAAAGGGGTGAAACTCCGCGCACAGGAATTGGGTGCCCTTGCCTCCTTGGGGATTACTCATGTCACCGTTTTTCGAAAAATAAAAGCCGGCTACCTGTCGTCCGGCGATGAGATTGTTCCTTATCAAACGGAGAACTTGTCGGTCGGACAAATCCGTGATATTAACGGGCTGACGATTGCTGGCTTGGCGAGCGATTGGAATGTCGAGGTTGTGTACGGCGGCATTGTCCGCGATGACTATGAGGAATTCAGCCAAAAGGCCCGCGAACTTTACGAACAAGTAGACTGCTTGATTATGTCAGGCGGCAGCTCTGTTGGGGCGAAGGATTATACGACGGAGGTTATCGAATCATTGGGTGAGCCTGGCGTGTTTGTCCACGGGATTTCGATCAAGCCCGGCAAACCGACGATTTTAGCGGTGGCGGACGGCAAACCGGTGATTGGACTGCCTGGCCATCCGGCGTCGGCGATGATTATCTTCAAGCTGTTTGGCGAGCGGATTTTGAAGAAGTTGTCCGGCGAACATCTCGTGCCGAAGCCTGGGCATATTTTTGCAAAAATAACGAAAAACATCCCGTCAAGCCCGGGCCGGTCGGATTATATCAGAGTCCGGCTTGAGGAAAGGGACGGCGAATGGTGGGCGGAGCCGATTATCGGCAAGTCCGGGTTGATTACGACGCTGGTAAAGAGTGACGGCATTGTGGAAATCAGTTCTGAAAAAGAAGGAGTTTCGCAGGGCGAGTATGTTCCTGTGATTCTGTCCAGGTAAGGGGAGCGACAGTTATGTATAAACGGAAAATTTACTTGGAAGATAAACCACGTTTCGAGGCGCGAGATGAAATTCTCGCTGCTTTTGAGAGTACTCCGGAAAAGGAACTGATTCCGACAGTGGATGCATTAGGGCGTGTGACGGCTGAACCGATTTTTGCACCTGTGTCGACGCCGCACTATCATGCCTCGGCGATGGATGGGGTTGCGGTTGTAGCGGAAAGCACGTATACGGCGCATGAGCAGAACCCGCTTCATTTAAAGCTTGGTGAGCAGTTTGTTCATGTTGATACGGGAAATGCGATACCATCGCCGTTTAATGCGGTGATTATGATTGAGCATGTGCAGGTGTTGGACGAGGAGACGATTGAAATCATCGAACCCGCTACGCCTTGGCAGCACATCCGTCCGATTGGCGAGGATATCGTTCAGGAGGAAATGCTGTTTCCGCAGGGTCATGCATTAAGGCCTGCTGATTTGGGAGTGCTAATTGCGTCAGGGCTGCTTTCGGTTTCGGTTGTGAAAAAACCGGTTGTGGCCGTGATTCCGACCGGTAATGAGTTAGTTGAACCGGGGCAGGAAATGGCGCCTGGAAAAATTGTTGAATTTAACGGCACTGTGTTTGCCAATTTTATTAAAGAATGGGGCGGCGAGCCGCGTTTGCACCGGATTGTCAAGGATGAGCCGGAGAAGATTAAAGAAGCGCTTTTGGAGGCTTCTGTGACTTCGGACTTTATCGTCATCAATGCGGGGTCGTCGGCGGGGCGCAAGGATTATACCGTTCATATCATTCAGGAGCTTGGTACGGTTTATACCCACGGCGTCGCGGCACGTCCTGGGAAGCCGGTTATTTTGGGTAAGATTAATGGTACGGTTGTGATTGGCGTACCGGGATATCCGGTTTCGGCTTATCTGGCGCTGGAATGGTTCGCACGACCGCTTGTCTGCAAATACTTAGGTGTGCCGGAGCCAGAGCGGCAGAAGGTTACCGTCAAGCTTGGCCGGCGCATCGTTTCGTCGATGGGCGCTGAGGATTTTGTGCGAATGAATATCGGCTATGTGAATGGCCAATTTGTCGCTAATCCGCTGACAAGAGCGGCTGGGGTGACGATGTCGTATGTGCGGGCAGATGGGTTATTGGTGGTGCCGCCAGATGTGATCGGCTATGAACAAGGAGAGCAGGCGGAAGTGGAGTTGCTGCGGCCGCTTGAGGAAATCCGAAATGCGATCATGTTTACGGGCAGCCACGATTTGACGATTGACCTATTGTCGTCGGCGCTGAAGCGGGTGCGGACCGAGATGAAAATTGTCTCCTCGCATGTCGGCAGCATGGCCGGCATTATGGCAATCCGAAAAGGCGAGGCCCATGTAGCGGGGATTCATTTGCTTGACCCTGAGACAAAACAATATAATATATCATATGTACGCCGGTTGTTAGCCGGACAGGAGGTTGTCCTGTATCCATTTTTGAAGCGCAAGCAGGGCTGGATTTTACCGGCAGGCAATCCGCTTGAAATCCGTGACGTGCGTGATTTATTGGAAAAGGGAGCGAACTTTGTGAACCGCCAAAAAGGCGCCGGCACGAGGATTTTGTTTGATATGCTGCTGGAGGAAGCGGGGCTTGAGCCGGAGAGAATAGCGGGCTATGACCGCGAAATGTTCTCGCATTTAGCAGTTGCTGCGGAAGTGAACAGTGATGATTGTGGCGCTGGTCTCGGCATTTATCCGGCGGCAAAGGCAATGGGCTTGGAGTTCGTTCCGGTTTCCGACGAGGAATACGATTTAGTCATGACCAGAAGCTTTTACGAAAGTGAACAATTCAAGCTGCTAGCGGAAATCATCCATTCCCCTGCCTTCAAGGTTCAGGTGGAGAATATCGGCGGCTATCAAGTGGTGGAAAACGCCGAGCCAAAGCGCTTGGCTGAAGAGGTGAAATAATTGAAGCTTTACGAGATTTCAAAAGAAACTATTAATATACAGGATGTTATCGACAAGGTGGTCCAGCGCGAAGCAGGCGCGATTACGACGTTTATCGGTACCGTCCGGGAATTGACCTATGGAAAAAAGACGTTGTTTTTAATCTATGACGCATATGAAGCGATGGCTGTGAAAAAGCTGGAGCAGATTGGCGGCGAGATTGAAGAGCGCTGGGCGGGTTCTCAAGTTGCAATTACTCATCGGGTCGGGCGCTTGGATATTACCGATGTTGCGGTAGTGATCGCGGTGTCGACGCCGCACCGGGCTGATGCCTATGAGGCGAACCGCTATGCGATTGAGCGGATTAAGGAAATTGTCCCTATTTGGAAAAAAGAGCACTGGGAGGACGGCGAGGAATGGGTCGGCAACCAGCTCGAAACGAAGGCCTATCCGAGCGGAAAGCCTGAGGAAGGTGATTTAAGTGAATAAAATTTTGTTTTTCGCCCATTTGCGCGATGCGGTTGGTGAGGAGTTCCTAAGGCTTGATGTTAGCGGAAAAACGGTCGCTGAATTGAAGGCTGAACTCTCTGAGAAGTACGACCTGCCGCGTATGGAGACTGTAATGACGGCGATTAATGAGGAGTTTGCTTCTAATGATGAAGTCATCCAGGAAGGCGATGAAATTGCATTTATCCCGCCGGTCAGCGGGGGCTGATTTTTTGATTCGCCGATTGGGAACCCCAATTCGCTGATAGAAGTCTGAGATTCGCCGATAGACTGCAAAAATTCGCCGATAGAATGGAAACTTGTCCTTTTAAAAAAATGAATTTTCTTGTTGGAAACTCAAATTCTCTAATAGAATCACGCAATTCGCGGGCATTAAATATAAATCAATTAAAAATAGCTAATTTTACCCTAAAACCTCGCCAAAATGGCGAGTTTTCTTCGAGAAAGGGGATCTTTATGAACGAACGCTACTCAAGGCAAGTCCTTTTTCCGGGAATCGGTAAGGAAGGCCAAGAAAAGATAAGAAATAAGCATGTGTTAATCATCGGCGCTGGGGCTCTGGGTTCGGGTAATGCGGAAATCTTGACCCGCGCCGGTGTCGGCAGATTAACCATCGTCGATCGGGACTATGTTGAAGCCAGTAATCTGCAGCGCCAGCAGCTTTATACTGAAGAGGATGTGGCAGAAAAACTACCTAAGGCAGCAGCAGCTAAAAAGCGTCTAAAAGCAATTAATTCAGATGTTGAAATTAACGCCATCATCGGCGACGCCACTCCGGAGCTACTCGAGGAGCTAGCTGCGGGGGTCGACCTGATGTTAGATGCGACTGACAATTTTGAAACGCGGATGGCGATGAACGACGTTTCCCAGAAATACAACATTCCTTGGATTTACGGGGCCTGCGTCGGCAGCTATGGGATGAGTTTTTCCATCATTCCGGGTAAAACACCGTGTTTAAATTGCCTGCTGCGGACAATTCCGCTTCAGGGGATGACCTGCGATACGGGCGGCATCATTTCTCCTGCCGTGCAAATGGTCATTGCCCACCAGACTGCGGAAGCGTTGAAGATGCTGGTCGAGGATTGGGATGCAGTCCGCCAGGCCTTTGTCAGCTTCGATTTATGGAGAAATCAATATACAAGCATGAAAATGTCAAAGGCCAAATACTCCGGCTGCCTATCCTGCGGCGAGGAGCGGACATATCCTTATCTCGACCGTGAAAATATGACAAAGACCACAGTCCTGTGCGGCCGCGATACCGTGCAAATCCGTCCTGCCACACCTGGGGAAATTTCGCTAGAAAGGCTCGCAGGCCAGCTTAGCTCGCTCGGCTACTCTGTAAAAGGCAATCCATATTTAGTGTCAGTTGAAATGGGCAAGGAGCGGATGGTCATCTTCCAAGACGGCAGGGCCCTTATTCACGGGACAAAAGATTTGACCCATGCGAAAACAATCTATCAAAGGATATTAGGATAAACTAAGAAACCCGAATCTTTAAAGATGCGGGTTTTACATTTTTCAACAAGTTTCACGTGGAACATTTGAAATATGTCGAAAGCCTGTAAAAGACTATTTTTTCGAAAAAAAGCCGATACTCATGTAGAATAAAATAGAGACCGAAAATGAGGAGTATTTGAACGTGAATATATCTGTCCAAAAATTATTAGCCAAAATGGAAGAAGAACTGAATCAGGCACGGGCCAGCCATAAGGAAGAAAGCTTGCGGGAAAGGGTTTACTCTATTAAAATATTATGCGAATTGATATTGGAAGAAAAGCAGACCGGACGGGATGTGCAGCCCGCATCGGCCGTTATTCAGCAAGCAACAACAGCTCAAGTATTCCAGCAGGCAGCCTATCAGCCCGCTGTCTCGCAGCCTATTTTTCAACAGCCAACAGTCACTACACCACAGCCAAAAAAATTGGAACTGGACGATGAGGCTAATGGCGATTCACTGTTTGATTTTTAAATAGAAAAGCGGAAGCGCCTTGACCAGCCCCGACAAGCATAAGACAAGCCGGCGAGAAGGCTGTTCTTTAGCCTTCTTGACGGATTGGCTTATGACCTCGAGGGGCTAGGCGCTGCAGCTAGACAAAAGGAGAGAATAATAACATGAAAACTTTTATTGTCATTGGCGCCATCAATGCCTTTTTGGCAGTCGCACTTGGTGCCTTTGGGGCACATGGACTAAAGGACAGATTAGATGCTCATTATCTTGAGATTTGGAAAACTGGCGTTACCTATCAAATGTTTCATGCAACCGGTATTTTAATCATTGGCCTGCTGCTTGGAAAAGCTGCAACTAGCTCTTTGTTTACCTGGTCAGGCTGGTTAATGCTTGTTGGTATCATCTTATTCAGCGGCAGCTTGTATCTATTAAGCTTAACAAAAATCGGCCCGCTTGGCGCCATCACCCCAATTGGCGGCGTTTGCTTCCTAGCGGCTTGGGTATTGATGATTCTTGGAGCGATAAAACAATTTTAATCATGAAAAAAAGCATTGAGACCTTATTGCTCAATGCTTTTCTCATATTATCTAGGCGGGTAAGTGCCTAATTGCGGTCCTCCGCCGAACGGGTAATCATACTCAATTTCTTCAGAGAATGTAATGTAGTCCACGGCCACCATCGGAATCAGGTAACGGGTGCCCTTTTGCGGATCGCTTAAGATGACATGGTCGCGGCCGGCTGCCTCGATAATTCCTCTAAATTCTTTAGCATTCCACTGTGTGTTGCCTTCAAATGTAGCAAATACAGATACCAGTTTGCCTTTGTTTAAGCGTAAAATATTCTCAATATACGATTGTTCAATTGGCAGCATGCCCGGAACGGCGCCGCCTCCTGCTGGCGGTCTTGGCGGAACAGCTCCTCCCGGCGGAAATCCTCCCGACTGAGTGGGAACAAATCCCTGCCCGCCAGTAATTGGCTGGGCCCCTTGCATTCCGGCTGCACCACCAGTATAGGGCTGAAATCCTTGAGGATTATAATATTGGCTCATTTTTTTCCCTCCTAAAAATATAAATCAATAGCCCAACAATCTATACATACTCGGAAACCTATAATTGGTTCCTACTTCTCGCTGTTTTATTAGTATGAGGGAAAGTTCGAGGATATGACTTTAGGACGAGGCGCAAATGAAAAAAGCTCCCAGCTTTGAGTTGGGAGCTTTTAAACGAACGAGTTATACGTGTAAGAAATTAGGAATGCGCTCTTCCTCTAACAGGTTGCCGACAAAGAATGCGCCAAATTCGCCGTAGCGGGCACTGACTTCGTCAAAACGCATTTCATAAACAAGCTTTTTAAATTGCAGCACATCTTCCGCGAACAGGGTTACACCCCACTCGTAATCATCGAAACCGACGGAACCGGTGATGATTTGGCGCACCTTGCCAGCATATTGGCGGCCGATCATGCCGTGGCTGCGCATCAGATTGCGGCGCTCCTCCATCGGCAGCATGTACCAGTTATCATTGCCCTGGCGGCGCTTATCCATCGGATAGAAGCAGACATACTGTGTTTTTGGCAGAGTAGGATACAGGCGTGCCAAAATTTGCGGGTTCTGGTACGGATCCTCTCCTGCAGGCAGGTAGTTGCTGAGCTCGACAACGGACACATAAGAATGAGCCGGCACGAGGAATTCAGCAAATTTGGTTTTGTTGAATTCGGTTTCAATTTGGTTCAGTTCTTCCATCGTCGGGCGCAGGATCATCATCATGAAATCTGCCTTTTGGCCTACGATTGTATATAAAGCATGGCTGCCTTCTTTGCGTTCTTGGGTGGTGTTCCATTTTTCAATCAGACTTAAAAACTCGTGAATCGCCGCTTGGCGCTCATCTTCAGAAAGCATCTTCCAGGTGGTCCAGTCCACAGTGCGGAAATCATGCAGGCAGTACCAGCCATCAAGCGTTTGTGCTGCTTCACTCATTAAAATCACTCCTATGTAATCATTCTTCTTAAACAACCATAACTATACCATAGTTTGACCAAGGTTTCCCCAAATAAACCTTTAGTGGATATTTTTATGAAAAAAAGAGAATAGTAAAAGGTAGAGTGCCATTTTTTGAAAAAATAAACTTTTCTGTGGAAACGCTGTCTGTGATGAACATCGCTTGAAAAATTAATTTGGTAAAGTATCCTGATTTAAAGGAGTTTTTTTAAAGGAGTGTTTGGTGTGGATTTGTTTGAAGGATTGAAGAATAAAATTTCCGGACGTGGCTTGAAAATTGTTTTTCCAGAAGGCTTGGATGAGCGGATTGTCAGAGCGGCCAGCCGTTTGGCGGAGGATAATCTGCTTACGCCAATACTGGTGGGGAACATTGAACAGGTTCAGGCAAAAGCACAGGAGCTTGGCGTATCTTTGGATGCCGCAGAAATTTATGACCCAGAAAGCTACGCGGGAATGGATGAGCTAGTGGCCGCGTTTGTGGAACGCCGGAATGGAAAAGCAACCGAAGAGGATGCCCGTAAAATTCTGTTAGATGAAAACTACTTTGGCACGATGCTGGTATATACAAATAAAGCACATGGACTTGTAAGTGGCGCTGCCCATTCGACTGCGGATACCGTCCGCCCTGCTTTGCAGATCATCAAGACAAAGACTGGCGTGAAGAAAACCTCCGGCGTGTTCATTATGGTCCGCGATGACGAGAAATATGTGTTTGCGGATTGCGCGATTAACATTGCACCTGACAGTATGGATTTAGCGGAAATCGCGATTGAAAGCGCGAAAACGGCAGAGAAGTTTGATCTTGAGCCACGTGTAGCGATGCTATCGTTCTCAACGAAGGGCTCTGCGAAGTCGGAAGAAACGGAGCGGGTTGTGGCCGCTGTTGAAGAGGCGAAGCGTCGTGAACCGTCGCTTGTGCTCGACGGGGAATTCCAGTTTGACGCTGCCTTTGTTCCTTCTGTGGCAAAAAGCAAAGCGCCTGGCTCCGTGCTGCAGGGCGACGCGAATGTATTTATCTTCCCTAGTTTGGAAGCGGGAAATATCGGCTACAAAATTGCCCAGCGCTTAGGCGGTTTTGAAGCAGTTGGCCCGATTCTGCAGGGGTTGAACGCGCCGGTTAATGACCTTTCCCGCGGCTGTAACGAAGAGGACGTTTATAAGCTGGCGTTGATTACGGCGGCACAGGGATTGTAGTGATATTTTGAGGGCTGGTCCGAGGCTGGACTGGCTCTTTTTTTCAGGCCCGATTAGAATTTGTAGATATCTTACTAAAATGTGTAGATATATCGTGAAAATTGTAGATATCTGAAAAACTTTTGTAGATAAGTTGCAGAAATTTGTTGATATAAGACAGAAACGTGTCGATACCCTCCTTTGAGAGAGCCCGAACTATTTTTTCCTGAAGCATTTTGATAAAATAACTCCATCATACCGTACAAGGAGCAACCAAAATGGAAGGTTTATTGCGACAACCACAGTGGCGGATTATTGACCAGTCCTCGGTCGGGCCGCATTTTCAGGCGCTGCAGTCATTTGGCATCGATGACACACTGTGTGCCTCGGTCGGAGCGGAACAGGCCCCGGCAACAGCACGCACGTGGGTGCATTACAACACGATCGTCCTCGGCATACAAGATACAAAACTGCCATTCTTACAGGAGGGCATTCAATTTTTACAAGAAAAGGGCTATCAGTCTATCGTCAGGAATTCCGGCGGACTTGCTGTGGTTCTCGATGAAGGAGTCCTTAACATCTCGTTGATTCTTCCGGAGGCGGAAAAAGGAATCGACATCAACCGCGGCTATGATGCGATGTGGGAGTTGGTCCAACACATGTTTTTCGACTTTCCGCAGCAGATTGAAGCGAGGGAAATCGTCGGTTCCTACTGCCCGGGCAGCTATGACCTCAGCATCGGCGGAAAAAAATTTGCCGGCATTTCGCAGCGCCGTTTGAAAAAAGGGGTCGCAGTCCAGATTTATCTTTGTGTAAACGGGAGCGGGTCGGAGCGCGCTGAACTTGTTCGCGAATTTTACAGAAAAGCCAAACGAAATGAGCCAACCAAGTTCGTGTATCCCGAAATCGTCCCGGAGGTTATGGCCTCACTTTCAGAGCTGCTCGGAGTGGAACTTAGCATAGCCGACGTCATGCTCAGGCTGCTAACGGAGTTGAAAAATACCAGTGACCGGCTGTTTGCCGGCCCGTTAAATGAATACGAGCTGGAGCTTTTGCCGGGCTACTACCAGAGAATTGTCGAGCGGAATGAAAAGCTGGCGGAGCTGTAGCGAATCCGGCAAAGCCGGCTGCTTTTACAGCTTTCCGCAAGTTGGCAGGCCCTATCTGCAAGTTGGGACTGACGTGGAGTGCATTCACGGAGCTAATTTTTCAAACCAAGCAAAAAAGCCGTCACATCCTTTGTAAAGGATGTCCGGCTTTTTTTGAATAAAGATGCTGTGCGTCTCTCTCCCAGTGCTTTCTGTCTAGAGAATTATTCGGCTACTTTTTCGAGGTTCCCGTTGCGGTCCATTTTGAACTTTGTTGCCGGCCGTTCCTCTTCCTCAAAAAGAACAAGCTTGCGGGCGCGGTTCATGATCTTCATGAGGGTCTCGTAATCTTCCTGCATCGTTTCGCGGTTATCCTCAAGATCCCTGACTTTCGAGCTCAATTCTTCATTCTGCTGTCTCAGGTCAGCAATTTCTCTTTTTAATCTTTCATTCTCAGTTTTTAATACATCATTTTGCAGATTGGAATGTTTAAAGTTTTCCAAGAAAGCAATAATGGTATCCATTGTGAGACCTGATGCGGATGTTGTCACAGCTGGCCTGTAGGTCTGTACCGGCGCTGTTTGCGCTTGCGTCTGCACCAATGCTTCTACTGCCATTTCAACCGTCATGTCCTGCATTTCAGCAGGGGCCTCAGGCATCACTTCACTCTGAACGTTTAAAACTCCTAAATCTTCGGAGACTGGAACCGGCGGGTTGTAGAGAAGCTTTTTCTTGCCGCCTTGATCCTTTCCTAGGATTCTTTGTCTTTGTTTGCGCTGTTTTTTCGCTAATTGCAACGCTTTTTCATAGCGATGGCGGACAACGGCGTTCCATCTGAAACCGCAGGCTGCGGAGGTCCGGTTCAATTTGTCTCCTACCTCTTCAAATGCGTTAAGCTGGGTGCTGCCCTCCCTCACGTGTCTGAGGACGGTTTCGGCCAAAAGCAAATCGTCTTCATCTGTCCATGCATCTTGACGAACTTTCATATTTTTTCATCTCCCTAACATAATATCCACATGATTTGCCGGGCAAATTCCGGCGAAATTATAAAAAGTTCTAGTCTTATGATGGACAAGTTTTCTAGGCTTTATACCAAAATGGTTAAAAGGATAATAGATTTTTTTGCTAATAGGTTAAATGAAAACTCGCCGATTGGCGAGTCCGATAGGACGAAGACAGAGGCGTAGTTGAATTTATGCGTTAAGAAAGTATAAAGTTTTCGACAGAAAGTTTATACTTTCTTATTAGCAAATATAAAGCAGTGATTTGGGTGATTGCTTTGGTTATGCCGATTAGCGGCTGTTGTGTTGCGGTTTATTGAGAAGTAGAACCATGATTGCTAAACTTTGCAACTTGCATTGAAAACAGAGAAAATGTAAAATACGTTAGTAGTTCAATGTACGGACCTGAGGTTTTAAATTTTTTTCAAATTGTGATTTTTCTCATTGTAATTTCAATATGGTAGTTGGTTAAACTATTATTTATAGATTGTTTTTGTAGAAAGGGTTGTAATAAATGTCCAATGAATTTCGCGTTTGCGACGATTGTCAAGCCGTAAATTTAAAGACATTGATCCCTCGTCTGAAAGAGATTGACCCGAATGCCGAAATCAAAATCGGCTGCCAGTCTTATTGCGGACCCGGCCGAAAAAAGACGTTCGCCTTTGTCAATAACCGCCCGCTCGCGGCCCTGACAGAAGAGGAATTAATGGAGAAAGTCAATAAAAAGCTAAAATAATCACCTTTGCGATTATACATTGGTGATTTTTTTCTTTTATTGATGTCGAAAAATACTGATGAAAATTGTTGAATTTTGGATGATTTACCCTTTTATTGGGGATATAATAGAACCAAGAAAGATCAGGAAGAGGGAAGCCAATGGTGTATTCGGCGGAAAAATTAAGCGAAGAAAAAGTGTTTAAGGACCCCGTCCATCGCTATGTCCACGTCCGCGACCGGGTGATTTGGGATTTGGTCGGGACGAAGGAGTTTCAGCGTTTAAGACGCATTAAGCAGCTGGGGACGACCTTTTTGACCTTTCACGGTGCAGAGCACAGCCGATTCAACCATTCCCTTGGCGTTTACGAAATTGTCCGCCGGATCATCGATGACGTGTTCGAAGGAAGGCCAGAATGGAACGACGATGACCGCCTTCTCACCCTTTGCGCGGCTTTGCTGCACGACCTCGGCCACGGTCCGTTTTCCCACGCCTTTGAGAAAGTGTTCGGCTTTGACCATGAGGACTTCACCCGTGCGATTATCCTCGGAAGCACAGAGGTAAACAGGGTCCTCCAAAGAGTCAGCCCGGAGTTTCCTGAGCAGGTAGCCGAAGTGATCGCGAAAACATCGGAAAAGAAGATGGTTGTCAGCCTGATTTCCAGTCAAATTGACGCTGACCGGATGGATTATCTTCAGCGCGATGCCTACTTTACCGGGGTAAGCTATGGGCAGTTTGACATGGAGCGGATTTTAAGGGTGATGCGTCCGCGCGAGGACCAGGTCGTCATTAAAAAGAGCGGCATGCATGCGGTCGAGGATTATATCATGAGCCGCTACCAAATGTACTGGCAGGTTTACTTCCACCCCGTCTCCCGCAGTGCGGAGGTTATTTTGACAAAAATTCTCCATCGCGCCAAGGAATTATTTAAGAAAAACTATTCTTTTAAACATGAACCGATTCACTTTATCTCTTTTTTCACGGAGCAAGTGACGTTAGAAGACTATTTAAAATTAGATGAATCTGTGATTATGTTTTATTTTCAGATCTGGCAGGAGGAGGCCGACCCTATTATAAGCGACCTCTGCAAGCGTTTTGTCAATCGGAATTTATTTAAGTATGCCGAATTTGATCCTGCCAAGGAATATAAAAAGCTCGCCGAATTAACGTTGCTTTTTGAAAAAGCAGGTATTGACCCCGAATATTACTTGGTGGTCGATTCTTCATCAGATCTGCCATATGACTTTTACCGTCCAGGTGAGGAAGAGGAACGGCTGCCGATTCATCTGTTGATGAAAAATGGGGACTTGCGGGAGCTTTCCCGCGAATCAGAAATCGTCGATGCGATTTCGGGAAAACGCAGAACGGACCACAAGCTATACTATCCGGCTGATTTTCTTGAGGACACTGCCATTGGTGCAGAGTGGAAAAAGAAAATTCGCGCCCTTTTACAATAAGTATTGTTAAATGGAGTAGGAGATGACGAACATTGCTGAAAGATCATGCCAAACTGATGCAGGCAATTCTAGTTTCCGGTGAAATTATCGGAAGAAAAAAGCTGCAGAAGATGATATATATTGCTAAAAAAATTGATTTTCCGTTTCAGGACCGATTCCAATTTCACTTTTACGGCCCATACTCTGAGGAATTGACCACTCGCGTGGAGGAGCTTTGCAATATGGGGTTTCTAAATGAAGTGAAGGAGAAAAAGGGCGGATATTATCAATATCGCTATACATTGACCGATTCAGGCAAGGAGTTTTTGAGTCTAAACGAAGTGGACATGCCTTGCTTGGAGGATTGCCTGACCGATATGAATGACCAGAATGCTAGATTCCTTGAACTGGTTTCGACGGTTTTATATTTTGATAATCTTCCAAAGGAAGAGGTTGCCCAGAAGGTGTTCACGCTGAAAAGCAGCCAGCGCTATACAGAGGAAGAAATCGATGAGGCGTATCGATATATTGAGGCATTAAAAGTCAAAGTAACGCAATAAAGGCAATTGTAAAAAACCGCTTGAATCACGGCCGATTTCAAGCGGTTTTTTATTGCATTTGAGTCTGGGTGTGCACCTTAGGCGGACAAATGTCCACGAGCGGTGCCTGACACCCTATTTGTCGCTGAAGCGAACTCCTGCTCTTGCGTAGTGGTTTTTGCTCATTTCTTCGATGAAGATGGTGATGTTTTCTTTTGGTGCGCCGGTGGTTTCGCTGACGGCGTCGGTTACTTTTTCAACGAGCGCTTTCTTTTGCTCCTCGGTGCGACCTTCAAGCATTTTAACAGTTACATATGGCATACTAACTTCCTCCTTTTAATGGGTCATGATTGTAGTGTTCCACAAACGGTCAAAATGTGCAAGAATGGTCGGCACATTTGGTTTTCTTTTTCCATGCGGTTTCATGTATACTTAAAGGAAACTAGAGAGATACCAAGCTGTTTTTTCACGAGAGAGGAGAAATCCATTTGGAAGGTTTTAGTCGATTTTTCGCATACCCGTTGGAGCTGATTCCCTACGTCGCGATTACGCTCGTGTTTGCCTTTACATTTCACGAATTTGCCCATGCTTATGTTGCCTATAAATTCGGCGACCACACTGCCCAAAAGCAAGGCCGCCTGACGTTAAACCCGCTGCAGCATCTTGATCCATTCGGGACCATTTTAATTTTTATCGCTGGCTTTGGCTGGGCCCGTCCTGTTCCGGTCAATCGCTTTTTCTTTAAAAAGCCGCGCCTTGCCGGAGTGCTTGTGTCAGCCGCGGGGCCGCTGAGCAATTTGGTGCTGGCTTGCCTCGGCTTTATTATCGCCTATGGGCTGAACCGGTTTGGGGTCAATGCACCAGATCGTTTATATGATTTTTTTGAAATCTTTATTCAGCTCAATGTGGTATTGTTTATTTTTAATCTTCTTCCCCTGCCGCCGCTTGACGGCTACCGGATTGTGGAAGATTTGGCGCCCAATGAAGTCCGGGCAAAAATGACACAATATGAACAGTATGGGATATTAATTTTTCTGATATTAGTCATCACACCGCTCGACAGCTATACGATTCAGCCGATTTTTAATGTTGTCGTCCCGTGGGTGGCTGGTGGATTAAGCAATTTCTTTTATGGTTTGTTTTTTTAAAGGAGGTTTATAGCATCAATGGAAGAAAACAAGAAAAAACTAGGTTTTAATATTATTAAAAATGACCCGACGGACGGGCACAAGGGCTATGGCAAGGGGGCGTTGAGCCTGGATAATGTTTCGCCGGTCATTATTGACGTCAATGCCGGGGAAGCAGAGATTGATGTCGGTGCGATGCATGCCCGCAGCGTCGTTGAAAAAGGGATCAAATTCCTCCCGAATCAGGATGATGTGCCAAATGGCAAGCCTTATTGGCTTGTGTGGGTGACGGTTGACCGCAAGCCGGAAGGTCCTTATTATGCTGGAGTGACAGCCTGTTATATGACTGTTGACCGGGAAATCCGCCGCGGCTACAAGTCGCTGCCAGAGCACGTCAACCGCATGGATAAATCGCTGAAGCGCCACATTATCGTCGAACATATGGACGACAAATCGAAAAAGGTGCTAGCCGATTTCTTGCGCGGCCATAACGAAGATTTATGGAACAATTCGACCGATGAACTGAAAAAAGGTTTGCAGGCTAATTAGAATATTTTAGGGAAAATCAAGCCCCTTTTTAACCCTAATTATGAACATTTTTTTACAAAAATAAATGATGTCAAACTCTTGTAGTTTTTTTCAAAAATGGGTAGTATTATAAGAAGTGTGAAAACACTGTAAGACTAGGACAGGAAAAAGCTCCGGGGCTGAACCCGGAGCTTTTTCCGTTCATTAACTCCATGGAAGAATGCGTTTATACCATGGGGTTTTTTGGTCATCGCCATTCTTATCATGCTTTTTCGAACCGCCTTTGCCGATATGCTCGGTGCAATATTCGGTTGGTTCAGTGCCAGTCACGTAGTAGGTGAAGCGGCGGACTGGGCAATCCCTGGTCGCAAGCTTGCCGTTCGTCGGGTCGACGTAAAGCCCGATGACACCCTCTTTTGGCGGCTTGAATGCTTTGACGGGCTTGCCGTCCAAAGCCTCCTCCATGAAATTCGCCCAAACGTTCTTCGCATACGTTTTCTCGGCAGTAACATCAAGCGGTTTGCCGATATCATAGCCTGCCCAAACGGCCGTCACCAGCTGTGGCGAGAAGCCGATCATCCAGCTGTCCGTTTCCGTCGAACCGGACTTTCCGGCATAGGGGCGGGTCAAGTCGTTGATGATAGTGCTTCCCGTAACCCTGGCATAGCCGCTAAGCTTAGGGTCGAACACACCGGTCATCATTTGTGTCATGACGAACGCTTTGGCCGGGTCCAGCACCTTTTCTTCTTTATTTTCCTTTTCAAAAATGACATTGCCATTAAAGTCTTCCACTCTCGTAATCAGGTTCGGGCTGACCTTTTTGCCGCCATTGGCGAACATGCTGTAGGCGTTCGCCATTTCAATCACTCGCACCCCTGAGGTACCCAGCGCAAGTGACGGCACCTTCGACATTTTGGTGGACAGGCCGAATTTCTTCGCTGTATCAATTAATGTTTCTTCCCCTAAAAAGAGGTGGGTTTTTACGGCAAAAATATTATCCGAAACGGCAAGGGCCTGAGCAAGAGTAATCTCGCCGTCAGCATATTTGTTGTTAAAATTATGCGGCGTATAGTCGGCCTGGCCGTCGTCAAATTGGAATTTCGTAAACTCGCTCCGCATCGTTGACGAGGGCGTGAAGCCGTGCTCAAGGGCCGCGTAATACAGGAGCGGCTTGATGGTCGAGCCTGGCTGGCGGACCGCCTGAACGGCCCGGTTGAACGGACTTTTTTCATAATCCCGGCCGCCGACCATCGCCTTTACATTGCCGTTTTTCGGGTCCATTGCGACAAGGCCGACTTGAATTTCCGAAGACTTCGATACATATTTATTGACTTGCTGCTCTGCCGCCTCTTGCTGCTTCATGTTCAGTGTCGTATAGACCTTTAGGCCGCCGAGGGTGATGGTCCGGTCATCGAGATGAAGCTGATTTTTTAAGGCCTTTTTAACCGCATCCTGAAAATAAGGGGCGGTCCTTGCTTTAACCGTCGGGTGTTCCCCCACGAAGACAAGGCGCTGCCCGGCCGCAATTTGGGCTGCATCTTTCTTGATGTATCCGTTTTTCACCATGCTTTGCAAAATAATGTTTTGCCGCGCTTTCGCGTTTTCGATAGACCGGAGCGGTGAATAGATGCCCGGCCCCTTCGGAATGCCGGCGAGCAGGCTTGCTTCTGCCAGCGAGAGGTCGGCTGCTTTTTTACCATAATAATATTGGCTGGCTGCTTCGACCCCATAAGCTCCGTTGCCGTAATAAATCGTATTTAAATAGCCTTCGAGAATTTGTTGTTTTGAATAGTTCATCTCGAGGCGGATTGCATAAAAGGCTTCGGTCAGCTTACGCGTCCAAGTTTTGTCATGCTCGAGGAAAAGGTTCCGAGCGTATTGCTGGGTGATGGTACTTGCCCCCTGAACCTTGGCGAAGGCCTTGATATCGGCGAGAACTGCCCCGGCAATCCGCTTATAATCAAACCCATGATGCTCGTAAAAATTTTTATCCTCAATCGCGATGGTCGCATTGACGAGATCCGGAGAGATATCGTTAAGCTTTGCCCAGTAGCGCTTCTGGCCGTTATTGCTTTCGCCGATCAGCGTTCCGTCGTCAGCGAAGAATAACGTCGACTGCGGAACGGCGAGCGGCGGCGGTCCTAGTATTTTCGCATAGGCGAGGACGCCGAGGAAAAGTACAAGCATACAAATCATGCCAATCAAGCTGATGATGATTAGAGCACGCAAATATTTAACTGTTTTTCGAAAACCGTGATTCGTCATGACTTCCATGCTAACTTCACCCCCTGTTTTTTTGTAATACCGTTCTGACGGGAAATTTTGGATTTTGGAAAAAACCGATAGTAATAGTATTGAAAAAATAGACTCTTTTTAAACAATTTTTTGCAGGAATTTGAAACATTTTTGCTAGACTTTTTCATGTGTTTGTAATTCAATAGTTTGGGTAGTATAAATTTGAAGTGTTTATTAGAAAAAAGAGGAAAGGAAGATGGTTAGATGGGCGGACTTTGGTTTACGGAAAAGCAGACCGAGAACTTTGGGATTACGATGAAAGTGAATCAAACTTTACATACAGAACAAACCGAGTTTCAAATGCTGGAAATGGTAGAAACAGCCGAGTGGGGCAACATGCTCTTGCTAGACGGCATGGTCATGACTTCGGTAAAAGACGAGTTCGTCTACCATGAGATGGTCGCACATGTGCCGTTATTTACGCATCCGAATCCGGAGAATGTGCTGGTTGTCGGCGGCGGTGATGGCGGCGTCATCCGCGAGGTGTTGAAGCACCCAAGTGTGAAAAAGGCGACGCTTGTCGATATCGACGGGAAAGTAATCGAGTATTCGAAGAAGTTCCTGCCTGAGATTGCCGGCTGGCTGGACGACCCTCGTGTCGATGTCCGCGTTGATGATGGGTTTATGCACATTGCCAATAGTGAAAATGAATACGATGTCATTATGGTAGACTCGACTGAACCGGTTGGACCCGCCGTGAACCTGTTTACAAAGGGATTCTATGCCGGGATTTCCAAGGCATTGAAGGAAGACGGAATCTTTGTGGCCCAGTCAGACAACCCGTGGTTTAAAGCGGATCTGATTCGCAATGTGCAGCGTGACGTTCGTGAAATTTTCCCGCTGACCAACCTTTATGTTGCCAATATCCCAACCTATCCAAGCGGCCTGTGGGCATTCACCATCGGATCGAAAAAATACGATCCGCTCGCAGTCGGCGACGACCGCTTCCACGACATCGAAACACGATACTACACAAAAGAACTCCACAAGGCAGCCTTTGTTCTGCCGAAATTTGTGGGGGATTTGTTGAAATAAAATGGTCTGGTGATGTATTGGGGGGCGTACCTCCGTTAGAAAGGGGAATAAATGATGCGTTTTGATGAAGCGTATTCGGGGAATGTATACATTAAGAGCCACCCGAATTTTGAGGAGAGTCAGGTTGTATTATATGGAATGCCGATGGACTGGACGGTAAGCTACCGCCCGGGTTCCCGTTTCGGCCCGGCACGGATTCGCGAGGTGTCGATTGGGCTTGAGGAGTACAGCCCGTACCTCGACCGCGAGCTTGATGAAGTAAAATATTTCGATGCGGGCGATATTCCGCTTCCGTTTGGGAATGCCCAGAAGAGCCTTGATATTATTGAAGATTTCATTGACCAGGTATTGGCTGCCGAGAAGTTCCCGTTTGGCATGGGCGGGGAGCACCTAGTTTCCTGGCCGGTTATGAAGGCTGTTTTTAAAAAATATCCGGATTTAGCGATTATCCATATGGATGCCCATACCGACCTGCGTGAAAATTATGAGGGTGAGCCGTTATCGCACTCTACACCAATTCGTAAAATCGCTGAGCATATTGGGCCGCACAACGTGTATTCTTTCGGCATCCGTTCCGGGATGAAGGAAGAATTCGAGTGGGCCAAACAAAACGGCATGCATATTTCCAAGTTTGAAGTGCTTGAGCCGTTAAAGGAAATTCTGCCGAAGCTTGCTGGTCGTCCGGTATATGTCACAATCGATATCGACGTCCTCGATCCAGCGCATGCGCCAGGAACTGGTACCGTCGATGCGGGCGGAATCACCTCAAAAGAGCTGCTTGCTTCGATTCATGCGATTGCCCGTTCCGAGGTAAATGTGGTCGGCTGCGACCTTGTTGAAGTGGCGCCAATCTACGATGTATCCGAGCAAACAGCCAACACAGCTAGCAAACTGATTCGCGAAATGCTGCTTGGCTGGGTGAAATAAGTGTTGCATGGGGTCAGACCCCCGATAGAGTAACGCGTTAAAGCGATGGGGGTCAGACTCCCTAAAAGATGCCTGCCCTTTTTTGGGTGGGCATCTTTTGATTTGTAGGTAAACCATGTTTATAATAGGAAAAGTATGCGAAACGGTGTGTAAGTCAATGTTATAGACATGGACAGAGAAAAAAGAGCTTATCAAGGTTCCTTTTTTTAAAGAGGAGTGCAGCATGGAGATTCCTGTAAAGATTAACGTGAAGACAACGATTGATGACCAAGAGACGTTTGAACTGACGGTGTTTGGCCGCTACTTTCAAAAAGATCAGGCTTCCTACCTGCAGTATGAGGAAGTGCTGGAGGAGGGGATGGTGCGCACGATTGTGAAAACATCCCAAGACGAGGCCCTAATCCTAAGAAGCGGCCCTTTGAAGATGCGCCTGCCCTTTCAACTGAATCGGAAGCTTCGCGGCAGTTACGAGCTGGCGTTTGGGACGTTCGAGACAACGACGAAGGCGCGAAAACTGGACCATTCATTCGAAAATGGCAGCGGACATATCAGCATCCTATATGATTTTGCCATGCAGGGAACGCCTGCCGGTACATACCATTTAGAAATAAGTTTTCAGGAGGAACAAAAATGAATATTGTGGGACAAGTGCAGCAAAAGATTAAGGAGGAAATTCGGGCAGCGGTGCTGAAGGCAGGGCTTGCGTCCGAAGAGCAGATTCCGGATGTGATTCTCGAAACCCCGAAGGAGAAGGCACATGGCGATTATTCGACCAACATGGCGATGCAGCTGGCGCGGGTGGCGAAGAAGGCGCCGCGGATGATTGCCGAGGCCCTTGTGGAGAACTTCGACCGTTCCAAGGCTTCGATTGAAAAAATGGAAATTGCCGGGCCGGGGTTTATTAATTTTTACATGAATAATTCGTATTTGACTGAGCTGATTCCGACGATTTTGCAGGCTGGGGATAAGTATGGCGAGACGACAGTTGGCCGCGGCCAGAAAATCCAAGTGGAATTCGTGTCGGCGAATCCAACGGGCGACCTTCACTTAGGACATGCGCGCGGTGCGGCGGTCGGTGATTCTTTAAGCAACATTTTGGCCAAGGCTGGCTATGATGTGTCCCGTGAATATTACATCAATGATGCTGGAAATCAGATTAATAACCTGGCGCTATCTGTTGAAGCGCGCTATTTCCAAGCGCTTGGTCTGGAAAAAGAAATGCCGGAGGACGGCTACCACGGTGCGGACATTGTGGGGATTGGCAAGCAGCTTGCGGAAGAGTTTGGCGATAAATATGTAAATGTCTCTAAAGAAGAGCGTTTTGAATTTTTCCGGGAATATGGCTTGAAATACGAAATGAAAAAGCTCCAAAGGGACCTCGAGGACTTCCGTGTCCGCTTTGATGTGTGGTATTCGGAAACATCGCTTTATAAAAATGGAAAAATTGACACGGCGCTGGCGGCATTGCGGGAGAGCGGCTATATCTATGAGCAGGACGGGGCAACCTGGCTGCGTTCCACCGAACTTGGCGACGACAAGGATCGCGTGTTGATTAAGCAGGACGGCTCTTACACGTATTTGACGCCGGATATTGCCTATCACAAGGACAAACTTGAGCGCGGCTTTGAAAAATTGATCAATATTTGGGGAGCGGACCATCACGGTTATATACCAAGGATGAAGGCGGCGATTCAGGCGCTCGGCTATGACCGCGAGGCGCTCGAGGTTGAGATCATCCAACTTGTTCATTTGTATAAAAACGGCGAGAAGATGAAGATGTCGAAGCGGACCGGAAAGGCTGTCACAATGCGGGATCTAGTCGATGAGGTCGGCCTCGATGCGACGCGTTATTTCTTTGCGATGCGCAGCTCGGATACGCATATGGATTTTGATTTAGATTTGGCGGTGTCGCAGTCAAATGAAAATCCGGTTTACTATGCGCAGTATGCTCATGCGCGGATTTGTTCCATTTTGCGGTCTGGCGAGGAGCAGGGATTTGCAGTTGATTCCGGTGCTGATTTTTCAATGGTGGCTTCTGAAAAGGAAATCGAATTGTTGAAAAAGTTGGGCGAGTTCCCGCATGCGGTTGGTGAAGCGGCGTTGAAGCGCGTGCCGCACCGGGTTACCAATTACATTTTTGAATTGGCTTCGACGTTCCACAGCTTTTACAATGCGGAAAAGGTGCTCGAGGCTGGTGAGCCTGAGCGGACTAAGGCACGCCTTGGATTGGTGAACGCTGTGCAGATTACGTTACGGAATGCGCTGGCGTTGATTGGGGTTTCGGCACCGGAAAAAATGTAGCGCATTGTTATCCAATTTGAATTGCCTCCTTTTTTGAAAAGGGGGCCTTTTTATTGGGGTTGGCGAGTAAATTGGGGGTTTTGGCGAGTAAACTGGTAAAACAGACGAGTAAATGTTGGTATTAGGCGAGTAATTTAAAAAGTTGGCGAGTATATTCCAGAAACTGACAAGTAAACAAAAAATGACGCACAAAAATAGATTAACGGCCCTTGATTTTTATCAAATAGTCCCTAAAAATATGAATACCCTCCAAAAAAATGCAAATAGTAATAGTGTACTTATTTGTGAGGAGTGGACCGAACGCATGAATGTAGGCAGAGCGAAGGAAATTTTGGAATCCGCGGATATGATTAATGTGACCTATGAGGGAACGCCGGTCATTATCCAGCATGTGGACGAAGCATCGAAAATGGCGCGGATATATTCCAGGACGGATCCTGAACATGAGCAGGATGTTCCTGTCTTAAACTTAATTGAAGAATAAAAGAGTCTCCGGGGTCGGGGACTCTTTTTACTGGAGTTATTTAATTTCTAGCGCACCTCCACTAATCCGCTTAAAGCCGCGAATCTTGCTTAAGTCCTCCACCAATTTCAAGCAGGCTTGATCCTTTGCTTTCGCCTCAATCATGAAATCAACATCCTTTCCAGCCTCTTTCAGCATTTTTAAAAAGGGCATGATAAACTCAGGGTCGACGAAATCCGCATGGGACCGGTATTCCTTTTCCGACTTGGGAGAGGAGATGTGTACCTTCGGCAAGAGGCTCGGCCTATGGGACCAGGTTTGGAAAATCTGTGGCAGCAGTTCCTCAAGCGGCTTGGTGCAAGGATTGGCCATATGGTGATGGTAATCAAAAACGAACGGAATCGTCTCTTCTTCACATACAGCCAGCGTCTCTTCTGCGGTATACGTTTTGTCGTCATTTTCTAAGGTCATAATATTTTTTATATGAGCAGGCAAGGCTTTCAGGTTTTGATGAAAACGGGAAAGGGCATGCTGTTTGTCACCATAAGCACCGCCGATATGGATGTTAATCAAGCTTTCCGCCGCAATTCCCATGGCATCCAGCATTTGAAAATGGTAGGTCATGTCGATCACCGCGTTCTCCGTAATTTGCGGCTTTGACGAGGTAAACAAGGTAAATTGGTTCGGGTGAAAGCTGACCCTTAGGTTGTGCTTTTTCACAAGGTCGCCAATTTCCTGCCACTCGCTGCGAAATGGGGCGACGAAGTCCCAGCGCACCTCCGGATGGGTGGCAAGCGGAACAATCGAGCTGGAGAATCGGTACAGTTCCAGCTCATGAGCCACATTATAATGGAGCATCCGCAGTGTGTGGTTCAGATTTTGTTTCGTAATCTCGCGGAGTTTAGCCGCCCGCTCCTCAGAGTTCAGCTGTTGATACCGCGCAAAGGTAAGAGTCTTGGCAGGAGAGGCATCCCACAAACTAATCGCATGCGAAACATACCCAAAGCGAATTCTCATTACTCCCACCTCCCATAGAAATAGTTCACCCCAAATGTTCACGCCAGTGCCTGAGGCCTTATAAAAAGTAAGAAACCACTCCAGCAACAGCTTCTTTCATCGATCTGGCTAAGTTTGGTTTGTTCAGTTGCTCGAGTGTGAGCCGGGTGGAGTCGTGGATGTCTTTGTCCAGTATGCCTTTTATTCTGTCAATAAAACTTGAGTCGTAGATGTAGCAGTTGATTTCTTGGTTTAAAAAGAGGCTGCGTTGGTCAAAGTTGGCAGTACCGATGTCGGCGACCTTGTTATCAATGACAATGGTTTTGGCATGGTAAAAACCTTTATTATACTGATAAACCAATGCGCCTTCGCGAAGCAGCGTTCGTAAATACTTGAACGAAGCCTCTTTCACGAGTGCGTGGTCAGAAACTTCCGGTACAATGATGGTCAGACAGACGCCCCGCTGTACCGCCTTCCGCAGCTCCGCAAAAATCTTCCTGCTTGGAATAAAGTAAGGTGTGCCGATGGTAATCGATTTTTCAGCCAATTGAATGAGACTGATAAACATACATTCCAGCTGATCGGCTTCTGTCGGAATAAATTGCTGGCGGACGGCGCCCTTAGGCAATTTCGGGAAATATTTCGACTCACCTTGCAAGTCAACCCCTGTGCATCGCTCCCAATCAATCAGAAACTCACTTTGTAGAAAATTGACGCTTTCACTGCTGATTTTTAGATGATAATCACGCCATGGGCCAAGGCTAGGTTCTTCGTCAATATATTCCTTCCCGATATTAAACCCGCCAAGATAGCCAATTCGCCCATCTATAATCGAAATCTTACGGTGGTTCCGGACCTGCATCGAGTAAAAAAGATAGGGGAGCTTTACCGGATTGCTGAAGGCAAACTCTACCCCCGCCGCGCGTAGCTCTTTTATCTCAGCTCCTTTTACTTTCCAGCTGCCAAGCCGGTCCAGCAGCAAGCGAACCTCAACTCCGGTTCGTGCTTTTTCTTTTAAAATTGAAAGAAATTCCTGACTAAAGGCATCATCCTTTACAATATAAAACAACACATGGATATGTCTTTCTGCCTCGCGCAGCACGGAGAAGTAGTCGTGAAACAGTTCCTTACCATGAGGAAAAATGTCAAAATCACCATGCAGGATGGGAGTTTCCATTTTTCTTACAGAAGAATGATGCTTCTGTCGCCCTAGACAAAAGTCCAGAATAAGCCATATAATGAAAAGTAAGACAATTCCGAAAAAAATGACGAAAAAATTCATTGGAAAACCTTCCTCCAATCAGTTTCGTTAGTTTTTCCAACTACAAACATTTCTATAAGTTTGCAAAAATTCATTGACTGAATGCTCATTCATATTATAATAGAGTTAAGGTAATTCAGAAAATTTACTATTTTGAACATCTAGTAAAAAATTAGGGGAGAAATCAACGAAAGGGGCTTATTTCATGAATGGACTTTTATGGGTCAACCTTATTGCCTTCTTGGCCGTAACCGCTTACGCGCTCAGCCTGTTCGTCTATGTTGTCAAAACACGGATCGAATATATGAAGCTTGGCAAAAAGGAAGAGTTTGACAACAATGTCAAAGAACGTATGCGAAAAATCTGGGTCATGGTATTTGGGCAGAAGAAGCTTTTAAAGGATAAAAAGAGTGGTGCCATCCACGTTATGTTCTTTTACGGCTTCATTCTTGTTCAATTTGGAGCGATCGATTTTATTTGGAAAGGGCTTGCACCAGGATCCCACCTTCCACTTGGACCGCTTTATCCGGCATTTACATTCTTCCAGGAGATCGTCACTTTAGTCATTTTAGTGGCAACTTTCTGGGCATTCCATCGCCGTTATGTTGAGAAACTTGTCCGCTTAAAGAGAGGCTTTAAATCAGGTCTTGTCTTAATCTTTATCGGCGGCTTAATGGTTTGGGTGCTTTTAGGAAACGGAATGGGCATCATCTGGCATGGTGAAGAAACTTCGTTGGCAGAACCAGTGGCATCTCTCATTTCAATCATCTTCGCCGGGATCGGCAAAACAGCAGCAGTGTCCATCTTTTATGTAGCATGGTGGTTGCACTTGATTTTCTTATTGGCATTCTTAGTGTATGTGCCGCAGGGAAAACACGCTCACTTAATCGCCGGTCCTGCAAACGTTTACCTGAATCGTTTGGATAAGGCAGGTAAATTGAGAAAGATTGACTTCGAGGACGAAACCGCTGAATCATTTGGCGTTGGAAAAATTGAAGACTTCACACAACTGCAAATGATGGACTTCTATGCTTGTGTAGAATGCGGCCGCTGTACAAATATGTGTCCGGCAACCGGCACAGGCAAAATGCTGTCGCCAATGGATTTAATCGTGAAAATGCGTGATCATCTCACCAATTACGGTGCGGCTGTGACGCAAAAACAGCCGTGGGTACCAACATTTGCATTTTCCGGTACAAAGGGCAACCAGCTAGCGCTTGCCGCTGCAGGACAAGGTGCTTCCGAAACAGCAGCAACTTCCATCTACAGCCCTAGCCTGATCGGCGATGTCATCACCGAAGAAGAAATCTGGGCTTGTACAACCTGCCGTAACTGTGAAGACCAATGTCCGGTTATGAATGAGCACGTTGAAAAGATTATCGACCTTCGCCGTTACCTAGTTTTAACAGAAGGAAAATTGGATGCCGATGCACAGCGCGCGATCACTAACATCGAGCGTCAGGGCAACCCTTGGGGCTTGAACAGAAAAGAGCGCGAAACATGGCGCGAAGCTCGTGAAGATGTTCATGTGCCGACTGTCAAAGAAATGAACAAAGCTGGCGAAGAGTTCGAGTACCTGTTCTGGGTTGGCTCAATGGGCTCTTACGACAACCGCAGCCAGAAGATTGCGTTGTCCTTCGCTAAATTGTTGAATGAAGCAGGCGTGAAATTCGCTATCCTTGGAAACAAAGAAAAGAACTCCGGCGACACGGTCCGCCGTCTTGGAAACGAGTTCCTGTTCCAGGATCTTGCTGCGAAAAACATTGAAGAATTCGAAAAGGCTGAGGTTAAGAAAATCGTTACGATTGACCCGCACGCCTACAATATTTTCAAAAATGAATACCCTGATTTCGGGTTGCAGGCTGAGGTTTACCACCATACGGAGGTTCTTTTCGAACTTGTCCGCGATGGCCGTTTGAAGCCAAAGCATGCAGTAAACGAAACGATAACGTTCCACGATTCTTGTTACTTAGGACGTTACAACGACGTTTATGATCCGCCGCGTGAAATCTTGAAGGCCATCCCAGGCGTGAAGCTGGTGGAAATGGAACGGAACCGTGACAAAGGAATGTGCTGCGGCGCCGGCGGCGGCTTGATGTGGATGGAGGAAGAAACAGGACACCGCATCAACGTGGCACGTACAGAGCAGGCATTATCGGTGAACCCATCTGTCATTAGCTCCGGCTGTCCATACTGCTTGACAATGCTGTCAGACGGTACGAAGGCGAAAGAGGTTGAAGACAAGGTTGCTACCTACGACGTGGCTGAGCTTCTTGAAAAAGCTGTCTGCGGCGAGCCTGCGGCAGTGGCATCGTAAGACTGAAAATTGAATTTTAAAATAGCAGAGGTTGATTGCATACACGCGAAAAAATTTTAGGAATTTTGTGTAAAACAATTCAACTTCTGCTATTTTTTTTGTAAAATAGAATAAGTGGATTAAAACGCTTACATTTCCTTTTTAAATTAAATGCGTGGGCAGGGTGATCCCCTGGACCTGCGTTAGTTTTTGCAGCAGTGTTGAGCGAGCGTTCAGTCGATGATGAAATCAGCACGCTCCCATTTTTTTATGTACCGGTGACTGAAAATTGGGAAAAGGCATAATTGTTTTTTGAAATAAAAACAGGGGAAAGGAATGTTTTGAATGAGCAGAACGGTTATCTTAAGCGGGGTTAGAACGCCTTTTGGTAAATTGGGCGGGGCATTGAGCGGCTTTAGCGCTTCTCAGTTAGGCGGTATAGCCATTAAAGAAGCGTTACAACGTGCTAATGTGAATCCGGAAGACGTGCAAGAAGTGATATTTGGATCAGTCCTGCAGGGTGGACAAGGGCAAATCCCATCCCGCCAAGCTGCGCGGGGCGCTGGGCTGCCATGGGAAGTGAAAACAGAAACGATTAACAAGGTCTGTGCATCAGGCTTACGCAGCGTCACGCTTGCTGACCAAATCATCCGCGCCGGCGATGAAGAAGTGATTGTTGCAGGCGGTATGGAATCAATGTCAAATGCACCATACATTTTGCCAAAAGCAAGGTGGGGCCTAAGAATGGGCGACGCGGCTGTTCAGGATTTGATGATTCACGATGGATTGAGCTGCAGCTTTACCGGCGTGCATATGGGAACGTACGGAAACTCGACTGCTGAAGAGATGTCGCTTAGCCGCGAAGCACAGGATGAGTGGGCATTAAGAAGCCACCAGCGGGCCATTGAAGCAATCGAGAGCGGCAAGTTTGCCGAAGAGATTGTGAAGGTGGAGGTGCCGCAGCGCAAAGGGGCGACGGTAGTAGTCGAGCATGATGAAGCGCCGCGGAAAGACACTTCTATAGAAAAATTAGCTAAGCTTGGACCGGCGTTTAATGGCGAAGGTACCATCACAGCCGGAAACGCACCTGGGGTCAATGATGGAGCCGGTGCACTCGTGTTGATGAGCGAGGAACGTGCGGAGCATGAAGGCCGGCGGGTAGAAGCGGTCATCATCGGTCAGGCTGCGATTGCGGTAGAAGCCAAGGACTTCCCGCAAACACCGGGACTTGTTATCAATGAAATTTTACGAAAAACAGGCCGAAGCCTTGAGGAAATTGACTTGTTTGAAATTAACGAAGCGTTTGCGGCCGTAGCGCTGGCAAGCGGCCAAATCGCCGGCTTGGATCCGGAAAAAGTCAATGTCAACGGCGGTGCGGTTGCCCTTGGCCATCCAATTGGCGCAAGCGGAGCGCGAATCATCATTACTTTGTTGCATGAGTTAAAGCGCCGCGGCGGCGGGATCGGCATCGCGGCCATCTGCAGCGGCGGCGGCCAGGGCGATGCGATTATGATTGAGGTGCCGAAGAGGTAAACAACTTTGCTGAAAGGCAGACCGGCGGGCGGCAGTAACTGTCGTATAAGGCGTCGTTACTGTCGTATAAGTGACCATAACTGTCGCATAAGACATCCTTACTGTCGATACGCAAAAATAATACAAAAATCAAGGCCGGATTTCATTTCCGGCCCCGAAAATCGGAGGGGAAAACATGAAAGTTGAAAAGGTAATGGTAATTGGGGCTGGCCAAATGGGCTCGGGAATCGCCCAGGTTTGTGCACAAGCTGGTTATAAGGTTATTTTAAACGATTTGAAATCGGAATTTGTTGAGCGCGGACTCGGAGTAATCAACAAAAACCTATCCCGCAACGTTGACAAAGGCCGCTTGACCGAGGAGCAAAAGCAAGAGGTGCTTAGCAACCTGACTCCATCAACAAACCTGCAAGACGCATCCGGCGTGGATCTAGTCATCGAAGCAGCTGTTGAAAACATGGAAATCAAAACAAAAATCTTTGCACAATTAGACGAAATTGCGCCGGCTCATACGATTTTAGCAAGCAATACCTCCTCGCTGCCGATTACGGAAATCGCAGCAGCAACGAAGCGCCCGGAAAAGGTCATCGGCATGCACTTCATGAATCCGGTGCCTGTCATGAGGCTGGTAGAAATCATCCGCGGCTTGGCAACGGCTGACGAAGTGTATCAGGTCATCGAGGACATGACAAAAACGTTATCCAAAGTTCCTGTAGAGGTAAACGACTTCCCTGGCTTCGTTGCCAACCGCGTGCTGATGCCGATGATTAACGAAGCCATCTATACATTGTACGAGGGCGTAGCCACGAAGGAAGCCATCGATGAAGTAATGAAGCTTGGCATGAATCACCCAATGGGACCGTTAACGCTTGCTGACTTTATCGGTTTGGATACCTGCCTTTACATCATGGAAACATTGCACGAAGGCTTTGGCGATGACAAGTACCGCCCATGCCCGCTGCTGCGTAAATATGTAAAAGCAGGCTGGCTGGGTAAGAAGACTGGACGCGGATTTTATGTATACGAATAAGCTTTGAAGTCGTCAAATTTTACAAAAATAGAAAGATAGAGATAACGATATGGTCTACTCGGGAGAGAAATTTTTCAAGAATAGCAGTAGGGGTCTTAAAAATAGGGGTAGCAAGATTCAAGCAAAGAATACAGTATCCTCGAGAAAGGGGCTTTAAAAATGAGTTCGGTCACACTACTTTCTCCAAAAGGGGAGTTCAGCATGAATCTTACATTTACAGAAGAGCAAGAAATGATGCGCAAAATGGTGCGCGACTTTGCCGCCATTGAAGTTGCGCCGTTTATAGAAAAAATGGAGAAAGGGGAATTTCCGCGTGAGATTCTCCGCAAAATGGGCGGGCTAGGCTTAATGGGCATCCCGGTTCCAGAGCAATACGGCGGTGCTGAGATGGATTTCACCTCCTACATCATCGCGATCAACGAGCTTTCCAAGGTCAGCGCGACAATGGGTGTGATCTTGTCGGTACACACCTCTGTTGGTACGAACCCGATTCTTTACTTTGGAACGGCGGACCAGAAGCAAAAGTACGTACCAAAGCTTGCTTCAGGCGAGTATCTTGGGGCCTTTTGCTTAACCGAGCCGAGCGCCGGGTCGGATGCTGCCAGCATGAAGTCGCGGGCGGTTCGCGACGGCGGCCATTATGTGATTAACGGTTCCAAGGTCTTCATCACCAATGGCGGCGAGGCCGATGTTTACATCGTTTTTGCAAAAACTAATCCGGAATTGGGCGCCAAAGGGGTATCTGCTTTTATTGTAGAAAAAAATACCCCTGGACTGGTGATTGGCAAGGACGAGAAGAAAATGGGCCTGCATGGCTCGAGAACGGTACAGCTTACATTTGAGGATATGCGCGTTCCGGTTGAGAACTTGCTTGGTGCTGAGGGCGAAGGTTTTAAAATTGCGATGGCGAACCTCGATGCCGGACGCATCGGAATTGCCGCCCAGGCGCTTGGAATTGCCGAAGCCGCACTGTCGGCCGCAACCGAATATGCGAAGGGGCGCCATCAGTTTGGGAAACCGATTGCCGCCCAACAAGGCATCGGGTTTAAACTTGCCGACATGGCAACAAATGTGGAGGCTGCTAGATTACTAGTCTACCGAGCTGCAGATTTGCGTGGGCAAGGCTTGAAGTGCGGTATGGAAGCGTCGATGGCGAAGCTTTTTGCAACAAGAACAGCGGTTGAGGTGGCGACAGAAGCGATTCAGGTCTTCGGCGGCTACGGCTATACGGAGGATTATCCGGTTGAGCGCTACTTCCGCGATGCCAAAGTGACGGAGATTTATGAGGGAACGAGCGAGATTCAGCGGATTGTGATTAGCAAGCATCTTTAAGGATGGAATTGTAGATATCCTTTGAAAATTTGTAGATATATTTTAAAAATTGTAGATATCCCTTGGAATTTTGTAGATAAATTTAAAAATTTGTAGATATCCAATCAATATTTGTAGATAAATATGAGGAGGACACCCAAAATGAACTTCAAATTAACCGAAGAACATGAAATGATTCGCAAAATGGTGCGCGATTTTGCGCAAAACGAGATTGCTCCGACGGCCGCTGAGCGCGATGAGGAAGAGCGCTTTGACCGGGAGATTTTTGACAAAATGGCGGAGCTTGGCTTAACCGGAATTCCATGGCCGGAAGAGTACGGCGGCATCGGCAGTGATTATCTTGCTTACTGTATCGCGGTTGAAGAGCTTTCCCGCATCGATTCATCAGTCGGGGTTACCCTTTCCGCACACACATCTCTTGCCAGCTGGCCAATTTACAAGTTCGGTAATGAAGAGCAAAAGCAAAAATACCTTCGTCCACTGGCCGAAGGTTCAAAAATCGGTGCTTACGGCTTAACGGAGCCTGGCAGCGGCTCTGACGCAGGCGGGATGAGAACGATGGCACGCCTTGAGGGCGATCACTACGTGCTGAATGGTTCAAAAATTTTCATTACCAATGGCGGTGAGGCCGACATTTATGTCGTATTTGCACTAACCGATCCATCCAACAAGCAGCGCGGTACAACAGCATTTATCGTTGAAAAGGATTTCGCGGGATTCTCTGTTGGGAAAAAAGAAAAGAAACTGGGTATTCGTTCCTCACCGACAACAGAAATTATTTTTGAAGATTGCAAGGTTCCGGTTGAAAATAGACTTGGCGAAGAGGGCGAAGGCTTTAAAGTGGCGATGATGACACTGGATGGCGGCCGCAACGGCATCGCGGCGCAGGCAGTCGGTATTGCTCAAGGCGCGCTTGATGCAGCAGTTGACTATGCGAAGGAACGCGTTCAGTTCGGCAAGCCAATCGCCGCCAACCAAGGCATCAGCTTCAAGCTTGCCGATATGGCGACAAACATTGAAGCAGCAAGACTATTAACCTATCAGGCAGCATGGCTTGAGTCCAACGGTCTTCCGTATGGTAAGGAGTCCGCTATGTCTAAACTGTTTGCAGGCGATACCGCGATGAAGGTAACAACAGAAGCAGTTCAAGTGTTCGGCGGCTACGGCTATACGAAGGATTATCCGGTCGAACGCTTCATGCGCGATGCGAAAATCACGCAAATTTACGAGGGCACTCAGGAAATTCAGCGCCTTGTTATTTCTAGAATGATTACGAAGTAAAACGAAAAGCGGAAGCGCCTTGACCAGGGGCACGAGGCTAGACGAGCCGGCGAGAAGGCTGCTTTTTAGCCTTCTTGACGGATTGGCTGTAGACCTTCGAGCCCCTAGGCGCTGTAGCTAGACAAGGAGCGGTTCGAGCGCGATGAATAAACGGGAGGTTCAGGCCTCGGTCAAAGACGAACGCCTTGTGCAAAAAAGGCGTGATCAAATGATCAAAGGGGCCGTTGCACTTTTTAAAGAAAAGGGGTTTCATCGGACAACGACCCGGGAAATTGCCAGAGCGGCGGGCTTTAGCATCGGGACATTGTACGAGTACATCCGGACGAAGGAAGATATTTTATATCTGGTCTGCGACAGTATCTATGATCATGTGAAGGAGCAGCTCGAGGAGAACCTTGATCACAAGCAAGGGACATTAGAGAGCTTAAAAGTGGGAATTGCAAACTTTTTCTATGTTATGGATGAATTGCAGGACGAAATCCTCGTCATGTATCAGGAAGTAAAATCCTTATCCAAGGACGCCCTTCCATATGTGTTAAAAAAGGAATTAGAGATGGTCGCCATGTTTGAAAATATGCTCCACAAATGTGTGGAGAACGGCGAACTTGAGCTGTCGGAAAAACAAATCAAAATCATCGCCCACGATATTTTTGTCCAGGGGCAAATGTGGGGCTTCCGCCGCTGGGCGCTCCGTAAGCTGTTTACGCTTGAGGAATACATCGAATTGCAGACTGAGTTTATTTTTAAAGGGCTTGGGGTAAAAAGGGACGGTTAAAAGAAGTAATTCAAGAATTTTAAAATACAAGGGGGCCAAATTGAGATGAGTACAACCGGAAAATATCAGCCGAAGCATCATATTCGCTTTGTGACCGCGTCGAGTTTGTTTGACGGCCATGATGCTTCCATCAATATCATGCGGCGCATCCTTCAATCAAGCGGAGCCGAGGTTATTCACCTTGGCCACAACCGCTCGGTCGAGGAGGTTGTCAACGCCGCCATTCAGGAAGATGCCCAGGGAATTGCGATTTCCTCTTATCAAGGAGGGCACGTTGAATACTTTAAATACATGTACGACCTATTAAAAGAAAAAGGCGCATCGCATATCCGCATTTATGGCGGCGGCGGGGGCGTCATCATCCCAAGAGAAATCAATGAACTCCAAGAGTACGGCATTGCCGGAATCTTCTCTCCGGAAGACGGCCGAAAGCTCGGGTTGCAGGGCATGATCGACCAGATGATTCAAGAGTGTGATTTTTCAACGGTTGCTTCAGAAAATATCCCAGAGCAAATCGAAAAGCTGCCGACGGGTGACACGAATGCCATTGCCAAGTTGATTACAATTGCGGAAAATCATGTTGACCAAAAAAATGAGGCGGCTGCCACGGCTGAGCAGGTTCTTGAAAAAGTGAAGGAGCTTGAGAAGTCGATTCCGGTTATCGGGATCACCGGTACGGGCGGCGCGGGAAAAAGCTCACTGACGGACGAGTTGATCCGCCGTTTTATCAACGAATTTCCAGCCAAAAAGGTTGCGATCCTTTCCGTTGACCCAACCAAGCAAAAAACGGGCGGGGCGCTTCTTGGCGACCGAATCCGTATGAATGCGATTTTTTCACCAAACGTCTACATGCGCAGCTTGGCAACCCGTGCTTCAAGGAGCGAATTGTCGCTGGCCATTAAAGACGCCGTAGCGGTCACGAAGGCAGCCGGCTTTGACTTGGTCATCGTCGAAACAAGCGGAATCGGCCAGGGCGACGCCGGCATCACGGAAATTTGCGATGTCGCGATGTACGTCATGACCAGTGAGTTCGGGGCGCCGTCACAGCTTGAAAAAATCGACATGATTGACTTTGCCGATCTGATTGTCATCAATAAATTTGAGCGCAAGGGCTCGGAGGATGCGAAGCGTCAGGTGCAGAAGCAGTACCAGCGCAGCCATATGCTTTTTGAAAAAGATCCATCCGAAATGCCGGTGTACGGAACAATCGCCAGCCAGTTCCATGACCCTGGCACGAACGCCCTGTTTGCAGCCCTCGTTGAAAAAATCAATGAAAAAGCGGCGACCAATTGGGTGACATCATACAGCAAAGAGGCGAAGGTCGAAAAGCAAAACATCATCATCCCGACGGACCGCCGTTATTACTTACGGGAAATTTCCGAGACCGTTCGCGGCTATCATAAAAAAGCGGAGCAGCAGGCGAATATTTCCCGGAAATTATTCCAGCTGGAAGGCGCCATAGAAGCGGTGAAGGACCAGCCGGAAGTCGTTGCAGCCCTTGAAGCGGTTAAACAGCAAACCGAAGCGCAGCTGACACCAGAGTCAAAGCGTATTCTTGACGGCTGGGAAAAAACAAAAGAAGCGTATTCCTCTGATAAGTTCGTCACAAGAATCCGCGACAAGGAAATCATTACAATTTTAAAAACAAAGAGCTTATCAGGGCTTGATATTCCAAAAGTGGCCCTGCCGAAATACAAGGATTACGGCGAAATCCTGCGCTGGGTGTATCGTGAGAACCTGCCGGGCTCCTTCCCATACACAGCAGGGGTATTCCCGTTCAAGCGTGAAGGGGAGGATCCAAAACGCCAGTTTGCCGGCGAAGGCACACCGGAACGGACCAACCGCCGTTTCCACTATTTATCGAAGGACGATTCGGCAAAACGCTTAAGTACGGCGTTTGATTCAGTAACCCTATACGGAGAAGACCCGGACTACCGTCCCGACATTTACGGTAAAGTCGGCGAAAGCGGCGTCAGCGTTTGTACGTTAGACGATATGAAAAAGCTGTACGATGGCTTCGACCTTTGTCATCCGTCGACATCCGTATCGATGACGATCAATGGTCCGGCACCAATCATCCTGGCGATGTTCATGAACACGGCAATTGACCAGCAGGTGAAACGTAAAGAAGCTGAACTAGGCCGCGTTCTGACCGTCGAAGAATTTGCTGAAGTCCGCGCCTACACGCTGAAAACCGTCCGCGGTACGGTCCAGGCTGATATTTTAAAAGAAGACCAAGGCCAAAATACATGTATTTTTTCAACAGAATTTGCTTTAAGGATGATGGGCGATATCCAGCAATATTTTATCGACCATCAGGTGCGTAACTATTATTCCGTGTCGATTTCCGGGTACCATATTGCCGAAGCGGGAGCGAACCCGATTTCGCAGCTGGCATTTACCTTGTCGAACGGTTTCACGTACGTTGAGTATTATTTGAGCCGCGGCATGAACATTGATGACTTCGCGCCAAACCTGTCGTTCTTCTTCTCGAATGGTTTGGATCCGGAGTATACTGTGATTGGCCGGGTGGCTCGTCGCATTTGGGCGACTGTCATGCGTGACAAGTATGGTGCCAACGAGCGCAGCCAAAAGCTAAAGTACCATGTGCAGACATCGGGACGTTCGCTGCACGCGCAGGAAATCGATTTTAATGATATCCGCACCACGCTTCAGGCATTAATGGCGCTTCACGATAACTGTAACTCGCTGCATACGAATGCATACGATGAGGCGATTACTACACCGACCGAGGAATCGGTCCGCCGGGCAATGGCGATTCAGATGATTATCACTAAGGAGCACGGCTTGACGAAGAATGAAAATCCGCTTCAGGGCTCGTTTATCGTAGAAGAGCTGACTGATTTAGTTGAAGAAGCGGTACTTCAAGAATTCGAACGGCTGAATGACCGCGGCGGCGTGCTGGGCGCAATGGAAACTCAGTACCAGCGCGGCAAGATTCAGGATGAGTCAATGCACTATGAAATGTTAAAACATACGGGCGAACTGCCGATTATCGGGGTAAATACGTATTTGAATCCAAATCCTCCATCCGAGGAAGCGATTGATAATATGGAATTGGCTCGGGCAACGACGGAGGAGAAAGAGCTGCAGATTCACAATTTGCGTGCCTTCCAGGATGCGCACGCAGCAGAATCCGATGCAGCGCTGAAGCGGTTGAAGGAAGCGGCCACAAGCGGCGGCAACATCTTTGCCGAACTTATGGAAACCGTCAAAGTCGCCAGTCTCGGCCAAATCACACGCGCCCTATACGAAGTAGGCGGACAGTATCGCCGAAATATGTAATGAGTGGAGACGTTAATCAAAAGGGGGGCACTTCCCCCTTTTTTGATTTTCAAAAAATATTTTCCAATATTATGATATATCCTATATAATCAATATAGTATTTTACCTCCAGAGGTTATGGGCAGGTGTCAGCTTATGAGAGTAAATCATATCATCATGGTTTTAATAATTACAGCCTGGCCATTATATTATCTTTATGAACTGCAACTAGGTGCTGTTTCGTTCCTGTTGCTGGCCATCTTCTTTTTGTACATATCTCTTAAAGAGCTAAAAATAGTAAGAGAACAGATTAAAAAGAATGAAGAGAAGCCAAAAAAGGAAAAAATCAAGTAAAACAAACAGCTAGAACTAGCATAAACCTCTAGAATTTGTTTATAATGAGGAATATGTATTTTTTTAGATTAGCCCTTATTCATTCTACATAAGAGTGTTAAATAGAGAAAGGAAGTGCCGATATTGAGTTTAGCAATGTACTCAAAAGAGGAGCTGCAAGAGTTATCGCTCATCGAAATGGCTTATGAATTTATGAAAAATAGTAAGCAGCCAGTCGCCTTCGCCGATTTAGTGAAGGAAATTACCAAGGCTGCGGGTATTTCTGAATCAGAAATGCGTGCTCGTCTGGCACAGTTTTACACCGATTTAAATATCGATGGCCGATTCTTGACTTTAGGTGAAAACCGCTGGGGACTTCGCGTCTGGTATCCGGTTGATACCCAAGAGGAAGAAGTTGTCGCAGTCGTCAAATCGAAGAAGAAGAAGAAGAAGGTTGTCGAAGACGAGGATATCGATGAAATCGACGAATTTGCAGAACTTGATGACGAAGACTACGACGATGTCGACGACTTTGAAGAGGAAGATGATCTCCTTGACGATGAAGAGGAGAACCTTGACGAGATTGATGAAATCGACGACGAATTCGAAGATGAAGATGACGTTCTTGAAGATGACGAAGAACTTGAATTCGAAGATGATGAAGAACTTGAAGATGACCTGGAAGAGGAAGAAGAACTTGAACTAGAAGATGAGGAAGAGGACGAGGATCTCTAATCTTAAACATCTCATCTCGGGATGAATAGGCTTGACTTTTTCATCAGCCCCTTGTATCATCTTGTTTGGGCTCCTTAAAAAGGACCATTCGAACGAATGTATACGCGCTCCCTTACAATGCGTAAGAGGAGCGCTTTTTATTTTGATAAAAACCCAGCTTTTATGGGGTTTTTTATTTTTTGGAGCAGCAGAAAAATAATTTTTGCAAAAATACCCTTTAACATTCTGAATAATGCACAAACTGTATCTGAGGGGGAATATTTACATGACAAAGTATATTTTTGTAACTGGCGGTGTTGTTTCATCGCTTGGAAAAGGAATTACCGCCGCATCTTTAGGACGCTTATTGAAAAATCGCGGCTTAAGCGTGACCACTCAAAAATTAGACCCGTACATCAACGTTGACCCGGGAACAATGAGCCCGTATCAACACGGCGAAGTGTTCGTAACCGATGATGGTGCGGAAACCGATTTGGATTTGGGCCACTATGAGCGTTTTATTGATATTAACGTAAACAAATACAGCAACGTGACAACTGGAAAAATCTATTCTACTGTCCTTCGCAAAGAGCGCCGCGGTGACTATCTTGGCGCAACCGTGCAGGTTATCCCGCACATCACGAACGAAATTAAAGACCGTGTCTTCCGTGCCGGCAAAGAAACCAATGCTGATGTGGTGATTACGGAAATCGGCGGTACTGTCGGTGATATCGAGTCCTTGCCGTTTTTAGAAGCAATCCGCCAAATTAAGAGCGATATTGGCAGTGAAAACGTCATGTATATTCACTGTTCACTTGTTCCTTATATTAAAGCGGCTGGTGAAATGAAGACAAAGCCAACCCAGCACAGCGTAAAAGAGCTGCGCAGCCTTGGCATTCAGCCAAATATTATTGTTGTTCGTACTGAAATGGAAATTTCGCAGGATATGAAAGATAAACTAGCGTTATTCTGTGATATTGATGCAAAAGCGGTCATCGAGTGCCGTGATGCCGATACGCTATACTCCATTCCGCTAGCTTTGCAGGAGCAGAACATGGACCAAATCGTCTGCGACCATTTGAAGCTGCAAACTGGGGAAGCGGATATGACTGAGTGGAAAGCGCTGGTTGACCGCGTGTTGAGTCTTGCTAACAAGACTCGCATCGGGTTAGTCGGTAAATACGTGGAACTTCAGGATGCCTATATTTCCGTTGTCGAAGCGATGAAGCATGCTGGTTATGCATTTGATTCCGATGTAGAAATTAAATGGATCAATGCCGAAGAGGTTACCCGTGAAAATGTGGTGGAACTTCTTGATGAGGTAGATGGAGTGCTGATTCCAGGCGGCTTCGGCGACCGCGGTGTCGAAGGGAAAATAGAAGCGATCCGCTATGCGCGTGAGTCTAAAAAGCCATTGCTTGGCATTTGCTTAGGCATGCAGCTGGCGACTATTGAATTCGCCCGCAATGTCCTTGGCTATAAAGATGCTCATTCTTCTGAGTTCGTACCGGAAACACAGCATCCGATCATTGACCTGCTTCCAGAGCAGAAGGATGTCGAGGATTTAGGCGGAACGTTACGTCTTGGACTGTACCCTTGCCGTGTTGTTGAGGGAACAAAAGCCCATGAAGCGTACGAAAATAATGTCGTTTACGAGCGCCATCGTCATCGTTATGAGTTCAACAATCATTATCGTCAAGAAATGGAAGAGGCAGGCTTTGTCTTCTCAGGGACAAGCCCAGACGGCCGTTTAGTGGAAATCATTGAGTTGAAGGATCACCCATGGTTTGTGGCATCCCAATTCCATCCGGAATTCATCTCTAGACCAAACCGCCCTCAGCCATTGTTCCGTGACTTTATTAAGGCTACTTTACAGAAATAATTTTTTGAAATAATAAGACCAGTTATCCGGGTGCGGGACTGGTCTTTGTTTTTTGGTTAAAAATGGGCGGTTGGCGGGTGAAATGAGGAATTTGGCGAGTAAATGGTGATATTCGGCGAGTAAATTTCTATTTTAGGCGAGTAAATCAAAACGGCCCTCATTACAAGGACCGTTTCGCTTACATTTCGTATTCCGCCAAGATCTCTTCAATCGTAAATTTCAATCCATAGTACACAAACAATGCTGCCATCGAGGACGGATAGCCAATTCGGTTCCCGAACTCGTCCGGCAGCAAGCCTTTTGTCAGCCGCAAATCAATATGAACATCAGCAATTTCTGCTAACCCACCCGCAGAATCATCCATCACAGTCGAAATAGCCACGAACGGAATTCCTTTTTCCTGAAGTTGACTCGCAATCGACAAAGCTGCCTCATCCGCAGAAGTCCGCGCGAAAATCAATACACGATCGGCGATATCCAGGTCAGCCGCAGATTCCATAGACAAAGCTTTCGCTGATTTTAAAGGCTCAGCACCATCCACAGCTTCAGCTGAAACAGCCTTCATTTCTTTTTCACCATAAATATAAATAGAGCCGTCGCCGACAGGGGCCTGGGCAAGCAGGCGGGCAGCATCCTCAAACGCAAACTCTTCTTTTTCCTCTATTCTTTTAAATAAACCCATTAATTGAGTAGTGAACATTTTTAACATAAAAACCCTCCTCATATGCACTAATATTATAGACCTTTTTATAAAAATGCCAAAATAAATAAATTTCCATAAAATAACATGGTCAGTTTCTAAAAATGATGCAGGATTTTTTCCTCGAGGAGGAGAATTTAATAAAGATATATACATATGGAATATATTAAATGAGGGAAGAGGTGGAAGAATGAAGGAGAAAATTTTAATCGTTGACGACCAGTTTGGCATCCGCATTTTATTGAATGAGGTTTTTCAAAAAGAAGGGTATCAGACCTTTCAGGCAGCCAACGGGGTGCAGGCGCTGGAGATTGTGAAAACACATGACCCGGACCTAGTGCTGTTGGATATGAAAATTCCAGGCATGGACGGGATTGAAATTTTAAAAAGAATGAAAGTGCTCGACCCGGACATTCGCGTTATTATCATGACCGCTTACGGCGAACTGGACATGATTCAGGAAGCAAAAGACCTTGGCGCCATCACCCACTTTGCCAAGCCGTTTGACATCGACGACATTCGCGCTGCCGTCAGAAAACATATCCCGCAAAAAACGAATTAATATATTTTTGAAAAAAAGCAACGTCATATCGTTTGCTTTTTTTCATCCAGCGGAATGACGGCGTTTTCATTATGACACTTTTACAAAACGCTGTTAGATTAATAGCAATTCTTACTTTCTTTTGATATGATACATAGTGAAAATTTGATTGGCTGCTATCTTTTGGAAACGATACATAATCAGCCATATGGTGGGGAAAATCAATATGGATAAACTCATTTCTGAAAGATACCGACCGAATTTAAGGAGGAAGAGATATGCCATTAGTTTCCATGACAGAAATGCTCAACAAAGGTAAAGCAGAAGGCTATGCTGTAGGGCAATTTAACATCAATAACTTAGAATTCACACAAGCTATTCTTCAAGCTGCTCAAGAAGAGAATTCACCTGTAATCCTTGGTGTCTCTGAAGGCGCTGGCCGTTACATTGGCGGATTCAAAACCGTTGTGAAAATGGTAGAAGGCTTATTGGAAGATTATAAAATTACGGTACCAGTGGCTATTCACCTTGATCACGGTTCAAGTTTTGAAAAATGTAAAGAAGCAATTGATGCAGGTTTTACATCTGTTATGATCGATGCTTCACACCACCCATTCGAAGAGAACGTGGAAATTACTAAAAAGGTAGTAGACTACGCTCATTCAAAAGGTGTTTCCGTTGAAGCTGAACTAGGAACAGTTGGCGGACAAGAGGACGACGTTTCTGGAAGCATTATCTATGCTGACGCTAACGAGTGTGTTGAATTAGTTAAACGCACAGGTATAGACTGCCTAGCTCCTGCATTAGGTTCAGTACACGGCCCTTATAAAGGCGAACCAAATCTTGGTTTCAAAGAAATGGAAGAAATCGGTAAACTTACTGGTATGCCACTAGTATTACACGGTGGTACTGGAATCCCAACAAAGGACATCCAGCGTTCTGTTTCACTTGGAACTGCAAAAATTAACGTAAACACTGAAAACCAAATTGCTTCTGCAAAAACAGTTCGTGAAGTGCTAGCTGCTAAACCAAACGAGTATGACCCACGCAAATACTTGGGCCCTGCTCGCGATGCCATCAAAGAAACCGTAATTGGCAAAATGCGCGAATTCGGTTCTTCAGGCAAAGCCTAAAAAGCACTTTTTTGTAGTTATGATAAAATAAACCGCCCTACCAATAGGGCGGTTTCCGTGTGTTCAAAGTATATAGAAAATTTAGGCAAAAATGGAGGAGAGCAACATGAAATTTTTTATTGATACAGCCAACCTGGAAGAAATCCGCGAAGCGCATGACCTTGGTTTATTAGCAGGTGTTACGACAAACCCATCCCTTGTGGCTAAAGAAAAAGGCGTTTCTTTTCACGATCGTTTAAAAGAAATTACCGCCCTTGTTCCTGGTTCTGTTAGTGCAGAAGTAATCGCCCTTGATGCTGAAGGCATGATCAAAGAAGGCCTAGAGCTTGCTGCCATCGCACCAAATATCACCGTCAAAGTTCCAATGACTCCAGACGGCCTGAAAGCGGTCCATGCTTTTTCAAAAAAAGGCATTAAAACAAACGTAACTTTAATCTTCAACGCGAACCAAGCTCTGCTTGCTGCCCGCGCCGGTGCAACCTATGTATCTCCATTCTTGGGAAGACTGGATGATATCGGCCAAAACGGCTTAGACTTAATTTCCACGATTGCTGATATTTTCGCCGTTCATGACATTAAAACGGAAATCATCGCGGCGTCTATCCGCCACCCGCTGCATGTTACGGAGGCAGCATTAAGAGGTGCGCATATCGCGACCATTCCTTACAAAGTATTGATGGGACTTACTCAGCACCCACTAACAGACAAAGGGATTGAAGCTTTCTTGAAAGATTGGAATAACCGCCAAGAAGCGTAAGATTTTTATGGAAATTTCCGCCTTTTTAAAATGCTGGAATCCCTGTAAAAAAGGCATAATGATTCCGCTGTTTTTCCATTTTCGTGTAAATTTTTTTATTTGTCATACATGAAAATATAATTTTCGTGTAAACTATAAATTAGACAACCTGTCGGAATTTGACTTATAATGTTGGAAAAATATACCTGAGGCCTTATTTTGGTTTAAAGGTGCTTTTTTTCGGGCAGTCTGCTAGAAAAGCTCGGTGAAAAAACAGACTTGCGTCACGGTCAAAAAAGTACCATTCCATTCAATCGATAAATCAATTTTTACATAGGCTTAGAAGGGAGTCGAAAATGGAAAAACTTAAAATTGCGGGCGGATATCCATTAAAGGGAACTGTAAGGGTCAGCGGTGCCAAAAATAGTGCTGTTGCCCTTATACCTGCGACGATTTTAGCGGAATCACCCGTTACAATCGAGGGACTGCCTGATATTTCCGATGTTGAAATTTTAAAGGACTTGCTTGAGGAAATTGGCGGCACAGTGAATATTACAGACGATGAAATGACGGTTGACCCATCGGCAATGATCTCCATGCCGCTGCCAAACGGCAAAGTTAAAAAGCTGCGCGCTTCTTATTATTTAATGGGCGCGATGCTCGGCCGCTTCAAAAAGGCAGTGATTGGTCTGCCCGGCGGCTGTCACTTGGGACCAAGACCGATTGACCAGCATATCAAAGGCTTTGAAGCGCTTGGTGCTCAAATCACGAACGAGCAGGGAGCTATTTATCTGCGCGCGGACGAGCTTCGCGGCGCCCGGATTTATCTGGACGTCGTCAGTGTCGGAGCAACGATTAATATCATGTTGGCAGCGGTAAGAGCGAAAGGCAGGACAATAATTGAAAACGCCGCCAAAGAGCCGGAAATCATTGATGTCGCCACTTTGTTAACTAACATGGGCGCGAAAATTAAAGGTGCCGGAACCGATGTTATCCGGATTGACGGGGTGGACAGCCTGCATGGCTGCAGACACACGATCATTCCAGACCGGATTGAGGCCGGAACCTATATGATTCTTGGTGCGGCAATGGGCGAGGGCGTGCTGATTGATAACGTGATTCCGCAGCACTTAGAATCGTTGATTGCTAAGCTTCGCGAAATGGGCGTGAATATCGAATCCGGCGATGACCAGGTGTTTGTCAACGGCCCTTCGAACCTGAAAGCCGTCGACATCAAAACGCTTGTTTATCCGGGCTTTCCAACCGACCTGCAGCAGCCATTTACAGCCCTGTTAACAAAGGCAGCGGGCTCAAGTGTGGTAACTGACACTATTTATGGTGCCCGATTTAAGCATATTGATGAGTTAAGAAGAATGAACGCCAACATTAAAGTGGAGGGACGATCTGCTATTATCAACGGACCGATCCAGCTCCACGGCGCCAAAGTCAAGGCGAGCGACCTTCGTGCCGGAGCAGCGCTGTTCATTGCCGGTCTGATGGCGGAAGGAATCACCGAAGTAACCGGTCTCGACCACATCGACCGCGGCTACAGCAACCTGGTCGAAAAATTAAACGGCCTTGGCGCCACCGTCTGGCGGGAGGCATTAACGCAGGAAGAATTAGAGCACCTTAAAAACACATAATGAGATATACTTATGAAGGAACGAAGTCTCATCAGAAAAAAATGGGGGATGGAGAACAATGGAAAGAAGTTTAACGATGGAGCTTGTCCGGGTAACTGAAGCAGCAGCGCTTGCTTCCGCACGCTGGATGGGCCGCGGTAAAAAAGACGAAGCAGATGGAGCAGCCACTTCGGCGATGCGCGATGTGTTTGACACCATTCCGATGAAAGGAACTGTTGTCATCGGTGAAGGGGAAATGGACGAAGCGCCAATGCTTTATATTGGAGAAAAGTTAGGGAATGGCTACGGGCCTCGTGTCGATGTTGCCGTTGACCCGCTTGAAGGTACCAATATTTTGGCGTCCGGCGGCTGGAATGCATTAGCTGTTCTCGCTGTGGCTGACCATGGCTGCCTGCTCCATGCTCCAGATATGTATATGGAAAAAATCGCAGTCGGACCGGAAGCCGTTGGGCTAATTGATATCGACGCTCCTGTCATTGATAACCTGAAGGCTGTAGCGAAAGCAAAAAATAAAGATATTCAAGACGTGGTTGCGACTGTGCTGAACCGTCCGCGCCACGAGCATATCATTGCCCAAATTCGTGAGGCGGGTGCCCGCATTAAACTTATTAATGACGGTGATGTGGCCGGGGCCATCAATACTGCTTTTGATAATACCGGTGTTGATATTCTGTTCGGTTCGGGTGGTGCACCGGAGGGTGTTATTTCAGCAGTCGCCTTGAAATGCCTTGGCGGTGAACTGATCGGCAAATTGCTGCCGCAAAATGATGCTGAACTTGAACGCTGTAAAAAAATGGGCTTGGACGTGAGCCGCATTCTCCGCATGGAGGATTTGGTCAAAGGCGACGACGCTATCTTTACGGCAACAGGCGTAACGGACGGGGAACTGTTGCGCGGTGTCCAGTTCAAGGGCTCTCACGCTTCGACCCATTCTGTTGTTATGCGGGCAAAGTCAGGAACTGTTCGTTTCATCGACGGGCGACACAGCCTAAACAAAAAACCAAATTTAGTACTATAGGTAGCGAACACCGGGTGGTGCCTTCCACCACCCGAAATTTGCAGAAATCTCCCCATTCTCCATGAGGATTCCTTCCAGAAAATATTTCCAATAAGGGATGTTTGAAAAATAAGTTGATTAACTTTTCGCTGAGAGGGTAAAATAGAGATTGTTTTATCATGCAAGTTTTCTGCCAATCTATTCATTTCTATCAACTTCTATTCATTTCCTCAACTCTATTATCTTACTATCATTTCTCGCTCCTAATTGACAGCGGATATGAAGGAAAAATTTAAAAGCGTGGTGTACACATTGGAATTAACGATTTCAAGTTTAGAAAATATGAAGCTGAAGGAGCTTTATGAGCTTGCGCGCGAATATAAAGTGACCTATTACAGCAAATTAACGAAAAAAGAATTGATTTTTGCAATTTTAAAATCCCGTGCCGAGCAGCAGGGCTATTTCTTCATGGAAGGCGTTTTGGAGATTATCCAGTCAGAAGGCTTCGGCTTCCTGCGCCCAATCAACTATTCGCCAAGTTCGGAGGATATTTATATTTCGGCATCGCAGATTCGCCGTTTTGACCTCCGCAATGGGGACAAGGTATCCGGTAAGGTTCGTCCGCCAAAGGAAAATGAGCGTTATTTCGGATTGCTTCATGTAGAAGCCGTTAACGGTGAAGATCCGGAATCTGCGAAGGAACGCGTTTACTTCCCGGCGTTAACGCCTTTATATCCGAACCGGATGATGAAGCTCGAAACAACGCAAAAGCATTTATCAACCCGGATTATGGACCTTGTGGCACCAGTTGGTTTTGGCCAGCGTGGTCTGATTGTCGCGCCTCCGAAGGCTGGTAAAACAATGCTTCTGAAGGAAATTGCTAACAGCGTTACCACAAACCACCCGGATGTCGAGTTAATCGTCCTGTTGATCGACGAGCGTCCGGAAGAGGTGACCGACATCGAGCGTTCCGTTGCCGGTGATGTAGTCAGCTCGACGTTTGATGAGGTTCCCGAGAACCATATCAAGGTTGCTGAGCTTGTTCTTGACCGGGCGATGCGTCTTGTTGAGCACAAACGCGATGTTGTTATCCTGATGGATAGCATTACTCGCTTGGCGCGTGCCTATAACCTAGTGATTCCGCCAAGCGGCCGGACGTTGTCCGGTGGTATTGACCCGGCGGCGTTCCACCGTCCGAAACGCTTCTTCGGGGCGGCCCGTAATATTGAAGAGGGCGGCAGCTTGACGATCCTAGCGACGGCGCTGGTTGACACCGGTTCGCGTATGGATGACGTCATTTATGAAGAATTTAAAGGTACGGGTAACATGGAACTGCACCTTGACAGACAGCTTGCAGAACGCCGTGTGTTCCCTGCTCTTGATATCCGCCGTTCCGGAACGCGTAAGGAAGAGCTGCTTATTCCGAAGGATCACTTGGATAAGTTATGGGCGATTCGCAAATCAATGTCAGATTCCCCAGATTTTGCCGAGCGTTTCTTGAAAAAGTTGCGTCAGACGAAGTCCAACCAGGAGTTTTTCGATCAGCTTGGTGAGGAGCTTAAGGCGCGCCGCTCTTAGGTTTTGAGTTTGGGGCGAGGTACCTGAGCGAACCCGATATTTTGGTTTTGTTTTTTCAAAAAGGCTGAAAATCCCAACTTGCAAACAATTAGTCTGGCTGTTATAATGTGGTCAGTGTGTTTTTTGTAATTCTGTGACTTGTTAAGACAAGCACTGTATATAACTCTGTTTCGAATGATTCAGGGCGGAAGGAGATGAAAAGAATGAAAGCAGGAATTCATCCAAATTTTAAAACAGTAATGGTGACTTGCGCATGCGGCAACACTTTCGAAAGCGGTTCTGTAAAGAACGAGATCCGCGTTGAGACTTGCTCTGAGTGCCACCCATTCTATACTGGTCGTCAAAAATTCGCTGAAGCAGGCGGACGTGTTGACCGTTTCAACAAAAAATACGGTCTTAAGACACAAGAATAATACTCGCGCAAAAGACAGGCAAGATGCAACATTGGCTTGCCTGTTTTTTATTGGCTAATAATAAAAATATGATTTTGTATATGATAAATAGAGATGGTTTCGTTTGAGGAAGGAGACGCCGTTAATGTATGTTATGACGCAAAGCGGATGGGTTGAGGTTATCTGCGGCAGTATGTTTTCTGGAAAATCAGAGGAGTTAATTCGGCGCGTGCGGCGTGCCCAGTTTGCTAAACAAAAAATAGCTGTATTTAAACCGAAAATCGATAATCGCTATCATGACCAGTCTGTTGTTTCCCATAATGGCACTTCTTTTGAGGCGAAGCCGATTTCCCATTCGATTGAGATTTTGCATCATGTGGAAGCGGATATGGATATTGTCGCAATTGATGAGGCGCAGTTTTTCGATGAAGGCATCGTAAGAGTTGTCCAGCAGCTGGCGGATTCCGGCCACCGCGTGATTGTCGCGGGGCTTGATCAGGATTTCCGCGGCGAGGCGTTCGGACAGATGCCGAAGCTGATGGCGATTGCCGAGTCAGTGACAAAGCTGCAGGCTGTCTGTGCTGTTTGCGGATCACCGGCAAGCAGGACGCAGCGTTTGATTGACGGACATCCGGCTTCCTACCATGATCCGGTGATTTTGGTTGGTGCCTCGGAAGCATATGAGCCGCGCTGTCGTCATCATCATGAGGTGCCTAGGACTGCGGCGGTGCGCCAGGCGGTTGAAGAGGGCGTATAAGTTTAGGTTTTATTTTTGAAGGGTGTCAGTGCTGCCATGTTCGCGTGGTGCCGGGCACCTTTTTGTTGTTTTTAGGAGGCCGGCGGCAATGGGTGGGGAGAGTGACAGGTATTTATGTGAAATTTCGAAAAGGTGCCTGTCACCTTTTGCTGTATTAAGACTGTGTTTAAGGTTGGAAAGAATTCACTCGGGGATGGCTGCGTGTGGCAGGGCATGCTAGTACCATGGAGGTGTAATTCGATGAAAAAGTTGATGTTTCTTGTCGGTATCATGCTTTTATTGGCGACGGGCTGCCAAAATGGCCGTAGTGCCGATGATGATGCGGCTAATGACTTGCGCGGCGACCGACAGACGAGGAATCTTGTGTCCAATCATGATATCAACGATCAGCATATGGTCGAAGACGATGTGACCAACCAAAACCCGAACTTCCTTGACCTGACGGGGACCGGAAGCGGCAGCGAAGCCGGTGCTAACAACCAGGGCAACGATATCGCCAAAGCTAAGCAGGTGATTGCAGACACGCATGAATTTGTGACGGATTCTGTTTGGATTAATGGCGACAGAATGTGGGTGAAGGTTTACAAAAAAGGGATGCTTTCTAGTGGTGACAAACGGGATGCGGAGGCTAGGCTGCATAAGAAGCTGATGCGTGCGTTGCCGCGTTATAATATTGAAGTTAATGTACAGGAAGATAGGAGATAATGGGCATGCTCTGGGGACCAGGGCATGTTTTTTTGATGTGATGTGTGTATATTTGGTGATTTTAGAGGTAATTTATAGAGTTAATTAAGGGGGTTTTTTAAAAAAAGGTATCTTGCTCGCCTGATTTAGGGATTTACTGGTCTGATTTGGCGGTTTACTCGCCCAAATTTAGAATTTACTCGTCATTTTTATCTATTTACTCGCCAACTAACACAATTCTGATATTGGAAGTGCCTCTTTTGCACCCTTTTGATACACGAGATCCGTCCCCGCGCATCAAAATTACCAGTTATTTGGATATGCTTTCCGATTTGGGACGTTTACTTTCCAATTCAGAGTGGGTACTTTCCAATTTGCCGGTTTTACTTACATTTTTTGAACAAATACTTTCCAAATTTCCTGTTTTACTTTCCTGGAGTATCAATTCGGATACGATACAGAAATTGTGAGGCATGAGAACCGTCCCCGTGCATCACTTGTGCATCAATTTGTGAGGCATGAGAACCGTCCCCATGCATCACATTGACGCGGGTTTTTAGCTATACTATAATTAGAATGTTATGGACAATTTTCGGCCCGGTGTTGCGGGTGTTTAGATAGAAGTTTTGAATTTAATTTGAGGTGAATGACTGTGTTTGATCGTCTACAATCGGTAGAGGACCGTTATGAGCGGCTTAATGAGCTGCTGAGCGATCCGGAAATTATAAATGATTCTAAAAAGCTTCGTGATTATTCGAAGGAACAGGCGGATCTGCAGGAGACTGTGCAAGCGTACCGCCAGTATAAGGAAGCGAAAGCCCAGCTGCAGGACGCAAAGGCGATGCTTGAGGACAAGCTTGATGCGGACATGCGCGAAATGGTTAAGGAAGAGGTAAGCGAGCTTGAGGCGCAGATTGAAGAGCTTGAAGGGAAGCTGAAGATTTTGCTTGTTCCGAAGGACCCGAACGATGACAAGAACGTTATCATGGAAATCCGCGGCGCAGCGGGAGGCGACGAGGCGGCTTTGTTTGCCGGTACGCTTTACCGTATGTACAGCCGCTATGCTGAATCGCAAGGCTGGAAGACGGAAGTAATCGATGCCAACGAGACGGGTCTTGGCGGCTTCAAAGAGATTATTTTTATGATTACTGGCCATGGCGCGTTTTCTAAATTGAAATTTGAAAATGGCGCGCACCGGGTACAGCGTGTGCCGGAAACGGAGTCTGGCGGCCGGATTCATACATCCACAGCGACGGTTGCTACCCTTCCGGAAGTTGAGGAATTTGATATCGAAATTAACGATAAGGATATCCGCTTTGATACGTTTGCATCAAGCGGTGCCGGCGGACAGAGCGTTAACACCACAATGTCAGCGGTTCGTTTGACGCACATTCCGACTGGTATTACGGCAACCTCCCAGGACGAGCGTTCTCAGCACAAAAACAAGGACAAGGCGATGAAAATCTTGCGGGCCCGTATTTATGATAAATTCCAGCAGGAAGCCCAGGCAGAGTATGACCAGGTGCGGAAATCAGCGGTTGGTACGGGTGACCGTTCTGAACGGATTCGGACGTATAACTACCCGCAAAACCGGGTGACCGACCACCGGATCGGCTTAACGATTCAAAAGTTGGATCAGATTATTGAGGGCAAGCTGGAAGAAATCATTGAGGCATTGGTGCTCGATGACCAAGCGAGAAGATTGGAAAATGCCACAAATGAGTAAAAAGGTATTCGAAGCTCTGAAATGGGCTTCTTCTTTTTTAGTTGAAGCAGGACGGGATGAGAATGCAGGGGAATTGCTGCTAAGGCATTTCACCGGCATGACACGGTCGCAGCTGTTTGCGAATGTGCGCGAGGAGTTGGAGCCTGAAGTGTGGGGGCATTTTGAAAAAGCAGTCCACGAACACGCCACGGGGGTTCCAGTGCAATATATTATTGGCACGGAGGAGTTCTACGGACGGACGTTTGTGGTTACACCGGAAGTGCTCATTCCAAGGCCGGAGACGGAGGAGCTGGTTTACGGGACGTTGCAGCGGATTGGCCGGCTATTTAGTGAGCGCGAGGAAGTTAGGCTTGCTGATATTGGAACAGGCAGTGGGGCAATTGCTATTAGCTTAAAGCTGGAACAGCCGTCTTTAAAAGTAACTGCTACAGATATTGCTGAATCCTCTTTGGAGGTGGCGAAGGAGAATGCCCGCCAGCTTGGCGCGGATGTCCAATTCATCCAAGGTGACTTGTTGCAGCCGTTTATAGCGGCCGGTGAGAAGCTAAATGTAGTGGTGTCAAATCCGCCGTATATTCCGGTTGCTGACATTGAGAGCATGTCCGAGGTGGTTACTGATCACGAGCCGCACCGGGCACTCTTCGCAGGCGCGGATGGACTGGATTTTTACCGCCGCTTTATGGTGGAGCTTCCGCAGGTGCTCGCGCCGGGCGCGCTGGTATGTTTCGAGATTGGGGCCGGTCAGGGCGAAGCGGTAGCGGAGCTTTTTCGAAAAGGATTTGAGAATGTTAAGGTTGAAGTAGTGAATGATATTAACGGCAAGGACCGGATGGTGTTTGCGGAGATTGGCTTCGGGAGTTAAGAACCCGGGGCTTTTTTTGTACTTGAAAAATAGTAAAATTTAATAGTTTAAGATTCTGGCATTTTGTCCACAATGGTAAGGCAAAGGGAAGGGACGGTGCTAGAGATGAGAGGGAAACTGGTAGTTTGGGGATATTTGGTGGTTTTATCGTTAGCGACAATGCTAAATTTATATATGCCGAAAACAGAAGCAGCTCAGAAGGAGTCGATTGTGATTCCTGGAGAGGCAATTCGCTTAAGGATTTTGGCCAACAGCGATTTTGAAGAGGATCAGGCGATTAAGCGCAAGGTACGCGATGCGGTGAATGCACAGATTACACTGTGGGTGCAGGATTTAACTTCGATGGAAGAGGCTCGGAAGGTGATCAAGGGCCATTTACCGGAGATTCAAGCGATTGGGGAAAAAGTGGTCCGTGAATCGGGTTCGGATCAGTCGGTGAAGGTAGAGTTCGGAAAGGTGCAGTTCCCGACGAAGCTGTACGGGCAGTTTTTGTATCCTGCAGGAAAGTATCAAGCAGTGTTAATTACGCTGGGTGCGGGTGAAGGGGCGAACTGGTGGTGCGTGCTGTACCCACCGTTATGTTTCCTTGATTTTTCAAATGGGGTAGCTGTCAGTGAGGGGTTTGAGGAAAAAGAAACGGCTGCTGTTGCTGAAGCGAAAGAGGAAGCTCCTGTAGCCGTCCAGGTGGAAGAGAAGCGGTCCAATGTGAAAACAAAGTCTGTGGAAGAAAAAAAGGAAGTTGCTGTTCAAAAAAAGAATACTGAGGTAAAAAAGGTGCAAAAGCCGGACTTTGAAGAGACGCGTTCAGTTAAGGATAATGATGATGATATACCTGTGATGAAGAGCAGGGATTTTGAAAAAACGGAAACGGCTGTGGTGAAGAAGCAGGATTCATCGAAAAAAATGAAAACGGCTGTGGAGGAGGAGCAAGATTCAGAAGAAGCCGAAGAGATTGTGGTCAAGAAACCGGTAAAGAAGGATAAGCCAGTTTACGTTTCGGAGGACGAGCAGCCAGTAAAAGTGAAGTTCTTTGTGGTTGAGATGTGGAATAAGCTTTTTAACTAACAGCTCTTTGAGGGGGCTGTTTTTTTGTGTGTATGAGGACAAATGGACTGGAAAATTGAGAGGAAGTGTTCTCATAGAGGGTTCATGAGGACACCTCTGCTTCTTTTTCAAGCGGTTTCGTCCGAAGGTTGTTCTGGTTCGGACACTTCTGTCACTTTTTCAAGTGGTTCTGTCCGAAGGGTGCATGGGTTCGGACACTTCTGCCGCTTTTTCAAGTGATTCTGTCCGAAGGTTAGACTGGTTCGGACACTTCTGCCGCTTTTTCAAGTGATTCTGTCCGAAGGTTGGACTGGTTCGGACACTTCTGCCGCTTTTTCCAGCTATTCTGTCCGAAGGTTGTTCTGGTTCGGACACTTCTATCACTTTTTCAAGCGATTCTGTCCGAAGGTGGACTGGTCCAGACATTCCTGACTAAAAATTGAAAGGAGTTGTCCCCATACACTCTCTCACCTAGGTCCGAATGTTCAAAAAATATGCTAGAAATAGCCCCAACCTGTTCTACTTTTTCTATTTTTTCATATTCATAGAGTAGAATCTAAAAAAATGGGGTGGATGGGATGCAGACGTTGATTCGCAAGGCTACTAAAGGGGATTTGGACAGGCTGAAAGGCTTTCTTACGAGGGCTAATCTAGGGACGGATGGACTCAGCGAAGAAACAATAGAATGGTTTTTGTTGCTAGAGGACGAGCAGGGAGAGCTGGTCGGATCACTTGGAATGGAGGTTTGTGAACAGTTTGGGTTGCTGCGCTCGCTAGTGGTCACGGCGGGGCAAGCTGAAAAGGAAATCTTCGTTCTGTTTGACCAAATGGTGAAGCTCGCTAAAGAAAAGGAAATGGAAAGTTTATTTTTGGCCACAAATAAGGGGGCGGCGTTGCCGCTTTTTGAACTGATGGGGTTTGAAAAGATTGGGCGCGGGGAACTGCCGGTCGGGTTTTATCAATCTGAGCACATTCGACACGTTTTAAATGTGGATAACTCGTTGTTTTTGAGACTAACGATATAATATTGTGGATATACCGCCAAAGTTATCCACTTTTTCGGGTGAGTTATGCACAATTTGTGGATATCACTTGTGTTTAGGTCTGCCTTCTTTTATACTTTCAAACGTATCATGCGAAAAATATGAGTTTATACGCCGAAATTCGTCAAAATTCGATAAAAAACGAGATAGGTTTTGAAGGTGGATAACATGAACACAAAAGTTTGGAAAGTGGATAAGTATGTGGATAATTTAGAAAGTAATCCACATATTGTGGATGCTGCACATTTTTTAAAGGAAAATGAAGTTGTTGCGATGCCGACGGAGACGGTTTATGGGTTGGCCGGGAATGCCGAGAATGACGAGGCTGTGGCGAAAATTTTTGCAGCCAAGGGGAGGCCTGCGGATAATCCCCTGATTATCCACATTGCTGAACAGGAACAGTTGAACCGCTTTGTGGCAGAGGTTCCTGAGAAGGCGGCCATCCTAATGGATAAGTTTTGGCCTGGGCCGCTGACGATTATTTTTAAAATGAAGGAAGGCGTGCTTTCGGAAAAAGCATCAGCGGGTCTCGGGACGGTTGGAGTGCGGATGCCGGACCACCCGGTGGCACTGGCGTTGCTCAAAGTGAGCGGGCTGCCGATTGCTGCACCGAGTGCGAACTCCTCAGGGAAACCGAGCCCGACTACGGCCGGGCATGTGCTGGATGATCTTGAAGGAAAAATTGCCGGCGTGGTGGACGGAGGTCCGACCGGAGTCGGTGTTGAATCAACTGTCATCGACTGTACGGAAACAGTACCAGTAATCCTACGGCCAGGCGGGGTGACCAAGGAGCAGCTTGAGGCCGTGGTGGGCGAAGTCCATATCGACCCGGCTTTAACAAATGAAGCGGCAAAACCGAAGGCGCCGGGTATGAAGTACCGCCACTACGCGCCAAATGCTCCGCTCTATTTGGTGTCAGGCACCCGGGGATTTTTGCAGGGGCTTGCTGCCGAAAAACGTGCGGAAGGTTTGCGTGTCGGGGTGCTGACGACAGAGGAGCATGCGGACGAGTACGAAGCCGATGTCGTCCTCACCTGTGGAAGACGCGCTGAACTCGAGACCGTCGCAGCTGCGCTTTACGATGTTTTGCGTCGATTCAATGAGCAGCAGGTCGATGTGATTTTCAGCGAAATGTTCCCGTATGAAGGCGTGGGATATGCCATTATGAACCGGTTGGAAAAAGCGGCCGGGAATAAAGTGATCAAGGAATAAAAAATAACCACCTAGACCAGTTCTCCTTAAATGGAGGGCTGGTCTTTTTTTAAAAAGGGCTTTCCGCTAATTTCCCAGCTTGGCTTCTAAACCGATTTGGACGTGCATATGCTGAAATAGTTAGTCCAAGGGGGAGAAGTCAGAATGTCTGAAATGGTTGGGGAAATTATCACACTCATGTTGATGGCAGCGGCTCTAGGAATGGATGCTTTCTCAGTCGGCCTTGGCATGGGGATGTACAAATTGCGGCTTCGAAAAATATTTGAAATAGGAATTGTCATTGGAATCTTTCATGTGTTGATGCCGCTAGCTGGCATGACGGCTGGAAGGTTTTTATCAGAAAAATTTGGAGCGCTGGCCTCCTTTATCGGCGGCCTGCTGTTAATCCTTTTAGGGATGCAGATGATTTGGTCGAGCCTGAAGGACGATGATGAAAAGGTGATTACCCCGGTCGGCTTTGGCCTTTTGTTTTTTGCGTTGAGCGTAAGTCTGGACAGCTTTTCCGTCGGTTTGACGCTGGGGATTTATGGGGCAAAAACTGTTTTGGTCCTGATCTGTTTCGGTGTTATGGCCACCGTGCTGACATGGGCAGGCCTGCTTTTGGGCAAAAAAGTCCGGGGCTGGCTCGGTGCCTACAGCGAGGCGCTTGGGGGAGCGATTTTACTGGCGTTCGGCATTAAGCTGATGGCTGTGTTTTTATAAGAAATTTTTAGAAAAACAACGGTTTGAATGTGGAAAATTGTTCTATAATAGGTGGGGAAGGGGGCGTACATATGCAGCGGATATTATTTGTTTGTACAGGAAATACCTGCAGGAGTCCGATGGCGGAGGCCATTTTAAAAAATAAACAGCTGGACGGAATCGAGGTCAAGTCCGCCGGAATTTATGCCGCAAGCGGAAACGATGCCTCGGCGAACGCAAAAGAGGTGCTCGCGAACAACAAGATTACGCAAAATCACCGCTCCACCTTGCTGTCCAGTGATGAGGTCGACTGGGCGGATTTGATTTTAACCATGACAACCTCGCATAAGTTCGCCATCCAGCAGCAATACCCAAAGGCGATTGAAAAAGTGTTTACATTAAAGGAATTTACCGGCGAAGATTTCGACCACGACGTTACCGATCCGTACGGCGGCAGCCTTGCTATCTATGAAGAAACCTACCAAGAACTCGAAAAGCTGATTGACAAAGCGATTGAAAAGATAAAGCCATAGAAAAAGGTCAGGAGTGTCTTACTCTTGGCCTTTTTCTATGGAAGGTGTTAGACGCCGCACGTGTACAAATTGACGTTTTGTTCGGATCGAATGGACACAATTTTTCATTCAGTTAATTCTATTGTTTTTTGGAGGGTCTTTCATTATTTGATTTAGTTGCGGTGTTCTTGCTTTATATTTTTAAGGCTGTATGTCAAAATTAAGTACAGATTGATGTTATGAATAGGGGGATTTTTGAGATGAGAGTGGCTTTAGCGTCTGACCATGGCGGCATGAATATTCGTAAGGAAATTGCCAGCTTGCTTGAGGAATTAAAGATTGAGTATGTGGATTTTGGCTGCGAATGTGAGTCGTCTGTTGATTATCCGGATTATGCCCTGCCTGTAGCGGAAAAGGTAGCGAGCGGCGAGTTTGACCGCGGGATTTTAATTTGTGGGACAGGCATTGGCATGAGCATTGCCGCTAACAAGGTGAGAGGTGTACGTTGTGCACTTGTGCACGATACCTTTAGTGCAAAAGCAACACGTGCCCACAATGACAGCAACATCTTGGCGATGGGCGAACGCGTCATCGGTCCTGGACTGGCCCGTGATATTGCCCAAATATGGCTCACTGGCGAATTCGAAGGCGGACGTCACGCCAACCGCGTCGGTAAAATCACGGATTATGAGGAGAAACAACAATAGATACCACATCGGATTAAGCAGCGGAGTGGCTGGGGACAGGTCCCCCAAGAGAGTAAAATATTAAAGTGGCGGGGCCAGGACACTTGGAACATGAATGATGGGAGGTCAATGGGTATGATTCAGCAATGGGAGAACGAACTTGAAGCAATTTTAACGGAATTTAAGGAGCAGGCATCCTTGAGTCCGGGGCAGCTTCTCGTGATCGGCTGCAGCACAAGCGAGGTTATCGGCGAGCGCATCGGAACGGCTGGAACGATTGAAGTAGCCGAAATGATTTTTCGCCAAATGCAAAAATTCCAAACCGAAACCGGAGTTCACCTAGCCTTTCAATGCTGCGAGCACTTGAACCGGGCACTCGTGGTGGAACGGTCGGTTGCCTTCGTGCGAGGCTTCGAAGAGGTTTCGGTCGTCCCGGTCCGGAAGGCAGGCGGAGCGATGGCAACATTTGCTTTTGAAAAAATGAACGACGCCGTTGTGGTCGAGTTTGTAAAGGCGGAGGCAGGCATTGACATTGGCAGCACCCTGATCGGCATGCACCTGAAACATGTTGCCGTCCCCGTCCGTGTTAAACAGAAGTTCCTGGGACATGCCCATGTGACAATGGCTAAAACAAGACCAAAACTTATCGGCGGGGCCCGCGCGGTTTACGAACGGACCGACGCTAATTCAAGCTGCAGTTAGAAATATTTGACTAAACACGAACGATTAAGTTGTAGAGTAACTTATTTGTTATATGAAACACGAACGATAAAAATGACAAAAATGAAATCTTACGTGTTTACATAATAAAAAAACATGTTACAATAAAGAGGGAATTTTCTAACGTCTTTTATTTACATATGAGGGGGAATGAATCATGAACCATTTACCTAAAGCCGATGAACAGGTTTTTCAAGCAATCCAGCAAGAATTAGGCCGTCAACGTTCTAAAATTGAACTGATTGCCTCCGAAAACTTTGTCAGTGAAGCAGTAATGGAAGCCCAAGGCTCCGTTTTAACGAATAAATACGCAGAAGGCTACCCTGGACGCCGTTACTATGGCGGCTGCGAATATGTTGATGTTGTTGAGGATTTAGCTCGCGAGCGCGCCAAGAAAATTTTTGGAGCAGAATATGTCAACGTTCAGCCGCACTCTGGTGCACAGGCAAACATGGCCGTTTACTTCACCGTCCTTCAGCAAGGTGACACAGTGCTTGGCATGAACTTATCCCATGGCGGCCACTTAACACACGGAAGCCCAGTTAACTTCAGTGGTGTTCAATATAACTTCGTTGATTATGGTGTCGACAAAGAAACGCACCGCATCGATTATGCTGATGTTCGTGCGAAAGCTCTTGAGCATAAGCCAAAAATGATTGTTGCCGGTGCCAGCGCGTATCCTCGCGAAATTGATTTTGCGAAGTTCCGTGAGATTGCTGATGAAGTTGGCGCGTACCTAATGGTCGACATGGCGCACATCGCCGGTCTTGTTGCGGCAGGTCTGCACCAAAACCCAGTGCCATATGCTGATTTCGTAACAACTACTACTCATAAAACCCTTCGCGGTCCACGCGGCGGGATGATTCTAACCTCTGAGGAATGGGGCAAGAAAATCGATAAGTCGATCTTCCCTGGAATCCAAGGCGGTCCGCTTATGCACGTTATCGCTGCAAAAGCTGTTGCTTTTGGCGAAGCGCTTCAGGACAGCTTTAAAGATTATGCTCGTCAAATCGTGGCGAACGCTCAGCGTTTAGCAGAAAGCCTGCAAAAAGAAGGTTTGAAGCTTGTTTCCGGCGGTACGGACAACCACTTAATGCTTGTCGATGTGACAAGCCTTGGTTTAACCGGGAAAGTAGCTGAAAAAGTGCTTGACGAAGTCGGCATTACTGTTAACAAAAACACCATTCCATTCGACCAGAACAGCCCGTTCGTCACTAGCGGCGTCCGCATTGGTACTGCTGCTGTAACAAGCCGCGGCTTCGGGCTAGAAGACATGGACGAAATTGCTTCCATCATCGCCTTCACGTTGAAAAATCACGAAGACGAAGCAAAGCTTGAAGAAGCGCGCAAACAAGTTGACGCATTAACAAGCAAATTTACCCTTTACCCTGAATATTGATGCATGGGGACGGTTCTCATGCCTCACTTTTGTGAGGCAGAAGAACCGTCCTTTTGTTTCAGAAAAATCTAACATCAGTCTGCGAGTTGCTCGCGGGCTTTTTTTTCTGTAAAATGAGACGACTGCAAAAATTAAATCTTTAAAAAAGGGGCGATCGCTGTGGCAAAGGTATATGTTTTTGACCATCCACTCATTCAGCACAAGCTTACTTACATACGTGATAAACATACAGGAACAAAGGAATTCCGAGAGTTGGTCGACGAAGTGGCAACCTTGATGGCGTTTGAAATCACAAGAGACATGCCGCTTGAAGAAACTAACATCGAAACACCTGTGTGTCCGGCAAAATCGAAAATTCTTTCTGGTAAAAAAATCGGCCTTGTGCCAATTTTACGCGCTGGTATTGGCATGGTGGACGGAATCTTGAAATTAATCCCGGCTGCAAAAGTGGGCCATATCGGTCTATACCGCGATCCGGAAACGCTAAAGCCGGTTGAATATTACGTCAAGCTTCCAAGTGATGTCGAAGAGCGCGACTTCATCGTAGTTGACCCGATGCTCGCAACTGGCGGCTCAGCCGTTGAAGCGATTCATGGCCTGAAAAAGCGGGGAGCCAAAAATATCAAATTTATGTGTTTGATTGCCGCACCAGAAGGCGTTGAAGCTTTGAAAGAGGCGCACCCTGACGTCGACATTTACATCGCTGCCCTTGACGAAAAGCTGAACGACCATGGCTACATCGTACCAGGACTTGGTGATGCTGGAGACCGGTTGTTTGGGACGAAATAATTCTAAAAATAAGGTAATTTTTTAAAAAGTCGGGTGCTGCCCGGCTTTTTTTTCTGGGAAATTGTTGGTTTGTTACCCTATTGGGTATTTGGGAGTTACCTTTTTTTGTTTTACTCGTCACTATGTCCAGTTTACTCGTCTAAATTTAGGATTTACTCGCCAACTTTTTACTTTTACTCGCCAAAATAACAAATTTACTCGCCAACCCCTCATATAAACCTGCATACTTTCCCCTTCCAAAGAAAACGATATGGAAAAAAGGGGGATTTTCACATGAAATTGGTACTCGCACTGCTCCTCACGTTCGGAACTATTAATGTTGGGACCACCGGCATCCCGGCCATACCGAAAATCCTAATCCATCCCCCAATCCAAAAATCAACAAAAGATACCGTCGCCATCGTCATGCTCAACCATCCGAAAACAGAACAGGAAATCAAGCAGCTGCTCGCACCCTATAAGGATATCAAGCTGCGCCGCGTGTATGAGAAAGCCATTGACGGTTTCTCGATACAAGGGCCGCCAAACGCCATCGCCAGGCTAACCGAAGACCAGACCCGGAACAGCCAGCTCACCTCTATCCAGCATGTCTCCCCGGTAACAGAGTATCGGGTCGAAACTGAGGAAAGCGTGAAAATCATTGGCGGTGAGGCGGTGCGCGGTTTTTTTTCAAAGAAGAATGAACGTCTGACCGGCCGAGGTGTGACGGTCGGGGTCATCGATACCGGGGTGGACTACACCCATCCAGACCTCGCTCGGAATTATGCGGGCGGCCATGACCTTGTTGATAACGACCAAGACCCGATGGAAACACTCACGCAAGGCCGGGCGACCATCCACGGTACCCATGTCGCCGGCATCATTGCCGCCAATGGAAAAATCAAAGGCGTGGCCCCCGAGGCAAAAATTGTTGCGTACCGCGCGCTTGGTCCGGGCGGCGGGGGAACGACCGAGCAAGTGCTGGCTGCGATTGACCAGGCCATCAAAGACAAGGTCGACATTATGAACCTCTCGCTTGGCAACAGTATTAACGGTCCAGACCTGCCAATCAGTCAGGCGCTCGACCGTGCTGTCGAGAATGGGATCGTCGCCGTCGCTGCATCGGGCAATTCTGGACCGAATGTATGGACGGTCGGTTCACCGGGAACATCCGCAAAAGCAATTTCGGTAGGCGCCTCGACGCCTACCATGGAAATTCCCCAACTATTAATAGAAGGAATGCAAAATCCGCTCCGGGTCCAGCCAATGGAGGGGTCGGGGAATTGGGCGCTTGACCGGACGCTCCCAATCGTCGACGGCGGCATCGGCCAACCCAACGAACTCGAGAATGTTCAGGGGAAAATCGTTCTAATGAAGCGTGGCGAATTGACTTTTTCGGAAAAAGCAAAAAATGCCCATGAGGCGGGGGCTAAGGCGGTGGTAGTCGCTAACAATCTCAAGGGCACCTTCATCGGCAATCTCGATGCGCCCGCTGCTATACCGATCGGGTCGATTACCAAAAGCGAGGGGGAATTTTTACGAAAAAAACTGAAAAACACCAGTGTGACGGCAAGACTCAAAATAAATGAAGAAATTGACCGGCTTGCTGACTTCAGCTCCAGGGGGCCGGTCACGGATACATGGGATATCAAACCGGACCTCGTTGCCCCGGGGGTGGCCATCAATTCGACGATTCCTGGCGGCTACTTGAGCCTGCAGGGGACGAGCATGGCCGCACCGCATGTAGCCGGCGCCTGTGCACTGATCAAGCAGGCCCATCCGGATTGGACGCCGGAGCAGATTAAGTCGGCGCTGATGAATACCGCAAAACCGCTGGCCAAGGAACCCGGTGAGCCAAGTAGCAGCATGGGCCCGGGGACAACCCGGAAACCAATCGAAATCGGTCCAATCGGCAAGAACCAAAACAAAACCAAGCTTACCCCCGGACCCTATTACCGCACATACGAGCAGGGGGCCGGCCGCATCCAGGTCGATGATGCGATCCAGACGGACTCGCTAGTCATGCCGGGGAGCATACGGTTCGGAAAGTTTAGCAGCCTGAAAAATGTTCATAAAGCCCAATTAAAAGTCGAAAATATCTGCGACAGTCCAAAACGCTACACGTTTGACATCCCGCAGCACATCGATGGCCTCGAGTGGCGTTTCCCGCTCGCATTCACCCTGGAGCCGAAAGAAACAAAAGACATTACTGTGGAGCTCGCCGTCGACCCGCAGATTTTTAAAGGTAAAATTCACGATGGTTTTCTAACCTTACATGCTGGGAGCCAGTCCATTCATATCCCGTTTTTGTATGTTCTTGAGGAGCCGGGATACCCAAGGATTATGGGCTTTGATTTTGCAGAAGGAGATGAGCCGGGCACTTACCAGTATGAGGTCTACGTACCGGGGGGAGCGGAGGAATTTGGAATCGCCTTATTCAACCCTGACGATTACCGCTTTGTCGGCTTTCTTGACACAAGCACCGATGTAAAGAAGGGACTGATCCGTAAAGCCTTCAAAGCTGAAGACCTTCCATACGAAGGGACTTACCGAGCCAAAGTCTTCGCCAAAAAGGCGGGCAAAGAGGATTTTATTGAAACGATGATTTCTATTTATAAAAATTAAGACAAAAATTAGGGCGGTAAACGAAGTGAGAATGCCGCCCGCAATTCCGCCTAACCTTTGGGAAATTATTTAAAAAGTCAGAAATAAATGTTCACAAAATGGACACAAAATAGCCAAAAAAACTTCAAAAATTACAATACAATAAGAGTGTTGACTTTCACTTCCAAATCACAAAAAAATTGGGAAATTGTTTGTGGAATAATTCACGTAAATTCATTGACAATGCATGGTGCCTATTGTATGCTAACAAAGGGTGTGCATGGTAGGGTTTTCATCAAAATTTAATTTGACAAAATCCCGCGCATGATTTATCATAATCACCTTTTGTTTTTCATTCTCTACGCAGTGAGGATGATTTTATTATGCAAAAGAACCGCAATCCTTTTCAAGCCATGGCTTTAATGTCTGCAATTGTTTCCCAGTTGGTCGGCTCCATCCTGATTGGCATTTTTGCCGGAAGGTGGCTGGACGGAAAGTGGGGTACAGAACCAATATTCTTAATAATCGGACTGCTCCTGGGTCTTGCGGCAGGGGTTTATTCTATGCTTGTCTCAATCCGCCATTTCTATTCAGGAGATAAATAACCATGCCAGATTTCAGAGAAATGTACAACAGGCAGAGAAAATGGATGTTTTACTTGTTGTCCATCTATGTTCTTGGCTGGGGCTTCACTACATACAAAACGACTTTCCTTGGGTTGATCCTTGGGACATGCTTTAGCTTCATTATGCTTTGGATGTTAGTGAGAAAGACAGAGAAATTCGACAAAGCCGTTTCGGCAGGGAAAAAGGTCAAATCATTGGGCTCGCTGCAAAGAATGGCGATCTCGGCAATAGCGGTAATGATTGCGTTAGAATACCCTGATTATTTTCAAATAGTTAGTGTTGTTTTGGGACTAATGACAGCCTATATTGTCATTATGATAGATTATTTTTATCATGCTCTGCATGCTCAAAAGTGAAGGGAAGCGAGGTGAGTTTATATGCATCATGGGGCTCCTGAGTTTGAATTGTTTGGTCTCTGGTTTAACGGGGCAAACGTTCTTATGATCACAATTGCAAGTGCAATTGTATTTCTTATTGCCGTATTAGCAACCCGCAAGCTGGCAATGAAACCTACGGGGATGCAAAACTTTATGGAATGGGTGATGGACTTTGTAAAAGGCATCATCAACAGCACAATGGATTGGAAAGAAGGCGGGCGATTCCACATCCTGGGGATTACATTAATCATGTATATTTTTGTATCAAATATGCTGGGTCTTCCTTTCGCAATCGTCGTTGACGATAAGCTTTGGTGGAAATCACCGACAGCTGACCCGATTATTACGTTAACCCTAGCGGTCATGATTTTGGGTCTTACCCATTATTACGGCGTCAAGCTAAAGGGCGCAAAAGGATATGGAGAAGGCTTCTTCACTCCAATGAAATTCTTATTCCCGTTAAAGATTATCGAGGAATTTGCGAACACATTGACGCTTGGTCTGCGTCTTTACGGTAACATTTACGCTGGTGAATTGCTTCTATCGCTCTTGGCAGCGGGATTAGCACACCAAGGAATCGCCGGCACAATCGCCGCCATTCCGCTTACACTTGTATGGCAAGGCTTCTCGATCTTCGTCGGATCCATCCAAGCGTACATCTTTACTATGTTAACGATGGTTTATATGGCACACAAAGTGAGTCATGACCATTAATATAATTTTTTATAAAAAATAAAACATATTTATACATTTTAAGGAGGAACAAAATAATGAATCTTATAGCAGCAGCAATTGCAATTGGTCTAGCAGCAGTAGGCGCAGGTATTGGTAACGGTCTTATCGTAGGACGTACAGTTGAAGGTATCGCTCGTCAGCCAGAAGCACGTGGTTTACTACAAACTACAATGTTCATCGGGGTTGCGTTAGTAGAAGCATTACCGATCATCGGCGTTGTTATCGCGTTCATGGTCTTAAACCGATAAAATTAAAAAACTCCAGATGGCGAAGAGACTTTCATCTAACTTCGCCATTCATTTATGTTCGTTTATGCATTTCTAGTGTGAGCAACTCTTGAAAGGAGTGAACCCAGGGTGTTAACAAGCAGTTTAGTATTAGGTGCAGCCGAGCAAGCGGGCGGCCACGTTAATTATGGAGATATCTTCTTCCAACTGATCGTGTTTATTGTCCTCTTGGCATTGCTGAAAAAGTTTGCGTGGGGTCCATTAATGGGCATCATGAAACAGCGCGAAGAGCATATTGCAAGTGAAATCAACGCAGCTGAAGAAAGCCGCGGAGAAGCGAAGAAGCTTTTAGAAGAACAAAGAAATCTTTTAAAAGAAGCCCGTGCAGAAGCACAGAGCTTAATTGAAAGTGCGAAAAAGCAAGGCGATATCCAGCGTGAGGAAATCATCGCAGCGGCCCGACAAGAAGCGGAACGCCAAAAGGATTCTGCCAAGCTTGAAATCGAACAACAGAAAGAAAAAGCTGTTGCCGCTATTCGCGAACAAGTGGCTTCATTGTCTGTGTTAATTGCTTCTAAAGTAATTGAAAGAGAATTATCTCAAGCGGACCAAGATGCGCTTATTAACGAATATATCAAAGAGGCAGGAGAAGGGCGATGAGCAACCAACTAGTAGCAAAACGCTACGCGTCGGCTCTTTTTCAAATTGCAAAGGAACAGCAGATTCTAAGTACAGTAGAAGAAGAACTTCGTGTAGTCAAGGAAGTTTTACAATACAATCCTGATTTAAAAGCTGTTCTCAAATCTTCGAAGCTTCCTATTGAAAAGAAAAAAGAGATTGTGAAAAACGCTTTTACATCTGTTAATCAATATGTCTTAAATACAGTATTGATCCTAATCGAACGTCATCGTGAAGGCGAAATCGTGGAAGTTGTGAATCAATTCACGGAGTTGACAAATGATGAACTCGGCATTGCCGAAGCGGAAGTGACCAGCATCCGCCCGCTTTCAGACGCGGAGCGTGAAGCTATTTCTGCGACATTTGCAGCTAAGATTGGGAAGAAATCATTACGAATTGAAAATATCGTGGATTCCGATTTGCTCGGAGGCGTTATGCTTCGCATCGGAAACCGTATATATGATGGATCATTACGCGGCAAGCTAAGCCGTTTAGAACGTAAATTGTTATCGTAGATAAGGGGTGAAACTCATGAGCATCAAAGCTGAAGAAATCAGTGCCCTGATAAAGAAGCAGATTGAAAACTATCAGGCAGAAATTCAAGTGACCGATGTTGGTACTGTTATCTCCGTTGGTGACGGTATCGCACGTGTCCATGGTCTTGACAATGTCATGGCCGGAGAACTTGTTGAATTCTCAAACGGCGTTATGGGTATGTCGCAAAACCTTGAAGAGAATAACGTCGGTATCATTATTTTAGGACCTTTCACTGACATCAAAGAAGGTGACGAGGTTCGCCGTACAGGACGCATCATGGAGGTTCCGGTTGGTGAGGAACTAATTGGACGTGTAGTTAACTCATTAGGACAACCAATCGATGGCATGGGTCCAATCAATGCAAAAAAAACCCGCCCAGTTGAGCAAGTAGCAACAGGCGTTATGGCTCGTAAATCCGTTCATGAGCCACTGCAAACTGGTATTAAAGCGATTGACGCACTAGTGCCAATCGGACGCGGACAGCGTGAGTTAATCATCGGTGACCGTCAAACAGGTAAAACATCCGTTGCAATCGATACGATCATCAACCAAAAAGGTCAAAACATGATCTGTATCTATGTTGCGATTGGACAAAAAGAATCAACAGTACGTAACGCCGTTGAATCACTTCGTAAAAATGGCGCATTAGAATACACTATCGTTGTTTCTGCATCTGCATCACAGCCTGCTCCAATGCTATTCTTAGCACCATATGCAGGGGTTGCAATGGGTGAAGAATTTATGTTCAACGGTAAGCACGTATTAATCGTATATGATGATTTAACAAAGCAGGCATCTGCATATCGTGAGCTTTCCTTGTTACTTCGCCGTCCTCCAGGCCGTGAAGCATATCCAGGGGATGTATTCTACTTACACTCACGCTTACTAGAGCGCGCTGCAAAATTAAATGATGAGCTTGGCGCTGGTTCGATCACAGCATTGCCATTTATTGAAACACAAGCAGGTGACGTTTCTGCTTATATTCCAACAAACGTTATCTCCATCACTGATGGACAGATTTTCTTACAATCCGACCTTTTCTTCTCTGGCGTACGTCCAGCGATCAACGCAGGTCTTTCCGTTTCCCGTGTAGGGGGTTCTGCGCAAATCAAGGCAATGAAGAAGGTTGCCGGTACATTGCGTCTTGACCTTGCATCCTACCGTGAATTAGAAGCATTTGCTCAGTTCGGTTCTGACCTTGATAAGGCAACTCAAGCAAAGCTTAACCGTGGTGCGCGTACAGTTGAGGTTCTAAAGCAGGATCTTAATAAGCCGCTATCTGTTGAAAAGCAAGTTATGATTCTTTATGCATTAACTCGCGGTTTCCTTGATGATATTCCAGTACAGGATATTCGCCGTTTTGAAGGAGAATTCCATAGCTGGTTAGACCACAACCGTAAAGATCTGTTAGACCACATCACGACTACGAAGGATCTTCCTAAAGACGATGATATGGCTGAAGCAATCAACGCCTTCAAAAAGACGTTTGCTTCTTCTGAACAATAAGGTCTAGCAATTTGAACGGCGGCGATGGTTTTGGGCCCGGTGTCTGTAGCCATCGCCTGACATTCTTTGAATGAGGGTGGTGAGAACCTAATGGCTTCATTACGCGATATAAAAACGCGGATTAATTCGACGAAAAAGACAAGTCAAATTACAAAGGCAATGGAAATGACTTCCGCTGCGAAGTGGAATCGCGGTGTTATGAACGCGAAATCATTCGTGCCTTATATGGAAAAAATCCAAGAAGTGACTGCATCGATTGCCCTTGGTGCAGGCGGCGTGAGTCATCCGATGCTGACCCATCGTCCTGTGAAAAAGACAGGCTACATCGTGATTACATCCGACCGCGGTCTTGCTGGTGCGTTTAACAGTAACGTAATCCGTCGCGTCCATCAATCAATCAAAAGCCGTCATACATCCAATGACGAATTTGCGATTATTGCGATTGGCCGAGTGGGGCGTGACTTTTTTGTGAAGCGGGGTTACAACGTTGTCCTTGATATCGTCGGGGTTAACGATCAGCCAAGCTTCCAAGATATTAAAGACATTGCAAGCACAACTGTCGGCATGTTCTCTGATGGAACATTCGATGAATTATTTGTTTATTACAGCCACTATATCAGTGCGATTTCTCAGGAAGTAACTGAGAAGAAGCTGCTTCCGTTAACGGATATTTCTACTTCTCATAAGCTCACTTCCTATGAGTTCGAACCAAGTGCAGAAGAGATTTTAGAAGTCCTTCTTCCACAATACGCGGAAAGCTTGATTTATGGTGCACTGTTAGACAGTAAAGCAAGTGAACACGCTGCCCGGATGACCGCAATGCGTAACGCAACCGACAATGCGGGCGAACTGATCCGCGGCCTGACATTAAGCTACAACCGTGCCCGCCAAGCGGCGATCACGCAGGAAATCACGGAAATCGTCGGCGGTGCCGCAGCGTTAGAATAGTAAGTATTTGGTGTTTAGCGCCAATTTGATAGTTTTTGCAAAGAGTAAGTTAGGAGGGAAAAATGATGAGCAAAGGACATGTTCTTCAGGTTATGGGTCCGGTTGTTGACGTTAAGTTCGAAAATGGTCATCTTCCTGAGATCTATAATGCGCTTAAAGTCGTGAGAAAAGCGCAAAACGCATCTGAAGTAGATATTAACCTAACCCTTGAAGTAGCCCTTCATTTAGGTGATGATACTGTTCGTACAATCGCGATGGCATCTACAGATGGTGTAACCCGCGGTTTAGAAGTAGAAGATACTGGTAAGCCAATTTCCGTACCAGTTGGGGAGCCAACACTTGGACGCGTATTTAACGTACTAGGTGAGGCAATCGACTTAAAAGAGGAAATTCCAGCAAGTGCACGTCGTGATTCCATTCACCGCGAAGCACCAACATATGAAAATCTTTCAACTGAGGTTGAAATTCTTGAAACTGGTATTAAGGTAGTTGACCTTCTTGCTCCATATATTAAGGGTGGTAAGATCGGTCTATTCGGTGGTGCCGGTGTAGGTAAAACCGTATTAATCCAGGAATTAATCAATAACATCGCGCAAGAGCACAGCGGTATTTCTGTATTCGCAGGTGTAGGTGAGCGTACTCGTGAGGGTAACGACCTTTACCACGAAATGACAGATTCCGGCGTTATCAAGCAAACAGCGATGGTATTCGGACAAATGAACGAGCCGCCAGGAGCACGTATGCGTGTTGCCTTGACTGGTTTGACAATGGCTGAATATTTCCGTGATGAGCAAGGACAAGACGTGTTATTGTTCATCGATAACATCTTCCGTTTCACGCAAGCAGGTTCTGAGGTTTCCGCGCTACTTGGCCGTATGCCATCTGCCGTTGGTTACCAGCCGACACTTGCAACTGAAATGGGTAAATTGCAAGAACGTATTACTTCTACTAATAAAGGTTCTGTTACATCGATCCAAGCGATTTACGTACCAGCCGATGACTATACCGACCCGGCTCCGGCGACAACTTTCGCTCACTTAGATGCAACAACAAACCTTGAGCGTAAGCTTTCTGAAATGGGTATCTACCCTGCGGTAGACCCACTTGCTTCTACTTCTCGTGCATTATCACCTGATATTGTTGGTGAAGAGCATTACAATGTTGCTCGTCAAGTACAGCAAACATTACAAAAATATCGTGAATTACAGGATATCATCGCGATCCTTGGTATGGACGAACTTTCTGATGATGATAAGTTAGTCGTTGCCCGTGCGCGCCGTATCCAGTTCTTCTTATCACAAAACTTCCACGTTGCTGAACAGTTCACTGGTCAGCCAGGTTCATATGTACCTGTTAAAGAAACAGTTAAAGGATTCAAAGAAATCCTTGAAGGTAAATATGACCATCTTCCAGAAGATGCATTCCGTCTTGTCGGCCGCATTGAAGATGTGGTTGAGGCCGCAAAACGCATGGGCGTAGAGGTCTAACCTTTCAGGGAGGGGTAAAATATGAAGACGATTAAAGTCAGTGTTGTAACTCCCGATGGTCCGGTTTATGAATCAGATGTGGAAATGGTGAGTACAAAAGCAAAAAGCGGCGAGCTAGGCATTTTGCCAGGTCACATTCCATTGGTGGCACCACTAGAAATCGGTGCTGTCCGTTTGAAATTGGCTGGCGGCAATCAAGAGCAAATCGCGGTCAGCGGCGGCTTTTTAGAAGTCCGTCCTGAACAGGTAACCGTTCTTGCTCAGGCTGCTGAAAAAGCCTCAGATATCGATATAGAACGTGCGCAGCGTGCAAAGGAACGTGCCGAACAGCGTCTCCAGCAGGCACAGCAGGAGCATGTCGACTTCAAACGTGCTGAATTGGCATTACGCCGTGCGGTCAACCGTTTGAATGTAGCAGGTAAATAATGTTAATCCAACCCCTTTGGCCGGGCTTTGATCCCGGTTGGAGGGGTTTTTTATTTTTGTTGTGGGGTTTTGGTTGGTTTTATGGGGTTGGCGAGTAAATGTTCGATTTTGGCGAGTAATATGGGATATTTGGCGAGTAAATTTAATTTTAGGCGAGTAAATTTGAATACTCGGCGAGTAAAATCCCAATATAGACGAGTAAACCTTTTGAAGCGGCCAAATCGAGTTCCGAAATTCTTTAAAATGAATGAATTTTGATTTTTGGAATATGAATGTAGGGAGCGGGGAGTACAAACTGCGAAGCCTGGACCAATTTTTATGTGAAAAACCAATCAAACAGTAATTTTTCAAAAAGGTTTGGGCTAAAAATGACAAACCTCACTGACATGGGCGGGATTTTGGTTTTAAATAGGGGTAGTTGTCGAATTGGGAGGCGTATTGTGGGGCAATCGGGGGACTAAAGACCCGAAAAATTATGTAACAAAATACCTTTTTGAGGGGCAGTTTTTCAACATCCTTAATTTGGAAATTGAGTTTGTGAATAGATTTCCAAATTAAAGGATTGGCTTGTCGACATGGGTTTGTAACAATGCTATAATGAATTCGGTTACAATCATATTAATGAAAATTCACAACATTGGAGGGGATAGGCATGGAACTTTTGAATGTATATCAGAATAATTATCTGATAGTTTTCGTGTTCCTATGTCTCGGGGTGTTGCTGCCGGTGGTGGCATTATATTTAGGTAAGCTTTTGCGTCCGCACAAACCTAGCGAAGCAAAGTTGACCACATATGAGAGCGGTGTTGAGCCATTTCACGATTCCCGTGTACAGTTCAATGTCCGCTATTATATTTTTGCCCTAATGTTTGTTATTTTTGATGTGGAAACGGTGTTTTTGTATCCATGGGCGGTTGCCTATGATAAGCTAGGCGTTTTCGCATTGATCGAAATGTTAATTTTCGTATTCTTACTATTATTAGGCCTAGTGTATGCTTGGAAAAAGAAGGTGCTACGATGGATCTAAAACTAGATGGCGTTACCGATTTGGAGATGCAGGAGTTAAAACAGAATGTGTTTATGACTTCGCTGGAGCAAGTGAAGGCCTGGGCGCGAAGCAGTTCGCTGTACCCGGTGACATTTGGTCTGGCTTGTTGTGCGATAGAAATGATGGGTGTGGGTGCGGCTCACTACGACTTGGACCGGTTTGGATCGTTTTTCCGTCCGTCACCGCGTCAGTCTGACTGTATGATCGTTTCTGGGACAGTTACGAAAAAGATGGCGCCGATTTTGCGCCGTTTGTATGACCAGATGCCAGAGCCAAAATGGGTAATCGCGATGGGTTCCTGTGCAACCGCTGGCGGACCGTACATAAAATCGTATTCCGTCGTCAAGGGTGTTGACCAGATTGTGCCGGTTGACGTGTATATCCCAGGCTGCCCGCCAAACCCAGCTGCCTTAATTTATGGAATCAATAAATTAAAGGAAAAAATTCGTTATGAAGCGAAGACTGGGAAGAAGGTGACCTGATAAATGAGCGGGGAAAAAGATCTCGAACAATTAAAGCGAGAGGCCGTGGCAAAGGCAAAGGCCGAAGCGGCAGCGAAACGAGCAGCCCGTGCAGCCGGGGAAGCTCCAGGTCAGAAGCCGGCTGAGTCAGCTGCTCCAAAGCAAGAAGCTGAGCCGAAGCCTGTTGAACCGGAAAAGGCACCTGCTGCATCAGGAGCAGGCGACGCTGACGATTTAGCAAAGAAGAAAGCAGCAGCCGCTGCGAAAGCGAAAGCAGCAGCGTTAGCGAAAAAGAAACGCGAAGGGATCGCGGATGAAGAGCCAGCAGCAGAGGCCGCAGCACCAGCACCGGAGGCACCTAAAGCAGGAGCCGGGGACGCAGGAGCGGGAGACGCAGATGACCTAGCGAAGAAAAAAGCCGCAGCTGTAGCGAAAGCAAAAGCAGCCGCAGCAGCGAAGCGAAAGGCGATGGAGCTAGCGGGTGGTGTAGACCAGGCCGCAGAACCTGCTGCAGCACCAGAAGCACCGGCAGCAGCAGACGCTGGAGCAGGCGGGGACGCCGATGACCTGGCGAAGAAAAAAGCCGCAGCCGTAGCGAAAGCAAAAGCGGCCGCAGCAGCGAAACGGAAAGCAATGGAGCTAGCGGGTGGCGCGGACGAGGGCGCAGAACCTGCTGCAGAAGCATCCGGAGACGACGCCAAAGCGAAAGCAGCGGCAGCGGCTAAAGCAAAGGCAGCGGCAGCAGCGAAGGCCAAAGCAGCGGCAGCAGCTAAAGCAAAACGCGAAGGCGGAGCGGAAGACGCACCAGCAGGTGATGATGAAAAAGCAAAAGCCATTGCCGCCGCCAAAGCGAAAGCAGCCGCAGTAGCAGCAGCGAAGGCCAAAGCGGCCGCAGCAAAAGGCGGTGCAGCCGGAGCAGGAGCTGCCGAGTCAGCAGGCGAAGCAAAACCATCACCGAACCAACCGTACCTTGATAAATACGTTAAAGTAATCGAAGAAAACATGGGTTCCAATGTTTTAGAAGATTTTTATATTAATAAACTATCTAAGGATGTTCCTACCCTTGTGGTGAAGCGGGAAGCCTACTTTAAGCTTGCACAATTTTTAAAATATAATGAGCTGTTAGGCTTCGACTATTTATCAGAGCTGCACGGAACTGACTTTGAAACACATATGGAAATTTATGTTCACTTATACTCATACAAAAACCGTCAATCCGTCGCCTTCAAGGTGAAGATTGACCGGAATGAGCCGATCATCGAATCCTTGCAGCCAGTATGGGCGGGCGCTGACTGGCCTGAGTGTGAAGCATACGACTTACTTGGCATCAAGTTTACCGGGCATCCAAACCTGCACCGGATTATGCTTGGCGAAGAATGGGTTGGCTATCCACTGAGAAAAGACTATGAGCCGTATGATGTGGAGGTGTAACCAGTGATCAAAACAGAAGAAATGATGCTTAACGTAGGTCCTCAGCATCCAAGTACGCACGGCGTATTCCGGCTTGTCGTTAAACTGGACGGGGAAATCATTACCGAAGCACAGCCTGTCATCGGTTACCTGCACCGCGGGACTGAGAAATTGGCTGAGAACCTGCAATATACACAAATTATTCCGTACACAGACCGGATGGACTACCTTTCGGCGATGACCAACAACTACGTGCTCTGTCACGCAGTAGAAACGATGATGGGCATCGAGATTCCGGAACGGGCGGATTTCCTGCGCGTGATTGCGATGGAATTGGGCCGGGTAGCGAGTCACCTGGTTTGGTGGGGTACATACCTGCTTGACCTTGGGGCAACATCCCCGTTCATCTATGCCTTCCGCGAGCGGGAAATGATTATTAACATGCTGAACGAGCTTTCAGGCGGACGATTGACGTTTAACTACATGCGTGTCGGCGGCGTCAAGTGGGATGCGCCGGAGGGATGGATTCAAAAAGTAAAAGAATTTGTTCCGTATATGCGCGAGCAGCTTGCCGGCTACCACGACCTAGTAACCGGGAATGAGATTTTCTTAAACCGAGTAAAAGGAATTGGCAAGTATTCGAAGGAAGACGCGCTGCAATACAGCTTGAGCGGTGTTAACCTGCGCTGTACCGGCGTGAAATGGGATCTGCGCAAAGACGAGCCGTATTCCATCTACAACCGCTTCGACTTTGATGTTCCAGTTCAGGAAAGTGGCGATGCCTGGGCGCGTTACCAGTGCCGCCTGGCGGAAATCGAAGAATCGTTGAAAATTTTAGAGCAGGCTGCTGAGCAGTTCCCTGAGGAAGGCGAAATCCTCGCGAAGGTGCCGAAAATCATTAAGGCGCCAAAAGGGGAAGCTTTTGTCAGAATTGAATCGCCGCGCGGGGAAATTGGCTGCTATATTTACAGCGACGGGAAGAAAGAACCGTACCGCTTAAAATTTAGAAGACCATCTTTCTATAACTTGCAAATTCTTCCGAAGCTATTAAAGGGAGAAAACATTGCAAACATGATTGCCATTTTAGGGGCAATTGACATTGTCCTTGGAGAGGTGGATGGCTAATGATACAGGATCTGCTGCAATCAAGTCCTGGTTGGTTTAACTTTTTCTTCTTCTTTATTTTTGGAGCTGTCTTACTACTAGTTGTATTAGGGTTTGTTACGTACTCTATCCTGGCGGAACGGAAGGTTATGGGTTACATTCAGCTCCGCCACGGTCCGAACCAGCTCGGCGGACGCTTTGGCCTATTGCAAACCGTTGCCGACGTTTTAAAGCTGTTATTAAAAGAAGATATCATCCCGAAACTGGCTGACCGTCCAATGTTTATTTTGGCACCAGTCATCGCCTTCGCACCATCGTTCATGGTGCTGGCAACGATTCCGTTTACAGACCGTTTTCAGTTCGCTGACCTTGGCGTCGGGCTGCTCTACTATGTGGCCGTATCCGGTTTGACGGTTTTCGGAATTCTGCTTGGGGGCTGGGCTTCCAACAACAAATACTCCCTGCTTGGGGGAGCGCGGGCAACAGCGCAGATGATTTCATATGAAATTCCGCTTGTTATGTCCGTTCTTGGTGTTATTTTATTATCGGGCAGCTTGAACCTAAATGATATCGTTCATGCCCAAAAGCACGGCTGGTTCATTTTACTGCAGCCAATCGGGTTTATCGTGTTTTTAATCGCATCGACTGCGGAACTGTCCCGGACACCGTTTGACCTTCCGGAATCAGAGTCCGAGCTTGTTGCCGGTTATCATACCGAGTACACCGGTTTCCGCTGGGCATTCTTCATGCTTGCAGAATATGTGTATTTGTTCGCAATGACGGCCTTAATTACCGTATTATTCTTTGGCGGCTGGATGGCCCCATTCGGATTCCTTGACTTTATCCCGGGAGCCGTTTGGTTCGCGTTGAAGTTCTGCGCAATTTTGTTCCTCTATCTGTGGTTCCGAAGCACATTCCCACGGATGCGCGCCGATAAACTTATGGAATTCGCTTGGAAAGTCTTAATGCCAGTGGCATTAGCAAACATTATGTTGACGGCCATCATCAAATCGTTGTTTTTTTAAAAAAATAAATGGGTGTCAGGCACCGCTTATAGGCACCACATATTAATAGAAGTGAAAATTTTTAAAAGGGGTGAAAAACGTGCTTGGATTAGCTAAAGGCTTGAAGTATACCCTGAAGCAGTTGTCTCGTGAGAAGGTTACTTATGATTATCCGAATGAGCCGCTGCCGCTTCCGGACCGGTTCCGCGGGATTCAGAAGTTTTATCCTGAAAAATGTATCGTCTGTAACCAGTGTGCAAATATTTGCCCGACGGATTGCATTCAGTTAACGGGTAAGAAGCATCCGGACCCAACGAAAAAAGGGAAAATCATCGACACATATGATATTAACTTTGAAATCTGTATCTTGTGCGACCTTTGTACAGAGGTCTGCCCGACAGAGGCGATCGTTATGACCAATAACTTTGAGCTGGCAGAATATAGCCGGGACATGTTATTTAAGAACCTTGAATATTTGGATGAGAACGACGAAAACGTACGGCAGGTGAATAAAGCATGACATTAACAGGCGAGTTTTTCGCATTTATGGCCCTTGCGCTTGTGGCGATTATCGGCGGCGTGCTTTTACTGAACCTGAACAAAGTCGTACACATGGTCGTGGCCTTAATCTTCACATTCGTGGCCATTGCCGGAATCTACATTCTGCTCAATGCCGAATTCGTGGCAGCGGTGCAGATACTGATCTATTCCGGTGCGATTACGATCATCATGCTGTTCGGGATCATGTTAACGAAGCCGTACGATGATGAGGGTGATAGTGGCTCTCATGGCAGCAAGTGGAGAAAAATCTTGTTATTCCTAGGTGTTGTGGGCTTTGCCTTTGCCGTTTACGTCGGCATTTACAATTTCCCAATCGAGCAGGTTCCTTCAACCCTGCATGAAAACAACACGCTGGAAGTTGGTAAAGCATTATACAGCAAATATATTATTCCATTTGAATTTGTATCTGTTTTACTATTAGCATCTCTGATCGGCGCGATTATTTTAGCAAAACGAGAGGATAAGGAGGGGGATAGCAAATGAGTTCAGTCCCCGCTTCAGCGTTCCTGGCACTAGCACTCATTTTATTTTGCATCGGCTTGTACGGTGCGCTTACAAAAAGAAATACCGTGATTGTGTTGATTTCCATTGAATTGATGCTGAATGCTGTGAACATCAATCTCGTCACCTTCAGCAAATACGGCTTGAGCCCGTCCATCACCGGACAGGTTTTCGCGTTGTTCGCTATGGCCGTCGCTGCTGCCGAAGCAGCTGTAGGTCTGGCTATCCTAATGTCGCTTTACCGTAACAGGAAAACGGTCAATATTGACGAAATGGACCAAATGAAACACTAAAAGGTGGCAGATGGGCCCGGTCAGGCGGGCATTGCCACTGTAACAATAGTGCACAGCACACTAAGGGTGTCAGGCACCAGGCGTGGACATTTGTCCGCCCAAGGTGGAGACGACGCCAATTTCGACTAATTCCGGGTGGGGCATTCAACCACCCAGACAAAGGATGATAATGATGGAAAATGCATGGCTTATACCGCTTTTCCCGCTATTATCGTTTTTGATCCTTCTTCTCATCGGTAAGCGGCTGAGGGAGGCGAGTGCGTATGTGGGGATTCTGCTTACGCTTGCATCGCTTGTTTTCTCAATTCTCGTGTTATTCGAGCGCTTTTCAGAGCCAACCTATATCAACAAGTTTGACTGGCTCACGATAGGAGATCTGCATCTAACAGCGGGCTTTGAAGTGAATCAATTAAATGCATTAATGCTGTTTATCGTATCGCTTGTCAGCTTTCTTGTACATACCTACTCCAAAGGGTACATGCATGGGGATGAGCGCTTTCCAGTGTTCTATGCATACTTAGGACTTTTTACGTTTGCGATGCTCGGTCTCGTCATTTCGCCGAACCTGCTCCAAACTTATATCTTCTGGGAACTTGTCGGTGTCGGTTCGTTCCTATTAATCGGTTTTTATTTTTACAAAGAAGAAGCGAAGGCAGCGGCTAAGAAAGCCTTCATCATGACGCGGATCGGGGACGTTGGTCTGTTTATCGGGATGATTCTTCTTTTCTGGCAAACAAAAAGCTTTGAATACAGCGAAATTTTCCAGGCAGTGGAAGGCGGCGCTGTATCACAGACGATGATTACCTTGACAGCCATCTTAATCTTTATCGGAGCGGTTGGTAAATCTGGTCAGTTCCCGCTTCATACCTGGCTTCCGGACGCAATGGAAGGTCCAACACCAGTTTCGGCGTTAATCCACGCCGCAACAATGGTTGCCGCCGGTGTGTACTTGGTTGCTGCGCTTTTCCCGCTTTTCGAAGCGAGCCAAACAGCGCTGTTGACTGTAGCAACTATCGGTGCGTTTACGGCCATTTTCGCAGCCAGCATCGGCTTGGTGCAAACGGATATTAAACGCGTTCTTGCGTACTCGACGGTTTCACAGCTTGGTTACATGATGCTGGCGCTTGGTTCTGCCGGTTATGTGGCCGGTGTGTTCCACCTGATGACACACGCATTTTTCAAAGCATTGCTATTCTTGGCAGCCGGTTCCGTGATCCACGCTGTTCACACTCAGAACATCGAGGAAATGGGCGGCCTTTGGAAAAAGTTAAAATTTACCGGTCCGTTATTTTTAATCGGAACTCTCGCCATCAGCGGGGTGCCGGGACTATCCGGTTTCTTCAGTAAAGATGAAATTCTAGTCGCAGCATGGGAAGGCGGCCATCCGGTGCTATTCCTATTAGCGTTAATCGCGGCGTTCTTTACCGCATTCTATATGTTCCGCCTGTTCTTCCTGGTGTTCACTGGCGAAGCGCGCGGCGAACAAAAACATGTTCACGAGTCACCATCCGTAATGACCCTGCCAATGCTTGTCCTTGGCGTATTGGCTATCATCGGCGGTTACGTGAACACACCATGGTTCGGTTCGTTCCTTGGCGACTGGCTTGTTGACGGCAACGAAGCACTCGGACATAGCCATATCGAAGGTCCAGCCTGGATCATGATTGCGGCCACCGTCGTTTCCTTACTAGGAATCTTCTTGGCATGGTTAATGTACAGCAAGCGGAGTGTAGCCCGCGACTGGCTCAGCGGCGCAGGCGGCACATTGCATACGATTTTACTGAACAAATATTACGTGGACGAATTCTATCAATTAATCGTCGTTAATTTTGTCAAAGGCTTCAGCTACTTCCTGCGCTTCATTGACGTGTTCTTAGTGGAAGGCATCGTCAAAGGCGTGGCCGGGTTCGTGCAAGGGCTTGGCAGAACAGGTTCGAAAATGCAGAATGGACAGGTGCAAACCTACGGGGCAGTGGCCTTTATCGGACTCGCAGTATTAGCGGTCATCTTTGCATTAACAGGGGGGTACTTGAAATGAATTTATCTTGGGTTCTGACAACACTAGTATTCTCCCCTTTACTAGGTATTGTCGTGTTAGCTTTTATGCCAAAATCGCAGGAAAAAGCGATCAAATTCGTCGGCTTCCTGGCAACACTGCCAGCACTAGCTTTAGCGCTTGCTGCGTACGCTCATTATCTTGCCGGAAAAAAATTATCGGACTTCACATTTGGACATGAATGGATTCAATTCCGCGGTATGAGCGGCGATGCGCCAATTTTTTCAGTGTATTATGAGCTTGGTTTAAGCGGCTTCCAACTGCTGCTCGTCGTGTTAACTGCCGTTGTCGCAACACTTGCGGCCATTGCAGCACGGTTTGTGAAAAAAGAATGGAAAGGCTACTTCATGCTGTTCCTTCTTTTAGAAGTCGGCATGCTCGGCGTATTCACAGCGGAAAACTTAATCCTGTTTTTCATCTTTTTCGAGATTACGCTTATCCCAACTTTCTTCTTGATTGGAAAATGGGGTTATTTTGAAAAAGAAAAAGCAGCTTACAGCTTCTTAATCTATAACGGATTAGGTTCAGCGGTTCTGTTAATCGTGATCATGATTCTTTTTGCCAAAACAGGCACGACCAACATCGACCTGTTAACAAAAATTATGGCGGACCCAAGTGCGCCGCTGTCAGATGACTTGAAATTAGGTTTATTGATTTCCTTATTAATTGCGTTCGGTGTAAAATTACCGATTTTCCCACTGCACAGCTGGATGCTGAAAGTCCACGTGCAGGCACCGCCATCCGTAGTTATGATTCACTCTGGGATTCTACTAAAAATCGGTGCGTACGGTTTAATCCGCTTTGGAATGGGAATTTTTCCAAAGCAATTCGAAACGCTTGCGACTTTGATTGCTATTCTTGGCGTGATCAACCTGCTTTATGGAGCGTTCCTGGCGTTTATTCAATCTGACTTTAAAATGGTCTTGGCTTATTCGTCGATTTCCCACATGGGCATTGTGCTTATCGGACTGGCGGCCATGAATGAGGCCGGCGTCCAAGGTGCGATTTTCCAAGTGGTATCGCATGGTTTGATTTCAGCTTTATTGTTCTTCTTAGTAGGAGTTTTATACGAGCGGACCGATACGTCGCTCATCGAAAACCTTGGCGGTGTGGCGAAAGGCATGCCACTTGCAGCCGGTTTCTTATTGGCTGGTGCAATGGCGTCGCTCGGCTTGCCAGGCATGTCCGGATTCGTCAGCGAATTCATGGCCTTCCTTGGCTTGTTTAAGGAACTTCCATGGGTGGCCGCAGTCGGAACGATCGGCATCATCATGACCGCAGCGTACCTGCTTCGTGCTGTACTTGGCATGACGTTTGGCAAGGCGCACCGCGAGTTCACCGGTGTGGTCGATTTGAAGGGCGTAGAGTTCGTGCCGGTTGTAGTTTTACTAGCATTAATCGTGTTAATTGGTGTTTACCCAAGTGTCCTAAGCTCACCGCTTCAAGCTACACTTGAGACTATCATGCTTGGGTTAGGAGGGTGATGAAGGATGAGTTTTGAGCAATTTCAATCGTTAAACTGGAGCATCATGACACCGGAATTCATCATCCTTGCTGTGATTGCAATCTTGGTGATTATGGATCTGTTTATGCCAAAACATATGGACCGAAAAATCCTCGGCTGGATTGGCATTGCGGCCATCCTTGCGGCGATGGTTTCGGTCTTCGGAATGGCTGGCGGTCACGTCGAGTCGATTCTGCATGACACGTTCCGCCTCGACAGCTTTGCGATCGCATTTAAGCTGCTGATTCTAGGCGGCGGGGCGCTGGTATTGTTCTTGGCGACTAGCTACAAAGCGACCGATGGCTTGGAAAGATATACGGGCGAGTTTTATTACCTATTATTATCAGCGTTATTAGGCGCCATGGTGATGACCTCAAGCGGCGATTTAATCACGCTTTATATCGGCCTTGAGCTGTTATCGATTCCGTCTTATATTTTGGCGGGGATTCAGAAGGACCGGTTAAGCTCCAACGAGTCCGCGATGAAATACGTCATCAACGGCGGTATTTCGTCCGCAATTGCGTTGTTCGGGATGAGCTATGTGTACGGCTTAACTGGTTCGACGAACTTACTGGAAATCGCGGGCCAGCTGTCGATGCTAATGGACGGGCAGCAGGCGTACTTGCTTGGCTTATCGTTCTTGATGATTTTGGTTGGTTTATCTTTTAAATTGGCGGCTGCTCCATACCACATGTGGGCACCAGACGTGTACCAAGGTGCGCCAACGCCGGTTACATCGTTCTTGAGCGTTGTTTCGAAAACAGCCGGTTTTGTGATTGTCGTGCGGATTTTGTTAACGGTATTTGGTTCTGCGGCCACAAACGGTCCGGGTTCGATTCCAATTTTGTTAGATATGCAAAATTACCTTGCTGTGATTGCAGCGGCTACGATGATTATTGGTAACGTTGTGGCATTGCGGCAGTCCGATATTAAGCGGATGTTCGCGTATTCAAGTATCGCGCACGCTGGTTATTTATTAGTGGCTGTAACAACGTTAACATCGAATATGTTCTACTCCATCTGGTTCTATTTGCTGGCGTACTTGTTCATGAACATGGGTGCGTTCGCAGTGATTCAGGTGGTGTCAGAAAAAACGGGTTCCACGAAGATTACGGACTTTGCCGGCTTGTACCGCCGCTCACCGTGGCTGGCTGTGACAATGGGAATCCTGTTGATTTCCTTGGCAGGCTTCCCAGGAACAGCAGGCTTTATCGGTAAATTAAACATTTTTGTGGGTGCCTTTGCCGGTCAGCCGCATTACGTGTTGGCTTCGGTGATGATTGCCACGACGGTGGTATCGTATTTCTATTATTTCGGCGTGATGACACAAATCTTCTTCCGTCCGGCTCCGGCCGCATCTGAAGGCGAGGGTGAGGGCAAGGGCAGCAAATTCAACATGCCGTTCGGAATTGTGGTTGTGTTGATTGTTGCAGTGGTTGGTTCGGTGTTGTTCGGTATCATGCCAAACATCGCGCTCGATTTTATGCATAATAACCTGGATATTGTTCAGGATTTCTTTAGTTAAAATTACCTAAGCCAGGCGGATCGCCTGGCTTTTTTTATGTTTAGAAAGGGGGGTGGCGAGTAAAATCTAGATTTGGGCGAGTAAATCGTAAAAGTTGGCGAGTAAAAGTCAATATTAGGCGAGTAAACTCGGTAAAGTGACGAGTAAATGGAAAAAGGTAATCTTAGAAGTAACTAATCTGAAGTAAAACAATCAATTTTTCACCATCACCACAATCCAAATCAAATTAAATCCCGTATTACACCAATGATACATAATACTAATCCGATCAAAGTTAAAAAAGAAAAGATAATGAGTTCTTTTATTTCCTTTTTTCTCAATAACCCTGATGTTTCCCAAATGAATATGACGACAAAAACGAGGGCGATGATAAGGGTCCGTAGCATGGTCATGTCCCCTTTTGGAATTATTTAGTTACACCGGTTCTTTTTATAATAGAATTCGTGTGGATGGTGACCGCCAATCTAGGAAATTCTTGATCCCAGTTCTTTTGATAGCTGGTTTTCCATTGTTTCGGGTATTTCCTGTAGACCGCTTGCCCGAATCCTAAAATGTCCGACTGATACTCCTTTTGGACCTTATCAACCGTCATTTGAATACGTCCGTCAATTTCTTTATCCACTTTGTTTTGCAAATCCTTGATTACTTTTGTATCAAATAAATTTAACTGTGAATCATTTTCTATTAAATTCAATCTAGTGGAGACAGTTAGGTTCATTTGTAAATGACCACTTTTTAGTTTCGGTTCCAACTTTGTATCTGTTTTGAGGATTTCCATACTGATATTTCCTCCGCCTTGCTCCTTCGGTATTTTAATGGAAACAATCCCTGATTCTATTTCATTCTTGATCCATAAAAGACCCCGGGTTTCCAATTGATCCATCCAGCCGATTAGCTTGTCCCCTTTAAACACGGCCGTTCCCTTGATGCTTTGGACGTGCTCTGATTTATTATTCGGTTTTACTTCCAATGCTTCTAATGTAAACAGTGGTGCGTATGGCTCCAAGCCATCTGTAAGAAGCATATTGAGAAAATCTCGTATATAAACTTTCAGCCCAATGTTCAGCTTGTTAAGTTCTTTTATTTCTTCGGCGGAAATATTCTCAAACTTTGGCATGCTATTGATGACTTTAGATGCTTCGCCTTTTGTAAACATAATAAAACTGTTGATCCGCGTTTTATTGTACCTTGTATGGAAATTGATAACCGGTGAGACGCCCTTTTTGGCATAATCCTCGCCAATTAACAGAACCCGGCTTTGGGAAAAGAAAATCCGTCTTGGAAGCTTGCCTTGAATATTTCGGAATGCTTCAGAAATCGTGACACCGGTATCGGAAATAACCAATGAACCTTTGCCGCTTTCTCCGCCGCTTCCTGATGTCGAACCCAGCTTTGATGGAATGGCTACTTGAAGGGAGAGATGGACCTTATCGTCTTCCACAAGGTCTAATCCAATTGCTGTCACGATGGCAATATCATTAATCTCAATACGGTTCCAGCAGCCTGTCAGAAACATGGTTATGACTAATAGGAAAAACAGTCTCATCACGTTCATTCATATCCCTGCCCTTTTTTAAAAAAACAAACTAGTATTTACTAGGTTTATAATTCATCTTCTTCAAATTACTTTTACCTGTTTCATGAGGCCGTTCATTCATTTTCCACCAAGGGACGCGAATGATGATATCCTTCATATTGTTAAAATGAAACGGAGCGAGCGGTGCAAGATAGGGAACACCGAACGATCGAAGCTGTACAAGGTGAGCCAAGATAAAGAAAACGCCGAGAAGAATACCATAAAAACCAAGCGTCCCAGCCATAAAAATCAAAAAGAAGCGAAGAAGCCGGATGGCCCCTGTCAATGGATAACTCGGAAACATGAATGAGGCAATCCCTGTCGTTGCGACCACAATGACTAACGGAGCGGAAACAATTCCCGCTTCAACAGCAGCCTGGCCAATCACCAACGCACCAACAATACTGACAGTCGACCCGATCGGTCTTGGCAAGCGGAGCCCGGCCTCACGCAGCGCCTCGAAGGTGATTTCCATCAATAACGCTTCGATAACTGCAGGAAAGGGTACCTTATCCCTTGAGGCTGCGACACTGAACAAAAGATTAGTAGGCAGCAATTCCTGGTGGAACGTAGTCACCGCAATATAAATAGAGGGAAATAATAAGGCAATTAATAAAAATAAGTACCGTAATAAGCGAATAAACGTTGTCATAATAAACCTTCCATAATAGTCTTCTGGAGAGTTCATCATTTGAAAAAAAGTGACTGGAACAATCAGGGCAAACGGGCTGTTGTCCACGATGATGCCGATTCTCCCCTCAAGCAGGTTGCCAGCCAGCCGGTCGGGCCGTTCTGTTTGTAATATCTGGGGGAACACGGAGAACGGCTCATCCTCAATAAACTCAACAATATAGCTGCTGTCCTCAATCGCATCAATCTCAATCCTGTTTAATCGGCTGCGAACCTCCTCCACAATCGATGCCTCTGCAATACCTTCTAGATAGGTAATGACCACATTCGTTTGCGAGAGATTTCCTAACTTCAAATATTCCAATTTCAGTTTCGTTGTTTTTAAACGTCTACGAATCATACTGGTATTCGTACGGATATTTTCCGTAAACCCTTCGCGCGGGCCCAACACAACCGCTTCAGAAACAGGTTCATCAATGGAGCGCTGCTCCCATTTCTGTTCGCTGATAACAAGCACTTTTTTAAACGTATTAATTAAGACAATGGTCCCGCCTGTCAAAAGTTGGTCCACGATTGTTTGGAACGTTTCTTCCTGAACCACTTGAGATGCATTCAGAACGCCCTTAAATTGGTCAAGGGCCGGCTTAGGATGCTGGAGCAGTTCCTCGTTTCGGCTTATCAAAGGCTGGATGACATTCAGTTCCATTCTTTCCATATCAACCAATCCATTCAGGTATAAAACAACGGCTGAATAGTTAGAACCTATTTGCAGCTCTCGATAACTAAAATCAGCAGCCCCTTCAAAAAGCTGTTTAAACCGATGAAGGTCTTCCTCGAGATTTCCTGATAATGGATTATTTTCACTTTGCTCCTGAAGAAGAGCTGGTAATTTTTTTTGTCGCTTGAAAAATCTCAAAGGCGGCACCACCTATTTAGACCCTAGTTTTTTACGAATGAAGGCAATACATAGAAACAGAATCGGCAAAATAATTTGCAAAACGGTATGGACATATGGGACATAAAACTTAAATCCAAATTCTAAATGTTCAACATAACTTAACGCGGTTATCGACGATAAAGGGACAATGATGGTACCAAGTCCCAGCACGACAGAACGGGTTTGTTTTAATTTGAATAAATGAGAGGTGGCAATAGCTGCCGCTAAAATGAAACCACCAACCTTAAAAAATACGCCAGATACCATCATTAAAATAACAAGAGCATCAAATCGCTCGAGGAAATCGGCGACGGAAACCATCTGCGTCGCAGAGAGCAGTGAAAAAAGGTCGAAGTTGTAAATTTCCGGTCCCAATATCGCAATCAGCATGATGGAATTGATCGTTAACAGGACGCCTCCTACAAGAAGGAAGGACATGCCAATCTTTCGAACCTGCCCCTTGTGGGTCAAAAACGGGAAAAACAACAGGACGACAATGGTTTCGCCGAATGGAAAGTTGATTGCGGTAGGGACTGCTTTTTTTAAAACTGGTGTTACACCATTTCCAAGTATGGGAGTGAGGTTTTTTAAACTAAATTGGTCGACACTAAACAAAAGAATCCAAATCAGAATGAGAGAAAATATGTAAATTGGAAAGACGATTTCGGCCATGCGGCCAAACGTTTCCACTCCGCCCCGCAGACAATACACCATCAGTGCCATAAAGCTTCCGATGATCACAACCAACGGGGTTTCACTTAATATGGTCGAGTCAATCAATTCCCCCAATTCCCTGCTCCCTCTGGCAGCCGAATAGGTAAAATGGAAAATATACAACAGGATGATTGGATAGGAAAGAAACTTCCCGAGCAGTTTAGGAAGTATCTGGGCCAGCGAATCACCCGGATAATAGGAAGCCAATTGAGTATAGACGGCCATTAAAATCAGGCTGGAAGACATACCAATCAGAATAAAAATCCACGAATCTTGTTTTGCTTCATGGCCAAGCCCTAAAATCATCGCAGTTCCTAATACAAACCCAGTCATTAAATAAAAAAGCTGGAGTCCGCTGATTTTTTCAACTTTCATCCAATCACCCTTAAAAGGAAAAACCCATTTGGAAATTAATTCACGCATATTTACTATTTTCCATTAAGTGGTTCCTTATGCATGGGGGAGATGGGCATGTGAAGGGGACACGGGGAGGGTTCTCATGTCTCATCAACAGCAAAATGATGCACGAGAACCGTCCCCATGCTTCCTTCATGCACACAAAAAAGAGGCCTAAGCCTCTTTTTTAGGATGGTAGATGTAAGTGGGTGAATGAATCTTAAGCTTTTTTAGTTGATTGCAGCGGGTCTGGTTTAAGATGTTCGTCTCGGAGCTTTTCCTCTGTAGGTTGTTGTTCCATTTCACGGCCAAGCTTCTTTATTTCAGAATAATCCTGGGCCATTGAGCTATTGTTTGCTTTCTTTAAGGTGCGGTCATCTTTAAGTGACGACTCTTCCTCCATGTTCGAGCCAAATTCATTAGATTTATAGCTTGAACCCTGAAACGGCGGCCCCTCCTTAATAAATCCATCTTCCTTAAGATTCCGATTCCGCCCATCTACTCCCACTAATGGCGGGTGATCAAGCTCGGTATCCTCATGTAAATAGTTCCGGTCATTTCGATTATCACAGCGCTTTTCAACCAATACTAAAATTTTTCCTTCTTTAACTGACTTTTCATAGGACTCCGCCTCTTCGTGGGGAATGCCCATTCCGACAAACGCTCCGGTCAAGCCGCCAATACCAGCTCCGGTAATGGCTCCCATCAGCCCGGCCGCAATCGGTCCGGCCGCGACAAGCGGGCCAATCCCCGGTATAGCCAGCGCGCCCGCCCCTGCCAGTAATCCTGGTATTCCACCAAGGACACCGCCGACAGCTGCTCCGGTCGCCGCGGTTTCTTCTATCGCAGTACCTGTGTCCACGGAAACCTGTTCAACGTTTTTTCCAATCATAGAGATTTCATTCTTGTGGTATCCTTGATCTAATAGTCGATCAATCGCATTAATCGCTTCCTGTTCCGTGTCATATACACCAACCACATTCTTCATATGCTTGTCCATTTCATTTCCTCCTCTATTTTTAATAGATTACTAGATGCCATGCTTACACTAGTCCGACAGCTTGTCCTTGACTTCTCCGTATCCTTCCTTTACCTTTCCTTTCGCCTTGTCGACCTTTCCTTCTACGACCTTGGACTCGTCATCCGTTAAACGGCCCCATTGTTCTTTTAGTTCACCTTTTACCTGATCAACACTGCCTTTTACCTTTTCTTTATTCATTGTTTTTACCTCCTTTAATTTGTTGCTTTCCCTAATCGGTTTACCGTGAAACCTTTTTAGAAAAATTTTAATTTTGTTCTTTGCTTTTTTCCTTCATTTCCTGCTCGACATCTTTCATTGCTTCCTTAATATTATCTTTTGCCTCTTTCATGGTGCCTTTGGCGTCGGCCTTTGTATCGTTATCAATCTGATCCTTTTGCTCGCCATCGCTAAGGCCATTATCCTGGTCGACGCCATCACCGCAGCCGGCCAACCCGCCAAATGTCAATAACGCAGCCATTCCGGCAACAGCTAAATTCTTGCGATTCAACATCATTCTATTCCCTCCCAAAAATTTTTAACGAACCAAATCAGCTTGACGCCTCCCGGTTCGTTTGCCGTGCACCATCTATATTCCCAGCGAAAAAAAGGATGAAACATTTTTTTGAAAAAACTTTTCTGCTAGAAAAAGAGGTTTCAATTTTTCCAAACGGGGTTAAATACGTATCAGAGCACGACAAACAAAAAGGAGAGATGAATATGAACGTAAAGGACATGTTGGCCGAGTGGTACATATACACGGATCGGCTGCCGATCTTAATCCTCGCACTACTTCTATTAATAGTAGGCTGGCTGGTGGCCAAAAAAATAGGGAAAGTAACGGAAAGGGCCCTCAAAAAAACTAGCTTCGATGACAAGCTTTTTTCTGGCTACGGAAGCCGAAAGTATTCTTCAGAAAAAATCATTGGAAAAATTGTTTACTACCTATCACTGGTGTTTGTGTTAATTATCTTCTTTAATATGTTGAACTTGAGCTTTATTGCTTCGCCACTGGTGCATATGCTGTCTTCAATTACCGGCGCGATACCTAATGTATTAAAAGCTGCATTAATTCTATTGTTTGCTTGGATTGTCGCGACTGTCCTGCGTAAAGCCTTTGAAAAAGGGGCGGCGGCGCTTCATTTGCCAGACAGGTTGACTCAATGGAAGATGGCGAAGTCGGAAATCGATGGCCGTGAAAAAGTGGCGAAGATCTCCAAAGCGCTATTCTATTTCGTCCTGCTGCTGTTCCTTCCGGGTGTGCTTGGCGCCTTGCAAATCGAAGGCGTATCAGAGCCGGTTGCCGGAATTCTGACAAGCTTCTTATCGTTTATTCCGAAGCTGTTTGCGGCCGCGTTGATTATGTTCATTGGCTGGCTGCTGGCGAAATTGGTCCGTGATATTTTAACGAATTTTTTAAAGAGCATTGGCAGTGAAAAGCTTGGCGAACGGGTTGGCCTGAAGGGGAGCCTAGACCTGGCTGGGATCGTCGGAAATATTGCGTTTATCTTAATTTTAATTCCTACGATTATTACTGCTCTGGAAAAATTGGACCTGCAAGGGGTATCTGCACCGGCGATTGCAATGCTGCAAAAAGTGGTGGCATTGATTCCAAATATCGCGGTAGCAGTCGTCTTGATATTGGCGGGAATCTGGCTTGGCAAGTGGGTTGAAAAACTGGTTGCGCAAATGCTGTGGCGTCTGCGGTTTGATGGTTTGCTGCACCAGCTGGGTATCGGTGGTGGTGCTGGTCCTGAGTCAGCGAAGTACAGCCTTTCCCAGCTTGTCGGTATGGTAGTGAAAATTGTCATTGTCTTGTTATTTACCGTGGAAGCATTGCAATTGGTTGGCTTGGACTTCTTAGTAACCCTTGCGTCGGCGGTGCTGGCTTACCTGCCTATGCTGTTCGCCGCTCTGGTGATTCTGGGGGTTGGCCTGTATGTCGGGAACCTGGCTGAGCGCATTGTCAAAAATGTGGTTAAGAAAAGCTATGCCCGTACGCTAGCGGTGGTTGCTAAGTATGCCATTTTTGCAGTTAGTATTTTTATGACGCTCGATCAGCTTGGCGTGGCCCATTCGATTGTCAATGCAGCGTTTATTCTCCTCTTAGGCGGTTTGGCCCTGGCGTTCGGCCTGTCATTTGGTCTCGGCGGCAAAGAATTTGCGGCGAAATATTTACGCAAGCTTGATAACAAACTGGACCAAGGAGGAAACAACCAATAATGGAAGATCACAATCCGGAATCGATAAGCCGATTTCGGATTGTTATTTTTTAAAAAAGGAGGGAAGACGTCAATGCTGATCTTTAAATTAGTGACAATCGCGGTTTTGATTATCCTGACGGGATTTTTTGTGGCGGTGGAGTTTGCGATTGTCAAGGTACGGCCGTCGCGGCTTGATGAATTAGTGCTCGCCGGGAAGAAGGGGGCGTTGCCGGCAAAGCAGGTCGTCAGCAAGCTCGATGAATTCCTCTCGGCCTGTCAGCTCGGCATTACCGTTACGGCGCTAGGACTCGGGTGGTTAGGGGAGCCGACCGTTGAAAAATTGCTGCATCCATTGTTCAGCGTCTTGCATTTAAATGAATCTGTTTCTCATTTTCTAGCCTTTGTGCTAGCCTTCGTTTTGGTTACCTTTCTGCATGTTGTGGTCGGGGAACTGGCGCCAAAGACCGTGGCGATCCAAAAGGCGGAGGCGATTGCGCTGCTGTTTGCCCGGCCGATGATCTGGTTCAACAAACTCATGCATCCATTTATTTGGGCATTGAACAGCTCGGCACGTGCACTGGTCGGCCTGTTCGGTTTCAAGCCTGCAACGGAGCAGGAACTGGCCCACTCGGAGGAAGAGTTGCGCCTGCTGCTAGCGGAAAGCTTGGAGCAGGGCGAGATTAATCAGAATGAATATCAATATGTCAGCAATATTTTTGAATTTGATGAGCGGACCGCCAAGGAAATTATGGTGCCGCGGCTGGATATGAGCTGCATCTCGGTCGATGAGCCCGTTCAGGAGGTGCTCCAAAAGTTGAAGGAGGAGGGGTATACCCGCTATCCCGTTGTCGAAGGCGATAAGGACCATATAATCGGGGTGCTGAACGTAAAAAGGTTTTTAACAGCGAGATTGATGAATAAAGGTCTCTATGAAAATTGGAAAATTAAATCGTACATCCAGCCGGTGATTACGGTGATAGAGACGATCCCGATTCATGATTTGCTGGTCAAAATGCAGATGGAACGAATTCATATGGCGATTTTGCACGATGAATATGGCGGCACCTCGGGGCTGGTGACGGTTGAGGATATCATTGAGGAAATTGTCGGTGAGGTGCGGGATGAGTTTGATGCCGATGAAGTCGCGGACATTCGGCGGGTAGCGGAAAACCACTATATAATTGATGCCAAAGTTCCAATTGACGTGGTCAATCACCTCCTCGACACAAGTTTAGCAGCCGAAGACGTCCACACCATCGGCGGCTGGTTCCTCACCCAACACAACGCACCCCAACTCGGAACCGGCGCCACCCTCGAAACCCAAGGCTGGCTCTTCAAAATTAATGAAGCAAACGGATCCCACATAATGTATCTGGATGTCCAAAAGTGAGGCATGGGGACGGTTCTCATGCCTCACTTTTTAATGCAAGAGGGCTTCTAAAAAACAAAATGAAGTGGAATTGGGGTGAAAATGTCTTTAATAAGGCCTTTAAAAGACAAAATGGTGTGAAATTGAGGGAGAAATATCTTTGATAGCACTTCTAAAAGACAAAACAGCCCGGATTTGAGCTAAATTGTCTTTAATCCGGGTTGCCTACGATGGTTGCCTTTTTGGAGTAGCGGGGCACACAATGTCTAAGGTTCAGTAAACTCTAATGTTTCTCCATAATCTCCATATCATGCTGGAATGTTTCGAACATCACCTGCTTATTGCCGTATAGCAGAATTTGATCGGCTTCATGGAGCGGACTATCATAGACCTTCTTTCGAATGACAGTATCACCGCGCTTGATGAACATGACTTCAAGGTCGAGGGCATCGATGTTAGGAAGGACCTGCCGGATGGTACAGTTAGCAAGCTGGGAATCTTGGTAAATGGTAAGAAAAAGCATCGTGTCTTGATGGTTTTTTAAAAATACTTCCCTTATCGGCAGATCGGCGAGCTCGATGTTTTGTTTCATTTTTCGATTAAAAAGATTGGATAAGTGCTTTTGAACGTGGCGTTGCCTTAGGATGCCAAAAACAATTAGGACTGACGCAGCACTAAGAAGAATCTCCTTTGTTCTCAGTCCGTTGGAAAGGAATTCGCTGATGGAAGAGATAATCACGGCCAGGGAAAAGGCGCCAAACAGGATGAGAAAGGTGGCGAGCTTGCGGCGAATCGGATGCCCTGAGATTAACTCCGATTCTTTAGTCGTGAACCCTGTCCCCGTCATCATCGAAATCACCTGAAACCTCGATATCTCCACCTTTAACCCTGTCAAACGAAACAAAATCACAAAAATTTCAATCACGGTTAGAATGATTACGAAATAAATGAATAGAAAAACAGCTATCATGGTCACCTCCAGTTAAGACAGAAGAATGAGACAAGGGGCGCTTCCCTTGTCTCATTTTTTAATAAGCCTCGAATTTGGTTTTAATGGTCTACTAATGAAAGTTCGATGGTACTTGTGAACGATTTCGCTGTTTCTTCCCCAAAAATGAGGCAGGAGAACCGTCCCCATGCATCACTCTAAAAATGAGGCAAAAGAAAAAGAACCGTCCCCATGCATCACTGCATTTTTTCGTTGTAGAATTGGACGGCGTAGGTGGCGCCTTCGTCTACCATTTTGTTGTCTTCGATGTCGTGCGGGTGGGGGTGGCCGCCTTTATGGATTGGGAGTTGTTCCGCTTTTTCAAAGACTGTCGGCATCACTTTTCGCTTCATGTCTCTTAGAAAGCTTTCCGCTTTGAGGCGGTTCGGTTTATTTGATAGCCACATCGCAGCCGCTGAGGCTCCAGCTCCTACTCCTACTGCCACTATCGATCCTATACCTACAACTCGTTTCATATTAAAAGCCTCCTTATCGATTTTCTATATGCATACCCCAAGCTCCCTCACATGAAACGTGTTTGGGGCGGCTAATTTTTGGGGAGAAAAAGAAAATAGGAGTTTTTGAGAAGGGAGCGAGTAGTTTGGAGACTTACTTTGGCAAACAGAATTGGAAATGGGTGTCGCTGCACCAAATGGAGCTGGAGAATATCAATCCGCCGCTTCCTCAAGATCCTGCCTCGGATGCCTGGCTTGAACATGCCCGTAAAAATCAAACCAACTATGTTAAGGTCGGCAGTCTTGAAAACGGAGAAAAGGTATTGAAAGGATCGCTGATTTATCAACAAAATTTTAGTGAGGAATGGGACTTTAAAATCTTTCATTTTTATTTGAAAAAGGACCTGCTGGTAACGGTCGGTCTGGAATTGCCGGGGGATGAGCAGGAAGAAATACAACAGCAGCTGGGCAGTGCGGAAAACGCCGTGGACGGCTTTTTATTTTTCCTCGGGGAAATTGTCAATGGATTGCTCGTGGAGATCGATAAGTTTGAATTGGCGCTGAAAACGTTGATTTGGGGTGTTCGAAAACGAAATGAGACGAAGATTCTCGAGCTGCTCTACACTCGCCGGCATGAATTATTAGTGGCGAAGAACGTGTTAATTCCAATCAAAGAACTGCGGATGGCGATTGAAGAGATCAATCTTCATGGCAACAGCGAGGTATATAAGAGCACCTGCAGGCGGATTGAGCGGGCGATGGCGCTGCTTGGCGAATATGAGCACGAGCTCGATGCGATGATCAACCTAGAGGAGGTCATTTCCTCGCATCGCGGCAATGAAATTATGAAAACATTGACAGTGATGACAACCATTTTTACGCCGGTGATGGCCTTCGGGGCGTTATGGGGGATGAATTTCAAGCACATGCCGGAGCTCGAGTGGCGTTTTGGCTATATTTTTTCGCTCTTGTTGATTGTGGTATCGACCGCCCTATTATATGGCTATTTGAAAATGAAGGGCTGGACAGGGGACTTGTTGAAAGGGAAAAAGAGAGGATCGTTTTTTAAATAAGACACGTCCTTAGGGCGTGTTTTTTTGTGCGGATATCCCACTTTTTATCTAGGCCATCCGCTCGATTCGGGCCTTTAGCATATTTTGGTATAATACTAGAAAAAATTTTTTCAAAAAAATAGGTTTCAGATATAAACAACGTGGGTATATACCCTATAAATCATGTAGAGGTGAGGATGGATGAATTTAACGATAGACAAGCAGCAAAATGAGAATGAAGTAGTAGTTAAAGTGTCAGGGGAAATTGATGCGTTTACGGCACCGAAGCTTAGGGAGGAATTAGCGGCACTTGTGGATGGAAAAAATAAGGTGATTACCATCGGTTTAAAGGACGTATCGTATTTGGACAGTACAGGCTTAGGAGTGTTTGTCGGCTTGTTCAAGCAATTGAAAAATAATGACGGCGAGCTAAGGCTGATTGAAATGTCAGAGCGGCTGAAGCGGCTGTTTCAAATTACAGGATTGAGTCATGTTATGGAAATTAAAGGATAGGGGAAGAACGATATGATGGATTATATTGAAATGAAAATTCCGGCCAAGCCGGAGTATGTGGGTGTCATGCGTTTGACGTTATCGGGAATTGCGAGCCGGATGGGGTATACATACGAGGAAATTGAGGATTTAAAAATTGCCTTAAGCGAGGCGGTTACAAATGCGGTCCAGCATGCGTACACCAAGGATGAGGGCGGAGAAGTGATTGTCGGCTTTGGCATTTACGAGGACAAGTTGGAAATGGCTGTAGCCGACAGCGGCAAGAGTTTTGATTTTATTCAGGCAAAAAATGAATTGGGTCCTTACACCGAATCAAGTACTGTGGAGCAATTGACAGAGGGAGGGTTAGGACTATTTTTAATAGAAACGCTGATGGATGAAGTCCGAGTGTTGAACAATTCCGGAGTGACGGTCTTCATGGCGAAGTATCTGGGCGGGGAGCGTGAAAATCATGACACAGCCATCGCAAACCATGAAACGAACTAAGGAAGAAATCGAAGCGTTAATTGCCGAATTCCAAAAAAATGAAAGTCCAGAAGCCCAGAACATCTTAGTCGAGCATTACACGGCTTTGGTCGCAAGCATTGCGCAGAAATATTCAAAAGGGAAAAGCTTCCACGAGGACATCATGCAGGTGGCGATGATTGGGCTGTTATCGGCAATCAGAAGATTCGACCCAAGCATTGGCCGGCCGTTTGAGTCCTTTTTGATCCCGACCGTGATTGGGGAAATTAAGCGGTTTTTACGGGATAAAACCTGGAGTGTCCATGTGCCGCGTCGGGTCAAGGATGTTTGGCCGAAGCTAAAAAACGTGGTGGACGAGCTAACCAACCAGTATCAGCGGTCACCGAAGGTTCATGAAATTGCCGAGTATCTGGAGATTTCCGAGGAGGAAGTGCTGGAGGCGATGGAAATGGGCAAGAGCTATCAGGCTACATCTGTCGACCAATCAATTGAAGCAGGCTCGGACGGCAGCACCGTGACGGTATTGGATATTGTCGGCGCCCCCGATGAAGGCTTTAAAAAAGTCGACCAGAAGCTGTTGCTCGAAGACGCGCTCCAAGTACTGTCAGAGCGCGAAAAGCTGATCATCCATTGCACGTTTATCGAAAACAAAAGCCAGCGGGAAACCGGAGAATTTCTGGGAATCTCACAAATGCACGTTTCCCGGCTGCAGAAGAAGGCGCTTAAAAAATTGCGGAGAGCACTGGGGAGTCAGGCACCTGATGAGGTGGCGCGGTAAAGAACTGGGGTTAGCAGCCGTTTGAGGTGGTGCGGTAAAGAACTAGGGCTAGTTGCCGAATGAGGCGGTGGTTGGGTAAAAAAACTGTGGCTAACTGCCGAAGAGGTGGCGCGTGATCGACCCAGGGTCAGCCTCTCCGATAAGGAATAAGGGTAATCGCCGCGAGACAGGACCTCGATGCACGCTGAAAAAAGCATCAAAAGATTGGGGGGAGCAGCTATGAATATAGTAATTGTCGACGATAATCGCACAAACCTGATGATTATAGAAAAAATCCTGCAGAAGGCGGGTTACGATAAATTGGTGCTGTTGACATCAGCCCGGCAAGTTTATGACTATTTGCAGCTGGAGGCGGATAGACCGCAAGAGGTTCTGGTGGATTTAATTCTGATGGATTTGATGATGCCGGAAATCGACGGAATCGAGGCGTGCCGGACGATTCTCGCCAACGAGCGTTTCCACGACCTGCCGATTATTTTTGTCTCGGCTATGGGTGATTCCTATAAAATGGCCGAAGCAATGGATGCCGGAGCGCTCGATTATGTCATGAAGCCCATCAACAAGGTTGAACTGCTGGCGCGAATTCGCTCGGTGCTGCGGCTAAAGCATGAGAAGAATTTGCGCAAGGAACGAGATAAGCGGATTCAATTTGAGCTGGATCTGGCCAAGCAGGTCCAGCGCAGTGTGCTGGGCAGTCCGCTTGTGAACGAAGATGTGACGATTTCTGCCGTTTATAGGCCTTCCTTTGAACTGGCCGGCGACCTGTACGCCTGGTACCAAATCAGCCCCCATCGCTATGGGGTTATTTTGCTTGATATGATGGGGCACGGGATATCCTCATCACTTGTCTGTATGTACATATATTCTGCATTAAAGGACGCGATTACAGGAATGGGCGATCCGGATGCCGTGATGCAGGAGCTGAATCGACGCATGAATCAGCTGCATATGCCTGAAAGTCTGATAAACTATTATTTCACTGCGATTTATTTTGTGCTGGATACGGAAAAACAGACCATCGAGTATGTGAATGCGGGGCATCCGGCAGGGCTTGCGCTGATTGATGGGGAAGTGCAGCAGCTTGACCAAGGTTCTTCTGCAATTGGTTTTTTTGAAAAAATAGAGGTAACCAAGGGTGTGATTTCTTATAAGGAAAGTGCTCGGATCCTGCTGTTTACCGACGGGTTGTCGGAATGGCTGGAGGAGGAATACGAGGATGCATGGGAAAAGCTAATCAGCGGTTTACAGCAGAACGACAATCCGGAGCGCCTGCTCGAGCAGCTGCTGCCGGGCGCGGAGCCGCTGAAGGACCAGAAGGATGACTTGTGCCTGGTGATGATTTCGGCGAATAATTAGATGGACGGGCAAAATGAGAGGGTGCCGGCTGAGAGCTGACACCCCTATCGGACGTTGGTATGGGTTATGGGCGAAAGTAATAACACTTTATCCGACATGTAATGCGCGCTATCGCAAGTAAGAAACGTTTATCCGCAAGTTGCAACTGCTTATCCGCAAGTTGGAACTTCATACGCAAGTAGCCAAACGTTATCCGCAAGTAAGACGGCCCTATCCGCAATTAGGCCGTCCGTATGCGCAAGTAGCCATCACTTATCCGCAAGTTGAAACATCGTGTGCCAGTAACCAACCCTTATCCGCCAGCTACGACGCCAAATACGCCCTCAGCATCCACCCATGCTTCTCCAACGAAGCGCGAATCTCCGTGAACAAGTCGGCGGTTGGCTCGTCTTCGTGCTCCTCGGCCATTGTAATGCCTTCGCTAAGCTCTCTGCAAATGGTGTTCACATCATCAACCAGTGTCTGAACCATGTCGTTTGCGGATTCTTCGCCAAGTGCTTCATCAAGCGACGAAAGCTTTAAAGTTTCTTCGAGTGTGGATGCCGGCGCCGCACCCAGGGCCAGCATCCGCTCAGCGATGGTGTCGACATGCAGTGCCGCCTCGTTGTACAATTCTTCAAATTTTACATGCAGCGTGAAGAAATTTTCCCCTTTTACGTACCAGTGGTAATGATGCAATTTCATATACAGGACCGAGAAATTGGCCACTTGCTTGTTCATCGTATTGGTTAAACGTGTGCTTTTATCCTTTGCTTTCATTCTAGTATTTGTCATTCTAATAACCTCCCATTTCATGGTGATACTTAGTAAATACCCGTCACTCAGGCGCATGAAACAATAAATGTTTAAAAGGGTCTATCGTCCCGTCTGACTCTCGGGACCTGCGACTCATTGGGCGAATGTAATAGAAACGATATGATAGTTTTAAGAAAAAAACACAGGGGGGGTGACGCAATGAAAGGCGTCCATTACAGCATTCATGCAAAAATTATCACAGGCTATTTCGCAATCCTGATTTGCCTTGTGCTGTCCCTGCTCGTTGTGGTGAACCGGATGACCGCACTGCAGGATGAAATAAAATTCATTTCGCAGCACGACATTGAGGTCCATGACCTGGCAAATCAGATTCAAAAAAATGTCCTCGATATGGAAACTGGAATCCGCGGCTACGCGTTAACCGGACAGGAGGAGTATCTCGAGCCATACCACGAAGGGAATCGCAGCTGGCTAGACAACTACAACAAGCTCCATTCCTTGCTTGCTGATAACAGCAGTCAGCAGCAAAACCTCGAAGACATCAAGCCGGTGATTGAAAAATGGATCATGAATACTGGTGAATTTACCATCAATCAGAAAAAGGCAGGGAACGAAACAGCACTGTCTAAGAATTTTGCAGAACAAACTGGGAAAAAGGTGACCGACCAGATCCGCACCCAGATGGATTCCTTTTTGGAAAAGGAAAAGGAGATGACGTCAAAACGGACAGATGAGCTCCTTCAGAACAATAACAATTTAAAAATCATCCTATATGGGATTATTATTTTTGTAACCTTCTTAACCATCCTAACGGCGCTTTTCTTGTCAAACTCGATTGTCAACACGATCAAACAAGTCGTAAAAACGATCCAGAGCATCACCGACTCGAAGGTTGACTTGACGACACGGATCAGCGTGAAAGCGAAGGACGAGACGCGTGAGCTTGCCGAGGCCATGAACTGCCTGCTCGGCAGCCTCGAAAGACAGCAATGGGTGCAAAAAAGTCTCACAGATATTTCTATACTGTATCAGGGAATTACCGATATTAATGAGCTGGCGCAGCGGGTCATCAACAAGCTGGCACCACTATTTGAAGCCTGTTACGGCGTGGTCTATCTGCGCCGGGAACAGGGCGGCGAGGTCGACTTCGTCAAGGTGGCAGGCTATGCTGTCTCCGATGAGGTCGACGTTAAGGCCAGCTTCCGCTTTGGTGAAGGGCTCGTCGGCCAGGCGGCACTCGACCAGCGTATTTTTCTAATCGACCGTTTGCCGGAAGAGCATATGAAAGTGACCAGCGGCCTCGGGGCGTCGTCACCAAGAAATTTATTGGTGGCGCCGATTATCTATCAGGGCCGGGTCGAAGCTGTTGTCGAGTTTGCGGCACTACAGCCGTTCCTTTCGCAGCACCTAACATTGCTCGACCTCCTGCAGGATAAATTCGGCTCCTCCATTACCAATGTGCTCGGACGGATGGAGGTTGAACGGCTGCTTGCAGAATCACAGGTCATGACTGAGGAGCTCCAAGCTCAATCCGAAGAGCTGCAAGCCCAGTCCGAGGAATTGCAAATGCAGCAAGAGCAGCTGAAGCACACGAACGAATATTTAGAAGAGCAAAATCGGTTAGCCGAAGAGCGGGCGCTTGAGCTGAAAAAAGCGAAGGATGAGCTCGAGGAGTATTCACTCCAGCTGCAGCAAAGCTCGCAGTACAAATCCGACTTTTTAGCAAATATGTCACATGAACTACGGACGCCGCTGAACAGTATTTTGATTCTGTCACAAATGCTGATGGAAAATGGCGGCATGGACCAAGACGAGGTTGAGGAATACGCCCGCGTCGTCAACACTGCTGGCGGTGATTTGTTACGGCTTATTGATGATATCCTCGATTTATCAAAAATTGAGGCAGGGAAAATTGAAATCCTGACAGACGAGGTCAACGTAACCGAGCTGCCGCAAACATTAAAGCGCCTGTTTGATCCGGTTGCAGCCAAAAAGAATGTAACGTTTGAGGTCCTGACAGACGCGAACGTGCCGCCGGTGATTTCGACAGACGGCCAGCGCTTACAGCAAATTTTAAAAAATCTGCTATCAAATGCGTTTAAATTTACGGAACAGGGTTCAGTCACCGTCCAGATTGCCGTATCGCCTCCGGAAAAAGCGGAGCAGCTGCGTTGCGGGGGTCCGGTTCTGGCCATATCGGTAGCCGATACAGGAATCGGCATCCCGGATGATAAACAGCAAATTATTTTTGAAGCGTTTCAGCAGGTGGACGGGACGACGAACCGTCAATATGGCGGCACCGGACTTGGCTTATCGATTTGCCGGGAATTTACCCGCCTGCTTGGCGGCGTCATCGAGGTCGAGAGCGAGATCGGGAAGGGAAGTACGTTTACCCTATATATTCCGAGCCAGCTGGAGCCGGAGCCGGTGGTGTTCACGGCACTGGAAGAAGTGGCGCCAACCCGTGAGGCCGAGATGCCGAGGGGGCTGCTTCCGGAAGAGCCAGTTCAGGACGCCGATATCATTGAGGCAGAGCACTGTACCGATGACGAGCTGTTTCATGAAAAAAAGGTCCTTCTTGTTGAGGATGATGGCCGCAATATTTATGCGTTGGTTACGGCCCTTGAGCGCAAGGGGATTAACGTACAAGTGGCGAAAAACGGAAAACAAGCGATCGAAAGATTACGTGAGCAAGCCGATTTTGACCTGATTTTTATGGATATCATGATGCCGGTGATGGGCGGCTACGAGGCGATGAAAATAATTCGGAACGAGCTTGGGCTGTACAGCCTGCCAATCATTGCCTTGACCGCCAAGGCGATGAAGGGCGAGCGCGACAAGTGCATGGAAGCGGGGGCGTCCGATTATATCATGAAGCCATTGAATATAGAGCAGCTATTCTCATTGATGCGGGTTTGGCTGACAGAGCAGGTGAATCCAGATGAGTAACAAAACGAGCATATCGCCGAGCGATACGCGTGATACACCATTACCAGAGACCGAACCATTTGCCTTAACAGAGGTACAGGAGGTTGAGCTGAATTTGCTGCTCGAGGGGCTGTATCAAATGTATGGTTACGATTTTCGCGGTTATGTCCGGGCCTCGTTGACGAGGAGGATTATGAACCGGATGAAGGCAGAAGGACTGCCGACGATTACGGCCTTATTGGAAAAAGTCCTCCACAAACCTGGCTTTTTGGAGCGGCTTTTGAATGATCTGTCAATCCGGATGACGGAAATGTACCGCGATCCCAGCTTCTTTGCGGCGTTTCGCGAGCAAGTGGTCCCGCTCTTGCGGGAGCTTCCTGAAATCCGGATTTGGCATGCCGGCTGTGCAACCGGGGAAGAGGTTTATTCGATGGCCATCCTCCTGCATGAAGAGGGGCTTGCGAAAAAAACGGAAATCTACGCAACTGATATGAATGAAAAAGCGCTTCAGGCTGCCCAGAAAGGGGCCTTCCCGCTTAAAAAAATGCAGCAATATACGAAAAATTACCTGAAAGCGGGCGGGCGCAAGGCATTTTCGGAATACTATACGACCGACCACCAGTATGCTTATTTTAAACCGCTGTTGGGAGATAACCTGATTTTTGCCCAGCATAACTTGGTGACGGATGGATCCTTCAATGAGTTCCATGTGATTCTCTGCCGGAACGTGATGATTTATTTTAACAATAACCTACAGCAGCAGGTCCACCGTCTCTTTTACGGCAGTTTGGCGAGCGGCGGCTTTATCGGGCTCGGCAGCAAGGAGTCGATTCTGTTTTTGCCAAAAGGCTTGCATTATGAAGAATTCAATGCCCAGGAACGAATTTATCGAAAAGGTAATGGGGCAGGGTGAAATGAAAAAAGAGACTGTCCAGCGGTGACAGTCTCTTTTTTCTTACTATATTAATGAGAATGTTTGGCGCTTCTTAGAATCAGACTGAGGATAAAGACCAGAGCCGCTGCGCCTATTAGGGCCGGAAAGACGTAGAAGCCGCCAATTACCGGTCCCCAGCTCCCCAACAGAAACGATCCAAGCCAAGCACCGATAAAACCGGCAATAATATTACCGATAATGCCTCCCGGTACATCACGCCCAAGAATCAGTCCGGCCAGCCAGCCAATGACGCCTCCAATAATTAATGACCAAATAAATCCCATAAATAATCTCCCCTTTCAATTGGATATAGACTAAATACCCGTTTGTAATGAAAATGAAACCATTTAGTGAACATGGGGACGGTTCTCGTGCCTTACAAAGTGAGGCACAAGAACCGTCCCCATGCCTCTTTCCCATGCCTCTTTTACACTTTTTCTGAATGATTTCTTCCTATATGTAGGGCTCGCCAACAGATCTTTAATTCTTCCGTCAGTTCTTGAAACCGCGACTCATCCCGGTTATCGAGGCAACTGTCTATCTCACGGGTTAACAGGCTGATTTTTGAGATGAGTTCGGCCTTGCGTTTTTGTTCCTTTCGAAAAAGCTGCTCCCACTTGGCATCCCTTTCAGTGTGATAATCACTAAACTTCTTTAAACGCATCCCGCATTTGCACAGCGTCTCATTTACACTTAAAACGTAAAATTCCTTGTTCCCACAATACCTACATGATAATTTCTTCATCTAAACCACCTCCGCTTCCTATATACCCATGCTTTGAATCGGAGTAACCTGCTTCCAAAAAATTTTGATGCACGGGGACGGTTCTCTTGCCTCACTTTGTGATGCATTAGAACCGTCCCCATGCATCATTTCAAAAAAATCCGAAAAAAATAGGTTTCAATTTTCAACGGAGCGGTTATATAACCTGTACAACGTTAAAAGGAGGAATGGAACATGAATACAATTAAAGTAGTAGAAAATGGTGTGCAAGCGAAAAGGGAAATTGAGGATTTAATGATGCAGGGCTATTCCAAGGATGAAATTTATTTACTGGCCCATGATAAGACTCGATTTCAGGATTTAACTGACTCTCTGGATATTAATGAGATTGGCGTCAAGGAGCAAGGCGTCATTGAATCTTTTGCCAACGTGTTTCGAAAGCGGGGAGATGAACTGCGCGCCAAGCTGGAGTCATTAGGGATGTCGCCGCTTGAGGCGGAGCGCTATGAAGAAGAATTGGACCGAGGAAAAGTCGTCGTCGTCGCGGGAAAATCAGCTTAAGGGGTTAAAGGAAAAGAGCTGCCGCCCTCATCAATAGGGCGACGGCTCACTAAATAATCGGGAAGGGAGAATCTTTTATGAAAACTTCATCAATAAAATTTGAAAAATTAATGGGAGAACGCACCAGAGCAAGACGCAAAAGTCGGGCAAGGCTTCACTTGGAGCAATTTTTCGAGGAGCCCATCCTTCATCGAGAAATTCATGGAGAAAGGGTGTATGTACCACTAAGATTACAGCAGATATGGAATGAGGTGTAAATTGGTCTTCCTTAAATTACCTGCCTAAACACGTTTAACCGGTTCAATCGTGCTTAGGCAGGTAATTTATTATGGGCAAAAGTCTCCTCTCTAAGTAACCCCTAAATAAAGGAAATAAGTTGGAGGGTATGGTAGAATAGGGATTGTGTGAAAAGGAGGCGAAATAGATGGATGATTTTGGGCAAATTGCGTTAGTCAGCATTCTGTCTCATTTGGTGTGTATTGCGGTTTCCTGGTGGGCCCTGCAAGCGATTCGCCTGGATAAACTGCTTAAGCCTAACCATGTATTTCAAGCACGTTTATTGTACATATTATTGGCAATTTTCATTGGATCATCAGTTAGTAACTTTTTCCTTGATTACCTGCAATGGTCGAGACAACTACCGTTAATCTTTCAATAAAACATTAATTGGAAAAAAATTAAAGGTTCCAAAATGGTTATAGATTGAGTACAATCAAATTTATGTGGAAAAATAACCTGAAGCTTGTCAGACGTTTTACCACCTATAGATAAAAAACGGGATTTTGTCTAAAAGTGACGAGAATTCCCAAGTATGCTCTCTCTCTCCTTGGAAACAATGGTATTAAGGGGGAGACGAGAGAATGAACAGAAATAGAGTCACTTATATATGCCTGATTATATGTTTTAGTATTATTCTGGTTGTGATGGGGAACCGAACCACTGAGGCAAATGGCGGCCTAGCATCACTTTTTAAGGGAGAAACGAGCGTCGGCGAAACCGTATCCCAGAAACAAGGCGAGACGCGCGTCCGGGAGGTATTTTTCCAAGAAGAAAAGGATCTTGGAAAAATGGCAGCTATTTTTCAGGCCCAAGATATTATGCTTCAGGATTGGTCTATTTATGCAAGGGAGCAGGCGGCTGGTATTGACGTGAAGGAATACGCGAATGTTTTACGGAAGAAGTTTCCCGACTGGCGTTGGACGGAGAGGACAACAGGCGAGGCGTGGGAAATGACGGCAGTATCCACAGCATCTAACCACCACACGGAAAAGCTACAATTCTTGGCAACCCGCACAAAACAACCTACGACTGCGTATATAGTATATAGTGTAAGGGGCAATGAGTGGAACGAGGCCTCTAAATCCTTTATCATGAGCGGTCAATTTGGAAATAGGCTAAATGACATATTTCGTGGTAAACCAACAGTTTTTTCTTGTATGAAAGGCGTTGTGAGTGATAAGATTGATAAGGCTTTAGAAAAAACGGCGAGTAAACTGATGTCGGGCTTTCAAGCTAAAGAGATCGAGGCGTTAAAAGAGGAGAATTTCATGTCTGTTTCGGCCAAGTCGCCGATGTTCTCAGACGATATTGACTTGAAAAATAATAACATGAATTTGCAAATTGGCTTACGCTCCGAAGGATTGGGCGGTCCGACTACGGTTGTAGTAGGAACCCCTATCATTACGATTGAATATTAATATAGAGAAAATGGACGCGGAGGGGAATACTCTTGGAAAAGATCATCGTCCGCGGCGGACAAAGGCTATACGGAACGGTTAAAGTTGAAGGAGCAAAAAATGCCGTTCTGCCTGTTATCGCTGCAACATTATTAGCAAGTGATGGAAAAAGTGTGATACGTGATGTACCGACACTCTCCGATGTATTTACAATTAATGAAGTGCTACGTAACCTAAACGCTGAAGTGGCTTTCGATAATAATACCGTTGTTGTTGATGCATCTAGAGTGTTAAAAGAGGAAGCGCCTTTTGAGTATGTTCGCAAAATGCGCGCGTCTGTGCTTGTCATGGGATCACTTCTTGCACGTAATGGCCGTGCCCGGGTGGCTTTGCCTGGCGGTTGTGCGATTGGATCCCGGCCGATTGACCAGCATTTGAAGGGTTTTGAAGCCATGGGTGCGAAGGTCAAGGTGGGCAATGGCTTTATCGAGGCGGAGGTTGAAGGCCGTCTGCATGGAGCAAAGGTTTATTTAGATTTCCCAAGTGTTGGCGCTACTGAAAACATTATGATGGCGGCAACGTTGGCTGTAGGTACAACTACAATTGAAAATGCCGCAAAAGAACCAGAAATCGTTGATTTAGCTAACTTTTTAAATAAAATGGGTGCGCGCGTGAAGGGTGCCGGCACTGGTACGCTTCGCATCGAGGGTGTCGATGTGTTGTTTGGCGCGGACCACAATATTATTCCGGACCGGATCGAGGCAGGCACGTTCATGACGGCGGCTGCGATTACGGGCGGAAATGTGCTTGTAAAGGGTGCAGTTCCGGAACATCTTTCTTCATTGATTGCGAAAATGGAGGAGATGGGTGTGACGATTATTGAGGAAGAGGATGGCGTTCGCGTCATCGGGCCTGAGCGCTTGAAGGCGGTCGACATCAAAACCATGCCGCATCCAGGCTTCCCGACTGATATGCAGTCACAGATGATGGCTTTGCTGCTTTGTGCAGATGGCACGTCAATGATTACGGAAACTGTGTTTGAAAATCGTTTTATGCATGTTGAGGAATTCCGCCGCATGAATGCCGATGTAAAAATTGAAGGTCGTTCTGTGATTTTAAATGGTCCTTCTAACTTACAAGGCGCCGAAGTGGCGGCAACAGACCTTCGTGCTGCAGCTGCACTGATTTTAACCGGGCTGGTTGCTGAAGGTGTAACACGCGTAACTGAATTGAAGCATTTGGACCGCGGCTACGTGAATTTCCACGAAAAGCTTGCCGGCTTAGGTGCTGACATCGAGCGTGTGAAGGAAGCAGATGAAACCTTTATCGAACTTGGAAAATATGTTACGGATCTAAATGCCTAAGGGGCGTGCAAAGTTCCATTTTAAAATTGGACTAAATGCCGCGGGTGTTTAGTTCTATACTCAGCTTAAATCCTATTTTAAGGGTACAACTGAACACAACCAAAGCAACGGGGCCTGGAATAACGGGTCCTGTTTTTTTGTGTCTGTTTAGGGGGTGTTGCGGGTTGTCCACAAGCGGTTTCGGTTTTTATTATAAATAACGTGGAATTATACCCAATTGTGTCTGATAACTCTGTGGATAAGTCGAATAACTCTGTGATTTGTGGATAACTTTTCAACGAGTTGATTTTTTGAAAAAGAAGTAATAAATGCTTGTCTGCCTCCATATGTTGTAATGTGACGCATCCCGGGCGCAAGTGGGCTGTGAATTTACAAACTGGAGGCACAATCATGAAAAATATCAAACCACTCATCGTACTAGCAGCATTTCTTATTGCCTTGACACTGATTATCCCCGCTGTGTTGGTATTGCCTTTTTCGAGCGAGAAGGCGAGCGGCAAGCTGGGCGAGGATCTCGCCAAGAAGCAGCCGGCGGCGCAGGAAACTACTTCCCCATCCTCTGACGCGGCAATTGACGTGGCCGTGTTCCGCACCGCCAAATCTGCGATTGAAGAAACCCCATTGGAGGATTACCTTGTTGGGGTAGTCGCTGCCGAGATGCCGGCGGATTTCAATGAGGAGGCGCTCAAGGCCCAGGCGCTGACGGCGAGGACGTATATTGTTAATCGGTTGGTTAAAGGGGATACGATTGGTGCCCCAAAAGGTTCGCAGGTAACGGACACCCCACAGCTCCATCAAGCCTACATAGATGACGCTCAGCAAAGGAAGAACTGGGGAAAAGATTATGAATGGAAAAAGAAAAAGATTATGGAGGCTGTTCGGTCAACGAGCGGACAGATTTTGACTTATAATGGCGAGCCAATTGATGCGTTGTTTTTCTCCACCAGCAACGGCTTTACGGAGAACTCGGAGGACTACTGGTCTGGAAGTATCCCGTATTTGCGAAGTGTTTCAAGTCCTTGGGATAAGGATTCCCCTAAATTCACCAATCAGAAGGTTGTAACCGTGAAAGAGTTTGAATCACGGCTTGGCGTGAAAATAGGGTCAAGTAATGCGCTTGGAAAAATTGTCGCCCGGACCGAGGGCAAGCGCGTGGCGAAGGTTGACTTTAATGGCAAGGTATTGACCGGAAGAAACATCCGCGATAAGTTGGACTTGAAGTCATCCGACTTTTCGTGGGAGCGTAAGGGGAATAATATTGTGATCACCACACGCGGCAATGGCCACGGCGTGGGCATGAGCCAGTACGGCGCGAACGGAATGGCCGCGGAGGGCAAGAACTACAAGGATATCGTCCAGTACTACTACAAGGGCGTAGAGGTCACCTCGGCGGAGAACATGATGGCGACGATTACGGCGAAGAAATAGGGTGTGTGTGTGGAAGCCAGGCGTGTGGGGGTGCCTGGCTTTTTTGTGTGGGTGCTGGGTGTAATTAATTGGTTGTCGACGAGTAAAATTTAGATTTGGGCGAGTAAATCGCAAAAGTTGGCGAGTAAATTTTAGTTTTAGGCGAGTAAACTGGGCAAAGTGACGAGTAAATGGAAAAAGGTAATCTAAAAATGACCTAATTCGAAGTGAGATATCCATATTTAAGGAAAAAACAGGTGGAGTGGCGGTTGAATTTTAAAATAGGTAATTAAAAAAGATGGGTGGAGATCATAAAATAGCAGAAAGTTACCTGCGCCAGGCTGACCGCCTGGCTTTTTTCATGTTTAGATCCTGGTTGGCGAGTAAAATCCAGATTTGGGCGAGTAAATCGCAAATGTTGGCGAGTAAAAGTCAATATTAGACGAGTAAATCACAAAATTAGACGAGTAAACCAACTAGCAGCAATATCCCTAGTCTAAAAATTCAAAAAGTTGTCAAAGTAATTGTCGATTTTTGGAGTAAAAGGTTTGGATAGTAATTTTAGAAAGGAATGATGCATTTGCGTGAGAAAGACTATGATATTTCGCGGACCATTCTTAAATGTGAGGCACTTTTAAGAAGAATTACCCCTAATCATCCAACAAAACCTGATGTGACGGAGAAATTACGTACCAAGAAGGCTGGGGAAAAGGGTGAACGTTCACTGGAATTTCACTTGAGTATGCTGTCTGACTCAAGGTATCACATTTTTAATGGGCTCCGCCTTAAACTAGGCAAATACTTCTTTCAAATCGACACCTTCATCCTCTCTCCATCCTTTGGATTTAGCCTCGAATCGAAAAACAGGTCGGGGGAAATCACTTATAAAAAAGATTTCAATCAAGTATTTTGTAAAAAGAATGGTGTAGAGGAAAGAATCAAAAATCCTATATTGCAGGCAAGGCTGCAGATCATTAAGCTGCAAAAATGGCTGAAGGAGCACAATTGTCCGGATATACCGCTGCAATACTTTGTTGTAAATACAAATGAAAAAACAATCATTAGACTAGAATCACGCGATGATAGGATTGTTCACCATCTTTGCAACAGCGAATGCCTCATGGATAAGATAGAGCAACTGGCAGGCTACTACAAAACGGACAAGCTGAGTGACAAAGATATAAAAAAAATTAAACGTCTCCTATTAACAAATCACACACCCGAAGACCCCGATATTCTTCAAATGTTTCACCTTACTCCAATGGATGTTCTTACAGGTGTTCAATGTCCCGAATGCTTTTTTCTCGCAATGGTATATAAAAATGGAATTTGGTGTTGTCCGAGATGTGAGGCAAATTCTAAAACTGCGCACATACAAGCGATCCATGATTACTTTCTTTTAATTAAACCTACAATAACCAATTCGGAACTTCGTGCTTTCCTCCATCTAAATTCAATCCATGTAGCCAGAAAGATTCTTAAATCTATGAAATTGCCGTACACTGGCAAGTTTAAAGACCGCGTCTATCATCAGCCGCCTTATATTTTTTCGAAAAAGTAAAACCACCGCCAACCAGCAGTGGTTTAAGAAACAGACCGAACGCGGCCTAGCAGCTTCGCCAGCCCCTCAAATTTACCCTTAAACAGCGCACCGCGAATAAAATAGTAGCAGACGCTGATGCCGAGGAAGTCCTTAAACAGGTCAAATAGCGACGCGGAGCGGTATGGATAGAACGATTGGTGGATTTCGTCACTGATGCCGTAGAAGGCCGCAAACAGGGCACAGGCCAAGTTCCAGCCTGGTGTAAAACTGAAACCGGCGACAGCATTGCTGCGCAGGTCAGCGTCACCGCGTCTAAACGTCAAACATGCGAGGACTAGTAATACATATAAAATCGCAAACTCTATTAAATGCAACGATTCTTTAATAGTGTGGTCAATATTCGAATCGGGCAGGCGCACGAAGTGGTCCGATGGCAGGCTCGATTGAATAAAGATGGCTGCCATATAAAGCACGGGCAGGACCCGCAGCACCCATTTTAAAGCTTTCATGAAACAATTCCCCCTAAAAATTTTTCAAAAAGATGCATAAAAACGCAGGCGATTACAAAAAATAAAATTTTTTTCAGACTAGTGTATATAATTCTAGTTATCTGTTCAGAATGATTGCTGAGGTGATGAAAATGAGAGAGGAAGAAAACAAACGATCTTCTCAAAGTTCCAGCGTAAAACGCTTTTTCAAGAAGCGTTGGGTATTTCCAGCCATCTATATCGCAAGTGCAGCAATCATTTTAACAGGTGTTCTTTGGTATCAGTCCAGTGCAGGAGACTCAGACAAATACGATTACAAGTCTACTGATATTACTGGCAAAAAGACCAACCCGCCTGCAGTTGAAGTTAACTCGGCTTTAGAAAACGTCAAAATGCCGGTGAAGGATGCAGCATCAGCAGTGATCAAGACAAAGTTCTATGATTTCACAGCCAAAGCTGAAGACCAGGAAGCCGCATTAGTATTCTACGAGAACACATACAACCCAAATACTGGTGTCGACATCACCATGAAGGACGGCGAAACGTTTGATGTATTAGCATCACTCAGCGGAACTGTCACTCGTGTTGAAGAAGACGCGGTGCTTGGAAATGTCATCGAAATTGAACACGACAAAGGTATTGTAACACAATATCAGTCTGTGAAAGACATTAAAGTTGAAGTTGGCGACAAGGTAAAACAGGGAGATGTTCTTGCCAAGGCTGGGCAAAGCATGTTCAATGAAAAAGCTGGAACACACGTCCATTTTGAAATTCGTAAGGATGGCGTCGCGGTTAACCCTAGTAAGTATATCGACAAACCGGTAAGCACTTTACAAGAAGCGACTCCTTCAAACAGCAAGGAATCTATGCAAACAACTCCTAGCGAAAAAAAGCAGCAGGAGTTGGAGGATCCAGCTGGCTCCGACGACCAGTCTTCCGATAAGGAAACGGACGACGGCAAGAGCAAAGAAGACGAGTCCACTAACTCAAAAGAAAAGACAAATTCTTAATATTGAAACTGTAAGTAAGGGGAAGGGGATACTTTCCTCTTTTTTTTTGTGTTTTTTTCAAAAAAAAGAATCTGGCCCGCCTGCCAGATTCCGCACATTAAGCAAAAAAATAGGACCCGGCCGATTGCCGGATCCAACACGATATATTAAAAGGGGGGGTTATGAAAAAGTGTGACTGAGATTGTCCTTTTCACACTCTTATCTTACCCTCCAGATATGAACAAACTATGAACAAAAGGTGAAAGTTTGAAAAACAGTTATGAGAATTATCTGTTCCGATAACCACAAAGTTTACCAAAAGGCTTTTCATTTTCAAAAATTTCTGATATATTTACGAATGTAAGATTATAACTTAATATTGTTTGAAATGCTCTACTGGGGGGGTCCGATGGCTCGGACTGAGAGAAGAATGCATAAATTCTTTGACCCTTTGAACCTGATCTGGATTATACCAGCGTAGGGAAGTAGTATCAAAGGTGTCTGTGTTTAATTTGGGTACCGCTACTTTTGGATGAAAAAATCAGGTTCTGTGAAAACAGAACCTTTTTGTATTGTCCTCCATTACTTTCCAGTAATGAACTGCGCTGTAACTCCCAGAGTGCAAAATCAAACCATTTTGAAGGAGGAAGTTACATGCAGAAGCAAGTGGAAGGGAACATCGAGTTAAAATCACAATTCACTGGAAGTAAAAAGGTATATGTCGAAGGGGCAAGACCCGATCTTAAGGTTCCGATGAGAGAAATTCAACTTAGTCGAACCGTTGCTGCTTTTGGAGAAGAAGAAAATGAGCCTGTTCGGGTCTATGATACGAGCGGCCCCTACACAGATTTGAATTATCAGGTCGATATTCAAAGCGGACTTCCAGCATTACGTAAGAATTGGATTCTCGAGCGGAATGATGTGGAGGCATATGTTGGAAGAGAAATAAAGGCCAAGGATAACGGATACCATGAAGGGGACCAACGTGCATCGCTTGAATGGTATCCCAATGTAAATAAAACACCCCTAAAAGCTAAAGCAGGAAAAAATGTCACCCAGATGCATTATGCCAAAAAAGGCATTATTACCCCTGAAATGGAGTACATAGCCATTCGTGAACATAGGGAACCGGAATTTGTTCGTGCGGAAGTTGCCAGCGGGAGAGCGATTATCCCAGCCAATATCAATCACCCAGAAAGCGAACCGATGATTATAGGACGAAACTTTCATGTGAAAATTAATGCAAATATCGGGAATTCGGCTGTTACCTCCTCTATAGAGGAAGAGGTTGAAAAAATGACGTGGGCAACTCGCTGGGGCGCCGACACCATCATGGATTTATCAACGGGAAAAAATATTCATACAACGAGAGAATGGATCATTCGCAATTCTCCCGTACCAGTTGGAACGGTCCCAATCTATCAGGCACTCGAGAAGGTAAATGGGATTGCCGAGAATTTAACATGGGAAATTTACCGTGATACTTTAATTGAACAGGCGGAACAAGGCGTCGATTATTTTACGATCCATGCCGGCGTTTTGCTGCGATATATTCCTTTAACGGCAAAACGGACAACGGGCATTGTATCCCGCGGCGGCTCGATTTTGGCGCAATGGTGCTTGGCTCATCATAAGGAGAATTTCCTCTATACTCATTTTGAAGAAATATGTGAAATCCTGAAACAATATGATATCTCTGTTTCTCTTGGAGACGGGCTCCGTCCAGGCAGTATTGCCGATGCAAATGATGAAGCACAATTCGCAGAGCTTGAAACGCTCGGAGAATTAACAGACATTGCCTGGAAACATGATGTGCAGGTGATGATTGAAGGGCCTGGTCATGTACCAATGCATATGATCAAAGAGAACGTCGATAAGCAAATGGAAATTTGTAAAGAAGCTCCATTTTATACGTTAGGACCTTTAACCACCGATATCGCACCAGGATATGATCATATTACTTCAGCAATCGGAGCAGCGATGATCGGCTGGTTCGGAACAGCGATGCTCTGTTATGTGACACCCAAAGAGCATCTGGGCTTACCGAACAAAGATGATGTCCGGGAAGGAGTCATTGCTTATAAAATTGCCGCTCATGCCGCTGATTTGGCCAAAGGGCACCCCGGTGCGCAAAAAAGAGACAACGCGTTATCGAAAGCCCGTTTCGAATTCAGATGGGAAGACCAGTTTAATCTTTCTTTGGATCCGGAGCGTGCAAGGGAATACCATGACGAAACATTGCCATCGGAGGGGGCAAAAACAGCCCATTTTTGCTCCATGTGCGGGCCAAAGTTCTGTTCGATGAGAATATCACATGATATTCGGGAAAAGGCAGCGAGTAAAGAAGTGGACATTGAAGAAGGCATGAGGAAAAAAGCGGAGGAATTTATTCATGATGGATCAAGAATTTACCGTTGAGACGAATTCCATTAAGGTAATAAAAATGAATGAAGAAATAGATATCCTAAAACAAAAAATTCATATCTTGGAAAAGGAAATTGAAAACATCCAGCAACATTGCCGGCATCTATTTTCCGAAACATACGGTATGAGGAAATGCCGAAAGTGCGGTTTCGCAGAAAGCACCTATTATTAATTTCATTCACCTAGTTACAAAGCAAATCCCGGTTTAATAGCCGGGGTTTTTTAATGCCGCTATTTTCCTTAGGAGTTTTGTCCTGAAATTGGCGGTGGGGTGTTTTTGTTGCGGTAGATTGGAGGGCTTGGGCATATGTTAAAGAGTCAGCTGATTATACCTGGAATACAGGATGACCTACGTTGCTTTGATGAGAAATCTGTCTAAGGTTGTGTTAAAATGGTAAAAAAAGGAGGGGTTTGCCTTGAAAAAAGTTGCCGGGCTGTTGCTTGCCGTGGTGCTGGGTGTTTTGCTTGCCAGCTGCAGCAAGGAGCCAACGCCGCAGGATCGATTTTCCGAGTACATAGCCTTATGGAATAAGCAGAAGTTTGCTGACATGTATAATTACCTTTCGAATGATGCCAAAAAGAAAATCTCGAAAGAGGACTTTACGAACCGCTATAAGAAAATCTACGACGATTTACAGATTACTGACCTCAAGATTGACTTCAAAAAACCGAAAGACGATAAACAGGCGGATAAAGAGCAAGCCAAGTATTCTTTTACCGCTAAAATGAATAGTGTCGCGGGGCCGATTGATTTTACCGAAGAAGCCCAGTTGAAAAAGGAAAAAAAGGACGATAAGGAAAACTGGTTTGTGGACTGGAATCCGGGGTTCATTTTTCCAAAAATGCAGGAGGGAGACAAGCTGAGCTTGAGCACGGTGCCGGCGAAACGGGGCGAAATTGTTGACCGGAACGGCACGGGGCTGGCGGTGAACGGCCAGGTGTACGAGGTCGGGGTGACGGCCGGGGACATTGCCGCGCCGGTGAAGGAGCAGCTGGCTTCTTTGTTGAAGATGACGCCGGATCAGGTCGACAAGGCGTTGAAGGCGAGCTGGGTACAGCCGGGGATGTTTGTGCCTTTGAAGAAGGTGTCGATGGACGATTCTGAGCGGATTGCTCAGCTCGTGGCGCTCGAGCCAGTGAAGACGCGCAAGGTGGACGCGCGGATTTATCCGTACAAGGAGGCCGCGGCGCAGCTGATTGGCTATGTCGGGTCGATTACCGCGGATGAGCTCGAGAAGCGCAAGGACAAGGGCTACACGAGCCGCGATGTGATTGGGAAGCGCGGACTGGAGCAGGTGCTGGATGAGCAGCTGAAGGGCCAGAGCGGCGTGAAGATTGTGATTAAGAAGAAGGCCGGTGGCGAGGAAGTGCTCGCGGAAAAGCCGGTTGCCGATGGAAAAAATGTCAAGCTGACGATTGATGCGGATTTGCAGGCGGTGGTGTATGCAGAGATGGCTGGTGGTGCAGGTGCGGCTGGTTCCGGGGCTACTGGAACTGCTGGGGCTCCGGCTGGCGAGGTTGGGACGGCGGCAGCGATGAATCCGGTGACAGGGGAAACATTGGCGCTCGTCAGCAGCCCGTCATTTGACCCGAATCAGGCTTCATTGGGCTTTACCGCCGACGAATGGAAGGCGCTACAGGACGATGCCCGCCAGCCGCTGTTAACGCGCTTTAAACAGGCATTTGCGCCGGGCTCGGTGATGAAGCCGATTACGGCCGCTGTAGGGCTCGCAAGCGGCGCGATTAAGCCGGACGAGGGCGTGCAGATCCTCGGTCCGAAATGGCAGAAGGATGCGTCCTGGGGCGGCTATTTCGTGACCCGGGTGCACGAGGGCAGCCCAATCAATCTCGAAAAAGCGTTGGTGTTCTCTGATAATATTTATTTTGCACAGGCAGCGCTGAAAATGGGGAAAGATGGCTTTTCTGATGGCTTGAAGAAGTTTGGCTTTGAGGAGCAGCTGCCGTTCGCTTATCCTCTTGAGACTTCAAAAATTGGTTCAATGGGAAGCGATATTGCGCTAGCCGACTCAGGTTATGGCCAGGGACAGGTGCAGATGAGCATTGTTCATTTGATGAGCACCTATACGCCATTTATCAATAATGGCAATATGATTAAGCCGATTCTATTGGATGAAGAGAAGCGCGGGCAGGTGTTGAAGGAGGGCGTGGTTTCTCCGGAAAACGCCGGATTGATTGCTTCTGATTTACGCAAGGTCGTTGGTGATGCTGGCGGGACTGCCCACGCGGCAGAAATGGCCGACAAGCCGCTTGCTGGAAAAACCGGAACAGCGGAATTCAAGCAGAAGCAGGGCGAAACCGGGCTCGAGAATGGCTGGTTTATCGGCTGGAATGTCAATTCGCCGAATCTGATGGTGGCCATGATGGTCGAGAACGTAAAAGACCGGGGCGGCTCTGGGATTCCTGTAAAAATGGTGAAGAATATTTATATGAAATGGAAATAAGTTAGTGGTTGAAGCACCTGGCCCGAGGGTCAGGTGCTTTTTTGTGGAGAAAGTACCTGGTTTGAGTGGGCTATGGCCATTGAAAATTACCTTTTTTTAAAATTTACTCGCTTTGTTTGTGGGTTTACTCGCGGAAAATTAGGATTTACTCGCCAACTTTTGGATTTTACTCGTCTAATTTCATGATTTACTCGCCTGAATCAAGATTTTACTCGTCAATCCCCATCTCGAGCGACTAAACTACCCAAAAAAGCCAGGCGGCGAGCCTGGCTTGGGTAACTTATGAGAACACAAAAATACCTTTTTAAAATTTACTCGCTTACTTTTGGATTTTACTCGTCTAATTTCATGATTTACTCGCCAACTTTTTACTTTTACTCGTCTATTTTCATAATTTACTCGTCAAAAATTACATTTTACTCGCCCAACCCCATTTCAAGCGTAACCAACCACCCAAAAAGCCAGGCGTTTAGCCTGGATTAGGTAATTTTTCAATGACCTTTTTGGGGTGATTACCAATAATTTGGATATACTTTCCGATTTGGTGTGTTTACTTTCCAAATGGGGAGAAATACTTTCCACAATCATGATTTTACTTACATTTTCTAGCCAAATATTTTCCAAAATACCTGATTTACTTTCCTAACCCATTTTTTACGGGGAATCCGAGTGCTCAAGAGCCGGCCGCCACTGATATTTTTCCAGATCAATTACCCCATTTAAACCCACTGCCACGCCCTCGGCCTCGAGCGACAGCCATTGTTCGTTGTAGCCCTCGTCATCCTGCAGGGCGATTTTTCCTTGGGCATTGACGACCCTGTGCCAGGGCAGGCGGTGTTTCCTGCTCATGGAGTGGAGGACGCGGACGACCTGGCGGGCGGCGCGGGGACTTCCGGCGAGCCCCGCAATTTGTCCGTATGTCATGACTCTCCCCGGGGGGATATTTTTTATAATCGAAATAACTCTTTCCGTAAAAGGTGTCAATGTCGTAAAATCCTTTCTTAAATAACTTAACCACATTATATAATATTAAAAACGATTCAATATCCCGGACACTACAAACCCTACATCTTTTTCAATGTTACTTACCACATTTCAATGTTTTTTTACCAAAAACCCAAATTTTCACAACACAAACACATCAAACACATATATTTTTCATCCGACAAATTTCTTGGGAAATAACGAGCGGCCCGCGATTATTTCTACATAAACCATAGACGTGGCGCGGGTTTGGGGCTTTTTGCCTAAATGTCGAAAAACCACATTATATTTGAATTTTCTAAAAATAGTCCAATACCTTGTCCCGTTTGTGTATTTTGTGCATAAACCCGTATCCAAGCTAATACAATGTTACAAACCTTTATACAAAGAGAGTGTTTGAGGTGAGGAGTCGTTTGAAGTTAGCGGGTATCCAGCCGGGGACATGATTATTCATCGTATGATCAGAAAGTGATAACTTTCTGCCGTGTGACATGCAAGAGCGAAATTTGGTGCTTGATACCATCCGTGGACACTGTCCATGTGGACTGGGCATTTCTAATTTCGCGTAAGCGCAAACAAGAGCCAGTCAGCAGCTCGCACGGAAGCAGTATTCAGTCGAAGTGATAAGCGGGTCTCATTTCACACGTCTCACATCCAATTTAGGGAGGGCGAGAGTGTGCACGATTACATCAAAGAGAGGACTATCAAGATTGGGAAGTATATCGTGGAGACGAGGAAAACGGTTCGCGTCATTGCGAAGGAGTTTGGCGTATCCAAGTCTACAGTCCATAAGGATCTTACAGAGAGACTACCTGAGATTAATCCAGAGCTTGCAAACGAAGTGAAAGAAATTCTAGATTATCATAAATCCATTCGTCACTTAAGGGGCGGCGAGGCGACTAAAATGAAGTACCAGAAAGAAGAAAAAGAAGGAGAGGCTGTCAAGTAGGCCGAGATTTTTTCAAAAATGAATGCCAATTAAAGAACTGGTGCCTTACACCATTTCTTTTTTTTACAAAAAAATGTCCCACCTTCTCAAAGAATTTCCGATTCCGACAAGATTCAGCAAAAAATTACATTGATTGTTTTAAAATGTTATGGATATTTTAATGAATGTGATAGAATAGACAATTAGGTAGAAGGAATCCGTCTTGAGGAGGAAAGGAAAGAGAATGTTTGCAAGGGATATTGGGATTGATTTAGGAACAGCCAACGTGTTAATCCACGTGAAGGGCCGCGGCATCGTATTAAACGAGCCTTCCGTAGTTGCAATCGACAGAAACACAAACCGGGTTTTGGCGGTCGGCGAAGAAGCTCGCCGCATGGTTGGACGTACACCAGGAAACATCGTTGCAATTCGCCCGTTAAAGGACGGCGTTATTGCTGACTTTGATGTAACAGAAGCAATGCTGAAGCATTTTATTAATAAACTTAACGTTAAAGGCTTTTTATCAAAGCCGCGCATCTTAATTTGCTGCCCAACGAACATCACAAGTGTTGAGCAAAAGGCAATTAAGGAAGCTGCTGAAAAAAGCGGCGGGAAAAAGATTTATTTAGAAGAAGAGCCAAAAGTGGCGGCGATTGGCGCGGGCATGGACATCTTCCAGCCAAGCGGCAACATGGTAGTGGATATCGGGGGAGGAACGACGGATGTGGCCGTTCTATCAATGGGCGATATCGTGACTTCTTCCTCCATCAAAATGGCGGGCGACAAGTTCGACATGGAGATCTTGAACCACATCAAGCGCGAATACAAGCTGTTGATTGGTGAGCGCACAGCTGAGAACATCAAAATCAACATCGCTACTGTTTTCCCAGGCTCTCGTTCTGAGGAAATGGAAATTCGCGGCCGTGACATGGTCAGCGGGCTGCCGCGCACAATCACCGTTCGTTCAGAGGAAATCGAGCAATCATTGCGGGAATCTGTGTCAGTCATCGTTCAGGCTGCCAAAAGCGTTCTTGAGCGCACACCACCTGAGCTATCAGCAGACATCATCGACCGCGGCGTCATCTTAACAGGCGGCGGTGCACTTCTTCACGGCATCGACATGCTGCTTGCGGAAGAGCTAAAGGTACCTGTTTTAGTAGCGGAAAATCCAATGGACTGCGTCGCCATCGGAACAGGCATCATGCTAGATAACATCGACCGAATTCCAGGCCGTAAACTAGGATAATAAAACTGAATGTGGTAAGACCTCTTGCCAATTTCCAAAAGTCTAATGATAACGGCCGGACAAGCCTGGGTCATTGGGCTTTTTTTGATGCATGGTGAAGCATGGGTGATGCATGGGGACGGTTCTCGTGCCTCAAAATGGACTCAGGAAAGTAAATGGACCCAAAAGGGAAGTAAACCTCAAAAATAAGTAAGTAAAATACCCAAAATGGAAAGTAAATTTCCAAATCGGAAAGTAAATCCTAAAACTCGGAAAGTATTGGAAATCAACTTCCAGAAAACACCCCTTGGACCTCCAGCTTGACCCCATTTTCTGCGCTTTTTTTACATCAATTTACTTTTTCTCGCAAAAAGTTAATGTATAATCATGAATAATTTTTTATAATAGAATAAAATGAGCATCGTGTGTGGCTTCAAAATGGTTATAATATGTATTAACTCTAGTCCCGTGTTGGGTGATAGGCAAAATCCTTTAAAAAGGGATGGCGGGATTCAAAGGGGAAATTAAAATGTCATTAAATAATGTAGAACAACAGCAATTTCAATCGCGAGAGGAATATAAAAAGGCAAGGACAGATGCCTTGCAAAAGGTGGACACAGCCTCTGTTAAAGAAAGAAAGACAGCGGAGGCGGAGCCGCAGAACCATGCCCGCATCAGAGTCCGGCTTATTCCAATCTGGCTTCGCCTTGTACTCTTGGTGGTGTTTGTATTTGTCAGCCTTGTAGCTGGGGCGGTGGTCGGTTACGGCATCCTTGGCGGCGGCAATGCAGCCGATGTTTTTAAGGGATCTACTTGGACACATATTCAAGATTTAGTTGATAAAAAATAAACTGGGAAGGGCTTAGCCCTTCCCTTTTACATATCACAAATAGTACAATAAGAAATAAATATCTGTTCCTAGTAGGAGGTACTAATTCAAAATGCTTGATATTAATGAAATCAAAGAAATCATCCCACACCGCTATCCATTTTTGCTGGTGGATCGAATTTTAGAGGTGGAAGAGGGAAAAAGAGCGGTTGGCATTAAGAATGTTTCCGCCAATGAAGAATTTTTTAATGGCCATTTTCCGGATTATCCAGTCATGCCTGGGGTTTTAATCGTTGAAGCACTCGCGCAGGTCGGGGCAGTCGCTGTTTTGAAAAAGGAAGAGAACCGCGGCCGGCTGGCATTTTTTGCAGGAATAGACAGCTGCCGTTTTAAAAAGCAAGTAAAGCCGGGCGACCAGCTGCGCCTTGAGGTGGAAATGGTGCGTTTGCGCGGACCAATTGGCAAGGGCAAAGCCGTGGCGACCGTTGACGGTGAAATCGCCTGCGAAGCGGAAATTACTTTTGCGCTTGGGGAAAAGAAGGAATAAATTTAGGATGTCTGTGGGGTTTGGCGAGTAAAATTTGGTTTTAGGCGAGTAAATCCCGAAATTAGGCGAGCAAACTTTAAAGTTGACGAGTAAAATCACAGAACTGACGAGTAAAGGCCGGGGGACAACCCTCGGCCTTTTTTACATGCAAAAAAATTCCATTCAAATTTTTAAAAACAACGGGAAAGCTATAAGTGTTAGGCAATAACATGATAGTTGAAGGGAGTTTTTTGCTTGAAGAAGAAGCTGTTTATGCTGCTCACCGGTTCTGTATTGTCGGCGATGATGCTGGTTGGCTGTAATAATGCAAGGAACGACATAAACCCGCCGCCGCCGAGGGTAGATAACGATTTGAATGACAATATGGATCGGAACAACCTGAACGACAGGAACAACCTGAACAATCGGAACGACAACCTAAATAACCGATTGCAAAACGATTTAAATGACAATCCGATGGATCGACGCAACCATTATCCGGAGTCTGAGGACAAGAACACACCAACTGACAAGGACTGGATTAAGGACAACAACACCAAGCAGGAAGATATTATCGAGGATGATATCGACCGCAAAGACAGAGACAACAAAGACGAATAATGTAAAAGGGGACAGGCGCCACATCGGCTCGCCTTGTCCCCCTTTTATTTAAGAAAATCCCGTCATCATTAATGCTGCTGCGAGAATAGCAAAAATGAAAATCAAAATATAAACAATAATGGCCAAAATCGTGATAATCCAGCCAAGCACCTTTCGTCCGGTCTGAATTAAATAAATTCCAAGCGCAATGGCCCCGAAGAAAAATCCCAATATCGCCCATAGCCAGGGCCTCTTACCGCGCTTCGGTGCGTCCACGGCTAAAAAAATGGCAATTATGACGTTTACAATCCAACTAGTCCAACTCATCTCTTTCTCCTGCCTCCCTCCCAAATTTCTCCATATACATCAATAGTATGGGGAGGATTTGTCGAAAAAGCAAGATAATTTTTCCAAGAAAAAACCAGTCCGAGGACTGGTATACACTTTACGTATTGTGGACCTTTAGCTTCGGCTTGCTCTTCATTTTATCCTTGAATTCGGCAAGGAGGGCGTCTCCTGATAAGCCTTTTTGGATGAGGCTGTCGAGCAATAGTTCGGAATAGTCGCTTTTGTTGCGGCGCAGGTGGCCTAAAAACAGAACGCTTGCGTGTTTTTCGAATTTCGTCAGCGAAGCGATTTTCGTTTGAAAATAAGCGGGTGCGTTTTCCTTCTTCGTAATAACGGCCTCGACAATGACTTCGCGGTTTTGCTCAGATATTTTTTTAAAATAATCATACAGGGAGAGATCAGTGGTGTACGCCTCAATCAGCCAGGTGGAGCGTTCGTCTTCTTTGTTGAGAATCAGGCCGTCTTCAAGCGGAACTTCAACCGATTTGTCATTTTCCACAACTTCCAGCGAGAATAATTTAAACGTCTTCATTACCAACCTCCTGTTTGTTTTTTCCTAATTATAACATACGCAAAAAAGAAGCAAATGTCGAAAAATATTTGACCGAAATAGGATTTTTAATTTATTTGTAAAAAATTGCCCCCGTCCGTGACAAAAACCCTCTCGAAAATTGCTTTTTCGAGAAAAATCGACCTTGAAACGGGCTGTATCGCAATTTTACTTTGCTCTGGACCGGGTCTAAGATGAAATCATCAAATGTTGGAGGAGATGATACCTTGATTAATCAAGTAACGCTGGTTGGCCGCTTGACGAGGGACCCGGAATTGAATCAAACGACGGAGGGAACGCCGGTGTCGCACATTACCTTGGCGGTGAACCGGAATTTCCGTAATCACAATGGCGAATTTGACACGGATTTTGTGCAGTGCACCCTGTGGCGAAATGCCGCGGAAAACACGTACAAATATTGTCGAAAAGGGGCGGTCGTCGGGATCACCGGACGGCTGCAAACCCGCCATTATGACGGGCGGGATGGAAAAAGGGTATACGTAACAGAGGTTGTGGCGGAAACAATTCGGTTTTTGAGTACGAAGCCGCAGGGGGCGGGAGCCGGGGAATCAAGAGCTGGGTCTACGGCGTCGGTTTCGGGTGCGGCAAATGGGCAGGGGGCGAATCCCTCAGGACAAAGTTCAGCCGCGTCATCTGGACCTTCGGGTGCAGCAGGCCAGTCCCAGGCTGCTGCACCTGGGCCAGCCCCAACAGCTGAATCGGTTGCTGCATCATTACCATTTTAAGTGGTGGAAAAAGGAGGGGCTCAACCTTGGGTGCTCATGAAGAAGAATACGTCCACAACCTCGAGCAGTTACTCGAAACGTTAATAAAAATGGTTGGAAAGGCCAATCAAAAGGTCGACAGCCTGCAGCTGCGGGTCAGCCAGTTGGAATGGCTGATTAAGGAACAGCAGCAGGAAAAAAGGGAGCGCAGCCCGATTAGGATTTACTCGTAATAATGGGGTTTCACTTTGACGACGACCTTGGATTGGCGGAGATATTGGTAAAAGTAAATGCAGGCAGCGGCGCCACTGCCTGCTTCTCAAGAAAAGTATGTCGGTCACGATTCTCAACCAATTTCCCCGAACTGCCTACATTGAAAAAGAGAATCAAACATCTCTCCTGAACCAGCCTCATTTTTGGAATTCCGGCAGTATCTTTGCCGGGATTTTTTTTGTATGAAGGGATTGGTATAAAAACCCACGATTTGGCCATAATAATAGCAAAACCCCCTGTTTTTTAAAAAGAAGCCGCTGACCTCGTGTCAGCGGCTTCTTCGATTTTCTAAAACCTCACGCTAAATCTTATCCCTATGCCGCTTATTAGCCCTAACAAGGCTCGCGATCATATCCGCATAAAACGCCCGGCGCTTGGGTGCCATTAAGTGGAGCTCTACCAGGGCCTTCTTTAACTCAGGCTCTTTTTGAAGCAACTCGTAAATTATTGCCAAATCGGGATTCTCCAGGGTTTCCTTGGTAAGAAAGCCTGGCTCCACCTGTGAGAAATCGCCCTGATTCAACTCCCCGAGCAAATAATCCTTGTCTATTTTAAAAATTTCCGCAAACTGCAGCAATGTTTGATAAGTGGGTACGCTGCGGCCGTTCTCAAATCGGCTGATCGTCGAGCGATGCAAATTCATCATGCTGGCCAGCGTATCCTGAGACCAGTTTTGCCGATCACGAAGCTTCTTCAATTTTTCCGCTAGAGACATCCTTTTCACCGCCATCATAAAAACAAATCCTGACTTTACCTTAACGGGAAAAAATGGCCCATAGTCTAAATGTGCGTATCCTTCACATCGAGTGTCGTGAAAAGAGTGCACGTTGAATAAAAAATATGATTTCCTCAATTTTATTGAAAAGGAATATTAAAATTATTGTCGAATAATATGAAACGGTGTAGATAAATGTCAAAACAGGAGGTCTTTCATGGAAAAAACTTTTTTAGTAATAGTGGGTGAACAAATTAGCAGCAAGGAATGGCGATTAAAAAGAAAACCTAGCTTTATTGACATATTTATCCTTTCATTTCAGTTATCTCACACAACTATGAACCCCTCATACCAATATATCCCCCTTGAAAACGGTGGGAAAATGCCCATCAATTTCTGTGATCAAGACTTCCAAATAATATACAACGAAAATAAAATACAGATTCTAGTAGGTGAAAAAGATCTCCCGGAGGAGGTAATCTATGAGATTCTGAGTCACTTTGTTCTAATTGAAGGAAGCAAAGTGACAGCCCTTCGACATTTCCCTTTTGAAAAAACAAGTCTATTAATAAGGAAAAAACGGCGTACCTTGTCAGCGGAAAAGAAACTTAAAGATACTAGTGATTGTTTTAAACTACAAGGAGGAATACTTCGGAAATTGTAGTGAAAAATACCTGAGCCAGGCTGGATGCCTGGCTTTTTATGTAGTTGGGGTCCGCTTGAGATGGGGGTTGGCGAGTAAATCATGAAATTCGGCGAGTAAAAGTCAATAGTCGGCGAGTAAATCCTGATTTTTGACGAGTAAATTCACGAAATCGACGAGTAAATTTTAAAAAAAATGTAAATTTCAGCCCCAATACTGGACTCTCACCTAAATGGAAGTGTCCACCCCACACAGACAAATGTCCACGTACAGTGCCTGACATCCTTATCCACCATTTTCCAAAAAGCTCCCAAATTTTTGATTTATGACACTTTTTTGCCTTAAAACAGCCATTTTTATCCTGTTTAAGTCGATTTGTGATATTCTTTTAATATTTTTGTAACATAACTGGTAAGTTTGTCTGTTATAAATAGATTAATAGGAGGGGAGTATATGCAATCCACGATCAAGCGTATTTTACTAGTAGTACTTACAATTGCTACATACGCATCAGGCACCATGGTTACATATGCACAAACAAGCAGTGAAGCACTTCGCAATGCTCAACAGCAGCTCCAGGAAAAACAGCAAATTGTTAATCAGCAGAAACAAGAACAGCAAGCTGTTAATCAAGAAATACAAGGAATTCAGAAAGAACTAGATTCAATATATGCATATATTACAAAGAACCAAGAAGAAATGGCCCAAACTCAGGCCAAAATCGACGAAGTGAACCAGCTGATTGAACAAAAGAAAGAAGAGATTGTCGCGCTTGAGGACAAAATCCTCGGCCGGAGCGAAATCATGAAAAAGCGGGCCGTGGCCATGCAGCAAAGTGACAACTTCAATATCATCATGAACGTATTCTTAGAATCTGAAAGCATTTCCGATCTCATTAAGCGTGCAAGCGCGGTCTCGACATTGATGGATGCTGACAAGGACATTTTGAATTCCCAAAAGGCAGACCTTCAGAAAATTGAAGACGACAAAAAGGAAATCGATAAGCAGGAACAGGTTTTACTGGAGCAGCAAAACGTTCTTGCCACAAAGCAAGCTGAACTTGACCAAAACCTGCAAAAGCGTCAGGAAGTCTTAACGGCCATGCAGGATAAATATAATCAAATTACGCAACAATTGGCTCTAGCCGAGCAGGACAAAGCGAAAATCCAGTCACAAATGGCCGGAATTCAAGCGGCAATTGCCCAGCAGCAGGCAAGCGCACGCCCAGCCCCAGCGCAGGATACCTCTAGCGCAGGCATTAGCGGCAAGGAAATGTACGTAACCGCAACCGCTTACAGCCACGAGGATTCAGGCTCGATAACGGCGATGGGTTATAACATCGAGGCCAATCCAAATATGAAATTGATTGCAGTCGATCCGTCTGTTATCCCGCTTGGTTCGCGTGTATGGGTCGAAGGCTACGGCGAAGCGATTGCCGGAGACACTGGCGGCGCCATCAAAGGCCACCGCATCGACATCCTTAAGCCAAACAGTGCAGAAGCAAGAGCATGGGGCAGAAGAACCGTAAAGCTGATTATTTTAAATTAATTTTTGAAAAATAAAGTTCATGTGAGGTGGAGACCCGGTACTGGAGCGTGCCGGGTCTTTTTAAGTGGGTTCGAATTTTTGGTTGGTCACACAATGTAAAATGACTTCGAATAAAGAGCAGGAACCATTAAATCTATTCAATATCGGTTCTTGCAGGAAATTTGTCCAAGTTTGTCGAACTATACTTAATGTGGAATTTTGACTTTATAACCATACAGATTTAAAGGACTTTTTTGTGTTTGTATCGCTGGGCGATATGACACGCGTATAGCGTTACGCGATACAGCTAAAGGCATGAGTTGTGGCGGTTGAGAACCTCAATCAAAAACAAGCATCATCCTTAATAGAGTTCCTCCAGAAAGGAGCTTTGTATCGCTGGGCGATATAGCTTGAAATAAATCGAAAATACTTTCATAATGTAATAGAATAGGAGGTCCGATATGAGACGTGATATACAACCGAATGAGCGAGCTTTCTCTTCCAAAGAAGTGGCGGAAGAAGTGGGGATTGCAACACCCACTGTCCGAAAGTATGGCCAAATCTTAGAACGAAATGGATATGAGTTTTTAAAAGATGGCGATCGGCGTATCTTTGTTCAATCCGACCTCGAAGCACTTATATCGTTACGCGATACTGACAAGCCCCTAGACGATACAGCTAAAGACCTTGTATATCAACAAAAAGAAAGATTAGAACAATTCAATGAAACAGAGATAGCGGTATCCGATACATATGAAAATTTACCCGAAGACCCCAATCAATTAAAAGAGGTATTAAGGTTTTTAGTCAATGAGCTCGCAGCCACACGTGAAATGAATGTCCAACTGACAAACGATATGTCAGAGCTTAGAACTGCGGTTTCTCGGTTACAACAAGATCATCATAGCATAAGTTCTAATATTGCAAATTCAGCGCAAAAAACTCAGGTTAAAATAGAAAAATTATCTGAACAACAAATGACCCAATATGAAACATTACTTGAACAAGAAAAACAAATGAACGAATTCTTACAAGCAGAAATACAAAATATGCGTGACGAACAGAAAAAAGAATGGCATTCACAAAATGATTTTAATAAACGTCTAGAGGAAGCGATACAAAAACCTAAAGGGATATGGGAGACACTTTTTTTGTTATTCCGAAAATAAGGTGCCTATTTAATTTTTTTTGCTTAACGGTGTAAAAATTTGTAAAAACAAATTCCTAAAAGTACTTAGCTAATCGATTATAGCGTAAGGATGTAACGGCTCTTATTTTTGTTTCGTATCGCTATGCGATATAGGTGGAATTAACTTCTTTTTCAATCCGAAATCAGAGCGTTATAGCGATACCCGATACAGACAAGCCTAGACGATATCACAATAAAATCAAAACATATATTCCTTTGTTTTGAATAGTCGGATTCATTATTCTTTCAAATTTCAACAAATTCCCGGGAAATACCTAAAATTTTGCTAATGATTACGCCAAAAAACGCTCAGAAAAATCTGAGCGTTTTTACTTGTCATTCATATTGCTTATTTACTGTTAAAACATATGTTAATTCGTTTAGCATCTTTCCCATCAACATCCGAACCCGTTAACCGAAAACCAGCTTGTTTGTAACTTAGATCGACATTTTTTCTGCGGAATCAACCGTATGTTTCAATAAGGTCGCAATGGTAATAGGGCCGATACCTCCTGGAACAGGAGTGATGGCACTTGCCGCTTCGTAACATGTTTCATAATCAATATCCCCGACATTGCCTTTGTTATAACCTGCGTCTAATACGACGGAACCCTGCTTTAACCAGCTTCCCTGAATAAATTTAGGCCGTCCAACTGCTGCAACAACAATATCTGCCTGCTTTAAGATTTCAGGTAAATTGGCTGTTTTTGAATGGCAAGTCGTAACGGTCGCATTGGCATTAAGAAGTAACGCAGAAACAGGTTTCCCTAAGATCGGACTTCTGCCCACTACGACTGCATGTTTACCCTCAATTGGAATCTGGTAATAGTCTAACATTTTCATAATGGCAGCGGGTGTGCAGGAGGGGTATTCTCCAAATCCTAATGCAGTCTGCCCGTACCCTGCACTTGTGACACCATCCACATCTTTTCGAATATCAATGGCCTCAAACGCGGCGCGTTCATCAATATGCGATGGAACCGGATGCTGCAAAAGAATGCCATGAACCGCTGGATCGTTATTTAACTCATTAATTTTTTCGATCAGCTCTAAAGTCCCTGTTTCTTCGGGTAATTGCACGCGAATAGACTCCATGCCAAGTCTTTTGCAAGCATTTCCTTTCATTCTTACATAGGTCTCTGAAGCGGGGTTATCACCAACTAAAATCGTTGCGAGGCATGGCGTGATGCCTTTATTTTTTAAAACTTCAATTCGTGCTTTCAAGCCTTCCTTAATTTCCGTTGCAACGACATTTCCATCCAAAATGATTTTTTCCATAACGAATCCTCCTGAAAAAATGTAATAAAAAAGAGATAAGGATATAATCCTTATCTCTGCCCAGACGACCCGACACTATATAAAACACAGCTTCCTTGTGGTTAATTCCACATTTGTCGTCAGTAACTGTGTCCCATTTGCTTTTTATAAGTAAAAGATAACATATAAGCACAAAATGTCAATGGAATAAATCCTTAATTGATATTGTACTATTGTTTTAGTAATCTGTTTAAGGAAATTAGAAATGGGAGAGAAACTCATTTGGAAATAAAGAAAAAGAAGTATACAAAATGGTCATTTAAAATTATTTTGATATTAATAGGTTTGCTGTTTATAAAAGTTTCAGAAGCAGTTGTATTGCAACGAATCATTCATTGGATTTGGAAGATCCCGTTGGATGGAATGGAAGAAATCATTGACATTATTGTTACGGTATTAATTTTTATGCCCTTCCTCTTTATTGTGATGAAACAACGGATTACTCTAGAGAGAGCGGAAGAAAAGTACAAAGAGCTGGCCTATTATGACCCCGTGACAGGGCTCTCGAATCGTCGTTACTTTGATATGCAATTAAGCCATTCTCTTATGCGAAAAAGCAATACAGGTGCTGTCTTGTTACTTGATATTGATGGGTTTAAGCAGGTAAATGATACGTATGGACATGATGTTGGCGATCTTTTATTGAAGGAAATAGGAAGTCGACTTATGGCTTGTATAGGTAGCGACAATACGGTCTCGCGTTTCGCCGGAGATGAATTTATCATTTATCTTCCAAACACAGACAAACCGTTAGTGTTAGAGTATGTGGAAAAAATCATCAATGAAATTAATAAGCCTGCTACGATTGACGAAAATCAAATTATGACTTCGACAAGTATTGGAATTGCCTTTTTCCCGGAACACGGAATAGAGGCAAATACGTTAATGAAAAATGCGGATATCGCCATGTATAAAGCTAAATTACGCGGGAAAAACACGTTTGTTATATTTGAGCTGCCGCCCGAATTGATCTTAAAAGACGGGAAGGGATAGACTAGGCGGCTTAGGAAGGAAGAACAGTCATTATAATTTGAGTATGTTTAGTTCTCCTTAGATTTTGCTATGCTTCTAACTTTATCAACAGTAAGTCCAGTACGTTTAGCAAAAGGAGATCGGGCATTGGGCCGATGAAGATAAAGAAATTTATCCATTAGGGACAATTGCACAGACTCATTAAAAAAAATCCAGTAGAATATCAAGGACTATGATTTTAAGGAGATGAAGAGTAGTGTCTTTACCCGGCATACCGAATATAACGCCTACCATTTCGCTTAGTGTGGGGCAAACTGTTCCATTGTTACTGTCTTCCGTTGCTCTTGAGGAGTTGGCTCTTGCTCACCTTTTGAATGCAGAAGCTGAAAAACTTCAACTTGTTCTTGGTACATTAACCCCAACAAGAACTACATTTTCCCCTGCAACCGTTTCATTGACTAATCTTCTTGATATTGATGCAAGTGTTCAAAGGACCCTTCGTGACGTCATCAAGAAAGAAATGCTGTTGGAATTCAAGTTTGAAAATATCCTAGATTTAATCCCAACTATCACCACAACTCCAGCGGGGGTTGGTACCCTGACAATGACGAAAGCGGCAGCGCCAAATCCTGTGCAGGTAGGGCAACTGCTTACCTACACATTTGTGGTGTCAAATACGGGAACCGCACCCCTAACCAATTTACTGATATCCGAGCCGATACCAGCAAGTACCAACCTTGTGTCAACGAATGCCCCAGTAGGATTTACCACTACTGAAACACCAGCCGGAAACCCAACATTGGTAACCTTCACAACACCTTCACTTGCTCCTTCAAGTTCTGCCACTATAACGGTTGTCGTAAGGGTGCTAGGTTCGGCAGGACCTTCTGTTACAAATATCGCCACTGCGATTGCAGATGGAGTAGCTCCTGTAAGTGCAACAACTACTGTAACAGTGCAGAGGGGGGGATAACTCCTGTAACTAGATCAACAACTACAACGGTAGGTTGACCACTTGCATTAACACAAGAAGGGGAGATTGTTTTTGGTGTCCCTGATGACGCAAAAGGTTTGTCCTTAAAGTACGTGGAGGATTTACAGGAAAAGAAATGACACTTAAAGTGGAATAGGAGCACATGATTTTATGGAATCCTGACAAAAACAGACCAAGGATGGGATCACAATGATTCCATCCTTTCATTCTGTATTCATCATTTAACTACTCCTACTATTTATTCGATCATTTTCAATTATGATATTTTTTATAATTAGAATTAGTTTCTTTATAATGGTTTGTTAAACAATTCACATAATTGTTGTAAAGTGCTTTATGAAATATTAAAAAAACAAAAAGCCACCTTAATCTAACAAAAATTAGGAGCTTTATACTTACAGAAACGAAATAAAAAAACAGCGGCCTCTAAAGCCGCTGTCCTCCCGAAGTGGACAAATGTCCACGCGCGGTCCCTGACACCACTACATTACCCCAAATGTACCAAATCCCTAAGCTCATCTGTAGAAAGCTCCGTAATCCAATTCTCACTCTGGATAATCTGATCATTTAAAAATTGCTTCTTCTCCAGCATGGCGTCGATTTTTTCCTCGAGTGTGCCGGTGCAGATTAGTTTGTGCACGTGCACGAAGCGTGATTGGCCGATGCGGTAGGCCCGGTCGGTCGCTTGGTTTTCAACGGCAGGGTTCCACCAGCGGTCGTAGTGAATGACGTGGTTCGCCGCCGTCAGGTTCAATCCGGTTCCGCCCGCCTTCAAGGATAGCAGGAATACCGGGAACTCCCCGTTCTGGAACCGCTCAATCATCGTATCACGCTGCGTCTTCGGCACACTGCCGTTCAAAAATGGTACCTCGATGCCAAATTTCTTCTTCAGGGCACTCCGAATCATTTCGCCCATTTCGATATATTGGGTGAAAATCAGACAGCTTTCGCCCTGGTCCAAAACCGAATCGACCAGCTCGACAAGCTTCTCCAACTTGTTCGATCGCTCGAGAAGTTCCCGGCTCGCTGACTTTTCCTTCAAGTAGAGGGCAGGGTGGTTACACAGCTGCTTCAAGCGGCCCAGCATTTGCAACACTAACCCCTTGCGTTCAAAGCCGGTCAATTTTTCAATCTGTTCAAATGTATCGTGAATGAGCTGCTCATAAAGCGATGCCTGCTCTGCTGTAAGCGGGCAGTATTCCTTTTGTTCCAGCTTGTCAGGCAGGTTCAGCGCTACTTCCTCATCCTTTTTCGTCCGCCGTAGCAGGAACGGCCGAATCAACGACTGCAGCTGCTGGATTTTATCTTTCTTTTCATCCTTTTCAATCGGGATGATGTACCGTTTCTGGAACTGGCCTAGGCTGCCAAGATAGCCATGATTGGTAAAATCAAAGATCGACCACAGTTCGGATAGGCGGTTTTCCATCGGCGTCCCGGTCAGGGCCACATGATGGCGTCCGCGCAATCTTCGAACCGCTTTTGATTGCTTCGTTTGGGCATTCTTAATGTTCTGCGCTTCATCGATGGCAATCGTGCTCCATTGAACGGACTCGAATTCCACGGAATCTAGATGACTCAAGCCATAGGAGGTAAGCACAACATCTACATCCCTAGCTTTTTCGGAAAAATTAGCCTCTTTAAGTCGGTTCGAGCCGTAGTGGAGGTACACGTTCATCTCCGGAGCAAACCGCTCAATTTCCTTTTGCCAATTGCCGAGCACCGAGGTAGGGCAGATGATTAAGGCTGCGTTCGTCGGTAACTTGGCAGGTGCGGCATCCTCTTTTTTCTTGCGGCGCGGTTTCGTATCGGCAGGTGCAATAGGCAGGGCGGAGGGGGTGGTTTCCGTGTCTGATGCCGTGACCTGACTATCCAGCAAATTGTCCCCAACAAGGTCATCAGCAACAACTGGCGCTTCCACAACATCTCCCGGAACCACCTTCACCACATCCCCAGCTTCATCCTTCACCTTCAACAAATAAGAAATCAACTGAATTGTCTTCCCAAGCCCCATATCATCAGCTAACACGGCACCAAATCCGTACTGCCGTAAAAACCAAAGCCAGCTCATCCCAAGCTGCTGATATGGTCTCAATTCGCCGTTCAATCCCTCAGGCACATCCACAAGCGGAATTTCATTTGCCTCCGACAGCTGCTTTACCATCTGCTTCCATTGCCGGTTCAGCTCAATCTGAATCTTCGCGAACACCTTGGGATTCTCTAGTTCCTCTTCGCTGCCCTCACCTGAATTCACTAGCTCCTGCTCAATCAAATCCCGAACTTGCAGGCCTTCTTTTTCGGCACGTTTCATCAAATCCTGAATTTGCCGAATGAACTGCGGATCGAGCTTCACCCAACGGCCGCGAATATAGACGAGCCTCCGCTTTTCCTCGACAAGCTGATGGAACTCATCCTCGGACAAATCGACACCATTCATCGAAAAACGCCAGTTGAAATCGAGCATCGCATCTAGCCCGACAAACGACGGCCGGTGGCTCGACGTCCCCTTAAGCGACGCCTTTACGCGCAGATTGGCATTTTTCATCGCTTGCCACCAGGAAGGGAGGAGGATTTCGACATCCAGCGCCAACAGCGTTTCGCTCGCGTCCGTCAAAAACATCCACGCTTCTTCCTCGGTCAGCTCCGTTTTCAAAGCCGCAGGGCTGCTCTCGTCATCCGCATCCGTCGATGCCCCGTCTCCCAGCCACGGAAACAGCCGTACCCAGCGGGCCTGCTCACGGTCAACCTTATCCAAAAACGGCCGCCATCTGGCTGGAATCCGCTTCACATCCTCGACATCGACAATCTCATCGATATTTTTCTTCCCGCGCAAAAATACATCCAGGCTCCAGTCGCCTTCGCCGTCTTCAGGCTCATCCAGCCGCAAGCCAATCGTAAACGGAGCCTCGCTCTCCTTGATGCCGACCCACTCGAGCCAGCTTTCCTCATCAAAATAACGCGCCAGCTCCAAGCCCGACAAATTCTGTTTCTTCAATAAATCAAGCTTCGGCCCAAACAGCTCCTTCGCCGCATTATTCCTAGTCAAAAAAGAATCCAGCGCACTGTTATACAAATCCGAAATATAGTTGAGAGCGGTGGGTGAGGCATGGGGACGGTTCTGATGCCTCACTTCATCTGCCTCTGATGATGCGAGAGAATCGTCCCCATGCACCATTTCATCTGACTGCAATGATGCAGAAGAACCGTCCCCGTGCACCATTTGTTCCCAAAACTCGGGATGGAATTCATCCATCACGCGCTCGGGCAGCTTCCAGCGGAATTCGCCGTCCGGGCCCCATACGGAAAAGTCCGGGTGCCAGTCTTTTTCGACAATGCCCTCGTACATGGAGTTGGCGGCTGCCAAGCAAATTTCGGACTCTTCGTTCCAGTCCCATTCGATAAAGCGGTTGAATGACTCCTTGGCAAAAAGCGACACAAGTTGCCAGCCGTTCACAACCACGCCTTCGACATCATCCACGGTCATCTCATCCAGCACTGTCCCGAAAAAACTCTCCTCGTGACTGCTGAAGACAAGATTCCTCCACCTGAAAGGACTCATAAACCTGCCGTGCTCATCCTGGGCCGTCAGCAGAAACCGATCATCACCTAATTTAGTTGTCAGCAATTTCAAAAACCTGGTTTTAAGCATGGAAAACGTACTCCTTTATAGGAGGGCCGCTTAAAGTTAGACCCTCGAATACCTTTTTCTTTTTAAAAAAGGTAATTTAAAAGTAAATGTATGTATGTAAATCTATAATTGCCTTCAAAAAGTCTTCTAAGATAGATATTTTCAGCTGAAAAGTCACCCGACTGCAATAAAATTGCCCTTAAATAATGAGTTTACATTTTCTATCGGCGAATTTTAAGGTTCTATCGGCGATTTATAGCATTCTATCGGCGGATTTCCGGCTCCAATCGGCGAATTCAGCCACTTTATCGGCGAATCAAAATTGCGAGGTTTCCCAATCAAAAAAACCAACCTCATAAGTGTCAGGCACCGCTCCCGACCAACCAATCCAGAGCCCTAAACCCCAAATTGTCCACTCCACATGGATATATGTCCACGAGCGGTGCCAGCCACCATTATCACCAACAAACACTATCCTAGATCAACTTACTCCTCTGACACTCCTCATGAAAAGCCCGCAACCGCTTCGTTCGCTCCAATAGTCCTTCAATAAAGTACTCCCAATCATCAACGCGTTTCAGTTTCTTATATAAAGTCCGCAGCTTCTTCAAGTGCCGAACTGCCGCCCTGTAGCTCGAACGGTTTTTCTGGTCAATCTCCCGCTGCGCCGTTTGATGCAGCATCCCCAGCAGTACCTCGGGCCGCTCCTTCTCGACGACCTTAACCCGATCCTTCGGCAATTCATAATAATCGAACCCGACAAACGCCTGAAGCTCGCCCCAGCGGTCATAATCGCCGCGCTCAAACAACAAATATTCATAATCTGCAAAGCTGTATGGCAGCGACACCAATAGTGCCCGCTCATACAATTCCACGCGGCCATTCTCCGAACAATACGGTGCAATCGACCGCATTACACTCCTCACAAAGGCCGAACAGCTTTGATACGAACCAATCCAATCCAAATACTCCTTCAGCTTTCCCAAAAACATCTCAATCACAGGCTCCGCTCGGCGCCACAGTTTCGCACCTGTAAAATAATCAATCCAGTACACCATATACGGTACAAACCGAACATCAGACACACCGCCAGCAAGCTTCAACGCCAGGTCATCATTCCCAAGCAGGAAATATAAATGAATCATGGCAGCCGAGAAAGGCAGGGGATTCTCCGATTCCCCAAGCGCCTTCAACCTAGAACCAATCCGGAGCGCTTCCTCCTGCCGCCACTCCTTCTTCCGGAACAGCTCCGTCCACAACTGGCGGTGCATATATACCCGTTCAATTTCATACCCCGCAACACACGTCAGGACCTCAAACGACTCATCCCGCAGCCGCTCAATAAACTCATCGAACGCAAATGGCATCGTCTGTACGACCAACCGTTCCACCAAATCCGCCGAATCCTCCAGCAAATTTTCAAAACAATGCCCATAAGCCTTCCTTACGACATGTTCCTCAAAACCAAGCTCTTCGCTCAACGCCAGCAGCTTCCGAAACGATACGATCGACGCGACCAGCTCATACAGCAGGCGCCATTCCTTCTCCACCGGCGCACTCGCCCCGACCCGCTTCATATGAATCCCGAACAGCTCTGAGACCACATACGGGTTCGTATGTTTTTTAGAGGCAACCAACGTATCAAAACTTGACTCAAACGACTGTACCCAGCGGTCATAGTCGGGCTTCATAAGCCCAGCCGCCTTCACCAAATCCTTCGCAGCCTGCAGACCCCAGCTCGCCACCGACTTCGTTTCTCGCACCGGCTCACGCCACTCCGCTAGCCAATCCGAAACACTCGCTTCCTTTGAGTATGCTGCAAAAAACACGGCTAACTGATGCCGGCAAAGCTCCTCACCAGGGCACGAACAATCACTCATCCCCAAAAACTCCGGGTCCAACCGCACCTTCGCCGGCGACACATCCTGCACCACCGCCGTATACTCCCCGTTCTCAAAGCGAAGCTGCGTCACCAGACCCTGCCGGTACAGCATCATCCCCTTCTGAACCAGCCGTGCATCATCCGCCACATTCGCATTCAGCATATCCTTTAACTCATTCGCAAGCCCCTGTAACACCTCGTTCACAGGCATCGCTCCCTTTACCCAAAAAATCCATATTCCTCTATTATACCCAAAAATCCGCAACACGAGGAGCAAATGCTCAAGCCTCTAGGAAAAACGGTATCATTTCACCAAAAAGGTGTCAGGCACCGCTCGTGGACAATCCGAACTCACAGCCCAAATTCCGCTGTTATTGTCCGATGGCTGACAAATTCTTTACACCTTAGGTACTACTGCCTAAGTAGTAGAAAGTTGTATGTCCAAATTCCCAAAATTTGTGAAATTAGCAGGAGATTTCCACTTCTGCGCTGAAATTATATAAATATACTTCTTATGGGAGGAAGACCGAATGAGAACTACCCACCAATATAGATCTCCTTATGCCGCGATGTTGTGGTCGACGGTGCTGCCGGGGTTCGGCCAATTTTACAACCGCGATTATATAATGGGATTTACGTTACTGATATTGGAATTCGTCATCAATGTGAAATCGAAATTAAATCTTGCCATAATCTTCTCATTTGATGGGACCCTGCCTGAGGCCAAGCCACCTATCGATTACAGCTGGGGATTGTTTTATCCGTCACTTTACGGCTTCGCCATTTGGCACGCCTACAATACGGCCAAGACGAATAATCAGAAACTGGAAGGAAATGTGGAGAACAGGACTTATCTGTCGGGCTTTTTTCTCGGAATCGTCCTCGGGATGGATTTCGGCCTATTCTGGCATGACGGCCCCATATTGAAAAGTTTGCCGCTTTTCGACGCTCCAGTGTTCAATGGAATCTTTTTCGGCCTGGTGATGGGGTTAATCGGGCAGCTTATGGAAAACAATGTTTATCGAAAAAACAAAAGGAAGAAGATGAGATCAACTTAATATGGAAAATGACCAGAGCCAGGCTGCCCGCCTGGCCTTTTAGCTGTTTGGTTATAGCGGAAAAATAGGTCTGGCGAGTAAAATGCAGATTTCGGCGAGTAAATCCTGAAATTAGACGAGTAAATTCAAAAAATAGACCAGTAAACCCGACAAAGTGCCGAGTAAATCCCAAAATAGGTAATTGAATAGGGGGGCGAGTGTAGAATTGAGTTCCAAATCGCTAAAGATAGTGGGGTAGACCAATTAAAATTACCTTTTTTCTGGATATACTTCCCTGTTTTATAAAAATACTTTCCAAAATAGACGATTTACTTCCCACTACGAACAAAATACTTTCCAAATTCAATAGTTTACTTTCCAAAAACCCCAACTTTCTTTCCAAACACAAAAAAACCAGCCCCATAACCAATAGGGCTGGCTGGAAAACCTAGTTTAATAGAGCCGCTTAAACGCAGCAAAGTGCGACGCGTAATACGTACTTTTTAAATTGGATATCGTCACGCCGGTGCCGTCGTTGGCATGGATGAACTGGTCGTTGCCCAGGTAGATCCCGATATGGGAGATGCCTTTTTTATAGGTATTCTCAAAAAAGACCAAATCGCCCACCCGAGGCTGGTCTACATAATACGAGCGGTCGTAGTAGCCGGCGGCGGAAGTGCGGCTGATTTTGTAGCCGGCTTGGTTGGCCACGTAATAGATGAAGCCGCTGCAGTCGAAGCCGGACGTCGTGCTGCCGCCCCAGGCATACGGGATGCCCATTAAGCTTTTGCCCACGGAAATCATCTGCGTGGCCAAATCGGCAGCTGGTGTGGATACCGACGTCTGCCCTGGCACCTTTAGCGTCTGGCCGGCATAAATCATATCATAAGTTAAATTGTTTAGCGCCTTCAATTCCTGAACAGTGATGTTGAATTTAGCAGCAATAGCACCGAGTGTGTCACCGCTTTTGATCACATAATTGGAAACGTCCGATGCCGCTGGAGGCGGAGTCACCGGCGCTGGTGCCGTGGGAACGGCTGGAGCAGCTGGCTGTGCGGCATCACCCTGCCCAGGGACCTTCAGCGTTTGTCCGGCATAAATCATATCAGAACTTAACCCGTTCAAAGACTTCAATTGCGCCACGGTAGTTCCGAATTTTAGCGCAATTTTGCTCAGGCTGTCGCCTGGGACAATCGTATAATCCTGCGTCGCAGCTGCACTAGGGGCCGGAGCGGGAGTCGTAGGAGCCGGCGGCGGTACAACCACCACAGGCGCAGGAGCCGGTACACCCCCAGCCGAGACCTTCAATACCTGTCCTGGAAAAATCAACGTGCCGCTAAGGCCGTTCCACTGTTGAAGCTCGCCGACTGTCACGCTGAAGCGGTTGGCAATCTTGATCAGGGCGTCACCCTTCACAACCGTATAAGTAGCCGCTGGCTGCGCAGATGGAGATGGGGCAGGAGCAGGAGCTGCACTAGCACCAGGGCCCGGAATCTGCAAGGTTTGTCCAGCATAAATAAGATCGGAACTTAACCCGTTTAGCGATTTAAGATCATTTACTGTCGTTTTATATGTATTGGCGATTTTCGATAAGGTGTCGCCTTTTTGTACCTTATATGTATCCGCATGGGCCGCGCCCGCATAGGCGATGGAGAGTAGGGCGGTTGTCGACAGAGCCCGAACGACGGTTTTACTCACGAAACAGTCACCTCTTTTTCTTCTATTTTTCTATGTATTTTACCATAGATTGCTAATTTTTTGTTCGAAAGTCGAAAAATTTGTGAGAAATTAACAAAAGAGGGCACTCACTACAGAAAATTCTACAATATTCACAAATTTGCTACAAAATTCAACTGGAAATCTATTTACATTCCGCTACTTTTCTATTATTATGAAAAACAATGAGATGATGGAGGGACAGGTCGGAGTGGATAAAAATACAGAGAATATCAGCGTGAAAGCTGATTTTTCAGAGATTGTCAAAAGAGCATACGACAAGGCCATGCAAGAAAATGAAATTTCCCTGAATCAGTTAATCGAGGATTTAAAAGAAGACCTTAGACATTTGGTAGCACTTTAATAATAGATGGGAGACTGCTGGACTACAACCTGGCAGTTTTTTTTGTGCCCTTTTTCGGAGGGCCTGTCCTTTTCCTCGCCGCCTTTTTGAGGCAGAAGAACCGTCCCCGTGCATCAAAAAAAGCGAACCTTTCAGTCCGCCTTCAACAATAACTCACTAATTATGATGCAAAAGAACCGTCCCCATGCATCACTTACTGATCAAATAGGCTGTCAAAGCGTCGCTCCATAGTTGTACGCCTTTGTCGCTTGGTCCGCTCTGGTTGGGTGTTAAGTACTCTTTAATCGCTTCGGTATTTGCATCTGGCCAGGCTGTCCAGTGGTCCAGGTAGGCGATTCCGTTTTTCTTTCCGTAGTCCTTCAGCTGGGCTACCTGTACAGGGTAATTTTTCGCCTTATAAAGGGGAATTGAAGGCTGCAGGATAAAGGTCACATCAGGTTTCTCTGCCTTCACAGTCTCCATCACGGCCGTTAAATCCGCTAATGACTTATCCATCCCGACAGCCCCGTTATTCTGTAAAATAAACGGTTCATAAATAATCAAATCTGCCCCGACTCCAGCAACGTCCTTCTCTTTATTGTCCTTTAAAAATTGGCTGGAGTTTGAGCTGTATGTAATCAAATCCACTTCAACATGTTTCGCCCCAAAAGCATCCTCAAGCTGTTTCTTCACAAGCGGAAAAGTCCCGTCACCTTCTGAGCCGATAGCCCCAGATCCGACAAACAAGATCTTAAACTTGGACCCATCAGCCAGCGTCTTCTTGAACCGCTCCACAGCGCCAGAAGGCCAATTTTTCGTTAACGAAACCAAATCCTCCTGCCCGTTAGCTGCAGCCGAACCGGCACCACCAGCAGCTGCCCCGCGCGTCTTCTTATATTCCTTCTGAAGCGTCGTGTAGTAATCCGTCTTCATATTCGCAGAGGTATCCGCAATTTGCTGTTTCCAGTGGGACTGCCCTAAATATAAAACGATAATAAAAATAATCCCTAATAATGCCACAATCACTTTCTGCATCTTTATATATAACCCCCAATCCATGTTGCACTCCTATTATAACAGAAAACTACCAATTTTCTCCTTAATTCTTCAAAAGTCCCCAAGAACTGCAACCTAATGAATTGAAATTCCTACCAAATTCCTAAATTCTCTTCTAATTTCTTACAAAAAGGTGTTTAATAGAGTAAGTGAGTTTTCTTTGACAATTTTCGCATAAACATGACAAATTATGCTATAATACTCTATTGTATTCAGTTATTCAGGAGGACGAAATGGAAGAGACTATTAGTTTAAAAGAGCTGCTCGAAACGTTGAAAAAGCGTTTAGCATTAATTGTATCCATCACCCTCATTGCTGCCATCATCAGCGGTGTGGTCAGTTTCTTTTTCTTAACCCCGATTTACCAAGCTTCAACGCAAATCCTTGTTAACCAAACGAAAAATGACCAAACGGCGTACAGTCCGAGTGAAGTACAAACAAACCTGCAATTAATCAATACCTACAATGTCATCATCAAAAGCCCGGCCATCTTAGATATCGTGGCAGACGAGCTTAAATTAGGCTTGAATGCAACGCAATTAAATCAAAAAATCACTGTCGGCAGTGAAAAGGATTCCCAGGTCGTCAACGTATCCGTACAGGACTCGAACCCGGACACGGCCGCCCTGATTGCCAACAAAACGGCAGAAGTGTTCCAATCGGAAATCGTCAAGATCATGAATGTCGACAACGTCAGCATTCTGGCAAAAGCACAAACCGGGGAAAATCCATCGCCGGTTAAACCAAGACCATTATTAAATGTCGCCATCGCCTTAGTAGTTGGCTTAATGGCGGGTGTCGGTCTGGCTTTCCTACTAGAGTATTTCGATAACACCATCAAAAACGAACAAGATGTCGAAAAAGAACTCGGTCTGCCAATCCTGGGAATCATTGCCCAAATTGATGATCAGCAAATCGAAGAGTTAAAGCAGCGCAGAGCCGCGAAAAAAACAGCAGTAAGAGGTGAGACTTATGGCTCTTAGACGAAAAAAGAAACAGATAACGAAGGACCCAAGCCGTAAGTTAATTACATCGATTGCGCCAAAGTCACCGATTTCCGAGCAATACCGGACAGTCCGTACCAATATTCAATTTTCATCGGTCGATAAAGAAATCCGAGTGATCATGGTGACCTCTTCCGGTCCGGCCGAAGGAAAGTCGACAACAGCAGCCAATCTGGCAGTGACCTTCGCCCAGCTTGGAAAAAAAGTTCTCTTAGTGGATGCTGACCTGCGCAAACCAACCGTTCACCATACGTTTGGCGTCACCAATTTATTTGGTTTTACAACGGTCCTAACCAAGCAAAGAACGCTCGAAAACACAATCAACGAGACGGAAGAACCGGATCTTTATGTGTTAACAAGCGGACCGATTCCACCAAACCCTGCGGAACTTCTAAGTTCTAAATCAATGGAGCAGTTTATCGAAGAGGCCAAAAGCGTATTCGATTATGTGATCTTCGACACACCGCCATTACTAGCGGTAGCAGACCCGCAAATTCTAGCGAATCAGTGCGACGGCACTATTTTGGTGGTCTATAGTGAAAAAACAGAAATCGACCTGGCAAAGAAAGCGAAAGAATTGCTTGAAACTGCCCAAAGCAAGCTGTTAGGTGTGGTATTAAATCACAAAGAAGTTCAGAAGAGTGACTATTACTATTATTATGGTGCATATGGCACGAAAAATTAACATCAGTCGACAAAATTCGTCATACTTTATCCCTATGAATGTGGTAATATAGTGGAAAGTGTTACGGATGACGAAATTATCAGAAAAGAGTGTTGGTGATGATTGACCTACATTGTCACATTTTGCCCGGGGTCGATGATGGGGCAAGGGAATTGTCAGAAAGTATCGAGATGGCAAGAACGGCAGTCAAGCAAGGGATTCAAACCATCGTGGCGACACCTCATCATCTAAATAATCAGTACGAGAACCCAAAACAAATCATTTTGGAAAAAACAGTGGAGCTCAACCGCCAATTACAACAAGAAAATATAGATCTGAAAATTGTCCCAGGGCAGGAAGTCCGCATCCACGGCGAACTGCTCGAGGGCCATAAAAAGGGCGAAATCCAGCCGATTCACAACACGAATTATGTATTGGTGGAATTCCCCTCCAATCACGTCCCACGTTATGCCAATCAGCTGTTTTATGATATGCAGCTGGAAGGGCTGATTCCGATTATTGTCCATCCAGAACGAAACCTGCAAATTGTCGAAAATCCGGATATCCTCTATCGAATGGTGGAAAAAGGTGCGTTAACCCAAGTAACTGCCGCCAGTATCTGCGGTGATTTTGGGAAAAAAATCAAACGCTTCACGCAGCAATTAATCGAAGCAAACTTAACGCACTTTATCGCTTCTGATGCCCACAATGTGAAGAATCGCACGTTCCGGATCCGAGAGGCCTTCGACATCATTCAAAAAACCTACGGCAATGAAATGGTTTACCTTTTGCAAGAAAATGCAGCCAATGTCGTGAACGGGTATCATGTGTACAAAGAAGTACCCGAGAAGATTAAAAAGAAGAAGCTTTTTGGTATCTTTTAACCGATTAAGCCGATAGGAATGATTGAACAAAACTGAACATTCATTTCAAGGCTTGATACCTTGAACGGCGAGGCTTCCCTGTCCGTTATCAATGGGGGCACTCGGTCATGCTGTGGGACCGCTCTTCGGCAAAGAGCGGGACCTTAGACGCAGGTCGTCAGGAGCATGATGTGAGGGCGGGTTAGATGCCCGGTTTAAAAAATAAAACAAAAAACAATAAATATCTAATGAAAGGATAAGTGATCACCACTTGCATTTCCATTAGGTATTTATTTTTTTGTCCAAACGATATCCAAATATACATAGAAAAAAAGGGGGAAAATATCGGTGACATATGGGAAGAGACTGACCACACTGGCGCTGTTGGATTCGGCGATCATCCTGACAGCAATCTACATAAGCTACTGGACGCTTAATCCGATGATTCAAATTCTCGAGAGCCCGATTGTGCTCGTGACCGCGCTGACATTATTAATCTGCCATCATCTATTTGCTTTTTATTACAAGCTTTATAACAAAGCGTGGCAATATGCGAGTGTGGGCGAACTTATCGCGATTGTAAAGGCCGTGACACTGACGATTGCGGCAGCGGCCGTCATGCAGGAACTCGTGTTTGACAATATTTATGTCCGGGTATTGATGATCACCTGGATGATCCATGTCCTGTTTATCGGGGGTTCACGTTTTTCATGGAGAATGTTCCGCGATAACATCATGAACAAACAGAAAGATATCAGAAAAACGCTGATTATCGGGGCCGGTTCAGGCGGAACGATGGTGGCCCGTCAGCTGCTTCATAATCATGACATTGATTTAAAGCCGGTGGCGTTTATCGATGATGATCCAAGAAAGTATAAATTGGATATCCTAGGCATTCCGGTGGTTGGGAATTCCAGTGATATCGTAAAGGCCGTTGAAAAATATAAAATTGTCAACATCATCATTGCGATTCCTTCCTTAAGCAAAAAGGAAATCAACCGCATCTTTGATGAATGTGCAAAAACTAAAGCGAAAACGCAGATTATTCCAAAGCTGGAAGACCTGATGACTGGCAAACTATCCGTAAATGAATTCCGCGATGTCCAGGTGGAGGATTTACTAGGCAGGGAACCGGTAGAGTTGGATATTAATAGTATTTCAGAATATGTATCGGGAAAAACAGTTTTGGTAACTGGAGCAGGCGGTTCGATCGGTTCAGAAATCTGTCGCCAGGTTTGTAAGTTCAATCCTCGAAAAATTGTCCTGGTAGGGCATGGCGAGAATAGCATCTATTTGATTGATATGGAGCTACGCCGTCAATACGAGGGACAAATTGAGATTGTTCCTGTAATTGGTGATATTCAGGACCGTAACCGGATTTTTGAAGTGATGGAAGAACACAAACCGTTTGTCGTATATCATGCTGCTGCACACAAACATGTTCCATTAATGGAATATAATCCGCGAGAAGCGGTGAAAAACAATATCTATGGGACCAGGAATGTGGCTGAAGCGGCGGACACATTCGGTGTTCATACATTTGTATTGATTTCTTCGGATAAGGCTGTAAATCCACCTAACGTGATGGGTGCGACGAAACGGTTTGCGGAGCTGATTATTCAGAGTCTGGCGCAACAAAGCTCGACAAAATTTGTTGCTGTTCGGTTTGGAAACGTACTTGGCAGCCGCGGCAGTGTGATTCCATTATTTAAAAAGCAAATTCAAGCGGGCGGACCAGTTACCGTTACTCACCAAGACATGACACGATACTTTATGACGATCCCTGAAGCTTCACGGCTTGTCATTCAGGCAGGCACCCTTGCTCGTGGGGGAGAAGTATTTGTCCTAGATATGGGTGAGCCCGTAAAGATTGTCGATCTAGCTAAAAACCTTATTAAATTATCTGGATTTTCAATAGAAGAAATCGGGATCCGATATACAGGTCTTCGTCCAGGCGAGAAGATGTACGAGGAACTGCTGAATGCCAATGAAATTCATCAAGAGCAGGTTTTCCCTAAGATTCATATCGGGAAGGCCAATGTGATTAACGCCGACGTTTTAAATCGTTTAATAAACGAATTATTAAATATGTCGGAAATGGAAATGCATGATACGTTGATTGCTGTAGCTAACAATAAGTATGATACTTCTTCGTTATTAGCTGTTGCCTATTAATCGTTTCTTGATAGAGATTTCGATTGTTTCGATAAATTTTTGACCGTAAAAATATTTGAAGGTGAAGAAATGAAAATGAAAAAAGTACGTAAAGCGATTATTCCAGCAGCAGGCTTAGGAACACGTTTCCTGCCTGCTACAAAAGCGATGCCAAAAGAAATGTTGCCAATTGTTGATAAACCAACGATTCAATATATCGTTGAAGAAGCGGTAGCTTCTGGTATCGAAGATATTATTATTGTGACAGGTAAAGGAAAGCGGGCCATTGAAGACCATTTCGATTTTGCCCCTGAGCTTGAACAAAACTTAATCGAAAAAGGAAAAACTGACTTACTCGACAAAGTCCGCTATTCCACAAATTTAGCCGATATACATTATATACGGCAGAAAGAGCCAAAAGGTTTAGGGCATGCCGTATGGTGTGCAAGAAATTTTATTGGTGACGAGCCGTTTGCGGTTTTGCTTGGTGACGATATTGTTCAAAGTGAAACTCCTTGCTTAAGACAGCTTATTAATATATATGAAGAAACTCGGTCATCTGTTATTGGGGTTCAGACCGTTCCTGATAATGAAACACACCGGTATGGAATTGTTGACCCATCGATACAAGAGGGTAGAAGATACCAAGTTAGTAATTTTGTAGAGAAGCCTAAGCAAGGAACTGCTCCTTCTAATTTGGCAATTATGGGTCGTTATATTCTCACCCCAGAAATCTTTATGCTCTTAGACCAGCAAGAAACAGGTGCTGGTGGAGAAATTCAATTAACAGATGCCATTCAAAAATTAAATCAAATCCAACGAGTGTTTGCTTATGATTTTGAAGGTAAACGTTATGATGTTGGAGAGAAATTAGGGTTTGTAAAAACAACAATAGAGATGGCACTACAGGATTTTGAGTTAAGATCCGAGTTAATTGCTTATCTTGATCAAATAATGGATGAAATAAAGGTGAAATAAAATTTTACCCATGCACATATTAGTAGCTTTTTATGTGCATGGGTATTACATTGAGGATTTTAGTGGATTAGTAGTTGGTTAAATAGGAATGGTCTTTGAACTAAGTACTAGGCTACTAAATTGGAAAGGAAGTTATAAAAATGGCAGATAGAATATTCCTATCATCACCCCATATGAGTGATGAAGGTTATGAAATGAAATATGTATTTGAAGCTTTCGATACGAATTGGATTGCTCCTCTTGGGGAAAACGTTAATCAATTTGAAAAAGAACTAGCAACAAAGGTTGGTTCAAAAGATGCTGCGGCATTAACTTCTGGAACTGCTGCAATTCATTTGGCTCTTAAAGCGGCTGGAGTTGGTGAAGGAGACATTGTTTTCTGCCAATCGTTAACATTTTCGGCAACAGCCAATCCGATCATCTATCAAAATGCCATTCCAGTTTTTATAGATAGTGATAAAGAAACTTGGAATATGTGCCCCAAAGCATTGGAAGAAGCTTTTGAAAAGTATCCTAATGTTAAGGCAGTCATTGTTGTTCATTTATATGGTTTATCTGCGGATATGGATAAAATAGTAGAGCTTTGTAAAAAGCATAAAGTTGTTTTAATAGAGGATGCCGCTGAATCCTTAGGGACTTATTACAAAGGGCAACATACGGGTACATTTGGCGACTATGGGATTTTTTCTTTTAATGGCAACAAGATTATTACTACATCAGGTGGTGGAATGCTTGTTTCCAATAACTCAGAGAGAATTGCAAAGGTCAGATTTTGGGCCACACAATCTAGAGACCAAGCAAGGCATTATCAACATAGCGAGTTAGGATTTAATTACCGAATGAGTAATGTTGTTGCTGGTATAGGCAGAGGGCAGTTAAAGGTATTGGACCAAAGAGTTGAAAGAAAGAATTACATTTATGATTTTTATAAGAGAGAACTAGGTGGACTCGAAGGTGTTGAGTTTATGCCTGCTAATGAATGGAATAAGCCTAATTATTGGCTAAGTAGTATGACATTGAACGGGAAGGTTAAACCTTTAGATATTATGGAGGCCCTTGAGAAAGAGAATATTGAGTCAAGGCCGATTTGGAAGCCAATGCATATGCAGCCATTCTTCGAAAAATTTGATTTTATTGGTAATGGAGTTTCTGAAGAATTGTTTGAAAATGGGGTTTGTTTGCCGTCAGATACGAAAATGACGGATCAAGATTTAGATAGAGTTGTAAAGATTATTAAAGGGTTGTGGGTTGAGGAATGGAAAGATCAAAAGGTGGCATCTATCGCAGGTTCCTAAAAAGACCGATGGATTTTATATTATCATTGATTGCTATAGTAGTTCTTAGTCCGATATTTTTAATTGTTGCTATTCTTGTGAGAGTAAAGTTAGGGAGTCCGGTGTTATTTAAACAAAAAAGGCCTGGATTGAATGAAAAGATTTTTATGATGTATAAGTTTAGGACGATGACGGATGAAAGAGATGAGAATGGGAAGTTACTTCCTGATAGTGTTAGGTTGACAGAGTTTGGAAAGTTTTTGAGATCTACTTCACTCGATGAGTTACCTGAACTATTTAACATCCTAAAAGGGGATATGTCGGTAGTTGGACCTAGACCATTGTTGATTAGGTATTTGCCATATTATCGTGAAGAAGAAAGGCTAAGAAGCAAAGTAAGGCCTGGAATTACAGGGTTAGCTCAAATCAACGGGAGAAATGCTCTTACTTGGGATGACCGCTTCAAAACAGATGTTGATTATGTAAATAACCTTTCATTAACATTAGATATCAAAATCTTAATTAATACTATTTTAGTAGTATTTCAGAGAAAGGATATCTTGGTTGGAACAGAACATATTCTGAAGGATTTGGATGTCGAGAGGAAAGAGGAATTTGACTATGTTTTTAAAGAACAGAAATATTGAGGTCGGATTTATTAATGAAGAAGAACTTATTGGAAATAAAGAGAATTTAATTGAACTATTAGAGGATAATCTAAAGATAAATTTACCTAATATGAACAATTTAACCAAGTATGCAATAGATAGTTATGATGATATGCTTCGTTTTAAGAAGAATGATTCAGCTATCTTAATTGGAGCTTTTGACAATGAAAAAATAATTGGTTTTCTTTGGGCTCACAAAAGAGAATTTCTTGGTGATAGCAGGGTGCACATTGGACATATAGTTGTGAATTCTGAAGTAAGGTCAGGTGGCATTGGTACAAAGTTATTAAAGTATCTTGAGGATTATTCTATTCGAGAAAATATCAAAAAAATTGACTTGATGGCAACATTTGAAAATGAAAATACAATGAAATTTTACAAAGCAAACGGCTTTTCAATTGAACGCGTTCAACTTGAAAAGGAACTAGGTGATATTGATGGTAATTGATAAAATTGCAGTTAACAAAGACAATTACAGAGTGCATGAGTTCTACTATAACAGTGCACGTGAGGGAATGTTTGACCTTTTAAATAATATGAAAAATAACAACAAGATTGATACTTTATTATTACCAGGTTACATTGGCTGGTCCCCTAGAGAAGGAAGTGGGATATTTGATCCAATTAACAACCTAGAAGGGTTAACTGTTCAATATTACAAGATGACGACTGATTTAAATATAAACCTAGATGATCTATCTCAAAGAATAGAAGACCTAGGTAGTGATAAATTTGCAGTTCTAGCAGTAAATTATTTTGGGTTTGTTGATAAGTGTATTAAAGATGTTGCCGATATTGTAAAAAAATATTCAGGATGGCTTATTGAAGATAATGCTCATGGGTATTTCACTTATCTTAATACTCAGGATAATTATTCGGATGCAACATTCTTTTCACTGCATAAAATGTTTCCATTCAAAGCTGGGGGGAGTTTAATAGTAAGAAATAAACTATTGAGCGAACTTAAATATAATGGTCGTAGTATAAGTGAAACACAGTATAACCCTTGGATATACGATGTAAGTAAAATAGCAAATATAAGAAGAGAAAATTACCTGACTTTAGCAAGTATTATTCGAGAGGAAGGCGTTACAGAATATTTTACCCCACTTAAAGAGCATTTAGTGTTAGAGACTGTACCCCAAACTTTTCCTATTCGTATTACTTGTGGAAATAGAGATAAGATTTATGAGTTGATGAATGAGTCAGGTTATGGAGTAGTTAGCCTATATCACACGCTAATTGAACCACTCAGAAGTCCTGAATATCAAGTGAGCTTGGATCTTTCTAAATGTATTATGAATTTACCCGTACATCAAGATGTTAATAAAGATAAATATCAAGATATGATTAATTTATTAGTGAAGTATTGTAAGGAAACAAGCTGCTAGGTTTAACATAAGGAGGTATTTGGATAAATATGTTAATGTCAACAAAGATAAAAAATTTCTCAATTATTGACATAACAGAAGATGAAAAATGGGATGAAATTGTAAAAAGTTTTAAAAACTATGATGTAAACTATTTAAGCAACTACGTTAAGGCATTCCAACTTCACGGCGATGGCGAACCTCTACTATTTTATTACGATGATGGTAGTACGAGAGCCATGAACGTTGTAATGAAACGGGATATTGCTTGCGCTAAACCCTTCAAGGATAAGTTACCAATGAATACTTATTTTGATTTATCCACACCTTATGGTTATGGGGGCTTTTTGATTGAAGGTAGAAATTATGATGAAGTTAATAAAGCCTATGATTTTTATTGTAGGGAACAGGGATTTGTAAGTGAATTTGTTAGATTTCACTTGTTCAACGAATATCAATCCTGGTTCAGTGGTTCTTTTGAAACTCACACACGAAATGTAGTCCGCACCTTGGAATTGCCACTGGATGAAATGTTAATGGATTTTGAACATAGGTTTCGTAAGAGCCTTAAAAAAGCTAATAAAGCTAAATTAGATGTTGAGATAGATTATTCTGGAAAAAGGTTAGAGGAATTTTTAGAGATTTACTATGGAACAATGGATCGAAATAATGCGCAAGATAATTTTTTCTTTTCAGAAGAGTTTTTTAAAGAACTTAATAAAATGAATGATAATTATGTATATGTACATGTACTATTTGAAGGAATAATCATCTCTACTGAACTTGTATTATATGGCCAAGAGAACTGCTATTCATTTCTTGGGGGCACTAATCAAGATTACTTTAATCTACAAGTTAATACTTTTTTAAAATACGAGATTATTAAGTGGGCGAAAGAAAAGGGGCTTAAAAGATTTGTCCTTGGTGGTGGCTATGGAGAAGATGATGGTATTTTTAAGTATAAAAAGAGCTTGGCACCAAATGGAATTCAAGACTTCTATATTGGTAAGAAAATTTTTGATAAAGATAAATATAATGAATTAGTTAGAATCCGTTGCCAGGAAGAGGATTATGATGCAAATATATTATTTTTTCCGGCATATAGAGGGTAGGACTTAATTATATTTTATTAATCGTTTTACGTGCGGTTAATAGTGTTGAGAAGGCGGGATAAGTAATGAAAGTAATATTTCTTTCAATTGGTGGATTAACTGATTTGGGTGAAAATGCTGTTTATCCAGATTTACTAAGATATTTTCGAGACAATGGTCATTCGGTACATGTTGTCTGCCAACGAGAAAGACGCTCTGGTCTACCCACTGAAATGAAGATTGAACATGGAATAAAAGTACTTCGGGTAAAAACTGGAAACATCACAAAAACTAATCTAATTGAAAAAGGCATTTCAACTGTGCTTATTGGGTATCAGTTTAGAAAAGCAATAAAAAGGTATTTTGGTAATGTGAAGTTTGACCTAGTTCTTTACTCTACTCCGCCAATTACAATAGCAAATACTGTTTCATTTATAAAGAAGCGAGATAATGCCTTTTCTTATCTTATGTTAAAAGATATTTTTCCACAAAATGCAATAGATATTGGAATACTTGAAAAAGCTGGGGCGAAGGGTATTTTAACTAAGTACTTTTCGGTTAAAGAAAAAGAGCTTTATTTACAATCTGACTTTATTGGTTGTATGTCAGAAGCAAATGTTGAATTTATAAAAAGAAATAATTCCTATTTAGATAACGAGAGAATTGAGGTTTGTCCTAATACGATTAATCCTTTGGCTATTAAAAATACTGATAAGAAATTACTAAGATCGAAATTTAATTTACCACAAGATAAATTAATACTTGTTTACGGTGGAAATTTTGGTAAGCCCCAAGATGTTAACTATATTATTCAAGTATTAATTCATAATGCAGGAAAGGCTAATATTCATTTTGTAATGTGTGGCTCTGGAACAGATTTCTTTAAAATAAAAGAATATGCAGAAAGTGCAGATAGCAATTACATTACAGTTATTGATAGTTTGAACAAGAATGAATACAGCCAATTGCTTGATGCATGTGATGTTGGCTTGCTTTTCTTAGATCATCGATTTAATATACCAAATTTCCCTTCGCGATTACTAGATTATATGAATCATAGTATGCCGGTGTTAGCTGCTACAGATAGAAATACTGATCTTGGGGAAGTTATATTAAATGGAGAATTTGGATGGTGGTGTGAAAGTAGTGAAGTCCATAGCTACGGAAGTATTATTGAAGAAATAATTTCTAATCCAAAGGTTATCCAAGAAAAAGGGAAGTTAAGTAGAAAATATTTAGAAAAGCATTTTGATACAAAAATTGCTTATGGACGGATTATGAGTGCTTATAAAAAATGTACAAGTAGGAGGAGTTAGGAAATGTTCAAAAATAAAACTCTACTTATTACAGGTGGAACAGGTTCTTTTGGAAATGCTGTAATGGAAAGATTTCTTGATACTGAAATAAAGGAAATTCGAATTTTCTCCCGCGATGAGAAAAAGCAAGATGATATGAGAAAACTTTATAAAAATGACAAGTTAAAGTTTTACATTGGGGATGTAAGAGATTTAGCCAGTGTTAAAAATGCTATGTACGGAGTGGATTATATATTTCATGCAGCAGCACTAAAGCAGGTTCCATCTTGTGAGTTCTTCCCTCTTGAAGCGGTAAAAACAAATGTGATGGGTACAGACAATGTATTAACAGCTGCTATTGAGTATGGAGTTAAAAAAGTTATTTGTCTCTCGACAGATAAGGCAGCTTATCCAATTAATGCGATGGGTATTTCAAAAGCGATGATGGAAAAAGTATTTGTAGCCAAATCAAAAACTGTTGATCCTGAAAGGACACTAATTTGTGGAACTAGATACGGCAATGTGATGGCGTCACGAGGGTCGGTTATACCATTATTTATTGAACAAATTAAGAGTGGCCGGCCTTTAACGGTAACGGATCCTAATATGACAAGATTTCTTATGAGTTTAGAAGAAGCAGTAGAGTTAGTGGTATTTGCATTTCATTATGCTGGGGCAGGCGATATCATGGTTCAAAAATCCCCGGCTAGCACTATTGGAGACCTTGCTCAAGCTGTAAAAGAATTATTTGATGCGGATAATGAAATAAAAATCATTGGAACCCGCCATGGAGAAAAACGTTATGAAACACTTCTTACCAAAGAGGAATATGTAAAGGCAGAAGACTTACCCGGTTTCTATAAAGTTCCTGCTGATCAAAGAGACCTTAACTATGATAAGTATTTTGCAGAGGGAGATCAAAAGCTTACTAGTGTAGAAGAGTATAATTCGGATAATACACAAATCCTTACCATTGAACAAATTAAAGAAAGACTACTTGAATTAGATTATGTACAAAATGAATTAAAAGAGTGGAATAAAAAAGTTCCAGTTATGAATTAAAGGGTGGTTTTGAGTAATGAATATTCTTGTTACAGGAGCAAAAGGGTTTGTAGGAAAAAATCTTATCGCAGAGCTTAAAAACAACGGGTATAACGATATATTTGAGTTTACTAGGGAAAGTGATCCTTCACTACTTGAGAAGTACACAAAAGAATGTGATTTTATCTTTCATCTAGCTGGAGTTAATAGACCAAAAGCTGAAAAGGAATTTATGGAAGGTAATTTTGGTTTAACTTCTCAATTACTAGAATTATTAAAAAAACATAATAATAAAGCCCCTGTGCTTCTAACTTCTTCTATTCAAGCAGAAAAGGATAATCCATATGGTAGAAGTAAGAAAGCTGGAGAGGATTTATTATTAAATTATTATTATGAGACTGATGCTAAAGTATATGTATATCGGCTCCCAAATTTATTTGGTAAGTGGAGCAAACCAAACTATAATACAGTAGTAGCTACATTTTGTCATAATATAGCTAGTGGCTTAGATATACAGATTAACAACCCAGATGCAGAGCTTAATCTTTGTTATATAGATGATGTATTAGAAGAGTTTATTAGGGCTCTAGAGGGAAGGCCAACTATTCAGGATGATTTCTGTGTTGTACCTGTAACACATAATATTAAACTTGGAGATTTAGCGGATCTTATAAAGAGCTTTCAAGAAACCAGAACAAATTTAAGTATCCCTAATATGGGGGATGCTTTAACTAAAAAGCTTTATAGTACTTACTTAAGCTTTTTACCAGAAGATCAGTTTTCTTATGATCTTAAAATAAATTCTGATCATAGAGGTTCTTTTACAGAATTTATGAGAACACCTGAAAGAGGACAAGTTTCTGTAAATGTTTCAAAGCCAGGGATTACAAAAGGAAACCATTGGCATCACACTAAAAATGAGAAATTTTTAGTTGTTAGTGGAGAAGGTTTAATTCGTTTTAGAAAAATAGATGGAGAAGAAATTATTGAGTATAGAGTAAGTGGAGAAAAGCTACAGGTTGTAGATATTCCTACTGGATATACGCATTCAATAGTAAATGTTGGGGAAAGTGATCTCGTAACAGTAATGTGGGCAAATGAGTGCTTTGATCCGGAAAAGCCGGACACTTATTTCGTGGAGGTATAATTAATGAAGAAATTAAAAGTTATGACAGTCGTTGGTACTAGACCTGAGATTATAAGATTATCAGCTGTTATAAATAAATTAGAACAATCAAATGCAATTGAACATATACTTGTTCATACAGGACAAAATTATGATTATGAATTAAATGAGGTGTTTTTTAAGGATTTTAATTTAAAGAAACCAGATTATTTTCTTAATGCAGCTACGGGAACAGCTGTAGAAACTATCGGTAATATTCTGGTTAAAATTGATCCAATTTTTGAAGAGGTAAAGCCAGATGCTTTCTTGGTTCTTGGTGATACAAACAGCTGTTTAACAGCAATTGCAGCTAAAAGAAGGCATATTCCTATATTCCATATGGAGGCTGGAAATAGATGCTTTGACCAAAGAGTACCGGAAGAAACTAACAGAAAGATTGTAGATCATACAGCAGATATAAATTTAACCTACAGTGATATTGCAAGAGAATATCTTTTAAGAGAAGGATTTCCTTCCGATCGTATTATTAAGACTGGGAGCCCTATGTTTGAGGTCTTAAATTCTAGAAAAGATGATATTAAAGCATCAGATGTACTTGAAAGACTAGGGCTGGAAGAAGGAAAATACTTCGTTGTATCTGCTCATAGGGAAGAAAATATTAACTCTGAAGTAAACTTCTTAAACTTAGTCAAAAGCTTGAATGCTATTGCTGAAAAGTATAATATGCCTGTTATTGTTAGTACGCATCCAAGAACGAGAAAAATGATTGAAGATAAAGGGATTGAATTTAATCAAATGGTAAGAACATTAAGACCACTTGGATTTAATGATTATAATAAGCTTCAAATTAAGGCTAAAACTGTTCTAAGTGATAGCGGGACAATTAGTGAAGAATCTTCTATTCTTGGATTTAGAGCACTAAATATTAGAGAAGCTCACGAAAGACCTGAGGCTATGGAAGAGGCATCTGTAATAATGGTTGGGCTTGGAAAAGAGCGTATCTTACAAGGGCTCGAGATACTAGAAACTCAAGAGAAAGATACTCTAAGACTTGTTGGGGATTATAGTATGCCTAATGTGTCTGATAAGGTTTTAAGAATAATATTATCTTATACAGACTATATTAATAGGGTTGTTTGGGGGAAGTAGAATTGTATGACAACTTGGATGTTCTATTTATAGGTGGGCTATTCCCAAAAGAAAAGGAAAAAGAAATATTACAAAACTCAATTGGTAATGTTCAAAATGCTGCTAATAATTTGCAATGGAGTATTGTAGATGGTTTAGATGCAAACCGAACTGAGAAAGTAAAAATATTGAATTCACTCTATATCGGTTCCTTTCCTAAACGATATAAGAAAATGTATATTAAAACTCATAAATTTTCCCACACCATTAATACTTTTCCAGAAGATATTAATGTTGGGTTTTTAAATATAACTGGAGTAAAGAATTTAAGTAGATATTTTTCATTAAAACCATATGTTAAAAATTGGGCACAAACAAATAACGGGAAGAAAAAAATAGTTATCGCTTATGCTATGACATCGACTTTTACACGCCTGTTAAGATATATTAAAACTTTAAATAGCGAAGTTAAAACTTGTCTAATTGTTCCGGATTTACCACAATATATGAATCTAACAAATAATAGTAAGGTATACAATATCTTAAAGAAAATTGAGATAAAAAGTATAGATTTAGACGCGAAGTATATTGACAGTTATGTTCTTTTAACAGAATATATGCGTCAAGCATTAAATATAAGTTCTCCATCTGTTGTAGTAGAAGGTATTTCTACTAATTTATTTGAAAAAATTTCCCCTATTCCTATTGAAGAAGAAATAAAAACGGTTCTATATAGTGGTGGGCTAATTGAAAAATATGGAATACTTGATTTAGTATCTGCATTTAAAAAGTTAAAGGGAGATAAATATAGATTAATAATATGTGGTTCAGGTGAAGCTGAAGATTTTATCCGAAAAGAGAGTCGAAGAGACAAGAGAATTGTCTATAAAGGGTTACTGAAAAGAGAAGAAGTACTTCAGCTTCAAAAGTCTTCAACAGTCTTAGTAAACCCTAGACCCAACAATGAAGAATATACTAAGTATAGTTTTCCTTCTAAAATCATGGAATATATGTCATCAGGAAGACCAGTAATTGCTTATAAGTTGGACGGAATTCCTGAAGAGTATTATGACTATATTTATCCTGTTATGGAAACTGAAGATGGACTTTATAACGCCCTAAGGGATGTGTTGTCAAAAGACAAGATAGAATTAAATAATAAAGGAAATCTAGCAAAAGAATTTGTATTGACTCAAAAAAATAGTACAAAACAGGGAGAAAAAATACTAAAAATGGTAAATCAGTTATAGCTTATTTGCTATAACCTCAGGCACAAGGATAGATATACCAAACCCTTCTGAAACACGTATTAACACACGGACTATCTTATTTTAAAAAACGGAAGGTGAGGGTTACTGTGAAACAATTAGTCACAGAAAAAAAAGGTCTTGATTGGTTTTGGTTAGTCATCGTATTTCTGTTTTCAATTAACTTTTATGGAAAAGGGCATTTTTTATTACTGCTTTTATTATTAGTAGGACTAATAGTTATAAATTATAAAAAATCCAAATTTAAAATTACAATTGATCATTTGTTAATATTTCTGTTTTCAATTAGTTATTTTATTATATTATTTATGCATCGATCACCTGGAATAGGTGCGATGCTTATTTATCTTATTGGCCCAATAGCGTGTTATTTTATTGGTTACTTTATTATTAAAGTAGACAGTAAATTTATCGTGAAAACAATGCTTTCTATTACTTTAGGTTTGTTTTTAAATGGTTTATTAAATATGATAAATTATTTTCAAATCTATGGATTTAACCCCAATCAAACTGGTTTAAGAGTAGTACCCAATATATGGAGTGGGGGAGTTCTTACAGATACTTTGCAAGGTACTTATTTTGCATTAGTATCTAGTATTTTGTTTTATAGTTTCATTTTATTGAAAAAAGGGAAACATATTCTGATACCAATTATATTAATAGGCTGTACAATTTTCTCTATAATCTCTTCTTTTATTTTAGGAAACAGGACTTTAATTGCGGTTGTAATGGTTAGTTTTGTGGTCAGTTTTCTAGTATATAGTTATTTAGAAAGAAAAAGTAAAAAAGAATTTTTTAAGGTTCTTCTTTTTGTATCAGGACTATTTTCATTAGTTTTCATTTTTTACATTAGTAATTCCTTTGGACTAAAAGAGTTTGTATTAAATTCTACGTGGTATACAAGAACCGAAACAGCTTCAATGATGGATGATGCCAGGATAAGATTTTATAAAATAGCATTAAGTCAGATGTTAGATTTTCCTTTTGGTGGATACCATATGAGCTTTACGTATGCGCATAATTTATGGTTTGACGTCTTAAATGCTACTGGTTTAATTCCATTCTTTTTTCTACTTTTGTACACATTGAATTCTATAAAAGGTCTAGTAAATATAATAATTTATAAATCTATTGATATGCAATTTAAAATGTTTACTTTAGGTATTTATTTAGGTTTTTTCTTAGTATTTATGGTCGAACCAATTTTAGAAGGTGTTCCATATATGTTTCTGTTATTTATCTTATTTAATGGTATGACTAATAAATATATAGAAGTCTATAAGTCTATGCGGAAGTCAAAAGGAGAAAAGAAATATGAAAATATTATGGCTAACGAATATACCTCTTCCAGAAGCATGTCAGCTAATGAATGAAACACCTTCTCCATTCGGAGGCTGGTTAATTAATGCATCAAATAGTTTATCAACTCAAGAGGATATTGAACTTTCAATCGCATTTCCTAAATCTAAGTCAAAGGATGTAATTCAACTTACTGGAGAAAATATTAATTATTTTTCCTTTCCTACTGTAAGTATGAAAGATGAGAGTTCAATTCAAGATAATTCTTATATTAAAAGTATAGTAAAAGAGTTGAAGCCAGATTTGGTCCATGCTTTTGGGACTGAATTTGCTCATACATTGGCAATGATGAATGTTTGTAAAGCTCTCGGGATTAAAACAGTTATAAGCATTCAAGGGCTAGTTTCAGTATATTCAAAGCACTATACAGCTAATTTGCCAATAAAAGTTCAGAAAAGATTTACTTTTAAAGACTGGATTAAACAGAGCAATCTTATACAACAACAAAAACAGTTTGAAAAAAAAGGTGTCCTTGAGATCGAAGCAATTCAAAAAACCGATCATATTATTGGTAGAACTACGTGGGATAAGGGCTGTACAGAGCAAATTAATCCCACTGCTAACTATCATTTTTGTAATGAAACGTTGAGAGAAGAGTTTTATAAACATAAGTGGTCTATAGATAGATGTGAAAAGCATTCTATCTTCTTGAGTCAAGCGGGTTACCCTATCAAAGGGCTACATTATGTTCTAGAGGCGATGCCGTTAATTCAACAAAAATTCCCTGATACAAAACTTTATATTGCAGGGACAGATATCACATCTTCCGGTACACTTAATGAAAAACTTAGAATGTCATCTTATGCAAAGTACATTGCAGAACTGATTGAAAGTTACAATTTAGTTGATAGTGTTTCTTTCACTGGTGTTCTAGATGAGAAAAAGATGTGTCAAAGGTATCTAAGTTCTAATGTTTTTGTTAGCCCTTCATCAATTGAAAACAGTCCTAATTCATTGGGCGAGGCTATGATATTAGGTGTTCCATGTGTAGCGTCTCACGTTGGAGGTGTACCAGATATGATAAAGCATAATGAAGAGGGTTATGTTTATCAGGCTGATGCACCATATATGTTAGCACATTATGTATGTGAAGTATTTGAAAGTGATGAACGGGCGTTAAGATTCTCTAATAATTCTAGAACACATGCATGGAAAACACACAATCCTAAAATAAATACAGATCGTTTAATAGAAATATATAAAGAAATATTGCAAAAGAAGGAAACAAGCGTTGAAAATTAATAATAAAATTGCGGAATTTTTGAAAAGAATAAAAGGTAATGAGGTTGCCGCAAAGACCATTAATAATGCAAGTTGGCTAGTTGGAGACAAAATTTTCACTATGGTAATTGGGGTCTTGGTTATGGCTCTAGTGGCTAGATATTTAGGACCTGAAAATTATGGAAAATACAATTACGCTTTAGCTTTTGTTACATTATTTACAACTTTATCTACTTTAGGTTTAGATACATTATCTGTTAAATCTATTGTACAACAAGATGAAGAAGAGGGGACAATACTCTGCACCGGTTTAGTTTTAAGAGTAATAGGCGGAATTGTGTTAACAATTTTGTCCAGTGTAATTATTAAGTTCATTGAACCAGATGAATCTCTTATTCATTCACTTGTAATGATAATGTCCCTCACTATGGTTTTTAAATCATTAGAAGTAATTGAATATTGGATTCAAGCATATCAAAAATCCAAAATATCCTCTCTAATTCGTATGGTAGTTTATGTTTTTACAGCTTTACTGAAAATTGCATTTGTGTTGTTGGAAGGAGGCCTATTGCAACTAGCACTTATCTATATGCTGGATGCATTGATTATTGGAACTTCATTAGTTATCGTATATTTTAAAAAAAGAACATCTCATTCAAAATGGAAATTTAGATTTCAATATGCAAAAAGTATTTTATCGCAAAGTTGGTATATGATTCTTTCGGGTCTAATGGGTACGCTTTATATGCAAATTGACAAAGTGATGCTTGGATCAATGTTAATAAATAAAGAAGAATTAGGTGTATTTTCAGCTGCAACCCAAATTGCTAGTATGTGGTATTTTGTTCCAATGGCTGTAATAACATCTTTTAAGCCTGTTATAATGAAGAATAAAAAAATAAGTGAAGAGAGTTACCTTAAATCAGTCAAGCTTTCGTATACTATTGTGGCTTGGATGGGGATAGGATTTGGGGTTCTTATTCTATTATTCTCAGATATAATAATAGGAATACTTTTCGGATCTAACTATTCAAAGGCCGCGGGCATCTTATCAGTAAGCGTATGGGCGGGAACTTTTGCCATGCTTGGCTCAGCAAGAGGAACTTGGTTAATTAGTGAAGAATTACAAAAATATTCAGTAATATATATTGGTGGAGGTTGTATTATCAATATTATATTGAATTATTTTTTAATACCAGTATTAGGTGGATATGGTGCGGCTATTGCTACATTGGTTACGCAAATAGCTGTTTCCTTAATTATTCCGGCATTTTTCAAAAAGACTACATTGTCAGTAATTATGATGTTAGAAGCATTTAATATAAAAAAAGCTTTAAAATATATAAAGAGAATCGATTAAAGGGAGGGGAAGATTTGAGCATAAAACGTCTACTCCGTGTTTTAGGAAGACTTAATGATTTGCAATATGTAAGTCTTAGTATAAAACATTATTCTGGTAAATTACTGTTAAATATTCGATTGCTAATGTTGAAAAAGTATCATCATGGTAGGACGGTTAATTTTAACCCAATTAGAAATAAGAAATTACTTAAAACTTTAAAATATGCTTATAGAAATTCTCAATATTATAAAAATACCTTTGATGAAAAAGGAATAAAAATCAAAAGTATTAGGGAAGATTGGGGCCGTGTACCCTTTCTAGACAAAAGTATTATTAGAAAAGAAAAAGATAGAATCTTGGCTATGTCAGATTCAAAGAATTATGTAGGATTTGTTACTACAGGAGGTAGTACAGGGGAACCTTTAGGTTTCTATACATTTGGTAGTTATGACGCAGAACATCAAAAATTTTTATATCAATTAATGGGTTATAGTCCCGGTGATAAAATTTTAGCAATGGACGGTACATTGGTACCGGATGACTTAATCAATAAAAATATATTTTGGACAAATAAAAGTGCAAATGATTTACCTTATGGAAGTGTAGCTCTATCTTCTCAGTATCTAAACAGTAAAAATATTAATTATTATATCGATTTTATAAAAAAATTCAAACCTGCGATTATTAGAGGGTATCCTTCATATATAGACTCTATAGCTATGTATATATTAAAAAATAATATTGATTTAGGTTTTAATATAAAAGGTATACAAATAACTTCTGAAAGTTTTTATAATTATCAGGTAGATAATATTAAGAAGGCTTTCAAAACGAATGTATATACTCAATATGGACATGCAGAAGCAAGTGTATTTGGATACTCAGTCGATGACAGCTTGATGATTTACTGTTCTCCGTTTTATGGATATACGGAAGTTATAGGAGAAGATGGTATTCACGTTAAACCCGGGGAGATGGGGGAAATAGTTGTAACTGGCTTTAATAATTATGCAATGCCGTTTATTAGATATCGGACAGGAGATTTAGCGATATATGATGGTGATGATAATGGGATAGTAAAGCTAAGAAAGATCAATGGAAGGACACAAGATTATATTTATACAGAAAATATGGAGAAAGTCTTACTTACTGCGATTGTTTTTGGAAGACATTATAAAGCATTTGAAAATATTGAAAAGTGGCAAATTGTTCAGAATGTACCGGGTGAAATTATCTTTAAAATTATTAAGGGTTCAAGCTATTCTATTAATGATCAGATTGAGTTGCAGGATAATTTTTATCAACTTGCCAAAATTAAAACTGAATTTGAAATAGTGGATAATTTGCCTTTGACACCTCGTGGAAAATCCAAATTTCTTATTCAAAATTTATTAATATAGAATATATAGGGAAGTGGAATATATGTTATCTCCTGTAATTGTCTTTGTGTATAATAGACTAGAACATACAAAAGAAACCATTGAAGCCCTCGCAAAAAATAGTATTGCAGATGAGACTGAAATATATATTTTTTCTGATGCGCCAAAGGATAAAAAATCGGAAAAAAAAGTTACATTAATTAGAGAGTACCTAGACTCATTGGGAGAAAGAAAGCTCTTCAAGTCAGTAAAAGTTTTTAAAGCTGAATCAAATAATGGGCTTGCAAAATCTGTTATTTTAGGAGTTAGTCAAATCATTAATGAGTATGGGAAAGTAATAGTAGTTGAAGATGATCTGGTTTCCTCTGCGGACTTTCTTCAATTTATGAATGATGCATTAGATTATTATGAAGCAAACAAAAATATTTGGTCAATCAGTGGATATAATATACCTATAGAAATACCAAATGATTATAAAAGTGAAGTTTACTTATCTTATAGAGGATGTAGTTGGGGATGGGCTACTTGGAAAGATAGATGGGAAAATGTAGATTGGAATGTATCAGATTATCATGTGTTTAAAAAAAATAAAGATCTAAGAAGAAGATTCGGTCGTGGTGGAAGAGACTTGTCTTTCATGTTAGATTTACAAATGCAAGGAAAAATCGATTCTTGGGCCATTAGATGGTGTTACACACAATCTAAATTAGATATGTTCACAGTTTATCCAGTTGTATCTAGAATTAAGAATATTGGTTTAGATGGTACTGGAACTCATAGTGGGATGACTTCTCATTATGACTCTGCATTGAATAATAATCATCAAAAATGTAATTTTGATAACTCAGGTTTGGATAGGCGATTACTGAAAAAATTTAGAAACCATTATATGTCTCTATCACAGTATTTATTGCTAAAATCAAAAGTTTTAGCAAAAAAAGCATTAAGGATGTAATGATGATGAAAATTACTATTGCAGGAACAGGCTATGTTGGATTATCTAATGCAATATTATTAGCGCAACACAATGAAGTAATAGCACTTGATATTATTCAAGATAAAGTAGATATGATTAACCATAAAAGGTCTCCGATTATTGATAATGAGATAGAAGAATACTTAGCAACTAAAGAACTAAATCTAACTGCTACTACAGATAATTATAAAGCTTATAAGGATGCAGATTATGTAATCATTTCTACACCAACAAATTATGATCCGGAGAAAAACTATTTTAATACTAGAACTGTGGAAGCGGTTATCGCTAATGTTATATCTATTAATCCAGATGCGGTAATGGTAATCAAATCTACCGTCCCTGTTGGTTATACAGAAAAAATAAAAGAGAAGTTTGAAACAGATAATATTATATTCTCACCTGAATTCTTACGTGAAGGAAAAGCTTTGTATGATAACCTATATCCTTCACGTATAATCGTTGGTGAACAGTCTGACAGAGCACAAGTATTCGCTGATTTGTTAGTTCGAGGAGCTATTAAGGAAGATATTCCTGTTTTATTTACAAATTCAACAGAAGCAGAGGCTATTAAACTTTTTGCCAACACTTACCTTGCGATGAGAGTCGCATTTTTTAATGAGCTCGATTCTTATGCTGAGGTCAGGGGATTAGATAGTAAACAAATTATTGATGGTGTGGGTCTAGATCCTCGTATTGGTCATCACTATAATAACCCTTCATTTGGATATGGGGGCTATTGCTTACCTAAAGATACAAAACAGCTATTAGCCAATTATGAAGACGTTCCAAATAATATAATGACAGCTATCGTAGATGCAAATAGAACAAGAAAAGACCATGTTGCCGAAATGATTATTAAGAAGAAACCTAAAATCGTTGGTATCTATAGACTTACCATGAAAATGGACTCAGATAACTTTAGACAATCAGCTATTCAAGGTGTTATGAAGCGTATTAAAGCTAAGGGTATTGAAGTTGTTGTATATGAGCCAGCGCTTCATAAAGAAACGTTTTTTAATTCTAGAGTTATTAATGATTTTGAAGAATTTAAGAATATAAGCGATGTGATTGTAGCAAATCGTATGTCTGATGATTTGCGTAAAGTTGAGGATAAGGTTTACACAAGAGATTTATTTAGTAGGGATTAATAAATTACCCACTGGGCTGTCCTATTTGGCAGCTTGATGGGTATCTTTTTGTCATTTTTTTACTTTAATACGTTAATTCATAATAACAATGGGTGACAGGCACCATCCAGGGATTTTCCAGTTTGTTGATTTTGTGTTAAATAGTTCGGGTTATTTCTTTGTTGTTTAAATTTTGTGGAGTATAATATAGATGTGATTTTTAATAGATTATGAGTTTTGAAGGCATCTTCTGTAATGACGGTTGGTTTGAATGGTATGGATGGTTACAAGGTGAAGGTTGAAGCGAATGCACGCACGGATAAGGAGTCGTTTGTGATTGTGGGCTTGCCTGATGCTTCGGTGAAGGAATCAAAGGAGCGGGTTTGGAGTGCGTTGTATGAACAGAATGCTGATATACATACGAAGAAGATTACTGTGAATTTATCTCCTCCAGAATATAAAAAGACAGGCCCGGGTTATGATGCTGCAATGGTGATTGCTGTTTTGAAAGCTATTGGTGAGCTGGATGGAGTGAATTTGGATGATACGTGTATCATTGGAGCCATATCATTAGAATGTAATATTGAACCATTTGAAGGGATTATCCCAGTCGTTACAAATGCAATAAAGCTTGGTTTTAAGAAAATTTTTATTCCTCCCATTAATACCCACATATTTCCCCATACTGTAGGAATAGAATTAATTCCTGTTTCCTCGATATCCAGACTCATTTCCCATTTACGCGGACAAACGACAGTAGAGCATTTATTTACTTTTCCAAATACTAATATTGAGAAAGTACCGCCTATAGAAATACATGAAGAACCGCAAATTGATTTCCAAGCGGTGATTGGGCATACCCAGGCGAAAAGGGCATTGGAAATTGCAGCTACAGGCGGACATCATGTATTGTTATGCGGGCCGCGGGGTTGTGGAAAAAGTATGCTGGCTGAAGCATTTCCTTCGATTTATCCAGACCTAACTCCAGAAGAAGTGCTGGATTTATATGGGATCTATCAGTTGGGGAGAGAGGAACTTCCTTCTGTGAAGCAGCCACCAATTAGACATCCGCATCATTCTGCTTCTGCTGCCTCACTACTTGGGGGAGGAACGTATCCGAGACCTGGAGAAGTTTCATTGGCTCATTATGGCATTTTATTTCTTGATGAAATGGGGGAATTTTCGAAGAAGACACTCGATATGCTCCGACAGCCAATGGAAAGCGGACGTATTACTATCAATCGGGCCAAACAATCTGTCACCTATCCAGCTGACTTTGTGCTAATTGCAGCAACAAACCCCTGTCCTTGTGGCTACCATGGCTCCTCAAATCATTACTGCGTATGTACTCCTAAGCAAATTGCCTCCTACAAACAAATAATCTCAGGGCCAATTATGGATCAGATTGATTTTTACCTGACATTACGTAATGTATCCTTTAAGCAGGAAAATAGAATGGAAGAGAGTTCCCTTTTTATAAAAGAGCGAGTGAAAAAGGCACGAGAACGCCATTATGAGCGCTATGGGGAAAGAATCTTAAATAATCGTGTCCCGTTTCATTTAATCCAAAGCAAAAGCCCAATCACCAGCGAACAATTGGAATACTTACATCAAGTTTGCTGGGAAAATAAATGGAGCAATCGTACTCAGGTCAAAATCATCCGCATAGCCCGCACGATTAGCGACCTTCAACTTGAAACCAAAATATCAGATTACTCTTTAAAAGAGGCAGTACAATGGAAAATACAATCCCAAACTGAAACAGTGCCGCCAGTCGGAGTTGAATAAGGGGAATCGCCATGGGGAGAAAAAGACGAGAGTGGATTCCGCATGCCTATCACCATATATATTCAAGAGGAAACAATCGGCAAAACATCTTTTGTGATGAGACTGATATGCAAGAGGCTTTCCGGCTATTAACGATGATTCATAATGAAACACCGATTTCCATTTGTGCTTTTTGTTTTATGACAAATCACTATCACCTACTTTTGAAAACGGAGGAGGTATCTATTTCTAAAATCATGGGGATCTTTAATAAACGCTATACTGATTATTTTAATGGACGATACCGTCATGTAGGACATGTTTTTCAACAGCGATTTAACAGTTCCCCTATTCCATATCCACAGGATCTTCTCCAAGTAAGTAAATATATCCACCGCAATCCAATTAGCACCAAAAAGCCAATGGTAGTCAGAATGGAACACTATCCTTACAGCAGCTACAAATTTTACAAAAATGCCAATTATTACCCTTACCATTTCTGAACCTCCATGACCTGCCAGAGAGCTTTATCCTGCAAAATCAGAAAACGATTGAATATTATTGCAGATTTGTTGAGGAGGAATAATTTTAATAAACAAGTTGTTAATTGGAGGCTTTCTGGAAGGTGCCTGTCACTCAATGTCGCTTTAGTATAGTAAATAGTTTTATTAATTGATTTTCAAATATTATAAGCTGTCTTAATTAATAAATATAAAAAAAGACAATTTATGTCGATTTTTGGTATTATTTACATAAGGAGGCTGAAATAAATGGAAGAGGGCTATTTTTTAAAAGACACCGCGTTGATAGACAAATCACATGATGCCTTCCATCATGAGGACTATGTAAAAAATCTTAAGAAAATAATTGAGGAACATGACCCGCCTTATAATATTGCTCTAATCGGAAAATGGGGGGTCGGTAAATCATCTATTATCAATTTACTAAAGAAAGAATTAAAAGGGAAACAGGAGATAGTAACCCATGAAATAAATGCCTGGAAATATGAAAATGAATCTCTAAGGAAAGCCTTTTTAAAGAATCTTTGGCAAACTTTTGAAAAAGATAAAGACATTAGTTATTTTAAATTATTTGCAGAAAGTTTTAGACAAACAAATGTGCAAGCTGCTATAGATGATAAACTTTCAACAACTTCCCAAACAATTAAAAGTATGTTCCAATTAATCGGGGTCTTGATAACTTTGTTTGTAGTTTCTTCAATATGTGTACTAACTTGTTTATATTTATGGGATGGTCTAAATGCAGTGTTTACCTCAAATACATTTTTAGAAAATGCAAAAGACACATTTAAAACTTTTAAAAACAACATCTGGGTCGCTATTATTATTGCACCTTTATACAAAATGTTACAAGACATACTTATATCATCAATGCAATCCAAAGTTGCAGATATCCAGTTGGTCAAACCAGTTGAAACAGCAGATGAATATGAGGAATTGTTTAAGGAAGCTATAGCAAATTATAAGAAAAAACATCCTCAATTCAAAAAATTAGTAGTCATTGTGGATGACCTTGATAGACTTAGCACCAGAAAAGTAGTTGCTGCTCTTGATGCAATTAAAGCCTTTGTTGAGATAAACGAATGTATCTTCATCGTAACGTGTGATGAAAATATATTAATAAATGCTTTAGAAAAAGAAAAATTGAATAAATCCCCTGACATTGATGGGGAACTTTTTTTGGATAAGTTATTCCATTTTAGAGTACCATTACCCCCTATTATTGAAAATGATATGAGACAATTTGCATTTGATATAGGAAAACAAGAAGTTCCGGGGCTTGTTAAACTTTGTAATGGGCAGTTTGAAGAAATTATTGATATTTTAATTCACTCAGAAGTTAGCACGCCTAGACAAGTAAAAAAACTGTTAAATACATTTGCAAATAATTTACTTATCGCCAATTCAAGGGAAGCACAAAACAGAAAGTTAGAGCAACAATTATTAACTGGAAAGAATGGAATCAGGTTCCTTGCTAAACTTTCTGTTATCCAGTCAGATTATAATGAAATAAATATTAATCTTGGTAATGATTTTAGCTACTTAGAGGAATTGCTAAACTTCTATCAGAATAGCAAAGCTGAAGGGGTAGAGGTTAAACCTTCAATTAAGATGCTTTTCAATCAGAAGGATGCTGATTATAAAATCAAACCACATTATGAGGGGTTGATGAACTTCCTTACCCGAACACAACATATTACTGTGGAGAACTTAGCTCCATTTATCTATTTAGCTCAGGATGCAATTGGATTAAAAGCAGGAGATGAAAAACAACGGGCTATTCGTAAAAATTTAATCAGTGGTAATGAGAAGGGTATCATTGACTTGTTAAATGAGGGACCTAATTCTGAAAATATTGTGTATGCAATTATCGAAGAGATTAAGCGTTCATCAAGAAATGATTTACCGTCTGTAATTAAGGCAAGTATTCAGTTAATTAACCATATAAAAGAGCGGAAAAAAGAATTAGCAGATGCCATTTCTTATCTATTAACAACAATTGAAGTAACTAAAGTGAGATTTTGGCAAGTTGAGCCTCAAAATATGCTGGAAGTTTACTTTTCAGCAGAAAACAAGATAGGTATAGAAAATGGTCTCGTCCATTTATTAGATGAACTTTTTTTGAGAAGCGATAACTGGAAAAAACCTCAAGGAAAAGGAATGGATACGGATGACTTCATCCAAGAAATATCAGATACTCTTGAACTTATATTAAATGTTATAAACGAATTACCAATTAGTGTGCAAGATAAAGTGAAAACATTTCTACAAGTTGAACTCGATGATTATAAATTCTTTCCTTTCGAAAAGGTCTACTCTCTTTACCAAAATCACGAGGAACTATTTTGGGATTATTTTGGTTTGCCTTTTGTAACTCAATTAGTTGATGATATGGAATTTGTTGACGGAAATGTTTTAGATGAAGAAATAAATACTTTTGTAAATATTGCACCATTACTTATAGAAAGACATAGCTATGATTTCATTGAATTAATACCTTCGGCTATATCAGCATCATCGGAGAGTAGAGTGTTAGATATATTAAGTTTGTTAAACTTGGTCTTGGATACAATAGATGTTAATACAGGAACAAAAATTATTAACGCAATAACAGAATATTCCTTTGAGGAACAGAATGATGTAGGTGAAGTGATTTCTATACTTAAAAGAATTCCGTTCAGTTTAAAATCTAATTCTGAACTTGCAAAACGACTTGATACATTTATCTTACAGCATCTGCCTAAAAACAATAACATTATTATGCAATATATGATTGATTTCATGGAAAATGTCTTGTCAATGGAAGAGAATGATTTTGGGCTGTTTGATAATATTTTTAATAACATACTAGATAACATATTAAATGAATCGGGTTATGATGTAGTTCTAAAACGATTAAGTGAATACCTTACTGATGAGCAAAGGACAAATTTGTTCAATAAGTTAAATCCTCCTACATTACTGTTTTCTTATAACTCTTCATTCTTCGATAGAGTTTATTCGTTATATGCACTCCTTGGAAATGATGAAAGTAATAATCCGTTTATTCAAGGTAATATGAGACAGGGGATTTTATATTTTCAGAATAACCAATGGAGTCAAAACCCAAGCTGGGCAAATGATTTTATTAAATTATTCTCTGTAGCTTCTGGCAAACTTGAAGAATCCGATATTATTAATTTTATAAATGCATTGAATAATTATGTTCGAGGAAATCCTGACTTAGTTATTAAGTCATTTATGTATATCGGCAAACATATGCCAAAGCCGAATGTTGTACAGGCGATTGAATATGCGATCAAAAACTCAAGTTCAGAATCCTCGAAGTTAAATACACTTGAGTTTATAAAATCCTGTAAACAATTTATTAACAAAGATAATAATAATTTAACACTGTATATTAGTTATTTATTGGATAATTTCCACCTTAACGTTGGAAATTTCTTAGAAGAACTTTCTTCAAAGTTTAGTTTTATTCCGGAGCCAGATGTTATAAAGTTATTAACAAACATTGTAAATTTAAATGTAGAAAAGATTCAAGCCAATTTAACTACAATACAAAATGCTACAAGTAAATTTTTCTCTGCTCTTGAGTCTGATAAGAGTAAAGGGAATGTTCTCACCATTTTATTAGAGAAAGATTGTAATAAAGAAATTTTAAAGACTATTCTGTTAGATGCGCTAGAACAAACCAGTGTTGTATCGTTATTGAACAGTGTAATTCAATCAGCTGTTAAAACGGATAGATATTATAAGAGGGACCTTCTAGAATTATGTGTTCCGTACCAAGAACAGCTTAATAAAGCTGGTATTACAAACTTACTTATTGATGTATTACGAGATAATGATGATACCTACATTATTAGTATTTGTGATATTTTACTCCACAAATATAGTAGCTTTAGGTTTGGTCATGAAAAGAAACTTATCTCATCTCAATTAGTTCCGGCATTTAGGAATCTAAATATGGAGGCAAAAGAAAAGTTGTTGGAAGTTGCTAAACTGTTTAATATGGAAAAAGAGTTTGAGCAGGCAATAAAGGAAAAAATCTTAACTAATGAAGAAGAAGAGCTAGTTTTTAGAATACTAGCTTTTAGGAAGAGTAGATTCCATGATATGTTATCAAGATAGGGTATATCCTTGGTTTGAATGGTTTCCTAATCGGATAATTAGTATTTAACTTAGGAATGGTGCCTGTCACCATCCGAATGGATTAATAGGTGGTCCATCGGGGTATGGTAAAAATATGCTTACGGGAAATCCAGGATAAGACCCCCACTAAAATAAATCCAATAATTGCTTCAAGAGGAATTCCTAAAAAAATCATGTATAATTATGTTATGCCGTACCATTTTCCATCAACCACTCCTAATAATTTGTTTTCTTACCTTATATTTGAAATGAAATTTAGGGGAGGTGGAAAGTATGAATGAGCTATTAAAAATCCATGATACTTACCGAAAAGTCGATGGTATCTTAGTTCAAATGGGTAAACATGTACCAAAAAGTAAGGTGTATCGAATTATGATTAATCATTCGAACGATAAAGGTCATGAATACCATAAATACCATCGTTTTTCTGAACAATGTATTCATGAGATTATACAAAAAATCTTAGCTAGTTAATATAGCGCTCGGTTATAGTCATTTAATTGGTACGGCTGCTATCCTAATTTTTTGGGATAGCTTTTTTCTTATGCAAAATGCCAAAAGAACCATTGATGCCATTATTGGAAGCAGCAGAAAACATAGAATTTGGTTGCAAATTTCCTGTACATGGCGAATTAATAGTAACCAACAGAACTTCTTTACCGATTAGTAGTGAAGGTGTAAAAAGGTATAAGAGAGCAACACGTTGAAACAAAAGCTTCTCCTAATGGGCAGGCATACAATAACTTGATCAATGATCAACTTAAAAGTCTAATAGAGCATGATGAAACTTCTGAAGGAACCCCACTAGTGATTATTGATGGGAAGCCCTTGTCATGGGAAGAAGTGGGCAAGAGGCTCATGTCGTACGAAGGCTTTCAGATAAAAATTGAAATGTGTGATATGACGGATGATTTTGAGTGAGGTGCAGGAGTCGGGGTTAGATTCATACTGGCAAACAGTGACAGGTACTAAGCAAATTAGATTTCGACATTCATCAGCTGCCAAAATAAATATAGATCAAGTTTTGAAAGGGTTCAGGCTAATTCTAATCAATCGTTTGTTTAAATGACAAAATTATCAGCGAAAAAGGAATGGAAAATCGATTATATCATTACTTTTTTAGCATTTATCCAAACGTTTAATTGAGAAATCGGCAGTAGATTTTGATGGAAATTACCGAATTCCCGAATGTATGTTGTACCTGCCAGAAATGAACCATCCTAATCTGTCAACATTCATCAAATTTCTCACGAGCAAAGGACCAGAGATGTTGATTTATCAACATTTAGTCCAATTCACATAAACGTTTGTCTGACCGACAAGCATTTTTGTGTTAGTAAAAGAAAAAGTCCGCCAGTGGCAAGACTTTGAATTGGTTTACACAAACGTTTAGTTAAATTGCGCAGGACCAACAATTTGTTGAAATCCATCGAACGTTCGTAGTTATGACCGATTACTCCTATAGCGATAGTTGAGCATGGGGCCGGTCCCCTTGTGATGAAAATAGAAAACCGCCCTTGCCTTGGGCTAATCTGAAACATCTTCAGAACTGTTTTAATCCTTTAATGCTTCACGGACCTCTTTTACAAACTCATCAGGCTGAATTTCCAGCACTTTAGAGATTTTAAAGACTGTATCCAAGGAAGGTTACTTTTCATTTCTTTCTAGATCGCCAATATAGGAGCGATCCAAACCGGATTCAAATGCAAGCTTTTCTTGTGATAGTCCTTTGGCTTTTTGCCGCCGTCTTAATATTCGCCTATGTAAATGGCCAAGGAAATTCTCCTTTTTAAGATCATTAGATAATTAGATGAAATATCACTCTACAGGCTACAGTCCGCATTTTGGTGTTATTTGAAAAATTATTAAAAAATGAGCCGTGGAGGGGCTATTTTGCCTGTCCACGTATCATGATTACCAAATTTGTCACAAGGAGATTGACCCTGTTTGTTGTAATGTATCTGGTAGAAAGGAGCGTAATCATGCGTATTGGCAAACAGAAAAGTTTTATCTATTTTCCCTCCTATGGCTTTATCGAAGTGAGTACGGTAGCATTTCAAAGAAAGCAAGACCCACGATTAAGCAGGCAGGTGGGGCAAGAAGAACGTCAGTCGTTGCAACAGCTGTCCCAGAATGGCTTGAGTGACGCATCAATCAGAGAAATGTTTGAACAGGCCTATCCGGGACATACCGTTATTCAAAACGGAAACGAGTGGACGATGATCCCAAACGAGAACCTTAACAAGAATAAATTCAAAGACTAGCCCTTAACTTCCGAAGGATTACCGGTTGAGAAAGGAGGGAATCCCGCAAGGGATGAAAGCGGGACAAGAGACCCTCTTTTCCTACTGACATCATGAATCGTGAGGCTGTCTTCATTTCTTGCGGGGACACTCGGTCATGAATGCCAACCTTTGTCCAGGACTAGCCAGGTTCAGCCGCCAGCCTGAGTTCGTTTTTAAAAAAAGCCCTTCGATCTTCGTCCTTCGTTATGTTTCCAAATGGGTGAACAGGCCATATTCTCTCTGGAAGCCAAGTTCGATGGTGCCGGTGGGGCCATTGCGGTGCTTGGCGAGTATGATTTCGATTTTGTTCCGGTACGGTGAGTCTTTGGTGTAGTAATCATCGCGATATAGGAAGGCGATCAGGTCGGCATCCTGCTCGATTTGCCCGCTTTCACGCAGGTCGGAGAGAACCGGATGCTTGTCGTGGCGGCTTTCGACACCGCGGCTCAGCTGGGACAGGGCTATGATGGTTACGTTCAGTTCTCGCGCCATGGTTTTCAGGGCCCGTGAGATTTCATTGATTTCCGCCTGGCGGTTTTGTCGGAAGCTTCGGTCGCCCTCTATCAGCTGAAGGTAATCGATGACGACGAGGATTCGCTGCTCTTGGCCGTATTCCCGCCGTGCTTTGCGAACCTTGGACCAAATATAGGGGATATCCATCCCGGCTTTGTCAAAAATATGGAGATTCAGTTGGGACAGTGCCCCGATGGTATCGGTAAAATGCTGCCAATCCTCCTCTTGAAATTCCTTCTTCGGGTTTTTTATTTTCCGGCTGTCGATCAAGCCGGTGAATCCCGCCATCCGTTTTAGCAGCTGCTTTTTGGACATCTCTAGGGAGAAAATCAGGCTGATGTCCTGTTTGGCTGCATGATGAGCCACATTCAGAGCGAAGGCCGTCTTTCCCATGCTCGGGCGGGCACCGATGATGACCAGGTCGGATTCCTGAAAGCCGCCGGTGAGCATGTCAAGGGTGGGAAAGCCAGAAGGGATGCCGACAATCTCGCCCAAATCCTTTTCACAATCCATGAACAAATCCACCAAGGACGGGGTGATGCTGCCGGTGTCTTCGTCGGTAAGCTGGTCATCGATCGCCATTAGCTCTTGAATCCCATTGTGGATTGTCTTTCGGATGTCTTTTCCGTTTGCCTGCTCGATGAGGCGCGAGGCAATGTGAATCGTTTTTCGTTTTTGCGCATATTCTTTGACGGATTGCTGATAAAAGGGAAAGTTGGCGGTAGTAGGCACGCTCCCGGCTAGTCGATTCAAATAGCTAACCCCGCCAATCCATTGGAGATTGTCGATGCCAAGCTCGTCAATCATCGAAACATAATCAATCGGCTTTCCCTTCTCATCCAGGCTGCGAATCGCCGAATAAATCAGCCTCAACTGCGGAAAATAAAGCTGCTCCGGCAGAATCGCCGCCTCCTTCACCAGCCCGCCGTCCAGAAACAACGCCCCCACAAAAGCCTCCTCCACCTCCTGACTAAAGCATGACAGTTCTTGTGTTTGTGTTTGATTAATCATAATCGTGCCTCCTAACAGTGATGCATGGGGACGGTTCTCGTGCATCACTATTTCGTAGTAGTGACCAACTGACGGAGGCTGCTCCCGTGTTGAGATTTGCGCGTCCGTCATGATTTTTGTGATAAAGGGGGACGATGACAGGCCCGTCCCGACAAGGACTTTGAAGTCTGCTTTTTCCTCTACCTCTGAATTCCCAGAATGGTCCTCATGTTGGCCAGTTCTCGCTGGACCACTTCTTCACTCGCTAGCTTATGCCTGGTGGTCATGATGAATCGGGTCTCCCTGGCATTAGGGACGGTCATGGAGCCGGACGATTTTGGCAATAGGTCGGCGATTTTAGGCGGATAGGGTGATTCTTTTACGAACGAAAACAGTCTTTCCTGCACGATGTCGTGTTCATAGCTTTTGAGCACTTCATGCCACATGTTCACCTTTTCCTGATTGACGATAAATTGGTCGTAGAAAGTGTTGATCGTCTTTAATAACTCAAACGTCTCACGCTTCATCATCTAAATCGAAATCCTCCTCGTTAAGGGTCTGTTTGAAGCTGGTTTGCCCCCTTCGTTTTTCAAAGAGGGGATTCGCTTGCGGCTTTTGGTTGAGATAGGATTCAAATTTGTTTCCAAACAATGTTTCCGGTCTTAGGTATGTACTCATATGTGGATCATCGAGCCATTCAGCTGTCTTTAAGTCGATGACTTTCTTAAAGTCCTCCACGGTAAAGCCTTCTTTTAATCTTGTTTGAATCAGTTGGTTTGTTTTCTTTGTTCCTGATTTGTAGTTGGCATCGGTTTTGGCATTGAGGTAGTCGACGATGTCGACAATAGGTTTTTTCTCTGTTGTTGTCTCTGTCGTAATCTCTGGTAATGCTTGGGTCAGACCGAATTCTTCTGTGGTCCAGTCTGACATCTCAGATAGGTCAGTCTGAACCGACGATTGGCCGGAAGTTGCGAAAGGGTCAGCTTGGCCTTGTGTTGTTGGGCTTGCTGTGTCGGTAATCGCGGGGCCATCCTCCATCGCTTCGAGTCGTTGATAATCGATGGTGTACCATTTGGTTTTATCCAGTTTCAGCTTATTCCAATTGGCCGAGATCAGGAAACCCTGCTCTTCTAGTGAACGAATGATTCGTTTAATGGTGCTTTCCGACCAGAAGGGCATTTGTTTCTGCCAATCTTTATAGGTATTGAATATCCATTTTCGTCCCTCAATCACATGGGAACTGGACTGGATCCAGTAGTGAATTTGCTGGAGTACGATGGCTTCGTTCAGCCCCATTTTGACGGCGAGAGAAGGGATGATCATGATGGGCGCTTCGTTAATCAGTAATTTCGTCATAGAGTTTTCCTCCTATGTGGTGGGATGCAAATTTTGAGGCACAAGAACCGTCCCCGTGTCCCACTTCTGAGTGTTCTTCTATTTTTCTTAGTAATTCTGAAGGCATCAGTTCAAGTCCTTTTGATAGAGCCCAGAGGGTGTCAAAGCCTGGCTTTTTTAGTTCCCTTTCTAGTAAGCTGATATAGGAAGGCTCTAGAGAGCAGCGAACTGCTAGTTCCGCTTGTGTTAGATCCAGTTCCTTCCGTAATTTTTTCAGGACCTTGCCGTAACGAGAGTTTAAGTAGTTTCCCAATAGACATTCTCCTTTGAACAATGATGATGTTGCGTTGGAAGTTTTGTAGATTATTGATTTTCTAAGATATCAAAGTTATACTTTCCGGATTTCTCCTTGGTCAGTTGATGGTCTATCGGCGGGGTGTGTTCATAGCTGGTGATATCTGGCTGCTTGCCTCGTTTGGTTGAAAGATGAATTAATTGCCTGGCTTTTTCAATTTTGTCATTAAAGGATGCTAGCTTGGATTCAATGATCATCGTATAGCCATTGCTCAATTCCACGATTGTGTTGTTGCCCATCGCGGTGGTTTTCTCAATATGCTCCGGGTTAAACCAAATACAATCTGCCTTCTTAGGAGATTTGGTTGGAAAAAGGCAAATCCCCAGATACGGGTTTACGATGATGGGGCATTTGGCCTTCTTATCAAGCACCACTTTGGCCCCGGTAGTAGCTCCCTTTAGGTCAAACCCTATGTATGTCAATGTATCGTCCAATACCTGCAGCGGGGACCGATCGACAAGAAACGCCGAAGTGCCGACCATGACCCGCGCGCACAGCTTTCCAAATCGATTATATTCCCCCGTCATCAAAATCATCTTTTTCTCAATATAATAGTTTCTTTGCTCCAACAATTGGTCATCCACTCCTTAAAAGGTTTGACAGGTGAGGCATGGGGACGGTTCTTGTGCATCATTTTTGTTTGGAATTTGGGTCACCTCCATTGATATCTGCCTGTGGATTCTATAGGGCAGGGTTAAGTGAGATAATACTATTTTTATATATTTAATATGTAAAATAATGGGTGACACTGCCTTGATTTTATTAAATATCATAAATGTAAACGTTACCACGTACTAAAGTACAAATTTCGCTAGAATTCGACCTTATTCTTGACGAAATTTTGACAACCTGGAGGGGGCATAGAAGCGATTCTGGTGAATCGTTTTTTACCATCATTTTTTAAGAAGATAAGGTTTGCCTTCTCATAAATAGGCTTTGATGGGAAGCGATTAAAAACTTAAAGGCTGCTTGTAGCATCACCCTTTATAATTGGTTGGTTATGTCCATTTCATCGTTTCATCGATGTTGGCACCTTTAAGATACAGAGTTATACGGTATTTGTCGAATCACCTCATTTCCAATTTGGAGCGAATTTGGGGTAGGAAAATGGCGTTTTTGGCTCCAAATTGGAATTGATGAGGGGGTTTTCGTGAATTTCGTTCCAATTTGATTGTTTTTGAGTTGAAATAGGGGGACGGTTGTCGTGTTCCTATTTTGCTTATCTGATCAATTCATCATTCGTTCTCGCAACTTTCCCGCGCTCCCATCCGCCATTGCTTTACGGCTGAGACGGAGACCTTTTCCTTTTCGGCGATTTCCTTAACGGAAAGGCCATCATGGATGGTGTATAATAGCCATTTCTGTTGATGTGGGGTCAGCAATTCCCAATAGGATAACAGGATTTCATTCTCCAAAGTTCTGTTTGGCTGCCAATCAGGAACGGTCCCCCAGAATTCTCCCTCCTTGCAAACATATCTTTCATTGGCTCGTACCATTTTTCCCAGCTCCTCGAGCAGGCGGCCTCTAATAAACGTATAAGCATAGTTGGTGAAACTTCCTTTTTCGGGATTAAATCGCTGGCTTGCCTCCCAAAGGGCAATCAGGCCATGCTGATAAAATTCTTCCTTGTCTTTGTATAGATGAAGAGAGTGGATGATTTTATGGATCATCGGTTTATATTGTTCTGCCAATTGTTCAAAGCTTTCCACGGTGGTTCCCTTCAGGAAAGCGCGCTTTGCCATTGTATTCCCGGGTACCTTACCATAACGGGAATCGCCTGAATCATCGAACTCGTCTAATTCACTTTTGAAACGAATAATAGCCTCAAACTCGCTATTTTTTGCATCAAAATACAAATACGAAAGCGTTTTTTGCCATTTTGAACAAATAGTATAAGAATTTGAGGCAGGGGGAATTTAGTCAAATTAATAGATGTAAGGTGTGGGTCGGATTCTTTAACGAAACTGGTGTTGAGTCTGAGCGTAATGTGAAAACCAAAGTTGAGGGCAGCTATGGTACAGAGATCAGTGAATGTGTGCCATTTGAGCAGAATGCTAGATGGGTGTGCATTGGGTGTGCGTTTCTATGGTTATTCCAGCCCATGTGGTGGCTGTGGCCAGGCTCATGATGGCCACATTTGGAGTAAATCCGTATGTGTCCTCCATAAAGATAACTCTATTACATCATCTCAAAAAATCAGAAAATTACTATTTTATCATAATATTGACAATATTTTGTCTATAACATAATATCTAATTATGTTTTAAATCATATTGAAAAGGGGGGCAAAAAGTATAAAGTACCAGAGATTTCGAACGTATAAAACTAAAGATTTTTTCCCGAAACATTTGGGAGAGGAAAGTCATTATCTTGAGGCAGAATTGTTGTATACAGGCTGGCATTGCCGGAACGGTTGGTAGAAATTGTTGTTGAAGTTGTATGAAGTGAATAGTGAGAAGGAATTGTGATTTTTTTTTATTTTATTTACGGTATATTTACGGAAATATTCCTTAAATAGGAAATAAAATGAGGGGGTAAGACATGAGAAAACCGTTTTTCGTTTTAAATCTTATCGTAATTTTTGCCTTTTTGATTCTTACAGCTTGTGGTTCCAATTCAGAATCTACTAGCAGCAGTCCTTCAGATAAGAGTTCTTCGGCTGATAGTAAACCCAGCAATCTCCCTGCCCTGCCAGATGACATTAAGAAAAAGGGAAAATTGGTTATTGGGGTAAAGGTAGATTTTCCGCCTTTCGGTTCTATGGATGCAAGCGGGAAAAATGTTGGATATGATATTGATTTTGCCAAGAAATTAGCTGAATATGCGTTTGGAGATGCTAATGCTGTTGAGTTTGTCCCGGTAACAAGTGATAATCGTATACCATTCCTAAATTCCAAAAAAGTTGATTTATTGATTGCCTCCCTGGCTGCGACAGAAGAAAGAAAAAAGGTAGTTGATTTTACAGATCCATATTTTGGTACATCCAACTTAACACTGGTGAAGAAGGATAGTAACATTAAGGAATTAAAGGATTTAGAAGGTAAAACAGTCATTACATTAAAAGGTTCTACAGAGGCTTTAGCACTTCAAAAAGCCGTGCCTTCTGCCCAACAGCTGCAATTAACAACACTTGCCGAACAATTGCAAGCGCTTAAAGATGATCGTGGCGTGGCGATAGTTAAAGATGAATCTGTGCTTTACAAAATTGTTGATCAGGATTCCTCCTATAAAATAGTGGGCGAACCATTCGAACCAATGGCTATTGCTGCTGCCGTTCGCAAAGGGGATACAGAATATTTAAATTGGCTAAATGCTGCCATCAAGGAAGTTTCATCACAAGACCTCTTCTACAAATGGTTCAAAAACTGGTTCCCAGAATTCAAAAACACTCCTCAATTATTACCTAGACCTTAAGTAAATCATTGTATAAAGATGGGCCCGAAAAGGGGAGCCTTGCTAATATGAATCCTCTTTTCGGATAATAGTTTAATAGAAAGGAAGGGTCTGATGACGAAAACAAAAATGAAAATAGAAAATGTACACAAGAGCTTTGACCAATCCTCCGTTTTACGTGGAATCACGACCTCAATCTCAGAAAAAGAGGCAACGGTTATTATTGGTCCAAGTGGGTCGGGAAAAAGCACTTTGTTACGCTGCCTTAATCGTTTGGAGACCATTAATGATGGAACGATCTATTTGGATGATCAATCCTTTATGGATATTCCTATTCAAAAACTAAGAACAAGAGTAGGCATGGTCTTTCAGAGTTTCAATCTTTTTCCTCATCTCAGTGTAATGAAGAACTTATTACTTGCTCCCACGAAGCTTCAAACAAGCAAGTCAAAGGATGAATTAATGGAGCTAGGATATTCCCTCCTTGACAAGGTAGGCATGAAGGAAAAAGCGGATTCTTATCCGGAGGAACTTTCAGGCGGCCAGCAGCAACGGGTTGCGATCGCAAGAGCACTCATGATGGAGCCTGAAGTGATGTTGTTTGATGAAGTAACGTCAGCCCTTGACCCGGAACGTGTTAACGATGTTCTTGAAACCATGAAGGATCTGGCTAAAAGCGGTATGACAATGGTAATCGTCACCCATGAAATGGGCTTTGCAAGAGAAGTGGGCGATAAAATCATCTTTATGGACCAGGGTGTCATTGTCGAAGAGGGGACACCAGAGGAAGTGTTTGGAAATTCTAAAGAAGACAGGACCAAAGCATTCCTAAGAAACGTATTGAAATAAATGAAAGGAAGGTGATAGACCGTTGAAATTTGATATTGCCTTTATCATAGACCAGCTGCCGTATTTAATGACAGGGCTGAAAATGACCTTATTATTAAGTTTTGCCAGCTTGGTTCTTTCTCTTTTGATTGGCATAGCGGGTGCTGTTATTCGCATTTTAAAGGTGCCGATTCTTAGCCGCATTATCATCGGCTATGTGGAGCTCATTCGAAATACGCCATTGCTTGTTCAAATTTTCTTTTTATATTTTGGCCTTCCATTTATCGGATTAAAATTGTCAGGAACCGTAACGGGAATTGTTGCTCTTAGTTTATGGGGAGGAGCGTATGCCATCGAGAATTTCCGCGGGGGATTTAAATCTGTTTCAAAGAGTTTGAATGAGGCGGGATATTCTCTTGGTTTGAACACGTACCACGTGTATCGCCACATTATCATTCCAATTGGATTTCGAGTAAGCTTCCCGTCTTTTAGCAACACGGCCATGTCTGTCGTTAAAAACTCAAGCCTGTTGGCTGGTATTGGCGTTTTGGAATTGACCTTTACTGCTCTCAATTCGGTTGCAGTTAGTTTCAAATATATCGAAATGTTTTTGTCATTAGGGATCATCTACCTCCTAATCGTCTGGGTTCTATCCTTTCTGTTTGGGTTAATTGAACGCAAATTAGATTTTAAACGCAGATCTGCCAAAAAGGCATTATTTAGTTTTAAAGGAATGGCAAATAAAACTTACGGAAAGGCAGGATGACTATGAATGCCATATTAGAAAGCTTGCCGTTTCTGTTAAAGGGATTTGGCTATACGGTTTGGCTGAGTATTTGCTGTGTTGTAGTGTCTGTTCTTGTTGGGGTAATCGTTGGAGTATTACGGACACTTGAAAATACAGTTATTCGCTTAGCCAGTAAAATATTCATTGACGTATTTCGAGGTATCCCGACTTTAGTTGTTTTATTTTTAGTTTTTTTTCTGTTGCCGACCATAGGTTTTCAACTTCCTAACTTTTTGTCTGCTCTTATTGGATTAAGCCTTTGGGCGATTGCCAATGTTGCCGAAGCAGTCCGTGGATCTATCCAATCGATTCCAAAGACACAAACAGAAGTAAGTTATGCTCTTGGTTTGAATTATGTTAATACGATGATGTATGTCATTATCCCCCAGGCGACCAAGCGTGTGCTACCTTCTATTATTGGAATTTTGACCAACTTGGTCCAATCCACTTCCTTGACTGTGCTAATCGGGAATGTTGAGTTTTTAAAGTCGGCTCAAATTACGATTGAGCGGATTACGATGATGGGCAGCAATAATACTGCCGTTTTTATGCTATATACTCTAGTTTTAGCGGGGTATTTCATTATTTGTTATCCCCTTTCTCTATGGTCAAGAAATTTGGAAAATAGATTAAAAGTTTAATATTTAACTATCAAGGTAAGAAGTGATTCGAACATACCAAACAAATTAACCATATGCCCTACATGGGGAGTATTCAAACAGCTAACCGATTAACAGGAGGAATTAATAATGGATAAGATAAACATGCCTATAACAGGAATATGCTCATTTGCAAAATACCCTATTTGTGATGATTTAGAAAAACTAGATGCAGACATGGCGGTCCTTGGTGTACCTTATGATTTAGGGGTAGGATTTTTAACAGGATGCCGTTTTGGCCCGCGCCGCATAAGGGAGGTCTCTACTCATTATAGTCGTGGAGATGCAGGATTCTATGATCCGGAGCTTGATGAAGTATTTCTTGCAGCTCCACTTAAAATTGTAGATTGCGGTGATGCGGATGTCATTCATGGTGACATTCAAGAATCATTCAACCGTATCGAATGGGCTGTCCGCAAGATTCGGGAAAAGGGTGCCATACCAGCCATTATGGGCGGCGATCATTCCATTTCAATCCCGATTGCCCGCGCACTTGAACCAGAGGGATCGGTAACTGTGGTTCAGCTCGATGCGCACCTTGATTGGTCAGATGCTCCCGGAGGACAAAGATGGGGAAATGGAAGTCCTATGCGCCGCATGTCTGAAATGAAGCATATCAAGGGGATGGCTCAAATTGGTTTGCGGGGATTAGGCAGCAGCCGGAAGGAAGACTTTGATGCTGCTAAGGAATTCAATAGTGTATTAATATCAGCTAAAGAATCCATGGAAATGGGGGTAGAAGGAATACTAGCTAAAATTCCGGAAGGCGATAAATATTATGTAACCATTGATATTGATTGCTTTGATATCTCTCTTGCCACGGGAACAGGTTCACCATCACCAGGAGGCTTCTCCTATGATTTCCTCAATGATATTTTAAAAGGATTGGCGAAAAAGGGAGAAATTGTATGCTTTGATTTAGTTGAAGTGGCTCCGCAATACGATCCGACCGGAGGGACGCCTCGTGTAGCGGCTATGACTATGTTAAACTTTATGGGGCATATATTAAAACATAAGGGAATGAGACAGAATAAATAACTGCCAGCAATAGGCCTGTAAAGAGGATGGTTATATGAAAAAGAAAAGAATCGGGGTTGTTGGGCCAGAAGATACTCAAAAATTGGTCTCACAAGTCTTGGAAGATACTAAGTACAACCTAGAAGTGATTCCCCTACAATATTCTAGTTTTGAAGAAACAATTGAAATTGTAAAAAAGAATTCAGCAATGGTGGACATTTGGCTTTTTACAGGGGAAATGACCTATAATATGGTAAAAGAAAAAGGCCTCATTGAAAATGGGTACTTTTTGGAATTAAGCGGGATGAGTCTTTCTACGGTTCTGCTTGATATAGCCTATAATTTTGGCTATAAATTGGAACGAGTCAGTTTCGACACTATTTCAGAAAATGAGTTGTTGGAAACGTACCAAGATCTATCCATTGAAAGCAGCCAAACTCAGTTGTTGCCATTTGTTTCTAGTCTAACTCACCAAGAAATTGTTTCCTTTCATACATCCTTATATGAACAAAAAAAGGTAGATGTTTGTGTTACAGCACTTCATTCTGTATACCAGGAGCTTCAAAAAAAGCAGGTGCCATCTTTTCGTTTAGCTCCGACTAGAACATCAATTTTGAGGGCATTTGACCGGATTACTAAGAATGGCCAATTATCCCACTTTAAAAAGTCTCAAATTGCCGTGGTCATGATTCAAGTGGATGAACTATTTCATCTAAAAGGGGAAGGGCTAATGGCCTATGATGTGCACCAGTTGAATTTAAAATGCCAAGAAATTATTTTAGACTATACCCGAAAGATCTTTGGTTCCTTTTCTCAAAAGGGCGTAGGGACGTTCACCATTTTCTCTACTCGGGGAGAAATTGAAGCAAATGAATTGAGTGGGTTGAATCTGTTAGAAAAGTTAAGAATTTTGTCCGATTTGACCGTATCTATAGGGATTGGCTATGGGACTACATCCTTTTCTGCAGAGAAACATGCTAGCTTGGCACAATATCACGCTCAACAAAAGAATGGTCATATCATTGCTACGGTTGATGAGGAAGGTAAAATTCACGAGTTGTCAAATCAAGATACTTCATTTGTTTATGGATATCGTACGGAGAATGAAGATTTAAGCAATAGGTTGGAGAAGGCAGGAGTGAATATCTCGACATTCAATAAACTCTTATATATCCAAAGCCAATCCAGTGTTAGTCTTACTGCTTCTTCAGTTGCAGAGCAATTGGAGATGACATCTCGCAATGCACGAAGAATTTTGCTAGGTTTAGAAAAACATGGCCTTGCCAAAATTATAGGTCAAGAGACACCCTTAACGAAGGGGCGTCCAAGATCTATTTATACCATCTTATCTTCATGATAATAGAAGCAATGGTAGGACTTGACTTTTCCATAAACTTTGTCTTTTGCAGAATGTTGACAATGTGGAGGGGAATTCTGGCATTCATCGCCGGGTTATCTGCGGAAATTTAGAAGGAGAGAGATTCAAGGTCTCTCTCCAAAAGCAGTTTCTTTCAATACTGCGCTTTCGCCCTCAAATTATGCATTCAAGTCAGTATATGACCAAATCCCCATAGCCAATCAGAAGGATTAGTCTTTAACCAATAAGAATCTGTAAAAAAATGTTTTATTAACTTCAAAAAAAACAAAGCCGCTCATTTGATTGGCTCACCTACTTTTTTTTGCTTATCAATGTAAACATGCACAATGGTTTGGCTGTTACATTTACAATCACATAATAGAATGTGAAATATTGTTTTTCCAAATTTCCTTGACAATCTCCTCTGGGGTAGAGGCGGCTTTGTCCCCAAAAATGTTCATGGTCATTTTCAATTTTAGTTCATTCTTGTCGGTAACATCGTAAGTAATCATTTCATTCATTGAGTTATCCGACATTAAATGCCGACCGTATGAAAGGTTGATGGTATTCCAACCAAATGAGCCACCATACCAAATTTTGATATTGTTTACATTTTGACCGTTAACATACAAACTGAAAATTGTTTTAAATTTTTCTATTTCCTCTTGGTCAAAATCAAAACCGGGATTAGCATTTTTAACTTGTGAAAATAACAAATTGAATATTTGAGTTATCTGCTTAAAACTATCCTTCATGAACTTATCGATATCTCTATCAGTAATATTCTTACTGCTTGTCAGATTTAAATCAGAAAAATCAACATCAATTGACATAGTTTTATTAAGGTCTTTTGGCTGTAATACTCGCGGTTTGCCGACTGGTTCCATTCTATATAATGGAACTCCTTCAATACGATGCAATAATTCATTATATTTTTCTTCAAATTTATTATCGTTAGAAAAATCGATAGCATAATAGCCTTCTAAATGAAATGGAAAAACCTTTTCAAAATCCCCTTGATGTCTAAGGATAAAAATTAATTTATCAGGGTTTTTTCTTAAAATAGGTAAAGACAACATTGTTTCGAAACCAACCCCGCCTTCCAATTCATTGGCTTTTTTTGCGAAATTTTCAGTTAACACCAAGATCGCAAAATCATTATCCCTCATATTTTTTATCATCATTGTATTTAGATTTACTGTTCTTGTTGTTGTTTCAAAAACATCAACGTTTGCTTCTATACCTCCCTCTACCCTGAGCTTATTAGCAAGTCTTACAACCCATTCTTGGTGAGGCGTAGAGTCCCAACTATAGCTGATAAAAGCTGTTTTGTTTTTTTGTTCCATATGATTATCTCCTATAAATGATTTATTTTGATTGCTCTGTTATTGCGCAGCATTTAAGATTTTAAAAATGTTATTTATCTTTTTCCCAAATTTATATGCCCAATGTGAATTGGTATCATTGCAGTTATTTAAATCAATTACTTCCCCTGATACAAACTCCATTGATATGGAACAATTATTCAGATTGTCACTCCATGTTCTGTACTTAAAAACCTTCAAATTGTCGTATTTAAATATTTCGATATTGATATTATCAATAAGATCAGCCTTACTAAAGTCTACTTTAATTAATTTATTTTTATAAAATAAGAGTAAAACTAACATTTCTCCTGTAAAAATGTTTTTTTGGTATATTTCTTCTATTCCTTCCCCTAATCCCAATTTCGTCAATGTTTCCACTGCAGCTTGAATACTCCCAATTCTATACTCGTTAGGCAACGATAGTTGATATTCATTCCTTGCCAAAGTTTCCAAGTTTAATTCCATTTATCATATTTCTCCCCTCAACAAAACTCAAATAAGCCAATGTTTATTTACAAAAAGCTTTTCAGTTTTTCTTCATCAGAAACATGAATCCAAGGTAATTCCAAGTTTGCTTCGTCAATTCCGGGTGTAATAACTCTGGTATATAATAAATCATAAATGCATTCATTTACTAAAAGAATGTCCTTGTCCGATATACGCATAGTGTAGTGGTAAGTACCACCACCCTTAGTCTCTGAAAAAGGTCCAATGGCACCTCTAACTCGTAAAATATTTTTAACAGCTTCCCTTAAGGAGTTAATACTTGTTTTTGGTTTTTCCATTAATAATTGTGCAATAATGGTTAAGGTTTCTTTTTTATTTAAAATAGGTTCGCTCTGATACATATTTTACACTCCTCCTTTTCCGACAATTATTCTTTTTTTATTTTAACATTTTTATCCAATTTTGAGTGATTTGAGCATCTGCGTAATAGCCTTTTATTTACAAAAGGTATAGTTACGGGCAGTATTAATATGAAAGGACATTCATCATAAAGATCCAGCCTATGCACGGCCGAAGCTTGAATTAATTATCTATTCTTAGGTGTATTTCCTCAAATGATTGAAGTCGAGGATGATCGCACGATTCACTTTGGCCTAGAAGAATGAAAGCAATCGGACTTTGAGCATCGATTTTTTTATACCCTAGTTTAATGATATCCTATATAATATTTGGAGAGACTAGAAGTATGATCTTAGCCTGAGAGAAAGGTAAATTGAATTCAAAATGAAACTATTTGCAAAAATTACAGTTTGTCTATCAATGATACTTGCAATTATAACAATAGTTATATTTGTGAATCCCGTGCTTTTTATAACATTTAATCAAAATCTAAACACCACTAATAATATAATTTCCTATCTAACTTTACTTTTTACTCTATTAGCTTTAATTATTGCAAGTTTTGCCTTTATAGTAGCTACTAAAGAGCCGAAACTTAGCTTGTCAATTTTACCGTGGGCCGCCGAAAATCCAGGGCCAGCCTTAGCTGTTAGTAGAAGTTCAAAAAAAGTTACGATAACAAGACCTTTTAGTTCCTGGCAATTATTTTTACATAATAATGGAGAAGTAGCTGCACGATACCCTGTTGTTGAAATCAAATTTAAGAATGTTTTTTTCGGTAATAATGCTTTTGAAGGATGGAGACAAGTTCATCATGCAAATGCGTTAGGTTGGTATGCTTACCAGTGGACACCTGAGGATAAAATGATAGTACATCCTCACTTTCCGATTGAGTTGCCAACGATGAATTTTTCAGACTACAATTTTGAAGTAGAGAAGCCTGAGATTGAGATTACAATAGTTGCTGATGGATTTAGACGAAAAACAACTACCCAGAAGATTAAAATAATTCAGGTCGATTTCGAATAATATAACTGAATGGAGCAGAAAGGGATGGATAGTTTCAGGTTGCTTCCAAACATTCGGTGCCTGCTACACCCTAAACCACTCGAACTTTGTCGAAGATTGATAGAATTTTTTATGAATGAAAAATGGTAGAATAGAGTTGCAACTGAGTATTATGAGGGTGGTCGGTTTTTTGATCTTCTTTTCCTTTTAAAGGGAAGGAGGTGATCAATCTGGAAAATGTTCTTTATCTTACGAGAAATTCTAAGAGGAATGGTGCGTGAAGTTAGCGCTTATTTCTTTCGGAAACACGTACTAGAAAATAGGAAAACCACCCCAGCGCCGTAGGAAGCAAAAGGATGGTTCTTAGAGATAAACTCCATTTTAACAACCACCACCCTGACGGTAGCAGTTGCAGGGAGAAGTGTTAGCAACACTTCTCATTTTTATTATATGTTCCATTATATACAAAAATATTCAGATTTAAAAGTCTGATCTCGGGGGTAGGCCATACCCAGTGCGGCCGACACTTACTTATTCTTGCCAGAAATAAATCACCGTATTCTGCTATTATTCACCAAAATTCTCACAAGAATAAGACCAGAAACGTTAATATCTCAATATTTTAGCCCGATTCACATAAACGTTTGTTTGACTGACAATCATAATTGTAATAGTGAAAGAAAAAATCCGCCAGTGGCAAGACTCTGAATCGGTTTACTCAAACGATTAGTTAGGTTGCACAGGTCAACATTTTGTTGAAATTCATCGAACAATCATAGTTGTGAACCATAACTTCTAATAGATTTTGTGAAGCATGGGGACGGTTCCATGTGATGAAAAAGAAACCGCCTCCATGTCTGGGGGCTAATCTGACTCATCTTCAGAAGCCTAATAATCCTCTAATGTTTCACTGACCTCTCTTACAAACTATATCTGTCTTGATTTGTTTGTTAAATAATTTATTTAATAGTTTCATTTTTAAATACACCCTTTATTACCTAAGCGCAAAGATGTAATAACTATATCATACATACAAAAATTTTAATTAGTGATGTGGGAGCGTAACGTTTGCTTACCTTTTACTATTACTGTTTTGATGGAATGATTAGCTTTTGGCCAATATAAAGGTATGCAGTTGGTTCCAGTTTATTGGCATCGACAATGGCTTGGGTGGTTACGCCGAATTTTTGAGCAATCTTCCAAAGCGTATCACCGGAAACAACTGTATAAGTGGTTTTCGCAGGCTGTTCAGGCTGCGCCGTGCTCGGGATGGTCAGCTTTTGGCCAATATAAAGGTACGCAGATGGAATGAGATTATTGGCATCGACAATGGCTTGGGCGGTTACGCCAAATTTTTGAGCGATCTTCCAAAGCGTATCGCCGGATACAACTGTATAAGTGGTTACCGCTGGCTGTTCGGGCTGCGCTACTCCCGGAATCATCAGCTTTTGGCCAATATAAAGGTACGCAGATGGATTGAGATTATTGGCATCGACAATGGCTTGGGCGGTTACGCCGAATTTTTGGGCAATTTTCCAAAGCGTATCACCGGATACAACCGAATAAGTGGTTGCCGCTTGCTGTTCAGGTTGAGATACGGGCGCTGGGACTACTAATTTTTGGCCTACATATAGATATTTGTTTGGATCAAGGTTATTCAATGTAACAATTTCAGAGCTGGTCGTGTTGAACTTTGCTGCAATCTTCCATAAGGTATCGCCACTAACGACTATATAATCTGTCGTTGGCTTTGCCAAAGACGGTTCAGTGACAAGTTCAACATCACTCGCACTGATTGTTCCTGTGACTCCTTCTTTAACAAGAACGGTGTATTTTCCATTCTCTATCGCTTCCGACATAAGTGGGAATGTGTCTCCTTTTATAGCCGTATATCCTTGCCCCCCAGGATCCACGCTCATTTTTGCTGTTTCGCTGATGACGCGTACTCGTTTTTCTGGCTGCATTGGTTTGATTTCGTACATGTTTTGCACTTTCACAGCGCTTGGAAACGTAATATAGCCGCTATTAGGGCCTTCAATCACGGAGATCTTGATAAAATAGCTTCCGTTTGGTACTTTTCCGCCATAGATGTCTGAGCCATCCCATTCAAACGTGTGAGTGCCAGCTTCAAATGATTGTTCAGTTACTACAAGAGCGGCATGGGCTCCAGCGGCATTTGCGATATAAATGGATAATTTCGCAGGTACTGCAAGGGTAAATTGTCCGGTGACTTTATCGTTTATTCCATCGCCGTCAGGAGTGAAAGATGGCGATTGGAAGGAAGCATCTGTAACAATTTCTTTTAATCTTGATACTGGAATATAATAATCGGCATCTTTGATGGTAATCGTGCCAGACCGCCAGATTAACGGTGTAGTGGAAGGGTAGTTATAGGCGGTTTCGATGGTTTTAAAAACAATCTCATAACTGCCGTCCATGACAATTCTTCCTGTTTTATCAGTGCCATTCCAGTTTACCGTATGGCTTCCAGGAGATAGGGTTTCCTTGCTGCCAGCATAGATTTCATCTCCATTACTATTACGGATAGTCAGTTGAACTTCAGCAGGACGGTTTAAGTTGAACGAAATTTGGACCGATTTAGTTTGTGTTTGTCCGTATTTAGGTGAAAACACTGCTGGATTTGGAGTAACGCCATCAATCAAAGGCTTGGGACTTGATTCCGAGACAACTGTGAGTGTTCCAAGCGGATATCCTTGCATTTGATTGTATTGCTGATCCGTGAGATATCCCTTAATTTGGTATACACCTGCAGGAAGAGGTGCTTTTTTCGTATCATCCCATGGCACCCAATCCACTTTGTGTACAGTTTTAAAGTCCACATTAGATAAAATAATTTTTGTTTGTACGCCAGTCCCAACGACAAGAAGATACCCGCGTGTTGGCACGTTGGTTTGCAACTGAACGGTTGTGTAGCCAGGAACTTTACTGCCTTGGTAGGCAACGGTAGAGGCAGAAAGATTAAATGACGTAACCTCAATCGAAGGCCGGTACCCGCCTCCCACTCTGTAATCTCCGAAACCTATTCCAGGGGAAGCGCCATATCCCACTCTGTAACCTCCGAAACCCATTCCAGGGGAAGCGCCGTATCCCATTCCATAACCTCTGAAGCCCATACCGGGATCACCTCCGTATCCCATTCTGAATATTCTTTGCATGTTTAACTCCTCCTCGAATTGTTCCTAACTAGTGTATGTGTCCATTTTGAAGAGGGGATAGATACTTGCCTATATATGGGACTTTTTAAAATCCAGCGAATAGGGATAATGCGGCAATAATGGGGCGTTGATGGCTTGATGGTCAGGAAAAATATTACTAATTAAAAAAGCTTAAGGATTAATAGATCCTCAAGCTTCTTTTAATATTCAGTGTTTCTATGAAAGAGTATTCTGTACAGACGCCTCATTTGTGCTTAACAATAAGGCGATGTTCCCGTTTAATCTACAATGAGCTTATATCGCAATACAGCCGCCAACCCAGCGCCGTGCTTAAATTCACCAGATTTAATTAGGTTATTTAAATCTTTCATCGAGATTTTATGTACTTCAATTTGTTCGCTGCTTTCCAGGTTTTGCTCCGTTGCTGTTAACCCTGCTGCTGCAAATAAATGAATCTCCTCGCTTGTTGAACCCGGAGAAGGGAAGAAGCTTCCTAAATCCAGCCAGTGCTCACCCTTGTAGCCCGTTTCTTCTTCTAGTTCCCTTTTTGCCGTTTCCAGAGGAGTAGGGTCGTTATCGTCAATCATTCCCGCCGGCAGCTCCCATTGCCAGCTTTTCATGGCGTGGCGATATTGCTTAATACAGACGATTTCATTGTTGTCTGTAATCGGGAGGATACACACACCTTTAGCAAAATCTATATAGGAAAACGTCTTTTCCTCCCCGTTTGGGAGAATGACCTGATCCATTGTTATTTGAAAACGATCCAGCTTTTCATTTTTAGAACTATTAATTTTCCAAGACATATTAAACACCTCAAGTTTTAATCATTATCCTCATTTTACACGGATTCTGCTAGAAATAACATTTTTTCAAGATTAGGTAATCAAAAGATTAAACAGTTGGGCAGATTTTTGAAGGGTAAAAAGGGGGGGCTAATGGATTATTATTTTAGGATTTTTTTAAAGATGAAATCATTCTACCATCTAAGTCCGGCTGCAACTAAATGGAAATGACTGAATTTCATCTTATAGATATCCTTTTGGTGTGAACCATCAGAGGATTAAAAGCTACTAGCTTGGAATCAAACTGGCTGAGTACCTTCACCCAGAGTGTCTTTATCTTTCATTCTAGTAAGTTATCTAACTATTCTTTAAAAGTGTTTTTTTATTAATCTCGAATAGTACCTTGCATCACCCCTCCATTCTTCCTGGTAGTAGACGAAGTATTTACCCCTTTCTTCACTTGATTTTCCTCGATTTTGGTAATTTTTTGATTACATTCCTATATACATTAAAGTAAAGTACAAACCTTAAAAAAAGAATAAAGGGGGATTTAATGTCCAAAGTTATTGTGATCGGTGGGGGGATTATAGGATTAGCTAGTGCCTATTACTTAAGAAAAAAGGGCTGTGAAGTGGTTGTTTTGGAAAAGGGAGAGCCAGGGGCTGCTTGTTCAAGAGGAAATATGGGCTGGATTTGTCCTACTTTATCGGAACCTGTACCGGCTCCTGGGCTTATAAAGACAACCCTAAAATGGATGATGAGCCCAGATAGTCCGCTCTACATAAAGCCTACCATTGTACCTTCACTATTCCCTTGGTTATACCAATTTTGGCGGAATTGTAATAAAGCTGCATTTGAAAAGGGTTATGATGCTGGACTGATGTTAAGCAGGGAAACGTTCAATCTATTTGATGAGCTTGAACGGGACAAACAGGTTGAGTTTGAGATGCACCGCAAAGGGTTGTTATTTGTTTTTCTGAAAGAAAATCTGGTGGAAGAAAAGTTCAATGAACTACAAAGGGCAGCGAAAATCGGCCTGCCGTTGCCAGAAATCAAAACAAGGTCTGAAGTATTGGAAATGGAGCCGGCGTTATCCGATTCGATTGCGGGCGGATTGTATCTCCCGGCGGAACGGCATGTCCGGCCAGAATCTTTGAGTAAAGGGCTGTACAAGTGGCTGGTGGAAAATGGCGTTGAAGTAGTAACCAATTGCGAGGTTAGGGAGTTTATCCGTCAGGAAGGCAAAGTCACCGGGGTACGTACCGATCATGAAGTATTTGAGGGGGATCAATATTTACTGACTACTGGAGTATGGACCCAGCAGGTTTTAAAATTTCTAGATTTAAATATTCCTATGACAGCCGGTAAAGGGTACAGCATTACGATTTCCAATCCATCGTCAACCATCAATCATCCGCTTTATCTTGGGGACTCGAAGGTTGCCCTAAGTCCATTTAACGATGCCATCCGTATTGGAGGTACGATGGAGCTCTCCGGAATCAACACCAACATGAATACGCAAAGAGTCAACAGCCTGGAGAACGGTGTTTCGAAATATCTAAGATCTTCTATCAACGGCAGTAAACAGGTTTGGGTCGGAATGAGGCCGATGACCCCTGACGGTCTGCCAATACTAGGCCGCGTTCCGACGTTTAACAATCTATATGTTGCTTCTGGACATGCTATGAGCGGAGTATCTATGAGTCTAGCTACTGGGGTTACCATGGCCAATTTCATCTATGACTCTCAGTCGCCGGTAGATCTAACGCCTTTTTCACCTGAAAGGTTTTCCTTAACAGCAGCGAATCGAACATAAAGAAAAAATGATTTTTGGTAAAAATTAGATGGGGGGCTAACTTTTGTTTAAAAAATTACTTCCGGTGTTCTTGGTTTTCATGTTAATCATTACAGGCTGTGGTGGAACGAAGAGTGGATCGAATGGTGAGGGTGCTTCCGGCAAAAAGATAACCTTAAAGGTGGCTGGGCAGTATCCATTAGAACATCCTAACACCAAAAATTTAATGAAGTTTAAGGATGAAGTTGAAAAAGCAAGTAAAGGGAGAATTGAGGTAAAGGTATACCCAGCTAATCAGTTAGGTGATTATACGCTTGTTTACGAGGAGGTTATGAGAGGCACGATTGATATGGCGCTCATCTCCGTTCCAAGCGAATTTGAGCCAAAATTAGAAGTTAACTATGTACATTATCTTGCTGAGAATTATGAGAAAGCGAAGGAATTGTTCAAGCCGGGCTCGTTTATTTATAACACAAATGTAAAGCTGCATGAAAAATTAGGTGTCAAATTCTTATCGTTTCATGTGGAAGGGTTTGGCGGGATAGGTACCACAAAGGAAATTAAAAATCCAACAGAACCGGGTGCCGATAAGGGGTTATTAATCCGGGTGCCGCCAATTGATGTTTTTAGAGGAAATGCACAAGATTTAGGTTTTAGGACCGTTGCCGTTCCATTTGCTGAACTTTATCAGGCACTTCAAACTGGAGTGGCTGAGGGATGGGTTGGCGGACCGCCATCTGCGAATTATACAGAAGTAAGGGATGTTATTAAATATTACTACCAATATAATAACTTCTTTGAAAACACATCGTTAGTTATGAATCTTGACCTGTGGAAAAAAATGAGCCCCGATGATCAAAAGATTATTCAAGATGCTGCCAGCGCATTAGGGCAAAGAAGCGTGGATGCCGCTGAAAAGGACGACAAAGAATACATGGAAAAACTGAAACAAGCAGGGGTTAAAGTAATTACCTTCAGTGATGAGGATTTAAAGAAATTTGCTGAGTTCACCAGAAAAACAACGTGGCCAAAATTAAAGGATCGTTTAGGAGAGGACATTGTTAATGGACTAAGTGCTGATTAATAGAACAAAGGGGAAAAAGGGTGGAGGTGGAAGGCTTCGTTCTTACTATTCCTACCCTTTTCCCTTACTAATCATATGAAAGGGGAATGATCCATTGTCTCCAGACTTGAAGCAGGAACAAAATCTGAATAAAACATGGCTGGGCCTTATTTGGAATGGCTTGTTACGGCTTCAAAGGACAATCCTTATCCTTACCAGTATCCTCATTGTCCTTGGGATTAGTATAACAGCTATTCTTCGATATGTTTTTAAAGTGGATATATTTGGAATGGAAGAAATCATTGTGATTTTTGCCTTTTGGCTTTATTTTACCGGTGGGGCATATGGGAGTTATGAACGAAGCCATATTTCTGCTGATATTATTTCTGCCTATGTAAAAAATGAACGGACGAAATCAATCATTAAAGCTGCAACCTCATTGATCACAACCATATTGTGCCTGATCTTTACCTGGTGGGCCGTACAGTTTTTTATTTGGAGCTTTGAAAGCGGCGGGAAATCTCCGACCTTAGGAATACCTTCAGTCGTTCCTAAGAGTGCGATCTTCTTCGGTTTTATTTTGATGTCGTTTTACTCCATTGTTCACCTCATTAATGATATAAGAGCATGCTTTGACAAATAAAGGAGCGCTAAGGAAGGGAGCGTTAAATTGGTCATTTCTATCGCTTTATTGATATTGTGTCTTGCTTTAGTTGTTGGAATACCCGTACCTTTTGCATTTTTTGCATCGGTTGTCTATCTGATCTTTGCCCAAGGCTATGAACCTAGTTTTCTGCTTCCATATGGATTTAGTCAAATGAGCACTACGGTCTTATTGGCCATCCCTTTGTTTATTATGGCAGGCGGCATTATGGAAAAAGGCAGGATCGCCGGAAAACTGATAGACCTTGTTGAAGTGTTTGTCGGAAAGGTTAAGGGAGGATTAGGCGCTGTTGCGGTCGTATCCTGTGCTGTATTTGGCTCCATTACCGGGAGTGCAGCAGCCACTCTTACCTGTATTGGCACGATTATTCTACCGCGTTTAAAGGAAGCCGGGTATTCAAGGGGCTACGCATCCGCACTTATTTCGAATTCATCAGTCCTGGGCATGTTGATTCCTCCAAGCGCAATTATGATTCTTTATGCTTGGATTGGCGGTCAGTCTGTTCTGGCAAGCTTCTTGGCAACCGTCGTCCCCGGGATTATTTTACTCACACTTCTAATCATCATTAACACGGTTTATGCAAAAAAGAACAACAACATCCAACAACAACAGGAATCCATTGATTTTAATATGTTTGCTAAAAGTTTAGGGAAGAAGACCTATTCTGCCACTCCAGCCCTTGCTCTTCCTCTGTTAGTGTTAGGAGGAATCTATGGAGGCATTATGACTCCGACTGAAGCAGCAGGTATTGCTGTGTTATATGCTGTTCCAGTAGGTTTTTTTATCTATAGAGGATTGGACTTAAAAAGCTTCAAGCAGATTTTGATCGAAACCGCGACCACCACAGGTGTCATCATGGTTATGCTGTATGCGGTTATGATATTAAGCCGGTTATACGTTATGGAGGATTTGCCGGGACAGATTACGAGCTTTCTATTTTCTATCTCAGAAAATAAATATGCATTATTGATCTTGATCAATTTGTTTATGGTCATCATCGGCATGCTGATGGATGATGTAAGTGCCGTATTACTATCAACACCCGTTTTATTACCGGTTGTCACTAACTTAGGGGTAGATCCGATTCATTTTGCTGCCATTGTTGCAGTCAATTTGGGGATGGGGAATATCACTCCGCCAACAGCTCCCCTATTATACCTTGGAGGAAGGATTGGTAAAACGCCAATTAATGAGATGCTAAAACCAACCATGATTATGATTTTATTTGCCTGGCTTCCTACATTAATTTTAACAACCTATTTACCTGAAATAGTTTTATATCTCCCTAATCTGATTCTGGGTAAATAGATTATCTAGATAAAAACAGAGTGAGGTGTCATTTTTGAAAAAACAATACGATGTTGTTGTGGTTGGAGCAGGTACTGCGGGAATGGCTGCAGGATATTTTTTAGCCAAGCAGGGGGTAAAAACCTTACTGATTGATTCCTTTGATCCTCCCCATTCGAATGGAAGCCATCATGGAGATACGAGAATTATCCGCCATGCTTACGGTGAAGGAGAACAGTATGTTCCAATGGTACTTCGGGCGCAGCATTTGTGGGAAGAACTTCAACAGGAATCTGAAGAAACAGTATTCTTGAAAACTGGTATTCTAGGAATTGGACCAGAGGATTCTCCGTTTATGCAGGAGGTCGTAAAGAGTGCAAAAACCTATAATCTGCCGCTTGAAATGATGGATAATGCCAGTGTAAAACAGCGCTGGCCAGGCTTTGAGGTGCCTGAAGGGTATATCGGCTGTTTTGAATCCTCATCAGGCGTCCTATTGAGCGAAAAGTGTATTTCAGCGTTCCGTAAGCTTGCGCTGTGCCAAAACGCTGAATTATGGACCAATATCAGAGTGGAAAATATAGAATTCCAGCCTAATGGAGTAATAGTGGAAACTTCAAATGACAGAGTTTATGCTGACAAATGTATTATTACAGCAGGCGCCTGGACAGGTAAACTATTGAAGTCTTTAAATATTCCATTAACGCCAGTAAGAAAAACAGTGGCTTGGTTTGAGGCCGATGAGGAAAAATATAATCAGCATCAATTCCCGGGATTTTACTACGTACTGCCAAACCAAATGTTCTATGGTTTTCCTTCTATCGATGGAAGCGGTGTTAAGGTAGGACGGATGGATGGAGGGAAGAACATAGATCCCGACCAAGTGGATCGAAGCTTTGGCATCTACCAGGAGGATGAGGAAGACTTAAGGTCTTTTGTCCAAGCCCATCTGCCAGATGCTGCCGGACAACTAAAGGTTGGAAAGGTCTGTCTGTTTACCCGAACACCAGATGAAGATTTTATCATTGACCATCATCCTGATTACCCGCATGTAGCCATTGCCAGCGGTTTTTCAGGGCATGGATTTAAGTTTGGAAGCGTATTTGGAGAAATATTAGCAAACATGACTTTAGGGAAAAAGGTAGAGTACGATTTATCCTATTTTCGGATTGGGAGATTTTCTGGGGCAGAGCCGTTTTCGGGTAGGGAGTTAAAGAAGTATTAATATTAAGGGAAGCCTTTAATTTAGTTCATTAGGAAGTCTCGAGATGGTATCGGCGCTTTTTTTTGTAGTAGGTGGGTTCAGCAGGACGAAATATGTACTGCAACAAGCAGGTTGTAATAAAAAAAATCAGCAGCTATCTGCTGATTTTTTTGTAGGACTATATTTGATCCTAGCCAATTCTCTTATGGGGTTTTTGGCCGCTTTGGTTTGTATATTGAGTTTCCCAAATTTCTTTCATTTTGCCCCTGCCTAAATCAATTTCAGGATTAAATTGAATTGCTGCATGTTCTCTTACAGTGCGGACCTGCTGGATAGCCCGTTTAAGCTGCTGGTCAATGGTTCCTGAACCTTTGCCGGAGTGTTTGGCGATTGCCAGGCCAGCAATTGTCCCCTGGGCCATGGCAATTTTACCGCTTTCGATGCCGGTGATGTTTCCTGCCACAAATAGGCCTTCGAGCGGTGTTTCCATGGTTTCTGAGTGACAAGGTACATGTCCGCCCAGTTCAGGGAGGTATTGGAATGGACAGCCGGCCACAGCCGCAAGCTCTGCGAGCGGATATAAACCGCCGGCGATACAAACGAAGTCTGCCTCATAGATGGTTTCACTGCCAGGAATAACCTTCCCATTCACATCCGTATCAGCCACCCTAACTCCCTCAACTTGTTGTTTCCCGACGATTTCTACTGCCGCTTTTCGTAACTGCAGCGGCGTACCGTTTATTTTCATACCGTTTTTCGGATAAAAGTTGATGCCGATTTTTCTCAAGGTATCATTTTTCATAAACTGGCTGCCAATTCGCAGCAGCGGGGATGGTGCCAGATGGGCTGCATGTAAAAGGGTCTTTAACACTTCTTCCGGGTCACCGGCTTTCCCGCTTATCGGGCTTTTTTCTGGTAGGACAATCCGATCGACGTTTATGCCGGCCAACTGCAGCTCATTCAAAATCGCAAATGCCAAGATGTTAGCTCCAATGATGATTCCCTTGCTCCCGACTTGTACTCGGTGAACATTTGTCATCACCTGTGCTGCGCCGATCGACATCACCCCAGGCAGCGTCCAACCCGGTACTGGGATGGGATATTCTGCTGCGCCAGTGGCAACTAGGACATTTGGAGCCGAAAGGGTGCCAGAGTTTGAATGGACATTCCAGAGCTTTTCGTCTTTCTCAAGGTTATATACAGACACGCCGCAGCGAATATCAATGTTTAAGTTCCTTGCTTCCTGAAGCAGGCGTTCTGATTCTTTCATCCCGTTCCACCACTCCCCAGATGGTTCTTGGTGAAGCTGGCCAAGCAATCTGCCGCCTGGTTTGATAAATTCATCCAGGACGGTTACGTGGAGACCATTTTTGGCGGAGGCGATGGCTCCTGATAGGCCGGCAGGTCCGGCTCCGATTACAATTACATCACTCATCCCTGTTCCACCATCCTCTTGACGATATTTGGCAGCTGCTTGCCGCTTTCTACAACCATATCTTCTTCCACAAAGGTTAAGCAGGCCCGTACGTTCGCCTGCCCATTGACGGTCACTCGGCACTCCATACAATGGCCGATATTGCAGTAAATTCCTCGTGGTGATCCGCTTTCTTCATGGACACGGAGCTTCCTGATCCCGTTTGCCAGTAATGCAGCAGCAATCGTCTCCTGTTCATATGCTTCATAGGTCGTGTGATCATATTGAAATGAAATCCTTTTTCGGTCTGTTAGCTTGCCTAAAACAGGATGGTCTAGTATTCTACTCATTTTTTTCCACCTACCGCTCCGAACGTCATCGGTCTCACTGGGGGCTGATATTTCAATGGGATATCGCCTGCAGTAGTATGGGGAACTGCGCTTTCAATAATCTTATCGACAGAAATACGGCATGTCCGTCCGCCGCAAAAGCCCATTCCGGCCCGGGTTCTTAATTTCAATTCCCGGGCAGTGCATTGATGCTGGTTTGCTGTTGATATTAGCTGTCCATAGGTGACTTCTTCGCACCGACAAATAACCATGTTTTCCATGTTTGTCATTTGAATTCCTCCTCATGAAGTATATAACCAATATCATGCAAAAAATGTGCCAACTTTTGCGGTGGATCGTTTAATCCAACCCCAGCCGCTTCAACCGGTTGTATAAGGTTGCCCTAGTGATGCCGAGACGTTTGGCACACTCCAGTTTATTTCCATTTACAATCTGTAAAGCACGTTCAATGACTCTTCTTTCATGCTGATCCATTTCTTCCTGGAGCGATACGATCGTGTCATTTGTTTCTATTACTCTATCAACCGTTTGAAGTGTAGGGGTATTTTGGTCAGTGCCAGCGGAAGAAAACCGCAAATACTCTGCCCTGATTACTCCGTCAGTGGCGAATACAACAAGGCGTTCCGCCATATTACGAAGTTCGCGAATATTCCCGGGCCAGTCATAGTGGAGCATGGCCTGCATGACGTCCGGAGTAAACTCATGGATCGGCCTTGAATAGCTTTTGGCAAACTCATTTAAGTAATAATGGGTTAATTCAATAATATCCCCCGGTCTCTCTCTTAATGGGGGGATATAGAGGGTTACTACATTTAGGCGGTAATATAAATCTTCACGAAATTCCCCTTGTCTCATTAATTCCTGCAAGTCACGGTTTGTGGCGGCGATGACACGAAAGTCGATATTGATTTCCTTTTCGCCGCCAACCCGGTAGAATTTCCGCTCTTGCAGCACTCGCAGCAGTTTTACTTGCATCTCCAGCGGCATTTCGCCAATTTCGTCGAGAAATAATGTTCCTCCCTTTGCCAGCTCAATTTTCCCTTTTTTTCCTTTGTAATCGGCACCGGAGAAGGCGCCGCGTTCATATCCAAATAATTCACTTTCAAATAATGATGCGGGTATGGCCCCACAGTTGATAGTAATAAAAGGTGCATTAGGCTTCTCGCTGGCTTCATGAATCGCTCGGGCAAATACTTCTTTTCCGACGCCGCTTTCTCCTAGGATTAGCACGGTTGATTTAACCGTACACACCTTTCTTGCCATTTCAATGGTGTGCTGAATCGCAGCACTTGTCCCTTTAATAAATCGAAAAGGATCGTTGGAATGGTTGTACTTTGCGACTTCTTGTTCTAAACGTCGAACTTCATTGGACATGTTAAACAGTTTTTCGTTCAACATGACTTGATTGGTGACATCCGTTTCGGAGACAACAGCGCCAATAATATGATTATTAAAGGTAACAGGATTGGTATTGATTAACACAAATAAATCAGATCGAGGCTGATGGTACTGGCCGGTAATGCGCTTTCCTTTATGTAAGGTTTGCAAGATTTCTAGTTTATTTTTATCAAAAAAGTCTGTAATGGGTTTGCCGATAATCTCTTGCTGCTTAACGGAAAAAATTTTTTCCGCCCCTTTTGTCCAAGTGCGGACGGTTTCTTTTGCATCAATTACGGTGACAGAAGAATCAGTTGTAGCAATGACCGTTTCATAGAAAGCCAGGAGTTGTCTGTAGGTGCTAAAGAGGAATGCAATCATATGTCCGGCTGTGATACAAGCGGCAGGCTGCTCGTTTTCGTTCAACAGGATTGTTACGGAATCATCCTGAAATGAGTGAATCAGACTTTCAATCGAATCATCCTCATGAACAACTTTGCATGGAATCAGAGATGTATTATCTGAGGGGGCGTAATAATATTTTTTGTTAATCATTGTTAGATGCATAAGGCCAGATGCAGTATCCGGCAGCTCCTTAACGATATCCTTGGCAGTTTGGATGGGAAAAAACATAAGATCCTCCTTTCGGTGTGTAAAAAAATATTTACACTTTATAAAACATTATACACCATATGTCAAAATATTTTAAAAATTTATAATTGACACATAAAAATATGACTATGTTTTTTTTGGCACACTTATTGCATTAAGTTTACATGAGATTTTTTTATGGAGGGGGGAAGGAACGGTGAAACACTGTGATGTTCTCGTCATTGGCGGGGGAATTATTGGCTGTGCGATTGCCTATTATGTCTCAAAATCAGGCAGAGATGTGACAGTCATTGAAAAAGGGGAATTTGTCAGCGGTACATCTTCCCGCTGTGATGGAAATATCTTAGCGATTGATAAAGATCCCGGATTCGATAGTCAAATGTCTTTGGTTAGCCAGCGTTTGGTAGATGACTTGAGCAGAGAGCTTGACCATAAGTTTGAATATCGTGCGCCTGGCAGCATCCTCGTTTGTGAGTCCGAGGAGGAGATGGAGGCTGCAAGGAAATGGGTGGGCCGCCAAAAGGCTGCCGGGTTGCCGTTTAGAATGCTGGATCGTGAGGATATTCGTCAGGAGTCGCCCTTTTTTGCCGATGATTTATTAGGTGGATTAGAATGTGCGACAGACTCTACTGTCAATCCATATATGCTTGCTTTTGCCTTACTTGAGAAAGCCAAGAAACAACGAGCAAAAGCTTTCAATCACACCGAAGTCAGGGAAATCAAAAGAGAAAATGGTTCTTTTATTGTTCAAACATCCAAAGGTGTGTTTACTGCCGACCATGTGGTGAATGCTGCTGGAGTGTGGGCGCCCAAAATTGGCGAAATGCTAGACCTCTCGATTCCTATCAAACCGAGAAAAGGACATATCGTCGTAGCATCGCGCCAGCAGCATGTCGGTTCTCGGAAAGTAATGGAGTTTGGCTATTTAATTTCAAAATTTGGCGGGGAACGGCGGGTCGATCCACTCACGGAAAAATACGGGGTGGCCCTTGTGTTTGAACCGACAGAAAGCCAAAATTTTTTAATCGGCAGCAGCCGTGAATTTGTTGGCTTTAACACGAAAGTTAACAACGAAATCATCCAGTGTATTGCCAATCGTGCCATCCGCTTTTATCCGAAAATGGCCGATATGATGGTTATTCGCTCTTATGCAGGATTGCGGCCTTGGACGGAAGATCACCTGCCCATTGTTTCCAGGGTGGAGGGAATTCCTAATTTCTACATTGCTGCCGGCCATGAGGGCGATGGAATCAGCCTTGCTGCGGTCACCGGAAAAGTCATGGAGGAAATGCTAAATGAAAAAGAAACCTCCATTCCGATTGAACCGCTTCGTTTTGAGCGATTTAGAGAAAGGATGGTCATAAGATGAGGGCAGACAAAGTTTTTACAACGATTGATACCCACACAGGCGGCAACCCCACGCGGACGGTCATTAGCGGCCTGCCAAACCTTGTGGGGGAAACCATGTCCGAAAAAATGCTTTATATGAAAAAGGAATATGACTGGATTCGAAAGCTGTTAATGAACGAACCACGGGGGCATGACGTAATGTCAGGTGCCCTGCTGACAGAGCCATGCCATCCGGAGGCGGATATCGGTGTCATCTACATTGAAACAGGCGGCTATCTGCCGATGTGCGGCCATGACACGATTGGCGTTTGTACGGCGCTTATTGAATTTGGCCTAATTCCGGTACAGGAGCCGGTTACTTCATTGAAATTAGATACTCCTGCAGGACTTGTTAGTGTAGACATCGCTGTAGAAAACGGAAAAGCGAAGGAAGTGTCTTTTTGCAATATCCCGGCCTTTCTATTAAAAAGTGTTTCGGTCGAGGTTGAAGGAATCGGCCAGGTAGATGCTGACATTGCTTATGGGGGGAATTTCTACGCGATTATTGATGCAAATTCGGTGGGTTTAGAGTTAATACCGGAGAAAGCTGCAGCCATTATTGATAAAGCGATTACAATTAGAAACGCCATTAATGAGAAAACCGATATCGTTCATCCTAAATATCCGTTTATAAAAGGGCTAACCCATGTGGAATTTTTCACCAATCCAACCCATGAGGCGGCTGATGTCAAAAATACCGTTATTGTCCCGCCAGGAGGAATTGACCGCTCTCCATGTGGTACAGGGACGTCTGCAAAGCTTTCTGTTATGTATGCCAAGCAACAGATTGCGATAGGGGAAGAATTTGTTCATGAAAGCATCGTCGGGTCGCTATTCCGCGGGGAAATTCTTGAAACGACTGATGTAGCAGGGATTGAAGCGGTTGTGACCAGGATTACGGGTTCTGCGTGGCTAATGGGGATGCATCAATTCTTCTACCATGAGGAAGATCCGTTAAAGGAAGGCTTCCTGCTGATTCCCCCAATGAATGAACATGAAATGGAGGATGTGAAGTGAAAATTGAAAAAGCCTATTCCACAATAGATGTTCACGTTGCCGGAGAGGCATTCCGCATTATCCGGAATGCACCATTCATCCATTACCAAAGTTTAAAAGAATTATATGAATTGTTTCCCCAAGCTTATAAGGAAGAGCAAACTCTATTATTAAATGAGCCCCGCGGATTTGCCGGATTAAATGGCTGCCTTGTTGTTCCGCCATTGACACGAGAGGCTGATGCGGCGGTCGTATTCTTCAATCATGATGGCACCATGCCGATTCATTATGGTGGCATGGCTGCTGTGGTGACGGCCCTATTAGAATGCGGCCATCTAAGAGAGAGGGCGTCAAATCAATATTTGATTGAAACCGTGGGCGGCGTTTTCCCGATCACCGCCGTAATGAAGGGAGAAGAAGTGGTCTCGGTTAAGATGGAGAGCGGCTTCTGTGAGGTAATGGGGACAAAGGAATGTGTCACACCTTCACTTGCCAACCATACACTCGTTCAGTCTGATCAGGTATACGCCGTCTTCCGCACACAGGACTTCCCGGTGGAGATTCAGGTGGAGGAATTAGCGGATTTGCGAAGATGGGGACAAACTGTTCTGCCATCATTAAGCCCGGATGTGAAAGGGGCCATTTTAGTAGACGAGTCAAGGATCGATGAAGGACACATTCGTTCTATTACCTTCCGGGATGATCTCTTGATTGTCAGATCCCCAGGTTTTGGACCGACACTTGCAGCATTCACAAGCCTGCTATCATCGGGTTCTATTACGAACCAGGTTTCGCTTGTGAATGAGAGTATTTTTGGCAGTCAATTACAAGTCCAGGTTTTGCAGCAACAAGAATCTCGCTTTCAATATACGATGACCTGCCGCGGATTTATAACCGGGATGCAAACCTTTATTCTGGATCCAACAGACCCATTAGCGGCGGGGTTTATCTTAAAATAATTTATTTTTAGTAAGGAAAAATATTTATAGAATCATAGAGGAGGAATTGTGATGACAACAATTAGAGGAGCTTTTCCAGTACTTATTACCCCGATGACGAAGGAACAGGAAATTGATTGGGGCGGTGTAAAAAATAACGTAAATTATTTTATGAACCAAGGTGTCGCCGGGATTGTCATTAATGGAAGTACAGGGGAATTCGTCAGTCTAACAAAGGAAGAAAAGTACCAGATGGTCGAAGTGGTGATGAAAGAAGTAAACGGCCGTATCCCAGTTATTGTCGGGACTGCGGCAGAAACGACAAAGGAGACAATTGAAAACACCAAGCAGGCAGAGGCACATGGCGCCGATTGTGCTTTGATTATCAATTCCTATTATGCCAAACCAAAAGAAGACGAAATCTACTACCATTTTAAAGAAGTGAATAATGCCGTAAATATTCCGATAATGCTTTACAACAACCCCTTTACTTCCGGTGTCGATATGAGTACCGAATTAATGCTCAGAATTGGAACGGATTTGGAGAATGTTACCCGAATTAAAGAATCAAGCGGGGATATCCGCAAGGCGCGTGACTTAGCCAGAGGGGCAAAGGGGAATTTTGAAGTTTTCTGCGGTTCCGAGGAATTGGTAATGGAGTCTTACTTTGTCGGTGCAACCGGCTGGATTTCGGTTGCCGGCAATATCGTGCCAAAGCTTGTAACAGATATGTTCAATCACTTCCAAAACGGTGAACTTGAGCAAGCATGGGAAATCAATGACCGGATTCTTCCTCTTTGTACCTTCCTTGAGGGTTCAGGAAAATATGTTCAAATCGTTAAGCGTTCAATGGATCTGCTAGGCAATGCAGGAGGTCCTGCCCGATATCCGCGTTTAGGATTAACGCCGGAAGAGGATCAAATGCTCAAAGAAATTTTGAAGAATTTACATGTACTGTCACTTGTTTAAGTATACGCAGTTCCAACTAGCTTAAAGAGGGGGAAGACAATGTTAACAACACATTATGAATTGAAACCGAACGTGAAAGAATTTTTAGCAGGAAAAATCGAACTATTTATTAATGGTAAATTTGTTCCGTCGGTTAGCGGGAAAACATTTGAAACATTGAATCCGGCAACTGAAGAAGTGCTTGCCCTTGTAAGTGAGGCACAGGAAGAAGATATTGATTTAGCTGTCAAAGCGGCAAGGAAAGCGTTTGAATCCGGGCCGTGGCTTGATTTGAGTGTAGCTGAAAGAGCAAGAATCATTTATAAATTCGCCGATTTGATTGAACAGCATAAAGAAGAATTGGCTCAGCTGGAAGCTTTGGATAATGGCAAGCCTTACGCTGTTGCATTAGCAGATGATATTCCGGCCACAGTCGAACAATTCCGTTATTATGCTGGCTGGGCGACAAAAATTCTTGGACAGACTGTTCCGATTTCCAAGGATTATTTAAATTTTACAAGGCATGAACCGGTTGGTGTGGTCGGTCAAATCATTCCTTGGAATTATCCGTTAACGATGGCATCCTGGAAAATGGGTGCTGCCTTGGCAGCAGGGTGCACCATCGTGCTAAAGCCGGCTGAGCAAACACCATTATCGATCCTTTATGCCGCAAAGCTTATTCAAGAAGCAGGCTTCCCGGAAGGCGTGGTAAACATTGTTCCTGGTTTCGGCCAAACGGCAGGTGCAGCGATTGTCAATCATCCTGATGTAGATAAAGTGGCATTTACAGGTTCTACTGCAACAGGAAAGTATATTATGCGGCAAGCTGCAGAGACAATCAAAAACATCACGCTCGAACTTGGAGGAAAGTCCCCCAACATTATTCTCGAGGATGCTGATTTAACAGAGGCTATTCCAGGCGCCTTTAACGGGATTATGTATAATCATGGCCAAAACTGCAGCGCCGGCTCGCGGGTATTTGTCCACAGAAAACATTATGATCAGGTGGTAGACGAACTGGCAAAAATGGCGGCTCAGGTAAAATTGGGACCTGGCATGGATCCGGAAACTGAAATGGGGCCGCTTGTCTCCCAAAAGCAGCTGGAGCGTGTCCTTATGTATATTGAAAAAGGAGTCGCAGAAGGAGCGAGAGTAGCAGCTGGCGGCAAAAAGGCGTTTGACCAGGGATATTTCGTCCAGCCGACTGTGTTTGCGGATGTAATGGATGACATGGTAGTGGCGAAGGAGGAAATTTTCGGACCGGTTGTCGTTGTATTGCCGTTTGATACGGTGGAGGAAGTGATCGAACGGGCAAACAATACCCCATATGGCCTTGCGGCAGGAGTTTGGACGAAAGATATCAAAACTGCACACAAAGTTGCCAACAAGTTAAAAGCAGGTACTGTCTGGATTAATGATTACAACCTGGAAGATCCTGCCGCAGCTTTTGGCGGGTATAAACAATCGGGAATCGGGCGCGAAATGGGCACATATGCACTCGATAATTATACGGAAGTAAAAAGTGTTTGGGTAAACATTAAATAGCAATTTTTTTAATGGTCCATGTTCATGCAAAAAAGCGGGCTGTCTGCCGGCAGTCCGTACTTTTCACCATGGTTAGACAGCAGCGAGGAGCAATCCGTTATTTTGTTAAGTAACAGAGAGAATTTTGGATTTCTATCATTGTTAGCGCTTGCAAAGTAAACGAACCAGGGGGGAATTGGTAAATGGAAGAATTCATTAATTGGCTGGCGGGTCAAGTTTGGGGGAATGGACTGGTCATTCTTGCACTTGGTGCAGGATTAATCTTCACTCTTGCAACCCGTTTTGTGCAAATCAGGTATTTTAAAGAAATGATTAGATTGTTGTTTGAAGGGAAGAGCTCAGATGAGGGGATTTCCTCATTTCAAGCTTTTTGTTTGGCCTTATCAGGGCGTGTTGGGGTCGGTAATATTGCCGGTGTCGCAACTGCGATTGCCTTCGGAGGGCCGGGAGCCGTTTTCTGGATGTGGATGATGGCGCTGTTAGGGGGCGCCAGTGCCTTTATTGAATCAACGATGGCTCAGGTGTATAAGATTAAAGTGGGAAATGAGTATCGTGGGGGAACTCCTTATTTCATTGAAAAAGGTCTGGGGCTTAAATGGTTTGCGGTTATCATGGCTGTAGTGGTGACCATCTCCTATGGATTTTTGACTCCTGGCGTCCAAGCAAATAACATCGCATCTGGAATGGAAAATGCGTTTGGAATAAATAAATTTGTTACTGGTATCTTTTTGGTGGTACTGCTTGGTGCCGTTATTTTTGGTGGAGTAAAGCGGATTGCGAGTGTGGGTCAAGCTGTTGTTCCATTTATGGCCGTTGGTTATGTCCTAGTAACGATTATCATTTTAGGGGCTAATTTTTCTCAAATACCTGAAATGTTTTCACTGATTTTCACAAGTGCATTTGGTGCGAATCAAGTATTTGGGGGAATTGTCGGTGCCGCGATTGCCTGGGGGGTCAGAAGGGCCATTTTCTCAAATGTAGCCGGCTGCGGTGAAGCGACCTATAGTTCGGCCGCTGCTGAAGTATCCCATCCGGCGAAACAGGGATTGGTACAGGCCTTCTCTGTTTATATTGATACAATCGTTGTCTGTACAGCGACAGCCTTAATGATTCTTGTTACCGGTATGTATAACGTTACACCTGAAGGAGCAGAACCCATTGTTCAAACTCTAAAAAATGTTGAAGCAGGTCCAGCCTATACACAAATGGCTGTAGAAACGGTGATGTCTGGATTTGGCCCGGGATTTGTAGCGATTGCCATCTTTTTCTTTGCTTTTACCACATTAATGGCCTATTACTATATTGCTGAAACCACTATTGTTTATTTAAGTGGAAAACGAGAGCTGCCATGGCTGAAAACAATCCTAAAAATTGTCATGCTCATCATGACCTATGCCGGCTGTGTCTATTCAGCATCAACCATGTGGGCCCTCGGGGATATAGGGTTTGGATCAATGGCCTGGCTCAGTTTAATCGCCCTTTTCTTCCTGATGAAACCAGCCTTAAGAGTATTAAAAGATTATGAGATTCAAAGAAAGGCTGGGAAGGACCCGGTGTTTAATCCGCTGCATGCAAACATAAGCGGCGCGGATTTTTGGGAAGAAAAGTGTAAAGAGCTTGATGATAAGAATTCTTCTATTAATAATATATATATTGGGAATTCTGGAAAATCCCTATAGTTGAAGAGCGTTAATTTTTACTTCCTGTTCTAATAATCTGTTTTAATATGAGCCTCCTATTTTGTTAATGGGAGGCTATTTTTATGGCTATTAATTGGATATTTTCTGGAAGGCGCATGTCACTCCATGTCCTAATTTGACGGATTTATACAACTGTGAATATTAATATTAGCATGTTATTATTCTTATAACATTAGTATAAAATATTTGTTTTTACGGTTATAAACCTCCCAGAAAGTGCAAATAGTGAGGAGGAATGATTATGACTTTAAGGGTGGTGAGAGAAGTGGAAAGAAAGGTAACAAAAATCGGGAATAGTTTAGGGGTTACGTTACCACAGGAAGTGTTGGAACACTTGGGAATCGGTCAAGGGGATGAAGTACGTTTTGATATAGTGAACGGTCAAGTAACCATTAAGAAAAAACAAAATTTAAAGCTGCCAAAGGGAATTGACGAAGAATTCTTAGAGCAAATAAACGATGTGATTAATGAATATGACCAAACTTTCAGAAACTTTGTTGATAGATAGTTAATGATGGACGAACAGAGTACCAGGTATTTTTTTGGGGTTAAATCGCAATATAGTTTGACACGCTGACAATTTTTTTGTTCGATGTGATTTCAGATGCGTATTCGTGTGTGGGCTAATAGAATAATTGTTAGAAACCCAGGTTCGGGTAACGATACAATTAATAGACGTAAAATTTTCGCTTAATTAGTGAATATTGATAAAAATAGAATAAATAGACGAAGAAATTTCGCCTATTGCTTCGTAAAACGTGAAAATGGATGATTTTGCTTTGCATAATCGAAAAATCTTCCCTTATTTACCTCAAAACGAGCTCCATTCTGCATTTAACAGAAAAATCTTCGCTTATTTTACTTCAGCTGGTTACTTAATTAATTTCACCTATAAAATAATCTTTCCATTAGATTCATAAACGTCCATGAATGCCATTGCCGCCAGACTTAAGTATCGCTCTCTCAAATAAGCAAATACCACAGTTCGAGTCGGGTGTGATTGAAGCGGGATATACAACGGATTAAAATTTGCATGTTGCCGCATGACCATTTTTGGAACAATGGTCACTCCCAATCCGGATGCGACGAGAGATTGCGCTGTCTCGATATTGCTTGTTTCGAAATCAATTTGCGATTGAAATCCGCTGTCAGCACAGAGATCCAACACAATCCGCCGAAAGCCATATCCCTGTTTTAATAATATAAACGGTGAGCAGGACAACTCTGCCAAAGGAATTGTTCCTTCCGTGACTTGGTCATTTTCATCTGCAGAACGAACGAAATGGCGGATTTGTTCCGACATCCAGTCTTTTTCTTCGCGTGGAACTGCAAGCAGCAATGGTTCTGTCAGCATCAGACGAGTGGCCAACCGGTTACTTTCGATCGGTAAAGGTAACACCGACAGGTCCACAGTACCCCGAATTGTTAAATTTTCTAACTCCTCGGTTGATTCCTCAATGAGACGCACCTTCATTTGCGGGTATTGCTTCAGAAAGTTTTCTATTAGCAATGGCAGCACGTGACCACCTGTGACGGCAGGTGCGCCTATGGTCAATTCAGATCCGATGCCCTCGCTATTTTCGTGCATTTCGCGCAAAAGGTCGTCGTGCTGCCGTAAGATCTGTTGCGCTTTCTCAATGAATCGTATGCCTTCAGGTGTTGGAATGACTCGCCCTTGTCCACGTGAAAACAAACGGACACCGATTTCCTTTTCAAGCTTTTGGATTTGCTGGCTCAGCGACGGCTGGGCGATATGTAAACTATCGGCTGCTTTTGTAAAACTATTTTTTTGATAGACTTCCACTGCATATTGTAATAAGCGTATCTCCATCTATACCAACTCCATAGTTTAAATCTATGACTTTCATAGATTATATATCTTAGACGAATACGTGTCTAATCGATAATATACATATAAGAACAGTAATTTCCTAGGGGGAATAAACGATGGCAGATGCGAAAAATACGGTCCAGCAACAGTTTGCAAAACATCCCGAGAAATACCGGGACGAGAAGCTGTTTGCCGCAGGTCAGGAACTGGACGTAATGGTTAAAGCAGTAAAGTTAACAGGCAAGGAAAACGTACTCGACATAGGCACAGCTGCTGGGCATACTGCGCTCGCCTTTGCACCGTCCGTTAAAAATTGCATTGGAGTCGACATCACGGAAGAAATGGTGAAAGTGGCGATTGATTATGCGAAGGAACGTGGTTGTGAAAATGTAACGTTTCTGCAGGCAGACGCCGAAACGCTCCCTTTTCCTGATGCCATGTTTGATATCGTTACCTGCCGTTATGCAGCCCATCACTTTCCAAATGTACGAAAAGCGGTGAAAGAAATTTCTCGTGTTCTGAAGAACGGTGGACATTTCTTACTTGTTGATCATTACGCCCCGGAGGACAAGGTTCTCGATCATTTCATCAACAAAGTAAATAAGCTCCGCGATCCGTCACAAGTACGCGAAAGCTCCCTTTCTGAATGGCGGGAAATGTTTGCTGAAAACTCCTTACATTATTCGGAGCATTTAAAGTGGAATTTGCCTCTTGAATATTCCAGCTGGATTGAAAGGGCAGGTACATCAGCTGAAGTACAAAAGGAAATTATATCGATACTCGAGAACGCCACGCCATTATGCCGGGATACATTTCAAATTTCCTTCGATAAGGAGGGGGGGCCGCAGGATTTTTGCCTGAAAGCGGTATTGTTGCATGGCGTTAAAGTGGATTGAGAATTGGGGGCCATCAAATTCTGCCCATTGGCGCCAGAAAAGTAGGGCACCGGTAAAAATAAGCCATCTATTCTGCCCGTGAGCACTAGAAAAGTAAGGCAGCAGTAAAAATAAGCAGTCTATTCTGCCCGTGAGCGCCAGAAAAGTAGTGCTTCGGTAAAAATAAGCGGTCTATTCTGCCCGTGAGCGCCAGAAAAGAAGGGCCCCGGTAAAAATAGATAGTCTATTTTTCCCGTGAGTGCTAGAAAAGAAGGGCCCCGGTAAAAATAAGCGGTCTATTTTTCCCGTGAGCGCTAGAAAAGTAGGGCACCAGTAAAAATAAGGTGTCTATTCTGCCCGTGAGTGCTAGAAAAGAAGGGCCCGGTAAAAATAAGCGGTCTATTCTGCCCGTGAGCGCCAGAAAAGTAGGGCATCGGTAAAAATAAGGTGTCTATTCTGCCCGTGAGCGCTAGAAAAGAAGGGCCCCGGTAAAAATAAGCGGTCTATTCTGCCCGTGAGTGCCAGGAAAGTAGGGCATCGGTAAAAATAAACGGTCTATTCTGCCTGTGAGCGCAAAAAAAGTAGCCCACCGGTAAAAATAAGCGCTACTATTTTTCCTGTGAGCTCAAGAATAGCAGCCTCCAGCTTCTTAAAATGCATTTTTCAGTGGTCATGGACGGTTCCTGCGCTTCAATTTAATGGCATTAAAATCCTTGAGCGACAAAAGTCATGATTGTTATCCTGTTTTCTTCTAAATTACTCTATTGGCGTAGGTAATTGGTTCTATTTATCCAATATTATCGAAATTTTACAGATTTATAGTTTATTAGGGACACTAAATATGTTAGTATTCGGAATAATTGAATTATTACAGGAGGATAGGAAACTTTCTGCCTAACTTGCATTGGTACCGTTGAGAATTAGCTGTTATTATTCATTGTTGATTTTCATCTAGGTATGAGAATTCATAGGCGGAGAAATTCCGGCTAATGTATAAAAGGAAGCTTAAAAAGCGGATATAAGCGGACATATTCCGATTAACAGCTCTGAATAAGACAAAATCCAAAGATTCGGATCATATAAACGGAAAAACTTCCTTTATTTTTAAGGAAATATGGGTATTTCCCAATATAAACGGAATTTTACCGTTTATTTTTCAAACACTGTGAAATCAACGTTCAGTTATTTTATAAAATTAAATCCACAAGAATAAAAGGTTCAAATCATATGCGATTTGAACCTTTTATTTTTGTGCTCTAAAGCCGAACCCGTTAACCTAATTCCTATTTCTTCATTAAGCCACTTTTGTCGAGACACACAATGGAAGGAAAGGGTAAACTAGAAAACGCGAGTGAGTTTTTGGTAAGATTGCCTAAGGGGTGCCTGTCACCTGAATAAATATGAAGCATAAGAACCGTCCCCATGCTTCACCTAAATGAACATGAAGCAGAAGAACCGGCCATGCTTCATAAGGAAGTGAACGGAATGAAACCAGCTATACAATTTCATAATGTTAATTACTCTATTGATGGTCAGCCAATTTTGAGGAATATTTCGGGGGCTTTTTATGATGGGGAGATTACGACTTTGGTGGGGCCTTCGGGGGCTGGGAAGACGACGCTGCTTAAGTTGTGCAATGGGCTGTTGTCGCCAAACGATGGAGATATTATGGTTCATGATCAAAACATAAATGAATATGACCCCGTGGAATTGCGGCGGAAGGTTGGGATGGCACTTCAAAGTGCGCCGATGATTGATGGAAGTGTACATAAGAATTTGGCACTGCCCCTGGAGCTGCAAGGGAAACGGCTTCCAGATTTACAAGCCATAGATTTATTACATGACGTGGGTTTGTCGGAGGATTTTCTACAAAGGAGCAGTAAGGAATTATCAGGTGGGCAGCGTCAGAAAGTATCGATCGCCCGTACGTTGGTGAATCATCCGCAGATATTATTACTGGATGAAATTACTTCGTCTCTCGATCAAGTTTCGCAAAAGGAGATTGAGGAACTGATTGTCAAAATCAACCGGAAGTATGGCGTGACGATTGTTTGGATCACACACAACTTAAAACAGGCTTTACATGTCGGGACCTATACATGGGTGATGATGGCAGGGGAAATCGTTGAAACGGGAAAAAGTGAATTACTAGAATCGCCAAGCAATGAGCGAGTAAGGCAGTTTGTTAAGGGGGAATTGGGATGAGCACCATGGCCTTAATCTTTTCTCTCATTTTCGTTCTCATTCCCATCGTCTTATCGAAGACATTGAACCTTGGGCTGGAAAAAGATGCGACGATCGCCGTCGTCCGCTCCATCATCCAATTGCTTATTGTGGGCTATATTCTTAAATTTGTGTTCGATTCCGAAAGCATTATTTATATATTCTTAATGGTTGCCGTGATGATTATTGCAGCAACATTGAATGCCCGGAAAAAAGGAGCAGCCATTAAAGGGATTACGTGGAAAATTGCTGTTACGTTAATTTTTATCGAAGTGCTAACTCAAAGCATCTTACTCGGTTTTAATATTACACCCCATACCGCCCAATATATCATCCCAATCAGCGGAATGATGATTGGCAATGGAATGGTGCTGGCCATCCTGTTTCTTAATCGATTTATTGCGGAGACCGAATCCCATCAGGACCAGACAGAACTGATCCTATCTCTTGGCGGAACACCTAAACAGGCCGTACATACCCAGTTGATGACCTCAATCAAAGCAAGTATGATTCCAACCATTGAGAGTCAAAAAACGATTGGACTGGTTCAGCTCCCAGGAATGATGAGCGGCCAAATCATCGCAGGTGCAAGCCCCGTTCAAGCAGTTCAATTCCAACTGCTCGTGCTGTTCCTGCTTCTAACGACAGCATCCATCACAAGTATCATGCTTGGGTTCTTATCTTACCCAACGATGTTTAACAAACGGATGCAGGTAGTGAGAAGTAAATAATGATGCACGGGGACGGTTCTTCTGCCTCAAAGTGAGGCGGAAGAACCGTCCCTGTGCTTTACAATTCCAATATTGAAATTTATTCTTTTACTTTCAACGTCAACGGCATTCCTTTTTTTACTGTGGTTGTGAAGATTTGCGTATCAGGCGGATTTAACATTTTCTAATTGATTGATCAGTTTTTCGGGGCTTTCGTTTGGTGGCGAATCTCGAAACTGTTCGTCCTCCATTCTTAGTATGAGACAATCCAATAGGATGGAATTACCAGTTGAAATCCATGTGTAAAAAGTATATATTATTACTCCAGTCACTTTTTTTGGTGACGAAATACATTAGGATATGAAACAATAATGTTTTTATCTTGATTAAATGAAAAAAACTTTTAGTTGAATTATAGTACCAATGGTGTTATGATGTAAAAGTCGCTTTTGAAAGAGCGTTCAAGTCAATCGTAATTGGAAATAATTGATGGTTGATAGATTGTAAGAAACGCGATACAATTTAGTTCCTGTCGCTTTTGCGAGTGACAAAGATAGTTCTTTGAAAACTAAACAAACAAAAACGTCAACAAACAATAATGATCATGTTTCTTCTATATTAATATAGATAAACATGAGCCAACGTAACATTTTTGAGCTAATCAACTCAACTTTATTGGAGAGTTTGATCCTGGCTCAGGACGAACGCTGGC
>NZ_JBHSHV010000028.1:0-414213 GCF_042653105.1 Neobacillus sp. GCM10023253
TGCTCAAAAACCCTCTAATGAAAACATTTAGAATTAAACTTCACAAAAACCCTTGACTAATCGTAAGAAGAACCGTCCCCATGTTTCACTTATTCTCCTACTATCTTAGCGTCCTTAATTAAATCTTCTGTTAGGGTGATGCCTTCTTCAGCAGCGGCTTTTTTGTTGATGACGAGTTCTAGCTTTTCTGGGAAGCCGACTGGAATTTCGCTTGGTTTCTTTCCTTTTAGGATTTCGACTGCCATTTTACCAGTTGAATAGCCAAGGTCATGGTAGTTTAGTCCATAAGAAGCGAATGCTCCGCGTTTTACAGAATCTCCTTCACCAACAAATGTTGGGATATCCTTCGCATTCGCTACAGTAATGACGGATTCAAGAGCAGCAACAACCGTATTGTCCTTTGGAATGTAAAGGACATCCACACGGCCAACTAATGATTCAGCAGCCTGCTTCACTTCAGAACCAGCTGTTATCGTTGTTTCAACTGCTTCCAGTCCCTCTGCTTCGATTGCTTTCTTGGCATTCTTCACGTTTACAACCGAGTTAGGCTCACCATTGTTATAGATGATGCCGACCTTCTTGGCATTAGGAACAAACTTCTTGATCGCAGCAATTGTATTCTTGATGGCATCTGGGTGCGTATCAGATGTTCCAGTGGAATTTCCGCCTGGCTTTTCTATGCTTTTTACCAATTGCGCACCAACCGGATCCGTGATAGCTGTAAATAAAACTGGGATCTCCTTCGTGTTTTTCAGTACGGCCTGTGCACTCGGAGTAGCAATGGCTAAAATTAGATCATTCTTGTCCGAAACTAATTTTTGGGCAATTGATAAATTGGTATTCATGTCACCCTGTGCATTTTGGTAATCAAGCTTCAGGTTCTTTCCTTCTTCATAACCAGCATCCTTCAAGGCCGCGATAAACCCTTCGCGGGCGGCATCAAGGGACGGATGCTCCACGATTTGCGTGATCCCTATTTTTACTTCCTTTTCTTTCTTTTCCCCACTAGTTTCCTTGCTTCCCCCGCCACAAGCAGAAAGCAACAACAATACTCCCATCAAAACAATGGCTAAACTCTTTTTCACCTTTTCTCCCCCTCAGCGGACTATGTACGCAGTAATAACCGCTTTGATTTTTCTGAAAAATAAATAATATTCAGATTTTACCATATATTATTGTTATAGAACAATAGATTTTCGATAAAAATTTTATCACTTTAAACCAAAAAAGCGTTACTCATTTTTGATAAAGCAAAGGGACGGTTCTTGTGCTTCAAAAATTGAAGCACAAGAACCATCCCCACGTATCATATTTTTGTAAAAATAATCCCAAGAATCGCAGAAAATATGCCGACAAGCTGGTATCGTTTCAATTTTTCCTTAAAGAACCAACAGCCTGCCAGGATGACTACGAGGCAATTTAAGCTGACGATTGGGAAGATAATGCTGGCAATACCTTTTTGCAACGCATAGAAATAACAGCTGTACCCGATGACACTGACTAAACCGGCCATGGACCCGACATTCACTTCTGACCTCAGCCAGCTTTCCTTTTCCCGTAAACTGGTCAGGGCCAAATAAATGCTGCCTCCGCCGTACATACAAATTAATGTACTAAGCGAACTAATTTGCAAATAGGATGTTGTTTTCATTAATATTCCCAGAATCCCAAAGGAAAGGATTGCCAATACGACCCGATAAATCCATGGACCATAATTTGTGCCGTGACTTTTGCCCGGCGAATATTGAATCATCAGGGCTGAACCGAGTATTACCACAATCCCAATCCAATGGGCAAGACTGATTTCTTCATGAAAAATAATCGCTGCCCCAAGAATCGGCATGATTGCATTGGCGCCAATTAGAGGCGACGTTAGGCTGGCAGGACCCTTTTCGAAGGCCTTGGACATCTGAATATTGCCATTCGCATTCAGGATGCCAATTAGTCCACCAAGGATAAGCGCATAGAGGTTAAATTGCAGTTCCCCTGTATATAGCCCATACCCAAGTGTAAGCAGAAATGCCACGAAATAAAAGAAAAACTGAATATGCACTTTCGACAAGCCACGGCTTGTACTCCATTTAAAAATCGTATTATTCGTGCCGAAGCTTAAAGTCGTTACCAATGCTGCAGCAATCCACATGCTGAAACCTTCTCTCCCTATCATATTACTCTCTCATTTTAAATCTATCAAAAGAGATATCGCAATATTTTATTTCCTGCTAATTTGCAAAAAAGAACCCACACTGGAATGGGTTCCTTTTTCTAAAATTGCATGTTATGCCGCTTTTTGCTTTGTATCATTTAAAGACTGCAAATAGGAATTTGCTTTTTGCTTATCAAACTGGCCTTCCCATTTAGACATTACCACTACAGCTAATGAGTTTCCGATGACATTGACAACTGTTCTGGCCATATCAAGAATACGGTCAATACCTGCTATAAATGCAAGGCCCTCTATAGGTATGCCTACAGTTCCCAACGTTGCCAAGAGGACAACAAATGAAACTCCCGGAACGCCTGCGATTCCCTTCGATGTTACCATTAATACCAGCATTAATGAAATTTGTTGGCCAATGGACAAATCGATTCCATACATTTGGGCAATAAACAATGCTGCTAATGCTTGGTAAAGTGTTGATCCATCCAAGTTAAAGGAATAACCCGTTGGAATAACAAAAGATGTAATAGCTTTTGGACAACCAAACTTCTCCATTTTCTCCATTAATCTTGGCAATACCGTTTCAGAACTAGAAGTAGAGTAAGCCAAAATCAATTCATCTTTAAGTAAGCGTATGATATTAAAAATATTTACACCTACTAATTTAGCAACACCCCCTAGAACGACAACAACAAAGAATAGCATTGTAGCGTAACCGATAATAACTAATTTACCCAGCGGCAACAATGATTCAACACCAAATTTAGAAACGGTCACACCAATAAGAGCAAATACACCAAATGGTGCAAATTTCATTACTTGATTGGTCACCCAGAACATCGCTTCAGCCGTACCTTGGAAAAATGCAATGACCGGTTTCCCTTTTTCTCCAATGACGGTAAGCCCAAGTCCAAATAGAACAGAGAAGAAAATGATGGCAAGCATGTTTCCGTCTACAATTGCTTTGATAATATTTGGCGGTACAACGTTCACAAAAGTTTCAGCCATTCCGTGGCTTTCTACTGTTTCTGCCGTATCTACATAACCACCAATATCAGTTTTCTGTAATGAACCCATATCTACCCCAGCGCCTGGCTGGAAAATATTCGCTGCTAATAGTCCTACAATAATCGCAACTGTTGTAATAATTTCAAAGTATAAAATGGATTTTCCACCGATTTTTCCAAGCTTTTTTGTATCGCCTACACTGGAAACACCTACAATCAAGCTGGAAATAACGATTGGAATGACAATCATTTTGATTAGTCTTAAAAAGATATCGCCAATTGGCTGTAAATACTTCGCGACATCTTGATTTCCATAAAAAATAGCACCAACCACAATACCAAGAATCAACCCAATTAAGATTTGCCAAGCTAAACCTATTTTTTTCATTCAAGCACCTCTTTTACATTTTTTTAACGATTTGGTCTTAGAAGAGTTTTTTTTCAATGGATTTCTAGCTAAAATAAAACTATAATTTGAGGCAGAATTTACTGAGAGCGTTTTCAGTGAGGCTAGTCTTAATGTAAAATAGTAACTACACAATATAACAAGAAATCTACAAAAACCTACATATTTTTTTTGCATTAAATGATGGATTGTTAGAATAAGAGGTTGTGGCGCAAATTGAACATTAAAATTTTTTCAAAAAATGAACTAACCTTACTGGCGGCAATGGCCATTTTGGTTCCGCTTGCTGGAGAGGTAAAATTTTACCCATTTAATGAAGTCTATCGGGTGAGCTTTGGACCCCCTGCCCTTTTTCTCTTTTTATTGGGGCTAAGAAAAGTACCCGCTATTTTGTGCGGCACGCTTGCAGGGGTTTCCGTGCTAGTTTTTCGAATCCTTCTTGATGCTATTTTTCTAGAACCGTTTGATTGGCTGGTATCCATTCATGCTAACCTGCCATCCTTTGTCTATTATTTCACCTATGCTTTGGTCTTTTTCTTATTGAAAATCCACCAGTTTAACCAGTTGCCTTGGGTGATAGGCCTTTTGGGAATTGTAACAGAATTTGCGGCTGGAATGTCAGAGTTGTTTTTCGAAAGGCTTTTATTTGAAGAATTAACAACTATTGATGCCGTCCATAAAATTTTGATTTTCGCTGTATTTCGAAGTTTTTTTGTAGTTGGTTTATTTAGTACTCTTAAATACCATGAATCCAAGCTGAAGGAAACGGAAATCCAAAAGCGAAATGAACATATGATCATGGTCGTTTCGAATCTTTATGAAGAGACCATCCTTTTGAAAAAAACCCTTCAGTTTGCCGAGAAGGTCACCAAACAATCCTACAATCTTTACAAGGATTTGCACGAAATCAACGAGAGACAAAGAGACTTCTCATTGGAAGGGATTCCTCAGCAAGCCTTGCGGATTGCTGGTGAAGTTCATGAAATCAAAAAGGATAATCAACGAATTTTGTCCGGGCTTTCCAAACTGATTACCGAGGAAAGTTTGCTTGATTATATTGACATTGACTCCCTTTTTTCAATTATTGTAAGGACAAATAACAAGTATGCCGAGCTGTTGGGGAAAAAAATTGAGTTCGTCTTTTCAATTAGCGGAACACACCCCGATTATCATGCATATACATTTACCTCCATTGTCAACAACCTTGTTTCCAATTCCGTCGAGGCTATCAATGAAACGGGGAAAATTGAGCTATTGGCTGAACAAAATCAAGATTGGCTTACAATCCGCGTTAAGGATACCGGACCCGGAATTCCACGCCAATATAAAGATGTCATATTTAAACCCGGATTCACTTTAAAGTTTGACAGCACTGGCAAATCCTCCACTGGGATTGGGTTGACCTACGTTAAGGAAGTGGCAGAAATGCATGATGGCAATGTTCTGCTTAATGATTCGGAGGATGGCAAAGGGGCAGCTTTCACTGTTCACCTGCCAATGGCAAAAATAACGAGAAAAGAGTGATTTCATGCGATTTTTTATCATTGATGATGATATATCGATTCGTACGATGCTTAGCCATATTATTGAAGATGATGACCTTGGCGAAGTCGTCGGCGAGGCTGCCGATGGTTCCGAGGTTAGCGGAGAACTTTTAGATATGAAGAAGGTTGATATTTTACTAATTGACCTGTTAATGCCGGTTCAAGACGGCATCGAAACGGTCCAGAAAATCAAGCCGGTTTTTAAAGGAAAGGTCATCATGATTTCACAAGTGGAATCTAAGGACCTGATTGGACAAGCTTACTTAAAGGGGATTGACCATTACATAACAAAGCCGATTAATAAAATCGAGGTCGTTTCGGTTGTAAAGAAGGTGATCGAGCATGCCCGATTAGAGAAATCCATCCAGGATATACAAAGGTCTATACAAAATGCGATGAATATTAGCTTTCAAAAACCAGAGGGCAATTTACATCGGGAAAAAGGGAAAACATTCTCTGACGCCGGGCGGTTCCTTCTTTCGGAACTGGGCATTGCCGGTGAAAGCGGGGGTAAAGACCTTTTGGAGATTATGCAGTTTTTCCATGACTACGAACAGCAGCAAACATTCACTAATGGATTTCCTTCCCTTAAGGAGACTTTTAGAATCATAGCTTTGAAGAAACTTGGTGAAGCAGCCAGCGAGGCAGATCTTCAAAGAGAAATAAAAGCCTCCGAACAGCGTGTCCGGAGGGCTATTTATCAATCGTTGAATGGCCTCGCTTCACTAGGGCTGACAGACTTTTCCCATCCAAAGTTTGAAAATTACTCATCAAAGTTTTTCGATTTTACAACCGTCCGGCAAAAAATGAAAGAATTAAAAGACAAAAAAACCGCCACACCGAGCCCACTCCGAATCAACATGAAAAAATTTATCCAAGCGCTCTATTTCGAAATACACCACCGAATGTAATAACCCAGCCCCGAAAAAGGACTGGGTTTATGTTTGCCCATTTTATGAAACAGAAAATAGACAATAGGTATTATCCTTGTGATATATGTAGAATCGAATAAACGACCCCACTTACATCTTTTACGCTACTTAAATCATTTAAGAAATAAAACACTTCGTACTTCCATCTCTCCGGATTATAAATAATAAGATATTCTGTCTCGTCTATTGTCGGGATGCTTTCCTCAATTTTATCCTTCAAGTTGTTTAGACTTTCTTGCGGTGGAATTTCTTTTGTGATTTGAAATAAGTACTTATTGTCTGTGATTTTAGACGTAGTGGTATCAATCAGGGGAATTCCGACATTCACTTGCTGCCAGCCAAAGGAGTTTAGGATATTGTCATAAAACCCATTAAATAAAAACTTGTTCAGTCCGTTATTCCCTTTCCAAAGATATAACGGGCTATAACTGTTTTGCAAATTATTATGGATTCCTTTTTCAGTGACCAAATAGAGTTTAAACTTTAAATCTTCAAACCCGTCTGTTTTATGACCATTATTTTTCACTCTGTCTCTGATTATATTCATATCATAATCGCTCGGCAGTGTAATCTTATATTGGGTTGCAATCATTTTTTCTCCACCTCCACGACACTATTTTATCAATTTTCCTTTAGTTGTTCCTCTACTTCCACCAATTAGTCGGAATCTTTTTTAAATTAATAAACCTCATTTTTTCTTCGGAACGGTTGTCTTCTTTCCAAACGATAAAAAAGAGAAGTTCATCCTCTTTATCATAAAACCCACAGTCATCCTTACATTCCCAGTGGTAAAAGCCCTTTTTGTCCAAGGAAGGGATACCTGCTTCATAATGTGGTGGATGGATATTAAAATCGATATACTCGATTGATTTGCTGCCTTTATATTGAACTTCAATTCTATAACTACCATTAAGTCCAACTAGTTTTGAGTTGATTTTAATGGACCAATTCGCATCTTCACCAAAATACGTTACTGTTTTTGTTCGAAAATTCACGTCATATATTAAGACTAGCACCACCAATACAATGAGCGTTCGAATCAGTTTCCTTTTCATAAAAATACACCTCTTTATAAGAGATGTACAAAATGGGTAAATATGACAGGGTGTTGGGACGGAATCCGGAACCAGCATGTCTTTTTTTCATTTAATCATTCCCTATTTGGTCCGTTCAACCATTTAATGGTATTATTTTTTTAAAAGCAAAGGATATGATGAAACAGGTCATTCGAAACGGAAAAATTTGATGCACAGGGACGGTTCTTTTGCATCAATAATAATGATGCAAAAGAACCGTCCCCGTGTTACATTAATGGATGGAGGTGGCATCATGGCACGGGAGCGCAAGTTTTCGACGGAGGAATTATTTCAGTACACCAAGCAGCTGCTGCTTGAACATGGATATGAGGGTTTTACCTTCAGTCTATTAGCAGAACGAATGGAGATTTCCCGCGGTGCGATTTACAAATACTTCGAAAATAAGGAAGAACTGATTACCGATTATATGTTATTTGAGATGAAGCATTTCCTTGCTGAATTAAAGGAAATAGCGGAATTAGATGACTTTGACAGGCAATTTGAATTCCTTTTTGAACTTATTTTTAGAAATAGAGAAATCCACCAACTCATTGAGATAGGCAGACAAATTCCATCCTCCCTCAATGAAAAGGTTCGGAACAATACGCAAGACCTAGAAAAAATGCACTTAGAAATGTACAGTTATATGCAGAACTTTGTAACACTAGGAAAAGGCGGGAACAAGCTGAAGCCCCATATTCCGGACGTATTGGTACTCGGAATAATTTTTCAGACCATTGCCATTCCGAATCATTTCGGTATCCAACAAGATGTTTGGGTTCAGTCGATTAAAGAAATTATTAGTCACGGAATGTTCACAAATAAATAATTGACACATGTGTCACTTTTAAAAGATAATGTTAGTGACAATAGTGTCAATTACTTTTTTGCCAAAAGTGACACTATTGTCACTTTGTGTCGGTTTTTAGAACAATAGTTTTATAAAAACTAACTCAGAAAGGTGTTTATGCAATGAAATCATTCTTGCAATCTCTCACAGACCGTGTCTCGACCAAAAAAGGAATGTGGATTACGCTTGGAATCTGGTTTGCGGCCGCAATGCTGTTGGCAGTCCTGGCCCCAGGTGCCAAGGACTATGAAGTATCCAGCCTCAAATCTATTCCGGAAGATGCCCAGTCGGTCATCGCCCAAAAGAAAGTGGATAAATACTTTAAAGACAATGAAGGAATCCCTGCGATACTCGTTTTTCAATCGAAGGACGGTGAAATCACTTTCCCTCAGCTGGCCAGCCTAGTTGATATAATTGAAAAGGAAAAAATCCAGGGCGTGGACCAGATTGTGCCGCTATCAAAACTGCCGCCCCAGGCTGCCGCAGGCTTCTTTTCAGACGATAAAACCACGGCAATTATTCCTTTAAGCATTGATTCATCAATTGAGACAAAGGAAATTAAAAAGGTGGAGGATGCGATTCAGGAAATCGTCAAGAAAAACTCCGATTTAACCTTGTACGTAACCGGCCCAGCCGGTATTGCCACCGATACCCTGGATCTGTTTTCAAGAGCAGATATTGTTCTTTTATTATCAACAGTCGGCCTGATCCTAGTGCTATTGATTGTGATTTACCGCTCACCGCTGTTGGCGTTAATTCCGCTGTTGGCTGCTGCCTTTGTGTATGAAGTGGTGATGCAGACACTTGGCCTCATGGGCAAGGCAGGACTGGTAATGAGCAGCCAAACGCTGTCCATCATGACGATTCTTCTGTTTGCAGCCGTAATTGATTATTCTTTATTTGTTTTCTCGCGGTTTAGAGAAGAATTGAAAAAACATGAGAATAAGTTTGATGCGATGAGGCAGGCGATGCGGGAGGTCGGAACCCCTGTGTTCTATTCCGGCGGGACCGTACTTGCGGCCATGTTGGTATTATTTTTTGCAAGATTTGGTGATTACCGGAACTTTGCTCCAACATTTTCCACCACTATGCTGATTATCATGATTGCATCGGTGACATTGGTTCCAGCCCTGTTTGCCCTTTTTGGCAGAAAATCCTTTTGGCCGGTTATTCCTAAGGTGGGCCAGGATGCTATCAAAAATAATTCGTTATGGAGCCGGATCGGGCGCTTTGTTGCTAGAAAACCGGGACTTTCGGTGGCCGTGATTGGCTTGTTTCTACTGTTGTCAGCAAGCAATATGGTGAACATGAAATTTGAGTTTGATACAATGAAATCATTTCCGAAAGATATGCCATCCCGAATGGGCTATGAAATTCTGGAGGAGAAATTTGAGAAAGGCGACCTCGCTCCAACGACCGTTTTATTTGAAGGTTCAGAGCCACTATCTGCTGAACAACAGGATGCATTGAAAAACAAACTTGCTGAACAGGACTTGGTAAGCTCCGTTAGAGTCAATGGTACCGCAGAAGAAGGCAAAGTCGTTCAATACAGTTTAACTTTTGGGGAAAATCCATACTCCGCGAATACGATGGATGCTTTGGAGGATATGCGGGACAGCCATGATAAAATTGCTGTCTCGGCAGGTGTGAACGGGGACATTTATTTTGCCGGCGAAACAGCCACGAAAGTCGATGACCGCTCCATTAATGACCGTGACCTTATCGTGATTGTGGCGCTTGAGACGCTTTTAATTTTCGTGATGCTGATAAGTTTGACCAGGTCAATCAAGATGTCGGTTTATATGATTGGAACCATCTTGATTTCATTCCTTGCCGCCCTGGGGATGGGGATGTTCCTAAGCAATCTGTTCTTTGATATCGATACCATCAGCAACCGCGTTCCACTGTATTCGTTTGTATTTTTAATTGCACTTGGGATTGATTACAATATCATGTTGATTTCCCGTTACCAGGAAGAGCGGGCTAAGCACTCGGTGCGAGAGGCAGTCGAAATTGCAGTTGCCAGCACGGGCGGAGTCATCTCCTCCGCAGGACTAATTCTCGCGGCTACCTTTGCCGTTCTAATGACACAGCCCATTCAACTCCTATTCGTTTTCGGCTTCATCGTCGCCATTGGGATCCTGCTGGATACCTTCTTGGTAAGGGGTGTGCTGTTGCCGGGGTTGATTGTGTTGTTTGAAAAGCGGGAAAGGCAATTGGCGAGCAAACAATAATAAGAATAACAATGGGGAGCAGCTTCGTGGGCTGCTCTTCTTTTTTCTTAACCCTTTTTTAAACAATAAAAGACTACCTCTGAGCGCTTTTGACATTTCAGTATAGAGGAAAAAAGAACGAACACCTTAGATGTTCGTTCTTGAGTCATTATTTTTCAGTTGCCATATTCCCCATTGAAATAGAAATTCTATTCCAACTGTTAATTTGATTGATGATTAGAACAAGGTCAACATATTGTTTCTCGTCAAAATGTTTTCGGACTCGTTGATAAAGCTCCTCTGGAACACGTTTGGTTGGAATTAACGTTATGTGCTCTGTAAGCTCTAAAGCCACCTTTTCTTCCTCGGTATAGAATTCACAGTCTTCCCAAGCGCTTACGCAGTATATTCGTTGTTCGGTTTCTCCCATTTTCCGAGCATCTTCTGAATGCATATTCAAACAAAATGCACATCCGTTAATTTGGGAAGCACGAATTTTTATCAGCTCACGAAGTTTTCGATCGATTGCTGTTGTTTTCGTATACTTCTCCATCTCCATCATAATTTTTAAACCTTCAGGTGCAATGTCGTAGTAGGGAACCCTTAAGACCATAAAGCAAGACTCCTTTGATTTAATATAAGACTATTATATCCTTATAGGAATATTGGTACTAAAATTTTGTCTTATTACATATTATGTTAAATCATCAAATCAAGAAGAAATATTAGACAATTTTATTTTATTCCCGTTTCAATAATTCATGGTTGATGTACAAGATCCGTCCCCTTGCGCTATCTTTTCTCTATTCTTCCATCCCCGTGACGTGCAAATCTCCCATCCTCTGGTTCATTGACAGGGTCCATCCTGCCCCATGGCCAGCCGCCAAATTGTGTTCTGCGATAGTCATTAAAGGCTTGTATGATTTCCTGTTCTGAATTCATCACGAATGGGCCGTGCTGCACAACTGGTTCGCCAATCGGTTCACCTTCAAGAACGAGAATATATGCCTCTTTTTCGCCATTGGTGATTTCGATTTCATCGTCCCCTGTAAGCTTGACACGGTGATAAGCTTGGACAGTTGTCCCCTCCAGATGAATTTCTTCTCCTTCGTAAAAATAAATGTTCCGATTCAATGGTTTGGATACCGCTGGCAGTGTAAACGCTGCTCCTGGTTCCAGCCGAATAAGGTAGATTCCGACATGATTATTAGGGTCTTTTGCCCATGAAGCAGCAGCTGGATCTAAGCTGTTTTTCCCCTGAAGTTTTCCCGCAATCAGCCGGACTGTCGTTTTCTTCCCATTTGCATCTGCGGATTCTATTTCAGGGATATCTTCAGCCCACAGCATTTTATAATCAGGATTAGCAGTTTTATCCTTAGCGGCAAGATTCAGCCAAATTTGAAAAAGCTCCAGCGGGTTGCCTTTGTCCTTATGGACAAGCGGAAACATTTCAGTATGCAGGCAGCCTTTCCCAGTTGTCAGCCACTGCACATCTCCATTTCCATAACGCCCCTTTGCCCCAGTCGAATCAAAATGGTCGACCAAACCCTCCAGAACAATCGTCACCGTTTCAAATCCCTTGTGCGGATGCGCCGGAAATCCCGGTACCGTTTCTCCATGATACATCCGAAAGCCGTCTTTAATCGTAAAATCCTGCCCAAGATTTCTGCCAGCCAATGAAGTGCTTGGCCCCTGTTCATCATTTCCCGGCGGATAAGCATCCTTATGATGCACAGTCATCAAAAAAGGATCTTCCGTCACCCATGGAAAGCCCAACTTCTGTATATTAAGGATTTTCTTATTTGACATCTTATTTACCCTCCTAAATTTTCAAAAAATGTTCTTATTTATCTCAAAACAAAGTTATCTGAATCACACCTTCTTATACTCCCCAAAAGTACAATCGAATTGATTTTAACAAAAACAAAGGAGATGATGCATCTTTGCGGATTTTGAAGCACGGGGACGGTTCTCTTGCTTCAATTCTGAATGAGGCAAAAGAACCGTCCCCATGCATCACTTATCTTGATTTAGGAGGTTATTTTTTTGTTGAATATTTTAGTTTTTGTGTTGATTGCGGTTACTTTGGTTCTGTTGAGTATTTTTGTGGATGGGCTGATTGAGTTGAATAGGCAGGAGCAGGAGGATAAGAAACAATTTGTAAGAGATGGTTTGGAGGGTTATATGGACCAGACTTTTGGTATTGGTAGATTTAAAGTTTTCAAAACATTGCTTGATAGCGAAGGAAACATTAGATATCTGGTGTATTTGCCGAAGTACGAGTGGCTCAAAGCGCCTACATATCATTGGTATGAAGTTTATGAAGCCCATACTGGCTACCGTCATAACGCATACGAAAGATAATCTTTCTAAAAAACACCCCAAGTCTATTAACTTGAGGTGTTTTTTCCATTCATTATTATCTTGTATTCCAGGCTAAACTCAATTTACAAATTGGTCATTTCTCCCATGACCCAATTTGTCCGCGTACCAGAATCTCCAGTACTCTGGCACTTGCCGCCATCTCCTGTCAATTCCTCCACTATCGTTTCCACAAGAGGCTGATGAACATGCTGCAGTGGTTCAAAACTCCATTGCTCCGCGCCTTCAGCAGTTGTCAAAACAATAGGTTCCGACCCAAAAGTGGAAAAGGTAATTTTCCCTTTACTGCCAATGATTTCGTTGACATCGACATTTTCAAAAGCGGAAAAGCACCAAGTTCCTGTGCCATGGATTCCGGATTCGAACATGTATGTACCAGTCACAATATCTTCGGCCCGGTAATAACCCGCCTGGTTGGAGGCAAATCCGTTAACGCTCTTAATCGGCCCCAGTAGAAAATCGAGCAAATCAAGGGTGTGGCTGGCGAGGTCGTAATACAGCCCGCCGCCTGAAATTTCAGGTTGAACTCTCCATGAGAGTTTTTCGGGATCCTTTACGTCATCTGAAGCTTTTTGATACTGTGTTGATGAAACAAAACGGACATCTCCGATTGCGTTTTTCTCTAACAACTCTTTAATTTTTAAAAATCGAGGCATCTCCCTGCGGTAGTAGGCAACAAATAATGGAACGCCGGCGGCTTTGCAGGCAGCAATCATTTCCTGGCATTCGGCAAAGTTGAGCGCCATTGGCTTTTCTACATAGACAGGCATTCCCGCCTGTGCAGCTTTAAGGGTATATTCTTTATGTGAGCCTGGCGGTGTAGCAATGTAGACAGCATCAACATCAGGGTCGTTTATAAGTGAATCGGCATTATCGTACCATTTTGGGACATGGTGTCTCTCCGCATAGTCCTTCGCTAGTTCACCGGTTCTCCTCATAACAGCAACTAACTCTGAATTCTTAACTTTTTGAAAAGCTGGCCCGCTCTTTACCTCGGTAACATCGCCGCAGCCAATAATACCCCAACGGACTTTTTCGACTTTCATGGTCATAGGTCTCCTTCTTCTTTGGTTGTCTCGGATTTATTAAATTTTCCCCAATTCATCTAGAAATACAGGTTGCTCTTGATATAAGGCCATTATCTCTAGGTATATTATAAATTAATTTCTAAAGGTAAAAGCCTTTTTTTTCACAAAAAATATCACCGGCCTCCAAGCAAGTGATAATTTAAACGGCAAATCTTACCTTATGGTAGGTTCTCAAATGATACACGGGGACGGTTCTTTTGCATCACTAAATGATGCAAAAGAACCGTCCCCATGCTTCACTTGATTAAATTTGCCGGAGTGTCGCCTGTTAGGCCGGAAACGAGGTTTGTTGCGGCTGTCATTGCCATTTGAAGGCGGGTTTCATAGGTGGCTGAGCCGATATGCGGTAAGGTTACTACGTTCTTCATTGAAAGTAGCGGATTGTCCATGTTAATTGGTTCCTGGACAAACACATCCAAGCCGGCACCAGCAATTTCGCCAGTTTGCAGGGCCTGAATCAACGCTTCTTCGTCAACGGTTTTCCCTCTTGACGCATTGATAAAAATCCCCGACTTTTTCATGAGCTCGAACTCTTTTTTTCCGATTAGCTTTTCGGTTTCCGGCGTGAGCGGCGTCAGGAGACAGACAAAATCGGATTTCTTCAACAATTCTTCCATTAAACAATAGGTGGCGCCATACTTCTCTTCTGCAGCCATATTTCTTGATCGATTGTGGTAAAGAATTTCCATATCAAAGCCACAGTGCGCCCTTTTGGCCACGGTAGTGCCGACTCCGCCCATGCCAATAATTCCTAATACCTTATGATGGACATCTACCCCATACCACTGTTCTTTCAGTTCGGATTGCCACTGCCCGGTTTTCATCCAATGGTCCAATTCCGGTATCCTTCTGGCCGCAGCCAAAATTAACCCCATAATCGTATCTGCCACCGTATCATTCAATACATCAGGAGTATTCGTTGCCATGACTCCACGTGCTGTCAAAGCTGCTATATCCAGATTATCGTATCCTACTGACATATTGCTGACTATTTTTAACTGAGGAGCCTTGTCCAATAATTTGGCGTCCACTTTCAACCTTGAACCCAATATCCCATCTGCATTTTTCAATTCCTGAAAAAATGCAGGATATGTATTTGAATCTAGTTCATCAAAATAAACAACTTCACATGTTTGCTGTAAAAATTCCAAAACATTAGAATCTACTTTTTTATAAACTATCACTTTTGGTTTCATCATTACCCCTCCTATTTACATTGAAGCATAGGGACGGTTCTTTTGCATCACTAAATGATGCAAAAGAACCGTCCCCGAGCTTCACTCGAGCTACACAAAAAAAACGATTCCGATTTTAACTAATATCGAGCCACTTTTCCATCACGATTTCTAGTTCTGTGCTTAATGCTTGTTTCCTTTCATACAGCCTCCCTAATTCTTCATAATCCAGGGCGGCTGCTCCCATAGCGGCATCTAGTTCGCTGATTTCATGTTCGAGGCTTTGGATCCTCGTCAGCACCTTTGCCTCAACCGCTTCCTGCTTGACTGCAGGATCCTTCTCCATTTTCTTCTTTTCAACCTTTACAACAGCCTTCTTCGGTTCCTCGTGCCTGCTCAATTTCGCCTTTTCAATTTTATAATAATCGTAATTTCCGAGATAACTTTTTATAGCATAATCTTCAACCGCGATAACCCGCCCGCCGATCTTATTAATAAAATAGCGGTCGTGGGAAATAAAGAATATCGTGCCTTTAAAATCTTCAAGCGCTTCCTCAAGTGTTTCAATCGAATCGATATCCAGATGGTTGGTCGGCTCATCAAGGATTAATAAATTGATATCTTGAAACATCAGCATACCAAGCTTGAGCCTGATTCGCTCCCCGCCCGACAAATGCTTTACCTTTTTGAAGACGGTATTTTTATAAAACATGAATTTGGATAGATACTCACGAGCTTTGCCTTCCGGAATCGAAATATCCTCCCGAAACGCCTCCAGCACGGTGAGTTCTTCATTACTAAAAATAAGCTTCTGCGGCAAATAAGCTGCCAATACATTGGCACCCAGTTCCACCACACCGGCATCCGGCTGTTCTTCCCCCAACAGCATCTTCAAGAAAGTCGTTTTCCCGCAGCCGTTGGGACCAATCAATCCCACCCTTTCGCCGTACTGAATCATGACATCTGTGTTTTTAAATATGACTTTATCTCCATAACTCTTGGACAGCCCGACTGCCTTAATCGTTTCATTTCCGGACCGTACTGCAGCCTTGAAATCGAGCCTCATACTTTTTCTTTCAAAAACTGGCTTATCAATTCGCTCCATCTTATCAAGCTTCTTTTGGATACTGGCCGCTCTTCTGAAGAACTTGTCATTGCCGCCACGCATCGCCCAATCGCGCAAATCCTTGATGGTATTTTCCATCTTATTGAGCTTCTTTTGCTGCTCCCGAAAATGTTCAAATTGAATTCTTAGGTTTTCTTCCTTTTGGCTGACAAACGAGGAATAGTTGCCCTTATAGGTGATCGACTGCATATCCTCAATCTCCACGATTTTCGAGACCACATTATCGAGGAAATACCGGTCGTGCGACACGATAATGACAATTCCCTTGTAGCTCTTGAGATACCCCTCAAGCCATTCAATCGCTTCCATATCTAAATGATTCGTCGGCTCATCCAGCAAGAGGATATCAGGATTGTGAATCAATAGCTTTCCAAGCACAACAGTCGTCTTCTCTCCGCCGCTTAACAAATCAAAATCCTTGTTTAAAAAGCTTTCAGAAAAATGAAGCCCGGTGCATACTTTGCCTAACTTTTCGTCTCGCTCATATCCGCCCTTGGCCTCAAATAATTGAACGAGGTCGCTGTATTTTTTCAGCGCTTTTTCAAGGGCTTCACCATCCAATGTCTCCATTTGTTCTTCTAATTCCCGCATTTCCTTTTCGATGCGTTCCAGTTCCTCAAAGGCCTGATTTAACACATCAATCACTTTTAAGCCTCCCGGATACGCTGGCATTTGTTCAAGGTAAGCCCTTGTGGCGCTTCTTGGCAGGTTTATCAAACCTTCGTCATATCCATAGCTTGAGGTCTGCGGGTAACCAGGGTAATAGTGCATCGGTTCGATGCCGGCAATCAGCTTGAGGATGGTGCTTTTCCCGCTTCCGTTTGCGCCGATAATCCCGACCTTCTCACCCTCATACGCTTCAAAGGTTATATTTTCAACGACAAGCGTGGCCTCCATAAATTTCTTCACGCCATTTAACTTCAATTCCAACATAAAGATCCCTTCTTTCATCCATAATCTAAGCTTATGCTTTTTATGGACAAGGCATAGAAGTACTTCCATCCTATTTAGTTTTATAAAATAAAAAAGACAATAAGAAGAGAAATTCTTCTTACAGTCTAAAAATACGTTCGAATATAATTACTGTGCAAAAATGTGCTTACAAAAAGAAAACATTTTACACCTATTATAATCTTGATATTTAAGTAAAGTAAGTTACCTTCTAATTTGCCTTATTCCATAAAGAGAATCGCAAATAAACCTAACTAAATTAGGCAATTTAACACTCATTACGAAATTCAGATTAATTTTTGAAAAATTAATATTGGCAAATAGCTGGTCTCATAAACTTACTTCCCTCCTTTGTAATCTCCCTAATTATCCCATTTTTTAGTTGATTTGTAAACAAATAGGGACGGTTCTTTTGCCTCACGGAAGTGAGGCAAAAGAACCGTCCCCATGCATCATAAAATCTTATATTGGTTAACAGGACGGCCAATTCCGCCATATTCGATGACGATTTCCACTTTTCCGCTTTGTTCGAGATATTCTAGGTACCTTCTCGCGGTTACTCGGGCGAGGCCGATGCCTTCTGCGACTGCTTCTGCAGAAATGGCCAGGTTCTGCCCTTTTAGATATTCGATTACCTTTTCGAGTGTCAACATATTCAGTCCTTTTGGCAGCTCGCCTTTGTCCTGCTTGCCTTGCTGAAATAACAAATTATCCAATTCCTGCTGGGAAATCGCATCTTTTTTCAAAAGACTGCTATAATAATTCCGGTAATTTATCAAAGCTTGCTGTATCCGCTCAAATTTAAAAGGCTTCATGATATAATCAACGGCCCCATGCTGCAGAACATCACGGACCGTTTCAATATCACTTGCTGCCGTTACCGCAATGACATCCGTTCCGAGTTCTTCTGAGCGAATTTGTTTGATTGTTGTAATTCCATCCTGGTTGGGCATATAAATATCGATAAAAACGAGGTCCGGCTTTTCTTTTTTGATAAGCTCAATCCCCTCTTTTCCATTTGAAGCAACACCAATGACCTTATACCCTTCGACCCTCTCTACAAACTGCCTATTTATTTCTTGAACCATCGGATCATCCTCTATTAACAGAACCCGAATTAGCCCTTCAGCCATACAACAATCCCCCTTGTTAAATCGTTACAATAAAGGTCGTCCCTTTTCCAAGGTCAGATTCTACCTGGATCGTGCCGCCCGCCCGATCAACGATTTCTTTTATTAAATAAAGCCCAATTCCATGATCCAAGCTGTCCTTGGTTGAAAAGCCCTTTGTAAAAATATGCGGCAGAACGTTTTCAGGAATGCCGCTCCCGTTGTCTTCAACCAGAATCGATAAAATCTCCTCATCATGTTCGATACTAACATAAATATTTTTCTCATCTATATCCTTGTTCCTATAGGAATCAAACGCATTTTCAATAAGGTTTCCGATAATAATCACAAAATCATGTTCATCTAGCGGTTCTGGGAACGAATGTAGCCGGCTGTTGCGGTCAATATGTAAATGAATGCCCAATTCCTTGGCTCTGCTAACCTTACTGATCAACAGTCCGGAAAGACTTTCACTCTTAATATTCTTCGACAAAAATTGTGTCAGTTCTTCTTGCTCTTCGGCTGTTTGAAATACATATTCAAGCGCTTTTTTCGGGTTCCCAAGCTGCAACAGTCCAGCAATTGTATGAAGCTTGTTCATATGTTCGTGATTTTGCACCCTTAAGGCACTGACAAAAGCTTTAAAGCCGGTTAACTCTTCGGCCAGTTTTTTCACTTCGGTGCGGTCTTGGAATATGGCAAGCGCTCCAATGATTTCATTATTTACTTTAATCGGAATGCGATTACTGTGTATATTTAAATTACGAACGGTCAGCTCTTTGTTATAAATTGGCTTCTTGAGCTCAAGAATTTCTGGCAATCTTGTGTCCGGTACTACCTCGGCAATAGCCCTGCCAATCACATCTCCTGATATCCCCATCATTGTTTTTGCTTTATCATTAAAAATCGTAATCTTTTCGTCTTTGTCAATGGCGATAATCCCTTCATGCATGGCATTAAAGGTTTCCGTCCGCTCCTGCACTAATTGAGCAATCTCATGCGGTTCCAAATTAAACATTTGCTTTTTCATTTTAGAAGCAAACAGCCAGGACCCCCAGCCGCCAAACAATAATGAGATGAAGCCGGCAAATAGAATTTCCATCCTTAAATCCCAAATCATTTCAAAAAAAGTAGGAAGTTTATAACCTGCCAGGACGACCCCGACTTGCTGATGCTCCTCATTCATAATCGGCACAAAGGCTCGAATCATGGTGCCTACTTCACCTTTTGCTTTTGTTGTGTAGGTAAGTTCGGCAAATGCCGGTCCCTCATCGCTCCCATTCGACCTTTTTCCTATCAAGCTTGGAAGGGGGTGAGATAGACGCATATGATTCATATCCATCACAACAATATAGTCCGCATGATGGATGATTCGCAATGTTTCCACTCGTTTGCGAATCTTCCTCCTGTCCTCCATGCTTCCCGTAATATTGGATTTGATTCCTCCATCCTCTGCAATAGTTTGTGCCGAAAGTAAAGCCCTTTTTTGTAATTCAGCCTCTTCAGTATTGATGAAATTACTAATAACGATAATTCCGGCAAGTAACAGAGAGAATGAAACAATGAAAAAGATCAGCGCCGTAATCTTGGTCTGTATTGAGAGACGATTCATAGGAGTATTCCTTTCAGATGAAATCTACTAAAATAATTTTAACATGTTAAAATAATAAGGAAAACAAGGGGGAATTTCTGATGAAGTATTTAATTGCATCAAGCGTGCTTGTCATCACCTTAATAATTGGTTTCTTCTTCTTGCCCGCCAGTTTGTTAAGCGGGAAGGAAATCCCCTATGATGATGAACAGGACGGATTGTCCAAACAAATCGTCATCCGTTTTAGCCACGTTGTTGCTGAAAATACTCCTAAGGGGCTGGCCGCGCAAAAGTTCGCCCGGCTGGTGGAGGAAAAAACAGATGGCTTAGTCAAAGTAGAAGTGTATCCAAATGGAAGTTTGCATACTGACGAAGATGAGCTCGACGCTCTTATTGATAACGATGTCCAAATGATTGCCCCCTCCGTATCCAAACTGACAAACCTGGCACCAGAATGGGGACTGTTTGACTTGCCGTTTTTGTTTGAGAATGATCAAGATATTGAAGAGACACTTTCAAGCGAGCTTGGTCATAGGTTTTTATCATTAAATGAGAACAAAGGAATCAAAGGGCTGGCCTTATGGAGCAATGGCTTTAAGCAAATGTCGAGCAATCTTAACCCCCTTTTGTACCCAGATGACTTTAAAGGTCAAAGATTTCGAATTATGCCAAGTCCCATTATAGCTGAACAATTCGAGGCATTAGGCGCTCAGCCTGTCGAGGTTCCTTTTAACCAATTATATACATCGCTTCAGGAAGACCAATTTGACGGTCAAGAAAATACGATTTCAAATATTTATTCCAGACGCATTTATGGTATGCAAAAGTATATGACTGTCAGTAATCATGGATTTTTAGGTTATGCGGTTCTAATGAACAAAGAGTTTTGGGACAAGCTGCCTAAAGAGGTCCAGCGGGATATTCAAGAGGCAATGGCCGAAACCACCTCTTGGATGATTTCCGAATCACAACGGGTAAACAAAGAGCAGCTCAATCTAATAGAGCGTGAATCCTCCATCCAAATTTATCGATTAACGGAGCAGGAAAAAATGGAGTGGTATCAAGCCTTAAGACCTGTTTACCAGAAGTTTCTGCAAACTACAAAAGACAAGGAAATGAAAGAATTTGTAAAGAAAAGGATGGACCAACTTGAGACACACTAAAGTGTCCCCTATTGAAGAATTCTAATATGACCTTTAGAGCCTTGATTATTCAAGGCTTTTTTTGTTGATGTTTTCAGGACAGTGGAATGTCGAACATGCAGTACAGTACTAGCATATGTTACTACAAAGGCTCAACATTAATTGTTCGGTCCACCCATTATGTAATGAAAGGATGGTGAAACTATGGAGTGGTTTGGTGATAATTATGCTAAGTTCGATTTTGAAATGTTTTCATTAAGTCATTTTATCATTATGGGTATCTTCTTGGGTTTTACAGCGGGACTTTACTATATGCGAGGCCGGTTAAAGGACGAAAAATGGAGACACGCAGAAATAGGCTTAGCCATCTCATTGATTATACTAGAATTGATTAACCATTTATGGATGTATGTAAATGGAAACTGGAAAGCAAGTCATTCTCTTCCGCTTGAATTGTGCAATATTAGTTTGCTTTTAACGATTATTTTCTTATTTTCCAGAAAGAAACTTCTTTATGAAATATTGTTGTTCACAGGCCTGCTAGGTGCCACGCAAGCTATTTTCACCCCATCATTAAACTACGACTTCCCACATTTCCGCTTTTTTCATTTCTTTATTACCCATATGGTGATCGTTTGGGTACCGCTTTATTTCACATGGGCAAAGGGTTTCAGGCCAACTATTTGGTCCTGTGTAAAGCTGTTTGTATTCATAAATGTTTTGGCGCCGACTGTCTTGCTTATCAATTATCTTGTAGATGGAAATTATATGTACCTAAATCATAAACCCAAACATGCAAGTTTATTAGACTTCTTGGGCCCTTACCCATACTATATTCTTTCACTAGAAGTACTTACCATTATACTTACCTTAATCGTTTGGTTCGTTTTCAAAGAAAAAAAGGGGAAAATATGATAGCTGAAAAATAGTCGAAATTGGGATTGCCTTAGCAGGCAGTCCCTTTTCTTATTATTAACACTAAATATACTTTGCCCAATTCTAAGACCAAAAAGACCAAAAAGACCATTATCACCTAAAATATTAAAATTTCAAATTATCAATTAATATGAAAACAGGGAGAAATGAAAACGTTATCAAACAAAGGGGGTAAAAGGAATGAAAATTAATTTTCGCAATTTAACGGTTCAAGTTATTATCGGTATTATTCTAGGTATTGCAGTCGGGTTTCTGTTTCCAGAGTTTGGGGCAAAGCTAAAGGTTCTAGCAGATATCTTTATTAAACTAATAAAAATGGTCATCGCACCAATCATCTTCTTTACCATCGTCATCGGGATTGGAAATATGGGAGATTTAAAGAAGGTTGGCCGTATTGGCGGTAAGGCACTGCTTTATTTTGAAATTGTCACTACCTTCGCATTGGCAATTGGTATTCTTGTAGTTTCTATTATCAAGCCTGGTCACGGCTTTAATACCAAAGCCGCTGAAGGGGCAGACGTTTCACAGTACACTAAAGCTGCTGCCGAAACAAGCCACGGCGTGATGGACTTTATCTTAGGAATCGTTCCTGATAATGCACTTGCAGCACTTTCTGGGGGAACTTTACTGCCGGTTCTATTCTTTGCGGTGTTATTCGGAATTGCCGCTGCTTCTTTGGGGGAAAAAGCAGCACCAGTCATTTCATTCTTTGAAAAAGTTTCTGAAATTTTCTTTGCTATTGTTAATATGATCATGAAGGTATCTCCAATTGCAGCATTCGGAGCGATGGCCTTTACAATCGGTAACTTCGGTATTGGCTCTCTAATCTCATTAGGTAAATTAATGGGCTCTGTCTATATTACGATGTTTCTGTTTATCGTGTTCGTTCTTGGCACTATTGCTAAATTCTATAACTTCAATATCTTTAGCTTCTTAAAATATATTAAAGAAGAAATCCTGCTTGTTTTAGGAACATCCTCTTCAGAATCTGCTCTTCCCAAGATGATGGAGAGACTAGAAAAGTATGGCTGTTCAAAATCAGTTGTCGGTCTTGTTGTTCCGACAGGTTATTCTTTCAATCTTGATGGAACTTCCATCTACCTATCCATGGCTGCAGTCTTCATTGCCCAAGCCTATGGAGTCGAATTAACCATTTGGCAGCTAGTGACCCTGCTTGGCGTATTAATGCTTACTTCTAAAGGGGCTGCTGGTGTTACTGGTTCAGGATTTATCACTTTAGCAGCAACTTTAGCAGCTTTCCCAATGATTCCGGTAGAAGGAATGGCACTTATTCTTGGCGTAGACCGCTTTATGTCAGAAGCACGTGCGATTACAAACTTAATCGGTAATGGTGTCGCTACAGTTGTTATTTCAAAAACAGAAAAAGAATTTAACCCAAGCGGTGTAACCCAAACAAAATCTCAAAAAACTTCCATCGCTTCTTAATTTGAAAGCAAAAAAATGAGGACTGGCTCTTCCTGGAGCCGGTCCTTTTTTGTTTACTCTCCTTTTTTCTTCGGTACTAATTTCACCACTTTATACCCAGGCTTTAATTTAACCCTTCTTGTTTCCTTATCTGTTTTAAGTTGATAAATCGTATATTTACGCGGCTGATGTTCAACCAGATCAATCTTTTGGATTTGTTCGTTTTTATAATATTTCCGTATTTTCTTTTCCTGCTTCTCTTGTTTTTCTCCATAAAACACATCATAAAAAAAAATGAATACATACACGAAAATGGCGCCGACTACTAGCGTATAAAGAAGTGAAGACAAAATTGACACATGTGACATCCTTTCTTAATTAGCGGAAATAAAATATATTTTATCGTTTCTTCTGGCCGCTTTCCATTTTTTCTACAATTGTTCTTAGCTTGTTCATTTTTTATTCATATTCATTCTGTACCATAGATTTTATAAAAAATTTAGGAGTGAAATAATTGAAAAAATGGATTCTTTCAGGATTTATGGTTGGCGCTTTGGCATTGGCAGGCTGTAGCAGCAGCGCCATCATGAAATCCGATGCAGGAAATATCTCTCAGGATGAATTATATCAAGCGATGAAAGACAAATATGGAACACAAACCCTTCAGCAGCTTGCAGTGGAAAAAGTGCTGGCAAAAAACTATTCCGTTTCTAAGGCTGAAGTGGACGCCCAAGTGAATAAAACAAAGGAGCAGATAGGTGATTCATTTCTCTCCACTCTACAGCAATATGGCTTTAAAGACGAAAACGACTACCGAAACTCTGTAAAGCTAAATCTGCTGGAGCAAAAGGCAGTGTTTAAAACCATAAAGGTAACGGATAAAGAACTGAAGCAGGCATACGATGATTACAAACCGGAAATTCGTGCCCGCCATATATTAGTAACTGATGAAGCAAAAGCAAATGAAATTGCCGCAAAACTCAAGTCTGGATCGAAGTTTGAGGACTTAGCGAAGGAATCAGAGGATACCGCCACTGCCTCCAAAGGCGGCGACCTTGGCTGGTTTGGCACCGGCGTCATGGACCCCGACTTTGAAAAGGCAGCCTATGCTTTAGAAAAGGATCAAATCAGTGACCCAATCAAATCCTCCTACGGATACCATATCATCCAGGTAACAGATAAAAAGGAGAAAAAGTCATTCGAGGAAATGAAAAAAACCCTTACCGAACAGGTAAAGCAATCAAAAGTCACACAGGACCAGATTGTTAAAGTGTTAAAAGACGAGTTCAAAAAGGCAGATGTCAGCATTTCCGATAAAGATTTAAAAGCAGCTGCGGAGTTTTCTGCGAAAGCCGCTCAATAAGAATTTACCATAGAAAAAAGCCGAGAAATGCTCTCGGCTTTTTTCTATTTTGTGAACCATTCCAACGGGACCAAAACCAGTGATGGAAACATGACTAAAAGGAAGACCACGATGACTTCTGCCAATAAAAATGGCCATACACCTTTGACAATTTCGTCTATCCCTAACTTCCCAACTCCTGCTGCCACGTTTAAGACCGTTCCTACCGGCGGCGTTAATAGACCAAGACAAGTCGTTAATACAAAGATTAATCCGAAGTAGACTGGGTCAATACCCGCTGCCTGAATAAGAGGCATGAGAACAGGTGTTAGGATTAAGATGGTTGGTGTTACGTCCATGGAAGTTCCGATAATCAGTACAATAATGACAATAATAATCATCAATAGTGTTGGATGACCAATAAATGGCTCAAGCAGTGCTGTCAACTGTGCCGGAATATTGGCAACAGTAATTAGCCACCCGGACACCATTGCAGCAGCGGCCAATAGCATGATGACACTTGTTGTTTTAGCAGATGCTACAAGTACATGGTAAAGATCTTTAAGTTTTAATTCCCGGTAAATAAACAAGCCGACAAATAAGGCATAGAATGCTGCTACTGATGCTGCTTCCGTAGGTGTAAAAATACCGCCGCGCAGACCGCCAAGGATGATGACCGGCAACAGCAATGCCCAAAATGCGGCAATAATTGCTTTTAATATTTCTTTTGCTGTTTTACGAGGCTGTGCCTCCATCTTGGCTTTTCTAACAACAAGCGCCCAAACGACTGTTAAAGAAACCGCCAGAATTAAACCAGGGATGATCCCAGCCATAAACAATTTTGTAATTGATACTCCAGCCGTTACACCGAAAACAATCATCGGTATACTTGGCGGAATAACTGGAGCGATGATACCGCCTGCGGCAATTATACCTGCAGAACGATTCCGGTTATATCCTTGACTTACCATCATCGGAATTAAAATAGCCCCAAGTGCCGCGGTATCGGCAACAGCTGACCCAGATAAACCCGCAAACAAAACACTTGCGATAATGGCCACATACCCCAGGCCGCCGCGAACATGCCCGACACAGGCCATCGCAAAAGCAATAATTCTTTTTGAAATTCCTCCCGCATTCATCAACTCTCCAGCCAAAACGAAGAAAGGAATCGCCATTAGAGGGAAATTATCAGCTCCCTGAATCAAGTTGGAAGCAAGGATTTGCGTATCGAAGTTACCCAGAACAAGCATCAAGGCAATTCCGCTGATTAATAATGCAAAAGCAATCGGGATCCCCAAAGCCATGGCACCTAACAATGCTAAAATAAAGACTGTTAATGTCATTACTTCTTATCCCCCGTTTCGTCTTTGTCATGATGATCAATGCTGTCTTCCGATGCCGCCATAATTAATTGGCTATAATCCTTTTTAATTATAAATCTATATAACTTATAAAGAATAATAAGGATCATAGAGCCGCTCATTATCACGCCGAATACATAAATATAGGCATATGACATGCCTGTCGCAGGCGCGGACAGGTCCGTGTTGAGAAGCGTCAGCTTCCAGCTTCCTTCAAGAAGAAAGACCAGTGTAATCAGTAAAATAATATTAGAAATGAGATACATTACCTTTTTTCCTGTCAGCGAAAGCTTTTTCACGACAATATCTACACCTAAATGCTCATTGTCATTAAACGCCAGTATTGCTCCTAAAAATATCATCCAAACAAATAAGAATCGTGATACTTCTTCAGACCAGGTAATTCCCGAATTAAAAACATAACGTAAAATAACATTGGTAAAAACAAAGATTGCCATTAGCGATAAACATACTACGATGAGAAATTTCAATATGGAATTTACCTTGCCTGTAATTCCTTTCATCGTTGTTGTCAACTCCTTACAAAAATTGAGAAGGGCCAAAGTAAGAGCCCCTTCTCAATCAATGGATTATTTTGTATCTTTAATCTTTTGAACCATTTCCTTAGCCCATGGATATTGTTTGTAATACTCGTCATACATCGGTTTTACCGCATCTTCCATTTGCTTCTTGAATTTGTCATCTGGAGTGATGAATTTCATACCTTTTTCTTCAAGGAACTTCTTGTCAGCTTCATAGCTTTCTTCAGATAGTTTCCACTCATAGTCTGAGTATTCTTTCGCTGCTTCTTCAATCGCTTTTCTTTGCTTATCGGATAATTTCTTCCAGAAGTTTTCGTTAATAATTAAAATGTTTGGTGTAAAACCGTGACGGGACTCTAAAATATAATCTTGAACTTCATAGAAGCCTGAAGATCTGACAACCCCAATTGGGTTATCTTGACCGTCTACTACTTTTCCTTCAAGCGCCGTAAATACTTCTGAAAGCGGCATTGGGGAAACGTTGGCTCCTAATAATTGGCCTAATTGCACAAATACAGGTGTGTTAGGCATTCGAAGTCTTAGACCTTTGAAATCTTCCATACTAGCAACCTTTTTGCTGGAAGAAACCATTCTAAATCCATTTGCACTCCATACTAACGGATGAACACCATGTTTGCTTGCAAGCTCGTCTGTCAATTCTTTTCCTACTGGTCCATCTAATACTGCTTTTGCATGTTTGAAATCTCTAAGTAAAAATGGCCATTCAATTGCTCCCATTTTCGGAACGTCGGCCTGCATGATCATACCCGGAAGTCCCATTTCAACTGTACCGTTACGAACAGCAGTGTAGAAATCTTTCTCGCCACCAAGCTTGTTGTTTTCATAGATTTCAACTTTTAATGATCCGCCAGATTTTTCTTCAACAAGCGGTTTGAATTTTTCAGTCAATGCTTTGTTTTGCGGATGGTCTGGGGCATAATAGTTAGCAACTTTAATTGTGTAAGACGTGTCTTTGCTGTCAGCCTCTTTTGATGTTGATGCCTGTTCTTCTTTTTTGCCACAAGCGCCTAAAATTGAACCAATGGCAAGAAATAATGCTAAAATGATTCCTAACTTTTTCATGAACAATATTCTCCCCTTTATTTGTTTTTTATAAAGTGATCATGGCCTTGATTGTTTTAGATTCAGGTGCCATGAGCATTTCAAATTTGTCATTGATTTCACCAAATGATGTTTTTGATGTTATAAATTGATCTGTATTAATGTACCCTTGTTTGATCGTTTTCGCAACGTACTCAAGGTCTTCTCTTGTCGCATTCCGGCTAGATAATAAGGTAAGTTCCTTTCTATGAAACTCTGGGTCTGGCAAAGTAAAGTCGGCTTGTACCAGTCCGACAAAGAGCAAACGTCCGCCGCTTGATGCATATGTGTACGAATTATTCATGGAATTCACATTTCCAGTTACATCGAAGACGAGATTTGCCATATCTCCATTTGTTATTTCATTAATTTGTTCTAAAGCATCATCACTTGCGTTCACTGTGAAATCCACATCTGCCCACTCACGGCAAAAATCTAAACGCTGTTGATTCATATCCACGGCAATGACTTTAGCGCCAGCAAGTTTAGCGAATTTCATGACACCTAATCCAATCGGACCAGCACCGATGACTACCGCAAGATCCCCCTTTTGGATCTCGGCACGTCTTACTGCGTGGGCACCGATACCAAGGCATTCCACCGTTGCAGCCTGTTCCAAAGTAATCTCATTTGTTTTCATAAGATGACTTATCGGAACAGCCAAGTACTCCTGCATCCCACCATCAATATGTACACCGAACAGTTTTAATTCAGTGCAGCAATTTGTTTTACCACTGCGGCAGGCTACACACTTTCCACATTCCAAATAAGGAATGATGGCAACATAATCGCCAACTTTGAAACCGGCTTCATTTGTTGGCACTTCAACAACTTCCCCGGATAGTTCATGACCCAAAATCCGAGGATATGTAAAAAATGGCTGACGGCCCCTGTACGCATGAAAATCAGTTCCGCAAATCCCAATTCGGCGAATCCTGATTAACGCCTCCCCCTCATTTATTGTGGGAATCTCAGCATCCTTCATGACAAATTTAAAGGGCTCTTCACAAACAATACTTTTCATGATGTTTTCTCCTTTAAAAGTTGATACAATTCTTCTCTTCAATGTTCCGCTAAGACAGTATGGGAGAAATGTTTCCCACCCTCCCGGAGTCGAAAAATTGAAAATATTGATTGCGCTATCATTCAACATTTCATTGTGATATGTGAAATGTTACATATCACTTCTCTAGGATACAGTCCCCAACTCTCCTACGTCAACACATTTTTTTACATTTTGTTTACTAAATATACAAAATATATTAGCTTCCTTTTTTATGAAAAAAATTCTATAATAAAAGTTATCTATTATTCATTATATTAATCTAATATGTAACATTTCAGTTCTGTTTGAATTTTTTAGATTTGAATCCACTGATGAATGGAGGAGTATGAACTTGTCAACAATTGAAACCTCACTTTTGACTACACAAGTTTATGATGTTTTACGTAGTAAAATTATTGGTCGAAAATATCTGCCTGGCGAAAAGCTGGATATTCATAAATTAGCGGACGAGTTTGGGGTAAGCCGTTCTCCTGTAAAAGATGCCATCAATCAGCTTGTTCATGATGGACTGATTGAAATCATCCCAAGAAAAGGAACATATGTTACGCAAGTAAATTTTACTGATTTTATTGACATTCTTGATGCCCGTTTAATGATTGAAACATGGGCAGCACAGCGCATAACAAATACTGTTACAGATGAGCAAGTGAACGAGTGGGGGAACATTGTCCATGAGATGGACTCACTGCTTGAAGTGAACCCCTTCCCTTTTGACATGTATAGCAAACTGGACATGAAGTTCCATAAGATGTTAGTTGAGTGGGCTGGAAATAGAAAGGTATTGGAAATTTATACTTCTTTAAACACACATGTTTCCTTGTCCAGAATTGTTCATTCTACATCATTAGAGAGCACCAAAAAGAGGCATCAGGACCACAGAACATTATTCGAAGCTATAAAGAATCGAGACCTTCCGACCATTTTAGGTACTCTAACCCTGCATATTGCAAGTTTAAAGAATGAGGCTGAATTGCGTTGGGATGAGGTAATGATCTAATAAATAAAAAATGAGGGAACCACAAATAGTTCCCTAATTTTTTTTATTTAGCAATACATTCTATTTTTTTCTAATAAAAAACCCGCATACCCTATTGGCCTTGTATAAGTTAATTGCCGTTCATCAACCAATCTGCCTCCAGAAAGATGTATCTGTGGGGTCTAAAATTGCATTCTATAAAGTATGGAAACCCTTCTTTTAAGGCCTATGTCTAGGCCCATGTCAGCCAAGTGAGGCAAATTATGAGTCAAGCATTCAGCCACATTCAGCGAAAGAACGGATATATCCTGGATGATGTTCCTCCTTAACCTACATTTGTTAAGTAGCCATGTTTTGGAGCAACTCTTACCAACATTCCTGTGATGTTCCGGTTATTGAATGGTTTAGGGAACAAAGGGTAATCAGTAGGATAGATACCTATCCTACTCTGTTTATTAAACCCAATAAAGGAAGAGTTGGAACAGGAATTGTTCGTTTAAGAAAGATCGACGGCCCCGTTTATGAAGTCCATTATCAAAATGAGGCTGGAAAAATATGAAACTATTGAACAAGCTTTAATCGCTGTAAAAGAGAAAATGATTCCAGGAAAAAGATATCTCATCCAACAGGGCATTGAGCTTGCCACCGTTCTTGACCGCCCTTTTGACTTTCGAATCATCATGCACAAAATGAATGGCTGCTGGGAAAAGTCTGCTTGGTGTGCCAAAATTTCACCTCCCCGGATGATTGTGACGAATCACGTTAAAAAATCTTAGATAAGAATGCGGATGGATGAACTAAAAACAAAAACCCCGCAAGATACTCACTCCATCTTGCAGGGCCCAGATTTTTAATTTTCTTCTATTTCTCTACGATTTTTCTTAAATAACTTAGACAGCACTTCATACACAATTGGAACAACGATTAAGGTTAATAGCGTTGAACTTGCTAATCCGCCGATAACAGTAATGGCAAGACCTTTCGAGATTAGTCCTCCACCACCTTCACCAAGTGCCAATGGGATTAACGCTCCAATGGTAGCAATAGCGGTCATGAGGATTGGGCGAAGACGTGTCGCTCCGGCCTCCAAAACAGCTTTCCTCATACTCAAGCCATCGCGTTCCATATGAATAATCCGGTCCACCAAAACGATGGCGTTCGTAACAACGATACCAATCAGCATCAACAGCCCCATCATGACTGAAACGGAAATGGTTTCCCCAGCAATTAACAAACCTACAAAGGAACCAATCACTGCAAATGGCAGTGAGAATAGGATGGCAAACGGTGCAACGCCTTCACGGAAAGTAACAACAAGGATGAAGTAGACGATAGCAATCGCTGCTGCCATGGCCGCTCCTAGCTGGGTAAAGGTTTCCGTCATATCTGCTTGGACACCGGCAACGCCAACGGTCACTCCCTTAGGGAGATCCAATTTATCTATTTCTTTTCCCACCTTAGAGGTTACTTTCGAAAGGTCTTTGCCTTTGATTGCTGCTGAAACGGTCGCATAGTATTCACCTTTACTACGCGCCAATGTATTCATCGTGGTCCCCTTCTTGACAGTAACTAACTCAGAGAGCGGCACATTTGCCCCCACTGCCGTCGGTACCTGTTTAGAAAGCATCTCATCGATAGATTCCGGCTGGGCCGTTTGTTCCTGTTGTACAATGACATCTAATGCCTTCCCGTCTTTTTCAACAGTTGTTAAAACATCCTTCGTTTTCTGTGGATTTAACATCATCACAAGCTGGCCAGTTGTTAGCCCATACTTTAGCAGATGGGCTTGTTCAACTCGGAAGGTATACTCCACATAAGCATCTTCGGCAGTTGAAGTCACATCTTTTAAATCTTTATGTTTCTTCAGAACTGATTCGACTTTTTTTACTGAATCATTCAGTTTATTTAAATTTTCACTGTAGAACGTATAGCTTACTTCATTGGTCGATCCTGACATGGCTGAGAAGTTCTGGCTCTTCCATGTTCCTGATTGTCCAAGACCTGTTACATACTTTTCAATCTTCTCCTTGACGGACGGGAAGTTCTCCGTATCCGGATCAAAAATCAGGTACATTAAGCCCCCTTTTGATCCCCCGCCCATCATGGCCCGCTGCGGGTCGCCTTCTTCGGTAATGGATATTTGCACAATATCAATATCTTTACGTTTCAGCATTTTTTCTTCGACCGCTTTTACATTTTCCAATGTCTGCTCGTGAAGCTCACCGGCTTTTGGTGTGTACGTTAAGTACATGACCTTGTCTTCTTCGCTGCCCATGAAGCTAAAACCGATTAACGGCGTTAACGCCAAACTCCCGGCTAATAAAAGAATGGCCAAAATAGAAGCAATGACCTTGTGGTTAAGGGCTTTTTCCAAAAACCACTTATACCATTCAGCGAGCTCCCCGGCATCTTTATGACGGATGGCCGTCTTCTCGCTGTATAACTTTTTCCTGAATAAGAAATGCGAAAGAGCCGGCACGATGGTAATTGCTATGAGCAAGGAAGCCCCGAGTGAAAATGCCATCGTTAACGCGAATGGTGTAAACAATTCGCCAACCATACCGCCAACAAAAATCAGCGGTGCAAAAACAGCGACCGTTACCAATGTCGAGGACATAATCGGCTTGAACATTTCAATAGTCGCTTCACGGACCAAGGCGCGCCCAGTTAACTTCTCTTCTTTTAGATGCAGGCGTCGATAAATATTTTCGACGACTACTATTGAGTCATCGATCACCCGGCCGATCGCGACAGTTACCGCGCCGAGCGTCATGATATTCAAGGTGATATCCATCCAGTTTAAAATCAACAATGCCATGAGAATCGAAACTGGTATTGAAATGATAGAGATAATCGTCGATTTAAAATCACGCAAGAATAATAGGATGATTAGAACTGCAATCAACCCGCCAAATACGGCCTTTTCTACCATCGTATTCACAGATTCCTGAATTGGTTTTCCTTGGTCAAGGGTTACATCGATAGTAAGCCCATCATATTTGGCCTTTTCATCTTTTATTAGTTTCTTTACCTTATTAACAACTTCAACAGTATTAGCCTGCTGAGCTTTGACAATTTGAATAGCAATCGCGTCTTTACCGTTTGTTCGGGAAATCGATTGCACCTTACCGATTGTTTTAACCTCAGCAATATCGCCAAGTTTCACAACCGGTGATGGATTAGCAGCTGATGGTGTAACAGGAATTAGCATATTATTTAGTTCATCCACAGTCATGAACTTTCCATCAATCGCAACAGCCTGCTCCCCTTCTTTAAACTGGTAAAGTCCTAAGGAAACGGCCATGTTGCTTGCTTGAATCATTTGCTTTACTTTATCTTCTGTTAAACCTAACTCAGCCATTTTAGCCTTATTGTAGGTAAGGTCAACTTCATCAATATGCTGACCGGTAATGGTTGCAGATGCTACACCATCAAGTTTCTCGATTTTAGGAACCAAGCTTTCCTCAACGGTTGATGTAAGCTCAACAATATCCTCTTTTGAACTGCTGACACTTAGCGCAACGACAGGCATCATATTCATGCTGATCGCAGTTGTCGTTGGTTTCTGCGCCCCTTCCGGCAATTTCAAAGAATCCAATGCCGATTTTAATTCGCGCTTTGCCTCATCCATATCGATACCATATTCGTATTCCACCTGGATGCTCGCCATATTTGAATAGGAATTGGAATAAACGGCTTTAACGTGATCAAGGCCCTCCGCCGCTTTTTCAATTGGCATGGAGATGTCCTTCATGACACGTTCTGGGGTGGCACCAGGATAAACGTCCGTTACCATTAAGTACGGAATGGAAATATCGGGAATCATCTCGGTTTTCATTCGTATACCTGAATAAATACCAGATACCGTAATGATGATAGTCAATAACCAAACTGCTAATTTATTTCTCAAGACAAAATTGACTAACCCTTTCACTATTACACCTGCCCTAAATTGACTTAATGAACTCAATTCCTTATAATAATGACCAATCAGTCATTTGTCAATGAAAGACCATAGGAGCGAGGTCAATAGATGATCAAGAAACAATTAATTATGGAAAAAGCGCTGGAGCTTTTTGCGGAGCAAGGGTTTGAGGCCACTTCGGTACAGCAAGTTACTGAGCATTGCGGTATATCTAAAGGAGCTTTTTATCTGTCTTTTAAGTCAAAGGACGAATTGATTATTGCTTTAATCGACCAGTTTATGATGCAGGTTGTTACCGACATTGACCGCATAGTCAGAGATACTAACGATGAGCAGCTTTTATACGAATTTTATTATTCAATTTATCAGTCTTTTCACAAGCATTCTGACTTTGCCAAGGTACTCATGAAGGAGCAGTCGCAAACACTGAATAAAGAGCTCATTCAAAAAATGAGATCTTATGACAAATTATTAGAGGACACTATCCTTTCGATGATTGAACGTTTATACGGGGGCAGAGTCCAAGAGATAAAATATGACTTAATGTATTCGATAAAAAGCTTTATGAATATGTATTCTCATTTATTTGTTTTCTACAGCATTCCAGTAGATTTGAAGTTACTGGCTGACTCCCTTGTGGAAAAAACAAATTTGCTGGCTAACAACGCCACCGTGCCATTTGTTTCTATGGAGCTTCACCACATGATGGAGCCCATGAATGAAGAAATAACGAAGGAACAAATCCTAGACACTCTTGAACAAAAAATCGCAGAAATAGAAGAGCCAATTGAGAAAGAATCATTGATTCTGTTAAAGCAGCAGTTAGGAGAACAATCTTTTAGTCATGCAATAGTGAAGGGATTAATTGAAAATATTCGAAATCATCCTCATTGTAAATGGGTTTCTTACTTACTTCGCCGATATTACAAATTATAAACTTAATAAATAAAAGCCGAGAACATCTCTCGGCTTTAGATTTCTGGGATTAAGTCAATTGTACAATCTGACCGGTTTTAATGGATTCATAACAAGCCTGTATTGCCCTTGTGTTATTGATTGAATTTTCTGCGGTGTAGGATGGTTCACCATCCTCTAAAATGACGTTTGAAATATGTTCGACCTCTAATTTATAAATATCGCCGGTAATTTTTTCTTCTCTTTTAACGAATTCCTTCTGAATAATGACTTGGCCTTCCCCACCTTGATGGTCTGGGCGGAATGCTCGTGGGACTTGAATTTTCCCTTCCGTTCCGATAATTTCATACTCAGCTCTAAATGTCATATCAAAGCTGCAATCAAAATAACCAGTCATTCCATTTTCTAGTTTCATGTAGACAAATGCTGAAGTATCGACCTGATGATCCGGGTCGATGTTGGCATGAACATGGACTTCGACAGGTTCTGTTTGCAATACATTGCGAATCGCATGGACACAGTAGCAGCCCACATCATAAATACTTCCGCCGCCTTTTTGCTTATCCATTTTGATATTCCCTTCCCGCTGGGCAAGTAAAAATGAAAAGCTAGCACGCATGTATTTCACTTCACCGATTTCACCTGAGGCAATAATTTCCCGGACCCGTTCATGCTGCGGATGAAACTGATACATAAAGGCTTCCATAAATTTCACATTTTTCTCCCGGCAAAACTCCGCCATTTCCCTTGTTTCATCAGGAGTTATCGACGCTGGTTTTTCGCAAAGAACATGCTTGCCATGCTTTGCCGCTTCCATCGTCCATTGTTTATGTAAATGATTAGGCAGTGGAATATAAACAGCATCGATCTCGGGGTCTTGAAGAAGTTCCTCGTAGCTGCCGTAGCTTTTTGGAATGTTAAACTTCGCCGCTACTTCCTCCGCTTTTCCACTGCCACTGGCGATAGCCGCCACTTCCGCATTTTGCGCTCGGCCAAATGCAGGGATTAACTCTCTTTGGGCAATTTTTGCAGTACTTAAAATACCCCAACGAACCTTTTTCATTTGATATCATCCCTTTAAAAAAATATTAAACTGCAGTTTATTAGAGAAAGGATGCCAAATAATCAGGCATCCTTGTCTATTCATAGCATTTGTCCAAGATACTTAACCATAGTCACTTGGTATCGTTTACATTTATACTATTATCCTAGCATATCCATTTTCAGTAAATCAATAATTAATTTATTAAACAAACAAATATTTGGAACTTACTATAATAAAAAAACGCCAAGAGCAGAATTACTCTAAGCGTTTTTTCTCCATATTTTCACCATTGCTATTGTATACTTCTTTTAGCGCAATACTCTAGATGCACTTGAGAATTTAGACGGGTCGTAAGATGCAATCTTCACCACATCACCTGTTTGCGGCGCATGGATATACTGGCCGCCTCCAATATAAATACCGACATGATAAGCAGGGTTACCCCTAAATACTAAATCACCTGGCTGCACTTGGCTTGGTGAGATTCTCGTTCCAACCCCCTGCTGGGAACTGGACACTCGCGGAAGATTGATCCCTACTGCATTTCTGAACACGTACGATGTGAATCCAGAACAATCAAATCCGCTTGGTGTTGAACCGCCCCAAACGTAAGGAACGCCTAAGAATTGTTTTGCATAAGAAATAACCTTATTTGCCGCATCGGGATCAGATGGACTGGCAGCGGCAACCGTTGGCGCTGGCGCTGGGTTTGAAGCAGTTTTGACGGAAGACTGCTGCACCTGTGGCTGTTGCTGCTGAGCCAAGCGTGCTTGACGCTCTGCCTCTTCCCTTGCTGCTATTTGAGCCTGACGCTCTGCCTCTTGTTGAGCAGCGAATTGGTCCTGTTGGTCTTGTAATTGGGTTTGGGCTGCCGCCAATGCCTGCCCAACTGCAGCTTTATCTTCTTCAATCTGTTTCTGTTCAGCAGCTAATGCTACCTGGCTCTTTTTTAAGTTAGCTAACTCATTTTGCAGTTTATCTTCTGCATCTGTTAATGCTTGCTGTTTTTCCTTTAACCCGTTCAGTTTGTCCGTGTCATTTTGAATAATTTGCGAAATCGCTGAAAAGCGTGTTAAAAACTCAGATAGATTATTAGATGAAAGCAAAACTTCTGCGTATGCGGCGACGGAGATTTTACCCTCTGCCTGAATGCTTTTTAACCGCTCGGAGTAAGCCTGTTTGTAAGCTTCCAAGTCATTTTTTGCTTTTTCAATTTCAACCTTGGATTTTTCGATTTCCCCTTGTTGAATTTGAATTTGGTCGTTCAATTTTTGACTATTCTCTATCGCTAAGTTAATTCGGTTATCTAATTGTTGAACTTGTGTTTCAAGGTCATCGACATGCCCTTGAGTCGCATTAATTTGGCTTTGTGTGACATTTCCTGGTTCTGCAAAAGCAGGTGTTGCTTGTATCAAAGATGCGAGGACGACAGCCGATACTGTATATGTAAATAGTTTTCTTATCATCACAAATCTCCTCTAGCTTCCTATTATTATTTCAATTTCTTAATCTATTATTAGTTTATATTCCCATTAGACTAAAAACAATGAAACTGTCGGATTTGTAATGTAATTGTAATTTTATGTAGAAAAATATGACAAAAATTTCGACACCATGACATAAAAAAGGACCTGTCCGCTAGCACCTTTAATGCGGGTAGTAGACAGGCCCTTTAAAATTTAATTTTTCGTTATCTGTTTATTACTATCATTATAAATTATTTCAACCCGAGGAAAAGGTGAGGAACGATCCCTCACCTTCTATGTTATACAATAAGTCTGATTAATTCATCTTTCATTTCGACACTCACGTCTTTAGTTGGAATCACATCTAAATATTGACCGGAATTGGTAATGACTACCGGAGTTTTAACATCGTAGCCAGCTGCTTTAATTCTTTCAATGTCAAATTGAATCAGCAAGTCTCCCTTTTTAACGGTATCCCATTGTTTTACATGCGCAGTAAAAAATTGTCCGTTCAGATTAATGGTATCCACCCCAACATAAATTAAGATTTCAGCCCCATCTTCTGATGTAATCCCTATAGCATGATCAGTTGGAAAAAGAGTGGTAACCATACCATCCACCGGGGAAACCACCTCACCCTTGGATGGTTCAATCGCAATCCCTTTTCCTACCATTTCAGTTGAAAACAACGGATCTTCCAATTTGCTTAAAGGAATAATTTCTCCGCTTAACGGACTTAAAATGATTTCTCTCTTTACATCCGCTAAGCCAAATTCTTTAACAGTTTTAGAAGCTACCGCGTTATTCTTTCCTTCATAGCCAATCACTAATGTAAGAACCAGTGCAAGTATTAACGCCACAATAGTCCCAATTAAATAGAGTCCAATTGGTGTAAAGACAGGAATAGACAAGAAACTTGGGAGAGCAAAGGCAGTCCCTTTTACACCAAATGCCCCATTAATCGCTCCACCAATTGCTCCTGCAATTGCCACAATCACCATCGTTCGTTTGTAACGCACTAGAATGCCGTATGTAATGATTTCAGTTGTACCAGCTAAGGCACTAGGAATAAGCCCTGAACCGGCTAGTGTTTTCAAGTCCCGATCCCTAGTTTTTAAGAGAACCCCAAGACCCATCCCGATTTGGGCAAATGGAGCTGCTGCTACCATCGGGCTAATCGGGTCACCGCCAGTTGCCAGATTCGCAATCATGATTGGAACAACTGCCCAGTGAAGACCTAATATGGTCAAGAATGACCATGCAGCCCCCAGAACTGCTCCTGTCAAAATGCCGCTTTTTGCACTTAAAAATTTGATCACAAATGCTAAGCCCCCTCCCACATATGTACCAAAAGGGCCAAAAACAAGTACGGTTAAGGGAACGATTATAGCTAAAGAAATAAGTGGATTCAAAAACATATGTAAGTCTTTATATATTACTTTTTTCAAAAACTTATCTAATACTGCGTATATGGAAACAGCAATTAATATTGGAAAAACGGTTGAGGAATAGTTTGCTAATATAACCGGAATCCCTAAGAAATCTACGTTTTGAGCTTTTGATGCAACTAAATCCGTATAATGGGGTTCCAAAAGTGCAGCACCGATTGCACCGCCGACATAGCCATTAGCTCCAAGCTTTGTTGCTAATGTAATGCCGAGAAAAACTGGGAAGAAGTAAAAAATAGCATGTCCAGCTGCAGAAAGAATGGCAAAGGTTCCGCTTTTAGGAGATATCCACCCTAATGTCATTAGAATTGATAATAAAGCTGAAATTAGTCCAGATCCAGCAAGAACCCCTAGAATAGGCGCAAAACTTCCACTGATTACTCCTAATATTTTATTCATGACCGTTTCTTGTTTTTCTTCAGCTACATCTCTCGAAGTATTAATCGCGTTCACATTTATGATCTCCTTGACTGATATTTATGTTATCAATTGTTTCTATAGTAAGAACCTTACAGCAGCTACTTCTTCTTATAATTACTCTTTCTAATAAAATCATCCTTAACATTGCCTATAAAAAATGAAACCATTCGTAAAAAACACTTTTACGAATGGTTTCTAAAAAAATTTAGCTTTTGCTAGTTGCGGACAATTGCTGTTGATTTCACCGCAATTTGAGACTGTGCCTTAACTTCGCTTGGTTTATTGACAAAGAAAGAACAGATTAACGTAACAACTGAAATTCCTGTAACAAAGTAGAAGGCATATTTTACACCAGCCGCTAATATTTCCACTTGTGAGGCATCTGGAACATCGCTAACGAAGCCAGTTTGACCAGCAGTAAGCAGCGTAATGGCAATCGCTGTACCTGATGCACCAGCTACTTGATTGAGTGTATTCATAGCAGCAGAGCCATCTGCATAAAACTCACGCGGCAATGCATTAAGTCCATTTGTTTGTGATGGAATTGTTACCATCGTTAACCCAAAGAATAAAACCATAAATGCCATGACAATTTGCCATGCAGGTGTTGCGGCCGAAATGGCGACTGCGAAAATAATATTACCAATCAATACAATATGACTTACCGATTTTAGGTAACAATCCAGGAACTAATTTTGCTATCAAAGTCAGCCGATTAATTTCAATCATTCCAATCAGCTTGTATTCCAATCCCGCTGCACACCCCCACATACTAACGGACCAGCTAACTATATCAAGAAATTTTTTCTAACGTCAACCAAGTTGACAAAAAAATTTTTAAATGGTATTATGTTATTATCAACTTAGTTGACATCAATTTGAATTGGAGTGATCAAATGTTTAGTATTGGAGATATGGTCATCTATTCCGTACATGGCATATGCAAAATTGATGATATTTGTGAAAAAACAGTATCTGGTAAAACAAGCCTGTATTATGTATTACATCCTACGGAAGGCAATAATCAATTAACAATAAGTACTCCAGTTCATAATAGTAAAGTAGTTATGCATGAACTTCCTGATAGTGAGGAAGCAAATGAAATAATTGAGTCCTTTAAATATCCTGGGGTAAAATGGAATGACAAACCTAACATCCGTCACCAGTTATATTCGAATATTGTAAATTCAGGTGATCGAAAAGAAATTGCCAAATTGGTAAATACGCTTATGAGGCAAAAAATTGATGTCGAATTACGCGGAAGAAAGCTTTATGAACAAGACCGTAAACTTTTGGACACAATACAAAGTATCCTATTTAAAGAATTAGCTATTTCTCTTGATACGACTTCTGGAGAAATAAATGAAATGATCATTGATTTAATAACTGAAAATAATTAGTTATTTTCAACGAAAGAGAAACCTCCTCTTGTATTAACAAGAGGAGGTTTCTCTTTAGACTAGCAATGATTATTCTATTCCCCAATCTAACTTTAATAGTGCCTTAAGAATTTTTAGTTGCTCTGCACCTATTTTTTCTGCAATTTTATTCTCAAACTGTTCTTTAAGAGCCGCGTTTTTTTCGTAGCATTCTTCACCTAAGGCTGTTAACTGGATGCACTTCTCTTTTCTGTTGTTTTCTGCATTGCTGATTTCCACTAATCCCTTTGCAGCAAGGTTTTTCATAAATTTATGGATCGCCTGACGGGAAATGTCTACGTTTTTTGTAACATACGAGATGGTAGGCCTCTTTTTATAAATTCTGGCCATGATATACCACTCAGAATTTGAAATATATATATCACTTTGATCATTCCATGCTTTCTCCGAAATTCTTCTGACCAAAGTATGACGCTCGCTTAATAAATCTATAAGGTCTAAATTTTGTAATCCAGAGGCGGAACTCAAACGATTCACTCCAATCATCTTCTTCGCCACTTACTATACAAAATTCCGTTATTAAATGTCAACTTGCTTGACATATTTTGATTGCAACCTATTTTTCATTCACACCCGGTTGATGAATCCCAAAAATTCTCTTATAAGTTTTAACCTAATGCCACATCTAGAATCATCATCAACACGAAACCAACCATTAAACTCATGGAAGCCAGATCTTTATTGCCATTTTCTTGCGAACCTGGAATCACTTCTTCCGTCACCACAAAGATCATGGCCCCAGCCGCAAAACTCAATGCATAGGGTAATAACGTTTCAATAAATGCGACAGCAAATGCACCAATGAGAGCAGCTATCGGTTCAACCATACCCGAAAATTGACCGTATAAGAAGCTCTTTCTACGGGACATTCCTTCTCTTCTTAATGGCATGGAAACCGCAACGCCTTCAGGAAAGTTTTGAATACCGATACCAAGGGCCAGCGTCAAAGCTCCGGCTAAAGACGCTTCGGTTCCTCCATTTGCAAGTGCACCGAATGCAATCCCGACTGCCAGCCCCTCTGGGATATTATGTAATGTGATAGCGAGTACCAACAATGTACTTCTTTTTCTCCCTTTCGGATGATATCCTTCCGCTTTACCAATCGGCTCATTCGGATGAAGATGGGGTAAAATCTTATCGATGCCCCATAAAAAAATGCCTCCTATTAAAAATCCAAAGGCTGCCGGAAACCAAGTCCCTATAGGATTATTTCCCGACATTTCGATGGCCGGAGCCAGCAATGACCAATAGCTGGCCGCAATCATGACACCGCCCGCAAATCCTAACATACTATCCATTAACCTCTGGTTGATTGTTTTCGTGGCAAAAACCAGGGCTGCTCCAATTGCAGTCATTCCCCAGGTAAATAGAGTAGCTATGAATGCTTGAGTTATAGGGTTAAATTCTTGAAAAAACTCTACCATAATAATGAACCCCTTTATAAAACGAAATTGTGTTATCGGAATATCCCCAATCATTATTTCTAGATTGTTGTAATTTAGCTAATAATATCCGGAAAAATCAGAGCGTTTTTAAACCGTTGCCATCCTACAAAAAACCATTGAGCATATAAATGTTTTTTACCGAGGTATGGTAAACTTAAAAAAGTGACGAAGTATGAAATATTTAAGAGGTGGCAGCAGTGAAAACAGTCGTAGTGATTGGCGGCGGTATTACGGGACTATCAGCCATGTATGAATTGCAAAAATGGAAGAAGACAAACGGATCAGACCTGAGGCTGGTATTGGCTGAAGCGTCCCAGCACCTTGGCGGGAAAATCCGAACCGTCAACCAAAATGGATTCGTAATGGAAGCGGGTGCAGATTCCATTGTCTCCCGGAAAATGGAGACAATGCCTTTAATTGAAGAACTAGGTTTAGAAAAGCAAGTTGTTTACAATGCAACAGGTCGTTCCTATATATACATTGATGGAGAATTAAAGCCCATTCCGGATGATGCTGTTTTCGGTATTCCCGCAAGTATTGAATCGCTTGCAAAAAGCACACTCGTTTCTGCCGAAGGAAAAGTGGCGGCACTGAAGGATTTTTATACAAAAGATGAAACGTTCACCAAGAATGACTCTATCGGTTCTTTTCTGGAGCATTTTCTTGGAAAGGAATTGGTTGAAAAACAAATTGCCCCTGTCCTATCCGGTGTCTATTCCGGAAAGCTTAGTGACTTAACTATCGCCTCTACCCTTCCCTATTTAATCGATTATAAAGAAAAATACGGAAGTATCATCAAGGGCCTTGAAGCCAATAAGGAGAAATTTAAAGGCGGAGAAAGGAAGTTTCTTTCTTTTCAAAATGGCTTAGGCTCGCTTATAGATGCGTTTGAGGAAAAGCTTGATGAAGCGGAAATTTTACTAAATACAAATGTCACGAAAATAGAAAAAGAAGGCAGCAATTACCAAGTGGTTCTAAACAATCAGGAAATCATCGATGCGGATTACGTTATCCTTAGTATTCCTCATACGGCTGCTGAATCCTTAATCACTGACCCGAACCTGTCACAAGATTTCGCTGGGTTGAAAAACAGCTCATTGATTAGTGTGTATGTCGGCTTTGACGTGCCTGACAGTGTCCTACCTGCTGATGGAACAGGGTTTATCGCCGCGAATACAGATGAGTTGTCCTGCAACGCCTGCACTTGGACAAGTCGGAAATGGGAGCATACATCAAAATCAGGGAACCTGCTTGTCAGATTGTTTTATAAAAGCAGCCACCCTTCCTTCGCTACATTAAAGGAAATGGACCAAGAAGAGCTACTCAATGTTGCGCTTGGCGATATTAACAAAGCCCTTGGCATTACCGCCAAGCCTGCTGACAGTGAAATCACCAAATGGACCGAGCAAATGCCAAATTATTTGATTACCCATCCTAAAAGTGTCGAAGCACTCGAAAGCAAAATGGCAGCCGCTTACCCGGGGGTTATCCTTGCCGGTTGTTCTTACTATGGCGTGGGAATCCCTGATTGCATTGAAAACGGAATAGATTCAGCAAGAAAGATTATTCAGACGTTCTAACATTTAGAGGATAGCTACTTTTAGTCAGCTATTCTCTTTTTAAATCAACCGGTAATTCAACTATAAAAGTAGTCCCTTCATTTTCTTTACTTCTTACATCAATGTGACCACCATGCAGGTCGATAATTGTCTTAACAATGGATAAACCGAGCCCTGTCCCTTCAATGGTTCGTGTCCGTGCCTTGTCTGCCCGATAAAAGCGGTCAAATATCCTTTCTAATTCCAAATTATTCATCCCTATTCCTGTATCCTCAAAAGTCACGTAAACGGATTGTCCTCTTTTTTCAATGGAAATATCAATAGTCCCATTTGGTCGATTATATTTCATGGCATTGGACAGAAGGTTATCCCAGACTGTATTCAGCATGGAGGGGTCCCCGACAATCTCGATATCCGGCAGGGAATAGCTTAGCATTATCTCTTTTTCATTTATTGCCCATTGATGATTTCGCACCAATTCCTTGATTTGCGCGCCAACATTAAATGGATTTTCCCTTAAAATTTCCTCATTTCGATCTAGCGAGGCGAGAAGCAATAATTGCTTTGTTAAGGTGGAAAGCCTGCTAATTTCACCATTAATGATGGATAAATATTGTTCTCTTTCTTCTTTACTTAACGATTGATTTTCTAATAGGTTCGTATATCCTTTAATATTGGAAAGCGGCGACTGGATATCATGTGAAATATTCGAGATAAATTCCTTTCTCATGTCTTCCATTTGTGCTAATTTTCTCGCCATCCGCGAAAAACTCTCGGAAAGTTCCCCTAACTCATCATGGCGTGTACTATCCAATTCCACATTAAAATCGCCGTTTGCCAGTGATTTTGTGGCTTTTGTCAGGTTAGAAATTGGCTTCACTAAATATTTTGTATTAATTAGGACCATCACGATGGTCAAAGTAATGGCCAGTACAAGGATCCAACCAAATAAAATGTGCATCTCGTTGAAAAGGAACTTAATATCCGGCCTAATAAAAAGAGCATAGCTTCTTCCTTTATGTTGCAATGGAACACCGATCGTATTCTTTAGTTCATCAGCAAAAAAGCCTGTAACAAATGTTTCCTGTGGAAAATGAAGCATCCCGTGAAAAATATCTCCCTTTAATACATCCTGTTGAATGGAAACGGGAAGACTTTTATCCCGAAAAGGATCACCAAAAAAGGTTCGGTTTCCATCCTTATCTACAAGGTAAATTTGATAACCGACTTTAGTGATGCTTTTTAGATACTCTGTCAGGCTAATTTCAGGATGCCCCTCAGCAAAGGCAGCAATATCTAATGCCACCTTTGTGTTTTTATCGTCGTTATAAGGCTTCAATTTTTGCTGGTAATAGATATTGGAGATGACAAAAGCTAAGATAAAGCTTATCAACATCATTCCAATCGTAATTACGATAAATTTTACATAAAGTGTTTTCATTAATGTTGGACCTCCAATAGATATCCGATACCACGGATTGTTTTTATTTGGAAGTCATTCGTCAGCTTAGAAAACCGTTCTCGCAATCTTTTTATATGAACATCTACGGTTCGCGCATCCCCTTCATAATCCAAGCCCCAGATTTGTTCAATTAGGTGTTCTCTGGAAAAAACTTGCTTAGGATTAGATGCAAGATAATATAAAAGTTCAAATTCCTTTAAAGGCAAGAGTAATGTTCGGTTCCCACTCTGAACTTCATAGCTCTTTTTGTTGATTGTTGTACTGCCAACTCTGAGGATCGATTCATCTATTTGATGATCATATCGCCTTAACAACGCTTTAATACGGTATGTTAACTCCCTGGGTTCAAAGGGCTTAACGAGATAATCATCTGTTCCGGCTTTAAATCCCTGCTCTTTATCTTCGATTTGATTTTTTGCCGTCAAAAGAATAACTGGAATGTCGTTATCTCTACGAATCTCTTTTGTTAATTCATAGCCATCCATAAATGGCATCATTACATCCACTACTGCTAAATCACAAGCATCCTTTTTCAGCATCTCCAATGCTTCCATTCCGTTCTTCGCCTGGAATACCGTATAGCCCTGTTCAGTTAAGTGAATATTTAATAGCTTTAATATATTGAGATCATCGTCAACAATTAAAATATTTGGCATTCATGGTTCTCCTATTTTTTCTATCTGTAAAAATTAAACTGCACTTGGTAAAATCTGTCCATCACTCATTTTAATAATACGGTCAGCAAATGACAGCATTTCCTCATCATGAGTCACCATTAAGGTTGTTATGTTAAGCGTTTTTGTTAAATTGCTGATTAACGTCATCACATCTTTAGACCTTTTTGAATCTAAACTGGCAGTGGGTTCATCTGCAAAAAGGACTTTTGGTTTATGGATTATGGCCCGGGCAATGGCAACCCGCTGTCTTTCCCCACCGGATAAAGAAGCTGGGTAGGCATTTTTCCGATGATCCATTTCAACTAATTTTAAGATCTTAGCAATTTCCTTTTTTTGCTCACGTTTCTTTAGTTTAGATTCCGATACATTCAGCATTAGCATCAACTGTTCTTCTACGGTCAGAAAGGGTACCAAATGGGCAAATTGAAACACGAACCCGAAATGATTAGCTCGGATTTTTCGCACCTGCTCTGAACTCATCGTAGTTATATTTTGCCCTTCAAATATTACTTGCCCGTCTGATGCCGGCTGGAGTCCTGCCGCTATCGTAAGGAGTGTGCTTTTACCGGAGCCTGACGCACCCACTAAGGCGGTTACCTCACCTTCTTTTAAAGAAAGGTTAATTCCCTTCAGGATTTCCTCATTAATTTCACCGCTTGAAAAAGTTTTCCGTACTTCATCAATTGTAAATATAGTCATATTATATCTCTCCTTGTTGAATCGCCTGCAATGGCTCGACTTTTTTTATTTGTATACCCGATAGTGTAGCCCCAATAAAGCCAATCAATAGGTAAATGATGGACAATTGTACGGTTGTTTCAAGGGTTAGATGAAAAGGCAATCCTTTAGGTGCCGCCATATTAAATATTTGGCTTAAAGCAACAGATAAACTAAGCGAAATGGCTGTTATAAAAACCATTTGAGTCCACATCATTTTAAACAACGCACTCGTTTTGACACCAATGGCTTTAAGAATTCCGTACAATCCGATTTTTTGAACGTTCATCATGTAGAAAAAAATGGCAAACAACATGCCGCTAATGACTACCAAAAACCAGATGATCATATTAAGGGACATCTGTTCCGCTTTATAACTCGAAATCGTGCTCAGAAACTGATTGTTAGAAAAAGCTTGTAAGCCTGCGAATTGTGCTCCATCCCCTCCAGGTATAAAGATCAATTGCATATCGTTAACCCGGTACATTTCCTTGTAGTCCTCCATATTGATAAAGGCAACTGGTGCATGGCTGAATTTTTCGTTGTCCACAAAGCCTTTAACAACAAACTTGCCATTATACTGATTGTTAGTAAAAGTTTCGCCTATTTTAATACCATCTTCTTTCATCGACTTGTCCAGGATGATTTCTCCCTTTTTCACATTTTTAAACAGCCTTGAATCAGTCGATGTAACAAAGGCAACGCTTCGCTGCTTCCCATCACTGTCATTCAAAAATCCCATTTGAATAGAAATAGCTGCAGCGTTTTTTTGCTTGTTTAAAACTTTTTCTTGGATACTGTGATTTATTCTTGAAAGGTTATAGTTTTTATCTGCCTCTTTGGTCATATAAAATGTTCCATCGGGCAGATTTTTAATTAATGCTGCATTGTCTTGTGATAATCCATTGGCCAAACCAGATATAATAAACGTGAGTAAGCTGACGAGAAAAATGATTGATCCTAATATCAAAAACCGTGCTTTATTTTTCTTCATTTCTTTCCAAGCAATGTTCATGTTCATACCTCCAATTCCTTAATGACATCCTTAGTTTATAATCGCTGTGTGAACTGACGATGAACAGGAGGTTACATTAAATAAAAACTCGCCGATTGGCGAGTCCGTTAGGACGGTTCATGAGGCGTAGTTGAATTTATACTTTCCTGATAAATAAAAAAAAGAAACAATTTCTAATCGCTAGTTTAGAAATTGTTTCTTTTCTTTTCTTTAGATTGCCATTCCTTTATAGTAACCCGACCATTTTCAGGCCGTGGAAAATTCCATTGTCATCAACGGATTTGGTTACATATTTTGCGGCTTTTTTTACCTTTTCTTCTGCATTCCCCATTGCCACGCTATTCTCTACGGTTGTGAGCATTTCCATATCATTCAGTGCATCGCCAAAGGCAAATTGCCGTTCCGGAGGAATTCCTAGTTTTTCAGCGATCCTTTCAATTCCTTTTGCTTTTGACCCTCCCTTTGGAAGAACATCAACAGCGAGAGGATGCCATCTTATAAAATCAAAGTCATTGAAATCCCGTTCGTATTGCTTTTCTTCACCTTCCGTACAAAACAGGAGCGTTTGAAACAAGTCTCGCCCTTTGTAATAGTGCGGGTCGTGCGTAGGAGTTCGATCAATTTTTAATGTTCCAATGCTTTCATTAATGTAGGCATGGTCCGGCACATTGGCTTTCATATCCTCATGGTCCATGAAGACAACGGGATGATTATTTATAAGCGCCGTTTCCGTTAGTTTTTCCAATGAAGTCGTATTCAGTGGATTGGTATATAAAACTTCCCCGTTTAACACAACATATTGTCCGTTGTAGCTGACAAATGTGTTGATATCCAATTCTTCTCGCAAATCTTCAAACATAAAAGGAGCCCGTCCGGTAGCAATTGCGACAACATGTCCCAGTTCCTTTAATTCAAAAACAGCCTCTTTGGTTGCTGCAGGAAGCTCTTTTTTTGAGTCAAGCAGCGTTCCGTCTATATCGAAAAAAATCACGCTTTGTTTCACATTCTGTCCCACTTTCAAAATATAATATTAAAAAGTTCGTTTCTTTGTAACATTCCCAAATATTTGTATTCACAACCGTTTGCTTCAATTCATTTATAAGTCTAAATTATGAAACCCGTTTCATGTCAAATAAAAAGAAAAAGGGCTATAAGCCCCTTTGTAGCCTTCATCTTCATCCAGATTTATAATTTCTATTTTGTGTTCGCGATAATTTTCTTAAAGGCTTCTGTTAAGACGATTGCATCCATACTATAGGCAACGGAATCGAATCCCATTTCAAAATTTTTCTGAATATCCGGTTCAGTTCCAGCAAAGATAAAGGCAAATTTACCTGCTTTTTTGCAGGCATCAAGGATTTTTTTAATAGCCTCTTTTACCTCCGCTGCTCCAAATTGTCCTGGCTTACCCAAGGCAGTTGACAGATCAAACGGTCCTACAAAGATCCCGTCTACACCATTAAGGCCTACGATTTCATCAATACTTTCCAAGCAGCCAAGTGTTTCACATTGTGGGATGATTAAGGTTTCGTTGTTGCTGACTTCGAAATAATGGCCCAATCCTTGTGAAGCATAGTTTGTATACCAGAATGAGCTGCCGCTGGTTGGAGCAATGCCGCGTTCACCGATTGGAAAATATTTTCCGTATTTTATGATGTCTTTTACATCTTCAACAGATTGTACGTTAGGAATGATTAAGCCCATTGCACCTACATCCAGCATCTTTAGAATAGAGTTTCGATGTCCGTCTTTAACCCGAACAAGCGGAGTAATACCGGCCAATTTAGCTGCACGTATGTACGTTTGAACACTTTCCACATCGAATGGTCCGTGTTCTGAATCGACGACCACATAATCAAGTCCTGCATATCCTAAACACTCAACAGCAGCAGCACTTCCCATTACATGAAAAGTGCCCAAAGTTTTTTCACCTTTCAGCATCTTTTCTTTTATCTTGTTTTTCATGATATTTCCTCCTATACATATATACATAATTTTCAAAAACTGCTGGGATTCTTCTCCCAGCAGTTTTTTTATTGTGTATAATCTTTCCAATCCAACTAGAGTGTCGTCGATTCCAATCGAAATCCTTCCACGACCACCTCTTCATCAACTTCGAGCAATAAGCATCGTTTTCCTTCGAAGGTGATATATTTGACATTTTTCAAGTCTTTCGGGTTGATGGTTACCTCAGCAACCTTGGTGCTGATTTTTATAGTTTTTGGAACTAAACTGCTCGCTTTGAATTCATGTTTTTCGTCCGCTACGACACTTTTGAAAGCATGTTCCACTTTGGCCGTATCGATATTTTCGACACCGCTGACTGTTAAGATCCGTTCGATGTCCCGATAGTCTAATGTAGGAATTTCACTTTCCTCGTTTTCTATATTCTCTTGTACTACCCTATCGATTTCCTCGTAAACATTTGAAATAACGGCGGAATCTACTTCGTCTCCTATTACTTCTTTTAAGACCTGATCAAAACTGTCCTTATCTTCCTGAGCCGTAATGATGTCTTCACAATTGAGAACCTCTTCAATAAATGTGAAATCAGGTTGATTTGCTTTCCCAGCACAGTAAAGAATATGATTCACATCTGCTGCATTGTCATTAAAAGCAGGGAACAGAAAACCCGATAATGGGGAGTCTAAATTAATAATAGGATCCACAAAGTTATAGGATTTGAATTCTTTCTCGATATAATCAAACATTAATGCCTTTTTCGGTTGATCGGTTTTATTGAGGCTGCAAAGGATAATTCCGCTGGAATAAACCTCATCATCCCCGCCTACTTCGGACTCCTGGTTCCGCTTCTTCGTCTGTTTTCGGTATTCCGCCCGAATAAATGTTACAACTGTATCAAATTCATAAGCCCCACGCGCAAACATTTTTGTGACAATTTCCAGCATGTATTCTTGCCAGTCTTCCGAGTCCGCCTGCAATCCTTCGTAGAGGAATGATTGTGTGCTGTCTTCCACATCACGCGTGAACTTCAGCTCAAACAATTTGGCATCAAGTTGGCCTGTCAAAACTTTTTTAAAGTTTTTCAAAAACAATTCCTGCGTTTCCTGTTCTAACATTTGAAATGGCTGGCTGACTTGGTGATAAATCTCTCCTGATTCTTTTTGAACGTAAACATTGAAGATTTCACGAATGTTCATTCGATAATTGTCCAATTTAAATTCCTTGCGGATATTAGCGATGTCTTTTTTATTCATTTGTCTCATCTCCCATCCCTGATTATACTGTCTAAAAAAATATCCGGAAACCTCTAAGCTAGCTATGCTTGTACAATTTGGTTTGATTCGTATACATGGATTCCTGAAATGCCTTTTTGCGCAATACGAAGCATTGCACCTGCTACTGTTTCCGCATGTACAGGCTTGTACTTTTTCAGTTTTCCTAAGAAGAGCGGTGACAGTATACTAGAAAGGACTGCCGAAATGCGTTCTCCGAATCGAAACTCCTCCCGGTTACCAAGTAAAAGCGATGGCCGGAAAATATGTAATGCGGAAAGACCAAGTTCACGCAATTCCTTCTCAACCTCTCCCTTCACGCGAATGTAAAATGTCCGGGATGAAGGATTTGCTCCCATTGATGTAATAATGAGGAACTGCTTCGCCCCCTGGGCTTTTGCCATTCGGCCAAGTGCCAGCGGATATTCATAGTCTACCAAGCGGAAAGCCTTTTGACTGCCTGCTTTTTTAATCGTCGTTCCAAGAGTGCAAAACACATCCGCTCCCGCCAAATCTACATCGGATTGCTCCAATCGGTCGAAATCGACGATCTTCTCCTGCAGCTTTGGATGGGCAATCTCTGTTGGCCGCCGGACAATAAGCGTAACAGCTGTATATGCCGGATTGTTTAATAAAAGCTTTACGAGCTCCTTTCCTACCAAGCCGGTCGCCCCAGCAACAACTGCTTTTCGATTCATCTTATTATTCCTCCCAATTTCCCGCTAAAAATCCTTTAAACAAGCTTTTTGTCAATATCTGATGTGTCGACGTGATCGCCAAACCAATCTTTAAGTTTTTCTTTTGCTTTATTTTTTATGTCCTCATCAATGTACATAGCAACTTGCAATAGCGCGACTCCTAACGCTCCTAAGTCATCCGTGTACCCGACACCAACCGTAACATCAGGAATTAAATCTAATGGCAGGATGAAATATCCCAAAGCGCCTATAATGATCGTTTTTGCTTTAGCCGGTACTTCCGGCTTTTGAAGTGTATAGTATAAGAGCAAAACTGCATATACGACGGATGAACCCGCCTTTTTGGCAAATTTCTTTAATTTATCCCAGAACTTATCATCGGAATAATTTTGACCAGAGACTTCCATTTGCTTTTTGACATCTTCTTCGTTATTAGCCACTTTCCACAATCCCTTCATTTGTTCATATCATTATTTTACCTCAATTTATTATCATTAAGTAAAAAAGGAACCTCGTCCAATCGAACGAAAGGTTCCTTTCTAAATGTATTTAACATCTTTTTATTTTAATAAACATCGCGCAGATAACGTCCTTGCTTCTGCAACTCCTTCAGATATGCCTCGGCTGCCTCACGGTCAAGCGCACCTTCTTTTTCTATCACAGTAATTAGCGCTTCATTGACGTCTTTCGCCATATGTTCCTTATCTCCACAAACGAAGAAGTAAGCGCCTTTTTCCAGCCATTCAAATAATTCTTTGCCATGTTCAAGCATTTTATGCTGTACATAAACTTTTTGATCTGAATCACGGGAGAAGGCAGTATCAAGCTTTGTTAGAACCCCATCTTTTTTATAGGTTTCCAACTCTGCTTGGTATAGGAAATCTGAAGCTGCATGCTGGTCCCCAAAGAATAACCATGTGCGGCCAGCTGCTTTATTAACGGCACGTTCCTGGATAAAAGACCGGAACGGTGCAATGCCTGTCCCCGGGCCGACCATAATAATATCTGTATCAGCGGACTCCGGCAAATGGAAGTGCTTATTTGCCTGAACAAAGACTGGCAAAGTATCTCCCTCTTGAACACGTTCCGCACACAAAACAGAGCAAACTCCTTTTCGCTCACGTCCATGAGATGTGTAGCGAACAGCACCAATAGTTAGATGAACTTCCTCCGGATTAGCAGCAATACTACTTGCAATAGAATAAAGGCGTGGCGTCATTTTTCTTAATAAAGAAACAATCTCCTGAGCAGAAGCCTTCCATGGGCCAAAATCACGTAACATATCAAGCAGATCTCGCCCATAGCAATATTCCTTTAACTGAGCAGCATTTTCAACCAAAATAAGCTTTTGCAGATCTTCGTTTTCTGTGAATGTTGCTGCCTGTTGTAAAATTTTCTTCGATAGCAGTGTAATTTCAAAGTAGCTTGTCAGCGCTTCCTTAAGTGACAGTGTCTCACCCTGCTTGCCCACCGTTACTTCCGCTTCTTCATCCCAGGCCATTTCCTCAAGAAGGGCAGCCACAAGTTCCGGGTCATTTGCAGGGACAACGCCAAGTGCATCACCAGGATTGTAAGATAGGCCTGAACCTTTTAATGATAACTCAATATGCCTTGTTTCTTTACTAGAGCCTGACCCATTTAAATTAATATTTTTTAGAACCTTTGCCTGAAAAGGATTAGTCCTTGAAAATGGCTGGTTGTCACTTTTGGTATTTTTAGTATTTTCTAGAGTAAGTTGCATTTCCCATTACCTCCAAAAGTAATATATATTTAAGATAACATATCACTATCATATCAGATGTGTGGTTTAACACACACTGGTAAATAATTTTAAAATTATTGAAAAAATTCTTTTGACCTTCCATTTTAGAAGGAGAATTTTCAAAAGATGATCTATACCCTCATTATCAGCAAAACAGCCTATTTTCAGTAGGTTATTTTAAAAAAGAGGAACCTCAAAAGTATTTCTACTTTTAGGTTCCCCCTCTATAAAATGATCCTGCTATTTTAGTTTATAGCACCTTACTTAAGAAAGCCTTTGTTCTCTCATGCTGTGGGTTGCCGAATAACTGATTCGGTTCATTTTCTTCGACAATATACCCGCCATCCATGAAAATGACACGGTCTCCAACTTCTCGGGCAAATCCCATTTCATGCGTCACAACCACCATCGTCATACCTTCTTTGGCAAGCTGTTTCATAACTTCTAATACATCCCCGACCATTTCCGGGTCAAGTGCAGAAGTCGGTTCGTCAAAAAGCATGATTTTTGGATTCATGGCCAGTGCCCTTGCGATGGCAACCCGCTGTTTTTGTCCGCCGGACAGTTCTCCCGGATAGCTGCCTGCTTTCTCTTTAAGTCCTACCTTATCAAGTAACTCAAGAGCCTTTTTTTCAGCTTCCGCTTTATCTTTAGAAAGAATTTTAATCGGCCCTAACGTGATATTTTCTAAAACAGTTTTATGAGGGAACAGATTAAATTGCTGGAAGACCATTCCGACTTCCTGCCTGACTTTATTGATATTAATTTTCGGGTCAGTGATATTATGTCCGTTAATCACTACTTCGCCGCCCGAGATTTCCTCCAGGCGGTTTAAGCAGCGAAGGAATGTACTCTTTCCCGATCCAGAAGGACCGATTACACAGATAACTTCTTTCTCTTGAACCTCAGCATTAATATCTTTTAATACCTCTAGGTTCCCGAATGATTTTCTTAAGTTTTTTACAGTAATAATGCTCATCGCATCTCGATCCTCCTTTCTATAAAGTTAGCAAGTATGGTTAATAGATAAATAATGATAAAATAAATGACACCTACAGTCAGCCAAATTTTAAAGGCTTCAAAGGTTGCAGCAGCCTGTATTTGACCCTGTTGTGTTAAGTCAGCAATACCAATAACCGATAAAAGAGAAGTATCCTTTAAACTAATAATGGATTGGTTTGTAATAGTAGGGAGCATCCTTCTAAACGCCTGAGGCAGGATAATGAAACGCATCGTTTGTGCAGACGTAAAACCAATCGACCTAGCTGCCTCTGTTTGCCCCTTATCAATAGATTGAATACCCGCTCTGATTATCTCTGCAAAATATGCCCCAGCATTGATCGCAACAGTAATAATACCCGCTGTCGTATTGTTTAGGGAAACCAAATGCAGTGAATTTACTCCAAAATAAATAAAAAATAACTGCACGATAAATGGAGTTCCACGAATTGCATCGACATATACCTTCGCAATCCAATTCAAGATTTTAAAAGGTGCAAGACGTAACAAGGCCATTAATAAACCAATTAAAAACCCTAGAATAATAGCAATAACAAATATATAAAGTGTGACTTCAAGTCCTTTTAATAATATTGGTAATGCTGCCGTAATAATATCCACTCTTTTTCATCCCCTTTCTAGAAGAAAAAGCGCGCTGTGAGCGCGCCCTATATTTGATATTTATTTTTTGCCAAGGTATGTTTCTACAATTTTATCGTAGGTTCCGTCTTTTTTGAGTTCTTCAAGGCCTTTATTAATCTTCTTTAATACATCCTGGTTTTGTCCTTTTAGAACAGCAATTCCATATTGGTCGCCATTTAAGCGATCACCAACGATTTTCAAACCAAGGTCTTTTTGGGCAATAGCATAAGAAATTACAGGATAGTCTTCGATAAGCGCATCTGCATTTCCATTAGAAACTTCCTGGAACATTGCCGGGCTATCGTTGAATTGAACGACTTTAATTTCTAGTTTCGATGCATTATCTTCTGCATATTTGGCACCTGTTGTTCCTTTTTTAACGGCAACAGTTTTCCCTTTAAGATCATTAACTGATTTAATAGTTGAATTGTCTTTTTTAACAACAACTGTTAATCCTGCATCAAAATACGGTGTTGAAAAATCTACTACCTTTTTTCTTTCATCTGTAATACTCATTCCGGCAATGGCTACATCAAGCTGATTAGCTTGCATAGCTGGAATAATTCCACCAAAATCCATTGGATTAAGCTCAATTTTAATACCCTGATTTTTCGCGATTGCATTAATCAAATCGATATCGATACCCTTATAATCATTTCCCTCTTTATATTCAAATGGAGGGTAAGTGGTATCTACTCCAACCTTATATACCTTTTCATCTTTCGGTTTCTCTCCGGATGTTGATGTTTCCTTGCTTCCGCATGCTGCGATAAAGATCGTAAGGATTAAAAATAAACTAAATAAACCAATCTTTTTCATTCAATGTACCCCTTTTTAGATTATTTTTAATAGATAAAACATTAATACTTTATTAATATATCATACCTAAAAATCATATAAAACTATTAGTTTTTGGTAAATTGAATATTTTTAAAGTATTCAACTATTTTTTATTTTACCAATTTTCAGATTTTATTATTTATATATAATAAAAATAGTTTTGTTTTTAGATTTTTTGAAAACGTCACAATATATCCAAATCATTCTATAGGAAGCACATAACAAATGTGGAATTTTAAAAGTAAGAGAAAGTGGGGTGAATTTAATGCCGTGGTTGATAAAGAAAATTCGGAATTGGATTTGGTATCGGCACGGAAAAGTTAGATATCGTATTTGGCTTGACGAAGATAGATACATTATCTCTGCAACGAATGGGGAAATAACCGTTCATGATTGTTATGGCGGTACCCATGAAACAGCTAAAAACTTAGCGCTATTTAAGCTTCATCAAGCATTAAGCGATAAAGAAAAAAAACAAAAATGGATTACCAAAGGGAATGGATATGAATTATTTCGGATTAAATAAAAGACAAAGCCGCTCCATTTGGAACGGCTATTTTCATCGAATCAACTAATCATTTAATCCCTTTCCAGCGAGAATTTTCTCCATATATTTTTCAATCCTTGACACCCGGGTTTTGGATTGTTTGGGTGCTGAAAAGTGAAGAATGTATGCTCTTTGCCGCCCCGGCGTCAATGCATCAAAAGCAGTTTTCAAGGCAGGGATATCCTCAAATTTATTTTGAAGCTCTTCAGGAATTGGCTCTGGATTCTTTTTAGTATTCACTTTCAAACCAGCTTTTTCCGCTTCAACGGCTTCATAAATATACTCTTTTAAGACTGGTTCGAGCTCAACTATTTGCTTAACATTGGTGAACTTTACCAGGCGTCCTGCTTGCGTATTTTCCCCTGGCTTTTCTAGAATCCGATGGGCATCTTTTAACAGGGCACCTTTGAAAAAACTAAGCGAACAGTATTCTTTAAAAGCACTTATTATCAGTACATTACTTTTCTGAAATGTGTAGCAAGGAACTCCCCATTTCAATTCTTCTGTCAACCCGCAGTCAAGAACAATCATTCTTAATTTCTCTAATTCCTCCGGCCAATTGTTGACTTTACAGTCGGGAGTAGCCCCCAGCGGACAACGCATACAACCATCAATTAAATATTTATCAACCTTAGGATTCATTTTACTATTTGCCATCAGGAACACCTTCTCTTTCAGCCATTCCATCAAGATTCTTTGGCCCAAAATTATCAAGCAATGCACGCACTTCATCTGTTGATTTCGTGTTCATTAATTGATTTCTTAATTCACCAGCTCCAGGGAATCCTTTGACATAAATTTTGAAAAAGCGATGAAGCCCTGTGATTGAACGCGGCAGTACTTCCGCATATCGATCTTGAAGATCAAGCTGCAGTCTTAAAAGATCAAGGTATTCTTTACTGCTATGCTCTTTTGGCTCTTTTTCAAAAGCAAAAGGATTTTTAAAAATACCCCGCCCAATCATAACGCCATCAATACCATATTGTTCAGCAAGTTGCTGCCCAGTTTGACGGTCAGGAATGTCTCCATTGATTGTTAGTAGCGTATTCGGTGCAATACGGTCACGTAATTTTTTGATTTCCGGAATTAGTTCCCAATGCGCATCTACTTGGCTCATTTCCTTTCGTGTACGTAAATGAATAGAAAGGTTCGCAATATCCTGTTTTAGAATATGCGTTAGCCACTCCTCCCACTCCTGAACCTCCTGATAGCCAAGTCGTGTTTTCACGCTGACAGGCAGTCCGCCCGCTTTTGCTGCTTGAATAAGTTCTGCCGCAACGTCTGGACGCAGAATAAGGCCACTGCCTTTCCCTCTCGATGCCACATTCGGTACAGGGCAGCCCATATTAATATCGATGCCTTTAAATCCTAGCTCTGCCATGCCGATACTCATTTGGCGGAAATATTCGGGATTATCCCCCCAAATATGTGCCACCATTGGCTGTTCATCTTCTGTAAAAGTCAAACGGCCACGCACACTTTTCATGCCCTCTGGATGACAATAGCTATCCGAGTTTGTAAACTCTGTGAAAAATACATCCGGTCGACCCGCTTCACTTACTACGTGACGAAAAACAACATCTGTCACATCTTCCATTGGTGCAAGTATAAAAAATGGTCGTGGTAAATCACGCCAAAAATTATCTATCAATTTAAACTCAAATCCTCTCATTATGGATATAACTTCACGCACTCGGCCAAAAAATATAAAGCCAAATGTTCCACTTCTTTTACACTTATATCATGCTTTATAACTTATTATCAAACACAAAATGTTCCTTTCAGGCGATGGTTGAATTTCCGAAATAAGAAATAAACCCAGTCCTAAGACTGGGCAAGTTTTAAAATTACATTACGCACAAAAAATAACTTCAAGATAGAAAATCCGGTCTAAATCTAGTATGATATCCACATGCATATGTAACATTAGATAAGGGGTAAAAAAATGAGCGTATTAAATGTACAAAATTTAAGTCACGGTTTCGGTGATCGTGCGATTTTTAATAATGTGTCTTTTCGACTTTTAAAAGGAGAGCACGTTGGGCTAGTTGGGGCAAATGGTGAGGGTAAGTCTACTTTCATGAATATTGTTACGGGGAAGTTGCAGCCCGACGAGGGGAAAGTTGAGTGGTCACGAAAAGTTCGTGTAGGTTATTTAGACCAGCATGCTGTACTTCAAAAAGGTACTACGATGCGTGAAGCTTTGAGTACTGCTTTTCAATATCTTTTTGATGCTGAATCAGAGATCAATGAGCTTTATGCAAAAATGGGCGATGAAGGCGCTGATATTGATGCATTACTTGCAGAAGTTGGAGAGCTGCAAGAAACTTTAGATAGTAATGATTTCTATCGAATTAATGCAAAAGTGGAGGAAGTTGCTCGTGGTCTAGGATTAGACGATGTTGGACTCGATCGAGATGTAGATGATCTTAGCGGTGGGCAACGTACGAAAGTTTTGCTAGCTAAGCTTTTGCTAGAAAAGCCTGAAATCCTATTACTAGACGAGCCTACGAACTATTTGGATGAACAGCATATCGAATGGTTGAAGCGCTATTTACAGGAATATGAGAATGCATTTATCTTGATTTCACATGATATTCCATTCTTGAACAATGTTGTTAACTTGATCTATCACATGGAAAACCAAGAGTTGAACCGCTATGTTGGTGACTATGATAACTTCTTAAAAATATATGAAATGAAGAAGCAACAGCTAGAGTCCGCTTACAAGCGTCAACAACAAGAAATTGCTGATTTGAAAGATTTCGTTGCTCGTAACAAGGCAAGTGTTGCGACTCGTAATATGGCGATGTCTCGTCAGAAGAAGCTCGACAAAATGGAAGTTATTGAATTGGGGAGAGAGAAGCCGAAACCAGAGTTTAACTTCAAAGAAGCTCGTGCAGCTAGTCGTTATATTTTCACGGCTGAAGATCTTGTTATTGGTTACAATGAACCACTTTCCCGCCCTCTGAATTTAAAAATGGAACGCGGACAAAAAATTGCATTCGTGGGTGCAAACGGTATTGGTAAGTCTACTCTTTTAAAAAGTATTCTCGGGTTGATTAATCCCATTTCGGGTAAAGTGGAACGTGGTGAGTATCAACACATCGGTTACTTCGAGCAGGAAGTTAAACAGTCCAACTACAACACTTGTATTGAAGAGATTTGGAGCGAGTTCCCAAGTATGAATCAGGCTGAAGTCCGAGCTGCTCTTGCAAAATGTGGATTAACGACAAAACATATTGAAAGTAAAGTCGAAGTCCTTTCTGGTGGCGAAAAAGCCAAAGTTCGCTTGTGTAAAATTATTAACACAGAAACGAATTTATTAATCCTAGACGAACCTACCAATCACTTAGATGTGGACGCAAAAGAAGAATTGAAGCGTGCTTTAAAGGCATATCGCGGAAGTATTTTGATGGTATCCCACGAGCCTGATTTCTATCGTGAAATTGCGACCGATATTTGGAATTGTGAGGATTGGACTACGAAAGTGTTTTAAAAAAGATGAAGGGGTACCCAATGAATAAAATTCACTCGAGTACCCCTTTTGTTATTAAGTAACCTGCAAAAGTAAAAGAAGCGGAGATTTTCCGGTTAAATGCAAAATGGAGCTCGTTTCGGGGTAAATAAGCGGAGGTTTTCCGTCTAAGCAAAGCAATATCCCTTATTTTCACATTTTTCAAGCCAATAGGCGGAATCTCTCCGCCTATTTATTCTATTTTCATTAGTAATTACAAATTAAGCGAAATTTTTCCGTCTATTTATCAGATTGAAAATTAATGGTGGCTAAAGAATATCATTCAATTCATCAAGAGCTGTTTTCGATTCAAATAATTAAATTTACTTCATATAACGATACTCCATCAACCCCTTCAAAGCAGAGACTTCCTCTAATAATTCCTCCCCTACATTTGTTTCCAGTACCAATTTTCTTTCTACCACTTTGTCCACTATTCTTTTCATTGATAAAACATCCATGCCATTTTGCAAGAGATTTTCTTTGCAATTAAAATGTTTATGAGCAACCAATTTCATACCGAATGAATTATATAATAAAGTATACCCAGCAATCCCTGTAGTCGATTGATAGGCCTTTGAGAAGCCACCGTCAATAACAATCATTTTTCCATTTGCTTTAATTGGGTTTTCCCCTTTAATTTCCTTAACAGGCGTATGCCCATTTATGATATGACCATGATCGGGATTTAGATTAAATTCTGCTAAAATTTTGCGGCAGATTTCTTCCTTTTCCCGTAAATAGTAATATGGATTCTTTTTCTCTTTATGAGTTTCTTTATCTTTAATAAAATACCTTTCAAAGGTTGTCATTTCCCTCTTGCCAAAGAGTGATGAATATTCGCCTGTCCATAAATACCAGACCATATCTGTAGAAAGATCATCGGTTTCTTCAGGGTGTGCAAAAGCGTATCGTAAATGATGTTCAAAGACATCCAATAACTCCCGACCGTCATACGTTGTATTTTCAATCATCATTTTTTCCATATTTCCTTTATCATCTAAAGGGATACAGCCATGTATCAATAAGTTACCATTATATTTCAAATATAGGCTGCCTTTCTTCATAAGGAAGTTCATATGTCTGGCCAACTTTTCCGAATGTTGAAGACAAAATAATAATTTATCTATTACCTTCTGTTCTTCCTCTAACAATTGACTTGGGTTTTCTGGATTAATAGTTGCAAAGCAAGTATATTCCAGTGGATATGTCTTTCCATGAATCACTATTTCGTTTTTATCATAATTAATTTTCTCAAGTAATAGCCTTCCTGACATATTAAAGAATGGTCGTCTCTTAATGATAGGAATTTCAAGTTTGAACTGAATCATGGCAATTGCTTGATGAATTTTTGTGATTTGTAATTCTTCATCCTCTGATAGATATTTTCCAGAAGTTTTTTTGGGTCTAAAAGCCAGATTATCCTTGTAGTATTTCTCAGCTAAATTTAGAAGTGGTATTAGATTGATTCCATACACATCTTCAATAATATCTAAATTATCATACCGAGCACAGATACGGAGAATATTAGCTAGACAAACCTTGGAACCAGCATACGCACCTAGCCATAATACATCATGATTTCCCCACTGAATATCAACAGAATGATAATTAATGAGTGTTTCCATAATTTGGTCAGGCTCAGGTCCACGATCATATATATCCCCCACTACATGAAGATGGTCCACAACCAACCTCTGCATGCAATATGCAAGACCAATAATAAGCTTATCAGCCTGATTAAGAGTAATAATTTGCTGAACAATTTTGGTGTAATAAGGTTCCTTATTTGTGGATTCTTCTTCCGTTTTGTATAATAACTCTTCTATAATATAAACAAACTGTTCAGGCAATGCTTTACGTAATTTCGAGCGTGTATATTTAGAAGAGGCAAAAGAAATGAGTTTAATCATATGATTAATTGTTTCAGCATACCACCCGTTTAATTCCTGTTTATTGTCGAAGCTATTCTTAATTAACTGTAATTTTTCTTCAGGATAATAAACCAATATCGTCAATTCATTGATACCTTTCTCAGATAATATATCCTTAAAAAGTTCTTCGATTTTCTCTTTTATTCTCCCAGATCCATTTCTCAATACATGCTGAAAAGATTGGAATTCCCCATGTAAGTCACTGACAAAATGTTCTGTTCCCTTTGGTAGATTAAGAATAGCTTCCAAATTAATAATTTCTGTAACCACTTTTTCTTCGGTATCATATTTTTCGTCTAGCAAATCTAAGTATCTTTTATCCAAGTGATGTATCCCCCTTATATAAGGTCCTTTTGTTGATATCCCTTTATTTCTGTTTAGTTTGTCCTTAAGAGTACGGCTCTAGAACATCAGCTTGAATTTTTAGGGAAAGGCATTGCCCAATTCCTCAATCCCTTAATCAGTTTTTTATCTACTTTCATTTCCTCTCCCACCTGACCTCCGCCCTTTTCTCACTCTTCCCCACTTTCTCCCAAATAATAATTATTCCAGCTTTTTTCACGCTTTTTCTCAATTTGTGTATAAACTGTGCATGAATTCTGAATAAAAATTACGTTCCATAGTAGTGATAAGGTTTAAGGGACAATAGGAGTTAAGGTTGAATGATTCACATTTCTTCCTACACCCTCAACTCCTACTCTGCTCCTGCTTTTCTCCTCTTTTTCGGGCATAAAAAGAACGAAGGTCTGCTGAAATCTCTCAGAAAACCTTCGTTTTGGGAATAATGCTATTTTGGTAAGCTAAAAGACGTTCTAAACTTAAACGAGTTAACGCCGACAATCCTTCATACATTGGTTGAGAAGATTACTTGTAATCAAGATGGAACTGTCCATATTCAATACAGCTTTGTTAATCCTCAACAAGAAATGTAAGAGGCAACACCCAGAAGGGGTTAGTTGCCTTTCTTTAAAATGAGTTGCGAGATACATTCGACGTGCGCCGTCTGCGGGAACATGTCCACTGGCTGTATATATTTCACATCATATTTGGAACTGAAGGTTTGAATGTCTTTTGCCAAGGTCGATGGATTGCATGAGATGTAAATGAGCTTTGTTGGTTCTGCCTGAAGGATGGTTTGAATTAACTGTCCCTCAAGACCTGTTCTAGGTGGATCGACAACAATTACATCGGGCTTCCAACCCTTTTTGACCCATTTTGGCAGGACCTCTTCTGCCTTTCCAGGTACATATTTTGTATTGTTCAATCCGTGACGCTTTGCGTTTTTCTTCGCATCCTCAATCGATTCTGGGATGACGTCCATTCCACGGACTTCTCCTGCCTGATCGGCGAGCCATAACCCGATAGTGCCCACTCCACAATAAGCATCTACTACTTTTTCTTGACCAGTCAGCGCGGCTGCTTTTTTCACTTCATTATAAAGCTGTACGGTCTGAACTGGATTTAATTGAAAGAACGTCCTTGCAGAAAGCTCAAATTGAAGATCTCCTAGTGTTTCTTGGATAAACTCTTCACCCGCTAACGGAAGTGTTTCTTCGCCAAAAATAAGCGACGTCTTTTGCCCATTTATGTTCTGAATAATTGATTTCACATTTGGAAGACGTTTTTGGATTTCCTGAATGATGATGTCCACTTTTGGTAATTCTTTTTGTGTTGTGATTAGGACTATTTGTAGTTCGCCTGTTTGAATGCCAACCCGTGTAACAATGGTTCGAACAATACCTTTTCTGGATTTTTCATTATAAATAGGAATTTTTAATTCCTCTAAAATCCTTTTAACCGCTGATGTTGCTTCATTTGTTTGTGAATGCTGCACAGCACATTCGTCAATATTAATCAATTGATGGGAATTAAGGCCATAAAGCCCAGCAAGTACCTTGCCATCTATTGCCTTCACTTGAAAACTGCTCTTGTTTCGATATCCCCATGGGTCTTCCATTCCAATGGTTTCACGGATATCAAGTTTTTCAATGTTGAGCTTTGTATGGCGTTCAAGAGATTGAATTACGATATCACGCTTTTCCTTAAGCTGCTGTTTATAGTCCAAATGTTGCAGTTGGCAGCCTCCGCATTGGTCGTATACCGGGCAAAGCGGCTTTACTCGATGCGGCGACTTGATGCGGATTTTCTTAATTTTTGCCTCAGCATGCTTCGGATGGATATTTGTTGCTTCTACCACCACTTCCTCGCCTGGAAGCGCACCTGGCACGAAGACGACTTGCTTTTTAAAATAGCCGACACCTTCACCGTTAATGCCAAGCCTTTTGATGGTCAGCGGAAAGGTCTGTTTAGGTTGTATTTTGATATGTTGTTCTGTTTTCATAAAGTTCACTCCAAATTATTCGATGCTTCTCCATAAGTAAAGGGAAGCGTAGCTTAGATATGGTTCCCAGCCCTGTTTGTATTGTTCCATTTCTTCATAGGACGGCTTTTTTTCGAGCTGATATAGTTTCTTGATGGCGTTTTGTATGCCTATGTCAGCCAATGGAAAAAGATTTGGACGGCCCAGTCCGAATAATAAGAAATTTTCCACCGTCCACCTGCCGACGCCGGGGATTTTCATTAGCCGTTCAAAAACTTCCTCATCCGATTGGTTTTTCGAGGCGTCTAAGTCGAGCCCATTTTCGACGATTTCTTTGGCAATTCCAATGATGTATTCAGCCTTTCTGCCGCTTATTTGCAGTGGTCTTAACTCTTCCACCGTTAACCTAGCAGTTGTTTCCGGCTGTGGGAAAAACCATACTCCATCTATCACATAACCAAACGTTTTGACAAATCGCTCGGTCAAGGTATAGGCAAATTTCATATTTATTTGCTGGTGGATAATGCATTTTAATAACGACCCAAACAAATCGAAATCCAGAACCAGCGGGGTGCCAACGAAAGAATCGAATATTTCCTTTAAATCTGTTTTTTCAAAGTGGTCATGGACATTTGCTAAAGAAACATTCCATTGAAAAATTTCCGCTATACGCTGGATAATTGCATCTTTGTCGGCATCACTATTTCCTGAAACAATGAACGATGGTTCGTGTATTGTTCCCGCTGCCGTTACCTGTACTGCATGTGAACTGTCGTGTATGACAACCGGTACACGAATTGTACGTTTGGCTAAATCGAGCACCTTCAAAGGATCCGGCGCATGTCTTTCCAATACGCTGTCAAAATTATACGGACCGTCAATACGTATAGTTTCTTGCCACATATGGGCTCCATCCTTTAGTATTTTCCCCGTATTATAGCATGAAATAGAAAAAAACCGAATTTCAATGAAATTCGGTTACTTCTTCTTCGATTTCTTCTTCTTTTCATTCGGTTTCTTCATCAAATGGTCGAGGCTTTTGAATTTGTATCCTTTCTTTTTCATATCTTGGATGGTTTTTTCAAGAGCATCCGCGTTGTCTTTCGAAACGGAATGCAAGAGAATGATTGCACCTGGATGAACTTGCTTCATCATATTGTTGTATGAGTAATGCCAGCCCTTTTGGCTGTTTACATTCCAATCGACGAAAGCCAGGGACCAGAAAATATGTGTGAAGCCCTCTTCTTTTGCAATTTGCATCGTTCTTTCACTAAAAACACCGCGCGGCGGGCGCAGATAGCCCATTTCTTTTTGACCAGTAATCTCCTTAGTTTTATCCCTGACTTTTCGCAGTTCTGTACGGACCCTTTCGTCACTAACGCGAGTAAAGTCAGGATGGTGCCAGGAATGATTCCCAATGATGTGCCCTTCATCGACTATTTGTTTAGAGAGTTCCGGCTGTGACAGCAGGAAATGCCCAGTCACAAAAAAAGTCGCCGGCACTTTTTCTTTTTTCAGGACTTTAAGAATCTTAGGGAGGTGTCCGTTCTCATAGCCGCTGTCAAAGGTAAGATAGATGATTTTTTTATTCGGGTCACCTTTGTAAACTGCCCCGTATTTAGCAAGAATTTCATCATATTCCGCCCCTGCCTCCGGTGGCACTTCATCAACTGCTTTTTTAAATCCCCAATGTATCGGCCGATTCGGCAGAGCTGCATATGTAAGAGTCGGTAACAATAGGACCATTATGCTAAGTAAGCACAATAATTTTTTCATCCAAGTTTCCCCCAATATTGTTTTTTATAGTGTTTGTTCTCGGGGGGAAAACATAATTAACATATAAAGGAAAATGGGGTTAATTTGGTTGGTAGTATATTCGGCCCTTATTGGATCCAGTGGATGGGAGTTTTTTTAGGTTTAACAAATAGGTAGCCTGCCTTGAAGAGGGAATATGCAGAAATTCACGTAATTCTCTATTTGTTAACGAATTTTTTACAATTAAAAAATGGTCATTGATTGCTTCGATGTATGCATCCTGCGAAAGCAACTCGCATACTGGGCAATACCATTTCTGCCTTCGATATTGCATTGGTATATGTAAGCATCGTGGACAACAAACACCCTGAATAATTTCCTTTATTCCGATATCGAATTTTCGTAATACATCAATTTTAAGTGGGGTGTGTTTACTTAATACCAGCCTTTTTATTTTCCCAATTGTTTTCTGATCAATTCTTTCTGCGGTGTAGCGATTTTCCAGTTCCTCAATCTTTCTTAAAAGATTGCCTGCTTTTACTATCTTTTTTTCTGCTTCATGGTATCCCGGTGCAATCTTGATTACACTTGAGGACCTTGTCATTACAGCTAAAACTTCAATTGGTGCTGCAGGCAATTGGTATTTTTCAAGCAGGTATTGTAAAAGAATTTTATGGCGTATTGCCTGTTCTAACGGATTATCATATACCTCTTTTGATTCATTCACCTCCTGTATTAATTGGTCTTTTTCAATTGTAATTGTCCCTGCATAGTTTTTGGATTCAATAATAAGAGTTAGTTTAGGGGAAAGAAGAAGTGCATCTATTTGAAAGTAAGTATTTCCAATCGGGAGACGGAGGCCATGAAAAATATGATATTTTTTGTCAGGAATTAATCCAAGAAAATAGCGAAGTTTTTTTTCACCTTGGTAGCCAGAATATAATTTTTTTATTTCTTTTTCTATATTGGGTCTCTTAGGATGATATTGCGTTATTCTTCTTATGAGTGCTTCTGTTTGTTCCAGTGGAATCGGTTTATAAAGCTCTAAATCAAACAAAATGTTCCCTCCTTTAAAGTTATAGCTGATATTTTCGACAGAAAACGTCAATATCCCTGTTGATTTTTTTAAAATTGAGTATTTTATTTTTGTAGTTGAGAAAATATCTACAAATTTTGGAGAGATATCTACAATTTCTTAATTTTATCTACAAATTATTTAGGATATCTACAAATTACCAGCAGATAACTACAAATTGGCCCTTAGGACCCTATCTGAAGGGAAATCCTAGTATTAATTACGAACTGAAAACTTGCCGCTTGAAATGATATCTACAAATTTTCGGATGATATCTACAATTTTTCAAATATATCTACAAAATTTCCGAGATATCTACAAATTTCCGAAACATATCTACAATCTCACCCCCTCAGCGCCCACAAAAAAAAGATAGACCCGCTATGCGAGTCTATCCCAATCCCAAAGATCTTATTTAAAAACCGGCTCCTTAAACTGCGCCAATTTCTCCAATGATGATTTGTCAACATCAGCATGTAAGCTGTTGCCGTGCGAATCCATTGTAACTACCGCTTTGAAGCCCTCAACACGCAGATGCCACATTGCTTCAGGTATACCAAATTGCATTAAGTCAACGCCTTCGACACCCTTAATACAGTCAGCATAGTACTGGGCAGCACCGCCGATTGCGTTCAAATAAACACCCCCATGCTCTGCTAAAGCAGCCAAAGTCTTAGGGCCCATTCCGCCTTTACCGATAACAGCACGGATGCCAAATTTCTTCATGATGTCGCCTTGGTAAGGCTCCTCACGGATACTTGTTGTCGGGCCAGCAGCTTTCACGTGCCATACGCCGGCTTCATCCTTCAGCATAACCGGGCCACAGTGGTAAATCACTTGACCGTTTAAATCAACAGGTGCGTCATGGTCGCTTAAATACTTATGAATCGCATCGCGGCCAGTGTACATCATGCCGTTGATTTGCACAACGTCACCGACTTTCAAAGCACGAATTTGCTCTTCAGTAATTGGGGCTTGCAAAGTGATGACTTCCTGTTCAGAAGCAGCAGCAACTTCTTTTTCTGCCTCATCTTGTGCGAAATCAATAAACTCGCCATCTTGGTAAGCCCATTCAACAATTGCGCCAGTCTCAGGATCTATGGAAACACCCATGCGGCGGTATGCCCAGCAGTTGTAAGCAACAGACACATAGAAGCTGGCAGGAATGCGGTGCATGACACCGATTTTACAACCTAGCAAAGTTGCTTCGCCACCGAAGCCCATTGTACCGATTCCTAATTTATTTGCATTTTCAAGTACATACTCTTCCAATTTACGAAGATCTTCATTAGGATTCACATCATCAACCGAGCGGAATAACTGTTCCTTTGCCAAATCATAGCCGGAGGAACGGTCGCCGCCGATGCCGACGCCAATGAAGCCTGCAGAACAGCCTTGTCCCTGTGCCTGGTAAACAGAGTGCATGATACACTTGCGGATCCCATCAAGGTCGCGTCCTGCGCGTCCAAGTCCTTCTAATTCACAAGGCAGGCTATACTGAATGTTTTTATTTTCGCAGCCGCCGCCTTTTAAAATCAGCTTCACATCAATATAATCTTTTTCCCATTGATCAAATTTAACAACCGGAACGCCAGCCCCTAGGTTGTCGCCGCTGTTGGCACCCGTCAAAGAGTCAACAGCGTTAGGGCGCAGCTTGCCCTCTTTTGTTGCTTGAATAATCGCCTTTTTAATGGCTTCTTTTATTTCTAATTGGTTGACACCAACTGGAGTTTTAATTTTAAAAGTAGGAAGTCCTGTATCCTGGCAGATTGGTGATACCTGGTCGTCCGCCATTTTAATATTGTTGGTAATGGTCGCTAGGCTCATTGCAGCGCGAGTCCCGGCATTTTCTTGTTCCTTCGCTGCTTTGATAGCGCGGCGCACATCTTTTGGCAGCTTAGTGGAGGTTTCCACAATAAGGTCGTACATGCTTTCTTGGAATTTCTCGATATTCACGTGACTGTTTCCCCTTTCCCTATTTTCCCCTAATTATGCATAAATTTTTACAACTTTTTGACGGTTATAATTATACTCCTATAGGCGAAAGAATTAAAGGATTTGGATGTAATCGATTTCGTGGAAACTTTTTCTCAAAAAAAAGAGCCTGCTAATTAACAGACTCACTTAATTCGCGATTATTGAATTCTCTTATTTTTGATTCCAGCTCGTCAATCATCGTAATCAGACGGTCAATATCGTCTAAATCGGTATCTTCCGGGTCAATGGCTTCGAGAATGTCGAGAAACATATTAAGACGATGCTTTAAAAAGTCTAATTGGGAATTTTTATCATGAGTGGGACTGCCCATCGTAAATTCGCTCCTTTTTTTCAGTTGCCTTTTTCATCCTAACCAAATTTCAGTGGTTTTGCAATCTTCTTTTTTTAAATGAAAACTCGCCGATTGGCGAGTCCGTTAGGACGAAGACAGAGGCGTAGTTGAATTTCCTATTAGCTAAAAAAGCTCCTGCCGAAACCATTGGCAGGAGCTAGTTCAAAATAAATTTAGCGTGGACGTTCGGAAGCGAGAAATCCAAAGGAAACATAGTCCTGCACAGGAATCCATGCACCGATTCCCTGTGAGGTTACGTTTTTGATGACAATGAATTTGCGGTTTCCTTTTAACATTAAGTAGACTTCACCATACGTTACTTTTCCCTTTTCATTCACGGCAGGCGCATAAGCATAAAGGTAACCAAGCCGGTTTGAAGGGATGTTATAAATGTGATCGTTCTTTGTACCGGCACCGATAATTGTATCAAATGAGAGCGGCAGATTCGTTTTTTGCATTGCCTTTAAAAGAATCATTTTCTTCACGTCTTCGGCATTTGGAATTTTGGCCGTTAAACCGCCTCTGACAATTTTCTGCGCTTCCTGAACATATTTAATTTGATATGGAGCGTTGCCGCCGCGGTTATCAAAGTAATTCGTATTGATTTTTTGATACTCCCAATTCGTCGAGGTTTCCAAAGACTCATAGTTCAACGGCCACTGGCCAAGGTAAACGATGGCGCGGTAGCCGACAGCAAACGGTGTGCCGTTTATGCTTGATTCGTTCAGCATACGAATAAGGTCAGGGTTTTCAATTTTGACCTTTGAAGAATTTATAAGTTTTTTTGTCAAATCACTTGGCTGCAGAAAAGGCAAATCCTGAGTCGAATTAGGATATGTATTTTCCTTTGTGATATTCCTAACCGAGGATGGAATTTGGGTCTTTATCGGTTCCTTTTTTACAGCAGTTTTTTCAGAAAAGACAGACGGTATGAAAGAAACCATTAAAACAAAAATTAAAAGACCCGAGGCAATTTTTTTCAAAAGAAAAACTCCTTTCGCAAATAGCAAAAATAATCTGCTAGTAGTTTCTTCGGAGTTGGGCCATATTATCCATTGGCAAGTACTGCTTTTGCAAATTTTCTCAGTGTCCTAATTCTGTATCTATTTGCGCGGTCGAAAAGTAATAAAAATGTAATAATCCGAACATTTACAAAATTCAAATTACAGGTTATAATAAACTTAACTTTCAAAAAGGAGGGCTGCAATCAATCGACATAGCTTACTTAGTTTTTAATTATTATTAAGGAGGTTGGGATACTCTTATATATGCATTCAACAGTCGTGTTTTTCCTAAACTAAACATGAAGGTTGGTGGTTGATGGTCCCAAGTAAAAGCGATTGATGAAATACCCTATATGAAAGAATGTTCGGTCCAAAACATAAGTCTTATCCCGTATGATAAGAAAAGACTCTAAGCCAATCGGCTTGGAGTCTTTTTTAGTGAAAATGATTATATTAGGTAAAATCCAATCCCCATAATGACATAGGCGGCAAGTAAGGTCAGACCTTCGAACCAGTTGGTTTCACCATCGTTGGAAATGACAACCATCAATAATACCGATGAAACCATCGCGATTAGCTCCTGCCAGCTGAATAGTAACGGCATAGATTTTTCGTATAACAAGGAAATTAACACTAAAATCGGGGCAACAAACATCGCAACCTGCAAAGTGGAGCCAATGGCGATTTCCACAGCTACATCCATTTTATTTTTAAAGGCCATTAACACCGCTGAAGCATGTTCAGCCGCGTTTCCGACGATGGCTACAATGATAATCCCGATAAACAGCTCCGACCAGCCAAAGGATTCCGCCACAAATTCGAAGGTATGAACGAGATTCTCGGAAATGTAGGCAACCGCCAGCGTTGCTAAAAGCAACACCAGGATGGCTCTTCCTTTCCCCCACTCCGGCTCTTCATTATGATGCTGGGCCTCGTTATCACTTTGATAAACCCCACGATGCGTAACAAGCTTAAAAAATAAAGCTGCGAGGTAAAGCAGGATTAAAATAACCGAAATGCCGACACTCAGAGATAATTTCTTAGTATCATTCATATCCATTGAAAAAACCTCTGGAATAACAAATGCAATCATCACCGCAAACATTAGCAATCCGGAATTATGGCGGGCGTCATAGACATTAAACTTCTGCCGTTTGTATTTTAAGCCGCCGACAAAGAAAGACAGACCTGCCACTAGCAGCAAATTCCCGAGCACCGAACCTGTCAACGATGCAAGGACAACCCCGACAAGCCCGGCTTTTAAGGCAAATACGGAGATAATCAGTTCGACGGCATTTCCAAAAGTGGCGTTCAACAGTCCGCCGATACGCGGCCCAGCCACAATGGCCAAGCTTTCCGTTGCCCGCCCCATATAGCTTGATAATGCAATGATTGTTAAACAGTAAATAATAAATAGGATAATACTTGGCCAATGCATCAGTGTCCCAATAACTGAAACGGGGACCCCGATAAATGTCAGCAGCATAAAAATTTTATTTGTCACCGATTTCCCTCCATATATGTATATTTTAATCGCTTCTCTTTTTATCTTTCTTTCCATTATGCCCAAATTTTTCAAACTAAAGATTACCATTTCAAGGAATGAACTTGCAACATTTTTCTTGCAAATAAAGCATAATCTGATTTACCATCATTAGGAAGAACGTCTGAAGTAGAGGAACATTCAATGAAAAATAATTTTCGGTTTACAATCCTAGTCAGCATTGTGGCCATCTCGGGTTTCTCGCAGGGAATGCTGCTGCCGCTGATTGCGGTTATTTTTGAAAAAGGCGGGGTGTCTTCCTCATTAAATGGACTTAACGCAACCGCTCTTTACATCGGAATATTGTGTGTGGCTCCTTTTATGGAAATGCCATTACGAAAATATGGCTATAAACCAATCATTATTGTGGGCGGCGGGCTTGTGTTTACCGCGCTTGCTTTATTTCCGTTATGGAAGGCCTTTTGGTTTTGGTTCTTCCTAAGGCTGATGATTGGAATTGGCGATCACGCCCTGCATTTTGCGACCCAGACCTGGATTACCTCCTTTTCGCCGCCAGATAAGCTAGGAAGAAACGTTTCCTTGTACGGCCTTTTCTTTGGCATTGGTTTTGCCGCCGGTCCGCTGATGACACCGCTGGTCAATCTAAATGAAGCCCTGCCATTTATAGTATCTTCCATTCTTTGCTTAATCGGATGGGGATTTGTCTTTGTGCTTAAAAATGAATTTCCTGAACAGGAAGTGAAAATTAATTCCTTTTTTTCAACGGTCAAACAGTTTACAAAAGCCTTAAAATACGGCTGGGTTGCATTTTTGCCTACGTTTGTTTATGGCTTCCTGGAAGCTTCCTTGAACGGAAGCTTTCCGATCTACGCTTTACGAATGGATTTAGCAGTATCGAGCGTATCCCTTGTTTTATCAGGATTTGCCATTGGCAGCATCATTACTCAGTTGCCATTAGGACTGTTAAGTGACCAATATGGGCGAAGGAAAGTTTTAATGACAGTTCTTTTTCTCGGCTTTTGCAGTTTTACAGCCGCCAGTTTTGTCGAGCATTCGTCATTTGGCTTATTCCTGACCTTCCTTGTCTCCGGCATGCTCGTCGGGTCTACTTTCTCATTGGGAATCAGCTTCATGGCCGATTTGGTACCGAGAAATTTGCTGCCGACCGGAAATTTACTATGCGGCATCTTTTACAGCCTTGGAAGCTTAGCCGGCCCTGTTATCGGCGGTCTATTTATTAAGTATTTTCAAAACGTCAGCTTCTTTTACATTATTAGTACGCTGCTGTTGTTTGTCTCCTTCACCATCTTTATGTTTGGAAAAAGAAACGTCTTTATTCCCCACCAAGAAAATTCTTAGCGCAAAACCGTATCCATCTCATAAAATGTATGGTACAATGAAAACAAATAAGAATAATTCTAATTAGTAAGTTCTGCTGTCATCGCTTGATGACAGCTTTCGTGTTTTTTAGGGGTTGTGATTTTGATTATTTTTCTCAATTAGATTTCATTAAAGGAGGGTGAAAAGAATGGTTTCCGAAACAAAAGTTCTCACGAAGGGAATTCCAAAGACCAGTTTTCTAGAAAAAATAAAACCGCATGCAGAATTGATTGCTGCCGGGTTAAGTGGTGTCTTCATCCTTGCAGGCTGGCTTCTCGATAAAAACGGCCAAGAAGCAGAATCAATTGTTGCCTATCTGCTCGCATTCGTCATTGGCGGCTTTGCCAAAGCAAAAGAAGGCATTGAGGCAACCTATGAAAACAAAGAATTAAATGTTGAAATGCTGATGATTTTTGCCGCGATTGGTTCTGCCATTATCGGATATTGGACAGAGGGGGCTATCCTCATCTTTATTTTTGCTGTCAGCGGGGCAATGGAAACCTACACGATGAATAAAAGCCATAAGGAAATTTCCTCACTCATGGAGCTGCAGCCTGAAGAGGCCGTTCTGATCTCCGGCGGTTTAGAAAAGCTGGTTTCGGTATCTGAACTGCGGGTCGGCGACCTGATACTCATTAAACCGGGCGAACGGGTTCCGGCCGATGGAATGATTGTCAAAGGGTATACAAATATCGACGAAGCAGCGATTACCGGTGAGTCAATGCCTGTTTCCAAAGGCGAACAGGAAGAGGTGTTTGCCGGAACTGTGAATCTGTCCGGTGCTATTACTGTCAATGTTTCAAAGGAAAGCAGCGATACTCTTTTTCAAAAAATCATTCAGCTCGTGCAATCGGCCCAAAGTGAAAAGTCGCCGTCACAGCTTTTCATCGAGCGCTTTGAGGGAACATATGTTAAGGTGGTCCTGCTAGTAGTATTGGCGATGTTCTTCGTACCGCACTTTTTGCTTGGCTGGGACTGGCACGAATCCTTTTACCGGGCGATGATTTTATTGGTCGTAGCCTCCCCATGTGCGCTGGTGGCTTCGATTATGCCTGCCACTTTATCGGCAATTTCCAATGGAGCAAGGCACGGAATATTGGTAAAGGGCGGAGTCCATTTGGAAAACCTCAGCCATTTAGGAGCCATTGCTTTCGATAAAACCGGTACTCTTACAAAAGGCAAACCGGTTGTGACTGAAGTGATCGTCAAGGATGGGCTTGATAAAGACAGCCTGATTTGGAAAGCCGCTTCGATTGAAAGTCATTCCAATCACCCGCTTGCGCAGGCGATTGTGAAATATGCGAAGGAAAACGTTTCTAAGGAGTTATTTCATCCTGACAGCCTTGAGGACGTCCCAGGCTGGGGAATTAAAGCGGTAGTAAATGGGGAACAGTGGAAGATTGGTAAAGCTGCGTTTGTTGGGAAAGAACTAACAGAGAAATTCGCGGACGGTCTTGCAAAAGATCTTGCGAGCCAGGGCAATACCCTTGTTTATGTGGAAATTGACGGAGAATTAAGTGCCGCAATAGGCTTAAAGGATGTTGTCCGCGAAGAAACAAAGCTTGCTATTGACCACTTAAAAAAACAAGGCATTCATACGATTATGCTAACCGGTGACAGTGAAAAAACGGCGAAGGCGATTGCCGCAGAAAGCCACGTATCGGAATACTTCGCCGAATGCCTGCCGGAAACAAAAGTGGAGTACCTGAAAAAGTTAAAAGACAAATATAAAAATGTCGCCATGGTCGGTGACGGTATCAACGATGCCCCGGCACTCGCCATTGCCAATGTCGGGATTGCCATGGGAGAAGGATCGGATGTGGCCCTGGAAACGGCAGATATTGTTCTTATGAAAAACGACCTGCCAAGGATTTCAGAAGCCATTCGGTTGTCACAGCGAATGAACCGGATCATTAAGCAAAATGTTGTTTTCTCGATTGCGGTCATCATGGTGTTGATTTCGTCCAACTTCTTTCAGATTATCGACCTGCCGTTTGGCGTCATCGGCCATGAAGGCAGTACAATTCTGGTCATTTTAAATAGTTTACGGCTTTTAAAATAAGGATGCGGGCGCACTTCGCAAGTTGGGGCGCGTTATCCGCAAGTGGACTGTGCTTTCGCAAGTTGGGAGCCGCTATCCGCAAGTGGGAGCTGCTATCCGCAAGTTGAGAACCGCTATCCGCAATTGACAAGCGCCTATCCGCAAATTAGGCAAACATTAAGGACCGGGTACCAAAGTACCCGGTCCTTTTCTATAACTATAACCATTAATGGTATCCGTTTGACCCATTAGCGGATCCTGATGTCTTATTTCCTTTGCTGCCCTTGCCTTTTTGTTTCGTGCCGCCGTCTTTTTTTGTTTGTTTTGTCATCGTCCAAACCTCCCTAGTAATGAAGTAGTCCCCAATCCTAGTTTGGACAGTTAAACGGTTTTCATAAAGGTAAGTATTAGCAGTTAGAACGGTTTTCTTCACTGAAAAATGCATTAATTTCGCCGCCTAAAATGATGATAAAGGCAGAAATGTACAGCCAAAGCATCAACACAATAATTGCTCCAATACTACCGTAGGTAACCGAATAATTGCCGAAATTCCCCACATAGTAAGATAAACCAAGCGAGGAAATGATCCAGCCGACAGTCGCAAAGGCGGCACCCGGAAAGGCACTCCGGCAGCGAAGTTTAACATTTGGAGCCACCCAGTATAGTCCTGTAAAAATTAGAAATAAAATAATCGCGCTAACAGCCAGACTTAATGTATTCCAAAGTTTTAGAAATTCACTTGAATAGCCAAATTGCGAAAATAAAAACAGGCCTATTTCCCTGCCAAACACCGGCAATACGATGGCGACAATAAAAACGATTACCATTCCGAACGTCAGCAAAATGGCCATGCCGCGGGAAACGATAAAGGAACGACTTTCTTCGACATTATATGCCTTGTTAAAAGCCCTCATAATCGCATGAATTCCATTAGAGGATGACCAAATCGTCCCAATTACCCCGAAAGAAAGCAATCCGCCATTCCGGTGACTCATGATTTCACTTATATTTTTTTCAATCAATTTCATAGCATCTTCCGGCGCAAAGCCGCTTATAATCCCTAAAACATCATGTTCGTGAAAAGGGAGATAGGGCATTAGGGTAAAAATTACAATTAAAAGCGGAAACAGTGAAAGAAGAAAATAATAGGCTAACTGCGCACTCATTCCCGGAAGATCATCCTCGTCAATCCGGTGCCAAAGCAAACGGATTAACGAAGATCGAACATTTCCTTTGTCCTTCATTATCACTTCTCCTTTATTTATTTAAATTCTTTTTCATCAAAGATTTCCTCAACAAAGTCGGTATCCACATCATCTCTGAAAGTTTTCTTTGTCTCCCTGATTGTCTCGGTCACTTTAGGTGTTAGGTCGCGAAGCTCATCCACCTTATCCATGATATAGGAGATATCTTCTCCCGCCTGCTCGACGGTATCCATAATTTTCTCTGCCGTTTCCTTTACCTTCCCGACCATTTCACCCGGATGTCGGACAACATAAGACACCTTTCCGGAAACTTTGCAAGCGTGCTCCTTCATGATTTGACGGGTTTGTTTGTCGAAGAGACTAATCGCTCCGCCAGCAATGGCTCCAATCAGCATTCCTTGCCAAAATTTATTCTTTGTCATCTTAACCTCTCCTTGCTTAATCATAAAAATGAATGAAAATTATTCCAATGAATTTTCCTATCATTTATTTTGCTTTATCTAGAAAGGGTATGCAAGTCTGGCCCTAATTTTTCTGTGTTGACATCATTCAGTGAACATGAAAAGATGGACATATGAATTTCCGAAAGGGTGACCGAAAATGGATTTATCGTTGAAGTCAGTAGAAAATGTTGAATATATGATTGAGCAAATTAAAGAGAAGTTAAAGGTTTTGAATCTAGGCGCAATTAAACCTTCCCATTTTGATGAGGAAATGTATGAAGAGTTGAAAGAGATTTATGAAATGGTAATGAAAAAGAATTCTTTCAGCCCTAATGAAATGCAGGCTCTAGTTGAAGAATTGGGAAACTTGCGTAAAAAATAAAAACAGACCTCGAATGAGATCTGTTTTTTATTTTTTAATCTTGATCAGTTAAAATGATCGGGCCATCTTTGGTGATGGCGATTGTGTGCTCATATTGGGCGGAATAGGTGCTATCGACGGTCCTTGCTGTCCATCCATTTGAATCCATTTTGGTGAATAATAATCCGATATTCACCATTGGCTCAATCGTAAATACCATTCCCTCTTTAATTCTTGGGCCTTTACCTGGCAAACCGTAATGCGGTACATCCGGCTTTTCGTGAATCACTGCTCCAATCCCATGTCCGATAAAGTCGCGGACAACCGCGAGTCCTTCACTTTCCACATAAGTCTGAATGGCATGACCGATATCGCCAATCCGGTTGCCTGGAACCGCTTGTTCAATTCCCTTGTACAAGGCTTCCTTTGTGACTTTTAATAAATGCTCAGTCTCTTCGGAAACCTCGCCAACTGCGTAAGACCATGCTGAATCAGCCAAGGCCCCGTTGTAATTAACAACCATATCAATCGTGACGATGTCCCCTTCCTGCAATGGTTCTTTGCGCGGGAAGCCATGGCAGATTTCATCGTTAATACTTGCGCATGTTGCGTATTCGTAGCCCTTATAACCTTTTTGTTCCGGAGTGGCATTATGCTTTTTTAAAAATCCCTCTACAAACTGATCAATTTCCCAAGTGGTAATCCCTGGCTTAATCATTTTGGCAATTTCTTTGTGACAGGCAGCGAGGATTTCTCCTGCCTTTTTCATTGCTTCGATTTCTCGTTGTGACTTTAAGACAATCATGTAATGTTCCCCTGCCTTTTTGAATAAATTCTTTTGTCTGGAGACCTATTTGTGCGAATGCTGGTATATAAAAACGATTACTATATGACATTTTTGGCAACACTTTAATATTAACGCTAACGGACTTATTTTTCAAAACTACTTTCTCAATGTAAAAACTAATTATGCAAATTTCGATAATTTGCCATATTCCTTTGTTCTTAATATGGTACTCTCAAATTCTTTTTGATAGAATGATGTTATAAATTATTTTTAGGTGTGTGAGAATCCATGATAGGTGACCGCGTAAAGAAATTCCGCCAAGAGAAGAAGATGTCACTTTCTGAACTAGCAGAGCAGGCAGGAGTTGCAAAATCCTATTTAAGCTCGCTTGAGAGAAACCTTCAAAAAAATCCGTCCATACAGTTTCTTGAAAAGATTGCCGGTGTATTAAACATTCCGGTTGAGCATTTAATACATGAGCAGATTGACAAGACGGCATTGGACAATGATTGGATGAATTTAGTAAAGGAAGCCATGACCTCCGGTGTTTCAAAAGATCAATTCCGCGAGTTCTTGGAATTTAATAAATGGCGGAACAATCAAAACAATAGTTAAAATGTACAAAAAAAACATCCTACAAAAATTCTTAATTTTTGTAGGATGTTTTTTCATTTTGGTATGTAACAAATTGTTCTGATTGGTGATTACCGCTTAGGAAATTTCGAATATCTTCTACCGATAATCCAATCCTCTTAGCTTCCATAATTAGTACTAGCCAATCCTTGTCAAGCTTCTCCATCTGCTCAATCTCCAAATTCATACTAACAACCCCCTAAAATACTTACCCGTATTTCAGGCAGCCCGGCCATCATAGCTTCTCTCTATTTCCACCTTAGACCCTCGGCTTTGCGTCCTTGATTTTCACCAAGTTTGCCTTTTTCTGAAAAATAACTGTCTATTTATTATTTCATCAGTTCATCTTTTCTAGGACTAAATTCACACTAACTATTTAGTAAGTTCATTATAACTAGTCCTTTTATAACAAAGTGTTAGTTTTTGTCAGCATTTTTAATATTCTAAACCCCTTTTTTAGACATTTTTTGACAAACTCCCGCATTTTTTCCTCTAATTCCCATTGCCTGAAAATGGAATATATAAATAATAGAGCATTTGAAGTCGAATATCCTCCTAATTTATGGGAAGAAAATTTTCCTTCTTTATTTTTGGCTCTGATTTTATGACGAAAACATTTGTCTAATTTGTGACGATTAGCATATAATATTAACAACATGATAATATACGGAATATTGTCAATATTCAAAATAAAATAGAGGTGATAGGCATTGACCATTGTTCATGTGTTAAACTTTTCAATCCCCATTGCTTTTATGGTATTTGCAGGTTATTTCTTAGACCGCATGTGCAAGCCTGCCAAATTTGAAGAAAAAGCTGGTGAAGAGGAATTGTAAAAATTCTCTCCTCGCCAGCTTTTTTTTACTAATCAGAATTTATTTAAACCGTTTTTCTACCTTTTGTTCGTAATTTTTGAAAATGGACGAATTTGTTTTCGCCCCTCGTTTTGACATCAATTGATTAAAGCGAAGGAGCTTTTCATTTAACTTTTTTTGCAAATCTTCCTTCTTACCGCTGTCGTCACATTTTTTGATGAGATCCTCGATGGTCATCATCTCTTTGCGTAAATGGTTTTCCTCTTCTGAAAAGCCTGCATTTTTCATGATTTTGTAAGCCATGCGCAGTTCTTCTGGAATACCTGATAAATCTTCAAGCTTCAGCAGTTTTCCATATCCAGGAAGATTATCAAATTCTCCATCTTTGTATGCTTTTTTAATCCGATCTTCTGAGACAATATGAAACATATCCATGTTATTGCCCTCCTTTTTTAGCATACTCACTAGATTTATTATAACAAAGGTCCATTTTGGTTGAAAAATAAATCGGTAATGATTTCAGCTTTATTGGGGCATGCTACAAGCGATAACGAAAGGAGTGTTAGACTTGGCACGTGGAGAACATTTTAATCATAAAAACAAAAACCATCCGGGTGAATTCCCCAAGAACACCATGACCGAGAGTCATGCTGAGCAGGCAATTGGGGATGAAGAATTTATTGTCACCCAGGAGGCCTTTAAAAATAGAATTGAGGAAGAGGACACGCCGCAGGATACCGCCCGCCTGCTTCCTGAGCAGACAGAGTAAAAGGCGTGAAGAGTTTTCACGCCTTTTTACTCTGTTTATTTTTCGAAGCTTAATTTCTTCATAAACTGAGAAAATTCCAGGGTTTTCAGCCATTCTGCCAGTCTTTCGATATCCTTCGAGAAGATGCGGTCCTGCTTAATGGATGCCACCTGCTCACGACCTTTTTCATAGAAGTTCTTCGTATGGGTCGCCATTTTCTCTACACCGCGATATTCGACGGCCTGCATGGCGCAAATCATCTCAATCGCAAGGACCCTGCGAGTGTTTTGGATGATTTGATGTGCATGCCTTGATGCTATCGTCCCCATGCTGACATGATCCTCTTGGTTTGCCGATGATGGAATGGAATCCACACTAGCTGGATGTGCCAAAGTTTTATTTTCTGAAACAAGTGCAGCCGCTGCATACTGCATAATCATTGCCCCTGATTGCAGGCCTGGCTGCGGGCTTAAAAACGGCGGCAGATCGCTTAATTGCGGATTAACTAACCGTTCCACACGACGTTCCGAAATATTAGCAAGCTCTGCTACTGCGATTTTCATAAAGTCCATTGCAAAAGCAATTGGCTGCCCGTGGAAGTTTCCACCGGAGATGACCTTTTCCCCATCATCAAAAATTAGTGGATTGTCAGTCGCCGCGTTCATTTCGATTTCTAGCTTTTCTTTTACATAATCAAGCGCCTGCCAGGAAGCACCTTGAACCTGCGGGATGCAGCGAAGAGAGTAAGCATCCTGAACCCTCAGTTCTCCCTGCATCGTTGTTAATAAGCTGTCACTCAAATAGCGGCGGATTCTTGCTGCTGTATCAATCTGCTGCTGGTAGCCTCTGGCCACTTGAACCTCTTCTGCAAAAGCATCGAGAATTCCATTTAACCCTTCAATCGTCATGGAAGCAATCAGTTCGCTCTCAAAAGCAAGCTGCTCTGCTTCTAGGTATCCGACGACCCCCATAGCTGTCATGGCTTGCGTTCCGTTAATGAGAGCAAGACCTTCTTTAGCCTCAAGTGTTAGCGGGAAAAGACCTTCCTGCTGAAGTGCAATGCCTGCTTCCACACGCTCGCCTTTATAGAATACTTCGCCTTCACCTACAACAACTAATGCCAAATGGGATAATGGCGCCAAATCCCCGCTAGCACCTAATGAACCCTGCTGCGGAATAACCGGAATAATGTCTTTGTTAGCCAGCTCAATCAGTCTTTCAATGACTACCGGACGAATGCCTGAGTAACCTTTTAACAGGGCATTGGCACGAAGAACGACCATTGCTTTTGACGCCACTTCTGGGAATGGCTCCCCTATTCCACAGGCATGCGAGCGGATTAAATTCAACTGCAGATCCTGCACATGTTCTTTATCAATAAGTACATCGCTGAACTTTCCAAACCCGGTATTGATTCCATAAACCACTCTACGCTCAGAAACAATTCGTTCCACCGCTTCCCGGCTCTTCGCTGCAGCCTCCATGCTTTGTTCCGAAGCGCCAACCTTTTGGCCACGGTACAATACTTCCTTCATTTGCTCTAATGTTAGACTGTTACCTGTTAATGTGATCATTTCTCTCCACTCCTCTATTACTTTAGTAAGATAAAGAAAGAGGCTGGATTCCATTTCTGATTAGATTTGGAATCCAGCCTCTTTAATAAACGTTATAAAATTTTGAACGGTTCTTCGGCGCTGCCTCATGATTTTCCACCCATTCTAAAAATTATTATTAGTTTGATAATATTTTATGTGACAGATACCTTGCCTGTCAACTAAATTTTCTGAATTTTAGCGCATTATCACTTTAGCAGGATAATGAATGAAAGAGGCTATTCATAAAGAAATCACTCTTCTTGAATAGCCCCTTAAGTATGGTGTTAATCAAACTTCAACCCTTTTAACGCGTCAGCCAACGCACTATTCAAAGGTTCTTCCTCTTTGTGCTGGTTCTTTAAGTATTTTTGTACTGTCCGTTTATCCACTTTCCCGACGGATTCTTTTTTCCGGCGTTCTTGGAAAACAGAAAGTTTTTCACGATATCCACATTTACATGCGAAGATTTGGCCCTCACCCTCGCCACGCAGCTCAAGTTTTTTATGGCATTGTGGACAGCGTGCGTTTGTAACACGTGAGACATTTTTACGATGCCCGCATTCCCGATCTTGGCAAACGAGCATTTTTCCCTTTTTGCCATTCACTTCAAGCATTGGTTTTCCACAGTCAGGACAATTTTTTGTAGAAATATTATCGTGCTTATATTTTTTATTACTTGCTTTAATTTCAGCCACGATTTCTTTCGTGTAGTTTTTCATTTGGCTGATAAACACTTCTTTTTTCAACTTGCCATGCGCAATTTGATCAAGCTTTTGTTCCCACTCCGCTGTTAAAGCAGGGGATTTTAGCTCTCCCGGCACTAAATCCAGCAATTGCCGGCCTTTGGAAGTAATATGAATGTCTTTACCTCGTTTTTCGATTAAGAACGAGTTGAATAGCTTTTCAATAATGTCAGCTCGTGTTGCAACAGTTCCCAGTCCACCCGTAGATTTTAATGTTTCTGCGAGCTGTTTATTGTTTGTTTCCATGTACTTTACAGGGTTTTCCATTGCCGAAAGTAATGTCGCCTCATTAAATCGAGCTGGCGGATTTGTTTGTCCAGCCGTTTGTGCGATAAGTTTCACAATTAATGTATCGCCTTTTTCGATGCGAGGTAAAATCTGTTCTTTCAAATCATCTGACGCATCGTCATCTTCAAAGCGATTATTGTAAACTTCTTTCCAGCCACTTGAAATAATCGTTTTTCCACGAGCCACGAAGTTCTCATCACCGATTTTGGCTCGCAGCGTTAACTGCTCGTACTCGAATGCCGGGAATAATACCGCTAAGAAACGTTTTACGACTAAATCATAAATTTTACGCTCTTTATCTGTGAAGGCTGAGAAGTTTACATAGCTTTCTGTTGGTATTATCGCATGATGATCTGATACTTTGCTGTCATCAACAAAAGCCTTAGAAGCTTTAATAGGCTTACTTAAGACCTTATTAGCTAATGGACGATATTCACCTATTGCACATGCTTTCAACCGTTCAGGGAGTGTTCCGACAATGTCAGAAGAAATGTAGCGCGAATCAGTACGAGGATACGTTAAAACTTTATGCTGCTCGTACAGCTTTTGCATAATGTTTAACGTTTCCTTAGCAGAGTAGCCAAAGATTTTATTCGCATCACGCTGCAATTCTGTTAAGTCATAAAGACCCGGAGAAAAAGATTTCTTAGGCTTTTTCTCAATTTCCGTTACAATAGCGTTTTGTTTGCCAAGCTTTTTGACAATGGCCTCAATTTTTTCTTTATCGAAGCTTCGGCTGTTTCCTTTTGCATCCTGCCAAGTCAGCTTTAGTTGGTTGGATGTTTGGGCTTCAATGCCGTAATAAGATTGCGCTCTGAAATTTTTGATTTCGTCCTCACGTGCTGCAATTATCGCAACAGTAGGTGTTTGTACACGTCCGCAGTTTAGTTGGGCATTGAACCTGGTCGTTAAAGCACGTGTTGCATTCAGCCCAATATACCAGTCAGCTTCTGAACGTGCGACAGCTGAAGCATATAAATTGTCATAAGACTTACCAGGCTTCAGGTTTGCAAAACCATTTTTAATCGCCTTATCAGTAACAGATGAGATCCATAAACGTTTAATAGGTTTATTGACTTTTACTTTATCAATAATCCAACGTGCAACTAATTCTCCCTCTCTCCCTGCATCCGTGGCCACGACTATTTCGTTGACATCATTTCTAGTCAGTTGACTCTTAACTGCATTAAATTGTTTCCCGGTCTGCCTAATGACTGTTAACTTCATACGTTCAGGCAGCATTGGCAGGTCTTCTAATTTCCATGTTTTATATTTCACATCATAATCTTCTGGGTCAGCAAGCGTGACAAGGTGTCCTAGTGCCCACGTAACGATATATTTCTCGCCTTCTAGATACCCATTTCCTTTTTTATTACAATTAAGCACACGTGCAATATCACGCGCGACAGAAGGTTTTTCAGCAATTACAACACTTTTTGCCATATTTAAAACATCCTTTCGAATTACAGTAAGTTAAATATAGCATACGTCTCTAATGGATTCAGTAATTCCGAAACTTCAATTACATTAATGGTAAGCAATGATGGGAAAGCAGTCTCTTTTTTTCTTGTATTCCCTTCCACTTGAATAGTATGATAAATTGGCACGATTTTTGGAAATGGAGATTTTTGAATGCGGATTAGAGATTGGGATATGAATTTGAAGGTTCGCCTGTTCGGTGAGGCGGCCATGAATATTACTTATTGGATGTTCTTTCCGTTTCTGTCGATTTATTTTGCAGAGGAATTCGGCAAGAGCAAAGCTGGTTTGTTATTGGTTTTTTCACAAATATTTGCGGTGGCAGCTAACCTGTTGGGCGGCTACTGTGCTGACCGATTTGGGCGGAAACGAATGATGGTTCTCTCTGCCATTGGGCAAGGATTTTCCTTTTTAGCTTTTTCAGCAGCCAGTTCTCCCTGGTTTCAGTCTCCAATACTTGGATTCGCAGCATTTGCTGCGGCCGGTGTTTTCGGTTCCTTTTATTGGCCGGCAAGCCAGGCAATGGTTGCTGATTTGGTGGAGGAAAAACACCGCAGCCAGGTATTCGCCATATTTTATACATCTATCAATATCGCAGTAGTCATCGGCCCTATTTTAGGCGGGATTTTTTATGCTCATTACCGCTTTCAGTTATTGCTTGCTGCTGCGATTGTTTGTATGATGCTTGGCATTATTTTAGCAAAATTAACAAAAGAAACAGTGCTCGTTCAAAAAACTTCAGCTTTATCCGTCGACGGAAAATGGTACTATTTTTTAATCAATCAATTTCGGGACTATGCAATAATTGTACGGGATAAAACATTTCTCCTGTTTATCGTAGCGGGGGTTTTAGCCGGCCAAACGTTTATGCAGTTGGATCTATTGTTTCCAGTGTATATGAAGGATGTTGTTCACAATCAAAATCTACTTTCTTTTGGGGATTGGTCATTTAAGGTCGGCGGTGAGCAAGCCTTTGGAATGGTACTTGCCGAGAATGGCCTGCTGGTTGCGTTATTAACTGTCATCGTGACCAAATGGACAGCTAATTTTAATGAAAGAAATATTTTCGTATTATCATCGGTTGTATACGGAGTTTCATTGATTCTGTTTAGCCAAACGCAGTGGATTTGGGGATTGATGTTCGCAATGGCGGTATTTACCTTTGCAGAATTGATGGGTGCAGGTCTCCAGCAAAGCTTTGTGTCCAAACTTGCCCCCGAACATATGCGGGGCCAGTACTTTGCGGCAGCGAGTCTGCGGTATACCATCAGCCGAACCATCGCGCCGTTGTCCATCCCGATGACCGTTTGGATTGGATACAACTGGACATTTTTTGTATTATTTTTGCTTACACTCCTCAGCGCCTTCTTTTATTGGCTGATGTTTTATTCATTTGAAAAAGAATCTATTAAACTGGGATCCTAGCTTAGCAGGGTCCCTTTAATTATTGTTCAAAATTCAGACAAAAAATTGTACTAAATTATTCACAATTACCCCTTTTAGTATTATACTTAGAGTGTAAACATTACATATTTCAAAGGCGGTGGACAAAGTGGAACTGTCAACATTTATGGCTCCCACTTCATTGTCAGGCATTATTACATTTATCGTTTTATTTTCCGCAGGGGTATATTTTAATATAAAAGTTTATGGCAGCAAACTGCAGTAGGAACACTATTCCTGCTGTTTTTTTTTGCTTAAAACACTGCCCCTCTATCATTTTCTTTTTCATAATAAAAACGCTACAATAAAGGAAGATTCTGATAAAGGAGATTATACATATATGAGTCATTTTCAAATTAACCTTGAAAAATACGCGGAGCTTGCAGTTAAGGTCGGCGTAAATATTCAAAAAAATCAAAGCCTATTGGTCAACGCTTCCTTAGACGCAGTCGAGTTTGTCCGCTTAATCGTTAAAAAGGCTTATGAAGCGGGCGCCCGCAATGTCATTATCAACTGGGCCGATGATGTGGTTACAAGAACCAAATATGAACTGGCACCAGATGAGGTATTCAACGAATACCCGCAGTGGCGGGCTAAGGAAATGGAAGAATTGGTTGAGCAGGGTGCTGCCTTTATGTCAGTGGTGTCTTCAAGTCCAGACTTGCTAAAAGGCGTTGACCCGCAGAGGATTGCCAACTTCCAAAAGGCTGCCGGAAAAGCAATGACTAAGCATCGTCAAGCGATTCAATCAGACAAGGTCAGCTGGACTGTCGTTGCCGCAGCGTCCCCTGCCTGGGCTGCCAAGGTGTTTCCGAGCGAGCCTGCCGAAAAGCAGATTGAAAAGCTTTGGGATGCTATTTTTAAAGCAGTCCGTGTGGATGCTGAAAACCCGGTCGAAGCCTGGAAAAAGCATGATGAAACCCTTCATGAAAAAGTGTCATACCTCAACGAAAAACGGTATGCAAAGCTTCATTACAAAGCACCTGGCACAGACTTAACAATTGAGCTGCCGAAAAATCATCTGTGGGTTGGCGCAGGCAGTGTCAATGAAAACGGTGTTGAGTTTATGGCCAACATGCCAACAGAAGAGGTCTTTACGGTTCCATTAAAAACTGGCGTAAACGGCACCGTCACAAGCACGAAGCCGCTCAGCTACAGCGGAAATATCATTGGCCGTTTTTCAATTACCTTTGAAAACGGCAGAATTGTCGGGGTAAAAGCTGAGGAAGGCGAAGAAGTTCTGAAGCATCTTGTGGAAACCGATGAAGGCTCCCACTATCTTGGTGAAGTGGCACTAGTTCCGTATAACTCGCCAATCTCCCAATCTAACATTCTTTTCTTCAACACATTGTTTGATGAAAATGCCTCAAACCATCTTGCTATCGGAATGGCATATTCTTTCTGTATCGAAGGCGGCAAGAAAATGTCTGGCGATGAATTAAAGGAAAACGGGCTAAACGAGAGCATCACTCACGTTGATTTCATGATTGGATCGGCTGAAATGGACATCGATGGCATCACCGCAGATGGACAGACAGAACCTATTTTTAAAGCAGGAAATTGGGCGTTTTAATCCTATCAAAAATCAAAAATGAAAGAGCAGGCACTCTTGAGGCCTGCTCTTTCTCTATTGACTATAAATATCCGTACCATCCGGCTTTTTCATAATCTCATCACGCATTTTGGTTAGCTTCGAAACAGGATCATTCGGAATCAGTATTCCCAGCAACTTTGAAATTCCTAGTGTGTTCAATAAGCTTTCTTCTATTTTTACCAATTGGTTAGTCAGAGTCGTGTCTGCCGGACATACCTGATTTAGGTCGACCTTTTTCGTTAATGCCTCATCGATTAATTGCAAGCCCAGTTCCTTCGTGATTACACCGTTTGCAGACTGAAGCTTTGAACAAACTGTCTGCACCGTCTGATTTGCCGTATTAACCGTACCGTTTACCACCGGTTGTAGCGGTTTGATGACAGGTTCCAACTGCTGCACGACCGGTTCTAGCGGTTTTAGTGCAGGCTTAAGTGGATTTAAAGCTGGTTCCAGCGGCTGCAATACTGGATCCAAGACGGTCTCTACAGGTCTCAACACCGGGTCTAGTACACTAACAATCGGGTCTAACGGTTTTAAAACAGGCTCTAATGGCTTTGTCACTGGACTTAGCGGGTCCGTGATTCCACCAATTACGTCCTGAAGCGGGTCAGTAATTTTTCCAACCAGATCCTCCGAAGCTCCAGCAGTGTTACTATCAGCACAGGTAAGCGGCAGGTGTCCCGACATGATTTTTTCAATTTCCTTTTTCAATTGCTCCAAAGGAAGCTTACTTAAATCTTGAAGGATTTGCAGCTGGCCAGGCTTTTCAGGGCCAGCGTTTCCTGAAACCGTTTTTAGTGTCAATTGATTGATGACACTGTCATCTGACTCCATAAAGTGAGCCACCATCGTAACATTTTCCATCCCTAGCTGGGGGACTGTTTCTGCCGCATGGATACAGGCTCCTTTAAAGGAAATGGCCGAGATATCAACTGTCATTCCATATACGGTAACTGGTCCTTTTGCATTTAAGACAATGCTTATTGGTCCGTTGCCGGAATTAACCCGCTTTGTTAATTTCATACCATATATCGTGGCCGATTTATATTTAATTTGCAGCATCGGCTTTTTGTCAGTTGCGGATGTTTCTCGCTCTACAATGGAAGCTGACATCCCAGTCCCAACCACTCGGTCTGCCTCAATAATAAAGCCTTCCATATCGGTTGTTGTTTCTGCCCTAGCACCGTAACTAAAAGAGAAGAGCGAGAAAAACATGATCGCAACACTGCAGCTTATCAAGAAAGATTTGTTTTTCCACCACATAATTTGGTCTCCTTTAGAAGGTGAAGGTGTGTTGAACGGTTTCTTCGACACCGCTTGACCTTGTAGACTTCACTTTAGCCGGTCCCAAGTGCCATGCTGTCAAGAGCGAACCTCCGATAATTCCAAAGATTGTTCCGAAGAGAAACCCGCCTAACGCCCCAATTACAGATAATATCGATAGGAATATTGTAAAAATCCCTAGAATTCGTGACGCATTAGGGAAAAATAATGCAATGATTCCGATTAACGTTATCATCCCGCCAAATAATAAACCAATAACGGCAATCGACCCAGGAAGGAAGGTGCTTAAATATAAGTTTAACGGTACCCATAAAATCATCAGCCCGCTTATAATTGTTAGCATGGCACCCCAAAACGGCCGCTTTTTTCGCCATTTTTTCATACTAGTTCCCTCCTTATTTTTTAATTCTTTCTACAGTCAGCTTCATTCCGTTCATATTAATCGTTTTCTGAAATAGATAATGAGTTTTTAATTTGGCATGTTCTAATGTGATCGTGGACGATTTTTGCTGGAATTGCTTTTGCCAGTCATCACTATGATTCTCCTCGAGGACCAGGTTCTGGAACTTGGCATCTGCTTCAATAAGGCCGGCATCATGCTGCAGTCCGCTGATTTGAACTGGCTTGGAAGCCTGAATTTTGACTCGTATCCACTCACTGCCTACCTTAAAATCCTTGTATAATTGCAAATTGGTAATCGTTAAATTTTCAATAAGGTTTGTTCCTTGTGGTGCAGAATCCTCCGAGCTTGTTTCCCCCATCTTTGGATAGAAGGTATACCCTGTGCCTTCTAATTTATCAAACTCAACATAGAAATCACCTACACCCGCAATTGGCACTGCATAAGCGACACCAGAAATGCCGAATGACACTAACAGCAGTCCGAGAGCTAAAAACCCCGCTGTCAATGCTGACCAGAAAGCTTTCTTACTAATTGTTCCTTCAAGTTGAACTGGATTCTCCATAAAAACCCTCCTACAATTCCGAATATTTAAATAATAATTACTTACTTTACCTTACACTTCTTTTTAGACAACTACAATCACTGAAAATATCGGAAATTTATAAGGACCCCCGTCAAATGTCGGGGTAATACTACTAAGGGCGTATTGGAAATTTTTCCAATCCATATTATTATATAAATATAGATTGTCCGGAGGTGGAAGCTTTATGGAAGAAAAAGTGGAGCGGCTCTTATTAAAAGGACTTTCCATTCTTTACGAGCTAAGTTCACCCTTTTTAAAAGAGTGGAAGATACTTATGCCTTCATTAAAATATCGCAATCAAAGTTTAGTTGATGAAATTGATGTCATTATTCAGTTTGCTATTAAAGATGTATTTCAAAATAAAAGCCTTAATGCTGATTCTTTTATCCTATCCTTGCTTGCCGAATGGCAAAAGCGTTTTTCCAGCAAGTATGATGAATATGAAGCCCTTTCTCTTGTCACAACCATTGAAAATATGTTTCACAAGCTTCTGGACAGAAATCCAGAGTCCTCATTTCTTGACCATCAGGCCATCCAAGCTTTTTTCATTAGAATACTAGACCAGGCACTTCTTAGTCAGGACATGGAATATCGAAACGAAAACAGCGCAAAAATCATTATTGAAACTAATGTTCTCCCTATGAAGTGGGTTGCCATTGTGAAAAAAGACAAAGAAGAGTATGTCATCGATAGCGTTGTCTGTTCCGATGAGAATCCAGTAGACGGCCATTTGCTTGAAATGTGTAAAAGCTTAAAGGCTCGGGAAATCGGCCACCTATCCATTGCAATTGAAAGATTAATAGGCCAAAACTCGGGTGATTCTCCCCTTATCCAAATTCCTTGCTTAAATGACACCCTGCTTATTTGCCTTGAGAATGAGAAATTTCAAGTAAAAGAACAGCAAATCGATTTTATTAGGGAAATGTATCTTCATCAGCTAAAGCTTTACCATTTGGAAAGCAAAATTGATTGGAAAAATACTTCGCTTTTATTTTTACAGCACCTGCTTCTTTCCCGCAGTGCAGGCGATGCTGTTAATGCGATTACGACAGGACTGGTTGAATATATGCCGTTCGAACGCTGTGCCTTATTTTTATATAATCAGTATGAAGAAAAAGGGATTGGTGTTTCCGGACATAATGTCAGCACATCTTCTGTTCAGCAAATTAGGGAGGAGATTTTTAAACTTCCCCTGATTAAAAAGTATCTAAATTCGTTAACGCATTCACAGCCTCTCTATTTTTCCAATGCCGCAGAAGTGCTGCCAGAAAAATATATTCACGAATTTAAACTTCGCTCGTTAGTTGTGCTGCCTATTTTTGTTCCGACAAAAAACAAACTGATTGGAATCGCCATCTTGGACCAAGGGGAATATTCTGATTTTCTTGTGTCGAATCAAACCTTAACCACACTGATTAAATTTGGCCATTACGCTGGGGAGTTGTTGTTTTCCATTTGGGATGAGGCACTCCAGCAGTTCGGAAGCTTCGATACATTGTTAACACCTCGGGAGAAAGACGTGCTAAAGCTGATTGCTGAAGGGGCTTCCATAAGTGAAGCGGCTAAGGAGCTCCATTTAAGCAGCTACACTGTCCGTGATTATGTGTCGGTTATTATTCAAAAACTCGAGGCAAAAAACCGGACGGATGCGGCTGTTAAAGCAATCAAAATGAAGTTGATTTCATAGGTCTTTTATCACGGTTGCAGATAAACTCCATTTATGGTTACAATTATATATTAGACCGTTTTATGGAGGTAAAAATATATGTGGAATGAGTTTAAGCAATTCGCGATGAAAGGTAATGTCATCGACTTGGCAGTCGGTGTGATTATCGGCGGAGCGTTTGGGAAAATCGTCTCCTCGTTAGTGGCCGATGTGATTTTGCCACTTGTTGGTTTAATTATCGGTGGGATAGACGTCAAAAGTTATATGATTAAAGTTGGAAGTGCAAAGTTAATGTACGGCCAATTTCTCCAAAACGTTCTCGACTTTTTTATTGTCGCCTTCACGATTTTTCTTTTTATCAAGTTTTTAAACCGTTTCAAGAAGAAGGAAGAGGTAAAAGAACAAGCACCGGTAAAAGTAGACCGCTCAGAGGAATTGCTTGCTGAGATTCGTGATTTACTAAAAGAAGACAAAGATTTTTTACGAAAACATGAAACTCCTTGACCACTTTTTCGTATATCTTTAATGTAAGCAAATTATTTATGAGGTGAAGATAAATTGTATAATACACAAACTTCGACTGAAATGATGCCATCGGTATTACGGACGTTTGCGTTATCCCTTGCCGTTGCCTTTGTCGGGACGATGGCAGGTGTTTATGTTCCGCCAGCATTATTTATGCCATTAGCTATTTTAGAATTCATCATGATCCTTGCAGCTGTTTTCTTTAGAAGAAGGAAAGCCATCTCTTACTCTTTCCTTTATGTCTTTACGTTTATTTCGGGAATCACTCTGTATCCGATTGTCGCTTATTATGCAGCAACAGCCGGTGCCAATGTTGTTGTCATGGCGTTTGCCACAACAACCGTCGTGTTTGGCGGGATTTCCATTTATGCAGCTAAATCCAAACGGAACTTCTCGTTCTTAGGCGGATTCCTGCTCGCTGCCCTACTTGCGTTAGTGGCGATTTCAATTTTCAACATATTCTTCCCGTTAAGCTCAACCGGGATGCTGGCCTACTCCTTCATCGGGGTACTGGTCTTCAGCGGATATGTCCTTTTTGACATCAGCCGAATGAAGCATTACGGTGTACGCCCGGAAGATGTTCCAATGATGGCGTTAAGCCTGTACCTAGACTTCGTCAACCTATTCATCAGCATCCTGCGTATTTTTGGGATTTTGAATAGCCGTGATTAATTTCATATAACAAAAGGAGCTTGAGAACACACTCAAGCTCCTTTTGTTATATAAGTTCCAACCCCCGTTGAATTAATTGTTTGATGGAAGGGCCCCAACCCATTTCGTGAAGTGTTCTTATTAATCCTTGAACATTAGAATGGCCTGCGTCATGTAATTGATAAAGTTCCAGAATTTCCAACCGCAATAACCACTCTTTTGGATAGTTGTCATCAAGGAGAGCTGTAATTTTCCCTACCTCCGAGGCATTCCAATTAGAGCTTTCGCGAATTTGGCGAATCGATTCATAAAGGCTTTCAAGTTCGGTTTCACAATCCCTTACCGTTTCTTCTTCAAGCGGCATTGCAGGCTGCATATCAAAAAAGGAGTATGGATCGGCGGCACCTGCAAAAACGGATGTAATTCCCGCCCCGACAGCCATGTCAAAGGTTCCCCAATCGGGCTTAAATAAAAGTTGATTCTTATGCCTTACCGTACAATCCTTAAATGAAATGAGAATCGGTTTCCCCTCAGCAAGCAGAATCTTCGTAACTATCCCTTCCACTTTAATACCACTTTCAAAACACAGGCTTGTTGGGCTATCCTCGTAAATTCCCAAGGCATGCAATTGTTCCGGCTTGCAATCCTCCAGAACAATCCCGTGTGCTAAGCGGCCAATCGGTGTTCCAAACCCTTTTCGGTGGGTTTCCGTACTATGACCTGTTAACTGTATATCATCAAAGGATAACGCTGTCGGCCCGTTTGTCCGGAAATAAACGGCTTCCTCTCCTTCATCCTTTAAAATCTCCCCTAGCGTCCCTGTTACCTGCAGGCCTGAGGAAAAAACAATGGTCGCGATTGCTTCCGTTCTTAATGCTTTTTCGAGACTTTCCGTGCCGCCTTTCCTGAAGGCCATTGTTTCGGCGAATTTATCAATTTCCGCAGTCAATTCTGCAAAGCTGCTACATACAAATAACTGTGGCTGCGGCTTGGTCACATCATACGGGGTGTGGATACATCCCTCAACGGAAAAGGGAATTTTCCGTACATCATCAGCAAGACAGCTTTGGCTTTCACCCACTGAAGAAAGAAGCCCTGCCCCGTAAATTTTTGGATAATCCAGGTCGCCAATTAATCCGTATTCAACCGTCCACCAGAAAAGCCGGGAAACTTTGTCGGCCTCTGTTAATCCCTTTACCTTTTTCCTTGCCTCCGCTACCCTATTCTCAGCCTCCCTTACCTGTTCCGGGGTTGATTTCGGGTCCTCGGCGACAATTGTTAATTGGCGGACAGCCTTAAATACCTTCAGCTTTTCCTTGCTGGAAAGTGCCTTTGCTCCCATTTCTCCTATTTTTTTAACAAAGTTGCGGTAGGATGGGTCCAAGAGAATAGGAGCATGTCCTGCCGCCTCATGGATAATATCCGGTGCAGGAGTATATGCGATATTTTCTATTTTTCGTATATCTGTCGCGATTGGCAGAATACGGTTTTCTAGAAAGCTATAAAAAGCGGCACCAGGAATCAAACCATCTATTGCTACAGCCCCCCAGCCAACTTGTGCTAATTTTTCATTCATTTCCTCGACCCTCGGAATCGATTCTATATTGATTCCCGAATCTTTCAATCCTTTTACATAAGCGGAATGAGCAATATTCTTCAAATAAAAATGGTTTTGCCGCATGACAAAACGCCAAACAGCGTGGTTAATCGGCGTATACTGCCGATAGTGCTGCTTGGCGATATATTGCTGCAGGTGGACAGGAATCTTTTTACTCACTGTGACCTTCCCCTTTTTAAAAAAATATTTATCTATAAAATATTATTCAATTTAGCGTTTTTAAAGTACTTTTGTCTAGTGTTCCATTGTTTTTGGAACAGTCCCCTTCATAAAAAAGGTAAGTCCAATTTTTTTGCAAACAGTAGCATAATGCATCAAGAACAATAACACCGAGCCTGTATTCATGCCAATAATGACTCCATTCATTCTCCACTCATACATCGAGCCAAGCCAAAGAATCAGAGCGAAGCCAATGACCGTCGACCAAATAATATGGAAAAACGCCTCTTTAATCATATCAAGTCCAATCATAAACGCCTGAAGCGGCATGATGAAGTAATGGAATAAGAAAAACGGCCAGAGCAGCTGAAGATAAATAGCCGATGTTTCTGATTTAAAAAATAAAGAAGTTAACTCGGGTGCAAAAAAGTAAAAAATCGTAACTGCCGCAATACCGTAGAAGAAGGTAAGGACCATTACCTGCTGAAGCATCTTTCTAAGCGATGAGTAATCCCGGTCGGAATGGGTTTTTGAGACGGCCGGAATAAGTACGATCAGCAAGGAGTGGGCTATAAACGCCGGGAAAAAGCCGATCGACATCGCCACTCCCATCAGCATCCCAAACTGTTCAGTTGCCGCTGTGTGAGTAAGGCCGGCATGGACTAGGGCCGCTTTGATAATGAAGGGCTGGATGGCACCCGTAAAAGCCGAAAACAAGCGCATGCTAGTGGTTGGAATAGAGACCGCCATTAAATTTTTCCTGACAAGCTTGCGATTGAGATTAGAAAACGGCTGGCGTTTCACGTGGTGATATTGAATCATGAACATGTAAATTAAATAAAGAAAGACGACAACTTCACTGCCAATCAGCGTCCCAAGGGCCACTAGCAAGGAGGTCTCAGCGTTAAATTCAAAAAAGCGGAACAGCGCAAACAAAAGCCCAAGCTGGACGGCTTTCCTGAGGAAATTAGAAATCGCAATCTTTCCCATTTGCTGCTTGCCCATAAAATAGCCTCTGGCAACAGAGGTAAAGGAAATCACCGGTATTAAGAGGAGCACAAGCCACCTGATGTATGGATGGTAGGTATCAAATACCGGGATAAACGGTATCAGCGCGGTTCCTGCCAGCAATAAGATACTTGTGAAGACAATTGTAAGTGTTATCGCATGATAGAGGATATTCCGATGATATCGTTCTTCTCTTTCCGCGACAAATTTCGATATTGAGACAGGCAATTCAAAACTCGAAAGCAAGACAATGAGAAAAACGGTCGGAAGAATAGACATATACAGCCCGAGACCATGGGAGCCCAATTCCCGTGCCAGGATCATATTAACCAAAACTTCAATTCCTTCACCTAAAAAAGCGGTTGCCGCCAAAAAGAAAATACCCTTGTAGTAAACAGCCATTTTGGATTCCCCTTTATCAATCTCACTTTTATAAACTTATGAGACAAGTTCTCGGATTAGTAGGGGATTTTTTCGGTGCATGCAAAAAAGACTTCCCAAACACGGGAAGTCTTTGAAAGATCTATTGAATCAACGAATGCTTAAATGCATAAATAACCGCCTGCGTGCGGTCCTGGACATTAAGCTTGCTTAAGATATTGCTAACATGTGTTTTGACGGTTTTTAAAGCGATAAAAAGTTCGTCAGCAATTTCCTGATTGGTCTTGCCCTGGGCCATCAAAAGCAAAATTTCCAGTTCGCGGCTGGTTAGGTCCTCATGGGGCAGGTGCTGGCTTTTTTGGCGCATTTTCACCATCATTTTTCCGGTTACTTCCGGTTCGAGAACGGTTTGGCCCTGGTAAGTGGCACGAACAGCATTAGCGATTTCACTCGCTTTTGAAGTTTTCAACATATAGCTTGTTGCCCCAGCCTCCAACGCCGGGTACACTTTTTCATCATCCAAGAAGCTGGTCACGATAATGATCCTGGCTTCCGGCCACTGTTCGATAATTTGCCGTGTCGCTTCAATTCCATCCATTTCCTTCATGACCAAATCCATTAAAATGATATCCGGGCGCAGCTGCAACGCCAGCTCCACTCCAGTTTTTCCATTATCCGCCTCGCCTACAACCTCAATATCAGGCTGTGCTGAAAGATAAGCGGACACCCCGATTCTAACCATTTCATGATCATCGACAAAGACTACTCTAATCATCCGCACCCTCTCCATTACTCATCACCGGGACCTTCACTTCAAGCCTCGTCCCCTTATTTTTCATACTGACAACCTTTAGCGTACCGCCAATTTCCAGCGCCCGCTCATGCATATTCTGCATGCCATAAGAGCCGGCTTTCGCAGACTCAACCTCAAAACCAAGCCCGTCATCAACCACCCGCATGATGATCAGATGATCACGCTTGATTAACAGCACATCCAGTTTTTTCGCCTTCGCATGTCGCAATGTATTGGAAACCGATTCCTGAAGAATCCGGAAAAGATGATCCTCAACACCCTTATCAAGCGGAAACTCCTCTACCTTCCACTCAATATCCATCGATACCTTTTGCCTTAATTCGAGCAGCAGCTCCTCAATTCCTTCCTGGAGTGATTTGTTCTTTAAGGCAATCGGACGCAGATGGAGAAGGAGTGCCCGCATCTCAAGCTGGGATTGATGAATCATTTCCTCCACCATTTTTAACTGTTTTGACTCAAAGGATTCCGCGGATACTTCCCTCGTCTCATTGATGGCTGACATCATCATCGAGGCTGCAAATAGCTGCTGGCTGACGGAGTCGTGCAGTTCTCGTGCTAACCGATTCCGCTCCTGTTCAATTATTTCCTGAATGCGCGCTTCCTGGTCCTCCACCTTTTCAGTGGCGAGACGCTGTGAAAGCTTTGCCTGTTCCGCCAGCTGTTTGCCGATTTTTTCAATTCGGCCGGCAATCGCCTGCATTTCTGCCACCGGCTGCTTGCCGGTTACATCCGTATGCCTTCCCTCCTCCAATTGATGGAGGGAGTGTTCAATACTGTGAAACTGCCTTCTCCAAAAAAGACCCGTCACAGCACCAAGCAGAATCCCGCCAGCAATACTGAAAGCGGGAACAAAAATGGCAATCGGAATATCCATGAAATTTCTCGTCCATAATTCTGACCAGTCTTTCAAAGGAAAAACTATCGTAAAAACGGCAGTAATCATAATCGCCAAACCTAAGGCAAAACTGATACTCCACATAATCTGACGGCCTGTTGCACTCATATCCGGCTCACCTCTAAATTCCCGACGATGAGCGAAGTAAAGATTTTTACCTTGTGCTCGGCCTCTTCATAACCTGGTGTTTTTAATTGAAAAATCTGGTTAAACATTTTTGCTTCATGATGATCAAATACCGTTGAGGAACCGATCAGGCAGGAATGCTGGACACTGACGTCCACCTCATACGGGACGAGAATCTGCACATTCCCAATTAGGTTTCGAATAAATATGACCGTTTCCCCTTTTGGCAGCATCGTATAGCTAAGGTCAATGATTGTGTCGCCGATACCGGCCTGGATATTGATATCATTCCATTCATAAACACCGACCGGCGTTTTTTGCTGGCCCAACAAGATATTCTCAAATAATGGCTTTGTTTGAATGAGCATTTCTTCTTTGGACGTTTTTTCCGTTTCGATAATTTGCAGGTCAATCTTATTGGGATTCTTTTTCGAGGTTATAAATTGTATAAAAAAGTGCAGTAAGATTGCTAATAGAAAAAATTTAAAAGTCATCATGTTTAAGACGCTGATGACAAAGAAAATGATTCCGCCGATGAAAAGCAGTTTGCCAAGCTTTTTACCAGACCTTTTACGGCCCAAATAAACCATACCGCCTGCGATAAATAAAGAGAAAATGAGCCCGCTGTTGAAAAATAATATTTCTAAAAGCAATATGACCACGCCGACAAGCATCAGCCAGCCTAGATAGTCATTTTTTACATTTTTAAACATCGGTTCACCTCTCCTCTCGTGTTATGTATGGTCAAAAGGCGTAGGATCCTACGCCTTCATTCTTAAGAATACCATGTTTTAGTTAAGAAATGGGCTTGCTTTCTTCCAATTTTATGTTTTTTTCTAATTCGGCAACCTTCGCGTCAATCGTGCTGCGATAATAAGAGCTGTTCACCTTGTGCTCAAGGCCGTCAAGGTAGTTCTCAATTTCATTGAAGCGGGAGAAGGCTTTATCCGAATAGGTATTAGAGTCTAATACCTGATTCATGCGCTGGTTGGCGCGCGTGACGTTCTCACGCCCCATCAGTTCCATCCGGCGAAGCTGCATGTCTTTCAGTTTATGCTTCATTTCTTCATATTTTCTTTCCAATTCCCCAAGCTGACCTTTTACTTGGTCAAGTGAGGCACTTAGGCGCTCGACACGGGCAGTATATTGCTGGAATTCGCTTTGAGCAAATTGATATAACTCTTCCTCGCCGGCTTTCGCTGCCACTTCGGCTTGATACTTTCTTTTCGCTGCCATTTCCGAAGCCTGATGGAGTTCTTTTGTAAATTCATCCCGCAGACGGTACTGGCGCTCTACCAGTTTTCTAACCTTTTCAGTTTCCTGCTCGCTTTCGCGAAGATATTGATTCAGCAGGGCAATCGGGTTTTTGTTTTCCTTTTGGTCAAGTGCTTCATGTAAATCGGCTAAGACAGTGTTTTTAATTCTTGTAAATAAGTTGGTCATGATCATACTCTCCTTTAATATTAGTTTTTGTTTAGATCGTTCCATTGTTTTTCAAAATTAATGAATGGATCGGATTCTTCCTTAAACTTAATGGTTTTGTTTTGATTCCATTTTTTGTAGATGATATATAGCACATATGCTGCGACGGCACCGATGATGGCAGGTACATTATGGAAAGCTGCCATCAGGACGATGAATCCGATAATCCCAAGACCTATTTTTGCCCAGATGGAATCTGCTTTTAAAAATTGCTTTGCTATGAAGTAAAGAAGCACTAGGCTGACAACTAATCCTACCATTGGACCGATAGTGGAAAGTAACACCACTGCGGCGATCCCCCCCGCAACCAATAAACCAAACTTTTTCATTTCGTTGTTCACTCCCTTTCTTTATCTTGATTTCATCTTACCTTTTTTGCATGGTTTCCATAATTGCGCTAGAGCTTGATTTTTAGATAGGTCTGGAGTCTTAGAAAGAGTCGGCCCGATGAAACACAAAAAAGGCCAGTTTCCTACGAAACCGACCCTTCTTCCATGTTATTTAGATATAAACATTTGCACCCAATAATGTCCGTATGAACCGCCCTTTGCGTAACCGACGCCAATATAGGTATTGGAGCTTAAAATGTTGGCGCGGTGTCCGGAGCTGTTCATCCATGACTGTACCACAGATGCCGGTGTTGTCTGCCCTGCAGCAATATTTTCGGCAGCAGTACGATAGGAAATTCCAAAGTTCTTCATCATTGTAAACGGACTGCCATAGGTAGGGCTTGTATGGCTAAAATAACCTTTGTCCCGCATATCCATCGCCTTGTAGCGGGCAACCCGTGACAGCTCCCAATCCGCGGTCATCGGCTTTAAGCCATTTTTCGCACGCTCCTGATTGGTCAATTGAATCACTTGGTTCTCAATCGATTTTACCCCGCCTAAGTCCGGTATCGTTACCTTTTGGCCAGGATAGATGAGAGCCGGATTTTTAAACTGGGGATTGGCAGAGATAATTTCCGAAAGACCTACCTGATACCTGACTGAAATTTTCCAAAGCGAGTCTCCCGGCTGAACCGTATAGATCTGCTGGGCAAACGACACGCTTGGGATACAAAATAGAGCTAGCAAAAACAAGAAACTAAACCATAGAGATTTTTTCATTTTACACCTCCTCCGAATATAGAATTTTGATTTCAGGCTCAAAATATACAGGGAAGGATAAATATAATTTAAAGCCGATGCTACGAGGCTTGTGGAGGACTATAAACGAGTGAAAGACATTTCCTGGATGACTTATATTATGTTAATTTTGGCGAGCTATCGTTTTACCCATTTAATTGTTTTTGATAAAATTACCGAATCGATTCGCAGGCCATTTATGAAAAAAGTAGAGGTAAAAACGGAGAACGGGGAGGTACATACCAAAGAGGTCCCAAAATCCCTGTTTGGTTACTTATTAAAGTGTTATTGGTGTGCCGGTGTCTGGAGTGCGATTATTCTGGGAGGCGCCTATTTGATTTTTCCCAAAATCACTTTAGTTTTTATTTTTATTTTTTCCATTGCCGGAGGCCAATCCATTATTGAGACGTTTGTCGGCGTCAATATTAAAAAAGTTGATTATTATTCAGAGCTAAAGAAAAAGGATAATTAGCAAGATTATTTCCCCTAGCGCATATATTTTTAAAAAGATTTTAAGGGGGAATATTGTGGGTGTCTGGTGGGTTACGACAATTGGCGTGGTGATTTGTCTTGGTCTTGCAGGTGGTGTATTGGTTCACTTTTTAAGAAGTGCCTTAGATATCGAAGACTCGACCCGTATAGATAAAATCGACAGCAATAACGAAACCCAATTTACAGACAAGTCTTAAATGGTGATATTCGCACGGACCCTGTTTACGCAGGGTTCTTTTTTATTTAGCTTACATTGATTTTTCATTTTAGGAAAAATTAAACAAGAGATTATTTTGGTAATGGAGGGTATTTATGAGTTCTAATAAAATTCCAAGATTCCCAAAGCCTTATTGGCGGGAAATCGAATTGCCTTCTTTTGAAGCCTTAAATGAAGATTTGTCTGTTGATGTGGCTGTGGTCGGCGCTGGAATTACGGGTATCACCGCCGCCTATTTATTGACACAGGAAGGGCTGAAGGTGGCAATTTTGGAGGCCGGCACTGTGCTAAACGGCACAACAGGGCATACAACTGCTAAATTAACGGCACAGCATGACATTATTTATGATGAATTGATTAGTCATTTTGGCGAGGAAAAGGCCCGACAATATTACGAATCGACCTCTTCGGCTATTGAGTTCGTCGAACGGCTCGTAAATGAGAAAGGAATTGACTGTGATTTCAGCAAAGAAGATGCCTATGTGTATGCCACTACAGAGCAGTCGAAAAAGAAGCTAGGAACCGAATCTGAGGCCTACCAGCGCTTGGGGATTCCTGGCACGTTAAAGGATACAATTCCTTTCAATATTCAGGTAACAGGAGCTTTGGCCATGCATAACCAGGCCCAGTATCACCCGTTGAAATTTTTGCGGGCACTTTTGGATGAAGCTGTGAAGGCCGGCTGTCAAGTTTATGAACATACGACGGCTTGGGATATTGAGGATGCGGAAGGTTCCCAGCCTGTGGTGGTAACCAAAGGCGGCAATCGTGTATCGTGCAAGCATGTGATCATGGCTTCGCATTTTCCTTTTTACGATAAACCGGGGCTATATTTTGCAAGAATGTATGCGAGCAGATCCTACGCCATTGGAATCAAGCCAGCTAAAGAGTATCCCGGCGGCATGTATATCAGCGCCGACGACCCGCCCCGCTCCATCCGTTATACGCCTATAGATGGGGAAAAGTTGATTATTGTGGGCGGTGAGAAGCATAAAACTGGCCAGGGCGAAGACACGATGAAGCATTTTGAAGCTTTGGAGGCCTTTGCTGAAGAGGTATTTGGGATCAAGGAATATGCCTACCGCTGGTCCGCGCAGGATTTGATTACCTTGGACAAGGTTCCATATATCGGCCCGATTACGGAAGACCGGTTGAATGTTTTGCTGGCGACCGGATTTAAGAAGTGGGGCATGACGACAGGTATTTTTGCCGGTCATCTGCTGCGGGATTATGTATTGGGCCGGGACAATCCTTATAAAGACCTGTATTCTCCGCACCGGTTCAATGCTGACCCTGAATTAAAAAATGTCATCACAACGAATTTGGATGTGGCCAAACACCTTATTAAAGGGAAAATTGAATTTGTTCCGAAGGATGCAGATGAGTTGGTTGCTGGTGAGGGCTGTTCCGTCATGTTTAACGGAAAAAGAGCCGGCGGCTACAAGGATGATGACGGCAAGCTTTTTGTGGTAGACACAACCTGCACCCATCTCGGATGCGAATGTGAGTGGAACCATGCCGAAAAGACTTGGGACTGCCCATGCCACGGTTCCCGCTATTCCTTTAAAGGCGAAGTGATTGAAGGTCCGGCCAAGGAAGGGTTGGAATTGCTGTCGGAAGGGTGAAATTAGGTCGAAGAGGTGCGGATTAGGACCTGGGTTGTGGGTAACGACCTTTGTTGACCAATACTCAAAGGACACCTAGTTGGATATCTACAAATTCTTAGCGGTTATCTACAATTTTTTATGGATATCTACAAATTATTAGCGGTTATCTACAAAAATTCAAAGATATCTACAAATTTCCAGTGGATATCTACAATTCGACTTTTCTCCTAAAAAACGCCTCCCAGTCGCTCAAGGGAGGCGTTTTTATCTCAGTTATCTAGGGTTCCCGTGCGGACGGTTCTGTTTTAAAGCTTCGCCAGTTTCAAATTCAACCAATTCAGAGCTTGTTTTCATGGCTTTCTTGCGGTTGTTATTACGCTGGGCATTCGCGTTGCCGAGTTTCGTTCTACCCACACTAATCAGCTCCTTTTTTAAAAAGTCATTGATAGTATGAGTGAAAACAAAATGACTTATTCTAAACTTAAAACAGGTGTTTTTCTTAATTTTGTCAGCTGTTCAAAGGCATAGGCCACCTCAATCAAAACAGGTTCGCTGTAGGCGGTTCCGGCAAACGTGACCCCCACCGGCTCACCACTAACAGTAAACCCAGCTGGCACAGCGATGGATGGATAACCCGCTTTGGCGCTGATGTGCGACCCTTCATCGCCTGGAAAAACAATTGCATCCAACCGATATTTTTCCAAAGCATAATCAATTCCTTGCTCTGTCGAATGATATAAGTCGAATTCCAACGCATCCACATAAGCGGACTCTGTTAAAGATCCGCTTGTCCGTTCAGACTCAAGCAGCACTGCCTGGCCATATTTCAGCATTCGCTCTTCATCCGCTTTGTTAAACGCAATCAAGTCGCGCAAGCTGCGAACTGTAATGGATGGGTGTAAACCATTCAAATAGGCATTCAGGTCTGGCTTAAATTCATAGGTTAACAAATCATATTTCCATTCCGCTTTGGCGCAAGGAATTTCAATTTTCTCCACGACTTCCGCACCAGACGATTTCAAAGCCTCCACCGCTGCCTGAAAGACTTCTTGCTTTTCCTTCGTTAAAAGCTCAAGGAACCCATCAACAGCGATGCCAATTCTTTTACCTGCCAGACCGTCCTTAAGAAGACTTTTTGAAAAATCGACCCCGGCCAGCGGATTCGTCAGCGTAATTGGGTCTGCCTCATCTCTGCCGCATAAGGCGCCCAGGAGAATCGCAGCATCTTCGACCGTTCTTGCCATCGGTCCTGCTGTATCCTGAGTATGGGCAATCGGAATAACCCCGCGCCGGCTAATCAAACCGACTGTCGGTTTAATGCCGACTAGTGAATTTTGACAGGATGGATTTAAAATTGATCCAGAAGTTTCCGTCCCAACCGCAACTGCCGTGAAATTGGCAGCCACAGCAGCACCCGAGCCCGAACTCGACCCGCCGACATCAAATTTGCCTGGGCCATACGGATTTAATACCTGACCGCCGCGCGAGCTATAGCCGCTTTTCATTCCATACGCCATGAAGTTGGCCCACTCCGTCATATTTGTTTTTCCGAGAATAATCGCACCGGCCTTGCGTAATTGCTCGGCTACATAGGAGTCCTTCATGGCAATAGAATCCTTTAAAGCTAGCGACCCGGCACTGGTATGCATTTTGTCATGAGTGTCAATATTGTCCTTTATTAAAATCGGAACGCCATGCAGCTGACTGCGCGGCCCCTTCACTTTTCGTTCTACATCAAGTGCTTCCGCTATCTGTAAGGCATCTGGATTTATTTCCAGAACCGAATGAATCTCCTTATCATAAACTGAAATCCGTTTTAAATATAACAGGACCAATTCCTTGGATGTAAGCTCGCCGCTTTCTAATTTTTCTTGAATTTCACTAATGGTGACTTCCTCAAGCCATTCTTCAAAAAACTTTTTTAATTTTGGACTTTGCATCACGTTTCCCCTCCAATTTCACCTCTTATTTATTCAAGAAAGTTACCTAAAATCCTTTTCCATTATGAAAAAAAGGCTGTGGAAAATCCACAACCCTCTAACGCCGCAGCGTCTGCTGCTCCGCCACGATTTGCCCTCTATAGAAAATTCTTTTTTCAACCGACACTTTTAATTCCCGGCCATACTGTTTTAATTCCCGCTCTTCCCGGTCTGTTACCAGTGAGATGACCATGCCATCCGCTCCCATCCTTCCGGTTCTGCCGGCGCGGTGGATATACTGGGTAATATCTTTTGGCATGTCAATCTGGACAACATGAGTGACCCCCTGAATATCCAGTCCTCGTGCCGCCACATCGGTAGCAACCAGCATGTTCAGCTTTCCATCACGGAACGCTTTCAGGATCGCCTGACGGTCTAGCTTTTTCATTTCACTATGTAATATTCCAACTGAAAGGTCTTTAAAATCGAACTTTTCCTTCATCACCTGGAGTTCGCCGATATCATTGATAAAGGCAAGCGACTTGCTGCCTTCAAGGCGGGCTATTTTTTCAAGCAATTTTATTTTGTCACGGCGTTCGCTGACAAAATAAACATGCTCAACTTCTCCACCGGCTGAAGCCGTATCATTCCGAGAAACTCGTATAAATTCTGGCTCTTTTGCTAATTCCCTAGCAGTCTTTTCGACTGCAGGCGACAGTGTGGCAGAAAACAACACGACTTGCCGGTCGGCCATCGTGGATTTCACAATAGTTTGCACTGTGCCCAAATGCTCATGAATAAGCAGCTGGTCGCCTTCGTCTAGGACAATCATTTTAACCTCGTGCATTTTCACTTTTTTCTGCTTAATCAATTCGAGCAGCCTTCCTGGCGTGGCAAAGATGACATGCGGGCGCTTTTTTAATTTTTCAAGCTGGCGTTTCAGGTTGGCCCCGCCGATAATCGATGTGCCCCTGATGCCGCTGCCTTCCGACCACTTTTGGAATTCTTGAAAAATCTGCATCACCAGCTCCTGGGAGGAAGCCAGTACAACCCCTTGAAGAGACTGTGCATCGGCATCTATTTGATTGAGCAATGGCAGTAAATAGGCTAGAGTTTTTCCGGTTCCCGTGGGCGATTCGGCAATCACATCTTTTCCCTCTAGAATTAATGGAACAGCCTGTTCTTGAACGACGGTGGCAGTTTGAAATCCAGACTTTTCCCATGCCTCTTGTAAAAATGGCTTTAAATTATTTAACATGTTGTACTCCCTTTTCTAAATCATTTTTCATGTTGTATTTGATACTAACGCAATTAGTTGCAAGTGTCTAGTTGGCAAAGGTTAGGCTGAAGTATTGAAATAGAGGAGAATCCATACCATATGGAAAATTAGCACAGAAAAATAAAGAACACAAGCGGAAATTAAAAGGGTACGAACCCTTCCCTTTAAGGGATTAAGATAATATAAACCAATTAACATAATGGGAAGGAAAACTTTAATCAGGTAAAAATACTCCCAGCCTTTTTCAATGACCGCCTTTATCAGAGGATTTCCCTCCTCCACGACTCCTAAAGATATTCCGAAATGTGTCAAAAGCGCATCCAACGCCCCTGCACCCAACAAGAAAAAACAAAGCCTCACATTAGCCCACCTTTCACTATACAGTCTTTCTACAAAGTAATGTGCCGATACGTGATATATATAAAGGCAAAGATAAATTTATTATAACAGATAAACGAACGCTTTGTTCTTAAAATAGAACGTTGTATCAAAAAAATTGTATTGATAGATATCACTACAAGCAGATTAGAAACCAGATAAAATGGGATTAGAAATGGTCGTTAAAGGAGTGGACTTAGAATGTGCTGTGAACATGCCTGCTCACATGAAGCTTCATGTCTCATGTCTGTACCTGTTTTTAAAGGGTTGAATGAGGTAGATCGGCAAATTTTGCAAAAGGTAACAAGGAGCCGATCCTTCAGTAAAGGGGAATTCATTTTTCGCAATGGAGAACAATCTGAAGCCTTATTTGTAGTTAATGAAGGATTGATTAAATTAACTAAAATGTCTGCGGAAGGAAAGGAACAAATCGTACGTTTGCTGTTCCCAGGGGATTTTTTCGGGCTGTTTTCCTTATTGAAAAATGATAAGCATTATGTAGATGCGGAAGCTGCCGGGCCCCTTACTGTTATTTGTTACATTGATAAAAAGGATTTTCTGAAAACAATGGAAAGTAATGCGGATTTGTCCTATCGCTTTTTGCTTGCCCTAAATGACCGGCTTTTTGAAGCCGATGAATCTATGGGACAATTAAGTCTAATGGAAGTGGAACAGCGTCTGGCCAGTTTTCATGATAAACAGCGGGCTGAAGGCGGGGCATTTACGCTTCCCATCACAAAAAGGGATTTAGCGAGTTATATAGGCACAACTCCAGAATCGGTCAGCCGTAAGCTTTTGGCGTTTGCGAAGCAAAAGCTGATTGTGCTGGACGGTCCAAGGCAAATTCAGATTCTGGAGCCGGAACAACTTAAGAAAATTGCCGAGATCTCTTAAAACTCATCAAGTTTGACGGACATGAGGCGGACATGCATTGGTTCAAGCTCATTCACAATGACATTCATCCCCAAGGACTGCAAATTCGCAATAAGCGGTTCCGCCCGAAATGGCAGATGAATCTCAAAAATAGTTCCAATTGGGGCTGCTTTAATAAAATTTAATATTTCTCGGCGTGGATGTTCCCCCTTAGCAATTCGTTCCCGGACATCCATGACCGCTTTCTTATCAACTATCTCAAACATAATTCGTGCTCTCCCTTATATTGATTTAATTAATTGAAATCAGTATATCGTTTTCTTTGACTTACCGAATTGATTCAAATCAAGGTCAACAAATTTTTTTTAAAACTAATAAGTAAATAGAAAACACAGACTGATAATTTGACATGTTTGTGAACAATGCTTTCAAAATAATATTCATGGGAAGAAAAATGATAGAATGAACAACAAGGAAGTTTACAATATAATGGAGTTGAAAATAATGATAAAAAAAATCTCCTTTATGGTATCTATGTTGTTTTTTCTATTAGGAACCAATGTATTTGCACACTCCCATTTGGAAGATTCCTCTCCGAAAAATGGCGAGGTGGTAACACAGGAGCTTAAAGAAATTACCCTTACCTTTGAAACAAAATTAGAACAGACCAGCACCTTTACAATGAAAAGTCAAAACGGTACTGAAGTCCCTCTGTCACAGGTTACTGTTGATGGCAATAAATTAGTGGGAACGCCAACGGATAAATTAGAAAACGGCGGATATACTGTACATTGGAAGATTATCGGAATTGACGGCCATTTATTAGAAGGCGATATTCCATTTACGGTGCAGTTGCCTGAGGTTCAAAAAGCTGCTGCTTCAACAGAAGGCACTTCTACTGAGCAAGCATCAACGGAAAAGGCAGACAAAACTGCCGATACTGTAGCAAAAGAACAGAAAGCAAAGAGTGCCGCTGTTATGGCCAAGAATGTTGAGACAGACCAACCGACCTTTAAAAACTATGTGATCCCTGCCTCAGTCGGCCTCTTGATTGTCGTCGGTGCGGGAAGTTACTGGTTACTATATAGAAGGAAGCGTGCTTAATGTTCATAGCGAATGTCCTTAGTGAAGCCTTACTTTATTTGTGCTTTTCCATATTGTTAGGCAGTTTTATTGTACAGCTTGTTCCGGAAACGGCACTCCCTCAAATAAAAATCTCAAAAGGTCTATTGCTGACAGCAACTCTCGGAGTTGCTTTTCTTTCGTTTGTTCCGGTTTTAAAAATCATTTTGTATTTGTATAAGGACCTAGGGTTAGGGATGACCGTTAAATCCGTGCTTCTCAACTTTGAGGTTGGGAAGTCTTGGGTTCGTACTGCTGTGATCAGCTTTATTCTGTTGATTTTTTTATTACCTATCCGCCTTGAGAAAAAGCGAATCTTTTCTTTTATAGGGCTTATCTTTACCATCATTTTAATAAATGTGCGAGGCTCAGCGAGTCATGCCAGCTCCATTGCGGGATGGCAGGGTTATTTCACCCATTCGACCCATTTTCTTGCCGTTTGCACATGGATAGGAATTCTTGTTACGGTCGGCTGGTTTTCAAAAAATCATGATAATTGGCAGCGGTTCTTAAAGTGGTTTACCCCTGTGGCAGGGGCTTGTATAGTCTTGATTGCCCTGACAGGATTTGACCTGATGAGCTATACGATGAATGAAGGCGACTATGTCAATTCGTGGTCCTTATCTTGGGGACAGGCGCTTTTGCTTAAACATTTAGCCATTGCTCCACTTTTGGCATTTGCTTTTATTAACAGCATCCTGATTCGGAAAAAACTATCAAGTGACGCGGCATTTAATCCGCGGCCTTGGGTGCGGCTTGAAAGTGTTGTCGTGTTACTGATCTTTTCAATGACGGGGGCACTTGGCCAGGAATCGCCGCCGCATAATATCCAAACAACACTTTCTGAGTCTGGATACTCACCGCTCTATACCTTTTTTCATGATGGCAAGGGTACATTTCCGCTGCATTTTTCACCAGGTCTTATGTCAGTTGGACTTTTCATATTAGCATTCATTTTTTTGGGAATGATCGTCTTAAGCTTTACCAAAAAGGCGCCAAAAATGATGTCCATTATCATGAGTATCCTATTTATCCTTGCTGGATATTTAGCTTTAATGCTGGCTGTTTAATAGCCAAAATAAAATGAGCGTGAACCACTGAATGTGGTTCACGCTTTTTTTTAATGGCCACCGCTTCGCTCATGGCTTACTGATAAGCCAACTGCCGCCTCATTAGCGGCAATCCGCATATCCATAAAGCTTTCCTCCGCGTAGGCATGTTCGATAACGTCCTTGTATTTTTTCTGAATTTCCGGCAGGCGGACCTTTAAAGACGGGGTCAGTTCACCATCATCAACTGTCCACTCCTTACCAATAATGACAACCTTTTTTGGCTGTTCATACTTGGCAAACTTTTTCGTAAATTTGGCCACTTCCTTTAATAACAAGTGCTGCACTTCCGGCTCCCTTAACAGCTGCTCGATATTTCTGGAAAGCCCTTTCTTTTCTGCCCATGGCAAAAGATTCTCCAGGCTTGGGGTGATTAAGGCAATGACATACTTTTTGTCCTGGCCAACAAGAACTGCATTAGATATATAAATACTTTGAGTCATCGCATTTTCAACTGGCTGCGGGGCGACATTCTTTCCGGTCGTCAGGACAATAATCCGCTTTTTCCGGTCGACAATTTTTAAATAGCCTTCCTCATCGATACTGCCGATGTCCCCGGTTTTAAACCAGCCATCTTCGAATACCTCTGCGGTCGCTTCTTCATTCTTGTAATAACCCTTCATAACACTTGGACCTTTGACCAATACCTCACCATCCGGAGCAATTTTAATCTCCAAATTCGGAAGCGGTTTGCCAACAGTCCCTACCTTGGAACGGACCATCGGATTTGTACAGACGACAGGCGCCGTTTCCGTCAGACCGTAGCCTTCAAGTGCTGGAATATCGACAGCCCAGAAGAACTTGCCGATTTCTGGATTTAAAGCACCTCCTCCAGAAATAAGCCCTCTTACTCTGCCTCCAAGCTTAGCTTTAACCTTGTTGTAGACAAGGGCATTGGCAATCTTCCAGCTGCGCTTGATTTCTTTAGGCAGGAAGCCTTCTTTCATGAAATCATCAAAGCTTTTGCTTAAATAATGCTCGTATTTTTTCAAACCCACTCCAATTGCCCATTTAAATATTTTCTTCCGTAATGGCGTACCGGATTCGACCATTCTCTGGGCAGTTGCATAGACTCGTTCAAACAGGAGCGGAACGCTGACTAACACAGTTGGCCTGACCTCCAAAAGGTTTTCTTGAACCTTTTCGATTCCTTCAGCATAAGCGATGGTTGAGCCCACTGATAATGGCATAAATTGTCCGGCCATCCGCTCAAACACGTGTGATAGCGGCAAATGGGAAAGCATCACATCGGATGGTCTTGCCTCAAGCACCCAGAATTGAACTCCTTCGATGTTAGCCAGTATATTGCCGTGTGACAGCATTGCTCCTTTCGGGTTGCCTGTTGTTCCTGACGTGTGGATAATCGTGGCGAGGTCGTCCCTGGTCAATTCGTCCCAAATTGATTCCCAATTATCTAACGGGTTTACAGAACCAAGTTGGGCCAAATGCTGCAGTGATAGAAGGGTGTCTGTATCGGTGAAGTTCGTAGGTGTGAAGATAAGCGCCGTTTTCATGGGAACGCTCCCATTTTGAGGCACTTTTTTTAAATAGTTTTCATCTTGAACAAAAATAAAGGTGCAATCAGCATTATTTAATATATACTCGACCTGGTCATTTGGAAGCGTTGAGTGGATGGGCACGCTGACAGCTCCTAGACTTAAAATGGCCAAATCAGCTACCGGCCAGTAGGGGTTATTTTCTGATAATATCGCAATCTTATCATTTCGTTTTACACCAAGATGGGCAAGGCCTGCTGCCACCTGTTTCACTTTTTCCCAAAAGGTAAAATAGCTGATTCCATGCCATTTCCCATTCTGCTTCCATAAAAATGCATCCTTATCAGCGTAGCGGTGGGCAGTGCGGGCAACGACTTCCACTAGATTATTCGCCTTCATTGGCAACCTCCTATCAAATTTAGATTTTAAAGAAAACCCGGTAAATTACCGGGCCGCTTAATCTTACAAACTGTCTTTTACGTTATATTGACGAAGAATGCTTTCAATCTTTAAGGCCTTACCCATATCCCCTTTAATTTTCAGCTTGCCGGTCATGAATGCCATCGTGCCGTTTAATTTGCCGAGCATGAATTGGTGGAAACTTTTCAAAGACATAATCAAAGTACAGTCCGCTGGTGTTACAGAGCCTTCCTTGACCGCTGACTTGCCATCCTTGAATTGAAGCTGGTATGTGCCGACATCATCGCCGGTTATATCAAATTGATAGGTTGCTTGGAGGCCTTCAATCGGACCGGAATTCCCATTTAATGTTTCCTCAATTTTTTTCATTAAATCTGCTAAAGAATATTCTTCAATTGTTTTTGACATGATTAATCCCTCCTAAAATAGATATAAAGTATTAGCGGTCCGGAAGCATTATTAGTATCATATTCTTCTCCGCCCAGAAGGTTCTGTTCTGTTCTGTGTCAAAGCAGTCTTTACATATCATCGTTATATTTAAAAGAAAATGATCCACTTTTCCTCCTTTGAATGGGTAGTGCTGAATTTTCAGATATTTTTATGATACCAATACGTACTCGTATTGTACAACCGAAAAATTTCGATACTATTCGACATCCCCCCTATGATATGTTGTTTTCCTCTGTATTCGGGCAAGAATGCAAAAAAAAAGCACCCGTTAATTGGTTAAATTAACGAATGCTGCGATAACTATTCGATTTAGAAGCCGGGCTAAATCATCATAATGGTAAGGACTGTCATCTTTTCCTTTATAGTTTTGTACGACTACTTCATTTATAGCTCCAATCATGGCCTGGGATACGATATGTAGTTCTGTCTCGGAAGCAGTTTCAGGAAGGTAGCCTCGGACTGTTTGAAACATCAGCTGCGCAAATCGGCGGTGGGCCTCACTTCTAGCCATCTCGACGTCTTGGGAAACACCGACTGACTCCACCAGCATTAAATTGGCCACTTTTACATCAGTAAAACAAATCTCGATATAGCGGCGGATACCAACGTACGCCTTATAAGCTGTCCGGGTTTCTTTGTCAATGGCCAGGCTTACCTCTTGAAGTATTTCGGTTGCCACCACGTCAAAGAGGCTGGCCAATAATTCTTCCTTGCTGTTGAAATGCTGGTAAAAGGTTGTTTTTGAGACTCTTGCCATCTCGACAATATCAAGAACTGAGGTGTTTTTATACCCCTCATTGGTAAATAGAACTAGTGAGGAATAAAGGATTTTTTCCTTCGCTTCCTTTGGCATTTCCGTAACAAAAAGCATCAATAAATCAGTCCAATCTATTTAATACCTGTTCATATGAGTTGTCTTAATTTTAAAAGATATTTTTCTATTTAACAAGAAACAGTTTTTCAAAAAAGACGGGCCTTTTAGTGGCCAACATAGTTCGCATCCGGAATCAATTGCTGCCATTCTTTATAGGTAATAATCGTATCCCAGTGACCGGTTAGTTTTGCGACAACGACAACTATGAAAAACAATGCAAGAAAGCCAACAGGAATGAACCATTTATTTACCTTTTTGTTCACTACCGTCATGTTCAATGTATCTTTAATTGGGCAAGCCTCCACACAGGACATGCAGGCATTGCAATTTGGCGAAGCGACAACCTTTTTGGTATGAACCTTGATTCTTTGCGGACAAACCTTTGTACACATTTCACAGTTCGTACAGGTATCTTCATTACGGCGCACCTTTGTAATTCTGAACAGGGAGCCAAGGCCGATCATTGCGCCATATGGGCACAGGAAGCGGCACCAGAAGTTTCTGAAGAATAAGGACAGGACAAAAATTACTAAGATGACCTTCAAAGCAAAACCGCCGATGTTTAAAAAGAACAGCAGCATTTTTACATCAGAAATTTTATTATACGGTTCATCTAAAAATGCCTTTGCCTCAAACGTCGGCATCGCAAGAATCATACTGATGAAAAAGTACAGGAGCAAATATTTTAACGGAGTTAAAATCCAACTCAGCCAAGTTGGTATCTCAAAATTCTTTTTAAAAAGCTTTCGTCCAAACCAAGCAGTTATTTCACTGACGGTTCCAACCGGACAGAACCAACTGCAAAACGATTTGCGAAAGATAAGCCCCGAACCGATAAAAAAGGCAAATAAGACAAGTCCGGCCGGGTGAATCATATCAAATTCGCCGCTTGTCAGCCAAACCTTCAACGCTACCAAGGCGCTGATTGGAAGAAACCCCTCGACTGCCGATGGACGCTCAACAAAAGGCTTTTCCCCAAGCGTTTCAAAGTGCATATAAAACTGATAGAATCTTAGTCCAACGTATAACAAAAATAACAGGAAAATAGCTTGAACAGCATATCGAGTTATTTGAACAGGCTTTCGTTTCAACTGTTTCCTATACCAGGCTTTTGACTTCATAAAGTTCCCTCCGTTCCTCATATCTTAACTATAAGGAACAGGAAAATATGGATATGTGATTTTAATCATCGCATTTAGGTAATTCATAAAGCTGTCAAATTAGCGACTAAATTCCGTCAAATAATTTTTTTTTAAAAAAGTACTTGAAATATTATTGAAGTATAATATAATCAATCTATAAAATTTATTTCGACTTTTTAGAAACTTCAAAATCGATGACGAGAAGAGTAGCTTGTAATTCTTAGACTTTAGAGAGCCGGCGGGTGGTGAAAGCCGGTGTCAGGACGCAAGTGAAAATCATCTCCGAGATGCAGGGCTGAAAAACCAAGTAAGCTCTGCCGGACCGCCTGCCGTTACAATAGGACACGTATGATGGTACGTTGATCGAGAGCCGCAACTGTTTTTTTGTGTTGCGGAAGTAGGGTGGTAACGCGAGCATGCTCGTCCCTATCCATAGGGACGGGCTTTTTGTATTGTTTTTAGAAAATCGTCAAAAGGGAGAGAGAGTTATGAAAAAGAAAGACACACTATTTGTTGGACTCATGCTATTTTCAATGTTTTTTGGTGCAGGCAACCTCATTTTCCCACCCTTTTTGGGAATGGGCGCAGGAACTTCCTTCTGGCCGGCGATTACCGGGTTTGTTGTAACAGCGGTTGGATTGCCTTTACTTGTTTTGGTTGCAATTTCCCTTGTAAAGGACGGCGCTAATACTTTAGGCAACCGTGTTCATCCATGGTTCGGGACCATTTTTACAATCGTTGTCTATTTATCAATCGGACCATTCTTCGGGGTTCCACGCAACGCCAATGTCGCGTTTGAAATGGGCTTCAAGCCGTTTTTGGGAAATGTATCTGTCGGCCAGACCGTTCTCTTATTCGGTTTTACGGCAGTATTCTTTTTACTTGTTTATTTATTAAGCTTAAATCCATCAAAAGTGGTCGACTATATGGGCCGCATCATCACACCTGCATTATTATTGTCAATTGTTGTTTTGTGTGTATTAGGATTTGCAAAACTTGATAAACCGCTTCAGGCTCCGTCTGAAACGTATCAAACAGCGTCCCTTTTCAAAGGCTTTATCGATGGTTATTCCACCATGGATGCCTTAGCAGCACTAGCGTTTGGAATTGTTATTTTAACTGCGTTGAAACAAAAAGGTGTAACTGAGAAGAAACAATTAACAGCTTACACTCTTAAAACGGGGATCGTTGCTGGTGTGGCACTGGCACTTGTATATGTTGCTATCGGGTTCCTTGGTGCAAAAATGGCGGCTTACGGAACATTTGATAACGGTACAGCATTGTTATCAACTGCTTCTACTATTGTCTTAGGCAGCAGCGGCAAGGTTCTGCTTGGTCTAATTTTTACACTCGCTTGCTTTACAACCTGTGTCGGCTTGACAATCGCTTGCGGTCAATATTTTTCAAAAATACTGCCAAAGCTAAGCTACCGTTTTGTCGTAACTGCTGTAACGATTCTTAGTTTCTTGATTGCTAACCTAGGCTTGAACCAAATTATCGCCGTTTCTGTTCCATTCCTTGTAATGGCATACCCATTAACAATCGTTCTTGTCGTACTGGCATTCTGCCATCGCTTCTTCGGCGGTTCCCATAAGGTATACGCAGGAGCCATGCTGCTGACTGGACTTGTCAGCCTGTATGACGGCTTAAAAATGTTTGGTCTTGAGTCGAGCGTTCTAAACCATTTAATGAGCAATCTTCCATTTGCCTCTGTTGGTTTAGGCTGGGTTGTTCCAGCTTTGGCCGGGGGTTTGGCCGGGGTTGTTTTGGAAAAATTAAGTCGTTCATCCTCTTCGAATGAGGAATTACAATTAGAAAAAGCTTCTTAATTAAAAAGTAGATGCCAGCGGGCCTTAGATCCGCCGGCATCTTTTTTTCGTTAACCTTCTTTATACCTGTTTTTCGGATGAAATGATGGGAACAATGGAAAAATATCAGTATTTATGTTATGAATAATAAGTAGATACGATGAAAGAGGTTGAAAAGGATGGATAATCAAACATCTAACTTTATTAAGGATATAATGATAAAAGATTTGGAATCAGGCAAGCACGACAAAATCGTGACCCGCTTCCCGCCTGAGCCAAACGGCTATTTACATATTGGCCATGCCAAATCCATCATCTTAAATTTTGGCTTGGCGGATGATTTTAACGGACTGACTAACTTGCGCTTTGATGACACGAATCCATTAAAAGAAGATATTGAATATGTAAACTCTATCAAAGAGGACGTCAAATGGCTCGGCTTTGAATGGGACGACTTATTATTTGCCTCCAACTATTTTGAGGAAATGTACAACCGCGCTGTCCTGCTAATCAAAAAAGGGCTTGCTTACGTTGATGACTTAAGTGCAGATGAAATTCGTGAATACCGAGGAACACTGACTGAGCCTGGTAAGGAAAGCCCGTATCGGGACCGTTCCATCGAAGAGAATCTTGACTTATTTGAACGGATGCGTGCTGGTGAGTTTAGTAACGGTGAAAAGGTGTTACGTGCGAAAATCGATATGGCTTCGCCAAATATTAACCTGCGCGACCCGGTTATTTACCGCATTTCTCACGCCACACATCATAATACAGGCGATAAATGGTGTATCTATCCGATGTATGCATTCGCTCATCCGCTCGAGGATGCGATTGAAGGAGTTACCCACTCTATCTGTACGATTGAATTCGAGGATCAGCGTCCACTTTATAATTGGGTTGTTGAACAATGTGAGATGGAGAACACACCGCAGCAAATCGAATTTGGCCGCTTGAATTTAACCAATACCGTAATGAGCAAGCGGAAGCTGAAGCAGCTAGTTGATGAAGGGTTTGTTGATGGCTGGGATGACCCACGTATGCCGACCATTTCCGGAATGCGCAGAAGAGGCTTCACCCCTGAGTCTATCCGGGCGTTTGTTCGTGAAACGGCTGTTACCAAAAATAATGCTACAGTTGATGTGGAAATGCTCGAGCACTTCGTCCGCGAGGATTTAAAATTAAAGGCGCCGCGGACAATGGGTATTATTAATCCATTAAAAGTGGTCATCACCAACTATCCAGAGGGACAAATTGAGCTTTTGGATGCGGAAATCAACCCGGAAAATCCGGATATGGGGATGCGGAAAATTCCATTCTCCCGTGAGATTTACATTGAGCAGGATGATTTTATGGAAAACCCGCCAGCAAAGTACTTCCGCCTCTTCCCTGGCAATGAGGTCCGTCTGAAGCATGCGTATTTCATTAAATGCGAGGAAATTGTCAAGGATGCAGATGGCAAAGTGGTTGAACTGCGCTGCACCTATGATCCTGAAACAAAGAGCGGTACGGGCTTTACTGGCCGAAAAGTAAAAGGAACTATTCACTGGGTCGAAGCGGCACATGCCGTTCCTGCTGAGTTCCGTCTTTACGAACCGCTGATTTTAGACGAGACAGAGGAAGATGAAGGCGCGACTTTCCTTGATAAAGTGAATCCAAATTCGCTGGAAGTGCACCAAGGCTATGTTGAGCCAAACATGAAGGAATGCCAGCCGCATGACAAATTTCAATTTTTCCGGCATGGTTATTTCAATGTTGATCCTAAGGATACCGCGTATGGTGAAAAGCTTGTGTTTAATAGGATTGTTTCCTTGAAGAGTTCGTTTAAACTTTAACAATAAAGAGGCTGCCCCGCTTTTCGGGGCAGCCTTTTATATCATTCTGATTATTTAATTCGCATATATAAACGGACGATTCGCTGATATAACCGAAAAATCCGCTGATATACTTAAACCCACATTCTTTAATCCTTGGATATCGGCACTTCCAGAATGATTTTCGTGCCAATCCCCGGTTCAGTATTAATCGACAAGGTGCCGCCGACTGAACGAGCCCGTTCATCCATACTGAACAGCCCGACTCCTGGAGACTGATTCCCCAGATCAAACCCTTTCCCCTTATCTTCAACCATTACTCGGACAACATTGTCCATTTCCCTAACTGTTACGGAAGCATCCAAAACCTCGGCATATTTACGAATGTTTGTCAGTGCTTCCTGGATAATTCGGTAAATCGTCAATTCAATGCTGATGTCAAGGCGCCGGTTTAACGCGCAATCGAAATAGACGTCAATATTATAATGATTGGAATACCGAGAAAGATAAGAGCGAATCGCCGGAATTAAACCTAGGTCATCCAAGACAGAAGGCCTCAGTTCCCAAGAGATTTCCCGGATTTCTTCAATTAATTGGGTAGCTTCCTCCTGCATCTGCTGCAAGAGCGAATGGTCCATCTCCGACAAAAGGCGGTTAATGGTAATCAGGTGACTGTAGAGGTTTTGTCCGATTCCGTCATGAAGATTCCGTGAAAAACGCTTTCTCTCCTCCTCTTGGACATCGATGATCCGTGCCATCATTTTTTGCAGTTCCTGCTCGACCCGCTTGCGTTCAGTAATTTCATAACGTATTGCCAAATACTGATACGGCCTGCCCTTATCATTTAAAAAAGGAACAATCGTCGTATCGACCCAATAATAGGTCCCGTCTTTGGCTTTATTACAAATCTCGCCCTTCCACACCTGACCGCTGCCAATCGTTCTCCACATCTCTTTAAAAAATTCTTTTGAATGATGTCCCGAATTGATGATACGGTGATCCTGCCCAATCAGTTCTTCCCTTGAAAATTTAGATATTAGGCAAAACTGGTCGTTAACATATGTAATCATCCCCCTCGCATCGGTGATGGCAACAATTGAGGAGGCATCAAGGGCAAATTTGTAATCCGTCAATTCATTTCTTGTTTGCTGTAAATCCTTGTCCATTTCCATCCCCCGCATCAAAATAAATGCTCCTTTAATAGCTGTTCGAGAGCTTGGGCAGATTCAGCCACCTTTTCCTGCTCCTCTTCTGCAAAGAAGTACTCCTCTCTTTTTCCGATAAGGAGCACTCCCTTTGGTATGCCACTAAAAAATAAAGGGACCGCATAGGTAGCCACAAGTTTTTCAGCAAGATTAATGGGATAATCCGTCACTTTTCCTATGATGGAGTTTGGAAAATTTGTAATCATCATAGGGCTGCCGCTTGATATAATTTTTCCTGCGATTCCTTTTCCGAAACGGACCGTTATTCGTTTGTATTTATCGTTTAAATTTCCGGAAGCGTAATGCCACCTGACATCAGGACCTGATTCATTTTGCAGGGCAAGCCCGACAAAATCGCAGCCGATCTCAGCTCTTAACCGCTCACAAACTATAAACAATTCTGGGAGTTCCCTTAACTCTGACATCTACGCACGTTCTCCTTAAATGCCATATCCCAATAGCCCCTTCCTAACGGCATATTCGACCAGCTCAGGCCTGGTTTTCATTTGCAATTTTTCCATCAGATTGCTTTTATGGGTTTCGACCGTTTTGACACTGATGACCAACTGTTCGGCAATCTCTTTATTAGCGTATCCTTTGGCAATAAGAGTAAGCACTTCTTTTTCCCGCTCGGACAACAGATTGTACGTATCATTGCCATCCTGTTTTACGCCTGCTAAGTATTCCTCCATCAGGCGTTTTTGTGCAGACGGATGCAAGTAGGCATCTCCTTTAGCCACAGATTCAATTGCCGACATTAATTCATCATGCGGGGCGCTTTTTAAAATACAGCCGCTGGCGCCGCCTTGGATGGCTCTGAACAGGTATTCCTCGTCATCATGCATCGTTAAAATTAAAATATTCACTTCAGACATTTGCTTTTTTAATTCCATTGTTGCGGTAAGGCCGTCTTTTCCATGCGGCATGCTAAGGTCCATGACAACCACATTCGGTTTTAGCTTCAACGCTTTTTTGATGCCTTCATTGCCTTCAGATGCTTCTCCGACTACTTCCATTTCAGGATTCGTTTGCAGCAGCATTTTCAGGCCGCTTCTTACCACGGCATGGTCATCTACCAACAGAATTCTTATCAATGTAAACTCCCCTTTAATTCGATAATGGAAGAGATATTTCTATCGATGTTCCTTCTCCTATTCTAGAGGATATCACACACTCACCGCCAATCAGAAGCATTCTTTCCTTCATCGCCGCGAGCCCTGAAGAAGGTTCATTTCCTTGGAACTCTTCAGGCTGGAATCCTTTCCCGAAATCACGGATGGTAATCTTTAGTTCAGATTCTTTCCAGAAAAAGTTCATTTTTACAATGGCTGTATCTGCGTACTTTGCAATATTGGTTAATGCTTCCTGACATACACGAAATACGGCAATCCGTTGTTTTTCCGCGATTAATTTTCCCTCACCGCTGGACTCTAACTCCACGATTATGCCAAATGTAGAGGTATAACATCCAATATAGCTTCTCATGGCCGGTAACAATCCAAGTGTTGTCAGGGCAGGCGGATGGAGTTCGACGGAGAGCAATCTAATTTCCTGGATTGTTTTTTCAATCAGCAGGTTCATTTCCCTCATGTAGCTTTTCTTAGACGAGTCCTGTTCTCCTGACGCGAGAAACTGTAATCCTGTTAAAATACTATATAAGTTCTGGCCGACCCCTTCATGCAGTTCATGCGCAATTCTTTTGATTTCCTCTTCTTGGGAGTCAATAATATATGTGCAAACATTAGGGTTTGTTTTTAATGAATCCATTTTTACCTGCCCTCCTGTCTTCTAATTCTCAATTTAAATATATCTCAAGTCTAATTTTAAACCTATTGGTGATTTAAAAAGCTTATAAAAAAATTCAGGTTCTCCTAGAAGACCTGAACCTTTTTAAACGTATAGGTTAAACCACTTTCCTCATCGGCAGCCGACCACAAACCAGCAGACTCCGTTACTTGGCTTGCCAAAGGCACTGCCAAAAAGTAAAAATCATCAAAATAGAAGCGGAGATGAGTTCCATCCGGGCAAAGCTGAACCTTTTTTATCGATTTGCTCACCACAGGGGCCTGGTCCCCGCCATCCCGGTCCTGAATGGCAATTTCAACTTCAGCACCGGCGAAACGCTCCTGTATTTTCTTGATATCAATGGACGCCACAGCTATTACACCCTCTCTCAACAGGGTAGATGAACATCTTGTAGCCTTGCAGGTACTCCCAAAACTTCTCTCCCGCGTTTTCCTCGATAAACTTAATCGTTTCGTCCTCGGACACCCAACTGCTCATCCCTTTAATTTCAGCAATCACCATTTCGGCACCTTCAACGACCTTTTCTTCGAGATACCAATTTAAACGTTTCTTGGCAAACAGCGATTTCAGCAGTTCGTCAATCTCCCCAGAAAATCCACCGGCCTGCGGGCGAACAAAGCAGAAATCAATATACGTTTCACTAGTCATTGACATTCACACCTTTTTTATAAATGATGAATGCAACTGGGAATAAGACAACATTCACAACAGCAGCGATGATGGTGTTTGTGTAATTTTCGTAAAAATATTGATGCACCATGTATTGTGTAAAAATAATGTTTAACATCAGCACCACAAGCAGCAGGCCGACAGGGATATAACTACGCTTCATAACGCTTCACCCCCACGGCATAGACAGCGCCGTTTTCCACTTTCACATGGATTTCAGGCAATGGACGTCTTGGCGGGCCGGCAATTGGTGCGCCTGTTTCAACATCAAATTTTCCGTGATGGCAAGGACATAGCATCTCGCCTTCATCCTTTTGCCAAAAAACAGGACAACGCAGGTGTGTGCAGGCATTTTGGTACGCGACAAATTTCTTTTCCGATATGCGAATTAGAATGGCGCTGTCGTGTTCGCCAGGAAAATGAAAATCAACAGCGTCACCTACAGGAACCTTATCTAAATCAGCAATTTTATGTTTCGGATATTTTTTATCTTCTAAGCGGTTGAGCTCCTTTGCCGCCATGACTCCCCAAGGAAGTGATGAAACGGCGAACACTCCAGCGGCACCAACCAAGGTCTTCATGAAACCGCGGCGGTCCAACTTTCGTTCGTTATTTCTATTAATATTGTGGGTATAGTTATCTTCATTGAACGGGATTTTATTATTTTTATCGCTCATGGTAATCCCTCCTAGAACAGTTTAGTGACGCCCTGCAGGATTCCAGGGAGATTCACACGTACGTTAGTTTCGCCTTCTAAATATGGCATGCTGGTTACCCATTTGCCATTATCAAGATTAAATTGCTTTTGTTTTGCTTCGATTTCTTCGTCTGTTAACCATTGAAGTGTATTGGACGGACATACGCTCGCGCACATTGGCGGGATACCGTCCTTGGTGCGGTCAATACATAGGTCACACTTATACATTAAATTCTGCTCTGTATCGAACTTCGGTATTCCATATGGGCAGGCAATTGTACAGTTTTGGCAGCCGATACATTTTTCCACAAGAGCCGAAAGGACGGCTCCTGTTTCATGGATTTGGATCGCTTGGGCTGGACAACTGCGCGCACATGCCGGATTCACACAGTGAAGGCACATTAAAGGCATCGTCTGCCGGTTCTTAAGCGGATTTACATCGTAAACATAGTTGCGGTTGCGCTGTTCGTGTCCGCCGCACTGTGTGCAAGCAGCCAAACAGGAACGGCATCCTATGCAATTTTCCAGTTCAAGATATAACCTCTTTTTTACCACTTTATTGCACCTTCTTCATTTCTAGTTTTTCAATCTGTGCGGCACAAGCCTTGAATTCCGGCATTCTTGAAATTGGATCAAGAGCGGCAATTGTTAATAGATTGATAGATTTCTCGTGACCGAAATGGTACGGCACGAACACTGTATCCTTACGAATGGCTTCGGTAATTTTTACTTTATATTCAGCCTCTCCTCTGCGAGTATAAAGGCGGACATATTCTTCATGTTCAATATTATATTTTGCAGCTGTTTCCGGATGAACCTCAACATATGGCTCCGGACACATATCACGCAAGAATTGAATGCGGCGTGTTTGGTTACCAGATAGGTAGTGGAACACAACACGTCCGGTCGTTAAGCGCAACGGATATTCCGCATCCGGCTCTTCTGCAGGCGGGCGGTATGGCAATGCGCAAATTTTTGCTTTTCCGTCTGGATGATAGAACTTCTTATCTAAAAACATATGTGGTGTACCAGGGTCCTTTTCATCACGGCAAGGCCAGAACACACCGTCTTGTTTATCGATTTTATCCCAGGTAGCGCCATAATAGTCAGCGTATCCACCTTTTGAAGCTAAACGGAATTCATCTGCTACATCTCTGGCTGTTTTTAAGTGGGAGAAATATTTTCCCCTGCCAAGTTTTTCAGCAAGCTCCACTTGCATTTGCCAGTCGGGCTTTGATTCGCCTAACGGCTCCTGTGCCTTATTGATTTTTATGATGCGCCCTTCAATATTTGTAACCGTTCCTTCATCCTCTGACCAAGTAACGGAAGGAAGAATAACATCGGCAAATTCTGCTGATTCAGAAAGATAGAAATCGGCGCAAACCATAAAATCTAATCCTTTTAATGCCTTACGGACAAAGTTTTGGTTTGGTGCAGATACCGCTGGATTTGAACAAAGCAAATACAAACCGCGTATTGTTTTTTGATCCATTAATTCAAACATTTCATAAGCAGATACACCTGGCTGCGGCATTTCTTCAGGGGTAATTCCCCACACCTGACATACTTCCTCAACATGCTTTGGATTAGTGAGCTTACGGTAGCCTGGCAGCAGGTCTGATTTTTGGCCATGCTCACGGCCGCCTTGACCGTTACCTTGGCCGGTAAATGTTGCAACACCTGATTTCGGACGGCCGATTTTCCCAGAAACTAACGCCATGTTGGTGTAACCAGAAACGTTGTCGACCCCTTTATGCTGCTGTTCGATGCCGCGTGCAAACATCACGACTGCGTTTGGCGCTTTACCATAAATCTCAGCAGCACGGATAATTTTTTCAACTGCAATTCCTGTAATCTCGCTTGTATATTCAGGAGTAAATTCTTTGACTAATTCTTTTGTTTCTTCAAAGCCATTTGTGTGTTGGTTGACGAATTCTTCATCAACATAGCCGTTTTGGATCAATAGGTTCACAATACCATTAGCAAGTGCCAAGTCTGTTCCCGGTCTTAAATCCAAGTGAACATCGGCACGTCTTGCAATCGGGGTTTCACGTGGGTCGGCAACGATCAGATAACCGCCTCTTTCCTGGACGTTCCAAACGCGGAACATCGAAGTTGGATGGCATTCTGCCGTGTTGCTTCCGGCGATGAACAAGCAATCTGTTTCATGGATATCGGTCCATGGTAATGTCGAACCACGGTCAACGCCGAATGAGCGAAGGAATCCGCCGGCTGCACTGGACATACAGAAACGTCCGTTATAATCGATATAGCGAGTTTGCAAACCAACTCTTGCAAACTTACCTGTTAAATAGCACTTTTCATTGGTCATTGATACACCACTGAAAACAGACAATGTATCTTTGCCGTATTTCCCTTGAAGCTCTTTGAATTTCCGAGCAATTAAATCATACGCTTCATCCCAGGTTGCTTCACGGAACCCTTTGTCTGTTCCTTTTAAGGAAGCATCGTCACGGATTAACGGTCTTAAGATGCGGTCCGGATGGTTCGTCTGCTGGTAAGCAGTAACCCCTTTCGGACACATTTTTCCGACCGTAACCGGCCATTCATAGCGAGGCTCAACCCCGATAATTTTGTTTGTTTTTGTATTTACACGTAAATTCATCCCGCACTGCATACCACAATAGGCGCAGTGTGTTTTTATTAAGGTTTCATTTGGATGACGTACGTTTTCGATTTCTCTAAAAAATTTATCTTTTGGGGCTTTTTGGTTAACCTCTTGCATTCTGATTTGCCTCCTTGACCTTCACTTGATGGGTAGGGAATCCTGAGAATCTGGCGATACGGTACTTTCTGCGGCATGGCAGGCACAATTCCACAAGATTAAAGCCGTCTTCCATGTTGAACTCCATGTTGTTAGTTCCCAATACTTGAATAATATCGTTCGATTGTTCGACTGATACAAATTTATCTCCGCACACTTTACATTCTTTCATATGCTGTTCTCCATAATGTTCACGGTAGTTTCTAGCAAATACGCTCATCGGACGGAACGGAATATGAGCAAGCTTACCAAATGGCAGATAGATAAGCGTTACAATGACTGAAAACTGGTGGATCAGCGACATTTGCGGCTGCATCCATCCATGTAAGAATACGTTTTGGACTGTCAATAATAGACCAGTTACTGAAATAAATAACAACATATAGAGCGGCAAGAAATCGTACATGAATTTTTGCTCTGCTCTTGCCTGCATATTTTTCATGCGGCGGTAAAGCGCCATGCAAACTCCTGTAATCACCATGATGGCTGAAATATTTAAAGCATTGTAAGAAAACCAGGCGATGATTCCATCTGCTTTAATCCGTACTAAGTCCATTCCCATTAAGACTACTGTGTAATAGCCATTTCCATCCATATTGAAGTACATCCAGCTGAACACGAGCGGGAAAGTAACTAAACAAGCAAGCACACAGCCCCACCCTATTAATACGTGCTGCAACCAGCGATAAAATCCGCGCTTTTTGATGAAGTCGTAAATCGCTAAGTGGCTTACTACTGTTTTTGGAGTGCTTTTTCTAAAAAGCAGCTTTAAGCCCTTTTTAATGATAATTTTGGTTGGCGGTCTTTCTCCCCAGGAGATGAAGCGGTAAAAGAAACCTCCTATGAAAGTAATCGTTCCTACCATATATCCATAAAGGTTTAAGTCAATATGTGTAAACATTCTTGTTCCGATAAACACCAAAATCGCAAGTCCGGCTACGCTTAAAAACATTGATTTGGCAAAATGGGAAGCAAATGCATTATTGACGGTATTATCCCGTTTTTTCGCCGATTGAATAGTTGACTCCATTTTCTTGATCCTCCCTTAAATGTAAACTCGCCGACTGGCAAGTCCGGTAGGACGAAGACAGAGGCGTAGTTGAATTTATGCGTTCGAAATTTACGATAGTGAATTTCGATTAGCAAAAAAATAACACTATCGTTTTCTTATTCTTATTGTAAGAAAAACGACAGTGTTTTCTTTATCAGGGAACTCCCCCATCTAGGGGGAAAAAAACCCTTATATATCTCATATTTTGACAAAAGTTCGTCACAAATAGAAAAGCCCCAGCATCTTGTGGCTGGAGCTAGATATTTTGCTTTTTGATGTACTTTTTTCGTAAAGAATACAGAAGCAGCAAGAACCCAATTAACAGCTGCAATGAGGACAAAGCGGCATCCCAGAAATGATAGGTGGATGGCCCGTAGTGAAAACAGTGGTGAATCTTTGTCATGGCAAATAAGACTTGGGGAAGGTAGTAACCGAAGAATAAAGATAGCGTCAGTCCCACACCGAGTACATAAAATATGGTATAAGTGAAAACCGTCCCCTTTTCTTCTTCAAACATTACCTCTTTTTGACGGGCCGGTTTAATAAATGTAAACAAGTTCCTAAACACCTGCTGGGCATTTTCCATGAGATTGTAGGCACCCGTCGTGTTTTCAAAAACATAATATAAATCTGTTTTCATATAGATACAGCACTGGTAGACCATCCGAATAAAGGTATCTAAAACAACTACCTTCAGCACACTCAGGAAAATCCCTGATCCCACTGGGAAAATTGACTGGCCAATAAGAGCAAAAAACAGAATCACCGTATCAAAACGAAGTCCTGCTAAATACAAAACATTGCGATCCTTTGCTGGCAGCTTCCAACTAGATGACATATCCGTTTCTAATACAACTAGGAATAAGCGGTGCCCTATTTCCAATTTAGTTGGGAGTTGGTAGGCTCTTATGGCCAAAACATGGCCAAATTCATGAATTAACACTAAAAAGAAAGATAGGACGAGCCAGGCTGAGATATTCAATACCATCAGATCAAAAATAAACAAATCCTTATAATGTGGAAATAAAGATGGGTTTAACACAAACAGGGCTATACAAGCTAGAATCAGAACCGAATAAACGGAATTAGTGTAGCGGTTAAAGAAGAATTGCCCAAGTTTTTGGGGAACCCATAAAAAGCCTGAGTGGCTTTTTTGGGCTGTTGGAAGATTTAATTTAACACCATCCATTTCGGCTACTAGATGAAGCTCGAGAAGCTGTTGAGCAAAATCAAGTATGTCAATCTCCTCAGTCGGGTACTGTTCTTTCAGCAGCTTTTCTGTCCGCCCAAGCGATTCTCCTTTATTCAACAAGTTTATAGCATCAATACAAACCTCAGGCATTTCATAAAATTCACCGGAAACCTCAGCTTCAACAATATAGTGTTTTTTATCTTTGCGTATCTCGATTGGTACTAGATGAAGAATAGAATTGCTTGTCAGGTTCATATAAACATCCTTTATTTATATAATTTATGAAAAAAGGATGCTGAGCAAAAAGCAAGCATCCCAACTAATATATTAATACATCCATAAACACCACCAGCATGTAACTTTAACCTTCTTAAGTTTGCGTATTTTCATCCTTCCACCTCCTTTTCAACCCAAAAGTTATTATGGAGCATGATTTTGTCTATTTCTTTATTAAAGGAATCATGAATTCTTTTCCATTTCGGGAATACCTTTTGAAAATTATCTACCAGTTCAGGGTCGAACTGTGAACCTTTTCCTTCTAATATCCTTTTATATGCCTCCTCAACTGATAAGGCAGCCCTATAGGATCTCGTGGATGTCATAGCATCAAAAGCATCTGCAATAGCGGAGACTCTTGCAAGGTACGGAATTTCTTCCCCCTTTAATTGATCCGGGTACCCCTTTCCATCCCAGCGTTCATGATGAGAACGAATGACTTCAATACTGTGCTTAAAGCCAACAATTTTCGATACGGCTTCAGCCCCTACGTCTGTGTGTGATTTAATTATTTCGTATTCTTCATTTGTAAGTCTACCAGGCTTCATCAGTATTCGGTCTGGGATATGAATTTTACCGATATCGTGAAGTAAACAGGCGTAATTAAAATCTTTTAAATCGTCTGCAGAGAATTTACCGCTGATTTTTGCCAACTCTAGTGCATAGCTGGCTACCCGTTCACTATGTCCTCTCGTATAGGGGTCCTTTAGTTCGAGAGTTGCAATTACTCCTTTTACAAGACCGACTAATTGTTGATCGTATGAGGTTTTAATAGCTTTAACATACGATTGGAACCTATTTAATATTATAAATGAAAAAATTGATAAAACTCCTAGCAGTAATAAGGGCGAAAATACATTTGAAGTTTGGATAACTAATCCTGCAATTATATACTTTAATAATAATCCAAAGGAAACAACCATGAAAAAGGTATTGCTGACAAAAATTGGTGCTAATAACAACCAGAGCATTTCAACAGCATTTCCACTCTTATATAGCTCCGGCTTCCCGATAAAAGAAATGACATCATTAATAAGTGTTAAAGAAGTGTAAGAAATAAAGTATACATATTTTATTTGGTGCTGTTTCTGATTTTTATATAGATAACGTGCTACAGGTATTAAAGCAAACATGAAGATATAAATCCAAAATCCTAATACATCCGGAGTTTCATATTCCATTTTGGGATTAAACTTTGAGATAATACTATAAAATAAATCATAAGATATGGAGATGATATAAAATAAAACAATAAACCATTTGATTGTTTGACTTTCTTCATTTAGTATATTTGGATCTATTTTTTTTGTTTTCATTTTCCAACCTCACATTAGAAATCCCATTCTTCTATCATAAGAAAAAATCTAAGTTACGGTTTTCTGCATCAGACATTTTTCCTATATTTTTGTATTTACGACACTTTTCTTCATTATAAATCATTTATTTTAATCCGAATACATATGTTTATGTATAATTAAAGAAAATTTTGTCCTGTTATCATTATTAACTCATTTAGTACTTTTGGATTAGAGGCAACTCAACTTCTACCGTTGTTCCTTTACCAAGCTTTGTTGCTATTTTTATTTCCCCTTTATGGTCCCCAATAATTTGCTTTGTTATATAGAAGCCTAAACCAGTACCATCTTCCTTGGTGGAATAAAAGGGCATTCCTAAATTTTGAACAGTTTCGTCTGCAATTCCGCAACCTTCATCCTCGACGGCAACTAACAGTTTTTCTTTATCTGCCATTTTGATTTGGATTCTGATCAAGCCGCCATTCGGCATAGCTTCAATTGCATTTTTCAGCAAGTTGATAAATACCTGTTTTAATTGCTTCTCTCCACATTCAATCAAAGGCAGAGGTTCCGTGACTGCCTTTTCAATTTTGATCCCGTGATCCTTAGCCTGTTGTCTCATAATTGACAAAGTATAATCAATAATTTCTTCCATACTATTTTTTTCAAACTGTATCCTTCTCGGCCTTCCCAGGTACATCAAGTCATCGACAATGACATTAATTCTATCTATTTCTTGAATCATAATAGGATAATAATTCTTAGTTTGCATATTGTTCTCTAACTGCAATTGCGTAAACCCTTTTAATGCTGAAAGTGGGTTTCGAATCTCGTGCCCAATCACCGTAGCCATTTGACCAATAACTGCGAGTTTTTCTTTTTGACGAAGTTCTTCATGAACATTCGTTAAGGAATTTATATATGAATAAAACCTAATTAAAATGATATAGGCAATTGCTGAAATGACCATGCTAATAATAATTGGCGGCAGGACATTGGCTGTTGATAATATCAGTCCTAGCAAAATATACTTTAGAACTATTCCTATTGAAGTGGTCCAAAAGTAAATTTTATTTACGAATACGGGTGAAAAAATGAGAAATAGAAGTTCAACAACACTTCCCGATGCAAAAGTTCGAGAAGTTCCATAATACCTTAATAAATTATCGACTAAATCAATTAAAATATAGCCAATCAGGAAAAAATATTTAACTATATACAGTTCATTCTTTTTAATAAGATACAGTGAGACTAGCAACAGTATTAACACTAAGGGGTAAAGCCATATTCCCAGTCCAGAATTTAGAGGCTCAAAATCTCCATAATCTGTGTATCTAGGCAATATAACATTCCAGGCTAAGTCATATAAAAAAAATAAGAAATAAAATAGCCACAAAAATAACTTAATCGCCTTTTTTTCTTCATATATTAGCTTCGGACCTTTGCTACTTATTTCCATGAGTGTTCTCCTTAAACTAGATACTATTCTAAAAATTCAAAATTCCATACATCACTCATACTATTCTACCATTTTTTTAGAATAACATTATAAAATAAATGAAAAAAACGATGATTTTCGACATTTTTTTATTGGGAAAATTTAAAAGGGAGTCCCATTTGATTGGAACTCCCCTTTATATTAGCTGACCTTTTTCAATTGTCCAGATGAATTATTTAATGTCGAATGCTTTCGTCCATAGCCGAAGTAGACGAACAATCCAATTACCAGCCAAACACCAAAACTAATCCATGTTATAGCCGGCAGCTGTACCGCTAAATATCCGCAGAACAAGAATGCCAAAATCGGAATATACGGTACAAACGGGACTCTGAAGCCTGTTTTAGGAACTTGGTTGTTTTTTCGAAGATATAAAATCCCAACTGAAACTGTCATGAATGCGAACAAGGTTCCAATGTTTGTTAATTCAGCCAGTTTACTTAATGGAACAAATCCTGCAATAACAGACACCAATAAACAAATGATCCAAGAGTTTACAACCGGTGTTTGTTTCTTTTCATCTACCTTGGAAAACACTTTTGGCAGCAATCCGTCACGGCCGATTGCGTAGAATAGGCGGGATTGTCCGTAAAGTAAAACTAGAAGTACCGTTGTAATACCAGTGATTGCCCCAATTGAAATGAAACCGGCCACCCAATCCTGATGGATATAGGTTAAGGCGAATGCAACCGGGTTTTTCACCCCCAACAGATTATAAGGTACAATTCCCGTTAGGATAGCGGAAACAACAATATATAAAACCGTACAAACAAGCAATGAAGCAATAATTCCGATAGGCATGTTGCGCTGCGGGTTTTTAACCTCCTCAGCAGCTGTCGATACAGCATCAAAGCCAATATATGCAAAGAAAATCGTAGCCGCTCCAGTCGCTACGCCGGAGAATCCGAATGGCATAAAAGGAGTCCAGTTAGCTGGCTTTACATACCATACACCAACACCAATAAATAAAAGAACAACAACAAGCTTGATAATTACCATGATGTTATTTAAACGGGTAGATTTCTTTGCCCCCTGAGATAAAAGCAAAGTAAGTAAAAAGACGATGACGATCGAAGGAACGTCAACAAATGTCCCGTTTGCCGGGTCAAACGCACTTGTTATGGCTTTCGGAAAATGAATCCCAAACCCTGCAAGCAGCCCTTGGAAATAGCCTGACCAGCCGCTGGCAACCGCCGCTGATGCAAAGCCGTACTCGAGAATTAAATCCCAGCCTAAAATCCATGCAATCAATTCACCAAAGGTCGCATAGCTGTAAGTATAGGCACTTCCGGAAACCGGTACATTTGAAGCAAATTCCGCATAACAGAGAGCGGCAAAAATGCAGGCTAAACCCGATAAGATAAAAGAAATAATAAGCGCTGGCCCGGCATGTTCCGCAGCAGCAACCCCTGTGACAACAAAAATTCCGGTCCCGATAATGGCCCCTATCCCAAGCATCGTTAAGTCAAAGGCCCCCAGCTCCTTCCTTAAGGCGGCACCTTTTTTCTCTGATTCCTGGATCAGGTCCTGAACTGATTTTTTCCTAAATAAATCCATTTATTATTTAAACCTCCTTGGGTTCAATGTTATAATTTTCTGAAAAGACAAATAAAATTTATATCGGTATAATATAATCTTTTTATCGAAAAAGCAATATTTTTTAAAAATAAAAAAATTGGTAATATTACACTGGGAATATACTGGTTTTGCACTGAATTAACATAAAATAACCCTTATTAAAATTCATCATTTTCTCTATTTCGATATAGTTTAACTGAATAAAAAAAACAGATGACATCCAACGAAAGGATGTCATCTGTTTTTACATTATTTTAACTACTGTCGGTTCTTCATTAATGATACTGCTAACTAACTCTTCCTTTTTACCTGCTGGAAGAACAATTGTTACCGTTGTTCCCAGTCCTGTTTCACTTTGATAGGAAACCTTTCCTTTTATCGTTTCAATAATTCTTAAGGATACAGAAGTTCCCAGCCCCGTTCCCTTATCTTTGGTCGTATAAAACAATGTTCCAATCCTCGATAGTTGTTCGGGTGTCATTCCTTTTCCGTTATCAGTAATCAAAACGGAGGCATGGGTTTGGTCGGACCTTGTATGTATCGTCACAACGCCTTCCTCTGAGTTCGCTTCAATCGCATTTTTCACAAGATTTACAAGAGCCTGTTTTAACTGATTTCGATCTGTATAAAGGCAAAAATCGGATGTGTCCAATTCACTTTCTAGTTGTACACCCTGCTTTACAGCATAAGGTTCGAGTAGCGTGACTATTTCCTTCAATATGTCTTTTAAGGCGAATTCTTCTAGTTTTTCGAATTTCGGCTTGGCAAAATTCAAGTAATCGCTAATGATCGCCTCAGCCCGTCCTAATTCACTTAAAACCAGCCCGAAATATTCATAATTCTTCCCTTTCTCATCCTGCTGCATCAATTGTAGAAATCCCTTTACCACTGTTAATGGGTTGCGGACTTCATGGGCGATAGAAGCCGCCAGTTCACTTAATGTATTAAGCTTTTCTGCTTTCAGTATCTCTTCCTTCATTCTATTTTTCTCAATCAGCCCTTCATATAACTTTGCAGCAAGCATTAGGGAAGCGGTATAAATAAGAGCGAAAAGCAGTAAATCAGGAATGTTTATAAACAATTTAAAAGTATTTCCATTTAGATAATGATAGGTTAGAAGTGATAAATAGCATAGAATTAAAGACCAGACGCCCGATAATAAAGTGAACTGAACTCTTCGAATTGAAGAAGCATTCCAAAAGCGGGTTCGCAAAAGGTAAGGGACAATAGAAGTAAGCAGGCAGCCCACAATGGCGTAATGGACACTTCCACCACCCATCATAATGCGAGCTCCAATAATAGAGGCTATGACCATCCCGCCGGCAGCAGGTCCTGCATATAAAATGGCAAGAATAAGCGGAGCGTAGCGAAGATCCCAAATAAGGCCATAATTTGAATAACTAAAAATCATGCAGGCTATTGCTGCCAGACTGTGCATGAACCCACAGATGATTGGTGAATTCCATTTTTTCTTATAGTCAGTTAAAGCACTACAAAGCAGGACTGGTGCTAATACAATTAACAGTTGCAAAAGAAGCTTTTCCGCCAGCATCGTCATTCCCCCGAGGAATCAATTATATTATCCATTACAATACGACAAAAAACGGCACTTTCCTTCTTATGCTGAAAATTTTTTGGCAGGAAGTGTCGATGGCGGTTTTTCTTCTCCGGAAATCTTTTAAAAAGACGTCAACGGCTGTTGCCGGTAAAGTTTCCATAGTATACATAGCATTTGCGATCCTCATCAATCTCCCTTGAGTCCATCGCAAATTCTAAAAACTTTTCTCCCCTTTTTATATAGATGAAATCTGAGTGAAGGGCAGCGAGCACTTCGTCGTGCTCCCAAATTTCTTTTTGATCGATTAAAATGCTCCCCTGTTCGGTCAGTTCCCTTGTTTCAAATCCAATATGCGAATGATATTTCTCCAGCGTATCATTGCTGAACTCTTCTTTGTCAACATAAATGACTGCCGTTCCGTCTGGGTCAAGTGCAGTAGCGGTAACCTTGTACGTCTCATTGTTTTTTACAAAATATTCACAGGTCATTCGCGCGGCCGCTTCCGATTTGGAAATGTCGTAGTAGTGCCATAACGCAGGGTATTGCTGATTTTCTTCAACTAGCCGATATTCAAGCCTCAAATCAATCTCTCCTTTTTTCTTTTACTTTTCCATTGTTTTCCTTAAAATTCATTTTATAATAAAATTACAAATTGAAAAAGGAGAGTGAGAAGTTTGAAGAAAACTAGATTGCTTATCACGGGCGTTCTTACTTCTCTAATGGCCGGAACGATCGCTGGCTGTTCCGACGACCTGCCGCCCCAGCCGGATGACCGTAGCTGCCGGGACTGGGATTGGGATGATGAGCAAGGTGTCTGGCAATGTGACGACACAGGTTCTAGCCATTATGGGCACTTTTTTTATGGCGGCAAATATTTCCGAAATAAATCTTCACTTCTAAAATCCTCCTCCTATAAGTCCTATCATTCCTCATCCAGCTTTAAAGGGGGCTTTGGCAGCGGAACGAAGGGCGGATTTGGAGGTTAGAATGGGGGATTATTCTACACGGCGCAGACAGTTTTATTCGCAGTTCCCGGCCTTTTGGTCAGACTTATATGGCAGTGAATATGGTTTATTTCACACATTCCCCATTTCAGTTACGACCGCTTTGCAATTAAGAGAAGCAACGGAGCGGATGGGCAGAGTCTTTTTTAAAACAGCAACACTTCTGCGGAGCCTTCCGGATGAGCAGCTGTTGCAGCTTGGATACCCGGTTGAGAGCATTCCATTTTTACGATTGAAAAATCATTTTCCGGAATCGGTGATTTCCCGGTTTGATTTTGCTGTAACAGAAACGGGTGTTAAGTTGCTGGAATTCAACAGTGACACGCCGACCTTTATTGTGGAATGCTTCCACATCAACGGGAAGGTCGGCAAGGAATTTGGCTTAATCGACCCGAATCAGGGCGGGGAGCGGCTTCTTTCTTCAGGCATTACCAAAGCGGTATTAGAGGCTGCTGAGGGAAAAACCTCCCCTAATGTCGTTTTTACAGCCCATCAGGATCACATGGAAGATTGGCAGACCAGCGTTTATTTAAGCGAGCTTTGTCAGGTAAGAAATAAATTGGTTCCATTGGCTGACCTGCGGATTACAGATGGTGCTTTAGCGGATGCCGATGGGATCCCTATCGATGTACTATACCGGCAGACATACCCACTTGAACATTTACTGGAGGACAGAGATCCAATCAGCGGCGCTCCAGTTGGTATTGAACTTTTGCAGCTAGTAAAAGATGGAAAGCTGGCTGTGGTCAATCCTATTTCAGCTTTTTTGCTCCAGCCAAAATCGGTCCAATGCTTAATTTGGGGATTGGCGGAGCAAGGCGTTTTTTATTCTGAGGAAGAACTAGGCTGGATCAAGGAATATTTGCTGCCAACTTATCTTGATCCGGATGCCTTTGTTGGCAAGGCACCCTATGTTGAAAAGCCGTCCTTCGGGCGGGAGGGGGACACAGTGACGATTTGGGATGCTCATGCTAGGGTTTATGAACAGAATGCATTTGCAACCTATAAGGATGAATTGTCAGTCTATCAATCTTATTGTTCGCTTCCGACTGTAACGCTTGAAACAGAAAAGGGGCAGGAAGAGCTTTCCTATGTTATTGGATCCTTCCTCATCGCTGGAAAACCAAGTGCGATTGGAATCCGCGCAGGAGGAAAAATTACCGGCAATGAGTCTTACTTTTTGCCAGTTGGAGTAAAAAAGGGGGAATAATGGATCATGACGGATTTTTTATTATATTTGGCGGTTTCGCTTGGTTTGTTAATTGTTGGGCTATTTCTTATGGAGGTCACAACCAAGGTTAAGGAATTTTCCTTAATAGCTAAAGGGAATAAGGCAGCGAGTTATGTTCTTGGCGGCAGGTTGCTGGGCCTTGCGATTGTGCTGTATTCTACGGCAGCTAATTCGATTTCTTTGGCGGATATGGCCATTTGGGGCGGAATTGGAATTTTAGCGCAGATTATTGTATTTTATTTGGCAGAGTGGCTGACACCAAAGTTTAATGTTACTCAAAGCATCGAGGACGATAACCAGGCCGTTGGACTTTTCTTGATGTTTTTGTCGGTTTCTATCGGTGTGATCATCGCCGGATGTTTAACGTATTAGGTTTAAAAAAACGCATCTCCGCCGGGATGCGTTTTTTATATCCTTTGATAAGTTTTTTTGTCGCAAATAACAAACAGTCTCGCCTCTTTTGGGATGGAGTCGTGCCATTTTTTGAGGATGTTTAAGTCATCCCGATCGGCAATCAGCTGGGCTCCTTTATTTTTCAAGGCTTCGTAGGCCTCGCCGTATGTTTTCCATTCCGGTTTTAATTCTACCTCCCAAAGGTCGCTCCCAGCGTCCCCATCCCTTCTACTTAATAATTGTGTAAAAAGATGGCTCGTACCCTTGGTTTGGGCGGATTTGGCCATAAGGTTGGATACAGATTGGTGTGAAAGAATGAACTCGTCTACTTTTACATGGTTGAAATTACCGACATGCCTTTCATTTAATATTTCTGCAATGGTGTAAATATTACTTTCTGTTCCCTCATCATAGCGTTCGATGGAGGAAGCCGTTAGGAGTGTTTTCCCGTCAGCTAAATCCTGATTGGTGATGCCGTCAGGAGCAAACAGCAATACCGCTTTTGCTTTTTCGATTCTTGCCCTTTTGAGGGTCTCCTCATCGGTTGGGCTTCCTTGTATGTAGAGGAACCGTTCATGCTCATACGGCGTTTTCTCCAACTCGTCAATTAGTACAATTTCCGTTTTGGGCTCCGCTGCAAACAGCTCTTTAATAGTGTTTTTGCTTTTGGCTGTCCAGCCAACAATGACAAAATGATTTTCACCTTTGAAGGTCATCCTGCCTTCCTCCTTCATTTGCTTATACCTGGAAACACTGTCGATAATCATCCCGATGACGGTGCCGAAAAGCCCGATACCCAGCGTATAGACGATGACCATCGCCCAGGTCCGCCCCAACAGCGTCATCGGGTAAATATCACCGTATCCGACCGTTGTCATTGTGGTCAGAATCCACCAGACCGCGTGAAAGGTATTTTCAAAGGTTTTCGGCTCTAGTATTCTCATAATCTCTGCATTGATAAATATGTAAATGGTTGTGAAAAGGATGACGGTTCGATAGCGGTATTTGGATGCCGTTAGAAATAATCTTCGGAAGAAAATCAATGTAGTGCACCTCCTTTGCATGGATTTGTTTTTAGGCTTCATAACGACCGTGGCATTTATTTTTTCGGTGGTTCAGCCGATATGAACCTTTCATAACGACCCAAGCCCAAGACTCCGTTTCTCATCTGATTCAGGCGTTTTGCCCCTCTCAACCAATCAATTAAAATAGTGGATTCGATTGCACCGGGATCCATATATCTGTTAATGAAAACCCTCCATCTGGTCCCCCCTTTTTTAAATAAATACTTCTATTTACTATTCAAATAATCCTTTTTATAAAAATGTTTAAAAGCGTGGATTAATCTTGAAAATATTTCAATTAGCCAATTGACAAATACAGATTAATCATGTAATATTATTAATTGTGCTTTTCATTTGTATAACTTGAAATAAATAGAGAATACACAATGTAAGAATTTTACTGGCTTTTCACTCGTGTTTTTTTTGGAAAGACTTATTCACACTGGAACGGCCTCGGAGCCGTAAGGATGTTAGAGAGGTAGGGCTGGCATCGTTTAGGTTTATAAAACCTACTGGTGGAAATTGTACCGCGGCATATTTAATTACGAAATATTTAAATTTTTACATGAAGGCAGCATAATGAACTTGCAGCTATTCAAGTTACGATAAATCCTAAAATAAGGAAAGCAATAGAAGGCAGAGGAGCTATTCCTCTGCCTTCGTCCAATTTACAGGACGCTATTGGATAACAATTGCTTGTTTGCCCATTTGCTCCCATGCTTTGATAAAGGTTTCGCGGTCTAGTTTTTTGTTCTTTGTACCGTATGGGTCATTGACATAGATGTGGGACTGGTCATAACCAGTAATCACCACGCTGTGTTCACTGAAGGTGATATCGATTTTTCCCTCTGGGGTATTCCAGGTTTGAAATACGTTTACCGGAGCAAAGCCTGTTGTCGTGATAATCCAAACTGGATGTCCTTGGTTTACTTTTTTCAACAGGTCTGTAAATGGACTGCCCGTTAAATTTATGGCACGTTCCCCAGCATATTTTTGGGCAAGCTCGTAAACGGGGCCATTGTACACCCCAAGTCCCGGCCCATGTGCCATATCTCCAACAAATCCGGTATTTGGATTTCCTTTTAGTCCGTTGCTATAGGTAAACGGAACTGTTTTAATATTTTCAGCAAGCTCGTTTTTCGTCACTTTGATTCCATGATATTGCATTACCATCGCAAGGCTTGTCACTTCACAGCCATTATAGAGCAGCGGCTTATCCATTTGATTAATCAACGGGATATCAAGAAGTTTGCTCTCAGGTAAAATAGGACTATCTTTTTGAAGCGCTATCTGGCGTGTTTTTAGAGGCGGAGCTTCCGAAACGGTTTCTATTGCTGATCGTATTGCTTTAACCCCAATTATGGTCTTTGAACCAAACAGAGTCGCTATGATTACAATAAGCAAGATAATCGTTTTCTTCATAAATGATAAATACCCTTCTTGTGAACTTTTCAAGTAGTACTAATATACTAATATATTACTATACCAAACATTAAAAGAACCTAAAAGAGGAAAAGTTTCCAAATGAAATCCAGAGGCTTTTCCAGGTATAGATGAAAGAACAGCCTCTTAAAAAAAATTTATATTTTTAACTTTCTTTCATTGATTTTTCGAATTACTTGGTTGATCACTTCGGAGAAAACTAGCCCAAAGGCGATGGTTCCCGCAAGCATCAAAACCTGAGCAGCAGAACCAAGTGCCGTGTTATAATTCTCTTCCACAAAATTTCTCATGGCATTATAAGCGAGTCCCCCTGGTACTAATGGAATAATTCCCGCAACACTAAAAATAATCACAGGGGTTTTATATAATTTTGCCAATTCCTGGCTTAGCACAGCTATAAAGACCGTCGCCAATAATGTTCCCAAAACAGGATCATCATAATATCCTTCTACAAGATAATAAACCAGCCAGCCTCCTGCACCAATCAACCCGCATTTCACCAAGGTATTCCTCGGTGCATTAAAAAGGATGCCAAATGCCCCTGTTGCAATAAAGCTGGTTATGACCTGAGCTAAAATATCCACTTTTCCAAGACCTCACTCACAAGAATTTCAGTATTACCGCAATTCCAGCCCCAATGGCAAAGGCTGTCAGAAACGCTTCGGCACCTTTTGACAGTCCGGAAACAAGGTGGCCCGCCATTAAGTCTCTAATGGCGTTGGTTACTAATAGACCGGGTACTAACGGCATGACCGATCCAATAATGATTTTATCCAGCTGATGGCCCACCCCGATGATTACAAAAAGAAGGGAAAGCAGCCCAATCACAAATGCCGCCAAAAACTCAGAGAAAAACTTAATCGGTATAAAACGATGGAAATAAACAAAGCTTAAATATCCCGCACCTCCGGCAATCATTGAAGGCAAAAAATCATTCCATTCTCCCTTAAACATAATCATAAAACAGCCGCTTGCCAAGGAAGCTGCAGCGACCTGCATCCTGAATGGGAAGGAAAGGTCCTTGGCTTCAATTTCCTTTAGCTGTTTCATCGCCTCTTTACTATCCAGATCACCGCTTGATATTTTTCGTGAAATACTATTCACGATGGCGACCTTCTCTAAATCTGTCGAACGCTCTGAAATTCTAATCAACTTGGTTTTTGTCGGTTCCGACCCTTCGGCGGAAAAAATAATGCCCGTTGGCGTAACATAGCTATGTGACTTTTCAATCCCGAACGAGGCTGCCATCCGCATCATCGTATCTTCCACCCGATACGTCTCCCCGCCGCTCTGCAGCATAATTTTCCCCGCCAGAAGACAAACCTCCATAATTTCATACGTTCGTTCTGCTTCATTATTCATCTATATCTCACCACGTCAATTTCAACATTTGATAAATAGTTTAATTCAAAAACCTGTAATAAGGCAATTTCTAGTCAGTTTATCAAAATTTCGGGAAATTTGTCAAAATTCACAAAAAATTTACTTGAATTCAGAAAATAATAAAATATAATAATATTATTCTAAATAGGAAAGGTGTGAATCTTTATGAAAGCGTTTAAATCCATTATTATCTGGGGAGTCATTGCCGCCCTCGGAGCAGCAGGTTTTGCCGTCATGGCCTTAAACAGGGGCGAAAGCATCAGTGCGATTTGGCTGTTAACAGCCGCTGTCTGCGTATATGCCATTGCTTACCGTTTTTACAGCAAGTTTATTGCAGAAAAAGTATTTCAGTTAAACGATAAAAGGAAAACCCCTGCTGAAATTCATAACGACGGAAAAGATTTTGTACCGACAAACAAATGGGTTTTATTTGGCCACCATTTCGCCGCTATTGCCGGTGCAGGTCCATTAGTTGGTCCAATTCTCGCAGCTCAAATGGGATATTTGCCTGGAACACTTTGGATTGTCGTTGGTGTTGTTTTGGCTGGTGCTGTTCAGGACTTTGTTATTCTTTTCGCTTCCATGCGCCGCAACGGTAAATCACTCGGAGAGATGATTAAAGAAGAGATGGGCAAGGTTACAGGCGTCATTGCGATGATTGGGATCTTAGGAATCATGGTTATTTTATTAGCAGTTTTAGCCCTTGTTGTCGTAAAAGCACTTGTAGGAAGCCCTTGGGGAATGTTCACGATCGCAGCAACGATTCCGATTGCGATATTAATGGGAATTTACATGCGTTTCATCCGCCCTGGCCGCGTTGGCGAAGCATCCATTATCGGTATTGTTTTACTTTTACTTGCCTTAGTTTTCGGACAGACAGTTGCCGAAACCCCAACTTTAGCAGCCATGTTCACGTTCAAAGGCGAAGCGATTGCCATTATGATGATTATTTATGGCTTTATTGCATCTGTACTGCCTGTTTGGCTGCTGCTCGCACCACGCGATTACTTAAGTACGTTCTTAAAAGTGGGTACCATTATGGGACTTGCAATCGGTATTGTCGTAGTTGCTCCACACCTAGAAATGCCTGGTGTAACGAAGTTTATTGATGGTACGGGTCCAGTATTTGCAGGAAACCTCTTCCCGTTCTTATTTATAACTATTGCCTGCGGTTCTGTTTCCGGTTTCCATGCTCTCGTTTCATCCGGTACAACACCTAAAATGATTGAAACAGAATCACATGCCCGCCCAATCGGCTATGGTGCGATGCTGACAGAATCCTTTGTTGCCGTCATGGCAATGATTGCCGCCTGCGTGCTGCATCCTGGTGTGTATTTTGCGATTAACAGCCCAGCTGCCTTAATCGGAACGGACGTTACCCAAGCTGCTTCTGTTGTATCCAGCTGGGGCTTTACGGTCACTCCTCAAGATTTAGCGAATTATGCCAAGGATGTAGGGGAAGCTTCGATTCTCTCCAGAACCGGCGGTGCCCCAACCCTAGCGATTGGTATGGCGGTTATTTTCTCAAAAGTTATTGGCGGAAAGGCGTTAATGGCATTCTGGTACCATTTCGCGATTCTTTTCGAAGCGTTGTTCATCTTAACAACTATTGACGCCGGTACTCGTGTCGGCCGCTTTATGATCCAGGATATTTTAGGAACCGTTTATAAGCCATTTGCGAAAACTGACGCGCTGGTTCCAAACCTTATTGCAACCGCATTATGCGTTCTATTCTGGGGTTACTTCCTGTATCAAGGCGTTATTGACCCGCTTGGCGGTATTAATACACTATGGCCGCTTTTCGGTATAGCCAACCAAATGCTGGCTGGAATCGCCCTGCTCTTTGGAACAACGATTCTCTTTAAAATGGGCAAAAAAGCGTATGCCTGGGTTACCTTGGTGCCAACCGCTTGGCTATTAATTGTTACGCTAACAGCAGGCTGGCAAAAGCTATTCCATGAAAATCCAAAAATCGGCTTCCTTGCTCATGCCAAAATTTTCAAAGAAGCGAATGATGCCGGCAAGGTTCTTGCACCAGCGACTTCTCCAGCACAAATGAATCAGGTACTGATCAATGATTACGTGGATGCCACACTAACGGGTATTTTCATGGTTGTTGTCATTTTGGTATTAATCGCAGCCATTCGAATTTGGCTTCAGGTTTTAAACGGCAAAAAATTAACAGTACACGAAGAACCATTTATTCCGCGTACCGAAGGGGATTTGAAGAAATATGCTTAATCGCTTGAGAAAGCTTAACGCCTACCGTAAGCAGTTTATTAGTTTACTGGTTGGAGTTCCAAGCTATGAAACATATGTAGCTCATATGGAATCGCACCATCCTGGCGAGCCTATTAAAACACGGAAAGAATTCTTCTGTGAGGCTCAGGATGCACGTTACAATGCGAAGGGCGGTAAAGTTTCACGCTGCTGTTAAAACAGAAAAAGCCTTGACCCATTGGTTAAGGCTTTTTTAGTTTATTAGGCTGCATTATTCACTTCAGCAAGTATTAATTATTTGTTTTTATTGGATTCCGATTCTTTTATAAATTTCACAAATATTCAATTTAGATCTAGCGGCCGCAGCTTTTCTTCTATCTCTTTTCGGCTTGGCTCTAAAAATGGCGGTAATGCCAGCTTTTGACCCATTGTTTCCATCGGTTCGTCTGTTGCAAAGCCTGGCTCATCTGTTGATAATTCAAACAAAATGCCATTTGGCTCTCTGAAATATAATGCTTTAAAATAATAACGTTCTACTTTTCCTGAGTTCGGCAAACGATAATCCTTCAAACGTTGTGCCCATTGATTGTATTCTTCTTCATTTGGAACACGGAATGCAACATGATGAACTCCCCCACGGCCTAATCGAGCTTTTGGCAAATCGGGCCTTCTTTCAATATGCACTTCTGCGCCACTGCCCCCTTCACCTGTTGCATAAACCAATATTTCAGGAAAATCCCCTTCAAGTGATGGGTATGATCCCACATATTGAAATCCCATGACTTCAGTAAGCACACCAATGGTAGGTTCTGCCATTCCAACAGTGAGGGTAACAGGTCCTAAACCTATTATGGCATGTTCTTTTGGAATATCTTCCCGGACCCAAGGAACCCCCGGCCTAACACCTTCTTCACCGTTGTCGGCGACCAGTATTAAACGTGTCCCATCGAAATCTTTGAAGGCTAATGTATCACGATTTGCTCTTTTTTCAATTTCATCATGTTGAACACCAGCCTGTTTCAATCGTTCCTTCCAAAACAATAAAGAATTAGTAGTCGAAACTCTTAAGGATACAGTGGAAATATCTGAAGTTCCCCTGTATGAACTTCCAAGATTAGGAATGTCAAAGAACGTCACCTCAGTACCGGGATTTCCTTCTGCATCCGCATAGAAGAGATGATATGATGATGTATCATCTTGGTTTACTGTTTTCTTTACCAATCTCATTCCTAAGATTTTTGTATAAAACTCATAATTTCTTTCTGCTTTTCCGGTCAAAATCGATACATGATGTAACCCTAAAAGTTTCATTACCTCCACTCCTACATTCTTATTTTTTCAAAATCGGTTAGAATAAATGCGATTATCTTGAATTCGAGATATTATTTCAAAAATAACCTTCAATTACCCTAAACAGGATATCTTGAAGTTGAGATAATAGTAACCCTTTTACATTTATATGTCAATAGACTTTCTATTAGCGACTAAATGAAAACAAACTCCCACTTGGTTTACGAAAGCGAGAGTTTTTGTTCCTACCGACATAACTCCAGGCCATCCATTCCTGGTGGCTTTGTCGCTAAAATCTACTCCCCAATATTGTTCTCAAACCATTCCTGCAACTCTTGTAATGAGGTAAAAGAGAAGATTTCTTCTCCATTCTGACCATTATCAAAACCGGTGTTTCCCCTTAAGGTAATCATCCCTTCATCCTCTGAAATCAGAATCGCATAGGGATGATTCACATTTATGTACCTGGCATCCAAATCATTATCAATCCAGTTCTTACTTCTTAAAAAAGTTTCACAATGGTTCACTAATCATCACTCCTTCACTAAATATTGTTCCAAAAATGCAACAAAAAAAGAGACAAAAAAATTGTCTCCATTAAAGATTTTTTTCGATAAATTCTAATGTTTTTTCGATAATTACCTGCTGGTCGTTATCTAGTGTGGCCACATGGTAGCTGTCTTTCACCCGATGAAGTTCTTTAACCTCTGAGCGAATGTCATCATAAATGATTTGCGAGTTATCCGGCGGGACGACATGGTCTTCATCAGAAACAAAAATTAATACCGGGCAGGTAATTTTGTGAAGGTCTGCTTTTACCTCCTCCATAAAGGTCAAGATTTCCTTCACAGATTGAACCGGTGTTTTTTCATAGGCAAGTTCCACGACACCCGGCTTCTTAATATCTGAACCAATCGCATCTAAATAACGCACATCTTCTAATTGGCGGACTGGTAACATGGCCGGAATATCAACAGCTGCATTAATAGGGATAATCGCGCGAATTTCTGGATGGGTTTCAGCCATATACAAGGTTAATGTTCCGCCCATTGATAAACCAGTCACAAAAATCGTGTCACAGCGTTCCTGTAGCCACTGGTAAGCTTCCTCTACCGAAGTAATCCAATCTTGATATGTTGTTTGCTCCATATCTTCATAATGTGTTCCGTGCCCTTTTAAGCGCGGCCCGCAAACCGTGTAGCCTGCTTTGGCATAAGCCTCCCCAAGCGGGCGCATGCTTTGGGTGGACCCCGTAAAACCATGTGAGACCAAGATACCGACACGATTTCCTTCAAAATAAAACGGTTCAGCACCTTCTAGAACTGGATATTTTTCAGACATGAACTTCCCTCCCGTAATAATTTGCATATACGTTTAAAATATTCGCTGCAAACACCATTTTCCCTTTCTTTTTTAAAACTATCTAATAATCTCTTTATGTATGTTTAACAATAGTTATAGGACAAATTGTAGTGTGCAGGAATATTTTTTCTTATATAATGATACTGGAGTAAAAAATTTTTGAACTATACAATAACGCTTCATAAAGGAGATTAACCCAATGACTAGAACCTCTTACTATCTCGGTGTTGATATTGGTACCACAAGTACAAAGTCAGTTCTTTTTGCAGAAAAAGGGAAAGTTATCAGCATGCATCATGTTGAATACCCTTTATACAGCCCTGCCCCGTCCATTGCAGAACAGGATCCGGAGGAAATTTTCCAAGCTGTCCTAGAAACGATGAAAGTAGCTATCAAAAAGGGCGAAATCAATTTGGAACAGCTTAAGCTTGTTTCTTTTAGTTCCGCCATGCACAGCCTTATCGCCATGGATGATAACGGTAAACCAATTACCCGCTGCATTACGTGGGCAGATAGCCGCGCTACAGAAACAGCTGAAAAAATTAAAAACGAATTGAATGGTCTTGCCATTTATCGTAGAACCGGAACACCGATTCATCCGATGTCACCGCTTGCCAAAATTACTTGGCTAAAAGAGGATCATCCTGAAATCTTTAGCAAAACCAGCAAATTTATCGGTATTAAAGAGTACATATTCTTTAAGCTATTTAATCGTTATGTGATGGATTATTCCATCGCCTCTGCAACAGGGCTGTTTAACCTCGAACAGCTTAATTGGGATGCAGAAGCACTAAGTGTTGCCGGTATTACCACTGAACAATTGCCTGAACCAGTTTCAACAAAGTTTTATTTAACCGGCTTAAAAAATGAATATGTCGAGGAGCTTGGAATATCAGGGAACACTCCATTTGTAGTCGGAGCAAGTGACGGTGTTCTTTCCAATCTCGGCGTCAACGCCATTGACCCAGGAGTAATGGCTGTCACGATCGGCACCAGCGGCGCGATTCGGACTGTAACGGACAAGCCAGTGACTGATCCAAAAGGGAGAATTTTCTGTTATGCGTTAACTGAAAATCATTGGGTTGTCGGCGGTCCAGTCAATAACGGCGGGATGACCTTCCGCTGGGTTCGCGATCAGCTTGCCTGGTCGGAGGTTGAAACAGCAAAACGACTTGGCATCGACCCTTACGATGTCTTAACAAAAATTGCCGACAAGGTCACGCCTGGTGCAGAGGGGCTCATTTTCCATCCGTATTTGGCGGGTGAACGTGCACCTTTATGGAATGCCAATGCCCGCGGTTCGTTTTTTGGACTTGGCCTTCATCACAAAAAAGAGCATATGATTCGTTCTGTCCTTGAAGGTGTCATTCTAAATTTATATACCGTTATGCTCGCCCTTCAGGAAATGATTGGCGTACCGCAAAAAATCCAGGCAACAGGCGGGTTTGCCCGGTCAGCATTGTGGAGACAAATGATGGCGGATATTTTCAACCAGGAAGTTGTTGTACCGGAAAGCTTTGAAAGTTCCTGCCTAGGTGCTGTTGTCCTTGGTATGTATGCACTTGGAGAAATTGAAGATTTCTCGATTATGTCAGAATTGGTCGGTTCCACCCATGCCCACCAGCCTATTGAGGAAAATGTGGCCATTTATGAGGACCTAATCCCGATTTATATCCGCCTATCACGGTTATTTAGCGAAGAATACGGGGCCATCAGCAGCTTCCAGCAAAAATGGGTGAGGTAATCACCAATGCCGCAAAACTGTCTAGGAAAAATTCGTTCTTATTACGCAAGGCTTAGTGAAAAAGAAAAAAAGATTGCTGACTACATCTTGGACAGTCCCGAAAAAATCATTCATAACACCATAAACGAAGTGGCAGAGGATTTGAATGTCGCCGATGCCACTGTTTTTCGGTTTTGCAAAAGGATTGGTTTCAAGGGGTACCAGGCAATGAAAATTGCCCTCGCTTCTGAAATATTTGAACCTATTCAACAGATTCATGAAGAAATTAAGGAAGATGATACGGAGAAGACAGTAGCGGTGAAAATTTTTCAGTCAAATATTAGAGCATTGGAAAACACCTTGCAGATTCTCGATGGGCCTTCTATTCAAAAGGCAGTTGATTTATTATTGCAGGCTGACCGGGTTGAGTTCTATGGAACGGGCGGCTCAAATGTAATCGCCATGGATGCTTTCCACAAGTTTGTCCGGACAGGGATTAAAGTATTTGCCTTTATCGATTCCCATTTCCAGCTTATGTCGGCTTCCCAGCTCGGCGAAAAAGATGTGGCTGTGGTGATTTCTCATTCGGGAACAAACAAAGACACCATCAATATTTTAAGAACAGCGCAAAAAAATGGCGCCAAAACAATCGGTATTACAAGCTATCCAAAATCACCAATTGGACAAAACGTGGATGTTGCTCTTTTTACAAGCTCTGAAGAGACCGAATACCGCTCCGAAGCACTGTCTTCGAGAATCGGCCAATTAAGCCTGATAGATGCTCTTTATGTTAACATGATGATCCGCAATAAGGACAAGGCCAAAAACTCACTTGATAAAGTTAGGGAAGCCATTTCTAATACACGAATGTAAATCTAAATGAGGATGCCCTTTTGAGGCATCCTCTGCTTTTTTACTTAGACAAGCATATTCACTATAAGTGCCCCAATAAAGGCGACAAAGGAAAGAATGGTTTCGAGTACCGTCCACGTTTTAAAGGTTTCTTCAAGAGTCAGTCCCAAGTATTCTTTAACCATCCAGAACCCGGCGTCATTGACGTGTGAGAACATTAACGAGCCTGCGCCTGTTGCAATAACCAGCAATTCTAAATTGACTCCGGCCATTCCGGCCACAATGGGAGCAACGATTCCAGCAGCAGTCGTTAATGCCACTGTTGCAGAGCCTGTGGCAATCCGGATTAACCCTGCAATCAAGAACGCCAGTACAAGTGGTGATATATTCAAATCCTGAGACATGCTGGCAATTACTTTCGCCACGCCGCTATCAATAAGAATTTGCTTAAAACCGCCGCCTGCACCAATGATTAAAATAATTGAACCGACTGGTATAATACATTCTTCCACGAGTTTCTTAATTAAGTTCCTATCCATTCCATGACGGAAGCCAAGGAAATAAAAAGCTAAGAAACAAGAAATTAACAGAGCGATGACTGGGCTGCCGATAAAGGTTAACACTTTTTGCGCACCAGCTGAAAGATGCAGATATGGTGCCGCTGTTCCTAATATCATTAATATGACTGGCATTAAGATCGATAGGAAGGAAACACCAACACTTGGTACCGATTTTTTATCGGCTTGATCGTCGATTTTCACCAACGTTGGTTCGCCGGTCGGGATAACCCGTTTGTTAATCATCCATGCAAATAACGGCCCGCCAATTATACCTGTAGGAATCGCAATAATTAAAGAGTACAGCAATACTTTTCCAAGATTAGCCCCATAAATTCCGATTGCTGCAATCGCCCCGGGATGCGGCGGGACAAGACCGTGTGTGATGGACAAACCAGCAATAGCCGGCAGACCAACTAATAAAATATTTTGTTTAGAAGCTTTTTGGATGGAAATAACCAGCGGTAACAGAATTAAAATTCCCACTTCAAAAAATACGGGAATACCGATAATAAAGCCTGAGAAAAACATCGCCCATGGCAGCTTCTTTTCGCCAAATGCCCTAATAAAGAAATTGGCAATTTGCAATCCTGCCCCTGATTCAGCGAGCATTTTACCTAAAATTGTACCTAGTGCCAAAATGCCTACTAAGTGTCCTAAGACTGCGCCGACCCCTGTTTCATAGGAACCGACAATCTTGTCCCAGCCCATTCCGGAAAAAATCGCCAAGAATAGTGCTGCGACCATTAAACTAATAAATGCATGCCACTTAAACCAAGAAACTCCTAAAATGACAATGATAATTGCCAGCAGTGTGATGAGTAACAAATATGCATCCATTATAACTGCCACCCTTCTGTAATGTAAAAAAGCTTATAAATGATTTGAAACCATTTTCACGCCTATTTGCTAAATTTCTCCTTATTGTTCTTCAACGAGTACGAGCTTATACAAATAGCCAATCCCACAAACCATAAATATAAATGAAATTTCCTATTTAAATTTTTCTGAAATTTCGGTAAAATAATATTTAGAGAATCGAAATAAATACAGAAAGAAGTGTTATCTAACTTGAAACAACAGGACCAGGCAAAACGAAATTTAGCCATCATGTGGTTCGCCAACTTTTTTGTAGCTGGAAGCATGACAATGGTTCTGCCGTTTATCTCCCTGTACATCGAGTCACTGGGTGATTTTTCAGAGAAATACGTCCAGCATTGGTCAGGTTTAACATTCGGTATTACATTTGTGTCCGCCTTCCTCTTTTCGCCGATTTGGGGCAGGATCGGCGACCGTTATGGCAGAAGAAAAATCCTGATCATTTCGGGAATGGGAATGGCTTTTTCGATCCTGTTAATTGGGTTTGCCCAATCGGTTTGGCAGCTTTTCATGCTCCGCTTTTTTATGGGCTTCTTCTCAGGATTTATTCCAATGTCACAGGCACTTATCTCCACACAAACGCCGAAGGAAATTGCCGGCCGTGTCCTCGGCACCCTGCAAACAGGAAGTATTACGGGTTCCTTATTAGGCCCGATGCTTGGCGGGGTTCTCGCTGACACCTTTGGCTATGCAGACACCTTTAAGTGGACCTCCGTCACGATTTTCCTTTCCGCCCTGCTTGTGATAGCAGTAAAAGAAGTTCGAATAGAAGTAAAAAAGGGAGTGAAGTCCCACTATTCAAGCAAAGAAGTTGTCCAGCATATTATCCGTAATCCGGTCATGCTGACTGTTCTGCTCATCTCAGCCCTTGTACAAATCGCCCATTTTAGTATTCAGCCAATCCTATCACTATTTGTAGGCGAGCTGCATGGCCCTAAAAATATCGCCTTTTATTCAGGAATTGCTTTTTCTGCTGCTGGTTTAGGGAATTTATTGATGTCCAGAAGATGGGGAAATATTGCTGACCGGCACGGTTATATTAAGGTTTTGGTGATTCTTCTTTTCCTAGCGGGAATTATTTACTTACCTGGGGCCGCGGTTACAAATCTTTGGCAGCTGGTCATCATTCGGTTTGTTCTAGGGGTTGCCATCGGGGGAATTATTCCGGTGCGAATTGCTTATATCCGCCAGGAGGCACCTCTTGCCATGCAAGGTGAGGTTCTTGGCTATAACAACAGTCTGAGGTTTCTTGGAAACATCATTGGCCCAATGCTCGGCGGCTTTATTTCCGGATATCTTGGTTTTTCGGCTGTATTTATCAGTACCAGCGCGTTATTAATCATTAGCGGTGTAATTTTGTTGGTATCTATGAATAAGCATCCAAAGCTGGCAAAGCACACGGCATAGAGGGTGAGCAACTTTTTGCTCACCCTTTTTATTATTTATTTGCCTTGCTGCAGTTGCAGTTCATACACTTTTAAATTGGCATAAACAGCTTCTAAAACCGGAACTGGAATTTGTTCTTTACGAGCGATCGTTAATAAATACCCATGCAGATGGTCCGCTTCGACAGAAAGCTGCTTCTCCATATCCCGCTGCATCGAGGATTTCATCGCATAGCCCAAGCTATCAATTTGATTAAGTTGAAGTGCTGCTATATCTTCAGGCAGAGGCGCACCAATTTTGTTCATGACGGAAATGATTTCTTGTGACAGTTTTTCGATTGTTGCCCGGCCGCTTGGCATTTCCCTGATTGGTCCAATCGGCGCCCTCATCAGAGTCGTAATTCCTGACATCATCGAAATAAACAAATATTTGTTCCATAAATCCTGATTAATGTTGTCGCTGAGTCGATAGCCAGACCTAGTGCCGCTGAAGGCTTCTTCAATTTTTAAGATTCTTTCAGTCTTTTCACCGGTTAATTCACCAAAGACAATATCGTGTCTTGGGCTTGTTTGGATGATTCTTCCCTCTTGGTCTAGGGTAGTTTCAATAAAGCACAGGCCGCCAATGATCCGCTCTTGGCCGAACTCTGCTGCTAATTGTTCAATATGGGAGATTCCGTTTAATAATGGAAGAATGGCTGTCTTTTCATTTACATATTGCCGGAAGCTATCAATTGCACCTTGCAGGTGATAGGCTTTCGTCGAGAGCAGGATTAAGTCAAACGGATCCGCTTCCTCTCCAGACAAAATCAGTTTTGGAGTCAGTGTGACGCTGCCGTGAACACTATCAATGACAAGCCCTGCTTGGTCAAGCTGCTTCTTTCTTCCTTCTCTTACTAAAAAAGTGACATCAACGCCTTTTTCCTGCAAGCGTCCGCCAAAATATCCGCCAACTGCCCCTGCACCAACGACTAAAATCCTCATGCTACAAACCCCCTATGTATAAAACTATAATTCTAGTATAAGGGAATTTTTACTAAATAGTAAGATAAAAAAGCAGGATACTCTGTCATCCTGCTTTTAAATATTGGTCTGCCGTTTTGAAAAATCAATGTCTTGATAATAGCTGTTTTTGACAAGAATATTTGGGCCAAGACACCTTACGGATGGACAGTGGCAGCTCAGTTCTTTTGCTAAGTTCGAGGTTTGCCATGTCTGATACGCATCTTGAAGTTTCGTCGTTTGAATGTTTCCGAGCGGAGGAGCATCACCAAAATCAGTTACGATAATATCTCCGTTGAAGATGTTGACATTTAGACGGGAGCGGCCGTCAGGGTCGTTTCGAACGGTGATATTTTTGCTGGAATAGAGCCGTTTTAATAGGTTAAGGTCCTCCTCTTTATTGTTGCACGGATAAAATGGCAGTGTGCCAAACAGCATCCACGTTTTTTCATCCCTAATGTCCAACAAACGATGGATCGCCTCTCGTATTTCTTCGAGCGTCAGCACTTCCAAATTGCTAGCGAAGTCACTCGGATACATCGGATGCACCTCGTGCCTTTGGCAAAGCATCTCATCGACAATTTGCCGGTGAATTTTTTCAAGATGCGGCAGCGTCCGTTTGTTTAACATTGTTTCTGCGGATACCATCACACCTGCTTTGACAAGCTCGCGGCTGTTCTCTATCATTCTTTCAAAATATTTAGCCCGCTGCTGGTGATCAGGCTTTTTTTCCATCCGGGCAAAACCGCCCTCAACAAAATCGTCTATAGTTCCCCAGTTATGCGAAATATGTAGGACGTCCAAATAAGGAATAATTAATTCATAGCGGTCGAGGTCCATTGTTAAATTAGAATTGATTTGCGTCCGCACTCCGCGTTCATGTGCGTATTTTAAAATGGGAACGACATAATTTTTGATTGAGGAAAGGGAAAGCATCGGTTCGCCGCCAGTGATGCTAAGGGCTCTTAGTGTCGGGATTTCCTCCAGCCTTTGTAATAGCAGTTCGAGCGGAAGAGCCTCCGGATCCTTTGTCTGCAAGGTATAGCCGACCGCACAATGCTCGCAGCGCATATTGCAAAGTGTTGTGGTGGTGAATTCAATATTCGTCAACTGGGGCTTTCCGTACTCCTCAATGTCCAGATAGGCTTCCCAAGGATCATATTGAGGGGAAATTTTTTTCATCGTTTTCATGATTTGCTCCTTTAAATCGAATCTAACAAACTTAATTATTATAGCCGACTTTGTGGATTTGATGGTACACAAAAGCTTATGAACACCATTACGTTTATATTCAGATGGATGCTTGTCAATCTGCTTATCCGTTTATCGACAAATTGCCGGGGAAATAGAACAAATTTATAGGAATATCGACAAACTCTTTGAATTTCCAGAAATTTATATTCTCGTCTTTCAAAAAAGGCTGTACCTGACACTAGCGCCTTGTACAGCCCTGTTTTTATTTTTTTTTGCTTAAAAAATACACATATACTTTAATCATAAAATAACTCACTTCATCTGGAAGCAAATCTTTAATAGGTTTTAGGCGGTCTCGGCCAGCTTGTTCCACTGCTTTTTCTAAAAGCGGAATATACTCGCCTGGAATCAGCCTTGTAAAATCAACAGCAAGTCCCTGCTGGGCACATTGCAGCAAATGATTTTCGACAGTGCTTACTGCCAACTCGCGCTGTTCGGCTATTTCCTGAATGGATAATTGGCTTTGATGCAGGTTCAATGTCTCTAAGTGCGAATCTGTCACCGCTTTTTTCGCCGGCTTTTTTGCCGCTACCGGTTCAGGTTCCAATTCGCTTTGGTAGTTTGGGTTTTCCTCTAAAAACGCTCGAATCACTTGGATAAACTCCAATCCATATTTTTGAAGCTTGTGTTCCCCTACCCCGCTCACATTTAACATTTCTTCACTTGCTTTCGGCAGCTTAGCACACATATCCTTTAGCGAAGCATCTGAGAAAATCACAAACGGAGGGACTTTTTCTGCCTCGGCAATCCGTTTGCGGGCTTCCCTTAATTCTTCAAATAATGGGTCACTCTTAGTTACTTGTTTCACCTGGACAGTTTCCCTGCGATGGACCTGCTGATTTCCGAGTAAAACTTCTTTTCCCTTTGTTGATACATAAATGGTTGGAAAGGTACCTTGCTCGATCGCTAGCAAGTCCTGTGAAATCAAGAATTCGATAAAATCACTGACATCCTTTGCACTTTTGTCCTTCATGATTCCGTACGTTGATAACCTTTCGAAACCCATTTCGGTGACTTTTTTATTTTTCGAGCCTGTTAATACCTGTGCGGTGATGTTTTTACCAAAGCGCTGCCCCATCCGAATCACACAGGACAAAATCATTTGCGCTTCTTTTGTTACATCAATGCTTGTCCTTGCGTCCGTGCAATTTCCGCATCTGCCGCACGGCTCCGTTTCTGTCTCACCAAAATAATGCAAAATAAATTCCTGCAGGCAGCTTTCTGTATGGCAATAATCGACCATCTGCTGGAGTTTTTCAAGTTCTTGAGTCATTCTGGTCCTATCGCTGGATTGGTCAATTAGAAAACGCTGAATTTGCACATCCTGCGGCGAGTAGAGCACGATACATCCGCTGGCGAGTCCGTCACGGCCTGCACGTCCCGCCTCCTGATAGTAGCTTTCCATATTTTTTGGAAGCTGCAGGTGAATACAATAGCGGATATTGGATTTGTCGATTCCCATTCCAAATGCAGATGTCGCTACCATAACCGAAGCTTGGTCTGTTAGGAACCGTTCCTGCTCGAGGGCGCGTTCCGCATCCCCCATTCCGGCATGATAGCGGGCGACATTGATGTTTTCCTTTCGGAGCCGTTCGTAAAGGATATCGACATTTTTCCGTGTCGCAGCATAAATAATGCCCGCTTCTTTGTCATTCTTTTTCAGATAATCTAACAGATATTTAAGACGATCCTGTCCTTTAATGACAGAGAATGAGAGATTTTCACGTTCAAAGCCTGTGATAATGGTGTTTCGTTCATCTATTTCCAGCAGGCTGCAAATATCTTCCCGCACCCTTGGTGTTGCCGTTGCAGTTAAGGCGATGACGCTTGGCCTTTGCGGCAGCATTTGAATCATTTTTTGGATATGCCGATAGCTCGGTCGGAAATCATGCCCCCACTGTGAAATACAGTGCGCTTCGTCCACTGCGATTAATGGGATTTCCATTTGTCTAAGGTCGTTTAGGAATTCCGGCGATTCCAACCGTTCGGGTGCTATGTACAATAATTTGTATTCTCCGTGCTTTGCTGCTTGGATTCGTTCATAGGCCTCCTGGAAACTAAGCGAGCTGTTAATAAAAGTGGCTGGAATTCCTACCTGAATAAGGGCATCGACTTGATCCTTCATTAATGAGATCAGCGGAGAGACAACAATGGTGGTACCTGGGAGAATGAGAGCAGGAATCTGATAGCAGATCGATTTTCCGCCGCCAGTCGGCATGACGCATATAGTGTTATTTCCTGTTAAAACGGATTGAATTGCCTGCTCTTGGCCGGTGCGGAAGGAGCTGTAGCCAAAGTGGGATTGCAGCAGGGGAAGTGCTTGTTCAAACAAGGGAAGTCCTCCTTTTACTTTGAAGATAGATTTAATCCCCTCTATTATACTACTTTCTAAATAGATATGAAAAATTGAATAGTTATCGTTTGGTTAATCCTCATAACGACCGGGACTCTGATTTTACCTATCGTTCAGGTGTTATGAGCCCTTCATAACGACCCGTGCTCCGATTTTACCCATCGGTCAAGTCTTATGAATCTTTCATAACACCACGCCCCAAAAAATAAATAGATTAAACCTGACTGGATGTGGCTGGCTGCAATTTAAAATCCGCTACCAATTCACCAATTACCTCATTACGAGCATTGCGCAACTTCGGACGGTGGTACTCAGCAAGTTCTTCGATTTGCTCCACAGTTACTAAATTCAGCTGTTTCAACACTTCGACTGCTGCAGGAAAGACCGCGCGGCTATTGCCGTCTTCAACCTTGATGGCAATCCCGAGCCCTGTTTCAAGATCACCAATACAATAAACAGCCTCCGCCCCAACCTTGCCTATGAATCTGCCTTTTCCTATCCTCATAAAATCGGAACAAAAACGGTCTGTCCCGCCAACCATTTCCGGGGCTATTATCATTGCCTTCGCCACCCGTCTAACGGCATTACGACGATTTTCAGGCAGGGCATCCGGCTGTGCCAAGCGGGCATATCCATAAGCAATTTTTTCAAGAGGCAGGCCATGAACCGGTACGCCGCATCCGTCGATACCTATTTCTATTTTTTCTATCGGATAATCCGTCATCTCACTGACAGCGGCAAGAATCCGCTGTTGAACGGGATGATTCAGCTCGTAATAGTTTTCGAGTGTCTCTCCTAAATGTTTGGCAGTCACGAGCATCCCGGTATGCTTTCCGGAACAATTGTTATATAAAGGAGTAATCTCTTTACCTTCACGGATTAGCTCTTTATATCTCTCTTCCCATCGCGGTGGATGGGTTCCACATTTCAAGCAAATGTCTTCAAGGCCTGCCCTTGCAAGAATGGCTAGAACCCTGTCTGTATGCATTTTCTCTCCATTGTGCGAAGCACAGCATAACGAAAGATCGGCATCGCTGAAGCCATAATGATCAGCTGTCCCCGTTTCCACTACAGGAATTGCCTGAATCGGTTTCATCGAAGAACGGGCGAAAACCACTGCTTCAGGATTGCCTGCATAATAAAGTAAATTCCCCTTGGCATCCACCACTGCAATATGTCCATGATGAACGCTTTCAATTAAATTACCCCTTGTTACGTTTACTAAGTTGGTAGACTCCAAGTTCACTCATCCCTTAAAAAAATTTCAAATCACAATTATGAAACAAAAATAGGACTTTCACAACCGATAAAAATGTTTTAAAAATGTTCAAATTTCACCCCTATTTTATGTGATATACGTCACACAAAACGAAGAAAACATTATTTACAATTTAATTAAGTTATTAAAAGGGGGAATTAAGAATGGCAGTCGCTTGGTTGGTTACAATTGCTTCATTTATTCTTTTTTATTATACAACATCCGTTATTATGGACGGACTTAGAGAAAGAGAACAATATGAATTATCTATTTTAGATGCCCAAATTCAAAGAAACTTTGCAAATCATTCAGAGATTCCGAGAAAAGCAAGTTAGTTTGTGTTTTTAATAAGCTTTACTATTATAAAAACAGACTGCCGTATAAACGCGGCAGTCTTTACTATTTTAAATAGGCTAAACCCAAATTCCTTTGGTACAGCATCACTTAAACTATCACTTATTTGTTGAATCTGGGCTGAAAAGCTCCTCTAATTGTTTTCGCAGAACGAATTTCTGGATTTTTCCGCTGGCGTTCCGCGGCAGCGCTTCACAGAAAATGTATTTGCGCGGACGTTTATAGTTTGCTAGGCTGTTGCTGTTTTTGCAATATTCGTCTAGGTCCTGCTCGGTGATATTCGGGTCTTTTTTTACAACGAAGGCTGTGACGGTTTCCCCCCAGCGGTCGTCAGGCTGTCCGATGACAGCCACATCTAGCACGCCATCATGTGCATGGAGCACGTCTTCCACTTCGCGCGGGTAAATATTCTCACCGCCGCTGATGATCATGTCGTCGACCCGATCATTTACAAAAAGGTAACCCTCATCATCCATGTAGCCGATGTCGCCTGAATGATACCAGCCCTTATACATCGCCTTTTCTGTAGCCTCTTCACGATTGTAATAACCTAGCATCATACTTGGCCCTCTTACAATAATTTCTCCTGCTTCTCCTGCTGGACAAACATCACCTGGATCGGACGGCCCATCCTCCCGGGTCCTGACAACGCGAATTTCATGGTTTAGTCCCGCTTGTCCCGCAGACCCTGCTTTTCTCAGCTGGTCTTTTTCCGACAGGAAGGTTATGGCAGGGCCCATTTCTGTCATCCCGTAAGCTTGAATCAAGGAGATGCCCAAGCGGTCATGGAGAGCATGGACAAGTGATGGCGCCATTGGAGCGGCACCATATAAGCCTAGCTTCAGGCTTTCGGTATTGTACTTGCTCAAATCTTCTTGCAGAAGCATATTCCACATGGTAGGCGCTGCAAAGAACTTTGTAATTTTTTCGTTTTCGATTAATGACAGTATCACTTTCGGATTAAATTGATGCAGGACGACGTTTTTCGCCCCTATTTGCACCCTTGGCAGGAACGCACAGTGGAGTTCGGCACAATGGAACATCGGAGCTGTAACAAGGCCGACATCCTCTTTTTCAAGCTTTTGGGAGGCAACGCAGAGCAGGCTTTGGTCGACCATATTACGGTGGCTATGCATGACCCCTTTAGGTCTTCCTGTTGTACCGCTCGTATAAATAAAGGCATAAATATCATTTTCGTTTACTTCGGCTTGGATTGCTTCTGCAGTGGCGGAGGTGAGTTTTTCTTGGTAGCTGGCGGCATAGGCTGGAGCCTCTTCATCAATAAACCAGAACGAGATTCTGTCAAAGCGGCTGGCAATAGCCGTGATTACTGGCTCCAATGCCTTTTCAAAAATTACAACCTTAGGGGCGGCATCGGATAAAATAAACGCTACTTCCTCCGACATGAGGCGGAAGTTAATCGGGTTGAAGATGGCACCGATTTTCGCACAGGCAAAAAAGGCAGTTCCTAGTTCTTCTGTATTAAACATAAAGGTAGAGACGCGGTCTCCTTTTTTCACGCCTAGTTTAAGGAGAGCATTTGCCAGAAGATTAACCTGCTCATTCCACTCTTTATAGGTGTAGCGGACATTTTTGCGAACATCATAGAGGGCTTCCTTGTTGGGGTACTTTTGGACTGTTAATTCAAAAATTTTACCGATAGTCGTATTGCTCATTTACTCGCCTCCATTTTATTTGGATTTATAAGGAGGCAATCGGCCAGCGGCCAATTGCCATCATTATCATGTGGTTTTTTATAATCCTAAATTTTTCGCAATTATGGTTTTCATAATTTCATTGGTACCTGCATAAATAGCTCCTACTTGAATATCACGGAACCGTCTAGCAATCTCGTATTCTTCCATGTAGCCGTAGCCGCCATGTAGCTGCATACATTCGGATGCAACCTTCTTGGCAATGTCGGTCAGCTTCCATTTTGCCATGGACACCTTGGTCACAACGTTTTTCCCTTCCATATGCTCGGCAATCAGCTGATCCAAAAAGGCTCTGCCCATTTCAATATCGGTGGCCATTTCGACAATTTTGAATTGCGTATTTTGGAACTGGCTGACTGGTTTGCCGAATGCTTCACGGCTTTTTACATATTCAATCGTCTTTTGCAGCATCACTTCGGCTGCTGTTTGCGCTCCAATTGCCACTAGCAGGCGTTCCTGCTGAAGTTTTTCCATCAAATATAGGAAGCCTTTTCCCTCTTCTCCTAGAAGGTTTTCCTTTGGCACACGGCAGTCTTCAAAAATTAACTCTGCCGTATCCTGGGAATGGAGACCAACCTTGTTCAGCTTGCGGCCTCTAGAAAATCCGGGAGCGTCACGCTCAATGACCAGCAGGCTGACGCCCTTATGCTTTGGAACTGCCTGCAGATCGGTCTTCACCGCCACCACGATGAGGTCCGCTTGAATACCGTTGGTGATAAAAGTTTTTTGTCCATTGACAATATAATGGTCCCCGTCAAGCTTAGCAGTGGTTTTAATATTGGCAAGGTCAGAACCTGTCCCTGGCTCTGTCATCGCAATCGCAGTAATGATTTCACCGGTGACGCACTTCGGCAGCCAGCGCTGCTTTTGTTCCTCTGTTCCATAAGCGGTTATGTAAGGAACGACTATATCACTATGAAGTCCAATTCCTATCGTTCCGGTTCCGACTCGTTCAAGCTCTTCATTAATAACAACCGAAAAGCCCCAATCAACCCCGCTGCCTCCATATTTTTCATCAATGTCTGGACAAAGGAAGCCTTGCTCACCCATCTTCGTCCAAAACGAGCGGGGAATGAGTCGATTTTCCTCCCATTGCTCATAAAAGGGATATGCTTCCTTTTCTAAAAACTTTCTTAAAGACTGGCGAAAAATTTCATGATCTTCATTTAAATAAGGGTGTTTCATTCCTATAAACCTCTCTTTCTAGAAAACGCTTTCTTCATTTTCTATTTTAACAAAAACAGAGACTTTTTTGTATTTTTAATCCTTATTTTTCCACATGAAAGATGTCGGTGCTCCTTTCTACTAACCAATTGCGGGACACTTTTGATTTTTACGTTTAGAATTAACTAGAAAAGTCAAATCAGTTACCTTTTTTTGAAAATTCCTATATCATTAGTTTAGATTGATTTGCAATGAATGGAGGAACCAAGCCTTGCGAAGAAAAATTGTAATTACTCATAACCTTGAACAGAATCTGTTCGACCAAATTAAAATGGTTGTTCCTGATTGGGAATTGATTGCAAGTAAGGAAAAGAATATTTGGCAGGAACATGCCAAGGATGCTGAAATCATTGCCGGATGGAAAAAAGGCCTTGATGAATATTGCCTTGCTCCTGATTCAAAACTGAAGTGGCTCCAAAGTTGGAGTGCCGGTGTCAATACCTTGCCGCTTGAAAAGCTGGAAGCCCATAATATTCTTTTAACAGGTGCAAGCGGCGTGCATGCCTATCCCATTTCTGAAACAATTTTCGCCTTAATGCTAGGTCTAACCCGAAAAATCCATACATATGTACAAAACCAGCAAGCCAAAACCTGGCATCATGCTAATATGAAGCTCGAAATCCATGGAAAAACGATTGGCATTATCGGGGTCGGAACAATCGGAAAGGAAACCGCCAAAATTGCCAAAGCTTTTGGGATGAAAGTTCTCGGTGTACGGCATTCGGGCCAGCCGGCTGAGTTTGTCGATGAGATGTACACTACCGATCAATTGGACGCACTTTTACCGCAGTGCGATTATGTGGTAGTCACCTTGCCGCTGACGAAAGAAACACGCCGCATGTTCGGCGCCGAACAGTTCAAACTCATGAAACCTGAGGCCTTCTTTATCAATATCGGCCGTGGTGAAATCGTGGTTGAAGAAGAAATCGTCAAAGCCTTGCAGGAAGGTGAGATTGCCGGAGCAGGTCTAGATGTTTTCGAAAAAGAGCCATTAAGCCAGGACAGTCCGCTTTGGGAATTGGAAAATGTCATTATCACTCCGCACACCTCCGGTTCCACTGAGCATTATAATGATCGTGTCGTCGAAAATATCTTGATACCGAATTTAAAAAGCTACCTTTCAGGTGAAGACCCTTCTATTAATCTTGTTGATTATGCAAAAGGGTATTAAATAGAAGAGAGACCACTTGCGGTCTCTCTTCTATTTTTTATATCTTCCAGGAGTGTATTTTTCACTCGCCTTAAAGTTATATACCGGTTTAATAAAGCTTGCAATCACGACGGTTTCTTCCACTTTTTCAAGAATTTCATTGATTGGCTTGTAGGCCATTGGCGCTTCATCTAGTGTCTCTTCGGAAACTGATGTCGTCCATACGCCCTTCATTGTGTTGTGGAAATCATCCATCTTTAATTTCTTCATGGCCTGGGTCCGGCTCAAGACGCGGCCCGCTCCATGCGGTGCCGAGTAATTCCACTCGTCATTTCCTTTTCCTACTGCTAAAATCGACCCGTCCCGCATGTTGATAGGAATAATCAGCCGCTCCCCTTTTTGTGCAGATACTGCACCCTTACGCAAAATCAGGTTATCTGTATCGATATAGTTGTGTATTGTATCGAAACGGTCCGCTTCTTCGAACTCCATATTTTCAGTAATCGCTCTGGCGATTTCTTCACGGTTGGCTTTTGCGAATGCCTGAGCCAGTTTCATGTCATGAATATAGTCATTAAAATCCTCGCCTTCCAAATAAGCTAAATCATCCGGAATGATGGGATTTTTTTCTTTGTAGTTTTGAATCATAGCTTGAATTTCCATTTGGCGCCGCTCAGTCTTTAGTTTTTCAATGATTTCGCTTAAATCATGCTTACGGAGCTTAGAAATGGCCAGCTTTTGATAATATTGTGCAATCTTTGCTCCTATATAGCGACTTCCGGTATGGATAGTTAAATAGTGGAATCCTTCAGAGTCAGTCGAAACCTCAATGAAATGATTGCCGCCACCAAGCGTTCCAAGACTATAAAGGCTTTTATTCTGACTCAGAATATGGGCTGCTTTAAATTCTTCCGTGGACGGAAAACTCGTGTTAACGAAACCGACAGTCTCATCCGTATGAATCTCTTGCCCACTCGGGACGTACGTCCTTATCACTTGATCCAGTTTATTAAAATCGACCTTTTTTTCTTGAAGTTTGACAGTCAGAACGCCGCAGCCGACATCCACGCCTACCAGATTCGGGACCACTTTATCCTTCAATTGAATGGTTGTGCCGATCACGCAGCCTTTCCCGGCATGATAGTCTGGCATGATACTAATTTTGGTATCTTTTAAAAAAGCTTGATTACAAAGCTCCTTGATTTGCTCAAGAGCTGCTTCCTGCGGGTAATTGGAGAATACCTTTGCCTCCGTCTGTGTTCCCGTTATTTTAATCACGAGTTTTTTCGCCTCCTTTTACAGATATTAACAATAGGCTACCATTGATGGGGGATTTAAACAATCGATTTTTGTGCGACAAATTTCTTTTGCAACTATTAGGTATATGAAGGACATTTTGATTCGACTGACAACTGTTTTTGTCCTTCATCCGGCTTATCAAGGACATTTCGCTACTTCCGGAACCTGATTTTGTCCTTCATCCCCCAGCAACTAAAAAAGAAGATGCCCCCACCACTGGACATCTCCCAACAAAACTATTAATATATCGTCTGCATTCCTTTTCCGGCCACTGTCATCCACTCGAACTGGCGCAGCCTTACCTCGAACAGCGTAAGCGGGTCGCGGAACATTTCCGGGTTGGCGTTCAACTTGTTCAGCATCTCGCGGTTTGATGCCGCTTCTCCGCGCGTTTCTTCCACTGCAGATTTTAAGACACCTAGTGGACTCTTGAAAAACCAAGAGACATCCCTCTCCAACGATTTTTCAAATAGCTCGAACGGTTGGAAAAACTGGCGGCAGACCTGTGCAGCAACCTCTGTATAATCCTCGTTTTCCACAAAGGACTTGTATTTGTTATATACCATCGTTTTGTTCTGCGACAAGGCCCCAAACAGCTTCCCGGCACTTTTCAATAAGAACTGCGAAGGAGTCCGCTTCAGCAAAATATTGACAGGCTCAAGCACGAATCGGCTTGTCATTCGGTCGATATCGCGGAGCCAATCATCAAGCACCTTAAAATCACACTCAAGGCTAAGCCTCTCTTCGCCGTACATTTGATTGAAACCTGCACCGAGCTCAATTAATAAATCCTGCCCTTGGTCAAATTCCTCCCGACAGCCCTTAATCCATTCCTGAAGCCTTTTATAGTAATTCGGCATTACCTGCTGCTCCAGATAATCCTGAATGCGGTTGTTCATCTCATGATTCAGGTCCAAATGAATGGTACTGAAATTACTGTCCTCCTCGATCAAGTTCGAGCACTCTGACAGCATTTTGGGAATAGCTTCAAAAATATCCGCCTCAATCGATTCCTTTACAGAGCGGTACAGCTTGGTGATTGACTTTGTTTTCTGCGATACCTCATCATTCAATTGATGGACAGCACCACTTAACTTCATATTCATTTCCTCGTTCCAATGAACCGTTTCAATTAAGCGATTTTCAACGTCAAGCCGCTTTTGCAAAAGACCTGCAATCGTCGCGCGAATAAAATATAACAGTTTAGCAAGACGTTTATCTGCTATGTTTCTTGTATTACGAATTGAGTCGATAAACACCTGTAGATCGCTTAACTGCTGTACACGGTCATATTGTGAAGAAAAGCCTAACAGCTTGGCATCAGGCAAATAAGAATGAATCGCATGCTTCGTTTCCTCATAAACCTTAATGGCATCCTGTTCATTTACAATTGTGTCCAGCTTACTCAACAGAAAATGAATCGGCAGGTCAGGGGCAAGTCCTTGGATTTGTGCCACAACCGCCCGCTCTTTTTCCGTAAACGGAGCATTCGCATCCAATACAAACAAAACAGAGTCAGCAAGGTTTAAATACTTCAAAACCTCAAAACGGTCGTTTTGGTTCCCTTTTAACCCTGGTGTATCAATTATAGCCAAACTATTCTCCTGTAAAAAAGGAGTTGGCTGCTTAAATTCAATGATGGACTCAAGCGCATTACGAAGACGGTCCATGCGCTCTTGGAAGTCTGTAAATCCGGAAAGTGTCTTAACCTCTCCGTCAGTTATTTCGGTAATATCCACTTCTCCGCCGTTTTTAAACATCACAACGGATGAAGTAGGGCTGTCCTGAACGTCCTCACCGAAGATGGTATTGATAAAGGTAGACTTTCCGCTGCCTACGAGTCCGGTAACAAACAGATGCTGCGTATCGAAGTCAACAAGCTGGTCAACAATCCAGTTCACACGGTTGTTTTTCCCCATATCGTTGACTTCCGCCCATTTAATAATCGCTTCAAGTAACGACAAGCACTCTTCCAGTTCATCCATGTCACACTCTGTCTTGCTGATTAAATGTTCAGCCTCCTCCACAATGGAGACGCTGAGGCTTGCCGGAAATAGTTCGTTCCAGGACAAAATAGCCGCTGCCGCGGCAACAACATTCCCGCCATCAGCTAGCCGCACCCAGTTTGTCAGCAGGTCCGGAAGAAAATCATCAATTTGTTTAATGTAGTACTTACCGCCAATATAGTGAAAATACGTATCTTTATGCAGTCGCGAAAGCTCGCGCAATTGATCTTGGCGGTCCAACTCCAGATTCAACAATAATTGATTGATTTCCTTAATCCAAAGCAGATAGGAATTTTCATTCATATAACTGTTCCATAACGATGAAACAAGCTGCTCAAATTTTTCCTTATTTACGCCATATAAACTAAATAAGGCATGGGAAAAATAGCTAGGTGACAGCGTCCGTGTCACTCCTTTTTCCACATAGGTGTTTAGAATTTCAAACCACTCAAGCGAATCTGTCCGCTTTGCTTCGTTTACCGCTAGTTCAATGGCATTATCCCAATCTTCCCGCTCTTCAAAAAAAGCGCGGGCCACATTCGTGACATTTGGGTAATCCGGATAAGCAGCCACCGTTCTTTTAATGACCGCCACAGCGGCATCAATTTTACTGCGTTCAATATAAAGAGCAAATAACTTTAACGCGACCTCAGCATTCAATGTAGAATTATCGGTTTCAATCACCGTGTATATATCTTCCGCCGCCGACAACAGGCCCAGTTCATAATAGGCATCCGCGGTATTTTTTCTGGCCCACGGTTCAAGCTCGTTGATAATATTTTCCCATTTAAAAATAGCTGCTTCATAGTCCTTATGATGAAAATATACTTCCCCTTGGGCATACCTTATCCGTGTTAAATCCGGGAGATCCTTTCGGGCTTCCTCCTGAAATGCTTCCCCCAGCACCTTAATGGGGTGTTCATCCTCATGTTCATTAATGAACATTTTATAATAGGTTTTATCCTTTAACTGATCTTCTAACGTCATTTCTATCCCCCCAATTGCCAACACTCTATTGTATATATGGTAAAGAGGCATAATTATTCCTCATACTATTCGAAGGTTATGTGGCTTATAAGTCCCTTTTTACCGATTTTACCAAATGTTTTTATGTAAATTATATCAGTTGTATTTCATTTTCGAGACAAACAACATACCTTCTTTCTGTTTTAAAAAATAAAAATTAGATCATCCTTCCTTATTTACCTTCTCAAAAAGTATAATAAGACAAATAATCCAAAGGAGAAATCTATTATGGAAAGGGAGCAGGCATTATTTTTATCAAAAAAAATCGAAAACTTAAGGTCCACTGAATATGAGATAAAGAAATTAGAAACCGTTAATGGTACCTTACCCAAGTTCCACCAATGGACGAATGGGAAGACTACCTTAGCTGCCTTTAAGGTAAATAAGCCAAGTACTGAAACAGGCTGTTACCTTCTATTTATTGATTGGCACCGCAAGGGGATCTATTACTTAGTTATATATGCTTATGACAAGTCTACTACCTTGGCAGAATTACGGCAGGTTCAGGATATTGACGGAATTCCTCATATTATGTGGAGCTATAAACCTTTTAAGCGGGACGGAAAAAATGATCAACGAAAAGCTTATTTTAAACAGATGTTCGGTTCCACCTCAGTTCAAATTCCCTTCCCGGTTTCCGAAACGGATGTTGATGACTTTTTAACACAATTATTTAAGCTATGTCAAAATCGAATAAAAGCTGATCAAATTGTAAACGTATTCGAGCTTTAACAGGTTTTTTCTTTTTGCGCATAGCGATAGCTAAAGAAAAGGGAGGCATAATCCGCCTCCTTCCGTTTTCTATAGGATTTTACTTAAAAACGCCTTTGTCCGTTCTTCTTGAGGATTTTCAAAAATATCCTTCGGTACCCCTTCTTCGACCACAAAGCCACCATCCATAAAAATCACCCGGTCACCTACCTCGCGGGCAAAGCCCATTTCGTGGGTCACGACCACCATGGTCATCCCTTCCTTGGCCAGTTGCTTCATAACTTCAAGTACCTCGCCAACCATTTCCGGATCGAGTGCAGAGGTAGGCTCATCAAACAACATGATTTTCGGTTCCATCGCCAGTGCTCTCGCAATTGCGACCCGCTGCTTTTGCCCGCCTGATAACGAATCAGGATAGGCATCTGCCTTTTCCGCTAACCCGACTTTGCGTAAAAGTTCCAAGCCTTTTTCCCGGGCTTTTTCCGCTGGGACTTTTCTTACCTTAAGTGGCGCCAGCATGATATTATCAATGACCGTTTTATGCGGGAACAGGTTAAATTGTTGAAACACCATACCCACTTCAGTACGGACCGCGTTGATATCCGTTTTCTTATCGGTAATGTCAGTCCCTTCAATCCAAACATGGCCGTCTGTAATCGTTTCTAGCAGATTAAGACAGCGCAGAAAGGTGGATTTTCCAGATCCTGAGGGGCCAATGACCACTACTACCTCCTGAGGCTTTACGGATACGTTAATTCCTTTCAGGACCTCGTTCGTTCCAAATGTTTTTTTCAGACTCTTTACTTCTATCATTCTGTGGCCAACCTTCTTTCAAGTTGATTTAACAATAAGCTGAGTGAAAAAGTTAAGACCAAATAAATGAGTGCTGCTGTAATATATGGTTCCCATGCACGGTAGTACTGCCCCTGCATTGCCTGTCCCCAATACATCAATTCTTTAACAGCGATAATGGCTACCAGTGATGAATCCTTGATTAAGACAATAAATTCGTTTCCAAGCGGCGGAATCATCCTTTTAATAGCCTGTGGCAGGATAACGAAGCGCATTGCCTGTACATGATTCATCCCAAGCGAGCGGGCGGCTTCCATCTGGCCCTTATCAATTGATTGAATACCGGCGCGGAAAATTTCTGCCACATAGGCTGCTGAATTTAACGATAGAGCTGTAATACCAGCGATAATGCCATTTGTTTCACCTATAATGAGTGGAATAAGTCCAAAGTGAATTAATAAAATCTGTACTAATAATGGCGTGCCCCGGAAAAACGTAATATAAGCCTTAAACGGGAAAGCCAGCCACTTATTCTGCACCATTTTCCCCAGCCCAATAAATAGTCCGAGGACAGTGCCTATTAAAATACTGGCAATTGAGAGGCCAATGGTAAGTAATGTTCCTTTTGCAAAAAATGGAGCATATTCAGCAAGTATGTCCCAACGAATATCCATTCATGAATCCCCCTATTTAAACCTTGTGCTTAACTGTGATGTTGTTAAGACAAAAATTGCGTAACTACTAGTTTGTAAGAGTTACGCAATTCTAGTTTTAAAAGTTTATTTTTGTTGTGCTTTGACTTCGGTAAGGTCCGGATCTACCTTAAACCACTTCTTGTAGATTTTCGCATATTCACCGTTTTCCATGACTTCTTTAATAGCCTTATCAAAATCAGCTTTTAACTTGCTTCCCTTAGGGAACAACAACCCGTAAAACTCTTTATCAAAGGCAGCTTCATCTTCTATGATGACAAAATTTTCTTTCGGATTATTTTTTACATACTCTTCAATGACAGTGTTATCAGCAACAACTGCGTCCGCACCGCCGCCTTTTAACTCCATAATTGCCAGATTGTTATCCTTAAACTTTTTAAGATTTTTATTTTCTGCCCCAAGGAGCTTTTCAACTGCTTCCTGACCGGTTGTTCCGTTCTGTACAGCTACGACCTTGTCTTTTAAATCCTCTGCGCTTTTAATCGGGCTGTCTTTTGGAATCATGATTTTATTAGTAGATAAGAAGTAAGGTACTGAGAAATCATAGGTTTGTTTACGTTTGTCGTTTATCGTAATAGAAGAAATTCCAATGTCTGCTGTTTTCCCTTTAATTTCAACGAATAATGGATCCCAGCCAACATGTTCAACCTTTACTTTGTAGCCCGCTTGCTTTGCAACAGCGTTAATGAAGTCGATATCAAATCCGACCACTTCCCCTTTATCTTGGTACTCGAACGGGGCATATGCGGCATCCGTAACGACTCGTAACGTCTTATCCTTGCTCTCTTCGCCCCCGCTTGTTTTGCTTGTTCCACATGCTGAGAGAATGAACACAAATGCAGCAACCAAAATTGTAGTGAATAATTTAAATTTCTTCATTTTGGACCTCCTATATTTTTTTATAAAATCAATTTTTTTAATTCTGATAATATTTTGAATATACACTATTGAATAAATTTTTAAAAGTAGTTTATCAAAAATCTTTATAATATTGGGATAATAAATTTTTATACCTAACATTGTTTATCTATTCGTAGATTTTAATTTATTACTATATTAATAAGTTAAAATAATATTATATATATAGTTTTTTGAAATCTTACACATTCCTAATTCATTTAGCTCATTTTTTAAAATATTCAAAAGGATTTTCCCTGGGTATTAGCCGTTGCTCCTCCACGAATACCTACATATTGTATATCACATGCACATAAATAAAGGAGTGTAGCCCAATGAATCCATACGGTTATTATCATAGCCCGCAATCGCAAATGGACTATAATACCTATGTCCCGCAAATTCTCCCGCAAGGAACCCATGCTCAGTTCGATCCGAATAGACAGCCGCAGCAGCTTGAACGCAGGGTAAACCAACTCGAAAGGGAAAATAATCGCCAGCAGCAGGAAATCGAGCGGCTTTCCCGTGAAGTTAACCAGCTCTCGCGCCGCCTGCAGCGTGTAAATCAACGCCTGCGTGCTGTTGAAAGAAGATTTAACTTTCCGTTTACTCCATTCGATGGGGAATATTAATAAAAATGAACCAGGTCCAGCACCTGGTTCATTTTTATTCCCCCCCCCCCCGTAAGGTTTCCTTTCAAGTTACCAAACCCCGTTTTAAAAAATATGTTACATAATCTCACAGAATCCCTGACAAAACTCGAAATTTCAGATAAATTTTTTCATATAAAACTAGAGAGGATGATTCATATGAATCAAAAAAATTCCATTCGATTGGCTAAAACGATTCTTCTTTTAGATAAATTACGGGATGAGTTATATGAAGAACTCATGAAAAACCTGGGCTCAAGAGGACACGAATTATTAAGAAGACTTCAGAACCTTTAAGCGCGGGGGATGTTTCACTATCTACCCTGATAAATTTTTTCCCAAAGCAAAACAAAATAAATGTCAAATCCAATTACATGTGAGAAAATATAACATAAAATATATTAAGATTTATTGGACCTTAGAATGGAGTGTGGTGAGAAGAAAACATGGGAAATGAATCATCTTACAAAGATAAAAAGGTCATTACCATCGGCATTGTTAGAGAACTTACCGGTTTATCCGAAAGACAGATTCGTTACTATGAAGAGCGCAAACTCATTTTCCCGGAAAGAACCGCCGGCGGCAGCCGGAAATACTCGTTCGCAGACGTGGAACTACTAGTGGATATCGCCAACAAAATTGAGGACGGTGTCCAGACACACGAAATCAGAAAGGAAATGCTAAAAGCACAAAAGAAACAAAACCAGGAAGAAATTCGCAGAAAGATGATACAAGGTCAGCTAAATGCACAATTCGGGATACGAAAAGGCCCAGCTTCTCATTAAGGAAGCCGGGCTTTTTTGATGTCTTAGGCTGACTCTGTTTCAACTATCAACATCGAAGACCTTCCAAACAGGAAAAATCATGTAAGAATTCCTAACAGGATTGTAGAACTCCTAACAAATACATGTAACAATACAACTACACTAAACGTTACAAATACTAACATACTTTAAAGGAGGAACAATCATGGATACTTTATTTTTAATGAACAGTCTGTGGGTGATGCTGGGAGCAGTCCTCGTCATCTTGATGATCGGTGGCTTCATCCTCTTGGAAACAGGATCAACTCGAATGAAAAATGCCGGTCATGTGGCCGGGAAAACCATTCTTACCTTTGGTATTGGCTCCATTGTATTTTGGGCAGTTGGCTATGGCCTCATTTTTGGGAAAGGAAATTCTCTTATTGGTTTCTCCGACTTCTTTTACTCAGGATATGAAATTGATGGTTTGGCGCTTTCAGGTTCAGTATTCTTCCTATTCCAATTAGCATTTGCAGGCATTTCATTAACAATCGCCCTTGGGGGATTTGCTGAACGCGCCAAATTAGGCGCCTATCTCGTCTTCGCCCTCCTATTTTCCGTTATTGTCTATCCGCCGATTGCCCATTGGATCTGGGGTGGAGGCTGGCTGGCGGAGCATGGTAAACAAGACTTTGCTGGCTCCACTGTTGTTCATTTAACAGGAGCGATGGCGGCATTGGCAGCTACGATTATCTTAAAACCGAGGATCGGCAAATATAATAAGGATGGCTCCGCCAATAATCTTGCCGGTCATAACCAAGTATTTACCGCCCTTAGCGTGTTGCTTTTATGGGTAGGCTGGTTCGGCTTCAACGCTGGCAGCACGTTATCGGTTGACAAAGCCTTTTTCGGTTTTGTTGCCATCAATACCAACTTGGCCGCTGCAGCCGGTACCGTCGCGGCGATGATGATCTCTTGGATGGTTTTAGGAAAAGCCGATGTGCCGATGATGCTTAACGGGGCACTAGCAGGTCTTGTGGCAATTACTGCTTCTTGCGCATTCGTTGAAACCTGGGCGGCAGTGGTGATCGGATTTATTGCAGGAATCCTCGTCTTCTACAGCATTCGTTTTTTTGAAAAAGGAAAAATTGATGATCCGATTGCAGCATTATCCGTTCATGGTACAGCAGGAGTTTGGGGTACCCTGTCAACGGGATTCTTCGCCACAAAAGAATTAGCAACGGTTGGGCAGCCGGGATTATTTTATGGCGGAGGCCTGCATCAGCTAGGTGTTCAAGCAATGGGGGTTTTGGTGTGCGGCGCCTTTGCCTTTATTGTCTCCTTTATCCTTCTTAAGATCATGAAAACAGCAATGAACGGACTGAGAGTAACTGAAGAGGAAGAAATTATCGGTCTTGATATGAGCGAACACGGCAGCTACGGCTACCCTGAATTACTGAAATCTGAACAACGCCTTAATGCTTAAATTTTTTATTACAAAGAGGCTGTCAAGAGCAGCCTCCTCTTTCTAAAAGGGGTGGAACCTAATGGCGGACTCCTGCTATATGGAAATCCGTAAATTTCGGGATGACAAAATGAAGCCAGCATCTCACGATCACATTAATTTAAATCAACTCCACGATGAAATAATGAAAAAGGTCATCCATTTAGCCTTAAAGCAAACTGCTGAAAAGCTCGGACCTTTGCCCTGTCCCTTCTCATTTTTTGTCATGGGTTCAGCCGGCCGGTTTGAACAGTCTATCTGGAGCGACCAAGATCATGGAATTATTTATCAGGATGATCGTGTTGAAACAAAGGTTTATTTCCTTGAACTTGGAAAAGAAATATCAAAGGGGTTATTCCAAGCCGGATATTCTTATTGTGATGGCGGGGTGATGTCCAGCAATCCGTTATGGTGCAAATCCTTAAATGAATGGCATCAGCAATTGATGAAGTGGATTTTTGAGTTCTCATGGGAATCTGTTCGCTATCTATTAATCTTTATAGACGCAAGAACATTATTGGGAGATGAGGAATTTGTAGATACTTTAAAAAATCAAATCTATCAGAATGCAAATAAAGATCAGCTTGTTAAAAAAATGCTTAACAACACGAAGTATCTCAAAAATGGCATTAACGTTTTCGGAAAGCTAGTGACTGAAACACACGGGCCATACGCAGGATTGCTAAACATCAAAGAAATCGGCATCTTACCTTACGTAAATGCCGTCCGTCTCATTGCTATCAAAGAGAATCTGCTGACAACACCCACACTTGAACGGCTAGATAAGCTTTCAGAACTACATTTTTCCGATATTGATATAGATTTATTCAAACATCAGTTTATTAAATTATTAAACTTTCGGCTAATCTATTGTAACCACACAAATTACGATTCTGGCCATTATTTGCCTGTCGCCCACTTATCGAGAGAGCAATCGAAAGAATTAAAAGATGTTATCAAATACGGCTCGGCCCTTTTTCACTCTGTCCGAAAGTTAATTGAAAAGGAAGATTCCCATGCCAATGAATGAAATGATTCAATTCTTCAGACAACTATCCGGAAAAATCAATTCCAATCTTTACGCTGGCCTGCCGTGGAGCTCTTCACCGCAGCAGCAGGCATTTCTCAGGGAACTGCAGAAAGAACTCAAGCAGACGAACACGCTGCAAATCCCCCTCTATGAGCTGCCGGTAGTTGTATTTGATATTGAGACAACAGGTTTTTATCCAGATAAGGGGGATCAGATTATTTCGATTGGAGCGGTCAAAATGATGGGAGCAGAAATGAAAGCGGGGGAAACTTTTTATACTCTCGTAAAGTCAGACCTTCCTCTATCAAAGGAGATTTCTGAACTAACCAGTATTCAAGAGATAGAATTACGTCATGCCCCTAATCCCGCAGATGTACTGGTGAATTTTTTCAAATTTATCAAAAGTAATATTCTTGTCGCCCATCACTCCAATCATGAGCTGAATTTTATGAGAAAGATGACAAGGGATTATCTGCGCTGTAGTTTTGACCACCGTATTGTTGATACATCCTTCCTGCTACGGCTCGAAGACCCATTCTTTAATCCAAGGCCGCTTGAGGAAATCTGCCAGAACTGCGGCATTGAAATAAGGAACCGGCATCATGCTCTTGGAGATGCGCTTATGACAGCCAAGATTTGGAGTCATTATCTAAAAGCGGCAGAAACAAAAGGCTTTAAAAATCTGCAGGAAATATATGAATATCTTTCAAAGTTCAAGTAACGATAACAGTCAGTTGAATAAATATACAAGCCGCTACATTTTTTCTACTATAATTAATGGAAGGAAAAGTTAACTTTGTTTCCGTTTATTTCCTCCCCTCTAATTTAAATTCCCACAATAAATCTGCAAATAAAAAAATTCATAAATTTTTTTATTTTCGATATAACCCCATGATGAAAGGATTGTAAACGCTCCCAGTTTGTTTAACTAGTTTGAATTGTCAGATTTTTGTGTTGACCATGTCTTTAATTGGTTGTATGATAATCGTCAATAAGTACTAAGAAATTTTTCTTGGCGCCTTTATTCAATTCTTTATAAATGAGAACGACAAAGGCTCTTCTTTTTAATAACGGAATGGCTTGTCAATATGAAGAAACAAACCATGACCTGTCAGTTAGGAGATCGTAAAATGAGAAGCGATATGATTAAAAAGGGGATTGATCGTGCTCCCCACCGCAGCTTACTATACGCAACAGGGGTCAAAACGAGTGATTTGGAAAAACCGTTTATCGGTGTTTGTAACTCGTACATTGATATTATCCCTGGTCATAAACACCTTAATCATTTCGGTGAAATAGTCAAGGAAGCCATCCGCGAAGCCGGCGGTATTCCTTTCGAATTTAATACAATCGGTGTCGATGACGGAATTGCCATGGGACATATCGGAATGCGCTATTCGCTTCCAAGCCGCGAAATTATCGCGGACAGTGCCGAAACAGTCATCAATGCCCATTGGTTCGATGGAGTCTTCTACATTCCGAACTGTGACAAGATCACGCCAGGAATGTTGATGGCAGCAGCCCGAACCAATGTACCATCCGTTTTTGTATCAGGCGGTCCGATGGAAGCTGGTGTTTCACCAACAACAGGAAAAAATCTTTCCCTTACTTCAGTTTTTGAAGGTGTTGGTGCTTACCACAATGGTACCATCAGCCAGCAGCAGCTGCTTGAAATTGAAACCAATGCCTGTCCTACTTGTGGCTCATGTTCTGGTATGTTCACAGCGAATTCTATGAACTGCTTAATGGAAGTTTTAGGAATGACCGTTCCTGGCAATGGAACGATGGTTGCTACTTCTGAAGAAAGACATGAATTAATTAAGCAAGCAGCAAGACACTTGATTGACTTAATTAAAAAAGATATTAAACCTCGCGACATCATTACACGAGAAGCCATTGATAATGCCTTTGCACTAGACATGGCGATGGGCGGATCAACTAATACTGTGTTACACACATTAGCGATTGCTCATGAAGCAGGTATCGATTATGATCTTCGCGAAATTAATAAAATTGCTGAAAGAGTTCCATACCTTTCCAAGATTATGCCAGCATCTGATTATTCAATGGACGATGTTCATCGTGCCGGCGGTGTAAGTGCCATCATTAATGAACTTTATAAAGTCGAAGGTGCTTTGCATGATAACTGCCTAACGATTACAGGAAAAACTCTTCGGGAAAATGTGAAGGAAGCAACAATCACCAATGAAGCGGTTATTCGGACAAAAGACAATCCATATAGCCCTGTTGGAGGACTATCCATCCTATATGGAAATATTGCTCCAGATGGCGCCGTAATCAAGGTTGGCGCTGTAGATCCTTCGATTAAAACATTTTTAGGTGAAGCAATTGTGTTTGAATCCCAAGATGAGGCATTAGAAAGCATTCATAATGGAACGGTAAAATCCGGCCATGTAGTGGTAATCCGCTACGAAGGTCCTAAAGGCGGTCCAGGAATGCCGGAAATGCTAGCTCCTACCTCCGCTATTATGGGCCGAGGGTTAGGAAAAGAAGTTGCCCTTATCACAGACGGCCGTTTCTCAGGTGCAAGCCGCGGAATTTCTATCGGTCATATCTCACCTGAAGCTGCAGAAGGCGGCCCAATCGGTCTCGTTGAAAATGGTGACAAAATATTAATTGACCTCGAAGCACGTTCAATTGAACTTGTCGTGGATGATGTTGTGTTAGCTGAAAGACGCAAGAATTGGGTAAAGCCGGAGCCTAAAATCAAATCTGGCTATCTAGCAAAATATGCAAAACTCGTTACTTCTGCCAACACCGGCGGAGTAATGAAAATATAAACCGAAAAGCGGAAGCGCCCGTTTAGCGGCGTATGGCCTGGAGCGCTTCGACTGAGATAAAGGAAACACGAAGAGCGAAGGACACTAGCCGCTGGGCGCTGGAGCTAGACAGTTATCTAAGTAAAAAATAGTAACAGAATTATTAAACCCTTAGGGAACCACTAGTACCCCTCCCCTTCTCTAAAGAAGTTAAGGTACTACAACAAAATCTTTGACAATAAAATAGTCAAATCGATGACGGGAATAAAGGTGTAGGAATTTGTATTTTCAGAGAGCTGGGGTTGCTGGAAGCCCAGTAATACAACCTACTCCGACATCATCCCTGAGTGTTATTCTGAACGGTTTTTAACTCAGTAGGTATAGCCGGGTGTCAACTTAGAGCACCTGTTACAAAAAGAAGCGTTTCTTTTAGATTAGTTGTCGCTTCATGAGGCAGTATTCGTAAGGATACTGTAAAACCCGGGTGGTACCGAGAAAATGAAAGGCCTTTTCTCCCCGAACATTCTGCTTTTGATGTACTTGACTGCAGTTTATTCGGAGAGAACAGGCCTTTTTTACTGTGTTTAAACACAGTTGAAGATTTAGTTTTTTAAATATTCAATTACCCATAAGGAGGGAACTATGACGTGAAAGCAGAAGCAAAGCTGGAAATCCAAACCAGTACGGCACCAAAAACAGGTGCAGACCTTCTCATCGATCTTTTAATTAAAGAAGGTGTTGATACATTATTCGGGTATCCTGGAGGTGCCGTCCTGCCGATTTACGATGCGATTTATCGGGCACAAAAATCCATTAAGCACGTCCTCTTCCGTCACGAGCAAGGAATGATTCATGCTGCTGAAGGGTATGCCCGAATTACCGGAAAGCCTGGAGTTGTCATTGCCACTTCGGGTCCTGGGGCAACGAACTTGGTTACTGGAATTACAGATGCCATGATGGATTCCTTACCACTTGTGATTTTCACAGGGCAGGTAGCTCGGACAGTCATCGGAACAGATGCCTTCCAAGAAGCAGATGTAATGGCGATTACCACGCCGATTACAAAACACAATTATCAAGTGCAATCTGTAGCCGACCTGCCGAGAATTGTTAAGGAAGCTTTTCATATTGCTTCTACAGGAAGACCAGGACCGGTTTTAGTTGATGTACCGAAGGATATCTCTTCTGAAATTTTAACGGCATACCCAGGAGAAGCTGCCATGGACCTGCCAGGCTATCAGCCAACAATTAAACCGAATCCATTGCAAATTCGGAAGCTTGCTGAGGCCCTTCCAAAAGCTAAAAAGCCTGTGATTCTTTCCGGCGCTGGCGTTCTCCATGCAAAAGCTTCCGCTGAATTAACGGCGTTTGCTGAAAATCATAAGATTCCAGTCGTAACCACCCTGCTTGGACTTGGAACCTTCCCGGCAGACAGCCCGCTCTCCTTAGGAATGGGCGGTATGCACGGAACTTATGCAGCTAACATGGCGTTATACGAATGCGATTTGCTCATCAATTTCGGTGCTCGTTTTGATGATCGATTAACAGGAAACTTGAAGCATTTTGCTCCATTTGCAAAAGTTGCGCACATTGACATTGACCCTGCGGAAATTGGCAAAAACGTTCCAACCCAAATTCCGATTGTGGCCGATGCCAAAGCAGCTTTAACACAATTGATTGAAGAAGCAGCGGATTCCCCATCACATGAGGATTGGCTGGAAACTCTTAATCAAAATAAAAAGGACTTTCCGCTTTGGTATAAGCATGATCCAAACGGCATGAGCCCGCAATGGCTAATCGAAGCAGTTCATAAAGTAACGAATGGTGAAGCGATTGTCGCTACTGATGTTGGCCAGCATCAAATGTGGGCTGCACAGTTCTACAACTTCAATCATCCGCACCGCTGGATTACTTCGGGCGGACTTGGAACAATGGGCTTCGGTTTCCCTGCTGCGATTGGGGCGCAGATGGCTGAACCAGACAGTACCGTAGTGGCAATTGTCGGAGATGCCGGGTTCCAAATGACACTGCAGGAATTATCGGTCATTTACGAACGCAACCTGCCAGTTAAAATCATTATTGTTAATAACGGTGCACTTGGCATGGTCCGCCAGTGGCAGGAGCTTCAATATGATAATCGCATTTCCGAATCCCTGCTTCATACCCAGCCTGATTTTGTCAAACTGGCTGAAAGCTACGGAATCCGCGGTGCAAAAATTGATAACCAAGAAGACCTAGTTGCCTCCCTGCCAGAGCTTATGGCCTATGATGGTCCGGTTCTCATTGATGCCCGAGTCCTTCAGAAGGAAAAAGTTTTTCCAATGGTTGCTCCTGGCAAAGGGCTTCATGAAATGATTGGGGTGAAACCAGAATGAAACGAATTATCACACTAACTGTTCAAGACCGAAGCGGTGTTCTAAATCGCGTGACGGGACTGCTCCAAAGGCGTCAATTTAACATTTCCAGCATATCCGTTGGTGCTACTGAAATCGAAGGCGTTTCTAAAATGACTCTTGTGGTTGAAGTAGAAGATGAGCAGCGCCTTGAACAAGTAACGAAACAACTTAACAAGCAGATCGATGTTTTAAAGGTTTCTGATATAACCGATAAGGCCATTGTCGCTCGGGAACTCGCCCTAATCAAAGTAACATCTGGTTCACAGCTGCGCAGCGAGATTAACGGGCTCATCGATCCATTCCGCGCGATTATTGTGGATGTATGTAAAGACAGCATTACCGTTCAGGTTACTGGCAAGCCTGATAAAATTGATGCCTTAATCGACTTGCTTCGCCCATTCGGCATTAAAGAAGTTGCCAGAACCGGCTTGACCGCCTTTTTACGAGGCCACCAGCCACAAGTAAATGAATTATCAGCATACTCACTAACAAAATAACTCTTAATTCTGAAAGGATGATTGTAATGGTTAAAGTACTATATAACGGAGATATTCAAGAGGAAGTTTTACAAGGAAAGAAAATCGCGGTAATCGGCTACGGCTCTCAAGGCCATGCTCATGCCCTTAACTTAAAAGAAAGCGGCTTTGATGTAGTTGTTGGTTTACGCGGCGGAAAATCTTGGGATAAAGCTGTTGAAGATGGTGTTGAAGTAAAATCTGTTGCTGATGCAACTGCGGAAGCTGATGTTGTTATGGTTCTTCTTCCAGACGAAATGCAGCCAAAAGTATATGAAGAAAGCATCAAGCCTAATCTTCAAGCCGGTAACTCTTTAGTATTTGCACATGGTTTCAATATTCACTTCAGCCAAATCGTTCCTCCTGCTGATGTTGACGTATTCTTAGTTGCACCAAAAGGTCCTGGACATTTAGTTCGCCGTACCTATACAGAAGGTGCTGGAGTTCCTGCACTGTATGCAGTTTACCAAGACTACACTGGCCAGGCTCGCGAGATCGCGCTTGCTTACGCAAAAGGAATCGGCGCTGCCCGTGCAGGTGTTTTAGAAACAACATTCCAAGAAGAAACTGAAACTGACCTTTTCGGTGAGCAGGCTGTTCTTTGCGGCGGTACAACTGCCCTAATCAAAGCAGGCTTTGAAACACTTGTTGAAGCAGGTTATCAGCCAGAAGTTGCTTACTTCGAATGTTTACATGAATTGAAATTAATCGTTGACCTTCTATATGAAGGAGGACTTGAAAACATGCGTTACTCCATCTCTGACACTGCTCAATGGGGAGATTTCGTATCAGGTCCGCGCGTTGTAAACGAAGATACAAAAGCACGTATGAAAGAAGTACTAAAAGATATCCAAACTGGCGCATTTGCTAAGGGCTGGATTTTAGAAAACCAAGCTAACCGCCCACAATTCAACGCAATCAACCGTGCCGAAAATAACCATCAAATCGAAGTGGTTGGCCGCGAGCTTCGTGCGTTAATGCCATTTATTAAGAAGCCAGTAAATCAAAAGAAAGAAGTGGTGGTAAATGGTTCACGTTAACATCTTTGATACAACCTTACGCGATGGTGAACAGTCCCCTGGTGTAAATTTAAACCAACTTGAAAAATTGGAAATTGCCAGACAGCTCGAACGGTTTGGCGTTAACATTATGGAGGCCGGCTTCCCGGCTTCCTCTCAAGGAGATTTCGAAGCGGTAAGAGCCATCGCCAGAACGATTAAAAACTCTTCCGTCACAGGTCTGGCCCGTGCCACTAAATCGGACATTGACATTGCGTGGGATGCTTTAAAAGATGCTGCAGAACCAAGATTGCATGTATTCATTGCAACCTCCCCTATCCATATGCAGTACAAACTGATGAAAAAACCTGAGGAAGTCGTGCAAACCGCTGTTGAAATGGTGAAATACGCACGAAAAAACTTCCCGCAGGTTGAATGGTCAGCAGAAGACGCTTCACGTTCAGATTTAGACTTTCTGGTTCAAATTATTACGAAGGTAATCGATGCCGGCGCTACTGTCATCAATCTTCCTGACACCGTTGGTTATACCACACCGGCTGAATATGGACGCATGTTCCGCTATATCCGCGAAAACGTGCCTAACATCCATAAAGTAGCATTATCGTGCCACTGTCATGATGACTTGGGGATGGCTGTTGCCAACTCATTGGCTGCTATTGAAAACGGCGTTACTCAGGTCGAGGGCACCATTAACGGAATCGGTGAACGTGCTGGAAACGCGGCTTTAGAAGAAATTGCTGTGGCATTAAATATTCGTCAGGACTTTTATCCGTACACAACCGATCTTGTGTTAAAAGAAATCAAGCGCACCAGTGACTTAGTCAGCCGCTTTACAGGAATGAAGGTCCCTGGCAACAAAGCCGTTGTCGGAAAAAATGCATTCGCACATGAATCCGGAATTCATCAGGATGGCGTGTTAAAAAATACGTTAACCTATGAAATTATTACACCAGAGCTTGTTGGTGTCGGATCCAATGACCTTGTTCTTGGAAAACACTCAGGACGTCATGCTTTTAAAGACAAAATTGAGCAAATGGGCTTTGAATTAGAGCAGGATAAATTAAATGAGGCATTCCAGTCATTTAAGTCCTTAACAGATAAGAAAAAAGAAGTAACGGATGAAGATTTATTCACGATCTTAACAGACATTCAAACCTCGGGCTTCGATGTGAAAAAATATGAATTAGTCGCATTCCAGGTTCAATATGCTTCAGCTAACCTGCCGACAGCTACTGTCGCATTAACCACTCCTGACGGTGAAAAAGTGGAAACAGCACGCACAGGCTCCGGAAGTGTAGAAGCTCTTTTTAACACGTTAGATGCTCTTATTAAAGAAGAGATTCATCTAACAGATTATAGTTTAAGCTCAGTCGGCCGAGGACGTGATGCCCTGGCTGAAGCAAATGTCAAATTGACCGTAAATGGCGTCAATGTCAGCGGCCGCGGCTCTGCCCAAGACGTTCTTGAGGCATCTGGGAAAGCATTTATCAACGCGGTTAACCGAGTCTTTTTCAACAAAAAAATCGGTGTTAAAGAACCGGCTGCACTATAAAACAATTGTAATGCAAGTTCTGGTGTAATACTGATTACTGCATTATACAGAGATAAGCTAGGAACTAAATTTTTTAAAATAATAAGGAGGTTGCTTCTAGTGAAAAAACGAATTGTCTTACTTCCCGGTGATGGTATCGGCAAGGAAGTTATGCATTCCGCGAAGGAAGTATTAACGGCGATTGCAGAAGAATATAATCATACTTTTAGCTTTGAAACCCATGAAATCGGAGGAGCAGCCATTGACCAATACGGCACTCCCCTACCGGAAACGACAGTTGATGCCTGCAAGCAGGCAGATGCCGTTCTTTTAGGTGCTGTCGGCGGTCCGAAATGGGATAACAATCCGTCCCATCTGCGTCCTGAGCGAGGCCTCTTGGGAATCAGAAAGGCCCTTGATTTATATGCCAATTTACGGCCAATCAAAGGCTTCAAAAATCTTCTTCACGCTTCGCCGCTTAAAGAAGAAATCGTTTCTGGAAGCGACCTCCTTATTGTCCGTGAATTAACTGGCGGTATTTACTTTGGTACTCCAAGTGAACGGCGTGATAATGGCGAATCGGTTGTCGATACTCTAGCTTATACTCGCCGCGAGATTGAAAGAATCGTAGATAAGGCATTCCAAGCTGCTCAAGGTCGCCGCGGCAAGCTAACTTCGGTAGACAAGGCAAATGTGCTTGAATCCAGCAAGATGTGGCGTGAAATCGTCGAGGAGAAAAAAGCACAGTACCCTGAAGTGTCTGTTGATCATGTGTTAGTCGATGCCGCAGCAATGAAGCTAATCACCAACCCTGCTTCTTTCGATGTTGTTGTCACTGAGAACATGTTCGGCGACATCTTAAGTGATGAAGCATCTGTGTTAACAGGCTCCCTGGGGATGCTTCCTTCTGCCAGCTTAAATGAATCTGGCGTCGGACTTTATGAACCGGTTCACGGCTCAGCGCCTGACATTGCCGGAAAAGGCCTAGCCAACCCGGTTGCGATGATTTTATCCGCTGCCTTGATGCTAAGGTATTCCTTCGAACTGGAGGACGAAGCCAAAATTATCGAAGATGCTGTCCAGTCTGTACTTGATGCCGGCTATCATACTGCTGATTTGCAGATTCCAAACGGCCGCAAAGTGGGCACCGAGGAAATGACAAAATTAATCGTCGACTACATCCGTACACTGAACGCATCTAAGTGTATCGCAAGCTGCTACTATTAAATTTAAGGACGTTACCGCCAGGCTGGTGCAGAATTGGCCTGGCGTTTATTCTAAAGAGAATACTAGTTTACCTGCTATTTCAGGCAAAAAATCTATAAACGTGAGGAAGGAAGCTATGCAAACACCAAAAAATATCATTCAAAAAATTTGGGAACGGCATGTTGTCCATCAAGAAGAAGGAAAGCCGGATTTACTTTATATTGATTTGCATCTCGTTCATGAAGTTACCTCTCCTCAGGCATTCGAGGGCTTACGCATGACCGGGCGCAAGGTTCGCCGCACTGACCTTACTTATGCAACAATGGATCATAACATCCCAACCCGCCAGCGTCTTGTAATCAATGACCCTATTTCAAAAAAACAAGTCGATACATTACAGCAAAACTGTGAGGAGTTCGGCATTACGCTAGCAGACCTTCACCACCCAGATAACGGAATCGTTCATGTCATCGGTCCTGAGCTTGGTCTTACCCAGCCTGGAAAAACGATCGTCTGCGGCGACAGCCATACCTCTACACACGGTGCATTTGGTGCCCTTGCTTTTGGTATCGGTACAAGTGAAGTCGAGCATGTCCTTGCTACACAAACACTTTGGCAAGCACCGCCAAAAACGATGAATGTCAAAGTCAATGGCAAGCTTGGGACAGGCGTTACCGCTAAGGACTTAATCCTTGCGATTATCGGAAAATACGGCGTCAAATTTGGAACTGGCTATGTCATAGAATATACAGGGGAAACCATTCGTGGATTTTCCATGGAAGAGCGCATGACCGTCTGTAACATGTCGATTGAGGGCGGTGCAAGAGCCGGACTTATCTCCCCAGACGATACAACAGTCGAATATTTACGCGGCAGAAGACACGTTCCGCAAGGTGAAGCTTTCGATGAAGCCGCTGCTGACTGGAAGTCCCTTGCAACAGACGAAGGTGCCACCTATGATACAATTGTTGAAATCGAAGCTTCAGAAGTAGAACCTCAGGTAACTTGGGGAACGAATCCTGGAATGTGTATTCCGGTAACTGCAAACGTGCCCAGCCCGGATGACACAGATAAACCAAGTGATAAAGACGAAATTCAGCGTGCCCTTGAGTATATGGGTCTTGAAGCCAGGCAGCCGATTTCCAGCGTAACAATCGACCATGTCTTCATCGGTTCTTGTACCAATTCACGTCTAAGCGACCTGCGTAAAGCAGCTAACATCGTTCGCGGCAAGAAGGTTAACCCTTCGGTTACTGCGATTGTCGTTCCAGGGTCCTTCAGCGTCAAGCTTGCAGCGGAAAAAGAAGGCTTGGATCAAATCTTTAAAGAAGCAGGCTTTGAATGGCGTGAAGCGGGCTGCAGTATGTGTCTCGGAATGAACGACGATATCATTCCATCTGGTGAACGCTGTGCTTCCACATCCAACCGGAACTTTGAAGGACGTCAAGGTAAAGGGGCCCGCACTCATCTTGTCAGCCCTGAAATGGCGGCTGCAGCAGCAATTGCCGGCCACTTCGTCGATGTCCGCAAGTTCACTGCTCAGGAGGTTATGTAGAAATGGAACCATTACGCATACATCAAGGCCTTGTCTGTCCAATTAACCGCTCAAACATTGATACAGACCAAATTATCCCGAAGCAATTTTTAAAGCGCATTGAACGAAGCGGCTTCGGCCAATTCTTATTTTATAACTGGCGTTTTGACGATGACGGTAATCCAAATCCCAATTTCGAATTAAATCAACCGCAATATAAGGGTGCTTCTATCCTGGTTGCCGGTGAAAACTTCGGCTGCGGCTCCTCCCGCGAGCATGCCCCTTGGTCAGTTCAGGACTTTGGCTTTAAAGTTATCATCGCGCCTAGCTATGCAGATATTTTTAAAAATAACTGCGTAAAGAACGGAATCCTTGCCATCGCTGCAACGGAAGATCAAGTCCAAACTATAATGAAAAAAGCAGAAACTGAGGGCTATTCGCTTACAGTAAATCTTGAAGAACAAAAGGTTTACGACAACGATGGTTTTGAATTAACTTTCGACATCGCTCCATACCCAAAGGAAATGCTCCTAAATGGTTGGGACGAAATCGGTGTTACTTTAACCTATGAAGATAAGATTAATGAATACGAACTTGCCCATAAATAAACATAAAAAATGAGCCTGAAAATCAGGCTCATTTGCTTTTGCAGCTACGTTGTTTTTATAGCTGTTCTTAAAAACATTAGGTGTAAGGCTTGCTCTTAATGAGGATCCAATATATTTTGACTATCCGGTTCTTCATTAAAGGTCAACACCTCATCAGCCGGCTGGTAGGATTCACCGTAAAAATGTTCATCCTTATAGGTATGAATCAAATTATATGTTTTTTTCATCGCTTCAAAAATCATTTCCTCCGACTCTTGATGCGGTGCCCAATAGAGAATTTCCATCTTGTTTACTTCATTTGTCGCCAAGGACCTTCTTTCGTAGCCAATGGATTCCGCATGCTCAAAGCCTTCCCGTTTATAAAAGCGCAGCCTTTTGGCCGTATCGCTGTCTTGGTAATTAACCGGTTCTACTTCCAAAATAATTGGCTTCCCTTTTTGCTTCATTTTTTCGATAAGCTTATGCCCAAGACCCTGCCCGCGGGCATTGCTCGAAACAAAAAAATAATCAATAAAAACAAAATTATCGAGTTCGGCATACATCAATACATGGTTTGGCCCCTCATCCTTATGGTAAATATCGGACCGCTCTCGGAGCAGCGTTTCCATATGCTCCTGCGATTTCATTTCCTCAACCGGAAAATATTGATTTAACTTTTCATACCAATGCATTAACATGGCTCCTTTATTAAATGTATATATTGATTTTCCGCATATCGTGACAGGATTATTCCACGCTTTAGGAAAGCAAAAAACTGAGCAGGCTCCCCTCCCACTCAGTTTTTCAAATATTAAAATTCAGGTAAATTGTCTAGATTATTTTCTTTAATACCATCCGGTTCGCTGCGGATAATATCTCTCCCGTATTTATGAAAAACATCAATATGGGCGATTCTTCCTGACTTTGCTTCATCCAAGGCCTGCAGATAATCCAGTTCCCGGCCAGTGTTGGTCTTAAAAGCAATGATGTCCCCATCATCATTTTTCTTAACAGCAACAAACTCTTCCCTTCCATCCGGATTAGTTTCCCCGGCCTCAGACTGCGCCTGCTGCTCCCCTTGCTGCTTGTATTGTTCATAAACTTTTTCAAAATCCTTTTGATTCATTCATTTCACCCCCGAACATTTGTTAGTATTTTTCCTTTTTAAAAAAATATCCTTGATTGAAAAATTGTCAAAAAATGTTCCGAAATTATCCTTTCACTACCATGGTATAATTTACCTAATTAGGGAGGAATGATGAAATGGATATACTTGACCGTAATGTCTGGTTTTATATTCGTGACCATCAACAACAGGGGCCCATAGGCTTATTTGAATTAAAAAAACTATTTGAACAAGGTGTTTTAACAGGGGAGAGCTTTCTTTGGTCCTCAGATATGGATTGTTGGTGCATGGCAAAATCTCTAGACTTATTTCAAGTTCCCAATAAATTAAATGAACAAAAGCCTATAAATTATGCCTTAGTTTGGGAGGAAATCAAAAAGGATACCTATCCTGCCGGAAGGCCCTTTGTGAGATTTCTTGCCAGGTTCTTTGATCTTGCCCTCTTTACATTTTTCCTTATAGCTTTTGTTTCTATTTTTTCTCCGAAGTTCATCGTTGAATCCTCAGCCATTACCGTATTCATGATTTGTCTAATCCTTTATATCCTTGTAGAGGCGGCCATTCTCTCTGTCTTTGGAAATACGCTTGGTAAGTCTCTGTTAAACACACGTATAAAAACGGTTACGGGTGAACCTATTAATTTTGTAACCGCACTAAAACGAAGTATTTTTGTAACAGCAGCTGGAATGGGACTAGGAGTGCCCATCATTAATTTTATTTGTTTTGGTTTCTCCTATAAAGATTTAAAGAAACACGGGTACGCCACTTGGGATAAACAAATTGGAACCATTGTTTTATACGGAAGGGTAAGCACTGCCAGAATGCTTGTTGTCAGCATAATCCCTATTGGATTATTAATAGCAGGATTGGTTATTTAGGACATGCCAGCAGGGAAAAGGGCTATAATACTTATATCATGCCATCAATTCTTGGAGTGAACAACGATGTTATGTTTAAAGAAAAATCATGATCCACGCAGCAATAATGAGCTGCTTGCCCAAATTTCAGGAAGACGCTTAGACATTAAAAAGGTCCTTAATGAAACAGAACAGCTTTTTCAGCCGTTTTATAAAAAAAATAGCCCCTCCCATCCTAGAAATCCCTCAATTCCTTTTAAACAAAGAATCATAGAAAGGCTTTTTCGGCTTCTAGCAAAACCATCAGCACGCTTAGAACCAACCAGACTTTCTATTGACTCAGAAGGGAATGTCATTCCTAACTGGAAGGATAGTTTGGATCAGGAATTTACTAAGCTTATGGGGTGCATAAAGTTGGAAGTCAATGTCGAAGATTTCGGGGCAGTTGGAGACGGATTCACTGATAACACTTCAGCTTTTAAAAAGGCAATTGGAAATGGCCGAGTAAAAGTCATCGTCCCGCCAGGCGTATACAACATAAAGGGAATTCGCATCCCATCATGGACATGCCTTATTGGGGCAGGTAAAGGGGTTACGACCATCCGGATGCACGACTCTGCACCAAAAGGGATGAGACTTGTAACCAACACAAACCATTGGCGAGGAAATCACCATATCTTCGTGCAAGGTCTTAGCCTGGACTGGAATGTCGAAAGACTTGGGGATACTGCCAAAACAAGTACATGGGGGAACCATTCCAGCTGCCTAACCTATGCAAATGTAACATATGGGTGGGTAAAGGACGTAGAAGCCATTGATCCAGGACTCCATTGCTTTGATATTACTTCAACCCTATACAATTATGCCGGTGATGGTTTCCGGGCCCGCGGTGGCAGCAAGTATGTCTGGCTAGATAATTTAAACGGGCATGGCTTTGGTGATGACGGAATCACCACCCACCATAGTGATTATATTTGGATTTCAAATTCACATATGTGCGACCCGAGCGGCCGTGCCCACCAGAAAGGATTTTCAAACTCGAATGGGATTGAGGTGGATGATGGGTCGAGGAATGTCCTCCTTGTTAATAATTCCACGGCCAGGTGCTTTGGAGGTGTGGAAATCAAGGCGCATCAAAATTCTTCGGCGGCATCCAACGTGCAAATTGTCGGGCACATTTCCCTGAACGATAACCGGTCCTTTAACTTCCGGCATATCGGCCATCACAAAAGCACGGACATGGAGTCGCAGACTGCCTATAATATTCTCGCGATAAACCTGGCTAGCATCGCACCTATTTTTACAGATTTGTATAAAGAATCCACGCCGCGTGGTTTAGTGGTTTCCGCCTATAAGAATGTGGTGCTGAATCATGTAACTTTTATTGGCGATCCCGACTATGACTATAAAGGAAATCCAATCGTTGCCATTCAATATCGGGCAAGAAATGTTGCCCTAAACAATGTTTCATTTAAAAATTTTAAAACTGCAGGTGCCGGAATAAAAGTGTTTGGGGGAGATTACGGGGCCGATGGTGTTGAGATTCGGGATGTCGTCATTCAGGATTCCACTGTAAAAGCAGTTCAAGTAGGAGCCAGCATTCAAGACGTAAATCTGCATAATATTAAAGAACACAAGCCGCAAACATGATAAAAGGCCTCCAAAAAAACATAAGTGCTTCATCACTTTATGGTTTTTTGAAGGCCTTCCTATTAAAGCATTTTCTCAATGACAGCTTTAGCTGTACTGTCTTTATTAACAGTCGATTCTTTGTAGGTTCTTTTGAAATATTCAGCATAGAGCAAATCCAGCAAATAAAGCTGGGAAAGCTTGGCCGATAGGCTGCCGCCTTGAAGCGGTCCCTCATTTGCTCCGCAAAGCAGGGTAATATCTGCATAACTTGTTAAAGGGGATTTTGCAAAACGAGTTATCGCAATAATCTTTGCTCCTCTTTCTTTTACCACCCTTGCCACTTCAATCGTGTCCTTTGTTGAACCGGAGTAGGAGATCAGAACAGCGACATCATTATCCGTCATCAAAGCAGCTGACATTATTTGCAGGTGAGTATCAATGGAACATTCTGTTTTATTGGTAACCCTCATAAACTTGTTCTTAGCTTCCATCGCAGTCATTAAAGAGGCGCCAACTCCAAAAAAGTGAACTCTATCTGCAGCTATGATGTAGTCTATCGCTGTTGATATATCGTCCTCATTAATTAGGTTAAACGTGTCTGTAAGGGCACTTACATTCGTTGTTAAAATCTTGGAGGCAAGCTCCCCAATTGTATCCTGCATCGTAATTTGACCTGATATCTGCGGTGTTTCTTCACCTTGTGAAATGCTATGGGCTAATGCAATCTTAAACTCTTGATACCCCTTAAGATTCATAGTTTTGCAAAACCGAAAAACGCTTGATTCGCCTACATCGCAGGCGTCAGCCAGGTCCGTAATCGACATATAGATGACATCCTTAATATTTTCGAGGACGTAATCCGCCACCTTTTTTTCTGTATTTGTAAATGAATTATATCGTGACCGAATAAGTGAAAAGATATCTACCGTTGTCATAAAGCACCCCTTCTATTTCCCGCTCGTTAAATGAAGTGAAACGGCACCTAGCATGCCCGCTTTATTTCCCAAAGAAGCTTTGATGATTTCCACATCAGAAAAGCTCTCCATAATCAATTCTTTTACTTTCGCAGAAACCCTTTCAACCAAAAACTCCTGTTCCATGACCCCGCCGCCAACAATAATAGCAGGAGGGTTAAATATATGGATTAATGAAGCCAGCCCCAGCGCGGCTTCATGAGCCCAAGATTCGACAACCTTCAACAGCTGTTGATCACCTTGGTTTATTTTTTCGAAAATAATCTTACCATTTATACATTCCTTGTCAATCACTAATGCCATTCTTACTAATGCTGATGTGGAAGCATATGTTTCATAGCAGCCTCTTCCACCGCAATTACATGGATTCCCTGCGGGATGGGTAATAATATGGCCAAATTCTGCTGCAATTCCTTTATGACCCTTGTATACCTTGGAATCAGCAATTATGGCACCGCCGATTCCTGTTCCATATGTCAAACAAAGGAAATCATTAAATCCTCGGCCGGCACCAAAATATTTTTCACCTAACGCAGCTGAATTTACATCATTTTCTATTTCAACAGGAACTTTAAATTTTTCCTCAAAAATCTTTTTTAAATGCGTTCCTGTATAATTCGGAATATTATCATTGGCATAAATAATGTACCCTTCTTCGCTGTTAACCTGTCCCGCCGTGCTGATGCCAATAGCATCAAAACCGTCAAATTCTGAAATAATCTGAATCAGTTTTTCTACTAAATATGGCCCGCCTTTTTTAGCTTCCGAATCATATTCTCTAAATACCTTCATATTACCTTTTTCGTCGGAGAGGCCTAACTTGATGGATGTCCCTCCAATATCGACAGCTAATATTTCCACAATTCCCACTCCCCGTCAGCATCTACCTAAGAAGACATGAATCCCGCGAGAAACTCGGGGGATTCATGTTGGAAAAAATTTTCTCCATTATTGAATAACGTGAACAAATCTTTTGGTAATTTCCATCGGTCTTGTAATGGCGGTTCCAACCACCGCGGTATGAACCCCAAGCTCAAAAACAGTTTTTAATTGCTCAGGTGTCCAGATACCTCCCTCAGCAATTACCGGAATGGGCAGTTCACGAACTAAGCTCCCTATTAAATCTGTATCCGGCAGGCTCGTTCCTTTTGTATATTCTGTATATCCACTTAAGGTGGTACCAACACAATCGAAGCCTAATTTATAGGCTGTCATACCTTCCTCATAAGTAGAACAATCGGCCATAAAGAGTTGATCTTTATACTTTTCTTTTATTTTAGGAAATACCTCTTCAATCGTCGTGCCATCTGGTCGGACTCTTTTTGTAGCATCTAAAGCAATGATGTCCACACCCTCACGGTAAAGAAGGTCAATTTCTTCCATTGTAGGTGTTATAAATACATCAGACCCATCGTAAACTTGTTTAATAATTCCGATAATCGGCAAATCAACCGTTTTTTTGATTTCCTTAATATCTTCTACACTATTAGCGCGGATGCCGCACGCTCCCCCAAGCTTGGCCGCATACGCCATTCTCCCCATAATGTATGGACTGTGCAGCGGCTCCTCTGGAAGAGCTTGACACGAAACGATTAATTTACCTTTAACTTGTTCAAAAATTTTATCCTTATTATCCATTTAAAAGCATCTCCAAGTTGAATTTTATCCCTTTTCTGCCCCAATTGCTAAGCCTTTAGTAAAGTATTTTTGGAAGAAAATAAAGATTAACAGCATTGGAACTGCAGCAACAGTAGCTCCTGCCATCTTGTAAGCAAAGTTTGGATTTAGATCCTGCATTAATGAAGCAATACCAACCATTAAAGTTTTCGATTCTTCACTCTGGCCAACCACCAGCTGCCATAGGTAATCGTTCCATACCTGAACAAAGTTTAGAATAAATAATGCACCAATACCCGGTTTTACAATTGGCAAAATAATTTTGTAGAAGGTATATAATTCACCTGCACCGTCAATTCTGGCCGCCTCACGTAATGAGTCAGGTATCGAATCAAAGAATCCTTTTAGCAGGAATACACCAAAAGCGGTTGCGACGTTTGGCCAAATCATGCCATTTAGCGAATTGACCATACCTAAGTCTTGAATAATTCTGAACAATGGAACAATCATAACCTCTTTTGGAATCATTAAGCTTGAGATAAAGATAATGTAAATAACATTTTTCCCTTTAAAATGCAGCTTTGAAAAAGCATAGGCTGCCAGGGAACTGACTACGATAACTGCAATGGTTGAGACAAGTGATACAACAATACTATTAAATGTCCATTTTAATGCCGGCTGATTTTGGAATACATCCACATAGTTGCTGAAGGATATGGTTTTTGGAAACCAATCCGGCGGCATTTTGATAACATCCGCACTATTTTTTAACGAGCTCGTAAATAACCAGTAGAGCGGAAACAGGTTTAGGATTGCAAAGAAAAGAATGATCACGTTTGCAACTACGTCAACCGTTTCTCTTTTTCTTTTATTTTTATTTTTCAACATGCTCTGTCACCTCAATCCTTCTTAAACATTGCTCTTAATTGTGGAACCGATAGCACTAATGTAATTAAGAACATAATGACACCAACAGCGGAAGCAATTCCAAGTTGATTGAACTTAAACGCGTTATTATATAAGAAATACATGAGCGTTGTAGAAGCATTATTTGGTCCGCCGCCCGTTAAGAGCTGGATGACAACGAATATTTTTAATACTGCAATTATATTCATGATAATAATATAGATGGTAGTAGGCTTTACCATTGGAATTAGGATCTTAAAAATGATCGTCGTTCGGCTGGCACCGTCAACCTCTGCCGCCTCGAATAAATCCTTTGGAACTCCAATCATCGATGCTATATAAAGTATGATCGCTTGACCAACGTTAGTTGCAAAGGTTACAAAAATGATGACCGGCAATACGGTTTTAGGGTTGCCCAAGAAATTGATTGATGACATTTCCATCTGTTTTGCAATATAAGGAATGAGACCATTAGCCGGATTAAGCAAAAAGCTCCAAACCATACTCATGACAACCATTGAAACCATTACCGGGATGTAATAGCTTCCTCTAATGAAAGAAACATATTTCGCATTTTTATCAAAAACAGCCGCTGATACGAATAGGGCAAAAATAACAGTTAAAGCAACGATAAAAATAACAAATACGACAGTATTTATAGTTGATTTTACAAAGACCGGATTCTCAAATAACTTTTGATAGTTTTCAAAACCGACAAAAACTTCATTCGTATAGTTAATCCGATATAAGCTTAATCGAATTCCTTCAATAATTGGATAAACGAGAAATACCAAGAAGAGTATAAGCTGTGGAGCAATAAACAGGTATCCCGTCAAATTCTCTTTTAAAGCATGCTTGTTGAAATTCATAAGAAGCCTCAACCTTTCTAAAACTTAAGCCCCAATATCGGGGCTTAAGCTTTTATTTATAACGCTGAAGGTTATTTAATCACCGAGTTTTCTTTTGCATCTTTAATTACTTGATTACCATTCTTCTGATAATCTTTGATTGCTTGTTCAGGTGATTTTTGACCAGTATAGATAGCTTGCAGTTCAGGGAATAATACCTGTCTTAACTGGCTGTACCCAGGAACGCTTCCTGTAAAGTTGAATAAATACTGAGCGTTTTTGTCATATGCTGCAAATAATGGATTTTGTGATTTGAACTCATTTGCGACTGAAGTTCTAACAGGAACACCATTTTTAGATGCTTTTACTAGCTCAGGGTCAGTTGAGAAGAATTTTACAAAATCCTTACTTACTTTAATTCTAGTTTCATCTTGTGTGTTAAATACGGCTGCACCTGATACATAAGTAAATGTTAATGGGTCGCCGCTTTCAGAAGGAATGTTTGCAAGTCTGATATCGAACTTAGGAGCCTTGCCTTGTTCCATCTCAGCTTTTGTGTTGTTAAATAGTACTGAGTTAGTGAAAGCAATAGCAATTTTTTGGTTCTTAAACATAGCTAGTACGTCGTTTGAAGAAACTGATTCGGCACCAGGGTTGGTTAAACCAGCATCATAGGTTTTCTTTAACCATTCTGCAGCTTTCACACCTTTAGCATCATCAAGGACAATATTGCCTTTTTTATCAAAGAACTTATTGCCAAACATTCTTAAATACGCTAGGTTCCAAGTATCCGCTTGGTTGTTAAGAGCATATAATCCCATTGGATAGGCATTTGGATATTTGTCTTTAGGCAAGTCCTTTTTAAGAGTATTTAAAATAGTTTCATATTCATCGAGAGTCCACGTTTTAATTTCATTCTCGCCGCCGATATATTTTTCAAGTCCGGCTGCCTTTAACATATCAGCGTTGTAAGCAAATGTACCTGGCATATGGGAGAATGGATAGAAGTAAATATCTTTTCCAAATGTAACAGTATCCCAGTAGTTCTGATCAATATCTTTCTTTGCTGCGTCATCAACAATATCGTTTAATGGCACTAATGCACCGCGATGAGCGTAGTCACCCATAGCAAACGTATTTTCAAAGAAGATATCTGGCGGGGTGCCACCGTTTAACTTAACGTTTAACAGTTCGTCCCGTTGTTCACTGGCAACGACTTCAACCTTAACCTTTACATTATAGTCCTTATATTGCTTGGAAAATTTCTCTGCTGCATGCTTGAAGAAGCTATCATAGTCAGCTCCTTGTTCTGTTGCATCCATAACACCCTTCCATTGAGGTGTTAACATCAAGGATAATTCTACAGTCTTTTTGTCTTTGGAGCCTTCAGCCGGTTTACTTGATTCTTTGTCTGAACATCCAGCTAATGCTGAAAGGGCAAGTACACCAGATAAAGCGGTTGCAAGAAAACGCTTCTTGAACATAAATTTCTCCCCCTTAAAAATAAGTTTTTATTTTATTGAAGACAAGCTCAGCAAGAAGCCTGTGTCCTTCCTCATCAAGATGCATAAAATCGATGTGATTCATCGGAACGATTCCTTTTGTATCAAGAAATTCAGTTTTTTGAATACGCATCAATTCTTCCAAATGGGCAGAAAGTTCCGTTGATTTGGTGTCACAGCCTTTTCCCATGGATTTTCCTACTTCTGTTTCGTAGTACTCTTTGCCAATTGGCGACGGTGCAATGACTAATACTTCAGGGAAAGCCCCTTTGACGCCAGCCGGTGTGCTTTTTGCCTTTTGTGAGAGTCTTGCTATGCCTTGGGCAATGTTATAAGAAGTTAAATGGAACCTCTCTTTCGTATCATTTGTCCCAAGCATTATGATTACTAGCTCTAGCGGTGAATGACTCATCAAACATGGATGAATATAAGAGTATCCATTTAGCCCTTCAAATAAGGGGTCATCTACTACAGCTGTCCTGCCTGATAGCCCTTCTTCGACCACTTGAAACTCTTCCCCCAAAAACTCAGCCAGAATACTAGTCCATCTGATACCTTCCGGGAATCTTTCCACTGTTTTGGCATTATAACCCCATGTGTTAGAATCACCAAAGCAAACAATTCTTCTTTTCATTCTTTTACCTGCTATATTTAAGGATAGCTTGATCAATCATATCCTTAATTTCTTCTACCTTTTTCAAATCCTCGCCTGTTACAGGCTCAAGCGGTCCTCTAACACTTCCAACATTGACACCACGTAATTTTAGAAGTTCCTTAATCGTGGAATACATATGGCCATTTAGAGAACATAAGGCAATGATGATATCGTTAATATCCCGTTGGATATTTTTCGCTTGTTCAAAATTCCCAGATGATACAAACTCTTCTGCTTTTAAAAGCAATTCAGGCATTGCCGCATACGTACCGCCGATTCCGCTGTCAGCGCCAATTACTCTGCCGGAAACATACTGCTCATCAGGACCATTAAAGACAATAAAATTTTCTCCTGCTGCTGCCTTAAAGCGTTCGATATCCATAACCGGCATCGATGAATTCTTTACGCCGATTACCTTTTTATTTTCAATCAGCTTCTTAAAGGCTGACAGCGAAAGATTGTATCCTGTTGTTTGCGGGATGTTGTAAATAATAAACGGCAGTTCAGTAGATTCCATTATTTCTGACCAATACTTAATAACCGAGCTGTCTGGAAGCTTAAAATAGATTGGCGGAATGGCAGATAGTGCATCATAGCCAAGCTCTTCTGCATATTTTGCTAAAATGACGCTATCCCGAGTTGATGGTGCGCCGACATGTGCAATTAATGTCAGCTTCCCTTTAACCGCTTCGGCAACATATTTTAAGGTTGCTTTTCTTTCCTCAAGATTTTGGTAGATGCATTCTCCTGAGCTCCCGCCGACATAAAGACCCTTTACCCCTTTTTCATAAAGATAGTTGCAGAGGTCTTTTGTTCTGATTTCCGATACTTCACCTGCATCATCATAACAGGCATAAAATGCGGGAATGATCCCTTTAAACTTTTCTAATTTCATGTATATCCCCACCTGAGTGAAAGTAATGTTAACGTTTACAAGCAAAATATATCATAATATTTTAATACTGTAAATAATTTTCTCCATTTATTTTATTTTCGAAAAAAATCTCCGCTTTTTCAATACCCTATGGAAAGATTATCTGACCTCAAAATCCAGCTTAAGATTTCCATTGATTCCCGAAATTACCAACCTTTTATTATAAAATTCATCTTCAAAAGGATAATCTTCCCGATAATGAGCGCCTCTGCTTTCCTTTCTTTCCAGCATTGCCTTCAGAAGCAGATCGGAAAGAATCAGGAAGTTTCTTGCTTTAAAGGCGCTTTTTCTTTCTTTTATATTATTTGTAAAAATCCCCATATTAAAAGATGCTTTCAAGTCCTTGATTTTATTCAAGGCTGCTTGGAGATTTTTTTCATCACGAATGACGTTGCCATGGAACCACATAATTTCCCTGACCGCATCCATTACTTCATGTGGAGTCAGAGCACTTTGTGAATCTGCTGAAAAGGCATGAATCCCCTGTGTCAACTGTGTTGTCACCTGATGTAGATTAATTTCTAGCCGCTCGATGCTTTCTGCAAATTCAAGGCAATTTTGGGCAGCTCGTTTTCCAAACACCATGCAAGCTCCGGTAGAATTCCCACCCAAACGGTTGGCACCCTCAATCCCGCCGGCCAGCTCTCCAATTGCATATAGCCCGGGTACGCCTGTCCGACCGTAGCTATCAATTTTGACGCCGCCATTGCTGGCATGAGCAAACGGAGCAATTTTCATCTTATTCTTGGTTAGATTTATGCCGCGGTCTTCCAGCCAATTTAAATAAATCGTATAGAAATCACTTTTATTATTGTAAATTTCAGGATCGTAAAGTAACTCGAAACCATCTTCGCTTTTCGTTCTGAAAATTTCTTTCATCATCGCGATATCAAAATATTTGGAGGGCAGAGAATTTGTAAACGGACCGTGGGTACTGCGAATTTTAAAGCATTCTTCCTTAGAAAGGCCTTCTGGGAGCACACTATCTAAAATGCTGTTTCCTTCCTCATCCACAAAATCCTTGCAATAATTTAACGTGTGCTCGCCCCATAATGTCTTGTATTTTGGCGATGTAAAGCCCGGAATAAATTGAATAAACTCCATATTAACAAGGCTTGCACCTGCTTCAAGTGCCAGGATATGGCCCGAGCCATCGACGTCATTTGGGTTCAAATTATGCTTATATATATTCCCAAATCCCCCGGAAGCAAGGACAACGGCTTTACAATTAATCATGATAAAGTCATTATCCCGGTTTAAGAGAATCGCCCCTGCCACTCTACCATCCTGCTTTACCAAGGAAATGACTGCCGTTCTCTCCATGAGGGTAATATTAGGGAAATGATCGATGATTTCGGTAACATTTTCCCTGATTTTATTCCAATCCTTCAGCATGTAAATAGTTCTGCCATGGTTGGCAAAACAGGCCTTCCGGTCATCGGAAAGCTTATAAGGCTCTATTCCGATTTCGGGAAACTCCTCAACCCTGTCCCGAATCTCGTCAATATAGATTTTTGCCATCTCACGGTCTTGCATATCATGGCTGACGGCATCTATATCCGCTAAAAACACGGCTTTGTCTTCATCGTTTTTTGTCACTTGTGTCCCTAAAGAGGCCTTTAGGGGAAAAAAACTGGATCCGGAACAAAGCTGTGTTTTTGTCGACATGATGATGTTTTGTCCGGCTTTTGCCAGTTCCATGCTTACCTTAAGCCCGGCAATCCCGCTGCCAACGACCAATACATCCGTTGTCATGATTTCTTTAATCATCTGTCCCGCACATCCTAAATAAGAATTTTAAAAACTACTTTTCTGACCTTTTCCGCTTCGTCCACCTTAATGCCCGTCATATGGACATCGCTCGGATATAAGAGCATAAAATTGCCCTTTTCAAGCTTCACTTTGGACTGCACTTTCCCATCCAGCAGGAAATAATCATCCTGTTCATCGTAGTCTTGTTTTACCGACATTCTCTCAAAAAGCTCGTGGGCGACAAACTCTTTTCCCTCAAGAATATAGTGAAGATCGATATATTTTTTATGGGATTCCCAGAACCGCTCCTCGGCTTCTTTCGTTTCATATTCTATTAAGTTGAAAAAAAGTTCTTCCCCTTCAACTTCATGTATGCCTGTTTGAAGGCTTGAAAAATTGTGGGTTTGAATATAATGAATGGCACGATTCACTCTTTCGTTTATCCCTTTATATAACTCAAAATTACTAATGTGATCGGCAATCATCTTTATCGGCTCCTTCATAAATTGATTTCTTATTGTTAACCGCTTTCAAACAAAATATAGCATACTCATGAAGTTTCGTAAATTATTTTCTCTTTTTATAGTATAAATGGAAGAAATTTTCACCGATTATGTATAAAAAAAACAGAGACCATTATGATCTCTGGCGCTTTCCTTCTTTGTCAATCATGATGCCGTCAACGAGCTTCTCTGCCGCTTTTCGATATAAATTACTCATATGGACAAGGGACGAAATCATCAACACCCGTTCCAGGTAGGGCGACGTATCCTCCTGCCCTTCAGCGATTTCTTCCTTTACCTCCAACCCTCTTCTTGTCATTTCCTCTTTGAAATCGGAGACATTTTGGGCAGTCAAATTTAGATAACTGTTATAGAAAGAATCTAAATCGATATCTTCCTTTATTATTCTTTTGTTAATCCCATCAAGAGTCGTTTTGATATCGTTAATTGATAGAGCACCTTTCAGTTGATAGATTAAACTAATAAGGATGAGATGCTCTTTGGAGTATTTTTTATTTTTAATAGGAAAAATAAGCTTTCCTTTGGCGTAATTGTTAATCATGGTTTTCGTAAGAATTTTTTCATCATCGTTACGCTTCGATTCCGCAAATTTATTTTCGAAAAGCTGGATGACCTGATCCATATATAAATCTATCTTTGGAATCTCATCCAACGGCAAATTCGCTTCCAAATCAAGTTCTTCAATGATTTGATTGATTTTTTCCATTACTGTTAACCCCGTTCAATTCTTAATATTTTTTATTATACCTGAAGACATAGACGTTGACTAGATTCTGATATACTTGTATCATTATATGTAGTTATCAAAACTACGTAACGGAATAGGAGTGTTACAAAATGAATGCGTATATTCGGGAGCCCATTAACGGACTCACTCATTTGACGGGTGCGATTCTGTCTTTTGTCGGACTGTTGGCGATGGTGATTAAAGCCTCACTGACTTCCCATTCGCCCCTTGCCATTGCCGCTGTCATCATTTTTGGTATTAGCATGATTCTTCTTTATTCAGCCTCGGCAACCTACCATATGGTCATTGCGCGGGATAAAGTGATTGCTTTTTTAAGAAAACTTGACCATTCGATGATTTTTATCCTAATTGCCGGTACGTACACTCCATTCTGTTTTATCAGCTTAAATGGAAAAACAGGTGCTGTTCTCTTTTCGATTATTGCAGCAATCGCCATCTGCGGCGTTGTTTTTAAAATGGTTTGGTTTCACTGCCCGCGCTGGATTTCAACGGCCCTTTATATTGCAATGGGCTGGATGGTGGTCTTTGTTTTCTCGCCGCTCTCCGGCAGCATTAATCCATACGGCCTATTCCTGCTGGTACTTGGCGGTATTTTCTATACCGTTGGCGGCGTCATTTACGGAGCAAAGCCGAAGTTTTTGCAATTTAAAAATTGGGGTTTCCATGAAATTTTCCATATCTTCATTATGCTTGGAAGCTTGGCCCATTTTATGTGCGTGTTTTTATATGTCATCTAATGAAAAAGAGCCTGGACGCGTCCAGGCTTTTTTCATGCTTAATGTATGTTTTTAAATCCGTATTTTTTAAAAATGTCCATCGATGTTTGATTTTGAAGATATTCGAGAAACAACTCGGCTTCTTTTGGATGTGCCGTTTCTTTTACAACACCTACCGGATAGATAATGGGTGTGTGGGTGTTGTTCCCTGCCGTTGCTGCTATTTTAACCTTTTTGGAGGTTAAGGCATCGGTTTTATAGACAACTCCCGCATCCACATTGCCGGTTTCAACATAGGTAAGGACTTGGCGGACGTCTTTTGCGTAGACCACTTTACCTTGAAGGGAATTCCAAATATTTAATGCTTCGAATGTTTCCTGCGCATATTTTCCAGCAGGCACCGATTCCGGGGTACCAACCGAAATGTTTTCCGCGCGCGAAACATCTTTAAAATTATTAATACCTTTGCTATTGTCCTTCGGAACAACTAACACCAGGTCATTTCCCACAAGATTAACACTGTTTTTCTTTTCAATATCGCCTCTTTGGACCAATAAATTAAATTTATCCTCTGCAGCGGAAAAGAACAAATCTACAGGCGCGCCTTGGGATATCTGCTGCTGCAGCGCTCCAGAAGCACCAAAGTTATAATTTATTTGTACATTGGGATGGGCTTTTTCAAAGCTTGCTTTAATATCATTCAAGGAATCTTGCAGACTTGCGGCAGCGGAAATAGTTAATTCCACTTTCGCATCTTTCTTATCCGTTTTATTGGCTTGATAATTGGAAGAACATCCAGATAGGAATAACACTAACAACAGTGCTGTGAAAAATATTTTTTTCACCCGATGTCCCCTCTCTCCATTAACTCCTCATACAAAACCACCGCATGGTTATAGACCGTGTCCTTCGCGCCATATAAAAGCGTTACGTTTTGAGAAGCTGCCATCTCAAATATTTGACTAGTTAATCGAAGCTTCTCCTCATCAGTACGGAGTTCTTGAATATAACGGCTGCGAAACTCGTCAAACAGCTCCGGTTTGTGACAAAACCACTTTCTAAGATCTGGGCTTGGCGCGATCTCTTTATACCAATGATCGAGCCTTGCCGTATCCTTCGAAATCCCCCTTGGCCAAAGCCGGTCCACCAAAACCCTGCACCCATCCGATTCATCGTAAGGCTCATATACTCGCTTTAAAAAAATATTTGCCATTAATCCTCATCCTTTACGTCCAAGTCTTCAGGTATGGGTTCACTCAAGATTTCCTCTACAAGCTGTTTGTATTTTTCCATTTGTTTTAGATGGGTGTTAAATTGTTCCTTGTTGATTAAGTAATCACTGCCGTCAAAAAGAGCGCGGATTTTTTTCTGCTGAATGAGCTTTTTAACGTCAGCTTCTGATGTGGATAAAAACTCTGCTGTTTCTTTTATTGAAAGGTACATTTAATTTCCTTCTTTCCTTAAACAAATAGCTTCGACAACATGGCCTTCCCGTCCATGTGTGGTAACGGCCTGAGTCAAGGAATTAAGAATCGCTTCCTCCGCCGCTTCAGCTGCTGCGGCAAATAGCTGATTCATAATGGGATGGTGTTCGCGCAGCTGTGTCCGTGTTTCTGCCGTCTCATCTGAAAAATGAGGAATTTTATGAGCGTTTGAAAAGGCAATCACAATATCGCCGCTGCCGTGACTGAAATGGCTACCTGTCCGCCCAAGACCAATTCCGCAACGCTTCGCCACGCGTTTTAGCTGCCGGTCGCTCAATGGGGCATCGGTCGCCAAAACGATAATAATGGAACCGTCAGCGGTTTCAGAGAGTCCGCCTTTGGTTTCATATTGAAAGCCGCGGAAATCTTCTTTTCTGCCAAAATTACTGAGGACCATGCAGCCCACTGTATAGCCTGATACCACTCGGGATGATGACCCTATCCCGCCCTTGTACCCAAAGCAGACCATGCCTTTTCCGGCACCAACGGCCCCTTCTTCAGCTTGATGATTGGAGGCCTTATTGATCGCTTCAATGGCATGCTCTGGTTTAACCGGAAACTTACGAATTGAGTTTAAATAGCTGTCATTGCATTCCCCCACCACAATATTGATGGTTCCAGTCGTATCACCGATTTCTGGATTTTCCTCCAGCATATATTCAATCGTGCCTTGAGTCACCGCCGGGACTCCAAAGGTGTTTGTTAACATAATCGGCGATTCGAGAACACCTAATTCATTTACCTGTACGAGTCCGGTTGTTTTGCCAAAACCATTCAGGACACAGCTTGCCGCCGTCACTTTTTCTTTAAACATGTTTCCACTATGGGGTAAAATAGCGGTTACTCCCGTACAGACATAGTCGGTGCCTGTTTCGTTTAAAGGATAATCTAGTGTCACGTGCCCAACCATTACACCTGGGACGTCAGTTATGCAATTTTTTTCGCCAGTATTAAGCTTTCCAATGGTTATACCCATTTCGCGTATTTTCATCGTGCTGCACCCGGCCGGTGGTCAAGAAAGTTTTGTGAGGCAAAGCCCCTAACCTCTTCTTCACTGTAATGTTTTAAAAGTTCATTGAGCAAATTTTGCGATTTGGAAGCATTCTCTAAATCAATGATAAATTGGGAGATTCCATCAAAATCCGACCCTAGACCAATTTGTTTTACCCCGCCAAGGGAGCAGAAATGGTCAATATGCTTGATGAGGTCACTTATGTGCGCATCCCCAGATTCATTAATAAATGGCGGATTATAGACGACATGGATCAGTCCGCCCTTTTGGAACATTGCCGCAGCTTGCTCATCAGTTAAATTGCGGGGGTGGTTACAAAGGGATTTGGCATTGGAGTGGCTCGCAATCGGGTAATCTGCAAGTTCTATGACATCCCAGAATGCTTTTTCGCACAAATGAGATACATCCGTTAGGACTTGATGTTCATTGTTTAATTGCACGATTTCCTTACCAAATAGTGTAAGCCCCGCCCCGCGCGGCTCGCCGGCACCGTCAGCCGCCAAATTGGCGTTATTCCAGGTAAGACCGACAGAACGGACACCTAATCGGAACAATGTACGCAACTTCATAAGGTCATTGCCAATTGCGTCGACACCTTCAAGCGTCAGCATCGCGCCAATCTGGCCAATTTTGAGCTGGTCAAAATCAGCCCAATTCTTTATATGTACCATATCGGGATTTTCCCCTAAGACTTCCTTATAAAAATAATCAACTTGCTCCAGCGCTGCCTGGAACTTTTGGTCGGATGGGATATCCGGTTCGATAAAGATCGCAAAGCACTGTGCCTTGATTTTGCCTTGCTGCAGGCGAGCTTTGTTTGTCTCTAATTCCGGGGCATTGGCAAAGCGCAGCTTACCTTTACCTTCCGAAAGCTTAAGTAATGCATCACAATGAAGGTCAATGATATTCATGTTGGCCGACTCCTTTTTTAAGGAAATTGTATCATAAAAAAGCCGGCGGTTATAACCTAGCATTTAAATCGTATATATTCAATTTTGCAGTCCGTTTTATTTTTGGAAGGACTTTATCGCACCTTGTAATAATTACGTACACTAACAGAATACTAGTATGGAAAGAATATATGTCAGATATAGAGTTCAGGGGGGATGGTGCGCATGGAAAGACAACAATTGGCAAGAAGAATCTCGGTTGCATCCGGCAAAGAACCAGCCGATACAGTTATTAAAAACGCAAAAATTATCGATGTTTTTAATGGGGAAATGATTGAAGGGGACATTGCGATTGCAGATGGTTACTTTGCGGGCATTGGCACATATGAGGGGAAACAGGTGATTGATGCGAATGGGGCTTATTTAACTCCTGCCTTCATCGATGGACATGTTCATATCGAGTCATCCATCGTCACACCTTCCGAATTTGCCAAAGTTCTTCTTTTGCATGGTGTAACGACTGTTATCGCAGATCCACATGAAATTGCCAACGTTCTGGGTACCGAAGGAATCCAATATATGCTTGATGCTTCCGAAAACCTGCCGTTTGACTTTTACTTTATGCTCCCTTCCTGTGTCCCTGCGACTGAGTTCGAACATTCCGGTGCTGTTTTAAATGCCGAACATTTAAAACCTTTTTTTCAGCAGCCAAAGGTTCTAGGATTGGCTGAAATAATGAATTTTCCTGCAGTTGTTAACTGTGACATGGATATGCTCGCAAAGATTGCTGCTTCTAAAGCTTTTGGGAAAAAAATTGATGGCCATGCAGCAGGTCTTTCCGCAAATGATATAAATGTGTACATGGCTGCCGGCATCCGAACCGATCACGAGTGTACCAACGCTGCAGAAGCAAAGGAACGTCTCAAGCGGGGAATGTATGTCATGATCCGTGAAGGGACTGTGGCCAAGGATTTACGTCAATTGATCCCCGTCGTAAATGAACATAATGCCCGACGCTGCTTATTCGTGACAGATGATAAACATCTAGACGACCTGCTTCATGAAGGAAGCATCGATCACAATGTTAGGCTGGCGGTCTCATCCGGCATCTCCCCAATAACCGCTATTCAAATGGCAACGATCAACGCGGCAGAATGTTTTGGACTTGAGGAAAAAGGGGCTATCGCTCCCGGATATAAAGCCGATTTCATCATCATGGAGGATCTTGAAAGTTTTAAAATTGCCGATGTTTATAAGGACGGGACAGCTGTGGTCAAAAAAGGAGCCATCGTACACTTTCCAGAAAGCAGCCAGCAGGAACTCCCAAGCACTTTAACCCATACGGTTCATTTCCATGAAATTTCCGAGGATGAATTTCAAATTCCGGTTCAATCCCATAAGGCAAACATCATCGAAATCATTCCAAATAGCCTGGTGACACGTCATATCGTTGAACAGGTGGAAACAAATGAGTCCGGTTTCTTTCAATGCTCTTTGGATAAAGACCAGCTAAAATTGGCCGTGATTGAACGCCATCACCAGAGTGGTTTTATCGGTTTGGGAATTGTCAAAGGTCTAGGGCTGAAATCCGGTGCCATTGCGACTACAATCGCCCATGATTCCCATAATCTTGTAATCGCCGGCACAAACGATCGTGATATGGTGATGGCCGCCAAAACTATTAAGGAGATGCAAGGCGGAATGGTAGTTGTAAAAGATGGCAAGGTCCTTGCAGCATTAAAGCTTTCCATCGCGGGATTGATGTCGGACCGCTCCTATCAAGAGGTTTACGCCAATCTGAACAATATCCATGGTGCACTAAACCAGTTAGGAGCAAATCGCCAGTTCAACCCATTTTTAACTCTTTCCTTTTTAACACTGCCGGTGATACCTGAATTAAAGCTAACCGACAAAGGCTTGTTTCAGGTTTCCAAGTTTCAGCATATCTCGATCGATGCAGAGTAACGTTTGGTTTGCCCTAAAGTACAAAAAAGAACCCTATTAAGGTTCTTTTTTTTCTGTCTCTGATTGAATCACTTTTAGGCCGCTGTTTTCCCTGCCCGTTTCCACGATATGCTTCAACACAGAAAGCCTATTGTTCCAGAATTGGTCATAGAACTGCTTTAGCTCCGAGAGCGGTTCAGGATGGAGCCGGTAAATTTTTTCACGGCCTTCCTTTCGTCCGCTGACCAATTCCGCCTCGGAAAGGATTTTCAAATGCTTGGCAATAGCCGTCCGGCTTATCGAAAAATGCGATGTAATTTCCGAAATCGGCAATTCTTTTTCAGAAAGAAGCTTTAGCACTTCTCTCCTGGTAGGGTCAGCAATTGCCTGAAACACATCATGCTTTTGTGCTGCTGCAGACACTTAGCCCTCCACAATCCTTTTTAACTTTTCGATAATGCCACTCCAGCCGCCAGACATGTGTTCACGAATGACACCAGATTTTTGACCGGCTTTACCGATGACTTCATCAGCAGGCTTCCAGCCACCATGAATTAACGTAAACTCCGTTTTCCCACCTAAATCTTTCAAAATAAAGGATGCAAACCAGCCTTCTGTATCCCATTTAAATGAAAGACGATTGGGCGGATCAAATTCGGTTACTTTACAAGGAGATGGGCCAAATGGAGATTGCAAGTGAAACTCATGACCCACTTCCGGTTTGAAGTCGTTTGGCATGAACCATTCCCCAATCGCTTCAGCCGTAGAAACGTGCTCCCATACTTTTTCAATTGGTGCATCAATAACGATCGATTTCTTGATATCTTCTAGTGTATTTACCATACCAATTCGCCTGCTTTCTAATAAGAATATACAACCATTCGGTTTCACATTTTTGATTATATAAAACCATTTGGTTTCATGTCAATAAAAATTTCTTTATTACTTTCTCCAAAAACAAATATAAAAAATCCCTTCCATCAAGCAGGAAGGGATTACGAGGTCTGTCGAATCATCTTTTTTTGAAAAACCAAATGCTCTAATAAGAAACATAAAATAAGGCCTATGAGCAGTCCGTTGGAAACAATATTCCGCAGCCAAGGAGCGATATTTTCAAACGCTTCGGGCGGTAAAAACATGATGCCGATTCCTGTCATTAAGGAAATTCCAATCACCATCAGGTTCCGTCCCGTCGGCTCTTGCCCCATTAAATCACGGATACCAAAGCCAAGCAACTGTGTAAACATGGTAAAGAGGGAAGCATAAGCGACTTCTAAGGGCAGGGTTGCTAAAAATCCTCCTATATATGGAAAAAATCCTGACACAGTGATTAATATCGCCCCAATGATAAGTGGGAGCAATTTTTTAATGCCAGTGGTCATGATGAATCCAGCAGAAATAGCCAGCGGGATGACGCCCACTACGGAAAAGAGTCCGGAGAAGAATAAACCAACTCCATTCCCAAAAATCCCCTTTTGATACTGATTAGGCTTCACCCTTTTTTCTAAAGCCAGTCCAACTACCAAAACGCTGGAGATCACGTTGGAAATGAGGACGACCGAAGTAAGGAGAGTGGTAAGTATGATCCCAATATCAAACTTCGGGGTTCCCCAAGCAAACATTTTCGGAATACTGAACCATCTGGAGGGCTCGAAGGACTGATTTGTATCAATCAAACCGAGGAAATGGAACATAGTCCAGCCAACAATGATTCCAACAAGCGGTCCTAAGCTCCTTAATATGCCATTGGTTTTCAAAGATATGAATAAAATAATGAAAATAACAAGGAAACTAATAAGTGTAATTTTTCCGTTTAAATGGCCAGTGGCAGTGAAGCCAAGCATGCTTTTTAAAAACGAACCGCTCAATTGACTGACCAGCAATATTAAGTAAACGCCAGTTACAATCGGTGTAAATAGGAGGCGTATTTTTTCAATAATCGGCAAAAATCCTATAATGGCCAGTAATATTCCGGCGATGATTAACCCCATTTCTAATTGCTGAAGCACATTTCCTTGATTGGCCGGGATACTCATAGTCCCAAGCAGAATAAAAATGGCCCACCACATTCCTGCTGCCCCTTCCACAAGGGGAAGACGATGGCCGAAAAAAATCTGAATTAAGGTAGCAATTCCTGTTACAAACAGCATGCGCTGCATAAAGTCAGCGATTTCAGCCGGTGCCATATGAAAGGCTGCTCCAACAACGACCGGCACTGCAATTACGTTCGTTAACATAAAAACAGCCCACTGAATTCCCTGGACACTAGTAATCAATCCGCTATCCTTTATTGTTTGTTCCTTCATGATAAAATTTCCTTCTTTCTAGACAGCAACTGAATCCTGCTTTTCCGCGCCTTTTTGGTAGTATTTTGCGATAAAATGTCCATTTAAAGACGCTAATATTTGTTGGAAAAGCATTCCTACCACTACCGGAACGGCCACCGCCGGCGGGAAATACGTGACGCTGATGACAGCCCCGGCACTAATATTTCTCATTCCCCCTGAAAAGGTCAAGGTGATAGCCGTGTCCCGGTCGCCAATCAAAAGCCTCCCAAGGAAAAAAGAAAGCAAATATCCGCACAGTGCAATAACAAAGACTGTCATCATAATGCCGATTAGTTTAAGGTCAATATTTCTTAGATAGGGAGCAACAACCGCTCCATTCAGCATCACAACAACACCCATACTGATTTTTGAAAATGGGGCAAGCTTTACCCCTAATTGTTGATTTATTTTTCCTTTTGTCCACTGATTTAACAGCATGCCGATAATGGATGGGATCACGATCATTCCCAATAATCCTTTCATGATATCGACATAATCCATTTCGATTTTTTGTCCCATAAAAACCGAGAGAGAATATGGAACAATGATTGGTGATAACAAGGTGTCGATTAAAATAATGGATAACACAAGCGGAATATTCCCTCTATAAATAGAAACCCAAACAAAGCTCGTAATGCCTGTTGGAATAACCATCCCTAAAATTAAACCCGTAATGGTATAGGCATCATTCGGGAAGGTGATATGCCCCACTCCCAACGCAAACAGCGGCATAATAATATGGAGAATCAGCATTGCAATTATGATTGGAAAAGGATGAAGCATCGCATCCTTCAACGATTTAAAATTGGAGTTTAAGCTTCCGGCAAAGGTCATAAAAGCGAAAATCCACGGGATTAAAAAGGAAAAATCCTTTATATAATCACTTAAGATAACCCCGGTTATAACACTAACCGGGGTTATAAATGGCATAATTTTCTCTAGTTTTTTATTCAATTTTTGCAGCATAAAGGGTCGCTCCCTTTTTTAATCTTCAAGTGACTTTAAGAAGTCCTTCCAGGCTGTAACGCCGCCTTCCAATAGCGTGACCTGGTAATTTTTCTGGTCAAGGATATTCGCGCATTTTGCTGCCGAATTCCCGGTCGTGCAGGTAACGATGACCTCTCTGTCTTTCGGTAAGGTAAGCTGTTTGTCCTTATTTTCTTCAAGTTCAAATATTTCCGTTTTTGGAATATTGCGGCTTTCTACATGGGAATCTTCTATGTGAAACTCGTTGTATTTCTCGTTTGCACGGACATCTAAAATCATAACATTTTCTCGTGCCTGCAATCTTTTATGCAGCTCTTTAGCTGTAATTTTTTTCACTGACATTACAAACACCCCCATTCAAAAGAATAACACAATTTTATTATTTGAGGGGTTAATATCTTTCGTTAGCCGAAAAAAAGCTGAACAAAAATGACTGCCATTATTGTATAATGTTGGCATTATATTTTACGGAAAAAGAAAGAAGTGGGGATATGGCAAAAGAGCAAAAATTCCAGATGTATTTGCTGCTCGTTATAGTGATGGCAGCATGGGGTTTTAACGTTGTCGGCATCAAAGTGATTGTCTCGCATTTTCCTATCGTTACGATAACGTCATTACGGATTTTCACCGCAGCAATATCTGTCTTTACTATCCTAGCCTTATTAAAGAAGGTCCGAATACCGACTAGAAAGGAACTCCGTTATATCGCTGCGGCTGGATTTTTCAACGTGGTCTGTCACCATTTCTTTTTGTCGATTGGTTTAGCCAAAACCACTGCATCAAACGGTGGACTTATCCTAGGGCTAGGACCGCTCTTGTCGGCCATTCTGGCATTTATTTTTTTAAAGAGCAGGGTAACGTTAGTAAAAGTTATGGGAATCATCTTAGGTTTTACTGGGGTTGCCTTTATTGTTTTGGCAGGACATGGCGGTTTGTCCTTAAGCAGTATTTCCCTTGGGGACCTGTATATCTTTTTATCGATTCTTACACAGGCATATAGTTTTGTGCTGATAAAGAAAGTTTCCGATACATTGGACCCCCGCTTATTGACTGGATACATGATGCTTTTCGGGTCGATTGTATTATTTTTCCTAAGTTTAGTTATGGAGCCAGGCGGGTTAAAGGAATTATCTAACGGGTCCTTCGGTATTTGGATGATTTTTCTTGCTTCCGCCGTATTCGCCACTGCGATTGGCCATATGATTTACAATTATGCGGTAAGCAAGGTTGGCGTAACGGAAGCAGCCATCTTCATCAACTTCGAGCCCTTCTTTACCTTAGTCGGCGCGGTGACGATTCTTGGAGAAAATATATCCGTAGCGCAGATCCTTGGGTTCCTCCTTATTTTATTTGGGGTGTTATTTGGCTCTGGGGCGCTCGAGGAATTCCTTCATCAGTCGCGGCGGAAAAAGAAAACGGTGTATGGCGGAAAGGCAAAGCATTTATAATTTCTAAAAAATCGCAGGCGCTTGAAAAGTCATTTTTCAAGCGCCTTCTGAATTAAATTAGTCAAAACTTTTCCTGTCTCCCTGCGGTCTAATCTCTTTAAGGCCGGAAACCGGCACAACTGCTCTTCCACTTAAATAAATCCTTGCCTCGCTGACAATCGCAAACAGGGCGGTTCCAATAGCAAGGTGAAGGACAGCCCACGGGATGGAAATCGAAGTTTCAATAACGGCTGCACCAATAACCAATTGAAATAAGACAGTTAATGTCCCCAACAATAAACGTTTCTGAAGACTCCTTCCCCAGTTTTTTGAAAAAGACCAGTATGTCAAAAATAGGATGTAAACTGCGGAAATACCGGCAAGACCACGGTGGAGAGTTTGCAACAACTCTGGTGTGCTTGAAGGAAAAAATGTTTGCCGGCAGCCAAGCCACCCGCAAGCCATACCAAACGATTCATGTTTAATATAAGCGCCAAATGCAAGTGTACATGTCAGAAGAATGAGTAATATGTTCAAATGGATAGTAGCGGTTTGAGCCTTTTCAGTAATGTAAGCAACCCGACTAGCCTGATTTTGAAATCCCGGGTATCTCCAAATCCAAATTAAGCAAGCAAGAAAAGCAAAAGCGATGATGAGATGGATGGTAATAATGATGGATGGCAAATCGCGGACTACAACAATCGCACCAAGTAGGATTTGAATAATAAGAAGCCCTAACATCGAAAAAGCGGCTAAACGGACAACTTGCTCCTCCTTTGACCTGAAAAGCTTCACAAATAGCACCAGGGATAGAATTCCAAGAAGCGCACCAATTACCCGATGACCAAACTCGATTAAGGTGGCCCCTTTTAATACAGGAACTACTTCCCCATTACATAACGGCCATTCCGGCCCACAGCCCATTCCGGAATTAGAGGAAGCCACATAGCCGCCAAACACAATTAAGAAATACGTGAGAAGCATACAAATAAATGCTAACCGTTTGATTGTCACCTTTCGCCCTCCAATTTAGGGAAAATTTCGAATCTATTTACAATTTAACAAAAACGGACAATCATTTCGGTGATATGCATCACGATTCTGCCGCTAGGAACCAAATTTCCGCCTTAAACATACCGTATACTGCTATGCTGTTTTGCTATAAAAGGAGTGTTATGATGTATTACAACCCTTTTCATTATCCTGTAAATCCGCCAATGACATATTATCCTGCCTACACCATACACTTTCCTCCGCCAAGGGCCTACCCGCCAGTGGATACGAAAATTTTTGAACAATCCATCAAGTCTTTCCGTGTTTTAATGAGGCAGGGGAGCCTGCTGCTCGATCGGCTTAGTGATGTCGGATTTGCCCGCAAAATCATGAACGCTGCCCAGCAAGGGAAGCACGCCGAGGTTGACAGCCTCATTAAATCGATTGGACTCACCATTCCTGTTGGCACAAGGTTTACGCCATCAGGTGTAGCTTTCATCCTCACTACGCCAGCCAATCAGGCTCAGCCTGCAGACTGCTGCACTTTATCTATTAACATGAAATGGGGGCAATGAATTACCCTAATCGGCATCTTTATATAAATTCCTTATGAGCGGCAGCCTAATGTATTTTTCTAAAGAAAACTCGCCGACTGGCTAGCCCCTAAGGGCGGTTCATGAGGCGTAGTTGCACTTATACTTTCTTATTAGCCAAATAAAAAGTGGTACCCATTAAAAACGGATACCACTTTTATTGCGTTCAAGATACATCTCAATCTCGTCTGCAGGTAATGGTTTGCTGAATAAGTAGCCTTGGCCGACAGCACAGTCATTTTGCCGCAGGAACTCCAATTGATGTTCGGTTTCAATGCCTTCTGCGATGACTATATAATTCAGGTTTAACCCCATATCAATAATTGTTTTTACCAGCATTTCTTGGCTTGCAAGGAAAGGTACATCCTGAACAAAGGATTTATCGATTTTGATTTTATGAATGGGAAGACGGTTTAAATAGCTTAACGAGGAATAACCCGTCCCGAAATCGTCAATGGATAAAAGCACTCCCATCCTCTCCAATTGATGAAGGATGTAAGACGATCTTTGCAGATTTTGCATGATGCTCTCCGTGATTTCCAATTCAAGAAGCCCTGCATCGAGTCCTATTTCTTCCAAAACCGCTGCAGTATATTCAATAAAATGGTCATCTTCGAACTGGCGTACCGATACATTGACAGCGATTGGAAAATCCGCTATTCCCTCTTTGCTCCAATCCTTCCTTTGTCTGCAGGCTTCCCTAAGAACCCACTTGCCAATTGGGACAATCAGCCCCGTCTCCTCAGCAAGCGGTATAAATTCAGAGGGTGGAACAAATCCGTGTTCCGGGTGATCCCAGCGGATTAATGCCTCCATTCCCACGATCTCCCCGGTTGTCAAGGAAAATTGCGGCTGATAATAGAGCATCAGTTGGTTGAATTCCAATGCTTTACGCAGACCATTTTCCAATTCCATCTTTCGGACTGATATTCCATTTAAACTAGATGAATAAAATTGAAAGATATTCCCGCGCTCTTTTGCCTTATACATGGCGGTATCGGCATTTTTTATTAAGCTTTCCTCATCAGCGCCATCTTCAGGATAAAGACTAATTCCTATACTTGTTGAAACAAAGAATTCCTGATTATTTACGGAGAAGGGCTTTGAAAAGGCATTTAGGATTTTTTCGGCTATATAGGTCACTTGCTCCTTATCGGTGTCTTCTAGTAAAATGATAAATTCATCTCCACCCTGCCGCGAAACAATCCCATTCTGTTGAACTGCACCTTGCAGTCTGCCTGCTGCCATTTGAAGGATTAAATCCCCAATAGAATGGCCTTTCGTATCGTTAATAATCTTAAAGCGATCCAGGTCTAAAAATAACACAGCCGGTTTTTGGTGTTGGTGATTTGTTACTGCCTCAGTTAAGTGGGCCTTAAAGCTGTTTCGATTTGGCAAGCCGGTTAACGCGTCATAGTAAGCCATTTTTTTAATCGTTTGCTCTGCCCTTTTCCTTTCCGTAATATCCCTGCCGACAACTTGCACAGCAAATCTGCCTTCGAAAAGAATTGGGGTTGAAGCCATTTCGACATCTATTAATTCACCATCAAGCCGTTTTACCTGAAATTCGAAACTTACTCTTTCCTGAATAGGGTTATCATAGGATCCAACCCTCCTTCGAATTGTCCGGATAATGTTATTGGGAACATAATTTAATGGCGACTTGCCAATCAGTTCCTCCGGATAGGCTGCGCCCATCATCCTCCATCCAGCCTCGTTAATATATTCAATTTTCTCCTCACTAACAACAGCGATGATGTCAGGGGACATTTCTACTAAACTGCGATAGCGGTCCTCACTTTCCTTCCGGTCGGTAATATCAAAAAGTACACTACTAAAATAAACAAAGTTTCCTTTGGAATCCAAAGTCGGGAAACCCCTGTCATAAATCCATCTCACCTCACCGTTAGGCCGGATAATTCGATACTCACTTGTAACTGTTTCCCCAAGTGCTATTTTATGCTCACGTTCAGATATGATCGGTAAATCATCCGAAAAAATGACCTTTTTCCATAAAGCATGGTCATGATAAAAGTCTTCTAACGATACTCCATACAATTTTTCTATCCCTTGGGTAATGAAAAGCTGATTGGTTTTGAGGTCATGGGACCAAATCGCTACATCTAGGGAATCATAAATATTTTTTAACTTTTGTTCATTTTTTTCATATTCTACTGATTTTTTCCCCATTTCCTTTAAAGTGATCAGGAGAAAAGGGATGGCACATACAATCACAGCAATTGTTGTAAAGTGAAATAGTTTAATAGATGGAAAATTGAAAGAAACAATTAAATCAAGTAGCTCTGAAAAAACAAGCAAACAAATGATGATCATCCACTTTATTCGAAAATTTGCCAATTTCATTTCCATCAACGTTCTTTCCCCTTTTTTCGCTTCGAAAATCATTAATTTTAAAATAACAAAAAACATCTAACTTTACAATTGTTGTTACAGCAAAGATGGCGGCGTTTCCAATGGTAAAAAATGCGGGCATCCGCTTTGAATTTTGTACCGTTCAAGGAACTGTCAAAACATTTCGAACAAACTTTGAACTTATTACTATAGCCATGTTTTTTACTGAAAAATTCTATATATTGGAAGTAGAAAGAAACAAATAAATTTTGAAAGGTGGAATGAGTTATGTTTAACAAATTCTTAAGGGAGAACAAAGTCTCCGCAGCCATCTTACTTGTTATCCGCTTATACCTTGGTTACGCTTGGTTCACAGCAGGTCTTCATAAATTAACAGGCGGCTTCGATGCAGCAGGATTCTTAAAAGGAGTGACAGCAAACCCTGTAAAAGGTCCAGATGGAGCTGTTGTTTACGGCTGGTATGTAGATTTCTTAAAAGGTGTGGCCCTGCCAAACGTAGATCTCTTCAACTTTATCGTCCCTTGGGGTGAAATGTTGGTTGGTCTTGGATTGATGCTTGGATGTTTGACAACTGCAGCTATGTTCTTCGGTCTTGTGATGAACTTCGCCTTCTTCCTAGCCGGAACTGTATCTCATAACCCTACTGACATCTTCCTTGGCTTTATCATTCTAGCAGCCGGCTATAACGCAGGACGATTTGGTTTAGATTATTGGGTAGTACCATTCCTTAGAAAGATTGGCAAAAAGAATGCAGCTGATAAACCAAAAGTAACAGTGTAACAACTTAAGCAAAAAGACGATTCGGCTTTCCGAATCGTCTTTTTTTATTTCAAGCGATATACCCTTGTTTCATATGGTTTTAAAATTGGTTCGCTCGTTTTTGGAACTTCATAATTATGAAGCAGCAAGGAGCTATTTTCAAAGTTAACTCCTTTTACCTTTGCCTTCCTATCTGAAAGGTTGGCAATTACCAGCACCTTTTCCTTGCCAAGTGTTCTGGTGTAGGCAAATATTTGTGGGTCTTTTGCCAAAAGTAAATCATACGTGCCATACGTAAACACTTCATTGGCCTTTTTCAAACGGATCATTTTTTTGTAAAAATTCAATATGGAGTCCTGGTCGTGTTCTTGTGCCGCCACATTGATTTTGCGATAATTTGGATTGACCTTTAGCCATGGGGTTCCGACGCTAAATCCAGCATTTACTTCATTTGACCACTGCATCGGCGTCCGGGAATTATCGCGGCCGCTCGCCCAGATTATCTCCATGATGTCCTCATGTGGTACACCATCCGCGCGTTTCAAGCGGTACATATTTTTTGCCGACACATCATCATAATCCTCAATGGAATCAAAGCGGACGTTAGTCATGCCGATTTCCTGGCCTTGATAAATAAATGGCGTCCCCTGCATCAGAAAATAAGTCGCAGCAAAGGCAGTGGCACTTTCCCGCCAGTATTCCTTATCATTTCCCCAGGTGGAGACTACGCGGGCCTTGTCGTGGTTTTCAATAAAAAGGGCATTCCAGCCGCTCCCTTCCAGCCCTTTCTGCCAGCGCGACAGGACATCCTTAAATTCTACTATATCCAGTTCTTTTTTTACCTCAGCATCCCAAAGGGCAAGGTGCTCGAATTGAAAAATCATGTTGAATTTGCCCTGCTGTTCCCCGACCCAAAGCTCAACGTCCTTAGCATCATCAGCGGTGACACCATTTGCTTCACCAACCGTCATAATGTCATATTTGGAGAACGTCTCTTCCTTTAACTCCTGAAGAAAATCGTGTATCCCGGTCACGTTCATCATTTTTTCAAAGCACGGAACGAAGGGAAGCCCCTTTGGATTCGGCATGTCGGGGAGGCCGGCTTCCTTTTTGATATGGCTGATGGCATCGACGCGGAATCCGTCAATCCCTTTATCAAGCCACCAATTTACTGTTTGATAGAGGGCTTGGCGGACCTCTTCATTTTCCCAATTAAGGTCAGGCTGTTTTTTTGAGAAAAGGTGCATGTAATATTGGTCAGTTGTTTCATCATATTCCCAAGCAGGCCCGGAAAAAATGCTTTCCCAGTTATTCGGTTCCTTTCCGCCCTTACCGTCGCGCCAAATATACCAGTCGCGCTTCGGATCGTCCTTAGAGGCGCGGGATTCAACAAACCATGGGTGTTCATCGCTCGTGTGGTTGATGACTAAATCAAGGATTAGCTTCATCCCTCGGCGGTGGGTTTCTTGTAAAAGCAAATCAAAATCCTCCATCGTTCCAAACTCTTTCATGATTTCCTGATAATTGCTGATATCGTAGCCGTTATCATCATTTGGTGACTCGAACATTGGGCAGACCCAGATGACGTCGATTCCTAAATCCTTAAGGTAATCAAGCTTCGTGATGATCCCCTGGATATCGCCAATCCCGTCACCGTTCGAATCCATAAAGCTGCGCGGGTATATTTGATAGGCCACCGCTTCTTTCCACCATAATTTATTCATATCTTCCTCACTGACTTTCTATTTGTAATACTTGTTAGTAGTTAGCTTTTGGGGGCGCAGGATTTCCGTTCAATCAACTTCGTCGGTATGGTGATGCGTTTTGGCAGGGTGTCTTGGTGTTCAATTTTTTCAATTAAACATTGCGTTGCCACCTGGCCCAGTTGAAAGGTGCCGATATCCACTGACGTTAATGGAGGCTTCGAGTGCTCCGATAATGAAAGGTTATTAAAGCTGATAATCGAAATATCTTCTGGCACCCGGATGTTCAAAGCATCCAAGTGGCTGATGATTTCATACGCCATTAAATCGTCCTGGGTGACAAATGCAGTTGGCTGCACTTCCAAATTGATCAAAGATTGAATGGCATCCCGTCCATTTTCATTAACAAACCTTTCATGAACCAAATAGGCTTCATTTACGGGAAGACCCGCTTCTGTTAAAGCCATTCGATAACCATTTAAACGGTCATGAGCGACAACAAAGTCCAAATTCCCGCCCACGAAGGCAATGTTTTTATGACCAAGGTCAATTAAATATTTTGTCACCTGATTAGTTATAAAAATATTATCGTTGTCAACATACGTAATTCGTTCTTCATAGGTGCTTGGCCGGCCCACTACGGTAAATGGGAAGTCTATTTCCGCAAGGTACTGCATGGTGCGATCATTAACCCGTGAATATAACATGACAATCCCATCGACCCGTCTCCCATTTACCATCGACAGCACTTCCTCGTGAATCTCCTCCTCCGTTGAACCTGTGGAAAGGTAAATCCCGTATCTGCTGTCATGGGCATTCATGCTGATTCCTCGTAAGACTTCAGGGAAGAACGGGTTGCGGAAAGCATGATAGGCTGAGTTCGGCATAATGACACCAATCGTTTGGGTGCTTTTGGCGGCCAGACTTCTTGCTTGCAAATTAGGATAGTATCCTAATTCCTCCATGACCTCTTTCACACGCCTCTTAGTCTTCTCACTGATTCTCGGATTGTTGGCTATCACCCGAGAAACCGTTGAGGGCGCCACATTAGCTGCCTTTGCTACATCCTTAATCGTTACCACAGTTCTTCCCCCTAAGCCAATAAAGTTTGCTTCTATTATATAGTAAATTTGTTATTTAACTGCACCTTCGGAAATCCCTTTAATAATTTCTCGCTGGGCAAAGAAATAAGCGATGATGACTGGAATAATCGCAATGGTTAGTCCGGCAAGGGCCAGATGCCACTGCTTCGTATACTCTCCAAAGAAGAAGAACATCTTGAGCGGAATCGTCTCCATCCCTTCCTGGTTAATAACCAAGGATGGAAGCAGGTAGTCATTCCAAATCCAGATCGTATTTAAAATCGCAACGGTGACCGTAATCGGTTTTAACATTGGGAAGATGATATACCAGAAGATTTGGAAGCGGTTAGCTCCGTCAATAGTTGCCGCTTCATCCAATGATTTAGGAATGCTATTTAATGTACCATGATATAAAAAGATCGATAAACTGGCGCCAAATCCGAGGTACATAAAGATAATGCCAGCCCGGTTTAACATTTCTAATTTCCCGAATATCGTCACCAATGGAATCATAACTGATTGGAACGGGATCAGCATTGCTGCAACAAACAGGAAGAATATAAAACTACTGATTTTGCTTTTATTCCGCGATAAAGCATATGCTGCCATCGATGAAAAAACAATGATCACCAGTACGCTGACTACTGTAATCAACACGGAATTCATGAAAGTTTGAAGAAAATTGAGCTCCGTAAAGGCTTCGATATAGTTATCGAAGTTAAAGCCTGCCGGAAGCTTTAGTGTATCCTCGAACATTTCACGCTTTGTTTTAAAGGAGTTCACAATCATTAAGTAGAAGGGAGAGAGCCAGATAAGACCTAATATAATACCTAGGATCTCAATGGGCCATTTATTTTTCCTCATTACATTTCAACCTCCCTCTTCTTATTGATGTATACCTGTGTTAAGGAAATGACAGCAACAATCACAAAGAAAATAACCGCTTTTGCCTGCGCATACGCCATTTCACTTTCAGTAAAGGCCGTTTTAAAAATTTCCATTGCCACCATTTGTGTGGAGTTATATGGTCCTCCGCCAGTAAGCGATAGGTTTTGGTCGTAAAGCTTGAACGTATTGGACAAAGTCAGGAACATGCTGACTGTAAAAGCAGGTGCAACTAATGGGAAAATAATGTAGCGGAGACGTTGGAATGGACTTGCTCCGTCAATTTCTGCTGCTTCTATCAATTCACCAGGCACACCTTCCAAATAGGCAATGTAGATGACCATAATGTATCCGGACATCTGCCAGCTCATTAAAATGACAAGTCCCCAGAAACCTGTTTGTGTCGTAGAAAGCCAGCCTTCTAAACTTTGAATTCCAAACACTGAACCAATTCCAGCAAACACTTTAATGAAAATAAACTGCCAGATAAAACCAAGAATCAAGCCGCCAATTAAGTTTGGCATAAAGAAAATCGTTCTTAAGAACTTATTGGATTTAATTTTTGAAGTGACAATAAGGGCTAAAGATAAGCCAAAAAGGTTAATCAGAATAATGGAAACCACTGAAAATTTCACGGTAAACCACATGGAATCTAAAAATTCCTTATCATCCAAAATGGCCAAATAATTCTCAAGGCCGACGAAACTGCCCACTTCGATTCCGTTCCAATTAGTAAAAGAATAATATATACCAAATACCAGCGGGACGATCACAACCATAGATAAGGCCAACAGAACCGGTGCTAAAAATAGCCAATAGGATAAATCCCGAGTACGCATCATGGTAAAAAACCTCCAAGCAATAATCTCTATCTCTCGTTTTATAATGAGAGAAAAGGGGCTGATTGATAAGGGGAAGCTTCCTTACGAACCAGCCGCTTGTCTCTCAAACAATAATGGGTCCTTTTGTTAAGGACCCATTATAAATTTGTGTTAGAACAACGCCTCAGCGTTCATTGATTATTTATTTCTGGATTTCTCCCAGGCTGCTTGAGTAGCTTTCACAACATCTTCCCACTTAGCTTCTTTGCTCAAGTATTTCTGGATTTGTACGCCAAGCTCGTTTTGTCCCCAGCCAGTTGGGTAACCCATGAATGTCCAGCCGATTGTTTTGCCATCTTGGGCATATTGATAAATTTCTTTTGAAAGCGGATCGCTGATTTTTGATGCATCAAAGCCATCATAAGCAGGGATAAATTTAAAATCGTTGATAACCGCTGCTTTACCTTCGTCAGAAGTATATAGCCAGTCTAGGAATTTCTTCGCTTCAGCAACAGTTGCTTTGTCCTTGTTGCTGTTTACGCCCCAGTACATTGGAATCCCTACAGGAATCGCATCTTCTTTGTAGCCTTCAACAGGGATTGGCAGGATGCCGATGCCTTTTTGGGCAAATTCCTTGTCAATGCCTTCGATAGAGCCATATACCCAGTTACCTTGCTGGATCAATGCCACTTTTTGCAGGGAGAACAATTCTTCAACCTGCTTAGAGTAATCTAAGCTTACAGTTGGCTGTACAGAATAATCATTTTGCAGATCAAGTACTTTCTTGAATGCATCGCCGTATTTGAAGTCAACCTTTTTCGCGTTATATGCGTTTAATACGTTGTTATCAAATTCCGGAGCAAGGAACGCATTGGATAAGTGAAGACCAGTTACCCAAGTTTCTTTTCCAGGAAGAGCAAATACCGCATCAAGTCCAAGTTCTTTTTTCTTGGAATCTAATGTTTTAACTGCTTTTTCTAGGTCAGCATAACTTTTGATTGATTTTGCATCAATGCCTGCTTTTTCAAATACAGCTTTGTTGTAAATCAAACCGTAGCCCTCTTGGTTGTACGGTAAACCAAGAATTTTTCCGTCCTTTGATACTCCGTCAAGAGTACCTTTTAGGGCAGCTTTTGATGCTTCAGTATCAGAAAGGTCAGCAAGTTTCTTCTGCCAATCTTCTACGTCCTGCGGACCGCCAATGTTATAGATGGCTGGTTCTTTGCCGGAAGCAAATTTGGATTTAAGGGCCGCACCATAATCTTCACCGCCGCCAACAGTCGTGATGTTGATTTTTACACCCTTGTGTTCTTGCTCATATTTTTTAGCAACTGTTTCAAATTGCTTTTTAAATTCAACCTTAAATTGGAAAACATCAATTGTCACATTGCCTTTTGAACTTTCGTTGGAAGAGCCCTTATCAGCGTTTCCACAGCCAGTTAAAAGAAGGCTTAGCGATAAAACCCCTGCACCTATGCCGGAAAATAACTTTTTCTTGTTCATCATTTACCCCCATGCTTTGCATAATAATTTTTGGTCCATCGTCTTTTGCGCAGCTACCATATTGACAGAGATGTTGGTAGTATTGACAGATACGACTTCTGTTACTCTAGTAAAGATTTGCGAAATCGTTTGCACAATTCCGTATAGTAAAAAATCTAACTACTTTGTTAAAGGAAAGTCGAAATTGTCATCTATCAAAATACTATTTTGCGAAATCGTTTGCGCAAAAGTGCAAAAAAACATAATAAATCTAGCAGGCAACAATTCAATTTAACTGCGTATAACAGCCTTTGTCTATTTAGACCCCCTATCTCATTATGTAGCAATTAGTGAAAACGTTTGCACTAATCGGTAGATTCATATTAACACTTCTGGGCTAAATGTGCAAACATTTTTTTGCAGAGCCTGGATCCCCACTCTTTATCAGGACAGTTCGGGTTCAGGCCCCTGGTTAATTAGCGTGTTAAAACGACTACTTCAAATGGCCGGAGTTTTTCTATGTTTGAGCCTTCGTAATTTGAAAGAATGACGTTGTAATCAGAAATTCTTGTCACAAGTTCATTCTCTATAGCCACGTCCTTATCCCCAAAATTGCAAATAACAATCACGCATTCTTCTTTCCATTTACGTTCATAAGCAAACAATTCGGGGTGGTCTTCAAGCAGCAATTGAAAATCACCTTCGACAATGATGTCCAGTTCCTTTCTTAAGGCGATTAATTTTTGATAAAAATAAAATATAGAATTCTTATCATCTAGAGCATTCTTCACATTTACTTCTTGATACCTCGGGTTCACCTTAATCCAAGGGGTTCCCGTGGTGAAGCCTGCATGTTCCGAATCATCCCATTGTATCGGGGTTCTAGCATTATCCCTTCCCTTTGCATAAATGGAGGCCATGATTTCCTCATGGGAATATCCTTGAGATGTCCGTTCATTGTACATATTAATCGTCTCAATATCACGGTAATCTTCAAAAGATTTGAATTTCACATTGGTCATGCCGATTTCCTCGCCTTGGTAAATATAAGGTGTTCCTTGCATAAAGTGCAGGCACGCGGCCAGCATTTTTGCTGATTCCACCCGATATTCTTCGTCATTGCCAAAACGCGAGACAATCCGAGGCTGATCGTGATTGTTCCAGTACAGGCTGTTCCAGCCCCTGTTATGTATAGCTGTTTGCCATTTGGCCAAGTTTTCTTTTAAATCGAGGAGATTTAAAGGCTTAAGATTCCACTTTCCACCGGGTGCGCTGTCAAGGTCCATATGCTCAAACGTAAAAATCATGTTCACTTCACGGCGGTTTGGATTCGTATAAAGAACTGCATCCTCTGGAGTGGTTCCAGGCATTTCCCCGACTGAGATGGTTGGGTACTGGGACAATACTTCTTTATTCATTTCTTGTAAAAACTCATGAATTCTTGGGCCATTCATAAAATAAGGAGCGCCGTCACCAAATAATTGCCCGCTATGCTGCACTCCATCCGGAAGCCCTGGAGCTTTGGAAATCATGTTGATGACATCCATCCGGAAGCCGTCGACACCCTTTTCCAGCCAGAACTTCATCATCTGGTAAACCTCTTGGCGAACCTTTGGGTTTTCCCAATTTAAGTCGGGCTGTTTTTTTGAAAAAAGGTGCAAATAATATTCATTCGTCGCCTCATCGTATCCCCAGGCCGGGCCGCTGAAAAAAGACCCCCAGTTATTAGGTTCTTTTCCGTCCTTGCCTTCCCGCCAAATATAGTAATCACGATAAGGATTGTCCTTAGATTGTTTCGATTGGACAAACCACTCATGTTCATCAGAAGTATGATTGACGACTAGGTCCATCATTAACTTCATATCCCGCTTATGAATTTCTTCAAGAAGCCGGTCAAAATCAGCCATCGTTCCAAATTCGTTCATGATTTCCTGATAGTTCCGGATATCATAGCCGTTATCATCGTTGGGCGAATCATAGATCGGACTCAGCCAGATGATATCGACACCTAGTAATTTTAGATAATCCAGTTTTTCAATAATCCCCGGAAGGTCTCCAATTCCATCCCCGTTCAAATCACGGAAGCTGCGCGGATAGATTTGATAAACGACGCTTTTTTTCCACCATTGGTCAGTTGTATTCATTTTTGCTGCTCCTTCCCTTCAATAACACCTACATCATAACACAACGGTCTCATTTTGAAAGGGCTGCCAATACAAAATAAAAGCAACCGAATGGCTGCTTTTTGCCTGTTAATCCTGTTGCTCCGTTGATTTTTGTTCTGCAATACTGCCTTTCATTGATTCAGCAATTTTTTCGTTCATTTTTATTTGTTCATTATCTAATTTGGTATCCCAAATACTGTAGGGGATTGAATTGGGAGTGTTTTTCTTTGCCATTTTTCAAGCACCTCCAATTTCTATCATTTCTTTTATCAATAAAACTATGCAGGATGATTTGGGATAAAAAAGATCCTCTGTGTTGATGAGGATCTTCACGATTTATTCATGGTCAGGGCTATTCACCATAATGCCGGCTACTTGTGTTAAGCGGTCATAGAATGCCTGTCCTGCTGGGATCTGGTCAAGACCGATTTCTTGGAAAGCTTCCTTCATGCAGCGAAGCCAGCATTTCGCCCGTTTGGGTGTCACTTCGAATGGGAGATGGCGGTGTTGCATTGCAGGAGGGCCGAATTCCTGGCTGTAGAGTGCCGGACCGCCTGTAAATTGCGGCAGGAACATTTTCTGCTTCCGTTTGATTTCTTCCATATCCCCTTCAAATAATGGAGCTAAATCAGGATCGGCATAGACGCGCGGATAGAAAGCTTCCACCAGTTTATCAATCGTCTCTTGGCCGCCGATTTCCGAATAAAGTGTTTTTAGTTGGTATTCCAAAGTTCTACACCTTCCTCTGCAAAATTTTCCCTGTTTTTATTATTATACTGATTTACCTGACGGTGTTTCGTGATTTATATCACACTTTCTAACGAATACACAATTTCCCATTGTGTTTAATTCGGTTTGAATCAATTTTTTTAGCGATTGTGATATCCTAATATACTATAGGTTAAGCTAGCTTGTAAAAAAGCTGGCTTTCATGAGGTGAGACGATTGAAAAAAGCTTGGTTATTTGTAGCTTTAACTTGTTTATTTGAATTAATGTGGGTATATGGCTTTAATGTCGCTGAAACCTGGTGGCAGTGGGCAATCGTCATCGCGATTATTTTTACCGATTTTCACTTTCTACCGGAAGCCTGCAAAGAATTGCCGACTGGAACAGTTTATGCCGTTTTTTCCGGTGTTGGGACGATTGGGACCGTTATGATGGATGTCTTCCTTTTTGGGGAAGGATTCAGCAGCGGCAAGCTTTTGTTTATCGCGATTATTGTGCTTGGTGTGATTGGTTTGAATTTGGCGGACAACACGGATGGGAAAAAAGAAACGGCAAAGGAGGCTGCCTGAGGTGGGGTGGTTATTTGTCGTTTTGGCAAGTGTAAGTGAGATTATTGGTGCCGGCGGGTTAAAATTGTACAGTCAGCAGAAAACATTGAGAAATGGCGTGCTCTATATTGGCGGGTTCAGTGCCTCCTTTGGCTTTTTATATACCTCTTTTCAATATTTACAGGTCAGCATCGCTTATGCGGTTTGGATTGGGATTGGCACAGCTGGAGCGGTTTTGATAAATATGTTTTTGTTCGATGAATCGAAAAACATAGGGAGGTTTGTCAGTGTCGGTTTGATTATCGTTGGTGTGATTGGGCTAAGGTCACTAGCTTAATGTTATACGTAAAAAAATCGGTACCTAATAAGATACCGATTTTTTATTGTTATAATTGCTCCCCATTGGTAGCAATGACATTTTTATACCAATGATATGACTTTTTAGGTTTGCGCTCTAATGTTCCGCTGCCGTCATCGTGTTTATCGACATAGATAAAGCCGTAGCGCTTGGACATTTGACCAGTTGACATACTGACCAGGTCGATACAGCCCCAGCTTGTATAGCCCATTAGCTCTACTCCATCTTCAATTGCCTCTCCCATGGCTTTGATATGTTCACGGAGGTAATCAATCCGGTGATTATCGTTGATGGTACCGTCTTCCTCCACTTGGTCATACGCCCCTAACCCATTTTCGACAACAAATAGCGGCACCTGGTATCTTCCATACAGCCTGTTTAAGCTGATCCGCAAACCGACAGGGTCAATCTCCCAACCCCAATCGCTTGCTTTCAGGAATGGGTTCTTCACTCCTCCGACAATATTTCCATTTGCCTTTTCCTCTTCAGCCTTTACTTTTTTATCAGTACGGGACATGTAATAGCTTAAGCCAATATAATCTACCGTTCCTTCTTTGATTAATTCCAAGTCCCCATCCTGAATCTCAAGTTCAACACTATGCTCTTTAAAGAAGCGCTGAATGAAGGCTGGGTACTCGCCGCGCACATGAACATCTGCGCAAAAATAATTGAACAGTTCCTCTTCTTTTAAGGCAAAGAGGACATTTTCCGGATTACTATCGTAGGAATAAACAGGTGCAAACAGGATCATACAGCTAATTTTTGCATCTGGAATGATTTGCTTACAGGCTTTTACGGCTATCGCACTGGCCACAAATTGATGGTGAAATGCCTGGAAGGTCTGTTGGTATCGGACTTCTTCGTTTCGAGGAGAGAAGCCCATACTCATGATTGGCATCTTTAAGGCACCATTAATTTCATTAAAGGTCATCCAATATTTCACTTTATCCTTATAGCGATTAAAAAGCGCCGTTGCATATCTTTCAAAGAAAGTAACCACCTGACGGCTTCTCCAGCCTCCGTATTCTTTGACCAAATGCAGCGGCATTTCATAGTGCGAGATGGTCACTACGGGCTCAATTCCGTACTTATGTAATTCATCAAAGACCCGGTCATAAAAAGCCAAACCCGCTTCATTCGGTTCTAGCTCATCACCATTTGGAAAAATTCTCGTCCACGCAATCGACATCCGAAATACTTTGAAGCCCATTTCCGCAAACAAAGCGATATCTTCCTTGTAACGATGGTAAAAATCAATCGCTTCATGGTTTGGGTACCTATACTTCTCATGGTCAATTTCAAAGTTAAATCCAGGTGACATCAATATTTTAAGCCGCTCTTTCCCCCCAGGTAGAACATCAGAGATATTCAAACCTTTATTGCCTTCTCGAAATCCGCCTTCTATTTGATTGGCAGCAGTTGCGCCGCCCCATAGAAATCCTTCGGGGAAACTTTGTTGATTACGTTCCATTAAAAAATCATCCTTTTCTTTAAATATCAATTATGTACTTTCTTTATTATTCTTTTTTTTGCCTGAAAGATGTCCGTCAGAGGAAAATATAAGCAAAGGGGCTGACACAAAGTTTCCTCGTCAGCCCCAATAGTTTGATTACAATTTCTCTCCGTTGTTTGCAATGACCTCCTTTATACTAGTAGAAGCTAGTTCCTTCTTTAATCTATTTTTCTTTCGAATATGGCTTCATAATAAGCTGCAGACCCATATGCCGCAATTCCCGGCGCAAAAATCTGGATCAGTCTCCAGCCGTTTTTGGCATTTTGTTGAATGATTTCATGGTAATCTTCCTTAGGTTTTCCGCTTAACTTGCTTAATTCAATTCTTTCAAATTTATATTCGTACATAGTTCTCCTCCGCAACAATATTTTTTATATTCCCATTATCCCAAAAACTGTCATTGACTGCCATTTTTTTATGTAATATTATAATAGTTTGTTAGTATTTTACCTTTAGTGGTTCGAGAACCTCCCACTATAAAAAACTAAGGAGAAATGAATATGGAAAAAACAACAAACATGCTAGACGCCCAGTACGCGACGGGCACATCGAGCAGCAAGGTAAGGGAAATCGTTGTAAACGGAATTATTGCGGCGCTGTACATTACGGTTTCGGCATTAATTCAGCCATTCGGGTTTACCCAGGTGCAATTCCGCGTTTCAGAGATGTTTAACCATCTCGTCGTATTCAACAAAAAGTATTTATACGGGATTATTTTAGGGGTATTTTTAACGAATTTATTCTTCTCACCAATGAAGGCGTATGACCTTATTTTCGGTGTAGGGCAGTCATTGATTGCTTTAGTGATTACGATTTTGTGTGCACGGTTCATTAAAGGAATTTGGACACGGATGATTGTGAATACATTGGTGTTCACCTTTACGATGTTCCTCATTGCGATTGAACTGCATTTAGCGTTCGATCTGCCATTCCTGTTTACATGGTTAACAACGGCAGTTGGGGAATTCGTTGTGATGGCTGTCGGCATGCCGGTCATGTATTTCATTAACAAGCGCGTTCATTTTGATAAAATCTTTAAATAAATTTTATGAGCTGTTGCCTTAAGGGGACTACCTATGGCGGCAGCTCTTTTTTTATGGTATTTAATTGAAAAAAATTCTAAAATGAAGATAGTTATTTTTTCAGAATCTTTGAAAGGGGTTTTTCGAATGGTGCAGCGTCCTAATAACAATGAGTTTCCAGATTATTATGTACCGTATGTTCAGTTAGTTCCAGAAGGAGATTTATTGCAGTTTCTCAAGGAAAGTCTTGAAAAAGTGGTTTCTCTTTTCGAAGGGATTTCAGAGGAAGATGCGCAATTCCGCTATGAACCTGGTAAATGGAGGATCAAGGAAGTACTTGGCCATATGGCAGATACCGAGAGGATCATGAGCTACCGCCTGCTTCGAGTTGGCCGCGGCGACAAGACTCCATTGGCAGGTTTTAACGAAAATGATTATGTGGCTGGAGCACAAATGGGCGAGCTGCCGCTGCAATCTATTCTTGCTGACTTCATCGCAGTCAGAAAAGCAACAATCACTCTGGTCGAGAACATGCCAGAGTCAGCTTGGACAAATGTCGGCAACGCCAATGGCATGGAGGTCACCGCCCGCGCCATCGCCTACATCATCGCCGGGCATGCAATCCACCACCGCAGCATCGTGACAGACCGATACTTAACTAAATTGAACTAACGAGTGGTGTCAGGCACCGCTAGTGGACAGTGTCTGCCTCAGGCGGACACTGTTTTTTAAATTCGATAGTTTGATATAAACTCGAGAAATTCTTTTTGTTTGGAGTGGTCGTATTTCATGACGGCGTAGGTGTTTGCTTCGGGCAGGTGGATGGATTGGCAGTTTACTTCTAAAAGCCTGCCTTCTAGAAGTTCTCTTCTGACCGTTGATGTTGGGAGGAAGGAAACCCCTAGCCCTTCGACAATAAATCTTTTCGTAATGTGCACCTGTGACACTTTCATCATTCTTACTTTTGGATATTTGGTTTTTACGGCATGGCAAAGACCATCCCAGTAACCTGGGTGATTATGGGTTAACAGATAGTTCGATGTTAAAACCTCTTCTTCATCTAACGGAGGCGCTGTTTCGGAATCTCTCCCATCGTGAGGCGCAACCAGCATAACCCTATCCCTATATAAAAGTTCACTAATCAATTCAGGATGAAGGCTGTGTAAACAGGACAGCCCGATATCAACTTCCTCCCTTAATACCGCTTCCTCGATACCAACGGATTCAATGATTTTAACCGAGATCTCTACTTCCGGATGCTTGTTTGTATAGCTTTTTAAAACATATGGCAGGATGGTATCTGCGATTAGAGGTGATATGGCAATGGAAAATTTCGTTGTGTAGCCTTGACTAAATGAGTGAATGTCCTCGAGTCCCCCCTGATAAACCTTTAACAGTTTTTTGGCATGAAGCAAATATCTCCTCCCCGCTTCAGTTAGTTTTACTTTTTTTCCATCCCGATCAAATAATTGAATACCGAGCTCTTGTTCCAATTGTTTTATATGAACCGTTACAGATGGCTGTGAAATATAAAGGATTTCCGCCGTTCTGCGGAAATTCCCACAATCAGCTGCCGTAATAAACGTGTTAAGCCATTGGAATTCCATATTCTCCTCCTTATTAAAGAAATTAATCAATTCGTTTAAAATTATTTAATTTCATTAATCAAATTTATTATATAAACTATTAACAAATAAAGGAAGGAGAGATTTTGTATGATTCAGAAGGGTTTAAAAGGAATTGTCGCCGCCGAAACATTGATCAGTCATATTGATGGTGAAAAGGGAGAGCTTATTTATCGGGGATATGAAATCGGAAGGCTTACTAATCGTTACTCATTTGAAGAAGTTGCCTACCTGCTCTGGCGCGGCTACTTACCTGATGATGCTCAGTTACGAGCTTTGAAAAATGAGTTAAAGAGCAACCGTGAACTTCCGGAAAATATAAAAAAGTTAATCGACCTGCTCCCTTTTGGTATGGACCTAATGAGTGTGATGAGAACAGCCATTTCAGCTGAAGCCGGGAATTTCAATTATGGCTGGAAGCCGACTGTGTCACAGGCTATTCGTATTACCGCCCTCGCCCCGTCAATCATTGCATACCGGCAAAGACAGCTGGAAGGTAAAGAGTTTGTTGCTCCGTTGAATGAATTGGATCATGTGGCTAATTACCTTTATATGCTTAATGGTTCGATCCCACTAGAAGCCCATGTGGAGGTACTCGAAACGTATATGATTTTGACACTTGAACATGGAATGAATGCCTCAACCTTTTCAGCAAGGGTTACGGCATCAACTGAATCTGATTTAGTATCAGCCGTTTCATCAGCGATTGGAACGATGAAAGGACCGCTTCATGGCGGCGCCCCTTCAGGAGTAATTGAACTTTTGGATGAGATTGCGGCGGCCGGTGATGCCGAAAAGGTAATGAGAGAAAAAATATTAAGAGGAGAAAAATTAATGGGGTTTGGCCATCGTGTGTACAAAACCCACGATCCGCGTGCCATTGCCTTAAAGGCCAAATTACGGGAGCTAGTTGGCCAGGATGCTTGGCTTGATCTTGCTATGGACGCAGAAAAAACCGCAGTAAGGGTGTTAGAGGAGTTAAAACCCGGCCGCTCCCTTTATACAAATGTAGAATTCTACGCCGCAGCCATCATGAAAGCCATCAACATGGAGGCAAACCTTTTCACACCAACCTTCACTGCAAGCAGAATCGTCGGCTGGACAGCCCACGTTCTGGAGCAAGCAGAAAACAATACCATCTACCGGCCGCAATCCAAATATATTGGAACACTAAAATAAATTCCAGACCATCCAATCCTCGTTGATTGTATCTTTTTTCAAGAAAAGTTATTGCGAACATTAGTTCTGTGTCTTATAATAAATTTATTGGTTAATAATAGAAATTGTGTTTCTTTATATGGCTGTTGGCCATTGGAGGCCTCATTATTGAAAGGTTAACTAATAAATTAAATTATGATTAATTCAGGGAGTGAATGTTCATGACAGTAAGATTGATACCCTATTTAGTAATGGCAGGAAATGCAAAGGAAGCAATTCAATTCTACCAACAGGCACTGGATGCCCAAGTTTTATTCCAGCAAAGTTTTGGTGACATGCCTGAAAATCCAGAATATCCTCTGCCTGCTGAAGCCAAGGATCTGGTAAGTCATGCGACCATTAAAGTTGGTGAGTCTGAAATTATGTTTTCTGACACCTTCCCTGGACAGGAGCATCAAAGCGGGACTCAAGTGACCATTTGCATTTCAACAAATGATTCTGAGCAAGCAAAGAAGATGTTTGAAGCCCTTTCAGAAGGCGGGAAAGTGGAGATGCCTCTGCAGGAAACCTTCTTCAGCCCTGCGTATGGTTCCGTAATCGATAAATTTGGCATATTTTTTCAAGTGTTTACGGAAGGAAAACCCCACGAATAATACACAAAGCGGCTCTGTTTGCAGCAATTGCAACAGAGCCTTTGTTGTTTAAAGAGCCTCCCAATACTAAGACTTATTTTTAAACATCATAATTTTCCTCATTTTTCTAACACTAACGAGAGATGAAAATCAATGGAGGGTTAGAAAATGAGCAGCAATAAAAGTCAAAAAAAGCAGACGTTTCCGCCGCAGCATCAAAACCATCAGCCGGGAACTGAGAGTGAAATGAACCCAAAGCCGATTTCCGTTGATTCCAACTATAAGCCGGCCGGAAAATTATCCGGAAAAACCGCGATTATTACTGGCGGTGACAGTGGAATTGGAAAATCAGTTGCGATTTATTTTTCTAAAGAAGGTGCAGATGTAGCAATTGTTTACCTAGAAGAACATCAGGATGCTGAGGAAACCAAAGGAATCATAGAAGCCGAAGGACGAAGATGTCTTCTCTTTTCTGGCGATATTGGCAATGAGGACTATTGCAAAGAGGTTGTGAAGAAAACAATTGATGAGTTCGGCGGATTGGATATTTTGGTCAACAACGCAGCGGAGCAGCACCCGCAGCCAAGTATTTTAAATATCACTTCAGCGCAGCTGGAAAAAACATTCAGGACCAATATTTTCTCCTATTTTTATATGACGAAAATGGCGCTTCCTTTTTTAAAGAAAGGAGCATCCATCATCAATACGGCTTCCATAACAGCTTACCATGGACATGAACAATTGCTTGATTATTCGGCCACAAAAGGAGCGATTGTCACCTTTACTCGTTCGTTAGCCCTTTCATTGGCGAAGCAGGGAATCCGCGTAAACGGGGTTGCCCCTGGTCCAATCTGGACTCCGCTTATTCCATCGACCTTTACGGCAGACCAGGTTGCCACTTTCGGATCAGATACTCCAATGGGGCGTGCCGGACAGCCTCATGAACTGGCGCCAAGCTATGTTTTCTTAGCCTCAGAGGATTCGTCCTATATGAGCGGGCAAATGATTCATGTGAATGGTGGGACGATTATTAATGGGTAGTAAAAACGCATCGGGCTTACCGATGCGTTTTTTTCTGAAGCTCAGGCGCCTATTGGCGACTATTACACTCGTTTTTTCAATAGTTTGGGCAGCACAAATCGGATACAACTAACCCATCTTCGCTCTTGATGCAGCCGGCTGGTATTTTCTCATCGGTCCAAATTCAAGAACTTCTTGCAGATAGAGATTACCTTTCGGGCTTGTCCGCTTAAGCAATTCCATCAAATATGTAATATCGTCCATCGCTCTATGTGTTTGATAGTTTGTGATTTCATGGGCTTCCAAAAGGGTAATCAGCTTGCCATTTGGAAAGCCGTACTGTTTCCAAGGCACATTCCTCATCGTGCAGAACCACTGCAAGTCATTTATTTCCGGGTACATGTGATAAAGGAAACTGCGGTCAAAGGAAGCATTGTGGGCAAAAACAGAATCAGCACGTTGAAAATAGGTTTTAACTTTTACATCATGAAAGCTTTTGCCCTGAACCAAATCATATGGTATTCCATGAACCCGATAAGCCCTATCATAATTCCTGCGTGCCGAGTTCGAAAGCGGCTCTCGCAAAAAGGAGTCTTCCTCCAAAACCTCTAATATTTCACCGCTTTCCGTACAGTAAGAAAATAACTTCAGGGCCAGTTCAATAACCTCATCAGTAGTCGGTCCCAGCCCCGTAGTTTCCACATCCAGCATTAATCCTAATTTCGCCTGTCTTTGCAAAGTGATCATTCCTTAAATCGAAAATTTCCTTTATTATACCAGATTCCCTTCACCCATCCCATAGCTTAAAAATTTCCACGCTGCTCTAATCCAACCATAAGCGCTCTTATGACAATTTCCAGACTATCATCCAAATCCAATGACATCTTAAATCCACCTCTTTGCTCTAGGGACGAGAATCCGTGCAGGACACTCCGCAGTCCCCTTACAGCATGGATGGCGAGATCACCTTCGAGATGAAAAGCCTGCAGGACCCGGACGGAAAGGTCGACTATTTTTGCCCCCGCCTGCTGGACATCAACATCCTCCGGTTCTGGTGCCATCAAGGTGGCCTCATAGATTCCAGGATGTCTCCTGGCAAAGCCTACATATTCCTTACTAATCGATAGCAGTGCATCGGTTCCTGACACCCCGATAGCTGCCTGGGCCAATTCATCATACAACATGTTGAGTCCATAGATAGCCAGCTTTTTCCTTAATCCTGGCAGTCCATCGAAATGATTATATAGAGAAGGCGGGCGAATGTTCAGCTCTTTTGCCAGATTTGCCAAGGTAACCTCCTGCATGCCATATTGGTCGGCAAGGTCCCCTGCCACTTCCAGTATCGCGGATAATTCAAGTCCAACTTTCGGTCTAGCCATTTTAGTGCTCCTTTTTTCGTAATTTTTGTTCGAATTTATTAATAGCCATCGCCATGACTGCAACTGGGTTTTCTACCATTTCCCCGTGTCCGACAGCAAGTAAACTTGGGTTCAATTCAGCCAGTTTGCTAGCACTTTTTAGCGCGGTTTGTTTGCTCCACGTACCGAACGCGGGAAATGGAAACAGTGGTCTTATATCCCCTGCAACCGCTATGCCTCCTCTTGTCTGGAAGGCGTCACCTGCTACTAAGGCCTTCGTCCGCAAATCAAGAAATGACATCGACCCAGGTGTATGGCCCGGTGATTCAACCACCCTTAAGTGTCCAAGCTCATCCCCTTCCTTCAATAATACATTGGCTCTAGTTTTCAATTTCTTCGGCACACCGCCTTTAATCGGGGTCTGATCTTCATGGGAATCTAGGGAACGGTCACCGCACATTAATCGGTTATCTCTCACCGAAATATAAACAGGGACGTCCGGCAGTCTTTCCTTTAACAAATCCAGAGCTCCCACATGATCCTCATGGGCATGGGTTAAAACAATCTTTGTAATAGGTTTTCCAATTCTCTCGGCAGCCTGCAATATTCCCTTTGCACCAAACCCTAAGGCCGCATCAATTAGGGTTAAACCGTCGTCTTCGTCGACTAAATAGCAATTCACCGGAAACAAATTCGCCATAAACGTTACCTGATACAAATATCCCTTCTTGATCATTCTCATTATGACCAACCCCTTAACTAATATCGTTAGTTTTATTTTAACTAATAACATTAGTTAAATCAAGAGGTTTATTTGAAAAATTTTCCTAAATTATCTTCCCTTCCAGTATGTAACAAATTGTTCAAAGCTTTTTTACGAATATGTGAATTAGTGAACAAAAAGCTCTCAATTCAAACTAAATTTGATATATTAACAGTGTAGAAATTATTTAAAACTTATAAACCTTTTAAGGAGATGTTTCAAATGTTTGCTCGTTGGTTAAGAGAAAACAAAATTGCCGCTGGTATTTTAACTGTCTTACGTTTATATCTTGGGTATTCTTGGTTCACCGCAGGTTTTCATAAATTAACTGGAGGATTCGATGCAGCAGGATTTTTAAAAGGAGTGACTGCTAACCCTGTAAAAGGTCCGGATGGTGCCGTTGTTTATGGCTGGTATGTGGAATTCCTTAAAGGCTTCGCCCTTCCAAACGTCGACATCTTTAACTTTATCGTTCCTTGGGGAGAAGTTTTAGTCGGCTTAGGATTAATGTTAGGCTGCTTAACAACTGCCGCTGCATTCTTTGCCTTAGTGATGAACTTTGCGTTCTTCCTTGCAGGAACTGTATCTCATATTCCTACTGACATTTTCCTTGGCGTGATTATTCTTGCTGCTGGCTACAATGCCGGTCACTTCGGTTTAGACCGCTGGGTTGTTCCATTCTTCCGTAAAGCAGTAATCAAAGGAAAAGAACCTATTAAACAAACCGCTTAACAACCATTAATCGCCTCAGTTCCAGCCGAACTGAGGCGATTTTATTTTGTTCTGCCCGAATTCTTTTCAGCCTGAGATCAGTCGATTTCGGCCTCCAGCATTTCCAATATCGTCATGTAACAAAGTGTTCAAAGCTTTTTGACCGATATGTGAATTAGCGTACAAAAACCTCTCAATTCAAATTAAATTTGCTATATTAACAGTGTAGAAATTATTCATTACTTATTAAACCTTTTTAAGGAGATGTTTCATATGTTTGCAAATTGGTTAAGAGAAAACAAAATTGCCGCTGGTATTTTAACTGTCTTACGTTTATATCTTGGGTATTCTTGGTTTACCGCAGGTTTTCATAAGTTAACAGGAGGATTCGACGCCGCAGGATTTTTAAAAGGAGTGACTGCTAACCCTGTAAAAGGTCCTGATGGTGCCGTTGTTTATGGCTGGTATGTGGAATTCTTAAAAGGCTTTGCCCTTCCTAACGTTGATATCTTTAACTTTATCGTTCCTTGGGGAGAAGTTTTAGTCGGATTAGGATTAATGTTAGGCTGCTTAACAACTGCCGCTGCGTTCTTTGCTTTAGTTATGAACTTTGCGTTCTTCCTTGCAGGAACTGTATCTCACATTCCTACTGACATTTTCCTTGGCGTGATTATCTTAGCCGCAGGCTACAATGCTGGCCGCATCGGATTAGACCGTTGGGTTGTTCCATTCTTCCGTAAAGCAGTTTTAAAAACAAACAACCCGGTTAAACATACTGCATAACTAAAAAACACCTCTATCTCAGCCTTGAGATGGAGGTGTTTGTCTTTTGTAGATTAATAGCTGCTATCTTCCTTGAAACTCTGTCTGTTAACGTACCAATTTGTAACCTGTGTCAGGATAGCAAAAACAGCAAAGAAATTCATTGCCCAAACGTTAATAAATGGCGTAAGGCCGCCGAATTCTATCGTAGCATAGCCTTTAAATTTCATGACAATCATGGATTCAATAAAAATCAAAATGAAACCTACAACACCTGCAACTGCCGCTCTTATCATTAGTAATCCCTCCGTAAGGTTTTTGCTATATACTAAAATGAATTTTTGTCTAAATTGTGAACTCGTTATACCCATTATATAGCAATTCAGAAGGAAACCAAAGTAAAAAAAATCACATTTTAAAAAAATAATTTGGTTTAAAAGAATGGCTTCGAATAGTGAAAAAGAAAAGCCCAGATTATCAAAAAATGCAGGACTAACTTTAAAAGGTGTCAGTACGGTGACTGACAGCTTTTTTGGTTTTGGATTGACCTGCTTCATTTAGGCAAAAGTAATGTTACAGTGGTTCCTGATCCTTCATTACTCTCTATTTCTATTTCACCTTTGTGCAATTTCATGATACTTTTGGCGATATGCAGCCCCAGTCCAGTTCCTCCGGTTTCTCTGCTCCTCGCTTTATCAACTCGGTAAAACCGCTCAAAGATATTATGAATCTCATCCCGCGGGATTCCAATCCCATAATCTTTTACACGAATAATGGCAAATTGTCCTTTCTGCTCTAAGAAAACCTCAATTTTTTCCTGGCTATATTTCATGGCATTGTCCAGCAAAATGATAATTATTTGTTTGAGTTTTAATTCATCTGCATGAACAATGAGCGGGGACATGTCATATTCTAATGTTATTTCTCGTCTATAGACTTGTTTTAGTTGCTTTAAAATACTCTGGCATAAAGAAACCAGGTTTACTTCGTTGATCTCTAATTCCGTTTCCTTTTCCAGGGTGGCTAAGTCCAAAAAGGTATCAGTCATTTTTTGAATTCTCGTTGCCTCAGAATGAATAGCCTGAATGGCTTCGTCAGCCATTTCTTGATTTTCAAGGCCGTGCCTTCTCAGCAGATTTGCATAGCTTTTAATTACCGTTAACGGGGTTTTTAATTCATGAGAGGCATCAGAAATAAACTGCGATTGCTTCGCTAGATTTTCCTGAAGCCGATCTATCATCCGATTAAATGTTTTAGCCAAGGTCTGCAGTTCGTCCTTTGCCCTATTTTGTATTGTGATGGTCTTCGGAACACCGCTTTTTTCAATTTCCTCCATGGTTGTAATCATATTAGAAATCGGTCGCATGATTATATTTGACAGCCATCTTCCTCCTAGTAAAGATAATAAGGCAGCAAGGATCGTACTAAATATTAAAATCGCTCTAAGAATCTCTTTTCTTGCTTCTAAACCTTTTAATCTCTCCCCAATTTCGAGGCTTCCTTTCAATTGCTTTGTGTTAACCGGAGAATGAATAACCAAAACTTGTTCTTCCCCGTTTTTGCCAGAAATTACGTAAGTTTGAGACTGTTGATTTACTGCGTATTTTCCTTTTATCTTTCTGGATAGTACTTTATCATTCGAAACCTCGTGGACGATAGTGTTCCCGGGCCCGATAATTCGGATATAGGAGTATTCGGATAATAGTCCTTTTAACTTGTCGTCTATATCATGCGGGGATTGGCTGTTATCAATTTGTTTTTCAATATCTGCAGCCTTTTGAAAGAGCATATCCTCTTCCATATTGATGGTCGTTTTCATAAATAAGAAGAAGACAACAACATTAACGAGTATTAATATACAAAGCATCCAAGCCGTTGTTAACAGGTTAATTTTCGTCGAGATCTTCATCCGTTTTCTCCTTTATCGTAAAACCAATCCCTCTCACAGTTGTAATTAACGGGACAGAAAAACCTTCATCCACCTTTTTTCGCAGATGTCTAATAAAAACATCGATTACATTGGTCTCTCCCTCGTAATCATAGCCCCATACATTAAGGATGATGTTCTCCCGGGTAACGACTTTGTTTTTATTCATGACTAAATAAACCAAGAAGTCATACTCCTTCGGTGTTAATGTAATAAGTTTTCCATCCCTTTTGACTTCTCTTGATTCCTTATTGATGATTAGATCCCCAACAATTAATTTCAGTTTTTCCCCATTCGGGCGATCCCGCAGACACGCACGAATACGAGCTAGCAGTTCTTCGATTTCAAAGGGCTTTGTGACATAATCATTTGCACCATGATCCAGGCCTGATACTTTATCAAAAGTTGAATTCCGGGCTGTCAAAAGAATGACAGGAGTCACTGTGTTTTCTCTTCTAAATCTCCTTAATACTTCCATTCCACTTAACTCAGGCAGCATGACATCCAGTAAGATTAAATCAACGTCTATTTGTAAGGCGGTTTCCAATCCAGCCTTCCCATTGTGTTCAACTGTTACTTCATACCCTTCATACTCAAGCTCCATTTTTAAAACCCGTGCAATTTGAGCTTCATCCTCAATTACTAAAATATGTGTTTCCATGAAACATACGTCCTTCCAAAGCTTTTTAAGGAGTACTATCTTATTGCTTATTTTGAATTTAATATCTCTCCAGCACAAGCCGGAACATCTCAAACAATAAGAAGTTAAAAAAGATCCAGACACTGCCATATACATATCCACCAGCAATATCACTTGGCAGCAGAGATGCTGATGCTATATTGACGATCGCTATTCCTATTAATAAGCTTAAACCAATTAAAGGAACAATAAGGGGAACATAATTTTTTCTCGAATGACGGACAAGCAAAAATACGCATGTTCCATATACGATAATCGTTAAAGTACTTTGTAAATTAGGAAAATCACCGGAATGGAACTTCCCTACAAACCCGATTGATCGAAGAAAAGTAAAAATCTCAATCACTGATTCATGAAACAACCTTGCACCTAAAATTGGAACAATCAGTAATAAAAACTCTAATATGATGTTCTTTCCTTTTCTCCAAATACGGATGACTGTAATCCCAATTATCACACCGAAGGCATACGGAGATTGAAATATTTCAAATACCTTCATCCAACTCATAAATATAGCAGTCTTCACCATATATTCTGAAAGCTCATTAAACTGACTAAACTCTCCATATAAATAATCTTGTGCAAGTCCCAGCATCAGAGTAACCATACCAATAAAAACGAAAGTAAGAAAAATAAGAAATACTTCCGCTGCTCTTATCGTTTTCAGTCGTTTAACCAATAAACTTACCCAACGAATAAAGAAATTTTTAATTTGGACTTTATAAAAACGGTAAGCAAAATAGCCTGCTAACAGTACTGCCAAAACAATAATAGCAATAATGAAGTATTTACTTGCCGCGTGGTGAAAAACCTCCCAGCGTGGTCCCAAAACTTTTCCTAAAGTAATAAAGCAAATCCCCCATAAAAAAGATCCTATATAAGCAGGAATGATAAATTTTTTAAACGGCATTTTTGAAATCCCGGATATATAACCAGTGAAATGCCTAATTCCAGGTATAAAATATGCAAAAATCAACAGTTTACTGCCGTACCGTTCAAACCAAGCAGCCGTTTTTTTATACCGTTCAGGTCCAAGATGAATATATTTTCCGTATTTTTCTATAAGCTTGTATCCTCCCGCTTTCCCAATCCAATACGTTGCGGTTATTCCTGCGCCACCCGATAAAAAAACTGTCAGAAGCGCCAAAATATAATTCATTTTTCCCTGATAGACAAAATATCCAGCATAGCTCATTAAAAATTCGCCCGAAATAGGCAGGGCCATTAATTCAAGAAAAATTCCGATAAATAGAATCAGATAACTGTGCTGTTCAAATAAAGTAATTAAATGTGACATATACATGCCTCCAAAATTTTTAAAAAGGAAAACAAATGGTCTTTCTAAATACAATGTAGCACGATAAATCCATATATTTACTATTTTAATGAATTCTTAATCCTTTATTAAGATAACAAAAAGGTGAATGGATAAAATAAAAAAGCTATGAATATGAAGGTTCTTAGCTTTTTTAAAAAAGAAAAACCAATTAAATTTTTTTAACCCTAATTGGGCTTACCATTAAGAGGGCTAGGATTAAGGTAATCCATGCATTGCTATATGAGAAGAATCCCATACCAGCAAGCGGCAGGCCAGCAGCGGGAATGGGCAATCCTTTAAAATAGCCGATGGTTGGCTTCACACTAAACCTGGCTAATCTTAATGCCCCCATCATCGGGAAAAGGATAAATGCCAGAGAAGTTAGAATGGATGGTGCTGCTATTGAATGAAATAGAAGTGCCGGTGCCACCCCAAAACTCACAATATCTGCCAAGGAATCCAGTTCAACCCCTAAGTCACTGTTCACTTTTAATTTCCTGGCAATCCTTCCGTCAAGAAGATCTAACACAGCTGAAAAAAATATAAAAATCGAGGCCACTTCGATAAATCCACTCATATTTAAAGTTATAGAAAGAACACCGCACAATAAATTTCCTAATGTAAATAAATTAGGAATCGTTTTTATTAAATGTTTGAACAAGGTTGTCCCCCCTGACTTTTAAATCCTCCACTAATTTAGTTTTTTCTATACATTCTTCCGTTATTCTTAAAAGATTTTTCCATCTTAATGAAATATTAATCTTTTATTAAGTGAACAAACAGACTCGTCTTATATACTTTGAAGTGCCCAATTTTATTGCAAGTCCATTCATGAATTCACAGCAGAAAAAGATCATGTTCTGGGTTAAAACATATATGGGAGGAAAAACAATGAAAAGATTAGTTGAGGCAACCATGCAACGAGCCATTCTAATGATTGTGTGTGTTGTCATCATACTGGCTTGGGGAGGCATCTCCGCTTACCAGATGCAGCGGGATTACTTGCCTGGGATTAACAATACGACCCTAACAGTAAGCATGAGAGTTCCTGGGTATCAAGCGGCTCAGGTAAAACAGCAGGTTACCGATAACCTTTCGAGTGCCGTCAAAACAGTGGATGGTTTGTCCAATGTGGAAACGACCTCTTATGACGGCGGATTATTTATGAGTTTGTATTTTCCAATGAATACAGACATGAAGGCAGCCGAGGATCAAGTAAATAAAGCCTTGGCAAATGCTGACCTTCCGTCAACGATTACAAGTAGTCCTTCAGTGACTCGCTTAACAACAAGCTCATTCCCAATTTTGACTTACAGTGTAACAAGTTCAAAAATGGATGAACAAACACTAAGATCTACTGCAACGCAGGAAATAATCAAACAATTAAAATCCGTTCCTGGTGTAGCGGATGTATCTGCAATCGGTGGAGCAAAAGATGGATATGTATTAACTGTCCGCATGAAAGACCTTGTGAAAAACGGTTTAACATTGGATGATGTGAATAAATCGTTTGCTTTGGCAGTTCCATCCATGCCACAAGGCAATATTGTAAACAACCAATTATCGATTCCTGTTTCCTTTGACGGGCTGCCATTAACTGAGCAGCAAATGGAAAACGCAACAATTAAGAATAAGGAAGGAAAAGTTATTCCTGTATCGGCATTCGGTACAATTACTCATTCCTTGAATGACGTGAAGACTGTTTCAAGAACAAACGGAGCACCAAGCGTGACTTTAAATGTAATTAAAACACCATCAGCCAATATTACTGATGTCTCAGAACAAGTTAAAGATCGTGTTGCTCATCTTCACTTGGACACAGTCAATTCAAAAGACATTTCGTTCCAAGTTTTACTTGACCGAGAAAAAGAATTAAACAGCTCTCTTTTCGGTTTAGTTCGAGAAGGTTTGCTCGGCTGCTTATTCTCTATGGTCTGTGTGTTCTTCTTTTTCCGAAATGTAAGATCGACACTGTTAATTGCGATTTCGCTGCCAATTTCATTGTTAGCGACAACGGCTTTCTTGAAGTCAATGGGCATCACATTAAACATCCTAACTGTTTCTGGATTAATCGTTGCGATGGGACGAATTGTCGACGATTCCATCGTTATCTTAGACAACATGTATCGAAAACGGGAAGAATCGAAAGATAAACCGCTGCTTTCCATTCTTGCTTCATCTGTTGTTGAAATGATTCCAGCAATTTTAGGCTCTACCTTAACGACTATTGCGGTTTATATTCCAATTGCCTTTGTTGGAGGCGTCGTCAGTGCTTCATACAGCGGATTCGCTTGGTCTGTCGTGATTGCACTTATCATTTCATTCTTTGTTGCCATGCTTGTCATTCCTGCTCTTGCGTTTATGGGATGGAAAGGCGGAAACGGAGAAAAACAAACGGTCAAACTCGATGCAAAAATGAAACCAATTTTGCAATCTGCATTTAAGCACAGAAAAGCAATGATTATTGTGTCAATCTTAGTATTTTTAGGTGCTGGCATCTATTCTGCTTTCCTTCCAGTAAGTTTACTGCCTAGCGGAAAAATCGGACAAATTGCCATAAAAGCAGAATTACCTAAAGGAAGTACCCTAATCCAGGTAGATTCTGAAGTACAAAAAATCGAAAAAGCATTAAAACAAAATCCAAAGGTGGATGCCTATTCTGCCAATTTTGGTTCAACGATGACACCGCAAAGTGATGACGTGTTTGACCAAGGCGGCGGCTTTATCACCTATCCGAATGTTGCTAACCTTTCTGTTGTTTTGAAAAATGACAAGGATGCAGATTCCGTCATTAAACAGTTACAAAGACAGCTTCCATCATTATCGAAGGATGTTACTTATACAGTAACAAGCCAGAACATTTCTGGTGATGATTCACAAATGCGTATCTTGTTCACTGGTTCCGACCAAGCGACATTGGATCAGGTAGCGCAGGAAGCACGAACAAACCTATCAAAAATTGCAGACTTGAGTGTCGATGGAAAAGTGGATTTAACAAACGGTGCGCCTAAGTACAAGGTGACGTTTGACCAAAAGGCGATACAGGATAAAGGGGTTAAAGTGGCGGACATTTTGACCGTTATAAACCGTTATATGTCTGCATCAAAGGATGCCACGATTATGGTTGATCATAAGGCACTTCCTGTGGACCAATATTTAGATCAAATCGCCTCAGGTGAAAACTCAAATATTACATTAGAGGCTTCTGCGGATGATGTTTTAGCATCCCTTGCTGCTGAAACGTTTAATGGAAATAATGGTGAAGCGGTCCGTTTTGACCAGATCGCTAAAATCTCGAAAGACCAGTCCCCATCAACAGTTAGCGAACGGGATGGGCAGCCTTTCTCTTTGGTAACAGCACAGATAACATCAAACGATATTAGCAAAGTGTCAAGCCAAGCAGAAACTGCTCTAAGCAGCATGAAACTTCCTAAAGATGTAACGTACTCATTAGGAGGAATCACCGAACAAGTAAAAGACATGATTTTTGATATGTCGGTTGCAGTTGCCTTTTCAATCCTGTTAGTATTGCTCATTACTTCTTCTATCTTCAAAGGATGGAAGGCGCCATTATCAGTATTATTAAGCATTCCGCTGGCATTAAGCGGTGTGGTTATCGCATTAATATTATTCCATGGTGAATGGAATTTAGCAGCATTGATCGGTATTCTAATGCTTACGGGTATTGTCGTAACCAATGGAATTGTGTTGATAGACAAAATTGAAAGAAATCGAAAAGAGGGAATGCCTGTTGAGGAAGCAGTTTTGAATGGCAGTCTTTCAAGGATTAGACCAATCTTGATGACAGCAGCAGCGACAGTGCTTACCTTATTGCCGCTGGCACTATCTCATAACGCAGATACGGTGATTTCGCAAACACTTGGTATCGTCGTGATCGGCGGTATGGTAACATCGACCATCAACAGCTTTATTATCATTCCGATTATTTATCAATGGCTGCATAGAAAGACATCAAAAAATATATCGATGAATTCAAAAAGTATCAGCTAAAAAGCTTATAAAAATGGCTTGGAGTAATGATAAAAAAGGTGACTGACACATTTTTGTGCTGTCACCTTTTTTTATCGTTAGAATGTCACCAGCATATCCCATGATGTTCCATCAACACCAATCTTTTTAAAGCCAAATCGTTTGTATAACTGCAGGGCAGGATTGTCTGGGTCAACGCTTAAAGAGATTCCTTTATATCCGGATTCTTTTGTGATTCTTAGTATTTCGCCAAGCAGAACAGTCCCTATCCCATTTCCCCGGTATTCCGGCATTAGGGCCATTCCCAATAGAGGAGTTTGACTGTCGATATAGCCGTAGGTTTTATTGAATTCATCGAACAATCGAACCCAAACCGCACCGATGGGATGATGATCATTATCCTCTGCAATAATGGCCGTATCTCCGTTTCTGCCCCAGCCTTTTAGAGACTTTTCAATATGTGGTTCGTTCAAAATATCCCTGGATGGCCTCGGCTGTCCTTCCGGTATATAGATAGCTTGATAGAGCATTTCCCATAAAAATTGTTCATCTTTATTGGTCGCAAGTCTGATTTGATAACCGTTCAAATGCATCCCCCTTAATTTTTTGCAATAATTGCTTCAATTTTATCTCTGCCATAGAAGATAGCCTGTGACTATGGCCATAAAACTCTAAATGCGATGTGACTTGATTCGGCACTACCACACAATGAACTCCTGCTTCTCTCGCCGCTTTAAGTCCGTTCAAGGAATCCTCAAAGGCAACAGCTTCGGATGGTTTGATGTCTAGTGCTTTGACAGCTTGAATATATAATTCTGGGTCCGGTTTCACTTTTGAAACATCGTCCCTCGTTTTAATCACATCAAAATATTTAAGAATATCGAGCCTTTGCAAAAAGCCTTCCACCCATTCACGTGTCGAGCTAGATGCTAAGCCAATTTTCAATCCTAATTCTTTTGCTTCTTTAAGGTACTCCTCCACACCTTCCCGTGCGGCCAGCTCCTTCATTTTTTCTAAAACTATTTGTTTGACAGAGTTTTCAATGGCTTCGGGATTTATTGGCGTCGACAGATTTTCTTGAATATAAGCAAATAGTTCGGTGTCGTCTGTTCCTATGACTTTGGAAAACTGCTGCAGCGTAAGGTTTATTCCATAGCCTTTATCTAGTACCTCCTTATATGCCTCGAACCAGATTGTTTCCGTGTCCACAATTAATCCATCAAAATCAAATATGATTGCCTTCAATTATGTATCACCTCTTTTAATTTAGACGAAAGTTTTTAGAAAAGGTTTTACCGGGGCGGAATGTTTTTGCTGGGGTGAAAATTCATAACGACCAGGGCAACGGTTTTTATGTAGTTCGGGTGTTATGAACCTTTCATAACGACCGGAAACTTGATTTTCTATATCGTTTGGGTGTTATGAACCTTTCATAACGACCAGGGCTTTAATTGTTTAAGCTGTCAAGGTGTTATTGATTTTTAGAAGAATTACGGGACCACATAGGAAAAATATGTTAGATTTTATTTGAGCCGTACTTCATATCGACTACGTTAATTAAAAAATAGTTAAGGAGTGTTAAAATTATCAAAAATCAGGAAGATATTATTCAAGTTATTAGAGAAGATATCTGGATGATGGATATTTTAAAAATAGTACAAACTATGAATCTGCCTGATTGGTGGGTATGCGCCGGGTTTGTCCGCTCAAAAATCTGGGATGTACTCCATGGATTTACCGCTAGGACCCCTCTTCAGGATATCGATGTAATTTATTTTAATCCGGAAAATATCGATGAGTATGAAGAAAAGATGTTTGAAGATAAACTAAAAATCTTGAGGCCTGACATCCCATGGTCGGTTAAAAATCAAGCCAGAATGCATGTTGTTAACAACCTGAATCCCTACTCTTCTGCTGTGGATGGTATTTCGAAGTTTCCCGAAACAGCAACAGCAGTTGGAGTAAAACTGGATGAAAAAGACAACTTAGTAATTGCTGCCCCATGGGGAATCGAGGATTTGATTCATATGGAGGTTAAACCGACTCCATTATTTTTGAAAAATATGGAGCTTAAAAAAGTTTATTTTAATCGTGTTAAAACCAAGAAATGGGAAGGAACATGGGATCAATTAAAGATATCAACCTAATCTTCACAACTTCCACACAAGTTCCCTATAAGTTCTACACAAGATTCTATTAATATAAAAGTAACTTAATTAGGAAATAAGTTCATTGAACTCATTTCTTAAAACTTCCCATAATTTTGATTGGTGCTGGCGCCAATCTATTTTTTTTGCCTTAAAAATAAAGCCCCCCACTTTAGAGTAAAGTGAGGGACTAATTTTTAAAAGGTTTCTGCAAATGTCTTACTTTCTGTTTCAAATGGGTTGTCTTCAATTTCGAAGCCAAGGTCTTTGATTAGTTGGAAGTCTTCATTAGCCCCTTGGCCGGCGGTTGTCAGGTAATCGCCGACGAAAATGGAGTTGGCCATAAATAGCCCTAGATTCTGAAGCGAACGTAAATTAAATTCACGGCCGCCGGAGATGCGGATTTCTTTTGTCGGATTGATAAAGCGGAACAGTGCCAATATTTTGAGGCAACGGATTGGAGTCAGCTCGTTTAGATCCTCTAGCTTTGTTCCTTTGACTGGATGAAGGAAATTAACCGGAATGGAATCAGCATCCAGTTCCCTTAACGCAAAGGCCATCTCAACGATATCATCATCGGTTTCTCCCATTCCGCAAATAACGCCGGAGCAAGGCGAAATCCCCGCTTTTTTCACATTTTCAATCGTTTCGACACGGTCGTCATAATCATGTGTGGTGGTGATATTGGCATGGTGATTGGCACTTGTGTTGATGTTGTGATTGAAACGGTCCACCCCTGCCTCTTTCAGCCTGACTGCCTGCTCTTCGTTAACCAGCCCCATACAAGCGCAAATCTTGATTTGCTCGACCTCGCTCTTAATCTCCTGAACTGCTGAAATGACGGTATCGACCTCATTGTTGGTCGGTTTCCGTCCGCTCATGACGATGCAGTATGTACCAATTTTGTTTTTCTTCGCTTCCTTGGCACCCTCGACAATCGTCTGCTTGCTGATAAGGGTATACCGATCGATTTCGGTTTTCGCATTAATCGACTGTGCGCAATAGCCGCAATCCTCCGGACATAGGCCGCTTTTAGCGTTGATTATTAAATTCAACTTTACCTTTTTCCCATAATAATGTCTGCGAATTTCATAGGCGGCATTGACCAGGGACAAGATTTCATCGTCTTTGGAAAGCAGGATTTCCTTGGCTTGCTCTTTTGTTAAAACATATCCATCAATCACTTGATTTGCTAGTTTTGACCAACTCAAATTATCACCTCAAATTTTATTTGTTAACTAAAAACACAATTTGGTTTACAAATAAAATTATAAATCAATTATTCTGTAAATTAAACCATTTTGTACCAAAGTTTTAAGAAAGGTTTTCGAGGAATTGGGGAAATACAGGTTTTGAGCAAGGTAACAAGAGTAAATCTTCACAACTTCCCCACAAATTCCCCCCAACTTCTACATAACTTTTCACTATTATAAAAGTAACTTAATTAAGAAATAAGTTCCTTGAACTCATTTCTTAAAACTTCCCATAATTTTGATTGGTGCTGTCACCAATCTATTTTTTTTGCCCTTTTTTCCAATTCATTGTTAAGATTCAATTAGAATATATTTTAATTAGAAAAGGAGGAGTCCAATGCACGTTGAAGATTTTTCGCCGACACAAGGGTTTGCAAGGATGTTAGACAAGGAGGATGCCCTATCGAGGTTTCGTGAAGAGTTTTACATAAAGCCTGATAGCATTTATATGGACGGAAACTCTCTAGGTTTGCTTTCCAAACGAGCGGAACGAGCCCTTCTCGATACTATCGAAGCTTGGAAGGAATATGGAATCGATGGCTGGACAAAAGGGAAGCAGCCATGGTTTTTCCTGTCAGAAAAATTAGGAGAAATGATTGCACCGCTTATAGGGGCAGCGCCTGACGAAGTAATTGCAAACGGTTCCACAACTACTAATCTCCATCAGCTCGTTGCTACTTTTTATAAACCAACAGGTTCTCGCACGAAAATATTAGCGGATGAATTAAACTTTCCTAGTGATATTTATGCTTTAATAAGCCAGCTGCAGGTCCATGGTCTTAATCCAGATGCTCACCTTATTCGCGTGAAGAGCCAGGATGGGAGATTTATAGATGAGGACGATATTATCATGTCAATGGCCGAAGACGTTGCTTTGGTTATCCTCCCGACGGTCTTGTACCGGAGCGGCCAAGTGCTGGATATGAAACGGATAACCTTGGAAGCACACAAGCGTAATATTTTAATAGGCTTTGATGCCTGCCATTCAATTGGCGCCATCCCCCATTCCTTCAGCGAATGGAATGTGGATTTTGCCTATTGGTGCAATTACAAATATTTAAACGGCGGGCCTGGGGCCGTCGGTGGTTTGTATGTGAATCGGAAACATTTTGGGGCATCCCCTGGTTTAGCTGGATGGTTTGGGTCGAACAAAGAGAAGCAATTTGACCTGGAGCATACCTTTACACCGGCGGAAACAGCGGCCGCTTATCAAATTGGCACACCGCATGTTTTGAGCCTCGCCCCGCTTATTGGCTCCTTGGAGATGTTTGCTGAAGCCGGGATTGAGAATATTCGGCAGAAATCCTTGCATCTTACCCAATATCTAATGAAATTAATTGAACATGAGTTAGCTGACATGAATTTCGTCATCGGAAACCCTCGTGTGGATTCCTGCCGCAGTGGACATGTCAGTCTTGAGCATGATGAGGCTGCCCGAATTTGCAAAGCATTAAAGGAAAATGGGGTCGTTCCAGATTTCCGTGCTCCTAATATTATCCGGCTGGCTCCGGTTGCCCTTTACAACACCTTTGAAGAAGTTTGGAAGGTTGTTCAAGTTTTAAAGATCATTATGTCGGAAAAACAGTATGAAAAGTTTGCCAACGAGCGGGATATTGTCGCGTAGCCTTAGGTCTTTTTTTAAAAAAATTTCCTAAAGGAGCCTAGATATATGGAAAGCGATGCGCAAGACCAAAACTTGAATTTAGACAAGGAAATTCAGACTGACTTTCAAAAGGAAATGTCCTACGGAGATTATCTTCATCTCGATAAAGTTTTATCAAGCCAGAACCGGTTGTCCGACCACCACGATGAAATGCTGTTTATCATCATCCACCAGACGAGCGAGCTATGGATGAAACTGATTCTGCACGAATTGAACGCTGCCATTCAATGTATTCTCCGAAACGATTTGGAGCCATCATTTAAGATGCTGTCGCGCGTTTCCAGGATTCAGCAGCAGTTAATCCAGTCGTGGAATGTTCTCACGACCTTGACGCCTGCTGATTACATGCAATTTCGCCATAAACTTGGACGTTCTTCTGGGTTCCAATCGTATCAAAATAGGTTGATTGAGTTTGCGTTAGGTCAGAAAAACACCGGGACATTGGCTGTTTATCGGCATCAGGCTGATCTATATAAAAAGATGTGCGATGCTCTAGGCGAGCCCAGCATATATGATGCAGCCATCTCAGCCCTTCCGGCTAATGGATTACCTGTTGATGAGGTTGTGCTGAAACGAGATTGGTCGGTGTGTTATGAGCCGAATAACAGTGTCGAGGAGGCGTGGCTGACGGTTTACCGCAATACCGATAAATACTGGGACCTCTACGAACTGGCTGAAAAGCTGGTCGACATCGGTCATCAGCAGCAGCTTTGGCGATTTCATCACATGACGACTGTGGAGAGAATTATTGGCCATAAGAAAGGAACTGGTGGATCCTCCGGTGTTCCCTATTTAAAAAAGGTCATTGATCATCAATTCTTCCCTGAGCTCTTGAGCCTAAGGACAAAGCTGTAATACACTAAGGTTATGTAATTGTTGGAGGCGGTATTTAAATGAATAAATGGATAGATATTTCGCAGCGGCTGGATAACAATATTACGGTTTGGCCGGGGGATACCCCTTTCTCTTATCGGGTGAGTTGGAGTATGGAAGAGAGCGGCTCGTGCAATGTCGGCGAAATCACGATGAGTGCTCACACCGGCACCCATATTGATGCCCCCTACCATTTTGATAATGATGGAAAAAGGGTAATTGATTTGGATATTAATTTGTATATTGGCCCGGCGCGGGTTGTTCATTTGCCGAATGTGGCGAAAATAGGAGTTAAGGAGCTTAACGGTGTAGATTTGGAAGGAGTTGAGCGGCTTTTAATTAGGACTGATGCTTGGTCAGACCGTCGTGCGTTTCCTAGCTCAATTCCCCCAGTAGAGCCTGAGTTGGCGGTTTATCTTTCTGAACGGGGTGTACGGCTGCTTGGACTCGATTTGCCATCCGTGGATGAGTTGGATAGTAAAGTACTTTCCGCCCACCATGAGCTTACGCGCTGTGGGATTCATATTTTAGAGGGATTGGTCTTGGATGAGGTGGAGCCAGGGGATTATGAGTTGGCTGCCCTGCCGCTGCCATTGGTGGAGGCTGATGGAAGTCCGGTGAGGGCTGTGATTAGGAAATTAGGGTAGAAAGGGTAGAAAGATCCCTGCAGTTCAATTCTTAAAGTCCATTTTTCAAATATTAATTGATTTTAGGAAATTTACCCTTTATAATAATTCCAATATATTCATCATAAGCGATGACGAGGAAAAGTAAAATGACGATACTTTCACCAGAGAGCTTCGGGAGCTGAAAAGAAGCAAAGTGACTCATTTGAACAATGGCCTCTGAGCTCCGTTCTGAACGTTACACCCTGTAACTAGTAGGCTGCGGCGAGAGTTGGTACTCGTTATCAAAACCACAGTATCGAACATCAATGTTCCGTACTTGCAGAGACTGATTGCGTGAGCAATTAGTAAATTAAGGTGGTACCACGGGATATTAATACAACCCCGTCCTTATCTATTTTCAATGGATAAGGGCGGGGTTTTTTGTTTTTTCAAAAAAGGAGGGTATTGAAAATGAATGTATTTATTGGAGGGGCTTGGCCGTATGCGAATGGATCGCTGCATCTCGGTCATATCGCAAGCCTGTTGCCAGGCGATATTTTGGCCCGTTATTATCGGCAAAGAGGAGAAAATGTATTGTACGTTTCGGGAAGTGACTGCAACGGGACGCCGATTGCCATCCGCGCCAAACAGGAAGGTGTCTCCCCTAAGGAAATTGCCGACCGCTACCACAACGAGTTCGACGACAATTTTAAAAGGCTGGGATTTTCATACGATTGCTACACGAGGACGGACTCGGAGCACCACCATAAAACGGTGCAGCAAATTTTCTTGGACCTTATCAACAATGGCTATATTTATAAAAAAGAAATCGAGCAAACGTATTGTGAATCCTGCGAGCAGTTTCTTCCTGACCGATACGTCGAGGGGATTTGTCCCAACTGCGGGCAGCCATCACGCGGCGACCAATGTGATTATTGCTCCACTATTCTCGACCCGATTGACCTATTAGAGAAAAAGTGCAAGCTATGCGGGAATACTCCGGCCATCAGGCAAACAGAGCACTTCTATTTTTCATTAAAGAAATTCAAAGAACCACTCACAAACTTGGTTTCCAGAGCTAAAGAGAATGCTGCCTGGCGGGAAAATGCTATCCATTTAACTGAAAGATACATCAACGAAGGCTTACAGGACCGGGCTGTCTCTAGAGATTTACCAGTGGGAATCAGCGTTCCTGTAAAAGGCTATGAAGAGAAAAAAATCTATGTTTGGATTGAGGCAGTCTCGGGGTATTATTCCGCCAGCAAAAAATGGGCCTTAGATTCCGGAAAAAATGATTCAAAATTTTGGGGTGAGGACGCCGTTTCTTATTATGTGCACGGAAAAGACAATATTCCTTTTCATAGCATCATTTGGCCAGCGATTTTACTCGGCATTCAAAACAAAAAGCTGCCAGACCATATTGTTTCGAATGAATATTTAACGCTTGAAAAGAAAAAGATTTCGACCAGCCGCAATTGGGCTGTGTGGGTGCCGGATATTTTGGAAAAATATCATCCCGATTCGATTCGCTATTTTTTAACGATTAATGCACCTGAGAATCGAGATACTGATTTTTCCTGGCGGGAATTTATTTATAGCCACAACTCCGAGTTGCTTGGCGGGTATGGGAACCTGGTCAATAGGACGTTGAAGTTTATTGAAAAATACTACGGGGGACGTGTACCAATTGGTTCTATTAAACCTGATATTCAAACAAAAATTAAAAAGGCCTATCAGACGGTCGGTAAGAATATAGAAGGCGGACATTTCAAACAGGCATTAGAAGAGGTTTTCAGTCTTGTCCGCTACACGAATAAATATTTTGACGAACAAAAGCCATGGAAACAAATTGATGAAAATAAAAGCGAATGCGATCAAACCATTTTTCATTGTACGATCGTCATATTGAATTTAGCGCAATTATTAGCACCGTTTTTGCCGTTTTCCAGCAAAGAGGTCAATCAGATGTTTGCTCGTTCCGAGTTTACATGGGAATCTATCGACTCTGTCCTGGATAAAATTATCGATGCGAAGCCATTATTCGAACGGATTGACGTGAAAGCCATTGATGAGGAATTAGAAAAACTGAATAACCAATCGAACTAAAAAAGCTAGCCTTCGCTAGCTTTTTTATCTATATTTATTGATTTCCATCACCAGCGTCTGCAGTGCTTCCCCTTGCTGTGAACGCTTCATATTTTGGCGTATCTCCGGACTTTTTTGATCAAGCGCCTCCAGATGTTTTAAAAGCGATTCACTAGATAATTGTTCTTCTTCAAGGGTAAGTGAAAATCCTTTTTGCGCAAAAGCTTTTGCGTTTAAAATCTGGTCGCCCCTGCTTTGCTGCAGACCGAGTGGAATAATTAACATTGGGATATTTAATGCCAAAAATTCAAAAATGGCATTGGATCCTCCTCTTGTAATCACCAGGTCTGTTGCTGCTAAAATATCCGAGAGCTCTTCATGTACATATTCAAATTGCTTGTACCCTGGTATACCTTCAAGGCTGGGGTCAAGATTATTTTTTCCACACAAATGAGCAATTTGGTACTTTGCCGTCAGCTCTTTTAGCGAGCCTCTTACTGCCTCATTGATCTTTCTTGCCCCCAGGCTTCCACCCATAATGGTCAGAATTGGCCGGCCGCTATGGAATCCTAGGAAGCGTCTCCCCTTGTCCGACGCGCCTTCTAAAATTTCCTTCCTTATTGGTGAGCCAATCGCCTTCACTTTACCTTTCGGAAAATATTTTTCCGTCTCTTCAAAGGATGTAAAGATTTTGTCCGCGAACCTTTGGGAAATCTTATTTGCCAGACCCGGGGTCATATCACTTTCATGAATGAAAATCGGGATTTTCAAAGAACTGGCGGCAATAATGACCGGAACAGACACAAATCCACCTTTTGAAAACACCAAATCAGGCTTTAGTTTTTTCAAAACCCTTCTTGCCTCCAGGCAGCCCTTCAACACCCGGAATATATCCTTAACATTTTCAAAATCAATATACCTTCTCAGCTTCCCGCTGCTTATTCCATAATACGGGATTCTGATTTTTCTAATTAATTCCTTTTCAATGCCCTTTTTGGAGCCAATATATTTTATATCCCAGTCATTTCTTATCTCACTGATAATGGCAAGATTGGGTGTAACATGGCCTGCGGTACCCCCGCCTGTAAAAACAATCGTCTTTTTCGACATTTCTGCCTCCTACAACACTGCATAATAGAATAATTATATGAAATTGTTGAAGGCAATACCATCTTTTAGAATTTTATTTTTTCAACAGATAAAGATATTTCGGTATAATTCCATACTTGTCCAGTTCAAAAAATAAACCCTTTGAATACATTATATTACCTCGTAAAAAGGAGGTGAGGTTATGTACGGCTACAACAACAGCTTCGTTTTAATTGTTGTTCTGTTCATCCTATTGATCATTGTAGGAACAAGCTTCGGCAGATACTAATTTAGTTTGGACAACCCTCCTAAAACCTCCAACCGTTTTGAAGTGTGGCAGCCACCACGCTTCTTTTTTCATTTTAGAATAAGGACGAAAAAGACCAAACCTGGATTTGGTCTTTTTAACGGTCTTAGGCCACTTTAATTGCTTTGCCAAACGGCACTCTTGGAAGGAATACACCTGGTACGAGCCAAAACATTTCATAATCAAGCTTTTCTAAGTCCTCAGAAAAAAAGCCAGTAACATCGGTAATATAAAACAGCGTATCAATTTGTTCTTCCTTTGCCCACTCAAGAACTAATGTATAGGAGGATTTCCCGTGAGAATACCATTTAATGGTGTCACTTTTTATCGGAGAAATGCTCCTTATTTTAAAATCTGCTTGAACCAAAATAGTATCGGGTTTGACTGTTTCAAACAGTTTGACTATGTTATTGATGAGAATCGTTGGGGCATCATTACTGGAAGTGTCCACTGCCAAGGCCACCTTTTTATCCTGACGTTCCTGAATCATCGAAAGAATCCGCTTATGCCATTTCACACCGTTTCCCCCTTTGCAATATTCAAGCGACCGCTATTATTTTCGGTAATAGAGAATCGGTTTATGATTGGATAAATACGGCAGTAACTTGCATAATGGCAAGGGATTCAAGCGAAAAATTATACCCAGCATTTATATTTTTTTGTCGATTATTTGTAAGGTTTAATGACTAAAATACATCATGAACTTATTTTCAATCTCTAGATTCATACCGTTCACGGCAGGTAAATGAGGTTTTAATCTTCATAAAATCATACATTAACGCTGCTTTTCTTCCTTTATCTGTATGTTGGTTTCGTTTATGGCGCAGGCAATCCATGAATTCAAAATCACAGTGACATGGGTCAATTCCACGTTTTAGGCAATTGTCATGCCGCTGACAACATTCATCAACATCATTAATGGGGGCACCCGGCCCGCTGCAACCTGGACCTCACCAGCGGTAACCAGGGAATATACAAAAGCCAAATGGATTTCTTCGTCCGCCGTTATGCAAAAAATATGCACCTCCCTCAAGTGGTTGTCCTATGCTATTAAAATATGTGTAACCATTTGAAAAGGTATTGGCGCATTTACTACTATTTTACATTTTCAGAGAATGCAAAAAACCGCTTGGAATTTGTTCCAAGCGGTTTTTTGTCAACAATATTACAAACCTTCAAAAATGTATTCCACTTTAATTCTGGGGCATTTTTTAAGACTAATCTAATTAAAAAAGGACCTATTTTTTCAAATTTCGCCATAATAAAAAGGCGCCTGACACCATAAAAGTATCAGACACCTTGATTTATTATTACCGCTATGCCGCTAATTCTTTTACCTCGTCATCAATCTTATGGCCTTCCCATCTTGAGATCACGATAGCAGCCAAGGAGTTACCGACGATATTGACGCAAGTCCGTGCCATGTCTAGAATACGGTCAATCCCGGCGATGAAGGCAAGACCTTCTACTGGGATACCTACGGTTCCCAAAGTGGCAAGAAGAACAACGAATGATACACCTGGAACCCCGGCAATCCCTTTAGAGGTAATCATCAATACAAGCACCAACGTAATTTGGTGGCCGATGCTCATATGGATTCCGTACATTTGTGCAATAAACAACGCCGCAATAGCCTGGTACAAGGTAGAACCATCGAGATTAAAGGAATAGCCCGTTGGTATAACGAAGGAGGTAATCGCCTTTGGACAGCCGAGTTTCTCCATTTTTTCCATAATTTTCGGAAGAACCGTTTCCGAGCTTGCTGTAGAATAACCTAATAATAGTTCGTCTTTCAAATATTTCAATAGCTTAAAGATATTAAAACCGACTATTTTAGCTGTTAATCCTAAGACCACTAAAATAAAGAACGCCATGGCACCATACACAACGATGACCAATTTTCCTAAAGGAATTAGCGAAGATAACCCAAATTTTGAAACCGTTACACCAATTAAGGCGAATACACCAATTGGAGCAACCTTCATAATTTGATTGGTCACATAGAACATAGCATCAGCTGTTCCCTTGAAGAAATTGATTATCGGGGTTCCTTTTTCCCCAATAGCGGCAACGCCCAATCCGAACATGACGGAGAAGAAGATGATCGCTAACATATCACCGTTCGCTAATGACTGCATGATATTGGTCGGAACAATATTGACAAAGGTATCAGCCATTGAATGGGTTTCTGTTGTTTTGGCAGTTTCCACATACGTGTTAATGTCAGTTTTCGTTAAGTGAGAACGGTCAACGCCAGTCCCTGGATGGAAGATGTTACCGGCCAAAAGACCAACAACAATGGCAATTGTTGTAATGATTTCAAAATATAGCAGCGTTTTGCCGCCGAGTTTCCCTAAAGATTTCATATCACCGGTACCGGCAACCCCTACTATGATACTCGAAACGACAATTGGTACGACAATCATTTTAATTAACCGAATAAAAACGTTTCCAATTGGTTGTAAATAATCTGCAATATGCGGGTTTCCATAGAAAATGGCACCAACAATAATACCAAGCACTAAACCAATGAAGATTTGCCAAGCCAAGCTAATTCTTTTCATAACATGCACCTCTCTTGTTGTAATGTTTAAATGCATAGAGGAATTATTCATTTTACCTCTTTTCTTTCAAAAAATAAATGAAGACAATCACATTTTGTCGCCTACTATAATTTTATTTATAAATCGCATTCAAATCAATGGCAAAGAAATACCATTTTCAAGTAATTCATTAGGACTATTTTAAAAATAAAATTATTTTGAAATATTAAATAATTATGTATATCGAACCATAACGAAAAAGAACCCTGTTTCCAGAGTTCTATGCTGCTTATTATTGCCTAAATATTCGTCAGCCTTTGTTTAATCTTTATACATTCGTGATAAAATTTTTCAGGTTCCTCAAAGTTCAATAGATGGGCTGAGTTTTCAAACCAAACAAATTCCTTATATGGACATTGCAGAGCGTCAAAGTATTGTTTGGCTAAGGCGGATGGTGTCTGATAATCCTGCCTGCCAGCAAAAATAAAAACCGGCACCTCCAGCTTTATCGCATTCGTTATGAAATCGATTGGCAACAACTCTTCCCACATAGTTTCCAAACAAAATTTTCCTGCCTTTATGTAGGAGAACCAGTCCTTCAGCGTGTATTCATTGGCAAACAGCATGTTGGAATAAATCAGATTAAATTCATTGACCCCAATATAGGAGCCCCCAAACTTTGTCAGCCATTTCCTTTGGACATTTAAGTAGTCCATGTCAGCAGGATTATAAACAAGCCCTTCCAGTTCCTTAAGAGCTTTCACATTTTTTAGTTCACGGGCCTTGTTCAATGTATATTCATATGATAGCTTTTCCCCCGCACGCATATCGGCCACCTGGCCAATGCCGATATAGCTAGAGATATATTGCGGACACTTCTGATTAGCCAATATACCAAGGACTGTTCCCCACGAATGCCCAACAAGAATCAGCTTTTCTTTGTTGAAACGCTTAAGGAGATATTCAATTACTTGGATGGTGTCATTTAAAATATTTTCAATGGTTAGGTCTTCTTTTAGAATATCAGGAGAGTAGGACAACCCTGCCCCTCTTTGGTCCCAGTTGACGATTAGGAACTCCCTTTCAAGGTCCTTTTGAAATTTGGGGGCAAATCCGATTTGTGCTGTGCCCGGTCCGCCGTGCAAAAACAGCATAATCGGCTGGTTAACATCTTCCCCTCTGAATAGGACCCATTGCTTTCTGCCGCCAATCATCACTTCTTCCAATGATGCAATGGATTCCGTTTGGCTCTGTATCTTTTTCGTTTTCCTCGCGAGCATTTCGCACCACTCCAATAGTCTGGAATTTTTTCCATATCAAACCATATTATAAATCCTGTTAACTTCTTTTTATATAAAAATTTAGGCAAAAATTGGTGTTTATGATAAATTTAAGTTTAGGAGATTGCATGATTGGAAGTGGTTCATTGTGTTGGAAAAATTCACCCTTTATATGACATCATTTCAGCAAGATAGAATGATTCGTGTTTATTTGCCAGAATCCTATCAGGACGGATTGAAACGGTATCCCGTTCTCTATATGCACGACGGGCAGAATGTGTTTGAGGATGAAGGTGCTATTAACGGAACTTCATTAGGTTTGAAAGAGTTTTTAGAGGAATCTGGTCTTGAAATAATCGTGATTGGAATTGATTTAAATACTGAGGGCGAGGGTCGGATAGACGAATACTGCCCGTGGAAACAAGGAAAGTTAAGTGAGGAAATATTAGGCTATGCCAGTCCTTCAGGCGGGAAGGGCGAGGACTATTTGGATTTTATTGTCCACGAATTGAAGCCTTTCATCGACCGTAAATACCGGACACTTGAGCATGAAACAGCGATGGCTGGGATTTCGTTAGGAGCAATCATTTCCACTTATGCAGCCTGCTGTTATCCGCAGATATTCAGAAAAATCGCCGTACTTTCGCCAGGCTTTTATCGGAACCAAGAAACCTTGGAGGAATTTATTAGACAGAGTGATTTGGCGGGTGTGGAGAAATTTTATATGGATATCGGAACGAAGGAAGTTCCGGATGACCTAGAAGCAAGCAAGCTGTTCTTAGACCTTGCCAGACAGGTCTATGACATTTTAAGCAGCCAAATAGCCGATACCCGCTTTGTGAGCGTGGAAGCCGGCGAACACCATTATCGTTTTTTCCGGGAGAGAATGCCGGAGATTCTGTCTTACCTATTTTCTGATAAGGTATAATGTAGAAAACGAAGTTGGGTCCGAGGGAACAATGATTAGTCAAAACCGTATTGTTAAATTTATTTTTATAGTGATTGGGTTTATTTCGCTTGGCTTGGGGATTATCGGGATTGTTTTACCTGTTGTGCCAACTACACCTTTGCTGCTCTTGGCATCCTTTTGCTTTATGAAAGGGTCAGCACGGTTTGAGCGCTGGTTTAAGGGGACAAACCTCTATAAACGCCATTTGGAAAGCTTCGTGCGGGAACGGTCGATGACTCTAAAACAGAAGCTGTCGATTTTGTTGTTTGCGGATGCGATGATTGCGATTCCTCTTATTATGCATCCAAGCTATATTGTGAAAGGCGTTCTAGTGTTGGTTGTCATTTATAAATACTATTATTTTATTTTTAAAATAAAAACCGTTCGGTCAGATTAAGGCTTAGACGAAGAAAGACAGGAATGCGCTTCCTGTCTTTTATTTTTTTACCGGTGCGACATCCTTATTACGCCGGTTCTTGACCTCATCCATTTTGGAGTAAAAGGTTTCCTCGAGGTCGAGTCCAAAATAATTATAAAGTTTGAGCATGTAGGCGAGGCAGTCAGCTAATTCCTTGCCTATGTCTTCTTTTACAAAATCCTTAGACATTTCGAAGGCATTCCCTTCCTCCATGCCTTCATGGACTAGAGTCCTTGTCATGTTAAAAGCCTTTCTCAGTTCCTCCGCGACCTCCGCCACTTCTGTTGTCAGCAGCATGTAGTTATTTAAAAGGGAAGCCCGGGCTTCCTCAAAGCTTTCATTGCTGATTTCCCAGTTCATTTCTTTATGGAATTGTTTGGCGAATTCCTGGATTTCTTTCATGGGTGTCCCTCCGATTATGTTTTTCTGCTGTCTTTAAAAAGAGGCAATTCCTTTATGTACCTTTTGGGCAAATTGAATGAAATAGGCGATATTTCCGTCTCCGGCCATTTTGAGGTTAGAGGCGTCCAACAAATGGTCGTCCTCAATATGCAGCCATTCCAATGTGCCTTCATCCATTGTTTTAACTGTGGGGGAGGGTTCAATGTTCCGGTTCAATTGGAAATAGTAGACGGCTAGTCTTACACCCGACTTGAATTCCAGCGTGGTTAAGTGACTGGATGTTTGAATATCGGACTGTTTTAAACCCGTTTCTTCCTGGAGTTCCCGAAACATGGCATGCTGTGGATCCTCACCAAGTTCGATTTTCCCACCTACACCATTGTAAAGATATTGGTAAGGCGGCTTGTTTCTTTTTAACATTAAGACGCGATCCATTGTGTGATTAAATGCAAAGCCGACTACGTAATGCTTCATTTTGATAACTTCCTTTGACATCAATTAATACAACCTCTTAGTATAGCTCTCCTCAAGACTTTTTTGAATAGTATCGACATTGGAATCTGGGAGCTTTGCGTGTGCAAAAAGGATCTTAGCCGCAGATGGAAGCAGTTCTTTTTCAAGCCAGGACTCTGTATCCCATAAACCTGAGCGTCTTAAGGCTTTTGCGCAGTGTATAAAACACTCTTCCACGTCCACTCCAATCCCTAAAAGCGGCTTCCGCCCGCGGACCGCCATCTTCTCAAGCAACACGTCATCTCTTACTATACAAGCTTTCCCATTTACCCTCAGCGTCTCACCTAACCCCGGTATGAAAAACTGCAGACCTACTCTTGGATTGGATAAAATATTTCGCAAAGAATCTACCCTTTTGTTGCCTGGCCGCTCCGGTATGACGAACTGTTTTTCATTTAAGACATGGACAAACCCGGGCCGGTCTCCACGTGGGGAAACATCACAAAACCCCTGCTTGTCCGCAGTAGCCATCACCAAAAAAGGCGATTTTGAAAGAAATTCCACGCAGTGATGGTCTAAATGGTGAATGACCTTTTTAGATGCCAGTTCACTCGGTGTTCCCAACAATGACCGCAGTTCTGCCTCAGTTTCAATCATATCTTTAAACAAAAATTTCATCCCCCTAACGTTTTTTAAAAAATGGATATAGTGCTTTTCCAGTTGTGCTCGAATTTGCAATCAGCGATATTGTCCGTTTGGCTAAGGAGTGGTTTAATGGGATGGCTTTTACAAATGAGTTCCCCAGATTCTTGATACTCATCTCCGGTACCACGGTAATCCCAGACCCGGCCGCAACGTATCCAATTAAAAAATCCCCAAAATCTATTTCTCTAATAATCTTAAGCTCTTTCTCCTGTTCCTGGAACATCCTGCTGACACTTTCCCTAATCGTACAGAACGAAGGATATAATACAAATTCCTCGTCACTGATCTCTTCAATTAGAACAGACTGTTTTTCAGAAAGCAGATGAGAAGTACGGAAGATCGCATATAAAGGCTCTTCAAAAATTTCCTTTTGCCAATAAGTTTTATTGACCGGCATTTCTTCAATGATGGCGGCATCGATTTCCCCATTTTTTAGGAGTTCAAATACTTCTTGAGAGGCATTCTTTATAACAACCTCCACGTGAATCCCATTCTCCTTCAATTTTAAGATTCGGGACGGGATATAATTGCCGGCCAAACTTGGTAAGGTTCCAACTCTATAACTTCTTATTTCCTTCAAACTGTTAAGATCATTTTGAAGAGTCGATAGATCACCAAGGATTTGCGGCAGCCTTTTGTAGACTAACTCCCCTGCCTCGGTAAGAACGACTCCTGATGTGGACCGCACTAATAATGGCGCATCAAAGAAATCTTCTAATTTCCGAATTTGCTTGCTTAATGCCGGCTGCGATATATTAAGACGCTCACTTGCCTTGGAAAGACTTTTTTGATTGACCGTTTCTACAAAACTTCGAAAGTAATCAATATTCATATAGCGCGCTCATCCTTTTTTAGCCCTTTTGAACATTTTACCATTTTAGATAAACATCGGAAATTATCAAACTATCTGTCTAATGAAAGGTAGTATAATGTATGTACAAGTAGTGGTGAATGGAGGTAGAAACAATGAAACGAAGCAAATCTAATGCGGAACACTACATTTGGGGACAAAAATGTGACGGCTGGCATTTGGTGAAGGATGCAAATTTGAGTATTATTCATGAACGCATGCCTGCCAATACTGCCGAGGAGCGACATTATCATGTTCAGGCACGGCAATTCTTTTTTATTTTGTCCGGAACAGCTACCCTTGAGGTTGATGGTGAACGAATGATTCTCGAACAATTCGAAGGATACGAAGTGCCGCCTATGGTGCCTCATCAAATTTTCAACGAGACAGACAATGACATTGAATTTCTAGTCACTTCCCAGCCCAATAGCCGAGGAGACAGAATTTCATTGTAAAAAAAGTCACGAGTTCGTTCACTCGTGACTTCACCTTTAAAACTCAAAAATTTCTCCGTTAGACGGGACCGTGACATTACTTAAGCCATTTTTTGCGATGTATCCTCTCAACTCTTCCCTGCTCAACAGGCAATGATTCCATGACTCCATGTGAACCACAATAATTTTAGAGGACGGGGCCTCTTCACTTACTCTTTCAATATCCTTGATTCCCATAGTAATCGGATCACCTGTTAAAAACTGCGCCTCTCCGCCATTTAAAATGATGATTTCAGGCGAGCGTTCGTTCAAGGCCCCCTGAACTTTATCGCACCAAATGGTGTCTCCGGCAATATACATGGAAGGCTCTCCCACAGACTCCATAATAAACCCGGACACAGGTCCCATCTGCTTGCCTAATTCACCAGTTCCGTGCTGCCCTCCCGTTCTAGTAAAGCGAATCCCGTTCCAGTTCTCTTCTTCCTTAATTTTTGTAACGTGGGAAAAACCATGCCCACGCAGCTTTTCTTCGTCTTCAGGCTGGCAAAAAATCTTTAAATCCTTCGGTATGGTTTTGATTGCGGCATCATCAAAGTGGTCGCGATGGGAGTGGGTTAAAATGACCGCGTCAATGTCATGGAGGATGGTTTCAATAGGAAGCGGCAATTCCACTAAGGGATTCCTAAACTTATTGGCCGCATTCCCTACCGGATCCATCTCTCCTTTAGAACTGAACATCGGGTCCACTAAGAAATGATATTGATTCATGCTGATTTTAACCGTTGCGTGTCTGATTAATTGAATTTTCATAGATATCGCTCCTGTTTGTTTTTATTTGGCAGATTGTTTTATCGTGTCTCCAAGAAAAAGGGGTTCATTTGGACGTAAAATTTTTATATTAACGGCTAGTTCATTGCCTCTTTGCATTAACCTTTCCTCCACATTTTTTGCTTCGATATAAAATGGAGGATTATTAAAGGTTCCATAATGAATCGGAACCAAATATTCAGCATTTAATATTTTCACTGCTTCAACTGCCTCTTCAGGCGTCAAACAGGCTGGCAAACTGCTTTGTGCTTTCAAACCGGCAACATGGAGGATGGGGCCGTTTACTGGAAGGCATGCTGCATGGATTGGTCCATACTGCTGCTCCATCCGCCACCAAAAACCATGCCACTGGGTATCGCCGCAGTGGACAATCGTATGGGCGCCATCATTAACAATCCAAGAAACCTGCGGCGAGCCAAAACCATCGACTGAATAGAAGGCTGAAACCTTTACATGATTTACGCTGTAATCCTCATTTGGACGTACCCCGATTACCTTTTTAAATCCACATTTAGCGGCATAGCTCTCAGATTCCTTTGGAAGATAAAGAGGAACAGCCTCACCAAAGCTATCTACTACTGAGTGATAATCAAAATGATCTGGATGGAAATGGGTAACCAAAATAGCATCCGGCCTTTTGATGGTCCTAAGTGAAACTAGTGGCTCTAATGGTTCCCCTAATTTCGCGGAGAGCGGACGGTCTTGCCCCTTAATCGGCGCGCCTAGCGGATCAATAAGGATTGCAGTTTCATTTGATTCCAGTACTACAGTTGCCCACGACAGTTTTTTTAATAACATAAAAGTCCTCCCTAAATTCTTGGTAATTAATTTACTATTATGTTACACCGTTCCACCGTCTGGAAGATAATACAAATCTGTTATAGGGTTATAACTTTTCATTATTGGGTTTAAACGTTTAGATGAAATAAAATGGGGGTTTTTTATTAAAAAGGGGGTTTAAAAAACATGAAAAAATGCCTTACCTGGAAAGTAAAGCATTTCTTCTCATTTCTGATAATTTAAAAGCCAGCCAATTCCGAAGCGATCGACCAGATTGGCATGCAGTGCCCCCCAGAACGTTTCTTGTAATGCAAAGGTCACTCTTCCTTCTTTGCTTAGGGATTCATAGACTCTTCTGATTTCCTCTTCACTCTCACATTCCAACGTGATTCTCACATTATCTCCCGCATGGACTTTGCTAAAGGTGTCAGAGAAGTGGATGATGCTGTCCCCTAAATGAAGCTCGGCATGCAGGCACTTGCCATCATCTGTCTGCTGGATGTTTTTAATATCTCCACCAAACAACCCTTGATAATACTCCATTACTTTCAGGCAATTATCAACAAAAACATATGGATTGGCACTTTTCATAATAAATTCCTCCTCATAAAATCACTTGCTTGCGGACTCTTGCAATTCATTTACAGTGACAAATTTGTAGCCTTTGTCGGTTAAGGATTGCAAGATCCCCTCCACCGCTTTCAGTTCTTCAGCAGATCCGCTGTACCAAGGGTGTAGCAGGATGATGGACCCTGGTTCTATGTTTTTCCTTACATACTCCACTTTGTCTGAAGCAGTGGTGTAGTAGCTGTCCGGCTCCAGGTTCCAGGTAATCGTGTCTCTATCATGTTTACTTAGATAATAAGGCAAACCGACTAGCTTTTTTCCATTTGGCGGGCGGACATCGATTTCACCTTGGTAGCCAGCTTCACGTATTAACTGATCTGTTTTTTCAATTTCATCTCGAATAAAAGCAGGTGATTTAAAAATCATTCGTTCATGGGAATAGGTATGGTTGCCAAGCTGGTGGCCAGCATCGGCCAGCTCTTTCGCTACCCCGGGATGTTTCTGGATATCGCTGCCGATTAGAAAAAAGGTTGCCTTTGCATCGTATTTTTCCAATAATGGCAGAAGCTCCGGTATATTTTTCGAAGGGCCATCGTCAAATGTCAATGCCACAAGCTTCTGATTTGTACCTACCTTATAGGTGAGGTCCCCAAATAACTGGAAGGTTCGTGAATTCATTAATTTATATGTACCCATTAATAGTAGAAAAACTAGCAGGATTCCAGCGCCTGTATAGGCCAGTTTCTTTTTCATAAAACACTCCTAAATAACAAGGTGCAAAACCGACTCGGCCTTGCACTCTAATTTTTCCCTAAAAAGGTTTAAGTATCATAAGGGCAATGATAATTATAAAAATAACATTTTCCAAGTTTTCATAAAAGAAAAGCTCTTTAGATAACCGCCAATACTCTTCTGGAATGTCATCTCCTTTATGGGACTCCAGCATCGCCTTAATGGGTTTGGACCTAGGCGATAAGACGATTGGGCCGATTGCGAGTGCCGCCAAAAAGAGTATAAGACTTATAAGATACCATCCTTGACGGAACAGTGCTGTATTGAATAGGCCAAGACCTAAGCCTGTGACCAGTAATAGCGTACCGCCAATCATGACATAGATATGTAACTTATTACGGATTGAATAGGAATGGCGCAGTTCGGTCATTGTTTTTCCTGATTTAACAACCGTTGTTAAAATAAACCCTGGACCCATCCCGATAATGGCAGAAAAAATGTGTATGAAAACTAGAGCTTTGTAGAAAGTCATCGTCAGCTACCTCCATTCTCTACAGGACAATTTTATCATAAACAAGATTATTAATATAATGAGGTTTGTTACATATTTTTGTAGATTTAAACCGATACAGTTTTAAAAAAGAATGTTTGTCCAAGCCTTTTTTCTGTACAAGCATATTTTAATAAATAATGGTGGAAAGGGGGGTTTTTAAGTGTATAGTGGATGGAGAGATGGCGAAAAAATAGAGATTGAAGTAGAAGGCTTAACGAGGCATCACCGTGACAAACGAGGAAGAATCGTTATTGATGCCGAACAAGTCGTAATTCGTGCTAATAAAGTAATTGTTGTTAAAGAAGAAGAGAAAGATAAGCATCATGATTTTTTTGATGATTTTAAGAAATTTTTTTGGATCTAGTGATTGTGGGTATTTGAAAAGACAAGCCCTTGAGCAAAAACCGGAATAGCCCTTTAAGGCTAGCCGGTTTTTTGGTCTAATCATTTTGGGGATAATCACCTGCACCGATGTTCTAATCATTTGGGTTTATGATCGCCAGCACCTGATGGTCTTCCCATTTTCCATTAATTTTGACATTCTTGATGGCGATTCCTTCCTTATGGAAGCCTGCCTTTTCCAGCACCCGGATGGAGCCGATATTATGCGGCATGACTCCCGCTTCGATACGGTGCAAATTTAATTCATTAAACGCATACTGCACTAGGAGCTTTGCAGCCTCAGTAGTATAGCCTTTCCCGTTGTGCTCTTGATCCAAAAAGTAACCGATGAAGGCGCTTTGGAGAGAACTGCGGAGAACTTGGAAGAGATTGATTGTGCCGATTAAAGCGTCATCCTTTGTGAAAATTCCGAAGGTATACGCCTGATCAGCTTGCCAATCCTTTGCAAACTCTTTGATTCTGTTTTGCTGTGCCTCGATTGTGTAAAAATCGTTGGTGCGCTCATAGGAGAACTTTTCGAAAAAGTAGCGGTTCTCTATTTGCAATTTGAGCAGGGATGCTCCATCGTCTTCGGTAAAGGGTCTTATGTAGATGTTTTTGCTTTTGAGCACTATGTCCCCTCCCATTTTAGTTATAGGTGTAAAACCATATACTCCTCATCGAAATATTCGCCATTCACTATTAATGCCTTTTCTTCATATCCAAATACTTTAAAACCATGCTTGGTATAGAGCTTCTTCGCTTTTTCATTGCTTGCTGTTACAGTTAAATTTATTTTTTCGATCGTTTGGATTGATTTTGCTTTTTCAACGGCGGCTGAAAGTAAAGCGCTGCCTACACCGGATACACGTTTATGAGGTGTCACATACATTGCAAAAATGTTGGCCTTGTGACGGATTTTGCTTGGTTTCTCGTGCATTAGGGTGACGACACCAATGAGTTCTTGGTTATTGATGGCTCCAAAAGTATAGTTTCCTTCTGCGGAGAGATTTTGTGCGGTTTGTTCCACTGGTTTTTCTCTTTTGATGGCATCTTCATAGCTTGTTAAAAAGGCCTCCGGATTTTGCTGCAAGGCTTCTAACCTTAGCTGCCAATAGCTAGCGGCATCGTTTGAGTTTAGTAGTCTTATTTCCATACTTATCTCCCTTGTTAAAATTTTCGGGTTGTTCTGGGGTTGGTTTGTCTATTGGATGGATTATATGTGCCCACCGTTTTTTGATGAATGACATAATCGGGTGGGTATCGGTTCAAAATGTCCTTCATAAGCTTGATGACGACCAAATTCATGGGGTCCTTAGTTCAAAATGTCCTTCATTCGCTTGATGACGACCAAATCCATGGGGTCCTTGGTTCAAAATGTCCTTCATTGGCTTGATGAAGACCAAATTCATGGGGCCCCTCGTTCCAAATGTCCTTCATTGGCTTGATGAAGACCAAATCCATGCGGCTCCTCGTTCAAAATGTCCTTCATTCGCTTGGTGAAGACTAAATTCATGCGGCTCCTCGTTCAAAATGTCCTTCATTCGCTTGATGAAGACCAAATCCATGCGGCTCCTCGTTCAAAATGTCCTTCATTCGCTTGATGAAGACCAAATTCATGCGGCTCCTCGTTCAAAATGTCCTTCATTGGCTTGGTGAAGACCAAATTCATGCGGCTCCTCGTTCAAAATGTCCTTCATAGATTTAATGAAGACCAAATCCATGCGGCTCCTCATTCAAAATGTCCTTCATAGACTTGATGACGACCAAATCCTTGCTGCCCCTCATTCAAAATGTCCTTCATAGACTTGATGACGACCAAATCCTTGCGGCCCCTCGTTCAAAATGTCCTTCATTCCCCTACTAAAGTAAAGCTAGATAACAAAAAATTCTAACGCTTAAACAACCTGATTACCTCTTTCTCTAGTTCGTCTACTAAACTAAACGACCCCTGGTACCTGAGGCTATCCACTAACCTTGTATAATACCACTCCTGCTTCTCCTTGCCGCGGTTAAACCTCTTCCACACCGCTTCGCCTTCCTGCTCATAATCTTTAATGATTGACCGGATATTATGAAGTTTATCGGCACAAGCAACCGCACGGATATCGCTGGAGGCGTTTTTCAAAAATTCGATTGTGTGCTCCTTCCGTTCTTCCCAGGAAAGCGACTTATCGGGCTCGGAACATCCAGCCACGATTTCAGCTATCTCTTCACCAAAGTCATGTTTGATGTCTTTTAGTTTGTAATCGGTATCTTCATCAGTATCATGTAGAATTCCCGCTGCTATGACTTCATCGCGATAACCCGCCTTCATCAACAGCATTCCTACGGCAACCGGATGTGCGATATATGGGATGTCCGTTCCTTTCCGATACTGGCGCTGATGCGCTTTACTGGCAATTTGAAGTGCTTTTTCAATTACATCCATGTCTGAAGCCCTCCCTCGTACTCAATATGAATATTTTACCATAAAAAAAGGAGCCTTTATAAAAGCTCCTCTTAAAAAATTAAGCCTCTTCACTTTTTTTCAAAACAGCCGACCCTTTGAAAAGCGGAACTAGGAATAACACCCCGATGATAAATAACAGCGCAGTCGTTTCATACATCGCCACAAGCGAAAACTTTTCCTTGAGCCAGCCGCTTGCGGTCATGGTAATGACCATCGTTCCCATAAACATCGGATTCAAAATTCCGTTTACCCTGCCGATAAAGTCGGCATCTGTATTTTTCAAAATCATCGTATTGATTCCAATATGGATACATGGCATAAATAAGCCAGCGATAAATTGAACCGTTAAAGTTAGCCAGAACAACTCAGATAGCCCCAGCATCATAAAAACAATCGCATTTATAGCCATTCCTAGTGCTAGCAGAATTTGCGGCGGGGTCTTTTTGGCCAATCCTACAGTAAGGCCGCCACCTAAAATCATCCCTGCACCAAATGCTGCCATCAGCCACTGCAGCTGCTCTTTTGGCAGGCCGAGCTTTTCTGTGACAAGAAATACTGCCAGCGGCTGCGTCAGTCCCAGCGCCAACCCGGCTGCCGCGAAACATCCGCCAAGCATCGTCAATGGACGGCTGTTCAAAACGTAACTGAACCCTGCTTTCATTTCCTGCGTGATGGTTGTTTTTTCGGCCTTCTCCTCTACCTCATAATCGGCTGGAAGTAAAAATAGAATTCCTGCCGATAGCAAAAAGGCAACGCCCATAATGGCAATCGCGACATCAATTCCGTAACGCTGGTACACAAACGTCCCAATCACCGGGCCAAGAATCATAAACAGTGCAAATAGGGTTTGGTAGATTGACATCCCCATTTGAATGAGTTCTTCCCTTACATGCAGTTTGAACAGCTTCATCCCTGATGGCTGTGAAAACTGGGAAAGTATAGAGGATACGAGTGTCGCAAAGAAAATAGCTTTCCAACTTCCAAAAACAAGCGCCAGCAGCACAACAAAGATCGAAATAGCACTAAGGAAATCACACCATATCATCGTCTTTTTTGGCCGCCAGCGGTCGGCAAATGTTCCTCCAATAAAGGAAAATAGAAAGATTGGAGCAAATTCCGCCACCGAAATGAGCGACACGGCTACTGCATTTTCATTTGTTTTTTCTACTACGAATAGTAAAATCGAGTAATTTCGGACCCAAATCCCGATTTGCAGGAAAAAAGTTGAAAGTAGGATTGTTTGAATCACCCGATTTCGAAACAATGCCCCAAGGGTCATGTCTGATTTTGTTGTTTCCATAAAAAAACCTCCTTATCCGATCAATGGATAGGAGGTTTTTCAGGCGCAAAAAGTCATAGTACACCAAGTACCATTTAAACCTTTTTATAAAAAAGCCCATACCAATCCTATCCAGAATTATGTTCGTTATTACGAATTATTTCTAAAAATAGGATTAGTTATTCATTGGCTTAATGTTCACCCTTCCGAATTTGAGTAATTTTCATTTTACTGGATTTGTTTTTGAGTTTCAAGCAAAAGTATGTTAGTTTATGGTAAATTTTTCTCGAACAACACCATATCCAAAGCCCTAATGCCATTTTCATAGATTGGATCAGGGTATTTTTTGAAAAAATCCTTTTTAATTTCCGACATTCGAAAACCGGCTTTTTGATAAAAGGCGAGGTTAGCAATGCTGGAATTGGCGGTGCCGACAATCATTTTGTTGAATCCTCTGGACCGATAAACTACAAAGGACTCCTTTATGGCCATTTTGCCAATTCCCATTCCCTGATACTTTTCTGATATAGCCATGTTCTTAATTTCCACAACGTGGTCCAGATGGAAGGTGAATAACATAACGCCGGCAGTGGCCCCTTTATATTTGATGGAGTACATTTCACCTTCAAGTATATATTTGTTAACGATTTCTTCGCTTTCATCTGCTAAAAGAAGCAAATCAAAAAAAGACAATCTTTGATCCCATTCAACGGGCTTTAAAACAACCTTTTTCATAGAAATAACCCCTGCTTATGTTTTCTTTATTTTATCAAAGATTTGGAAAATGAAGGTTATTTGGGTCTAATATTCGAATATAAAGAAATGAGGGGGGATGGCGTTGAATATAGCAAGACTTTTGGGAGTGCTTGGCTCTTTAGGCGGACTTCTTTTCTGCATATACTTTTTATTCAATAATCCTTACGTTGGAGGTCCTCCGCCTGAAGATGTTCTTGCATCCTTTTCACTTTCGTATTTTCTTCCGATGATTATAGGTCTTTACGCAAGCCGCTCTTTTAAACCTATCTTATTATTGATTTGTGCAATCTGGTCTTTCCCGTTAACTTTATATTTGGCGGCAACACCTGGAGTGTTTAAATGGCTAGTTATTTCCCCTCTTTTCTTAATGGCAGCTGCTATCATCATGTTTAGAAAAAGAAAACATTCTCATAACGAGGTGAGTCTGAATGACGAAAAATAAACCATTTAATGATGTCATTGATCACTATGATAAAATCGAAGGCAATGCCGCAAACGGAAGTTTAAAAAAACTGCCAAAGCCGTTAAGGTATTTTGGATACTTTTTTATTAGTTTTTTTGCTTTAGGGATTATGTTGTTGATTATTTTAAATATATTGCTATAGTTTTTTTAAAAAAAGCAAAAGGATATCAATAATTTTGGAAAGGACTGAATCGAATGAAGCAAATTATCGCGCTGGGCGGCGGCGGATTCTCGATGGAACCGGAGAACCCGTTATTAGATACATATATCCTGCAACAATCTAGGAAAACCAATCCAAAAATCTGTTTTGTCCCGACTGCCAGCGGGGATTCAGACAGTTATGTCAGCGATTTTTATCGTTTTTTTTAAAAAATGCCTTGTGAACCTTCGCATCTATCATTGTTCAGACCTCCGACTAGAGATTTGGAGAGCTTCGTGTTGGAAAAAGATATCATTTATGTCGGCGGTGGCAACACCAAAAATTTATTGGTGCTTTGGAAAGAATGGGGCTTGGATGAAATTTTGAAAAAGGCTTGGAATCAAGGCATCGTTTTGGCAGGAATCAGTGCTGGTTCGATTTGCTGGTTTGAAGAAGGTGTCACTGATTCCTTTGGCGGCGGCCTTGAACCAATTAAAGCACTGGGATTTTTGAAAGGCAGTAATTGTCCGCATTACGATGGCGAAGAGGACAGACGGCCGGCTTACCATCGGCTTGTGGGTACGGGAGCACTTGGGGGAGGGATTGCCGCAGATGATGGGGTGGCGATTCATTTTATTGATCAGGATGTTCATAAAATTGTTAGTTCCAGGCCGAATGCAAAGGCCTACTCCCTCTCTTTTGATAATAAGGTGATTGAGACTGAGCTTAGGACGGAGTATTTGGGGGATAAATAGCTGTTATTGGTCTGTTATAACGCTAGGGGTGCGGATTTTGGATGTCTTTGGTGTTATAAGCCTTTCATAACTACCCAAGCGCTGTTTCTTTCTTCGGTTTGGGTGTTATAAGCCTTTCATAACGACCGGACCACTTATATTCCAGACGGATCGGGCGTTATGATCTCTTCAATTACCAATTTCACCCACCCTGTCCGCAGTTTTTATTAATTTCCCTCAATGTTATGTATCGTCCACGAACTTTACTTTTTTCAACCACTTCCCACTTTTCTGGACCAGCTTTATTTTTAAAAGGATATTTGACCCGTTGATCTCTTTATAAAAAATATACCTGGTAAATGAGTTCCCCCATTTTTCGCTGTATTTACCACTTGTTATAACTAACCTTTTTTCACCAATGTCCGTTCCGCTATATAAGGAAATTAATGTTTAATCATGACTCCCTCCTATTGCTATCTTCCCAATTTATATAGGTATTTACTCCAAAAATTGAAATGAATACGGACAAGGCGCGATTGGAAATCTAAATTTGTAGCCAAGAATGCGAAAAACGGGGTGTTTTTATGGCAGATAGTTTGGACTCAAAGGATTACGAAACAGGGTCAGCTATTCGGACATTTAATATTATTGAGACGAGTGTTGGGTCCGAAGGATATGAGGTTCTTTTAGAGATGGATTTGGACAGTGGATATGATTTGGAAAGCGTAAGAATGAAAATTTCCCATGAGGATATGGTGGCATACGAAACAAGCGATATTCATGAAGCTGTAAAGTATGCCTTAGGATTCTTTGAATAGACTCTTATCGGGAGGCAATCGATTTGAAAAAGCAAAATAAAAAACGCCAGCCTGCACAGGGGAATACCCAAAGCCAGGAAGTTAAAACACTAAAAACAAATGATAATATAAAGGATTACAGCCGTGCATGGGAGGACGACCGCCTATAAACGGCGTCTTCCCCTTTCCCCCGTTCACTGCAGCAGTTTGGCCATGTAATACTCATCAACAAATTCACCTGCAATTAGCAGGGGATGTTTCTTTGTTCCTTCAATCTCGAAGCCCATTTTTTTATATAGGGCTACTCCGGCTTCGTTATGGGTGACAACCGTTAATTCCAAACGGTGAATCTTATGGCTAACCGCCCACTGATCAAGTCTTTCAAACAGTTTAGTCCCGATACCTTGCCCACGATAATCCTTTAAAATACCGACAACAAGATAGACAGAGTGTTTGGTTCTTCTTACTGTCCCTCCGATTACAAACATATAACCGACCAATGTCCCGCTATTCTCTGCAACTAATATTGTTGAGTTTTCGCTCGTCTTCATTGATTCAATTCTTTTGCGGTGCTGTTCGGCCGTCGTTCTTCTTTCGCCCGCCTCCATCAGCATATACGCAGATTCAGCTTCGACCTGTTGGATAAGACTCGCAAGCTTTTCTGCTTCGTTAACTTCTATCTCTCTTATAACCATTCAATAACATCCTTTTACTTCCACAGATTTGTTAACATAATTCCGATTCAAAATCCCCATCCTAATCGTAAACAAAGGGGGAATTAAGTTGAGAAAGATACTAGTCAGCTTCCTAACCGCAACAGCTCTTGTGTCTGTCAGCAGCCTTCCAACGGTTTTAACACATAACACAAATGCGCAGCAGAAACCCATTCCACCCTATGCCAAATGGGGAAGGGTTGCAATGGAAAGAACACATAAAAAGTATCCGAATGCCCAAATTGTCGATTATCTCCACATTGGAAGAACGCCTGGCGCCAATTCCTCAGTAGAAAAATTCAAGTTGTGGTTAAAGGAAGGACAAAGAGAATTTGGTGTATTTATCGATATTCAATTTGAAAACAAAACGGAAAAGATTCAAAAAGTGACGTTCAAGGAATCCACAAGATAATCTCACAATCAGCTGCGGAATGAAATTCCCTTCGCAGCTAACGCTTCACGTATCTGCCCTAATGCTTTGGGACCCATGCCATGCAATTTCAGAATCTCTTCCTCGCTTAACTTTGATAATTGGTCTAGCCGAAAAATGCCCGCACCTTCTAGCGCCCTGCGAGCAGGCTTGGCCAATTTCTTCGGCAAGTCACTATTATCAAAGCCTACGTTCTGTTCCATTCAATCCCTCGTTCACTTATTTAATCAGCATAGCTTGTTTTTGCCCAACAATTTTTAAAAGGTCCGTTAGTTCACGAATTTCATAAGTAGGCTTGATACCAATATTGTTATCTTTATAATTCGGATTAAACCAGCAAGTATCAATCCCATAATTGATACCGCCTTGGATATCAGAAGTCAGGGAATCACCCACCATTAAAACTCGTTCTTTGTTTGTAATTTGCAGCTTGGAAAAGGCATAATCAAAGATTCCTGTATGAGGCTTTTGGTATCCTGCTTCTTCAGAAATTATTACCTCCTCGAATGCATGAGAGAGTGGCGAGCCCGCTATTCTAGACTTCTGCACCTGGCCAAATCCGTTAGTAATAACAGCCAGCCTGCACTCATTCAAACTAGTGCACACTTCAAATGCTCCGGGAACAAGATGGCTTCCCTCTCCTAAATACCCTAGATAGATTTGATTAAAACGCTCTGCATCAATGCTGAGATTATATTCAACAAACAAGCGTTTAAACCTTTCCACACCTAATTCGGCTAATGTTATCAGCCCTTGTTCTAATTCTCCCCATAAAACCTTGCTTATTTCTTTATAGTGCGGACGATAATCCTGCATTCCTGACGGCAGACCAAAGTCTGTAAATGCCTTATGCAGTGCATTCTGTTCCGTTTTCCCAAAATCGAACAATGTATCATCAATATCAAAAAAGATTATATCGTATCTCATAGCTGCCTCCATTAATCTATTAAGCTAGTTTTCTCTATTTTATCATTTTTTACTGTGGGCAGCTTAGAAAGACCTCACGTTTAAAGTTCCACTTTTTTGAAATGCTCCACTGTTGGAAATGGATCATAGAAATGATGGAGAAGTTTTTTCCATTCTTGATACTCCTTCGACTCTCTAAAGCCGACAGTATGATCCTCTAATGTTTCCCACTGTACCAGGAGCAAGTATTTCCCCTTCACTTCCAGGCAGTGCTGCAGTTTGTGGGAGAGATAGCCTTTCATTGATGAAATAATGGAAGATGCTTTACGGAATGCGCCCTCAAATTCCTGTTCCATTCCTGGTTTAACTTGGAGCATCGCAGCTTCTAAAATCATATTTTTTCTCCTTCCTTTTCTTAAAAATAAATAAATTAATTTAGGAAACCTTAAATTTTAGGAGGTGACTGACTTTGAAGAAAATTCTAATGTTATTTTTCTTAATGATACTATATTTCCATTCCCCTGCGGCCGCTGAAGTCATCGAGACGGGAAAAGAAATAGAAGTAAAAAACGCGGCGGCAAAGAGTTTCATATACAAGACTCTTGATCACTGGATCATCAAAGAGTCCAGCGATTTCTACCATGAAAAATATAATGCCAATCAGGTCATGATGGATCCTCCGGAAATGAGTGACATCCGCATTTGGATCAAGGAGGTTAAGAGAAAGCCTGTTCTCTCCGAATATACCCACATTGTTAGGATTTATCTGCCATTTGACGGAATCACCTTAAATGAAAAAACAGAAATAAAGGCAGCCGATACAATCGTTCTTGCTGTTAATACCGATTTTATTGCTTTTGCAAATAACAACAATCCTCACTTAATTGCAAAATCCGTTAAACTGATGGATTATTATCATAAGGATATGAAAAAATAACAGCTCAATCTTTGTTGGGCTTTTATTTTTTGAAAGGAAGAAGAGCATGCTCAAAAAATTCACTTTGAAAACCGGCAAACGGGATGAATTGATTGAAGTAACCGAACAGGTGCAGGATTTTGTAAATGAACAAGGATTACATGATGGAGCGGTGATTATTTATTGCCCTCATACAACGGCCGGAATCACCATTAATGAAAATGCTGACCCGGACGTAAAACGGGATATGATTCGCCGCTTTGATGAGGTGTATCCTTGGCACCATAACCTTGACCGCCACATGGAAGGCAATACGGCTGCACATATGAAGGCAAGTACAGTTGGCGCATCACAACATGTTATCGTTTCCGATGGACAGCTGCTTCTGGGTACATGGCAGGGCATCTATTTTTGCGAATTCGATGGGCCGAGAACGCGGACGTTTTATGTTAAGGCATTATAGGTTTTTACTATTTACATGAAACAGACCAATTTATTGCCAAGAACCCCTGCTCGACTTTAGGGGTCCTATTGTTTTCGACACAGGCATTTTTTGCGTTCTCTAGTGAATAAAAATTTAAAACGAACATTGCTGCAAAAAATGATAAACCAATGACTCCAGGGATAAAGAGTTTTCTGTTTAGTGTCATATATAGGATCCCTCCATTAAAGATTCATAAGCTTAAAGAATTCCGATTCAGGCTTCATGATTTTCGTGCCTTTTTCTGATTGAAGATAGATTTCCTTGTCGCCTTCATAGAGTACCTTAATTTCTATATCTCCAACTCTAATAACAGTAGTTTTTTCACGGGGCTGCACTTTCCCATTCCAATCAATAGCACCATTGATAATACGGACCAACTCGGTTATTTGAGATGGGTCTTGAATTTCGGAACAATTTTCATCAGAAGTACTTTTATAAATACAGATGGCATTGGGAATTTGACCAATCCACTCGGTCGAATGTAAGATTGGATTTTTATCAAAAATAACCTCTGTCTGGTTATTCAATTTAAAATAACTCACGCTAATTGATAATTCCCAATCTATTCCTTTTTTACGCCATGTGATCATAGAACTTGGTACATCCTCATTTGGAGAGCTTTGCTCGAGATCAATCTTCCAGCCATTCTTCGGCATTTCCTTTTTATAAAAATCATAGATTTCTTTCCAGTGGTTTCCTTCCATTACATACTCATGACGTGTTGGTTTCAATCCCTTAAATAACGGAATATCCTTGTGCTGCTCAGGAATAATCGACATTCCTTCATATGTTTCATCGGTGACCTTTTGATATGTAAACCAGCCTGCAGCGATTAAAATGACAATTGCGCTGAAAAGGAACCAATTTATTTTTTTCATATATCCCCCTTCGAAACTCTTCTAGTTAAATCGATTAATGGAAAATAAAGAGATATCTTGCTCTGTTTTCCCGGCAATAATCAATTCGGCTAATACCTGTCCAACTGCACTGCTAAATTTAAAACCATGGACTGAAAAACCAGATGCGATAGCGACGTTTGGATAGTTCGGGTGCAAATCGATAATAAAATCTTCATCTGGTGTCAGGGTGTAGATACAGGTTTTACCGTATTTTAATTTTTGGTTTTGCGGCATAAAGGCATTCAGAAATTGCACCAAATCAGTCTCATCCTCCGGAAGTTCACCAAATCCTGGTATCGCGTTGTCCGGATTTATTTTTTCCCCGCCGTCATGCCGGCCAACCTTCAAGCCTGCTCCATCGATACTCGGAAATCCATAATGATGGCCCTGAGCGGATTCGAATGTAAAGGCTGGAAAATGTTTATGATTATATAAATTCTCATCCACTTCAAACCAGGCAAAGGTTTTTCTAACTGGCTCGAGAGGAAGGTTCAAACCTAACTGTGAAAGGAGCTCGCTTGACCACGCTCCCGCTGAAACGATTAAGGATTCGGACTGAAATGTCTGATTCTCAGTCTTAATTGTTACTAGGTTATTATGAATATTGATTTCTTTTACTCTACTATTTGTTAAAATTTCAGCACCATGCTTTATGGCGAGTTCTTGGTAAGCCTCGATACATTCCTCACATTTCAGAACACCTGATGTAGGTTCAAAGCAGCCTATATATTCATTAGATAATGAAATTCCGGGCCAACGGCGGTTTACTTCGTTTGAATCTAAAACATCAAGAGGCAAAGAGTAAGTCTCTGAACTGGAAATGATGTTTTGGATAAAGTCCGATTGTTCTGGACCAACATTGAGAACCCCGGTTTGAAGAAACAATTGTTTTCCCGTTGCTTTCTCTAAATCATTCCATAATTCTTGGGCTTTAAGGGCCAACGGAACGTATTCCGCACCTTCCCCATACGCATATCGTATGATTCTGGTATCTCCGTGATGGCTGCCCTTGTTATGCGGCGGGTTGAAGGAATCTAATAACAGCGTGCTTTTTCCGCTCTTCGCTAAAAAATAGCCCGCTGCCATTCCCATTGAACCTGCACCAATGACAATGACATCATAAATTTTCTGTTCCATAATTTTTCCACCGCCAACCTAAAATTTTTGAAAAAGCTGAATGGCTATGTAAATCGCTACTCCCCAGATAATGAGGGCGGATAGTTTATTGATCATTTTTAGGAATTTGCCTTGAGAGTCGACATTCCCTACTATTCTACCGGCTACAGCAAGCCCGGAGAACCAAATCCATGATACGATGATACAGGCTGCCGTAAATGCCGCTTTTTCTGTACCGGAATAGCTTAGTGAACTCGTTCCAATCACGCCGATTGTGTCAAGGATAGCGTGAGGATTCAACAGTGACACCGACATCGCAAACATGATCTGTTTTTTAGGAGGCATAGAGGCTTCCTGGCGGGATAGGTCTGATGGATCACTTTTCCAAATGGACCAGCCCATATAAATTAAGAATAATATACCAATAGAAAATAGAACGGTTTGTAAGACCGGCATTGTTAATACAATGACTGAAACCCCTAATACGGCTAATAAAATTAGCAGTGTATCGCAAAGTGATGCTGTAATAATGACTGGAATAGTCCCTCTAAACTTTGGCTGCGATGCCCCTTGATTAAAGACAAATACATTTTGGGCACCAAGAGGAAGAATTAACCCGAAGGCTAATACAATTCCATGAAGTAGTGCTGCTAGCATGATGTTCCTCCTCATTTTTCCTATATAAATCTATTAAATATTCTGAATTGATAACTTGGTTCTCTACCTCTGAGTCCGCAACTTTCTCCAACAAGGGAACGGGCAATTTTGCGGCTCTATTTTTACCGTTCCCACCTCTTCCAATAGGTCCCGGGCAATATTGTGGCTTTATTTTTCCAAAGGAGTCCAGTAAGGATACCTCTTTCTAAAGTTGTACTTATTTAGAATTTAATTTTTGAGCAATCCTTTGAATAACTGTTTCATAATATGAATTTTGATGTGTAACAAATTGATTCTTTCCTGCCATTTGATCAATATGAATTTTATGGCTCTCTTCGTCCATTTTAAAACCTTCAATATGGATGGTTTCCTTTCCACCCAGCCAAAAGTCAGCAAAGTCATCAAACTTAACTTTTATAATTCCGGAAACTTCATCCTCTTGAAGTTTGAAATCTTCAAACCCGCCCGACATTTTATATAAAAATATGTTTGCAATTTCTTTATCTATGAAATTCCCATTGAACACGCGGTAATATATTACACCCAATGGTTCCAGTTCATGAAAAGAAACATCAATACCCAGCTCTTCCCTTACCTCTCGTACACCATCCATTACAGATTCTTCCGCCAGCAAATGGCCGGCAGCTGTAATATCAAATAGACCTGGATAATCCTTTTTCACTTCACTGCGGAGCTGCAGATAAATATAATCGGTATCCTTTTCCTTACCAACAAACCAACAATGGAATACTTCATGCCAATAGCCGACTCTATGTACTTCTTCCCGAGACGCAACTCCAATTTGATTTCTGTTATCATCAAAAATTTTTAATTTTTCGCTTTCCATTGGTCTTCTCCTAATTAATTTTAAACTATATTCATTTTACCATGAAATCCCATTGGCAAGTTTATTCAAAAGCGGAATTGCCCCGATGCAATTCCTCCTATGCTTTAAAAATTCTTCTCTTTCTTCATGAATAACTGTCTATTTTTATAAGCACGCATTCCCACACCTAAAAGCAAGACACCCGAGAGAAGGAAAATTGATCTTATCGCATCCCAATTTTTTTATCTTTAATTTGTAGTGGTATATTTAATATTAACTAAAGAATACCATAGCCACTAGTGTTCGTGGATTTTTAAAAATAAGGATGTGAAAATAAATGGATTTTTCTAATAAAACAGTGATTGTTACAGGAGCAGGCAATGGAATTGGAAAAGGAGTAGCGCTTCTTTATGCTGAAAAAGGCGCTAATGTCGTTTTGGCAGATTTGGATGAGCAAGCAGGTTCGCAAACAGCCAGCGCGATAAGCGAACAAGGCGGCGAAGCCCTTTTTGTAAAAATTGACGTGAGACTGGAATCAGACATTGTCCGATTGATGGAAACAGCCTATCAAACCTACGGCCGGATTGATATTTTAATCAATAACGCTGGTAAAGGATTATTCAAGTCCCCTTTTGATGTATCCGTCGAAGAATGGGACGATATCATCAACACGAACTTAAGAAGTGTGTTCCTAGGTTCGCGGGAAGCAGCAAAATATATGCGTCAGAACGAAGATGGCGGTTCGATTGTGAATTTGGCCTCCACACGAGCTATCATGTCTGAGCCGAATTCAGAAGGCTATGCTGCCACTAAAGGGGGAATCGTCGCCATAACGCATGCACTTGCAGCATCTCTTAGTGAATATAGGATCACAGTCAACGCCATTTCCCCAGGCTGGATTGAAACAGGAGATTATTCAAAATTGAGCGTGGCTGATCATGAACAGCATTTTTCAAAGCGGGTCGGAAAGCCGGAGGACATTGCCCGGGCCTGTCTTTATTTAACCGCCAAGGAAAATGATTTTGTGACAGGAATCAATCTGGTCGTTGACGGAGGTATGACTCGGAAAATGATTTATGAGGAATAACGGAAAGAGGGCGGTCAGGACCGCTCTCTTTTTATTCGTAACTGCCTTTCACTTCTGGAAGCGACTGGTAGGTGTGGTTGTTTTTTAAGATAGCAACAATATCCTGAACAAGCCTGGTCATTACTTCGCCATCCTTGCTTTTATCACATTCTGACCAGCTATAATGCCGTTCAGCACTGTTGATCCAAACCTTCAATTCGTAGCTTTCGTAAGGCTTCTTGTTACATGCAGCAGACAGTTTTTTTTCATCAAGGAAGTTGGATAAAATCATTAGTTTATAAATTTGATTTATTTCTTGTTTGGTAAATTGAAAGTCGCTTACCTGTACTGTCTCCCCATTTTGCAAATCCTTGATGAGCTTTTGATCTTTTGTATTGATGACACTTTTCTCTCCTACCCCGTATTTTAACTCGAAGGCAAAAAAGTCCTCTTTATCGACGTCATGGGAAATAACTAACAGCTCGTTTGTTTCCTGTTGCGGGCAACCGGTTAACAGGTATTTCGTTTCCGTCTCGGCTTCTTGTTTCAGGATACTTTCACAAGTTGTGGTGGTTATTTCTCCCTGACCAAACTTGTCCTCGGTTGTATCCAAGGTAAACTTTAAATTAGTACCATCATAGGCTAGATTGTGAAAAATCGGATCCCCTTCAATGGTGTAACGGATAAGCCGAACTTTATCTTTCTTATTATTCTGGACATGTTTCACAAACTGGTCCAGCCTTTGAAAATTTTCCAAGCCACCGTGTGTCTCAACCACATCATTATTTCCGGGGTTTACTTTAGTTGGTGGAGCACTGGTGGATTGGCAGCCTGACAGCAATAAACAAATCAATAGGAACAGAACGGTTCTGTTTAACACATTATTCACGCCTTTTTAGGAACTGTTACCGAAAATAAATTATTTTCAATATCCAAATAAGAATCAAGAACCAGATAACCAGAATAATAGAACCTGTTATCCAGTTCTTGGGTTTCCCCTTGTTCATCATTTCCTGTGCTTTCATTTCACATTCTGCAATAACATCCTTCGGAATCATTTTTAATGCTAGCATGATTCCTAATGGGACAAGGATGATATCGTCAAGGTAGCCAAGGATAGGGATAAAGTCGGGAATGAGGTCGATTGGACTAAAGGCATACGCTACAACACAGATGGCAAAAACTTTTGCATACCAGGAGACTCTTGGGTCTTTATATGCCAAATACAAGACAAATATCTTTCGTTTCAAAGCTTTCGCCCAGGTTTTTAATTGTTTAAACATGTTATTTCTCCGTTGAAATATTTTTAAATCTTATGATTCTCCACAAATGCTTCGATATGTTTCACAGCTTCCTTCAAGGCGTCTATCGTTGCTAAGGTATCCCCTTTTACTTCTAGGCTGTGTTCTGTATTTGGTATTACAACCGTATCTACAAGATGATTAGTTATTATAGCTGAAATCTTTTCCTTGTTATAATGGTGGTCCAGGTCTCCTATTATGCAGAGTGAAGGAAGTTCGGTGTTTAAAAGAGCCTGATACACCTTATCCATTTTGATAAGCGGTGTTAACCAGATTCCAATAGCATTGTGGATGAAATTCCTTTGTTTCCACTCCATCGCCATTGGAATCGTGCCAATTGATTTGCTTAACAGAAAACATTGGTCATAGGAACGTTCCTTTAATACTTCATCCACAACTGCTTTTATATCGTCATACATCCATTGCTCATGCTCTGGCCCAGGAAGTTTTTTAAAATGTTCATTATTTGCAAACTGGTAGTTTATGTGAAGAACATCTATGTTTTGGTTCAGACATATTCCAGTTGAATAATGGAATAGCGGCCGCTGTGTGGTGTAACCAAGCCCCGGCAGCATGATACAGATGCTTTTTGCTGGTTCTTTGCTGCGAATCCATGTGTAGGGAATGGTGGAATTTTCAGTTCTTAGCACTTGTCCTTCTATAATTTCATACATTGATTGTTTCACCTCGATGGTTGTTTTCTTACTAGAAAAACTTGATTTCCTCAATCAGCCCGCATTTTTGAAACCCGATATTTTGATATACCTTATTGGAGTCAGGATTTTTCACATCAGCATAGAGCATCGGAATTCGCTTCTCTGACTCTATGTTTTCACAAAGTTCAGCGACCAGCGCACTGGCATAGCCGTTTTTTCGATGTTGGATTGGGGTAAATACGGCATTGATTCTAGCATACCTTGGAGAACGGTGGGAAATGTTCGCTTTCGCCACTGGCTGGCCATTGACGATCCAAAGGTACAACCCGCCACCAGCAATCATCGTCGCAGCCCTTGTCTGCTGAGATGACGGTTCAACAGTGGTCCCAAATGCATCCCTCATAAAGCCCGCGAGATAATCTGCGACAACGTCAACATGCTGTTCAGCCGCTTTAATGAGTTCACCTTTAACACCTTGAGGCTTAATGAGCTTTGGACAATGGTAGGCTTCCATGGTCATATCCGTTTCGTATTGAACGTTATTTATTTTTGAAAAAATTTCAGTGAACATCCGTGCCGTCTGGGGATCCCCAGTAATTCCTGGCAAGGATACTCCTGTGAGATGATTTATAAGTTCATGTATTAAGGATGTTCGTTCTGTGGCCAGGATATCGTTCGAAATCCACAGCCAGCCCTTATGTTCGGGCGTATGGGCAAAAATCATTTTTTCGTCTGGTGTTTTAAGACATAATGAGTTAGGGTCTTCACTGATTCGATGGATTAGATTGTATTGGACTTCATCCGAAGTAAATGGACTTCCTTCTGTGATTGCGGTGTCATTGTGGATTAATTTTAAAAACATAGTTTTCCACTCCTCATTAATACCTATTAGGATTGTAGATTTTCATACGTACTTTTATGAAGGACACTTTGACCCCTTTTCAAGCGGTTTTGTCCGAAGGCTGCACTAGTTCGGACACTTCCACCTCTTTTTCAAGCAATTTTGTCCGAAGGTTACCTAGGTTCGGACACTTCCGCTCTTTTTCAAACGATTTTGTCCGAAGGTTGCTCTAGTTCGGACACTTTGACCCCTTTTTCAAACGTTTTTGTCCGAAGGTTGCTCTAGTTCGGACACTTTGACCCTTTTTTCAAACGTTTTTGTCCGAAGGCTGCACTGGTTCGGACAACTTTGACCTAGGATTTTAGTCGATTTGTCCTTTTTAATCACTCATTCGGTCCGTAGACCCTTTTTGTAATATCCGGTATTTCCCTTTTCTTAATTCTTTCCCCTAAAGTAGTTCGCAGACCTGGCGCTAACAGTTCACACCGAGCAAGCTCAGCCATTTCTTCAAAATTAGGTTTCCTTGCATGGATAATCTCATTGCATTTCTGAATAGTCCACTGCGGATAATGGCGCTCAATCAACGTAAAGCCCTGTCCGGCTTCCACTAGACCTTCCTTTAACACCCGAAAATACCAGCCGGTCCGTCCGGTATTTTGGATAAGCAGTGCGAGGGTTTTGATTTTAAAACGGCGGGCCGGCTTCCAGCATGGCTGGCGGGGCTGGGATACCTGAACAACCGCTTCGCCGATTTGAAAGGTATCACCTATCGAAATCAAATCCTCCCTAGCATTTTCTATAAGAAAGTTTTCGCCCATAGCTCCTGGTCCAATATGAGAGTTGTCCAATTCCTTTTGCCAGTCCACATAATGTTCCGAAGCATACGCAAATACAGCTTTCTCCAGACCGCCATGGTGCTCCGTATCAAATACCCTGTCTCCCGCCAAGCCTGTTTTACCGACCCAAATAGACCCCTCAACAGGTTCTTTAAAAATCGCACTCGTCCACTCACGGTCCATCAAACTGGCGGCATCCTTATCACCGACTGTTTTTGGCTGCCCGGCAAAAACCTTATTTAATAAAAATCCCATCCTTAATCCCCCAATTCATTCATCATCCGAAACCCTATCTAGTGCTCTTATTTTGAAAAAAACATTTGGTTATGATATCCAAATTCTATCACAGCAATTTACGAATATTAACAAAAATCGGATTAGGACTATTTATTTTGAAACCTTCACAAGGTAAATTCGTAATAAAATTTACGGGGGGGATGTAAAATGGGATTCAAAATGAAAAAGAAAAAGAAGGAAGAGAAGGGCGACAAATGGGAATTCTTTGAGTCAGGTTTCGATCTCATTGAACCTATATACCTTCTTATCAGATGGGGCGTCCGAGTAATAATAAAAATCCTGCATTAAATAAGGATAGAATTGAAATAGCCCAGTATGAATACCAGGCTAAATAAATCCTATTCTTTTCTAGTCAATCCTCGACTGACTTCACCATATCTCCGCACCGCATTCCTCCACATCAGGAAGCCGGTTTCCATCAACGACATTGTCAGCCCTGTCCAGAAAAACATACAAGAAAGGGGATAGCTTTCCAATTCTTTTGAAAAATCATCATCTTTTACGGGAGCTGCCGGTTTCGAAGCCTCAAGCGGCTCATTTTTAACTTCCTCCACAACTGTGGATGTTGCCGTATCAGGTGTTTGTATTTTGCTTTCAACAGGTTTCCGTTTTGCATCCTTGACTGCCTTAATACTGACTACTTTTTTCCTCGGCGTCGTCCTAACAGTTTTCGATGGACCCTGTGCCCTGATAAACGCATCTGCTTCGATGGCCAGACCCGACATGGACTTCATGGCCTCAACAATGACCTTTATTAACTCATCTTTTGAAAAATCTCTTACTGATATCCAGCCGCGTGCATCAACCGTATAGCTATTTTTCCTAATGACTTCTTCAGACATGTACTTGCCAAGCACATAGCCATTGCCGCTCTGCTGCAATTCCCTGGCCAGAACCAGGCCTCTCTGCTTGCTCTCGGGATAGTTAAAGTTCACTCTGCCGTTGCTGATTTCTTTCTCCTCCAGCTTAAACGTGCGGAAAATCTCCTTTTTCTCCTCAAACGATAACATTGGTCTCGACTCCCCTTCCTTTTTAACTTATTTATCTATTTTTTATAGTTGTTATTCAATTTCTAGTAATAGACTTCTCGAAATATATCCTTTTTCCTGCAAAACTTTTCAAAGGTTATGAAAAAAGTAATTTTTCCTCGATTGAGAATGATTTCCTTTAATCAAGGGGAATTTAAGATTGGAAAGGAGGTTCCATTATGCCATATTTGATTAGAATTCTTCATCTTATTTTACCCTGGTTTTCCATTGCTTTTCTTCCAAGAAAGTCTCTTCGGCAGTTCTTCCCTGTTTCCATAGTTGCTTCATTATTTGTAACAGTGCTGTGCTTGCTGGCTATTCCATATAAATGGTGGACTGTTAAAGGTGGATGGAAGGGGAAACTTTTAAACGATAGCAGCTTTATTCTGGGGCCATTCTTCGTGGGAACCCTATGGATATTCCATTTTACCTTTGGGAAATTCAAACGGTATATGCTGGTTAACCTGATCATGGATGTATTATTTTCTTTTCCATTAAGTTTTCTTTATCAAAAATTAAAGCTTTTTACATTGGTTAACTTTAAACCTAAGCACATCTTTTTATCTTTTATCAGTTTTTCTCTAATCATTTATGGTTTTGAACGATTAAAAAGAGGCCTTAAATAAAAAATTGAGCGGCTGAAAAATTAAACCGCTCAATACTTTTTTTAAAAATTTAACCGATAGGACCGGACGATAATGCCGTCATTTACCGGTTCAAAACCGTATATCTGTCTAGCAATCAATCAAACTAAAACTACCCATAAAATCATCGTCACAACGATAGTAACTGCACCCTGCAATAAGGTTGCCATAGTCTGGGCTTTGTAAGCATCGGTAACTTTCATTCCGCTGAACTGCGTTACAACCCAGAAGAAGCTGTCGTTTACGTGGCTGACTGTCATCGCACCTGCACCAACCGCCATAACAACTAGTGCCAATGGAACGGCTCCCTCAATGCCAAGAGTCGGCAGCATTGGAGCGATCAAAGATGAAGTAATAACCAATGCTGCAGTTGATGAACCTTGAGCTGTTTTTAATGCAGCAGCAATAATGAAAGGAATTAATAAGAACAGTGCGCCGCTAAATGTATCGCCGATTGACCAGCTTTGAATCGCATCCGCAATTCCAGTGTTTTTGATAACGCCGCCAAACGCACCGCCAGCGCCGGTAATTAACAGGATTGGAGCAGATTCTACTAAACCTTCTCCCACCCATTTTGTTAAGGTCTCTTCATCAAATTTTGGCAGCAAGGCAAAAGCGGCGATGACACCAGCAAGCAACGCGACAAGCGGTGTGCCCAAGAATACTAAAAATTTAGCGATATTTCCTTCTGACCCAAGGAAAGTAACAACAGACCCAATACCAATCAAAACGATCGGCAAGACAATCGGCAAGAATGATAGAAACGTAGATGGCATTTTTCCAAAGGAACGAACGATTTCGTCATAGTTCAATTCCTCACCATCGTCTTCTACCTCAATTTTGTTCGCTACTTTTGTTGCCCAGAAATAGCCGACGATGGTTGCTGGAATAGCTGTAATAAGACCAATTAAAATGATAGTTCCCAAGAAGTTGCTTGCGCCAATGTTTCCTGCCGCGGCGATTGGCCCCGGTGTTGGCGGAACAAGCGTGTGAGTAGCGTACAAGCCGGTTGCAAGCGCCACAGACATCGATGCGACCGCTACCTTTGCACGCTTTGCTAGTGCTTTTCTTAAACTTGATAAAATAACAAACCCGGAATCACAAAATACAGGAATCGAAACAATGTATCCAATTAAACTCATCGCAAGCTGCGGTCTTTTTGGACCGACAACGCGGAGTACGACTTCAGCCATCCTGAGGGCCGCTCCTGATTTTTCAAGGATTGTCCCAATAACGGTTCCGAACACGATAACGAGACCGATTCCCCCCATCAATCCTCCGAATCCGGTATTCACGTTTTCCACAATCTTCATCAGCGGCATACCTGAAGCAAAACCTACAAAAAATGTACCTAATAATAACGATAAGAATGGGTGCAGCTTAAATTTCGTCGTGGCGATGACGACTAACAGTACGCCAATTAATAAAACTAGAAATAACATCTGTATTACCCCTTTGTTGTTTTGTAAAAATCTTTGCCTCTTTACAGCAAGGTCTTTCTCTCTGCCAACCCCTGTTCGTATTCCAAAACCCTTAAGCTAGTGACGCCAAATATGTCCGCATTACCAGCTCTCCTGACTGCTCGAGCAATTCCGCCCCCCGGTCCATTGCCTCTTTTAGCGTCATCGGAGCATTGATGATACTATGAACACTAGAAATCCCATGCTCATAAAGCTGGTCAATCCCTTTGCCAATCGACCCGGCAAGGACAAATACCGGTATGCCCAGTTTCTTCGCCTCTTGAGCCACTCCCATCGGCGTTTTTCCGGAAGCGGTTTGAAAATCCGTCTGGCCTTCCCCGGTAAACACACACTGAGCACCGTCCAGCTTTTCTGCAAGCTTGGTGTACTCGATGACAATATCGATGCCCCTTCTTGTTTCGGCTGGAAAAAAAGCCTGGAAAGCTCCGCCAATTCCGCCTGCTGCCCCGGCACCCGGCTTGTCATGAAGTCGGATACCCGTTTTGGCTTCAACCAAATCGGCCCAATGGCGTAAATATCCATCCAGAATTTCCACCATTTCCGGGGTGGCCCCTTTTTGCGGACCGAACACATGGGATGCTCCGCTCAGCCCCACTAAAGGATTCTGAACATCTGTGGCAATTAGAAACTGGGCCCCGGCAATGCGCAAGTCAAAATCCCGGTCATCAATGGAAGCAATCTGGGCAAGCTCACCTGCACCAGCCCCATCCTGCACAGGATTTCCATCCGAATCCAACAGCTTCATTCCTAGTGCCTGAAGCATACCAATTCCCCCGTCGTTGGTAGCGCTTCCACCTATGGCCAAAATAAATTTTCGGCAGCCATCGTCTAATGCTTTTTTAATCAGTTCCCCTGTCCCGAAGGTGGTCGAAAGCATCGGATTACGCTGTTCAGGCTTAATCAAATTTAAGCCGGATGCGGTCGCCATCTCGATAACACAGGTTTCCTGATCGCCAAGCATTCCATAGGCTGCCTTCACCGGTTCTAATAATGGGCCTTTCACCATGACATCCACCATTCGGCCATTTGTTGCCGCAACTAAACTATCGGTTGTTCCCTCTCCTCCATCAGCAACCGGCACAAGCACCGTTTCAGCTGAAGTGTTCGCCCTTTTGATACCCCGCTCAATCGCCTGGGCAGCTTCAAGTGCAGTAAGTGATCCTTTAAACGAATCGGGTGCAATAACAATCTTCATTGTGTTTTCCCCTTTTTTCTACAATATTCTGCTTAAAACAATTATAATCTTCAGACATTTGACATTCATCAGTCGCCATAAACAAAAAAATAGAAAACCTTTTTGAATTTTTTGTGTATAATAAATAAAAACGCTTACAACGGAATGGTGATGGCATATGCTAACACAAGAAATGGCAGCTGAAATCGTCAAACAAACGATGATTCGTCTCAACCGCAACATCAATATTATGGATCATACCGGGACGATTATTGCATCAGGGGACCAAAGTCGTATTCATCAGCTCCACTCCGGAGCATTAGAAGTTTTGAGAACAGGCAAGCCTTTATTTATCAAAGAAGATGACCCGCAGCAATGGGAGGGTTCCCTGCCTGGCATCAATCTTCCCATTACATTCCAAGACATGATTATTGGTGTTATCGGAATCACGGGTAAACCTGAGGAAATTATGGAGTTTGGTGCGTTGGTCAAAATGATCACTGAGATGATGATTCATCAATCTTTTATCGCCGAACAATTTGAATGGAAGCAGCGGCTGAAGGAGCAAGTCTTTGAAGAGTTATTGAAAGACCAATACGATGTGGAGTCCATTAACCAACGGTTGAATTTAATAGAAATCAAACTAACTCCATCTTTCCAGATTGCTATTATTGAAGTTTCACAAACCCCGTTAAAAAAACGAGAATTACTGCAAATTCTCGAGAACTCTTTTGACGAGGGCAGCTCGCTGGTGGGATTTTTAAACAGCAGCAGAATCTTTTTGCTGACATCCCAGCTGCCTGAGACAAAGCTGATACAAAAGTTGAAAACTGTTTTAAACTCTACCAATCTATTTTTAAAAATCGGAATCGGTTCAACAGCAATGGATTTTACTCAAATACGCCATTCCTTTCAGGAGGCACAGCAGGCTTTACTGTTTGGAGGCAAAGATCAAGCTTTGACCACTTTTGCGGAAATTGAACCACAAGCCCTCTTGGCGGGATTGGATGAGCGGGCTAAGCGGCAGTACCTAAACCGAGTCATCGGGAATCTATCGGACAAGCTGACCGAAACATTGGATTATTTTTTCAAAAGCAATCAAAATATCGGGGAATGTGCCAAGCACATGTACATCCATCGCAATTCGCTTATTTATCGGTTAAGAAAAATAAAAGAGATAACTGGACTCGACCCGCAGGTGCTAAATGATGCGGTGACCCTGCAGCTTGCGGTTTGGCTTTTGCAAATGAAACGGAAGGAAAACTAATTCCAACGGACAACAAAAAAGGCTGACTTGAAACGGTCCTCCCTAAACGACCATTCAAGTCAGCCTAATAAGTATTATTTCTTAAGGTTATTCCTCATCAAATCAGCTATAAGTCTATCATTTTGATCAGTCGAGATTTCCAGCTGCTTAATAACCAATTCCTGACGTTCAATCGTGTGATTTTGACTAAGTTTTGCTTTACCCTCAATTTTGGTAATATTGATCCGAAAACCTACAATACCTTTCGTCATTCCTTCAATGAAACCAGGATCTACATCCTTTAACTGATAGGAACTATTGGGCTTTTCATATGTAGTAACCATTTCTGCTAACGCATCAAGCAGTTCCTGGCCATCTTCCACAATCTCCAATTGGCCATATACATGCACAGCAACATAATTCCAGGTTGGCACAGCCTTATTGGTTTCGTACCATGAAGGGGAGATGTAGGAGTGCGGGCCTTGAAATATGACTAAAACCTTTTGGTTTGCAATATCCTTCCACTGTCCGTTCGGACGGGCAAAATGGCCATATAAAACACCTTCCTCTTTATGAATGGTTAATGGAAGATGAGTGGCATATGGTTCCCCATTATGCTGCGAAACCAACGTGGCAAAGCTGTTATTTTCCATAAAGTCATAAATAATTTCTTCATCTTCGATTTTGAAATGTTTGGGTATATACATTTTTTCTACCTCGTTATCTAAAATAATTGTATAAATTTAAAAGGGACATTTTAAAGCAAATGTCCCTTTTATGTTAAATGTCAGCTTCGAAATTAGCTTTCTCATAAAGATAATAAACATAGTCGGTCGGTACACCCTTATGTCCTAACTGTCTTAAAACCGCTGTAATATTTCCTCGATGATAGGTTCCGTGGTTTACGACGTGCTGTAGAAGTTCAAAGTAAGTTGTTGTTAATGTCCCAAAACGCGGATGATTTACCACAGTGGTTTGATTAAGGTTTTCAAGACCATCTATAAATTCGTGGTACTTTTTACCCAATTGCAGAAGGTCTTCCTCTAATTGATCCATACTTCTATCCGCATTTTCCTCTTTTAATTGGTTGACACCTTCGATTATTTTTTCAAAACTGTCCCCTGTCAGGGCTCTTAACCAAACATAATCAACTTGGTACATATGGTATAACGTATCGTATAAGGTTGGAAATACACTCTGCACCTGTTGAAAACAGATTTCCCCCGGCAGGTTTTTCAAATGATTTAATACAAGTTGATTTGCCCAGAGATGATATTCTAAAATTTGTGCGTTCAAACCCTTTCACCTCCATCAAATCATAACAAAAAGATATTCGCCCAATTGTTAAAAAATCCCTTCAACAGAATCTTAATTTTAAAAAATATCCTGCCTCGGTGCTTACAAATTAAGCGTGAGATACCTTATTCCGGCAGCCCATGCAGGTTGTCCGCAATTCCTTTATAAAAACTGTAGATATCTTTTAAACCGAGATTATCTTCAGATCCAATCCCGATAAAATCAAAATGATCCCAGCCTGACTGCACACCAAAGTGATTCCATACTCCTTTTTCAACATGGCCGTCAAACATCTTATGGGCATGACCGTGCGGGTATTTCGCGGAGACTACATTGACAATCCCGTCATTCGGCCACCAGGCAGAATCAATAACAGGCTCAGGGCTTTTTCTCGAATAAAATCCCATTAACATGCTGGATGCCTTCATTAACGGATTCATCGAATACTGCGGATAAGCACGGCCAGTCAGTACTCCTTTATAGGTGGCATCTCCGGTATAGGAAAAATAGTAGACATCCGGATGTGTCTTTACCCATTCATTGAGCTTCGCCGCCCCGTAAGTAGTTAAATCATTTAAACTGCTGTCTTTGCTGGTCCAAATGGAACTATTAAACACCCTATCAACATATACAAAGTAGGACTCTCCCTCTTCCCGCTGGAGCCCCCATTGGTCAAGTTTATAATCATAGACGATGTTTTCATCACTTGCTCCTGATAAACTCCCAGCGTAAAAGACCATCTGATTCAACCATGGTGTCATCTCTTCTTCGTCCGCAAACGTTGAGCCATTATGCGGAGTCGCAAGGGTTGTTACACTATGGACCCAGTCTTTTCCGCCTTTAAACAAATCGGATAATCCCTCTTCAGGATGCTGCTCGAAGTATTCTCTTTCAGCAGCACTTCCGTTTTCCAGCAGTTCGACCAATGTCCTGATGGTTTGTCCGCCCATACTATGGCCGACAAGGTGAATTTTCTCGGTGGCATCCCATTGGCTGTATATCCCAGGGTAGGTTCTGCCAAACCGTTCATGCCCGTGCTCTTTAGCATGGGCCGCCCCGTAGTCTACCGTTCCGCCTTTGATGTACGCATAAAGCTCAACGGCCCGATCCCAGTTGCTGGAAACAGGTCCCACTGCGGCTGTATAGGTTTTATGTCCTTTTTCATTTAAGTACTCTTCGAGGTCGCGGACCCCCCCCCAATATTTAATTCCCCCCATTTCATCCCTGCCCCAGCCGGTTAATCCATGGACAAGGATCATCGGAAAATCATTCAATTTTTGTGAAGCTTTTGGTTTAGTTTTTCCCGAGAGCGTTGGGGAAAAACAGCTTGTTAACAGACATGGGCTTGGAAACAATGTTAAACTTCCAATCATTAAATTGATCCCCTCCTTTTTGCTGAATTTTCACAATTTTTTAACCCTATTATATCATATTGTGGTAAACAGTTTTCAAATTAATAGAAGTGTTCAAGTACACACCCCAAGTCTGATTGGCATCATTTTATTGTTCAATTTTCTTCCCTTTTGGTGAAACTTTATATAGACTAATACGTAATACATGTTTGTACCATTCTAAATATTATGATAGGCAGGAGATATTAAATTGGGTTCTTATATTATGCTAATTGGACAGTATGCTTTTGAGGCATATTATTGGTTAATTTTAATATCAATTTTTGGTTCTTGGTTCCCGCGTTTTCAGGCAACAAAAGTGGGCGAATGGATTTATAAGCTGGTTGAGCCTTATTTAAACGTCTTTAGGAAGTTCATTCCTCCATTAGGTCCAATCGATTTTTCGCCAATCATTGCCCTATTTGTGTATCGATACATCGGCGGATTTGCCCTTGAGGGACTGCGCTCATCCATTAATTTTATTGGGGTTTAAAAAACATATGAAAATTGAAGCGCCTAAAATTCCTGCCGAGTTACGTGGCAGGAATTTCCATGAGATTTTTTATGAAGAAGATCCGGAATTAGAAATGTGCAAGATTAGCGACTCCGTTTTTGAAAATGAAGCGGCTGTCCGGGTCCGGCTTTTCAATGTGGTGTTGAAGAATTGCCGATTCACCAATACTGATTTTCAAAAAATGGATCTAACGGATGTAATCTTTGAAAACTGTGATTTATCCAATGCCGATTTAAGCAAATCTTCGATTCACAGGGTCATCTTTAGGGATTGCAAACTATTAGGGGTAAATTTTGAAGACTCCCGGTTTGGAAACGTCCAGTTCATCAATTCCGTCTTAAACTTAACGGCATTGGCCACTTCCAAGTTTGAAAAGGTACTTTTTCAAGATAGTTCATTAAAGGGTACTGATTTTTATGACTGTAAATTCAAAAGTACCGAATTTCAATTTTGCAATCTGGATGAAGCCAGCTTTGACCATACCTCCCTTAAGGGCGTGGATATCAGTTCCTCGAATTTCAATACACTGACCGTCGCCATTGAAGATTTAAAGGGATGCAAGGTATCAACGCATCAGGCTTTGCAATTTTCTACTTTGATGGGGTTAATTATTAAAGATTAATTTGAAAAAAGGAGTTCTGAACCAAGTTTGGTTTCAGAACTCCTTTTTAGTTTCCTATGCTTGTTCGTTTCTTTCCATTCTACGCTGCTGTTCGGCGATGATTTCGTCATCCTCAGAATTGTCCCTAATGACTTTCTGGGTAAGGATGGAGCCCACGATGATGAGCAGCATCACCGCAATATAATATCCCTTTTCATTCAACTCTAGGTCAGCGTTGTAGATACCAATCGCAAATAAACAAACCCCTGCAAACAGCGTGAAATAGGCCAAGAATGTGAACGCTGCCGTGTTTCTTCTTTTATGTTTTTGTGGATACATCAAGTAGCCCCCTTTTTCTATCTCTTTCTTGAAATAAAAAATAACTGCAATTTTATTATAAGTAGAAACAGGCATTTAAGTAAACTATTTCCATATTGAAATAACGAAATATTAGGACCCGTTAACAAATGCAGGCTTTTTAACATACATTTAAAACAGGGGTGAAAAGGATGCCGCGAGCAAAATATAGATCATCGGATGTTAATCTGATGGCAAGGATGATGAGAGCAGAAGCCGAAGGTGAAGGAAAAATGGGTATGCTGCTCGTAGGGAATGTCATCGTTAATCGTCTAAAAGCAGATTGTTTAGACTTTAAAGGACTAAGGACCATTCCACAAGTCATTTATCAAGTACAAGGCGGAAATTATTCTTTTGAGGCTGTTCAAAAGGGTAATGTCTTTTATCAAGCAGCGAGAAGTTCAGAGAAAAGGTTAGCAAAACAAACTTTGGATTATTGGAGGGGACAACCGGCTAAACATGCCTTATGGTATTTTAATCCTTATGCTCCATGTCCGCCAACATGGTATGACCAGCCACATTCTGGGCAATATAAACAGCATTGTTATTATGAGCCGAAAGAATGTCCTAATGCCTATAGTTGGTAAAAAAGGAAAATCTCACAGAACTTGCAACAGGTTTACTTGTGAGGTGCAAAACGGTAAATCACAACCTTAACCACATAGTAGATCACGTAATTTTCACAACACAATTCACTGTATATTGCACAGTCCATAAGGCTTTGAGATGAAAATATCTCTAAGCCTTTTTCAAATTTTTTTTATCTGACTAAAGCAACCGTAAATTGTATAAGTTCATTAGACACTGTTTGATAAATAAGGGTAGAAATTTCCCTTATTTAGTAAATAAGATTAAGAATAACTTAAATAGGCGGAGAAATTTCCCCTATTGACTCAAAAAACATCAATATTGGAGATTTTTCTTTATTTAAGCGAAAAACCTTCCCTTATTTACGCCGGAATGAGCCCTATTCTCCATTTAGCGGAAAAATCTTCGCTTATTATTGTGAATTCAAGTGTGTTTAGCTGTGTGGTTTAAAATGATTGCACCTCCTAAAGTAAACCCGTTACAGAATTTGTGGGATTTTTCTTTTTTAAGATTTTTCTTCATAAATAATAGTTTAAGTTAATGATAGTATATCCCTATATAATCTGGTAAAATTATCAAAATTAACTTAGGGAGGAATTATCCATGATTACCTATCCTTTTTTGAAAAAAGGAGCAACAATTGGAGTCACTGCACCTTCATCGGGTGTCCCTGTTAACTTGCACGATGTGGTCAAGCAAGCATGCAGCCGGCTGGAACAGAAAGGATTTCAAACGATCTGCGGCGAAACAGTTTGGACGCAGGACAAAGCCAAATCAGCACTAGCGATAACACGGGCAGCGGAATTGAATGCGATGCTGAGCGATGCTGGAATCGACCTCATTCTCCCTCCTTGGGGCGGCGAGCTTTTGGGTGAGATTCTTGAGCATATTGACTTTGAAAATATCAAAAACAAATGGGTGTTGGGATACTCCGATACAAGCGGCCTGCTGTTGGCGATTACTTTAAAAACAGGGATGGCAACGGCCCACGGGACGAACCTGGTCGATATACGAGGAGATTATTGGGACGAAACAACTGCAATGTGGGAGACCGTCTTATCGACAGGAAGCGGCGGGTCTGTCCTTCAGCACTCCTCCCCCCTTTATCAAAAGGAATGGCAGCACGATAATCCCTCACCATGTGTATTTCATTTAACCGAGGAGACCCGGTGGAAAACCACTTCTAGTAGTACTGTTAAAATTAGCGGCCGCCTGCTCGGCGGGTGTGTTGATATCATCAGACATCTTGTCGGCACTCCATATGGTGATGTGCAAAGCTTTAGAAAACAGCATATCCCTGGCGAACCTATCATTTGGTATTTGGAGAATTGCGAATTAAGTACGACTGATTTGCGGAGGTCATTGGTGCAAATGAAGCTCGCCGGCTGGTTTGACAATTGTTCGGGTCTGCTTTTCGGCCGGAGTTCGGCGAATATGCCTGTAGAGAACTATACTATTGAGGATGTTTACCTGGACCTTGCTGAAGATCTGCAAATACCGATTGTTTATGATATTGACTGCGGCCATGTTCCGCCACAGATTACTTTTATCAATGGGGCTTTTGCGGAGGTAGAAGTTGAGGAAGGAAAAGGGACAGTCCTGCAAATATTTAAATAACGTCGGCAAAGGACCGGTCCATGTTTGCTTAAGTTCCCCCCATAAAAGCAAAGGGTCAGGCTCCCGCTTCACTTTCCCGTTAAAGCGATGGGTCCTGACCTCTAATTTTAAAGCGGATTTTGCCGCCCGGACGAAGCTGGGCGATCTTCCATATATCCTCTTTGGCAATTTTTCCGATTGTGGCATAGCCGCCGATCGTTTGGGCGTCGGCCATTAGGATGATCGGCTGACCGCTGTTAGGAACTTGGATCGTCCCAAATTGAGTGGCTTCCGAGAGGATATCTCCTCCGTTTTTAAACCTTAACTCAGGACCTTTAAGGAGGTATCCCATCCGGTCCCCGCTCCTCATCGTATACGGAGTTTGGAAAAATTCCTGTAAGCTTTCCGGTACAAACATCTCTGAATGTGGACTAATCCAGACACTAACCTCTACCTCATCCGAGTAATCCGGGATTTCACTTGGAATCAACCCTCGATGAAACCCAGTCGATTTCTCTTTCTTCGCGTAGAGGATACCATCCTTCTTAATGGAACTTCCCAGAAGCCCTTTTGGATAAACCGATGCGCTGCCCAACAGTTCTTCTGAATGGAACCCACCTTCAGGAAACACATAGGCGATACTGCCTTTATTAGGACTAGTAAACTTTAATGACTGCCCTTGATGAATCGAAAAGGTTTTCCAGAGCGGAACAGCTTTTCCGTCCACCTTGGCCCCTAGATCCGCCCCTGTTATTACGATTCGATGATCCGACAAAGCCTCGAATTCCTGTCCTCCTAAGAACAATTCCAGCGCCGGACTGCTGGCTGGATTCCCTAAGATGTAATTTCCCATTTCGTATGCATAGGCGTCCATCGGTCCAGATACAGGAACGCCAAAGCGCTGAAAGCCGAACCTTCCTTTATCCTGAATGGATCCGTAGACACCAGCCTTTCGAACCTTCAATAAAGGAATCATGCAGGTGCTCCTACTGACCGGACAAAAACATTTTCCTTTTCTAAAGCTTGGCGAATCAGTGCGGTATGTTCAACCACATTTGCCCCATCCCCATGGAAACAAATCGTGTCTGCCTGCAAAGGAATCCAGCCTCCTGAAAGACCCTTCACCCGCTTATGGAAAATAATCTCCTTCACCTGTTGCAAAATCTCATCATGGTTTTTCAAAACAGCATTCGGCAAAAGCCTTGAACATAGCCGTCCGTCATCCGTATATTGTCGGTCCGCGAACGCTTCGGAAGCTGTTTTCAAGCCTGCTTCTTTTCCGGCCTTCACAAGTTCACTATTGCACAACCCAAATAAATAAGCATCCGGAACCGTATCATACACAGCTTCAGCGATGGCTTTTGCCACTGCCGGATTCTCAGCCGCCGTATTGTATAAGGCGCCGTGAGGCTTCACATGCTGTATAGCCATCCCCTGAATCTGGGCAAACATTTTTAGTGCCCCAATTTGATAGACCATGCAATTATAAATTTCCCGCGGTGTCATCTGCAGGTTTCTCCGGCCGAATCCTTGAAGGTCCGGATACCCCGGGTGGGCGCCAATCGCCACGCCGTTTTCCTTTGCTTTTTTCACCGTATCGTTCATCACGTTATAATCTCCGGCATGGAAGCCGCAGGCGATATTGGCAGATGTAATATATTGAAACAGATTCTGATCATCGCCAATGGTATAGGCGCCGAAGCTTTCCCCCATATCTGCATTTATATCGATTCTCACTCAGGAGCCCCTCCCTTCTAAAAATCCCCTTTTTCTAATTCTCTACGATAAACTCACTGATAGATTCAGGATGCTTTGCTAATTGCACTTGTATGGCGCTAAATTCAGTTTGGGAGATTGCTGTAAACTGAAGCGTGTCTCCCGTACGAATAAAAAACGGTTCCTCCCGGTCAGGCCGATAAATCTCAAGCGGTGTTTTTCCGATAATGTTCCATCCCCCAGGACATTCAATCGGATAAATTCCCGTCTGGCTGCCGCCAATACCAACCGTCCCCTTTGGCACTTTTGCCCGCGGGTTCGGAAGCCTTGGTGTCGTCAATTTTGGATTCAATTCTCCAAGGTAGGGGAATCCCGGTAAAAAGCCAATCATGTAAACCGTATATTCCGTTTGGGAGTGAAGTGAGATAATCTCGCTGTCCCGCAATCCTGTATGCCCCATCACTCTTTCCATGTCCAGAGCAAACTCTTCACTATAGCAAACGGGAATTTGCAGTTTTCTAGATTTCCAGTCTGGTTTCTCTTTTGATTGATGTTCCCATTTTGCCAGTACCGACTGAATGAAGGGTTCTTTTTTTTCCAAATCCTTCTTTAAATAAACCGTTACCGTGTGATAGCTTGGGACCACTTCTTCAATTAAAAAAGATTCTTTTTCCAACATGTGACAGAAGCTTTGCACCTGGTTAAAGATTTCTTTCCCAACCTGATTGCTGAAGGCAAAGCGAATGCTGCGTTCCCCCGTGATGTTTACTCTTGGAAAAATAACTTTCGTGTTACTCATGTTCCGCTAACACTTGAATGCAAGTGTAGATCCCCCGTTTTAAATCCTCATGCGACCAGCTTGGGATCTTTCCGTGTTGAATCGCCAGCTCATGGGAGGCAGGAATATGAATAAAACCTGAAGGCATTTTCATGTTTTGTGTTTTTGCATAATGCAGGCTTTGATACATAACATGATTGCATAAATACGTTCCTGCTGTATTAGAGATTTCAGCCGGCAGACCTGCCTCCTTCAATTGGTTGACCATGGTCCGAATCGGCAGGGTTGTCATGTAGCCGTCTGCGCCTTCAGCCTGAATCGCTTCATCGACAGGGGTGTTGCCACTGTTGTCTGGTTCTCCGTCATTGACATTGATGGCGATTCGCTCCGGTGTCATTTTAAAGCGGCCGCCCGCTAAGCCTAAGGAAATCACAGCGTCCGGCTTGATTGTTTCTAGGTGTTCCAACAGCTGTTTCCCCGCTTTCTTAAAATCTACCGATAAGATTTCACCCTGGATCTTGTAGCCGCCAATTTCCTGGCCGTTCAGTTCTTCCACAATTCGCATTGTTGGATTGATCGTAAAGGATAGAAACGGTTCAAAGCCTGTTAGTAAAAGTGTTTTCATTGCAAAACCCTCCCCCTGGTTTTATAAAAAAATTGCTTTTTTAAAAGATATCTGCGAATTTTATACATATATCTGCGGATTTTCAATTTTATCTGCGTTTTTTTCATTTTATCCGCGAATTTCCAAATATATCTGCGAATCTTAAAATAACCATGTACTTTATAGACGAATCGGCCTGTTCCGTTCCAAACCGAAGCCGTTTCGGTCATCACGCTTAACCTCGATTTCAGCCTTTTGAAGAGCCTCCAAAATCGCTAAATCAAAGACGATATGCGCTTCGACGCAGCTTTGAAGCACTTCACCGTATATCACTTCATCCGCTGTTTCAGAAATGATTTCGGCCGCAATCCACTCTGGGTACCTAGAGATTCCAATTGTCCTATACGACGGTGCCACCGAAGCAGAGCGATAGAAATGAATCCCCGGCGCCTCCTCAATTGGAAAAACATTTGGCAACCACTGGTTTCCGTACTTTATAAAACGCCCCTGCCAGTATCCATTCTCTTCCTCAATCAGCGTCCCACGAATTCGACTGCTGATCTGACCAACAATTTTATCTACATTATCTTCATGCAGAGTCCGATACTCTCCGTTCGATAACCGAGCGATGCCATAGATTTTCGCACTTGGCAAAAAGTAAGATACCGGGAAACGCGGCGGACTATTATAGCCAGCAAACGGCTGTACCCACTCATGTGAAGGGATGCCGTGATCATCAATGATGACATCAGGAGCCCATCTCTTCAGCACTTCCGGATAAATATTAGCTTCTCCAAAAACCGTTTCATGGAAGCGAACCAAGGAATATTCCAAACCTACCGCATTGTACCTGGCCGCATGATGCTTCCATTCCGGATGCTCTTCCGTCAGCTTGGTCAGCAATTCGTATCCATCTGGGTTTGCCAATGGAAGGATCACCACGTTGACTTCCTTCAGCCAGTTTTCATATTCAGCCACGGCACGATTGATAAACTGAAGGATCGCAGGTGTACTGGATACCTCATTCGAATGATGTCCCGCTTCAATGAACACCGTCTTTTTAAAAAGAGACATTTTCAAAGGAGAATAGAACTCTTCACCAGCATCCAAGAAACACTCAATCACCGGAATCGCCTTTCCTAGATAGGAGTAGTCCGGATAGACAATACGATATGGTGATGGCGTGTTCAGCCACTGTTGAACATCGGGATGTATATGCTCAGTCGGTTTTTCAAACTCCTTAATCTCCAGGTTTACGACCACTTCCCCGTTGGTAATGACGGCTTGAGAGAACCTGCCATCTTCCGTAAAGGAAATCGCTTTTGTCACTAAGTTTTCCAGCGGCTTATCTTCCCATTTGTACACGCGAATCTGAGCTTCCGGCTTTTCGCCGACTCTTACATGCATAAATGGATGAACGCCCCCAGGTGCATCAAACGACTTACCTTCCAGTTCTTCTCCCATATAGGCAAAATAATCGAGCGTATTAAAATATAGGTCTTCGTGGAGAGCTTCCAGTGAAGAAATACGTTCCTCTTCCACTCCAAGCTTCTGTTCCTCTTCACTCATCCAGACATCGATTTCAATTCGGTCGAATAATGGACGGTTGCGGCCCTGGCCGGGATTGTACTTCGAAACTTCTTTTCTAAGCTTCGGCAGCACTTCTTCGACATAATAACAGTAAAATCGTTCTCGGTCCGTTTGAATAAGATGTTCTTCTTCACGTCCTCCATCACCACTGATGCGAACAACACTTGAAACAGGATAAACGTAACGCTGATAATCTAGGTAAAGAAGCTTGGATACAGGGACATCCAAACAGCCTGCAAGCTGCTTTTCCTCTTTCTCATTCCATATATGGACCTCATATGTATGGTCAAGGTCCTTCACCAGCTTGAAATGGACACAATCGGCCTTCAGACCGAGCTTCTCTTCCAGGCAGCGGTCTACAGGATACAGCTCTTGAATCCAGCGAATCGGAAGCTCAAGGCCCATCTCCCCTTGTTCCTCCCGCACATAAATATCCATTTTCGTAATGGTCTCCCCTGCCGTTTGTAAGGAAGGCAGAACCTCTTCCATCATCCAATGAAAACCAGGCTTAAAGGCGGAGCGGATGGATAGGGAGTGAATAGCAGGGAAAATTGCTTTCCACTCAGCCACCAGACGGTTTCTCACCTCTAATGGTTCCGATAAGAAAATCTCAACATTCACTGCCTCAAGATTCTTGGATGCTTCTAATACCTTGAATGCTAAATCCACTTCCCGCTCACCGGACCATACCGATTCAAACAAAAGCGGGGCTTCTTTTTTCTGGGATAATAGATATTCCTGTTCCCAATAGCCAAATGCTCCTCCTTCACTCCAATGCTTAGCTTTCGCCAATTCATTCAGAGCGGCAGGCAGTGCTTCCCTCTTCCCGGTTAAGCGGAGTTGGTTTGATTCTAAAAGCTCGAGCACCGCTGCATCAGAGCCCTCTTTTATATCAAACTGAAACCGGGCAGCCTGATTCCCCGTAATCGGAAAAACGATACTCGTAGAATACATGGCAGCTCTAGCTGCAAAATGACAAATTTCAGGTAATACACTTGTTGTCATAAATGGTTTTTCAACTGATATATTTAAGTTTAGTAGCTTCGAAGGAGAGGCTTCCTGATTTTTTCCAAACCCGGAAAAACTCCAAAGATGGCTGAGGCTGTGGATATCAGAATAAACTTTAGGTTCTGATTCAGCACCGGTTTGGCTCACCTCTTCCCAGCCCCAGTTCACCGCAATCAAGTCGGTACCTGCATATAAGTGGCCGTCTCTTAATTCAACAACCGGACTGTCCATCCCGGCTTCCGGCTTCATCGCTGCAAGTAACTGAAGGAGCAATGACAATTCCGATTCATTTTTATAAGAAAAAGAAATTTCTTCGTTTTCCCATCGTGCTTCTGTTTTTGAACTTGAACCGACAAAACGGATATTCACAGCCTCTTCGCTTGGTTCAAAAAAGGTGAATGATAGGGAAGTAGTTTCAAATCCCAGACGGGCACTGAAATCGATTAAACCTTCCGGCGCCAATCCCTCTGGCAAATCGATAAAAACAGAAACTCCGTCAACCACACCATCGCCATTTTTATCCCTTAGAAGTCCATCCTTCGTCCAAATCGCCAGAATATTATTCATGACCATCACCTACATCTTCATATTCGGGTCAAATTTATCTCGGAGCCAGTCTCCAAGTAAATTGAATCCTAAAACAGTCAACATAATCGCAATCCCTGGGAAAGTCGCCGTCCACCAAGCGGTTGTGACATAGTTCCGGCTGTCGGCAAGCATTCCTCCCCAAGAAGGAACGGTCGGGTCAACGCCCAAGCCTAAGAATGTTAACGATGCTTCCAATAAAATAAACTCCGCAATATACATCGTTCCAAGCACGAGAATTGATGACATGACATTCGGTAAAATATGTTTGCGGATAATCCTAAACTGGGTGCCGCCGATTGCTTTCGCTGCCTGAATATATTCCTGTTCCTTCAGCGAAATAACCTGTCCTCTGATGAGGCGGGCAAAGCCGACCCAATACGTTAATCCTAGGATAAGGATAATTTTCCAAATACCCGTTCCAAGGACGCTCATAATAACAATTGCAAACAGGATAAACGGAAAGGCTAATTGAATATCGGCAACCCGCATGATTAAATCATCCATCCATTTTCCAAAGTAACCGGAAATCAGGCCAAGGATGGTTCCGATAATCATGGAAATCAATACGCCAAAAAAGCCAACCATTAATGAAATCTTTGCACCATAAATGATTCTGCTTAAAAGGTCACGTCCCACCTGGTCAGCCCCGAGGAGAAACACGGATTTGCCGGTATCATCTGCCCAGGACGGCGGTGAAAGCCTTGATGAAAGGCTTGCCTTAGTTGGCTCGAACGGTGCAATCCATTGAGCAAACAGCGCACAGCTCACACTGAGAAGAACAAGTAAAATCCCGATAAAGCCGGCCGGATTCTTTTTCACAAAACGCCAAAAGCTTTGAAGAACGGTTCTTTTTTTCGGAAGAATGGCAACCTCCTCCTGAACCTGCTGCTGTAAGGTTGTCATGCTCGTCCACTCCCTCCGGTCTTAATTCTTGGATCAATCAATGAATAACTTAAGTCGACAATTAAATTCACTACGACCATGATCACAGCTAGGAAAATAACGCCGCCTTGAATAACAGGATAATCACGCTGGTTGATGGCATCGATAATTAAGCGTCCAATTCCAGGCCATGAGAAAATCGTTTCGACGATAACCGTTCCGCCGAGCAAGGAGCCAAATTGCAAACCAAGGAAGGTGATGGTTGGCAGCAAGGCATTACGGAAAGCGTGCTTGATGATAACCGACCAATCGCTAATACCTTTGGACTTTGCTGTTGACACATATTGCTGATTCATGACCTCGAGCATGGAAGAACGGACAAGTCTTGCCAAAATACCGGACAGAATCATCCCTAATGTAATGGATGGCAAAATCAGATGCTGCGGTCCTTCAAAACCAGAAGAAGGCAGCCATTTTAAATTAACGGCAAAAATCAGAATCAGCATGATTCCAAGCCAGAAGTTAGGAAAAGATATACCAATCAAGGAAAAAATACGCCCGAAGAAATCGACGATGGAACCGCGCTTGACGGCTGAAATAATTCCAACCGGAAAGGCAATTAAGATTGAAACGATTGTTCCGCCGATGGCAAGCGCTAATGTGGCACCGGCTCTTTCCATAATTAAATCCATGACTGGCATATGGCTACGGAAAGATTCGCCAAAGTCAAATGTTACAAGTCCTTTTAAAAAGATTAAATATTGCACATAAAGCGGCTGATCGAGCCCGAGATTTCTTCTTACTTCTTCTATTGCTTCTTTCGTTGGTTCACCTGCGGAAAACATTACCGTCACCGGGTCCCCCGTCAGGCGGATCGAAAAGAAGATTAATAATGATATAGCAAATACAACTAAAACCGTGTGAAGTAATCTTCGAATCACGTAAGCTATCATGTTATTCCTCCGTCCTCTTTGATAAAGAAAGAGATAGCATGAGGACCATACTATCTCTTTTTTAAGCCAATCAGAATTTGTATCCAGCCATTAAAACGCATCGCGTTTAGCATCCCATAAGGAGACCTGAGCGTTAAGCGGGCAGTATTTTTTACTTAACTGATACTTCTTCCAGGCGCATACGGTCCTCGTGCGGCGGTTGGAAGTTTTGAACTCGCTTATTGACGGCATATAAATCTACTGCTTGGTACAGATTAAGCTCTGGAGCCAAGTCATATAGCACTTCTGTTAATTCTTTAAAGATTTTTTCACGTTCTTTTTGGTCAACAGTTGAACGTTCAGCAGCCAATAATTCTTCTACCTTGGCATCTTTAAAGGATGGATTCCATTTCTGTCCTTCGCTGTACATCAGGTACGCGGTGTTATCAAAGTCAAGCGTCCATCCGCCCCAGCCTTGGCGGTACATATGACCAGCCTTGCCGTTTGGAATCAAATCGGAAATTAATGTTGTGCTATCTACACTATTGATATTTAACTTTAAGCCAACTTCTTCTAAATAGAAGGAAACAGCCTGGGCAATTTCTTTAAATGTTGCATCGTTACCAGGAATGAACAGATCAATTTGTGTCCCTTCTTTCACTCCTGCTTCTTTTAACAATTTTTTAGCTTTTTCCGGATCATATTTATATGGCTTCAGATCTGGGTTGTTACCAAATGATAGTTCACTTTGGTATGTGCTGATTGATTTTCCATAGCCAGATAGGATGTCTTTAATAATCGCATCTTTATCCACAGCGTAGTTAATCGCCTGTCTGACCTGCTTGTTATCAAACGGTTTTTTTGCTGTATCAAAACGCATGGAATAAACAGTTGGTGTACCTACATCTTTCAATTCTAGGAAACTTGATTCTTTAACCGTTTTCGCCTGGGCCACTTCGACACGCTTCATGATATCGATTTTTCCAGTTTGAAGTTCTGCTAATCTAGTAGAAGATTCCGGAATGACTTTAAAGGTAACTTTATCTAACTTCGGTAATCCTTGTTTCCAATAATTTGGGTTCTTTTCTAACACGATTTCTTGGTCGCGCTTATAGCCTGTCATCTTGAATGGTCCTGTACCAACAGGGTTGTTATTGAAGTTCTCGTCGCCTTTTTCCTGAATGTATTTAGGCGGTACGATAACAGCACCGTAGCCGGCAAGTTTCGTTAATAGGACTGGGTCCTTGGATTTCAATTTGAAATTAACGGTATATTCATCCACAATTTCTACATGGTCAATCGAATTATAGTTGGCATACTGAGGACCCTTTTGTCCTTCTGGCCCTAATAAACGGTCAAACGTAAATTTAACAGCTTCTGCGTTGAATGGCTCGCCGTCATGGAATTGAACACCTTTACGCAATTTGAATTGAAGTGTGTTATCGTCGAGGTATTCCCAGCTTTCTGCAAGTCCTGGCTGCAATTTCAAATCTAGCGTACGGTCTACTAATCCTTCAAATACAGAAGTAGCCACTGTGCTCCAATCTAGCAAAAATGTATCAATTGGATCCCAGTTTTGCGGTTCACTTGTAACACCGATAACAATTTCATTTCCACGGTCTTTAACAGGATTCTCTTCTTTACTTTTTCCAGAAGAGCCTGCATTGGATTTTTCACTTTTGCCTGAAGAACAAGCGGATAAAACAAGTGTAAAGCTAAGTAACAGTGCAAATAGTACTGACAATTTCTTCTTCATGCTTTTTCTCGCCCCCTATAATTGATTCGTTGCTATCATTTTTCCATATGGATATGGATGGTTATAGCCTAATTTCTTGGAAATTTCAGCAGCTGCCTCCCAAAGCGGTCCAACAAAATGATCCACCTTATCTCTTGGCAGGCTGGTTGAAAAACTGGCAATGCTTAACGCGTACTGGACAGCTCCGCTGCTATTAAAAATTGGTACGCCAATCGACGCAGTTCCTTCTTCTAATTCCGAGTCGCTGTACGAATAGCCCCTTTCCCGTATTTGCTTGATTAAGAGAAGAACATCCTCTTTCGTTGCCGGAGACTGGCTGGCATACTTTGTCAGAGGCTTGTCCAAAATCTCTTGTATTTTTTCTTCAGGCAAATAGGCGAGAATGGCACGCGGGCATGCTCCCGCATATAACGGGGCGTGTCTTCCCACTTTTGTGTACAGCCGAACGGGCAGTGTACTTTCTACCTTTTCAATGTACACACCTTCGTCCTGCTCTCGGGCAATCAATTGGATAGCCTCATTAAACTGCTCTTGAAGCTTTTTCATATAAGGATAAGCAATTGGGCGGATATCGAACCTTCCGGCTACTCGCTCTCCCATTTCCAGGAATTTCAATCCCAGCCCGTAGCTTTCTCCGTCAATCACGAGCCCTTCCTGCTGGAAGGTCATCTTTTTTAAATAACCGAGTTCTACAAAAGTTCTTAACAGGCGCAAACAGGTTGGCTTAGGGACACCTGTAAAGGTAGAAATCTCATCCAGCTTCCAATAAGGTTTCTGTTCCGTAAAAATATCGAGAAGCTGCAAAGCTTTTTTAACTGTTTTACTCATCGCGATTCACCTGCAGCAATCTGTTCCTTGACGTCTTGATATAAATGGCAGGAAACGAAATGGTCCTCATGAACCGCCTGCAAGCTTGGCTGTTCCGTTTTACAAACATCTAAGCACTTAAAGCAGCGCGGATGAAAGGTACAGCCGCTCGGCGGGTTAGAAGGACTTGGGACATCCCCCTGAAGAATAATCCGTTGCTTCTTCTGGAGTGGATGGGAACTTGGCAATGCTGAAAGCAGGGCTTCTGCATATGGATGTAGCGGAGTATCATACAAACGGTGTTTATCCGCTACCTCTACCATTTTCCCAAGATACATCACGCCAATCCGGTCACAGAAATGCTTAACCACGCTTAAGTCATGAGAGATGAAAATATAGGTCAGTCCAAACTCTTTCTGCAAATCTCTCATGAGGTTAAGAACCTGTGACTGAATGGAAACGTCAAGGGCCGAAACCGGTTCATCGGCGATAATCAGCTTAGGCTTTGAAATCAGCGCCCGGGCAATCCCAATCCGCTGGCGCTGCCCTCCGGAAAATTCATGTGGGAATCTAGTTAGCTGCGCCTTGGTTAAGCCCACTTGGTCAGCCACTTCCAAGACCCGTTTTTCCCGTTCATTTCGGTCGGTCACCCCGAAATTGATCAGCGGTTCCTCTATCGTTTCTTTAATTTTCATTCTTGGGTTTAACGAAGCAAACGGGTCCTGAAAGATAATTTGAATATCTTTTCTCAGCTTTCGCATGTCGTTTTTTGAAAGCTCGGCAATATCTCTTCCCTGGAAAAGAATCTTTCCTTTCGTCGGTTCTAGTAATCTAAGAATCGTCCGTCCGGTCGTACTCTTCCCGCAGCCTGACTCACCGACGATTCCAAAGGTTTCCCCTTCAAATACATCGAACGAAACTCCGTCTACGGCTTTAACTTGCTTTATGGTCTTCTTGCCAAAAACCCCACCCTTTATGGGAAAGTATTTCTTTAAGTCTTGTACTTGCAAAATTGGATTTTGTGTCACAGTACCGCCTCCGAATCACCATTTTCATAGAGCCAGCATTTTACCTTTGAACCGTTCACCTCAAATAATGGCGGTGTGTTCTTGCAGCGTTCATGGGCAAAGCGGCAGCGTGCGGCAAAGCGGCAGCCGGAAGGCATTTTCCCTGGTGCCGGTACCACGCCAGGAATCGAAGAAAGGTACTCCTTTTCTTCATTCACATCCGGCAGGGAGGATAATAACCCTTTCGTGTACGGGTGCCTTGGGCGGTCAAACAGTTCGACCACCTGTGCTTCTTCGACGATTTCTCCCGCATACATGACGATGACACGGTCGCACATTTCAGCCACAACACCAAGGTCGTGTGTGATTAACACAATCGACATATTTAATTGATCTTGCAGCTTTTTCATTAACTCAAGGATTTGCGCTTGAATCGTTACATCCAAAGCCGTTGTTGGTTCATCAGCAATCAGGATTTCCGGATTACACGATAAGGCGATGGCAATCATGACCCTCTGCCGCATCCCGCCGGAAAGCTGGTATGGATATTCATCAAGAACCTGCTCCGGTCTTGGAATCCCAACAAGCTTCAGCATTTCTAGCGCACGTTCTCTCGCTTGTTTCTTCGAGACATTCTCATGGCTTAAAACCATTTCGACAATTTGCTGGCCAATTGTATAAACCGGGTTTAGCGAGCTCATCGGTTCCTGAAAAATCATCGCAAGTCTTTTTCCTCTGATTTTTCGCCAATCCTTCTTTTTGAAATCCTTAAAATGTAGGTTCTCCGTTTTGATATCGCCGTCGAACCACTCCACGCCAGGCGGCAGGAGCCCCATTAGCGATAGCGATGTCATACTCTTCCCACATCCCGATTCTCCAACAATCCCAAGTGTCTCGCCTTTATTCAGGGAGAAGCTGATTCCGTTCACAATCGCAATTTTATTCCCATCATCATTAATACCGACTTTTAACTTTTCAATCTCTAACACTTTTTGAACCATTATGACACTCCTAACGGTTTCATTTTGTGAAATGCAATTTCATTTTATGATTTTAATAATATAAAATAATTTGAATATTTTCAATAGTATTTGATGGAAAATAATTTAGAAATGTCGAAATAATTAATAGTTTGGTAAAAATTGTCGCATTTTAGCTTTTCACCGTTCTATTAACATAGGGGTCTTCCAATCAATTAGATATTGAGAAATTAGCTAGTTTGTGGTTGGATTAGAATATCTGGGAGGGTTTTACATGAGTGTGAAATTTAGATTAATCATGACGATGCTCATCTTTGGCAGCATCGGGGTGTTTGTTAAGAAGATTGATTTGAGTTCAAGTGAGATTGCTTTTTTACGCGGGGTGATTGGCAGTCTATTCCTGCTTTTAGCTAGTTTTCTAGTCAAACACAAACCGTCTATGAAGGCGCTGAAAGAAAATGCGGTGCTGCTCCTTTTATCAGGCGGGGCAATTGGTCTTAACTGGATTTTTTTATTCGAGTCCTATCGGTACACGACAATATCAAATGCCACAATCAGTTATTACTTCGCGCCAATATTTGTGATGATTTTAGCTCCTTGGGTTCTGAAGGAGAAACTGACGGGTGTGAAGGTTATTTGTATCGTGATGGCTATGGCGGGCTTATTTTTAATCGTGCAGAACGGTCCTGGCGGGGGAAGCGGGTCACACAATCATACCTTAGGGATTTTCTATGGCCTTTTGGCTGCATCCTTATATGCCAGCGTGATTTTAATGAACAAATTTATTAAAAATCTATCTGGTTTTGAAATGACATTAGTTCAATTAATGGCGGGAGCTTTAGTACTGTTACCATATGTATTGTGGCAAGGGCAGCTTAACCTTGCTGGATTGAACTCTACTTCGATTATTTTTATTTTAATACTGGGTATTGTACATACGGGTTTGGCTTATTTCATGTACTTTACTTCCATTCAAAAACTAAAAGGGCAAACCATTGCAGTTCTTAGCTATATTGACCCGATTTCCGCCGTAATCATCGCGGCGTTATTCCTGCACGAAAGCATGACATGGTTACAGATGATTGGCGGTGCCCTCGTACTAGGTTCAACATTTTTAAGTGAAAAAGTAGATTTAAAAATCGAAAAAAAAGGCCAGACTCCTACTACTTCTCCGTAATAGGGGTCTGGCCTTTCTTTTTTAATGGGAGACTACACCTGTTAAATCTGGCTTCTGCCCTTGCATAAGATTTAGCTTTTCAATTGCAAATGCAACGTTTAAAACATTTTCTTCCTTAAACGCAGGACCCATTATTTGCAAACCGACCGGCAGACCATTGCTGATACCGCAAGGCAGGCTTAGTGCGGGAAGTCCAGTCAAATTGCCTGGTCCCGTGAATCGAATAACCTGGTCGAGGAAACTTTCTTTATTGCCATTAATGTCGACCGTATTATCACCGATAGCAGGCGGCAGGAATGGCAATGTAGGCGAAATCAGAGCATCTACATGTTTAAAAGCTTGAGCAAAATCATTGCTTAGTTGAAGGCGGACCTGCTGCGCCTGCAGGTAGTCCACTGCCGGAATAAGTTCACCGAATTCCAACAGGAAGCGAACATCGTCGCCAAAGTCCTCAGGCCTCTTGAGCAAATTGGCATGATGAATGGCACTTGCTTCGGAAACAATCGTGACTAACTCGGCAAATTCAGAAGCAGCAAGGGTAGGAATCCTGACTAGTTCAATTTTGGCACCTAGCTTTTCAAGCCGAATAAGGGCTGAGCGGACTGCTTCCTCTACCGGTTTGTCAACATTTTTAAAGAAGTACTCTTCATTAATGCCAATAACCTTCCCGGAAAGGTCTTCTGATAGCAGCTCGGTATAGTTTTTCACTAGAGTATCCACTGAGGTCGGATCTTGAGGGTCGTAACCGGAAAGAGTTTCAAGCAGCAAAGCTGAATCATACACCGTTTTGGTCATTGGTCCGATATGGTCCAGGGACCAAGCAAGCGGGAAACATCCATGCTTGCTGATTCTTCCATGGGTTGGTTTCAGGCCGACAATCCCGCAGCTTGAAGCCGGAATTCGGATGGAACCGCCAGTATCTGTCCCAAGGGAGGCGATTGTCATATCGGCGGCAACAGCAGCTCCCGAACCGCCGCTTGAACCGCCAGGAATTTTGCTTAAATCCCAGGGATTATGGCACGCACCGAAATGCGGATTGGTTGTCGTTGCTCCCCAGGCATATTCGTGCATATTTAATTTGCCTGTAAAAATAACGCCTTCCTCTTTTAATTTCTTTACTACCGTTGCATCGTGATCCGGAATATAATCCTGGTGGATTTTTGAACCTACCGTGACTTTCTCGTCCTTAAAGTACAAAATATCCTTCAAGGCCATCGGTATGCCGTGCAGTCGGCCGCGATAATTCCCCTGAAGAATATCTTTTTCAGCCGTTGCAGCGGATTTTAAAGCGCTTTCTTTTTCAACTTGAATATAGGCATTGATTTCATCGTCGTATCGATCAACATTTTCTAAAACAGCTTTGGTCAATTCAACTGGAGAAATCTCCTTATCCCGTAACAGCGGGGCTACTTCCCCAATCGACATGGCGGCTAAATTTTTACTCATTCACATTTCCCCCCGGCAAGTGTTTTAAACCAATGTTATAGTCTGCAAGTTTTTCAAGATGCGGGTTGTTCTTTAATTGTTGATAGGATTGCCATTGTGCCAATAATGGCTGAATATGGTGTTCGGGTACAGCAATTCCTTTCTTTTTCAGATGATCAATAATTTTTTCACTCATGGTTCTCAGCCTCCTTAATTAGTGTTGGTATTAGTCTTTGAACTTTAACTATTATAAAGAACTGCTTGTATACCTTAGATGCACTCAATTTAAACTATACCTTACGCCTAATTAAAAGCTTGTAAGTTCTTGTTGTCGATTCTTGTTTAAAACGGCTATTATATTTCCTGCGCTAGAAATAATATAATTTGTATAATGAAATCGGAGGTTTAATGAATGAGTGTGCCATGGTCGCCTGAGAGGGTTATTTTGAAGGAAGAAGCGATTGAGTTAATTGAAAATCAGTTTCCGCAGTTGAAACCTGTAAGGATACAAGTTTTAGGTGAGGGATATGACAATTCTGTGTTTCTGGTAAATGAGCAGTTTGTATTTCGTTTTCCTAGACGGGAAATAGCTGTTAAGTTGCTTCAGGTCGAGAACCGGCTGCTTCCGGTCGTGGCACCAATGCTATCAATCCCGGTGCCGGATCCGATTTTTCTAGGTATGCCAGAGGGCGGCTTTCTATGGCCATTTTCCGGGTACAAACTTTTAGGCGGAAAGACTTTGTCCAGCTTAACTCCAGAACAGCGGATGCTGTCAGTAGAACCATTGGCTCAATTTTTAAAAACACTGCACGCTTTTCCGATAAACAAAGCGGAAAAGCTCGGCGTTCCTTATGACGAGCTTGGTCGGACTGATATTTTAAAAAGAAAGCCTATGCTGGAAGCAAACATCGAAAAGGCTGTCGATTTAGGTTTGATTGGCGGACATGAACTAGGGCGGCTGCAGTTATTTCTTTCAACGGTTGAGAAACCTTTTGAGCATGATAGCAAATCATTAGTACACGGTGATTTTCATATTCGAAATATGCTGGTCGATGACAGCGGCAGAGTGTCAGCGGTGATTGACTGGGGAGATGCCCATATTGGAAGTCCGGCGATCGACTTGTCGATAGCGTATAGTTTTATTCCGGCGGAAGGCAGGGATTACTTTTTCCAGTTATATGGTGACGTATCGTTTGAGGTCAAAAAGATAGCAAGATTTAGAGCAGTCTACTCGCTCATCATGCTGCTTTTGTATGGGGATAGTCAGAAGGATGAACGGTTAGTAAACGAAGGCCGGACTGCATTGGGTTTGGCACTAGACAATTAACCATAACTTTCACGCTTAGAATGATAAATTCTCTAGGCGTTTTTTTATCCTGAATAAAATTCAAAAAGTTCTTGATTTTTTAAATACGGCATATTATGATTTTGAAATAAGTAATCCTATAGTTATTATCGGAATTTATTTTCAGCATCTTAAAATGGGCTGACTTTAGAGGAATTGGATAAGTGCCCTCCGCTTCCTCATTGCATATATTTATTAAAAGCTAATACCGGTTCGTAACATTCCTGTCCCAGCAATCCATTTAGGGATTTATTTTTAGCAGTGAATGTTGACTGAAATACTCAACATTAAGGAGAGGAATTACATGAAGGTATCCAGTAAAGGTGAATATGCCTTAAGGGCCTTGCTCCTGCTTGGAGGTCATCAAGGCAATGTCCTCGGCATCCAGGAAATTGCTGACAAGACCCTGGTAACCACTAATTACCTTGAACAAATCCTGCTTCAATTAAAAAAACTAGGCTATGTAACTAGTAAACGAGGGGCAAAAGGCGGCTACATGCTGCTAAAAGAGCCGCAAGAAATCAATATCGGAGAAATCATCCGAGAATTAGAGGGGCCTCTATCTCCAATGGCATGTGCATCCATTACGAAGTATGAACCTTGTCCATTAGAGGTGGGATGTCAGTTAAAGCCGCTATGGTCCTTAGTCAGAGATACGATTGCCTATGTCCTTGATAGGACGACACTGGAAGATTTGTTAGAAAACAAAATAAGTCTATTAAAAGGAGAGGATTTAGTTGTCATCAAAAATACACCTTAATCAGCAAGTGCTGGAAAAACTCGAAAGTTTGTTGGAAGGCTTAGAATTTGGAACCGTCCAAATCACCGTTCACGATTCGCAAATCACGCAAATCGACCGGTTGGAAAGACATCGGCTGCCATTGCAGAAAAAAACAAACCAAGTAATCAACCACAGGAAAAACGAAAGATGAATATGCTGCCGATCGGACCCCCGAAGGCCCTTTAGTTAGATGTACGTGACAATGTACATGTAAAAACTAATGGGCTTTTTTTATTGAAAAAAGCCCGCCAATTCAAAAAAAAGGGGAGTTAAAAATGCTCAAAAAAATCTTAATTACGCTAATTTCACTAATGTTTCTTGTAGGGGTCGCCGGTTGCTCGAGCCAATCTTCAACTGAACCATCCAAGTCCAAAAAAGATGCCGCCGCAAAGGAAACCAATAAGAAACCGATTGAACTGCTGAATGTGTCCTATGATCCAACCCGAGAATTATACGAGGAATATAACAAAAGCTTTGCTGCTTATTGGGAAAAGAAAACCGGTCAAAAAGTAACGATTAACCAATCTCATGGTGGTTCCGGCAAGCAGTCCCGCTCTGTTATTGACGGACTCGAAGCCGATGTCGTGACGCTGGCCCTTGCTTATGATATCGATGCGATTGCCGGAGCAGGCAAACTTGCGGACGACTGGCAGAAGCGGCTAGCTGACAACAGTTCACCGTATACATCAACCATTGTCTTTCTGGTTCGGAAAGGGAATCCCAAAGGAATCAAGGACTGGAATGACTTAGTGAAAAAAGATGTTTCCGTTATTACCCCGAATCCAAAAACCTCTGGCGGTGCACGTTGGAATTACTTGGCTGCTTGGGGCTATGCACTGCAGCAAAATAACGGAGAAGAACAAAAAGCACAAGAATTTGTGGCAAAGCTCTTTAAAAATGTGCCGGTATTGGATTCCGGAGCCCGCGGTTCGACGACTACTTTCGTGGAAAGAGGAATCGGTGATGTATTGATTGCTTGGGAAAATGAGGCTTATCTTGCACTTAAGGAATTTGGCGAAGACAAATTTGAAGTAGTCAATCCATCTGTCAGCATCTTGGCTGAGCCTCCTGTTTCCGTTGTCGATAAAGTAGCGAAAAAGCATGGGACCGAAGAAGTGGCAAAAGCTTATCTTGACTATTTATATACAGTTGAAGGACAGGAAATTGCCGCGAAGAATTTTTACCGTCCGCGCAATAAAGATGTCGCCGAAAAATATGCCAGCCAGTTCCCTGATATCAAACTATTTACGATTGATGAAGTTTTTGGTGGCTGGAAGAAAGCCCAAAAAACTCACTTTGATGATGGAGGCATCTTCGACCAAATCTATAAACCGTAATGAATGGAGGCTTTCACGTGTTTAATCAATCTAAGCGCCGCCGGGTACTCCCGGGGTTCGGACTTTCAATGGGGTATACGGTCATTTATCTCAGTCTGATTGTCCTAATCCCGATTGCGGTTTTATTTTTAAAAGCAACTACCATCAGCTTGGCCGAATTTTGGGAGACTATAACGGATGATAGAGTCGTAGCTTCCTATAAACTGACTTTTTACACCTCCTTTGTTGCTGCAATGGTGAATGTTCTATTTGGAACGCTTATTGCCTGGGTATTAGTAAGATATGACTTCGTCGGGAAACGTTTCGTTGACGCGCTTGTCGATCTTCCCTTCGCCCTGCCGACTGCAGTTGCAGGCATTGCGCTTACCGCCATCTATGCTCCAAATGGGTGGATTGGGCAATATTTCGAAGCTGCCGGGGTGAAGATTGCTTATACACAGTATGGAATCATGATTGCGTTAACGTTTATCGGCCTCCCCTTTGTGGTCCGTTCAGTCCAGCCGGTCTTGCAGGAATTGGATCAACAGTACGAAGAGGCCGCTGCAACACTTGGCGCCAATTCAGCCCAGATTTTTTTCAAAATAATTTTTCCAGCCATTTTCCCGGCCATGTTGACAGGCTTTGCCCTTGCCTTTGCGAGGGCCTTGGGTGAATATGGGTCGGTCGTATTCATTTCCGGCAACATGCCGATGAAAACAGAAATTGTCCCCCTGCTCATCATTACAAAATTGGAGCAATACAACTACGGGGGTGCCGCTGCCATTGCCGCCGTCATGCTCGTCATCTCTTTCCTTCTATTATTCTTAATTAATTTTTGGCAATGGAGAACGGCAAGGAAACATCAAGTGACCTAGAGGAGTTTGAAAAATATGATTGCTAGAGAACATGTCCATCTAAAAAGTCCAGGAGCCAGCCGTTTTGCCCTGGCTCCGATAAGGAAATGGCTGCTGATTGGAACAGCCCTCGGATTCTTAGGAGTCTTTATCCTCATTCCCCTAATTGCTGTTTTTACTGAGGCGTTGAAAAAAGGGATCGAGTTATACTTCGCGGCCATCATAGAGCCTGATGCTCTTTCGGCGATTAAGCTTACGCTCATTACCGCAGCCATTGCCGTTCCCTTGAATACCATCTTCGGCGTCATTGCCGCTTGGGGAATCGCGAAATTTAATTTTAAGGGTAAGAATATCCTGATTACCCTGATTGATATTCCGTTTGCTGTTTCCCCTGTCATTGCAGGTCTCGTGTTTGTGTTGTTGTATGGTTCAAATGGGGTGTTTGGTCCGTTACTGGAAGCAAATAATTTAAAAATCATATTTAGTGTACCGGGAATCGTTCTCGCCACTACTTTTGTGACTTTCCCATTTGTTGTTCGCGAGTTAATCCCAATTATGCAGGAGCAGGGCACTGAGGAGGAGCAAGCAGCGATAACACTTGGTGCGAGCGGGTGGCAGATGTTTTTCAGAGTGACTCTACCGAATATTAAATGGGGATTGCTTTATGGAGTCATTCTTTGTAATGCCCGGGCGATGGGTGAGTTTGGCGCCGTTTCGGTTGTGTCCGGCCACATCAGAGGGCTTACCAATACCCTCCCTCTTCATGTTGAGATTTTGTATAACGAATACAACTTTACCGCCGCCTTTGCCGTCGCTTCCCTGCTGGCACTGCTTGCGCTTGTTACGTTAGTTTTTAAAAGTATTTTGGAATGGAAAACAAAGAAATAGTAGAGAGGGAGATTACCATATGGGGATTACAATCAGTGGCGTAACGAAAACTTTTGGTGCTTTTGAGGCCGTCAAAGATATTAACCTAGAAATACCAACCGGGGATTTTGTGGCATTACTTGGTCCATCTGGTTCTGGGAAGACCACCCTTCTTAGACTGATTGCAGGATTGGAGGGGTTAGATACAGGTTCGATCTTTTTCAACGGTGTTGATTATTCTTTCAAAACTGCGAAAGAACGCAAGGTTGGCTTTGTATTTCAGCATTATGCCTTGTTTAAGCATATGACCATTTTTGAGAACGTCGCCTTTGGGTTGAAGGTGCGGCCTCGCAAATTGCGTCCTTCCAAGAGTGAAATCAAGGATAAAGTACTGGAGTTATTAAGGCTGGTACAGCTTGAGCACCTTTCCGACCGGTATCCTTCCCAGCTTTCAGGTGGGCAGAGACAAAGGATTGCGCTAGCACGGGCGCTTGCCGTGGAACCTGAGGTGCTTCTTCTCGACGAACCATTCGGAGCGTTGGATGCAAAGGTTCGGCAGGAGCTGCGCCATTGGTTACGGGAAATCCATCGAAAGCTTAATATTACCACTGTTTTTGTGACACATGATCAGGAAGAGGCACTTGAGATGGCCGATACTGTTGTGGTGATGAATCATGGGAAAATTGAACAAATTGGTTCTCCTGCGGACGTTTACGAAAAACCTGCAAATGCTTTTGTTTATAGCTTTTTAGGTCGGGTGAATGAATTCCGTGGGGCTGCTTTGTATAATGATGTTGCAGTTGCGAGGGATTCGGCGGTGGATACGGTCGGGTATATTCGCCCCCATGAGATTGGGTTGAGCAGGTTTTCCAACGGGAACAGTGTGGCATCAGAAGTGTCCCATGTCAATGCGGTTGGTTCCACTCTCCGGGTTGTCCTGAAACGTATTGATACGGAGGATTTTTTTGAAGCGGAATTATCGGGGGACAGCTTTCGGAAACTTGGTCCATTTAAAAAAGGTGATATTCTTTATGCAGATTTTAAAAATATCGTTGTGTTTGAGGCTAAACAGGATCGTGATCATGCAAAAGTAATGGAAAAGGTAGCTGCTGGGGCTTTTTCGGCGTTTACGTAATAGAGGTATGTTGAATTGTTTTGTGATAACTACCCGGGGTGGAGGTTCTTAACTAGTTCGGGGGTTATGATGGGGGTCATAACTACCCGGAACGAGGCTGCTTTTCCTGTTTGTGCGTTATGAGGCTTTCATAACTACCCGAGCTGGCTCTGCTTTTCCCGTTCGGGCGTTATAAAGCTTTCATAACTACCTGGGTGGGCGCCGCCTTTCCCGTTCGGGCGTTATAAAGCTTTCATAACTACCCGGGATGGCACGGCCTTTCCCGTTTGGGCGTTATAAAGCTTTCATAACTACCTGGGTGGGCGCCGCTTTTCTCGTTCGGTAGTTATAAAAGCTTTCATAACTACCCGGGGTGGCGCGGCTTTTCCCGGTCGGGAGTTATAAAGCTTTCATAACTACCCGGGGTGGCGCGGCCTTTCTCGTTCGGGCGTTATAAAGCTTTCATAACTACCCGGGATGGCGCGGCCTTTCTCGTTTGGGCGTTATAAAGCTTTCATAACTACCCGGGTGGGCGTAGCCTTTCCCGTTCAGGCGTTATAAAGCTTTCATAACTACCCGGGATGGCGCGGCCTTTCTTATTCGGTCGACTAGCACCTTTCTATGCGACCGATTGTTTGGAAAATCCACTGGTTCAGGAGCATAAACCCTTTCTATGCGACCGAACGTTTGGTTAATCCGCCAGTTCAGGAGCATAGACCCTTTCTATGTGATCTCTATGTGACCGAACTTTTAGTAAATCTGCTGGTTCAGGTGCATAGACCCCTTTTATGCGACCGAACCTTTGGTTAATTCGCCAGTTCAGGAGCATAAACCCTTTCTATGCGACCGAATGTCTAGTAAATTCGCCAGTTCAGGAGCATAGACCCTTTCTATGCGACCGGTTGTTTGGTAAATCAGCCGGTTCGGGGGTATAAAGCCTTTATATACGTTTAATAAATTGCCTATCTAGGTTCCCCCACACAACTATATCATCAGTATCTCTCTAATATCCTCTTCCGTCAGTGTCCCCATCGCTTTCTCATCCGAATCAATGATTTCCTCTATTAAGTGCCTCTTTTTATCCTGCAGTTCATTAATCTTTTCCTCGATGGTGCCACGGGCAACAAGCTTGATCACCTGAACCTCATTTTGCTGGCCCATCCGGTGCGCACGGTCCGCGGCTTGCTCCTCAACAGCAGGGTTCCACCAAGTGTCATATAAAATAACGGTATCCGCCCCCATCAGATTAAGGCCGGTTCCCCCTGCTTTCAAGGAAATTAGGAAAAGGTCACGTTCACCGTGATTGAACCGTTCGCAGATGTCCACCCGCTCTTCAGATGGAGTCTGCCCATCAAGGTAAAAGTATGGTTGTCCTTTTGCCGTTAACCGCCGTCCAATCAACGCCAGCATTTTCGTAAACTGTGAAAAAATTAACACCCGTCTCCCAGAAAGCCGTGATTCCTCTAATATTTCCATGAGCTGGTCAAATTTTGCCGACCCGCCTTGATAGCCGTCTACGAACAAGCCCGGATGGCAGCAAATCTGCCGCAGGCGTGTCAACCCTGCTAAAATCTTGATGCGATTTTTTCGAATCGTGTCTTTGTCCAGATGCTTTAATGTATCATGCCGAAGCTTGGCCAAATAAGCGGCGTACAACCTCTTTTGTTCGGGTAGCAGTTCAACTGCTACTAGCGATTCGATTTTTCCAGGGAGTTCGGATAAGACATCCTCCTTCATCCTGCGCAGCAAGAATGGCCGGATTCTCCGAGCGATTTGCTTTCGGGTCAGCTGGCTGAATTCCTTCAGCCCAAGGAAAAGTTCTGGAAAAACGACATGGAAAATCGACCACAGCTCCTCCGATGAGTTCTCAACCGGCGTTCCAGTCAGCGCAAAACGATGATGGGCATGAAGCTTTTTTACCGCCCGGGCTGTTTGCGTCAACGGATTTTTAAAGGCCTGGGCCTCGTCAAAAAACACGGTATGAAAGGTTTGTTTTTCAAACCATAGGATGTCCTTACGCAGTAATGGATAGGAAGTGATAAGGACATCGACATCGGAAAGATCCTGAAGCTGCTTGGTCCGCTCTTCCTTTGAACCATCGATGACCACTGCCCGCAGTTGGGAGTTCCCGGTAAATTTCCTGAACTCGCTTAGCCAGTTATAGGTCAGAGAGGACGGACAGACAACGAGGACCGGCTGCTTTTGCTCGCGAATTTCCGGCAGCACTGAGACAATAAAAGCGATGCTTTGAATCGTCTTTCCCAGTCCCATATCATCGGCCAGGATTCCCCCGAAGCCAAAGTGAGCGAGTGTTTTCATCCATTTAAAGCCAACTTTTTGATAATCTTTGAGAATAGGCTCAAGGCTGCGAGGAACCTTGAAGTCCAGGCTGCCCGGGTTTCGGAGCTGTTCCATAAACTTCCTGAAGGATTCCTCCAGTTTAAAGGCATCGCTCACCTCCACCGTATCCAGCAGCTGCAGACACTGTTCGATAGGCAAGGCCAGTCCATTCTCCAAGTCACCGGCCTTCATAAGTGGTGAATGGAGAAACCGCTGAATCTCCTCGAATTCCCTGGTTTGCAAGGATAGCAGAGAGCCATTCGGCAATCTATAATACTTCCGTTTTTCCTCGAGCGCCTCCAAGATATCGCGAATCTGATTGTCGGAAATACCGTCCATTTCAAACTTGAATTCCAGCCAATTGGTCCGCTCCCTCTTTACCTTCACCCTGATTTTCGGAAAAACATTTTCTCGAAAAATTCGACTGCGGACAGCCGTGGTCGCATAAATTTGGGCAAGCTTTTGCAGCCGCGGTACGACATAGACCAGAAATTCGTACTCAAGATCCTCATTATGCAAAAAATAGCCCCCATCCGTCTTGGCGAATGAGCTGTCCTCCATGATTTGCAAGATCTCCGCTTCCTTCTCGACATCCCTTACAATCATCGAGCCTGCCGGAAGTTCCCTTCCCTCAAGCGGATTGATCAACATGTGTTCATAGTGAAACTCGACTCCGGCAAGGAGCCGGTTTTTCACCCGATCTAAGTAGAGCTTGGCCTTCAACGGTGTTTTCATCCAGGTTTTTGTGATGGAATCGGCAATCTGCACCTGCCCCAGCTCTTTTAATCCCGGGGCGACTTTTTCAAGAAAAAACGGAATTTGTTCGTGCGGGATAGGGATTTTGTTGGTCCCGGAACCATGGAGCATTCGTTTTAGTTCCAATAACCTCTGGAAATCCTGATTCTTCAATTGTGTTATTTTCCCGTCGTAAAGAACGGAGCGATAGGTTTCCAAAATTAGTATCTGGTCAAATCCTTCAACCACCAGTAGATTTTCCGTAAAAGCAAACTGTAATGGCAGCGAACCGTCTGACAGCTGGAGTTCTTCATAGGTTTGGCCATTGTACTGTATTTTGCCCCTGGGAGCCTTTATAAGTAATGGCAGGAGCCGGTCCCATAAGGATGCCGAAATCGGCAGGACTTGCGGATCCAAAGCTTCCTTTCCATAAGCCTGTTCATCTCGAACCATGTTAATCAGCTGCTGAATAACGGCATCGGTTTCTTTTTGAAAGCAATGAAGGCTCGGGTCGTAAGTAAAGGAATCCGATAGAACATATCGATTTCCACTACTGACCTTGTCCAAAAACTCTCTGATATTTTGAACCTCGTTCTCTTCTACCTCTATCTCAATGCCCAGAATACGCCGGCCCTCGCCTGCAGCGACTGGTTTACAGCTAAACCTCGCATCCAGCACGGTTCTTTTTTCAAAATAATTCTGGTGTCCGCTGGTCTGGACGGGCTTATTATCGAAAATAGTCAGCAAACTGGCGGTCAGCTCCTGATTCAGTAAATTCGGTGTTGTTCCTTGCCGTTGATGATCGTATATCGCCAATAAAACCGCCGCAATATGCTGACAATCCTTTTGAAAAGAAGCTAGCTTTGGGCAGCTGCAATTTGTACGAATCTCACCATCTGCATCCGTTTCAACAGTTACATGAAAATCGCCATCAACTGTCGCCTGACAGCGATACAGACCATATTCCGTGAAGGTCACTTTATTCGTCCGATAAAAATAATCTCCTCTTTTGAAGGAGACTGCTCCACACATATCTGTGATGATTTTATAATTTAACTCTATGTTCATGCGGTCGCTCCTTCGTTAAGAGATTTCAATAGTACGATTTTATCATAAGGGCAGCCCAAATTCATACATAAGGAAATACAGGAGACTTTATCATTTGTTCCAACCTTATAATCATATATAAAGATCAAATACAACTTTTGGTTTATTTCTCTTTTGCCTCTTAATTGATTTAATAAGGATGATCGTCCGTTTGCCGAGTTACTAAAATTCTATAAAGCCCACAATTTTTAAGGGGGGGAAGAAACATTGAGTAATACCGACAAAACTCCAGCACCACCATACTATGCGGTCATTTTTACATCGGTACGAACCGATGGTGACAATGGTTACGAGAAGATGGCAGAAAAAATGGTCGAATTAGCCTCAAGGCAAAAAGGTTTCTTAGGAATTGAAAGTGCCCGTGACAAAGAGACAGGAATTACCGTCTCCTACTGGGACTCTTTGGAGGCGATAAAGGCATGGAAGGAACATACAGCACATAAAGCGGCGCAGGAAAAGGGCCAAACTGAATGGTATAAGCATTACAAAGTGAGAATCTGCAGGGTGGAGAGAGCTTACTCTTTCGATAAATAGTGGCGCACATTGCTCAGAGTGTGAGCCAGATTTTGATCGATTCCAAAGTGAGTTTAGTCCGTAGGAGCGACCCTTATAAGCAACAATCTATCAGAAAAGAGCGTTTCAATTATACTAGCTCTACAAAAGATTCAGTGCCCTCTCTACTTTATCCTAACAATAACCTTCCCCTTGGATCGTCCTGTTTCCACGTAATCCAATGCTTCCTGTGTATCGACAAACGGATAAACTCTGTCGATTACAGGGATGATTTTGCCCTGCTCGATTAAACCTTTAATAAAGGTTAACTGCTTACCGCTTGGTTTCATGAAATGATAGAGATACTCTACGTTATACTTATTTTCTAATGATGCAGTTTTGAGGTTGACGAGTGAAAAGAGAATCATTCGAAATAAACCTAAATTTTCTTTTCTAGCAAATTTGGCATCAGGCAATGCGGCAATGGAAACAATTTTTCCAAGCGGTTTTAAAATTTCAAACGACTTGACCAGCGTATCTTTTCCTACCGTATCAAACACTGCATCGTTATTTTTTAAAATCTCTGCAAAACTTTCTTTTTTATAATTAACGATTACATCCGCCCCTAGGGACTTAACGAGGTCGTATCCCTTTTCGCTGACAGTGGTTGCCACTAATGCCCCCATTTCTTTAGCCAGCTGGATTGCAAACGTGCCTACCCCACCTGAACCTGCAGGTATAAAGACTTTTTGTCCTGCTTTTAGCCCCATCATCTCAAAAGCTTGGATTGTCGTTAATCCCACCAATGGGATTGAGGCAGCTTCTTCAAAGGATAAGTTGGCAGGCTTTAAGGCGATATCATCCTCATGAACCGCAATCATCTCAGCAAAGGTCCCGATTCTGGTTTTTCTAGGCCGGCCAAACACCTCATCTCCGCTTGAAAACTTTGTTACCTTCGATCCCACCTGGATGATCGTCCCCGAAAAATCATTCCCCAACGTTAAAGGAAATTCATATTTCGCGAGCAGCCTCACGATTCCATCTCTAATTTTAAAATCTATAGGATTAATGCTGGCTGCATGAATTTCAACCAACACCTCATGTTCACCAACCAGAGGCGTCGGTCTCTCCATTAAGCGTAAAGGAACATTTTTACCATATCGATCTATGACCATTGCTTTCATTTTGTAGTTTATCTTCCCTTCTGTTATCGGAATAAAATTGACAATAAATTTACAATTCCCCCAAAATGGATTAACAAAATTCGTATATACTGAGTTTATCAAACTCAAATCCAAAGGAGTTGTAAGAATGATTGATTTCTTGTTTCGCCTTGTTATATTGACTCCAGTTTGCACGCTGCTTTGCCCTTAACATCCCCTTCTAGGGAGCCCCAAACATTGTAACACTCAGCCCACACTGTACACAGCAACTCTTCATATCAGTAGAAAAAAGCGAACAGCACCAATTTACCGTTCGCCTCTTAAAATCTTAATGGGGCTTTAGACGTACAAAGTTCTATCCCTTCCAGTTTTTTTACGGACAAATAGAATTCTAACCCGGACTTGACAATATCTAATTTGGTTCGGGGGCCGATCGTTATTTTGCGAACCAAAAGCTTGCCTTCCCGTGATTCACCTTTTTGGTCAACCACAGGTACTTTAATAAACGGGATAAATGCCCCTCGGGACACCCGAAAATGGATGTGTTCATCGGATTTTGGGATGAAAATGAATCTGAATTCTTCTTCGCAGGCAAAGGTTGGATGCTTAATAAAGCAGCCTAATGTTCCGAAAGTAAATAACAGCACACGCGAAAAACTTTCCTCTGATAAATTGGCGTTTCTTACCAATTTCAGCAGTCTGGTAATCACTTCTTTCACAATTTGCCTTTGTTTCTCCTCATCATAAACCACTTTTCCAACAAAGGTAATTTGTGAGTTAAATGATTGCCCAAAAAATTTCGAGGCGTCGATTCCGATATTGCAGCCCTCATTCGCCCCGTAGTTATACCAGAGCGGCAACGAATCAGGGTTTTCCGTTAAGGAAAAGGCGAAGATGTTTAAATCCTTATAATAACTTTCGGTGGAGGCAAAATCCTTGTATAAGGCAATAAAGGTCTCTTTTTCTTTGCTGTCCTCAATCTCGCCAATAATCGCCCGAACTACTTCCGTCACATAGGCGATCTCTTTGTAATCGTTCATGAAGTCCACACGGGTAATCCAAAAGCACTTTTCCCGGTCCAGGATATTATTCAATGCTTTCATGGACGTATAATGATAAAGCAGCGGGCCCTGCATAATCTTGTCCAGGTTTTCAAAAATATGCTCTTTAAAGTATTCCGCCATTTCTTGGCTGAAATCGTCTAAAATGACTTGTCCCAAAGACTGCTCCTCCTTCAAATTTTTCTTATAGTATTTCTATTTTTTGGAGTGAACATATCGGTTTGGGTCAGTTTTTTGGAAAAACTTCCGAATTCCAAATTAAAAGCGTGGCCGCTTCAGGACCACGCTTAGCTTTTTGGGACGAATTTTACGAAACCGCACTATAAAGGAACTCCTTCATTATTTTGCAGCGCTTTTTGTAAGTAACGGAGCTCTTTTTGGATACTGAAGAATGATTCTATTTTAGGAATCGGTTTTAATGGCGGTGTTTTTTTCAAATGGGCCGCAATCGCCATCGTTTCACACGCTAAGAGCAGCTGGGCAAGTTCATCATCTGCCAGAATCGGACGGCTGCTTAGTTTAGCTGCATTCTCCAGCAGATAACCTAGATGTTCAATAGAATGGACCACCGGCCAGTAATAATCCAATACATCACGATTGACTGGAATCTCACCTGAAGCAGTATTATACAGGATTTTCAAATTCAAAATGTTTGTTCTCATTTTCTTTAACTCTGTGCTATTTCTAGCATTAAACCCCTTTCCTTGGTCAGAGAAAAGTACAAATAAAAATTGCGACTGACTGCGAATGGTTTTGCTGATTAAGTGAGGAAGGCGGCTTGAGGCGGACCTCCTCCCGACCAGCCATACTCCTATTAGACCAATGATACTGCCGATTAAAACATCCATCATTCTTGCCGAGGCAAAATAGGCAAAGCTAAAGCTCCCGTGGCTTGTGCTTTCTGCCATGAGTAACGCATTAGGGGTGAAAAATAATGCCGCTAACGCATAATTTTTCACGATAAATAGCTCAGTAATGAACGTAAACAGTAAAACTAATAAAGCGATTATGTATCCATCAGGATGAATCGAAAGAATCAAGCTGGCAATCAGAATTCCAAGCAATGTACCGATTCCTCGTTGAACGGCCCGATGGAAAGTGGCGACAATGGAGTAGCCTGACATGACGGCCACGCAGGACAACGGGACCCAAAAGGAACGGGCAAATCCGACCTCAAACGCGAAGATAGCAGCAATGATTGTGATGATCCCAAACCTCATGGCAGCAATAAAAATAATCGAGTTTTTATCAAAGGCACCGCCAAAGACAGTCTTAAGTGACAACTTTGAGAATTCAACCTCTTGATTGATTTTGGAATTGGGTTCATTCATAACTGCATCTGCATCATAAATCAATTTAAATAAATGAGCGACCGAAGCATCCATCTCTTCAGGCTGTAAAATGACTTCTGAAGCAGAATCACTTTTATTTTTTTTGCCTAACGAGTTTGCTATTTTTCGGACAGACTGCGCTGCTTCTGGCGGTAGTGGTACTCGGTGTTCTGGAAAATCCTCAAGTAAATAAGTAAAAATATTATGAGCCGAATTGTTTAATACATATAAATGTTTGAAATAGTTCGTTTGCCTGATAGGAGTTTGCCCCGATGCCAATGTTTCGTCCGCATCCATTAAGGCTGACATGACACAGTGCCGTGACTCGTGGAATCGGTCTGTCCCTACTGAATCAAGCAAGGCTGCGAGCTCTAACAGGCCCCTTTTAACTACTCCTGTTTCAGGACCATGAGGATCAGAAAACCAGCCAAGCATGGCCAAAATCCACGATAGACTCCCGCCCAGGAAGACTAGGCCTGCTCTTAATGGAGCAAGCTCTGGTGCCTGCGGCATCCCTGTTACCATCGAAAAAACAAGGACCAGGAAGATGGCAGCAGGGCCTGCAATCCTTAATGCTCCGAAAATAAAGATGGCCGAAGCACCGATGATTCCCATAAAAATCGCTACCATAATAGGATAAGGGGCCACCAGTGTACCTAACGCGGTAAGAAAAGTGAGGGCAATGACAATCCAAAATATCTTTTTCGCTCTTTGCGCGTAGGGAACATTAAACACATATAGATATGTAAATCCGCCCAATCCGGCAATTAATCCATATTCCAGGTTGCCAAATAACAAGCCAATCAAAATAGGCAAAGCCGCAGCCACCCCTGCAGTAAAGGCCTTTAGCCACGGAAATGGCTTCCTATTAACGGTCAAAGCTTGTTTTAATATAGATGGAGATTTCTCCATACCGACCACTTCTTTCTAAAACTTAAGTCACAAAATACATTCTAAACCAAATGTTTTTTTAAGGAGGAAATAATGCTTATATTATCGGAATAGAAAAGCCTAAATCACAGGATGATTTAGGCTTTTTTATTATTTCCTATATTGTTCTGTAGTAACCGATTAATGGACTGCCTGAATTGTACGGCTAAATATAGAATAATAGAAATAGATAAGGACTTTTTATCCTTGATCAAAGGGACCACTCTTTTCTATAAGTTCTTACCTTAAGTTTACCATCAACTCTTACATTTTTGGAAAAATTTGATAATTCCATTTTTAATTTAGAACATTATGGTTTGTTTAGTTGGTTTGATTGGATATTCTATAAACCTTTAAGGCTAAACTAATCATAAAAAGTTCAAAAGGAGTTTTTAAAAATGTCAACAAACCTATATGCAAAAGAAAACATTCAAAACCTAGCTCAATTAAAAGATTTAGCACCAGAACAATTAAAAGCTTTTAACGATTTTAATGCCGCAGTATTTAAAGAAGGTGCTCTTACTGTTAAAGAGAAAGAAATCATTGCTGTGGCAATTGCTCATGTTACTCAGTGTCCGTATTGCATTGATGCTCATACAAGGAAGGCAAAAAGCGCAGGAGCGTCACTAGAAGAATTAGTTGAAGCTGCATTTGTTGCTGCGGCTGTGGAAGCAGGTGGTGCGGTCACCCATAGTACACATGTACATAATGCAAAAAATGCAGATGCATCAGACGTTCTTTATGCCCGTTCCAATTTGAAAAATTTAAGCAAGCTTGGTAAATTTGCTCATGTAGGATTCAGAGGCTATACAGCGTTTAGTGCAGCCGCCACTAAAGAAGGCAAACTCTCCGCTAAATTTAAAGAAATAATCGCAACTGCTTCTGGGATAGCCAGTCAATGTCCATATTGCATTGACGTACATACGAAAAAAGCCGAACAACTCGGTGCAACAAGCGAGGAACTCGCAGAAGCTATTATGGTTACTTCCGCATTACGTGCTGGCGGTTCCTATGTTCATATGGCTAATATGATTCAAAGTTATCAAGACTGAGGTTGTTATATTATTTCTTTCTAAAAACAGGAAATTATACGAATATCCTGAGAGATGATGACCACATAAGGGTACTAAGCGACATCAGTCAGAGATATTATGGAAGCTAATGCCCAGCAACTTCGACATAAAAAACGGCCTAGATGCTAAGCCGTTTTTTTCCTATTATTTTATTTGTGATGTGCCCAATGCTCAGGAGTCTTTATTGCGGCAGGCAATTTCGTGTGACGGTCGCCCTTTGCTGCGTTCACTTGTGCCTGCGTAAGAAAGATACTCCCTGTAAGATTGGCTCCGCTTAAGTCTGTGTCTCTTAAATCAGCGCCGATAAAGTCGACAGCTCTCAGGTCCGCTTCCCGGAGGTCCGCCGCAATCAACAAAGCACCCCTTAAATTTGCTCCTCTTAGGTCGGAGCCTCTTAATCTAGCCCCAATCAAGTCACTGCCTTTGCGAATTTTGTTTATATTTTTTCCAGGTGAAATCTTTGCGCGGACTAGTTCACTGGTACGTAAAAATAACTTATTTACCTTTGACCGGTGTGATGGTACATCAAGGTTCAAGATTTCCTTCGGAGTTAAATTGGTCAAGCTTTCTATTTCCTCAAAAGCCTCATGCAGTTCATGATGAATGGCTTTCGTTTCTTCATAACTCATTGCCTCATTTAAGTAATAAAGCATTTCATGAAGTTGATGCATAATTGGAAACACATTAAACATTTCTTTAGCTGACTCCGGGCTCTCGCGCCAATCTTTGCCTCCATATGTATGTTGAGAAACCTGTTGACCTGCACCAAAGCATTCATAAGCGGAACAACCGCGGAAACCTTTATCTCTAAGATTTTGATGGATCTTGCAGCGAAAATCGGATTGCAGGTTTTTGCAAGGAGTTCCGCTATCCTTATCAAGCGCAAAATCAGCCGACTTGGCATAAGGCAGCGCCACACAGCATAAAGCAAAACATTTTTCACAGTCGGCCTTTAAATTTTTTAAAATTACACTCTGATTAGGCAACCCTTACACTTCCTTTTAAAATAAAAAAATACTATTTCCAATTCGATTATTTATTCAGAAATTCCTTTGTCAATTAGTAAAAAATATTTAAAACAACAAAACCCTGCCAGCTTTTAGCAGGGTAATTAGTATTTTACCGCACGTGGACCTTTTCCCCTTGAACCCAAACTTCGCGAATGTTTTCCGGCCGGGCAAGGTACATGATTTTTTGGAAAATATCATGCAAATTTTCTTCAGCATTATAGAGTGGCAGCCGGGCCGTTTCTATGGTCGTATCGATGATTTGGACATCCCAGACATAGTTTTCCTCAAGGCGGCCGATTGGGAGAGACAGGCTTTCTCCGCCGCCTGCAGTGGCAAGATAGAACGCTTCATCAATGGTGATACGGGAATTCGGGACTCCTCGTTCTTTAGCCGGTAGATCCGGATTCACTCCATCTTCGAGCATCCTTGAGGACATCACGGCTTGCCTGACATTATCGAAGAGGCTTGGTGAGAAACCGCCGGAAATATCAGACCCTAAGCCGATCTCGACCCCTTTCTCCTGGAAACGGGCAATTGGAATAACGCTGTTGGCAAAATAAGCATTGGAAATAGGACAATGAGCGATTGCCGTCCCTGTTTCTGCGAATAAACCTGCATCGTCATCACTTAAAAAATTGCAATGCGCCATAACAGACTTTTCGCGCAACAAGCCGAAATCACTTAAAGCAAAGGCATCGTTTTTTCCGAAGCGTTCCTGCACATAGCCATGTGCCCAATCGCTTTCACTGCAGTGTGACTGGACATGTACATCGTACTTAGCTGCCAATTCACCTAATCCTTTTAGAGTTTCGTCGGTACAGCTTGGAATAAAGCGTGGTGTCACCACCGGGTAAACCCCTTGTTTCGTCCGCTTTGCCACCTCTTTTACCGCTTTGATGAACTCCTCTGTATCTGCCAAGGCGGTTGCTGTGTCCGAGTCCCGATAATACTCCGGAGTCTGGTCAGGGTTATCCATAACCACTTTTCCGACTAAGCCACGTTGCCCTTTTTCCGCACATATTTCTGCCAGCAGCAGGCTCGCTTCTTTATGGACGGTAGCAAAATAAAGCGCGGTGGTTGTGCCGTTAGCCAGCAGGGTGCTGACTACATCCTGATAGACCCTTTTGGCAAAATCCAAATCCGAAAACTTTGCTTCAATTGGGAAGGTGTATGTATTTAACCAATCATAGAGCGGGATATCTAGCGCCGTTCCAGATTGAGCCCACTGCGGCGCGTGCACGTGCAAATCGACGAAGCCTGGCAGGATGTATTGTCCTTCGGTTAAACGATGAAAGTTTGCTCCGCCTTGATGTTCTGATAATAAATTTTGATAGTTTTGATCGTCAGGAGAGACAACCTTTTCAATGGCTCCGTCATCGTTAACGAAGAACAGATGATCTTTTAAAATTTCTACTTCTTTTGGGGACTTGCTTGAAAAAGCAGTCCCTTGGAAAATCTGTGAATATTTCTTCATGTTTGTCCGTCCTTTTTATTGTTTACATAGATTCTAACTGGTTTAGAAATTAGCATAATCAATATAAAATTGCAAAGAATACATGTAAATACGGTCAAGGGGAACCAGTTAATGAAATTTTTGGGGAATGGGAAAAAGAATTTTGATTTTCCAAGTAAACAATTAAATGAATCGTTGGATACGTTACCGGAAATTCCTCTTGATTCGGAGTTAAATAGAAATATCGAAATACTAAAGTCGGCTTATAAAGATTGCTCTGATGTGGTATTTCGTGAATTTCGTATCGCTGGCAGTGTCAATGCCGTTCTTCTTTACATTGATGGCCTTTCGAATACGGAAGAGGTCGACCAGCATGTGTTAATGCCTCTCTTACGAATAAAAGACCTTGATTACAGCTCCATATTGGAGAGCACGAAAAAGGAAATATCCGTTTCCGGCCTTAAGGAAATTCACTCTATTCCTGATGTTTTTAAACAAATTTCAATTGGCAACCCAATTATTCTAATTGAAAAACAAACGAAGGGAATATCGATTGGCCTGCCGAAGTGGGAAAAACGCAGCATTAAGGAACCAGACGCCGAATCTGTCATTCGTGGCCCTAGAGAAGGTTTTATTGAAACTTTACGAGTGAACACCTCCCTGTTACGGAGGAAAATTCGTCATCCATTATTAAAAATGAAACAAATGGATATTGGCGGCTACACCGAAACACAAGTCATAGTAGCTTTTATCGAAGGAATTGCTGACAGCACTTTAGTTGATGAGGTGACCAATAGATTAAAGCGAATCAAAATTGATGGTATTTTAGAAAGCGGATATATTGAGGAGTTGATTCAAGATTACCCATTTTCGCCTTTTCCGCAGCTTTTAACAACGGAACGCCCGGATGTCGCCGCTGCCTGCCTTTTAGAAGGACGTGTTGTTATTTTGATTGACGGCACCCCCATCACCCTGATCGCTCCTTGTACGTTTGCAAGTCTCTTGCAGGCACCTGAAGATTATTATAATCAATTTTACATTAGTACCTTTATCCGTTGGCTGCGCTATATCTTCTTTTTTATCGCTTTACTGGCACCATCGGCGTATGTGGCGATCTTAACGTTTCATCAGGAAATGCTTCCAACCTCTTTGCTTCTAACAATCGCCGAAAGCCGTGAACAAATCCCCTTTCCAGCCTTAGTAGAGGCATTTATTATGGAAATCACTTTTGAGGCGCTAAGGGAAGCCGGAGTGAGGCTGCCAAAACAAGTCGGGGCGGCTGTCAGTATTGTCGGAGCGCTCGTCATCGGACAAGCAGCGACGGCAGCCGGACTGGTCTCGTCACCGATGGTCATGGTGGTCGCCATCACAGGAGTTGCCTCGTTTTTAATGCCAAGATATGCGACTGGCATTTCGATTCGGATTCTCCGCTTTCCGATCATGATTTTATCCGGCATGCTGGGGTTATTAGGTGTTATGCTCGGGATCACAGCGATTGTCGCCCATATGTGTACGCTCAAATCCTTTGGTGTACCCTATTTCAATTCAGCAGCACCGCTTAAGATACACAATTTGAAGGATGTCCTCATTCGGGCTCCATGGTGGGCCATGAATACTCGTCCTGACTTTTTTTCACAAGATATTAGTTACTTAAGGCGTGAGTCCAGTACCCAAAAGCCTGGCCCAAGCAAAGGTGGCGGTGGAGGTTGAGATGTAAATTTCGAGAAAAAAGGAAGCTATTCACTTTATTCCTGCTGTTTGGCCTCACCTCGATTGTTCTGACAGGATGTTGGGATCGTGCTGAGGTAAATGATTTGGCGCTTATTTTGGCGGCTGGTGTGGATAAAAGCAAAAGCGAGAATATAGAACTTTCTGCCCTTATTTTTATTCCAAGCCCCAAACAAAGCGGACAAGAAACCGGGATGTCGGGCGGGAGCAGCAGCGGCCGGTCGTTTGTGAGATCAGCTGAAGGAGAAACCATTGCAGATGCGATGGCACGGCTTCAGGAATCACTCACGAGGGAGATTTTTTGGGGGCAAAATGAAGTACTTTTGATTGGCGAAAAGTTAGCTAAGGAAGGAATAAGCGATCAGATTGATTTTTGGATGCGGCACTCGGAACCACGGATTCGTGCCGACGTGTTTGTTTCAAATGGTGAGGCGAAGACTGTATTGAAGGCCATGCCTGAACTGGAACAGGACGCAGCCAAACAGCTGCGCAAAATCGTGAAAACCCATATAGGGGTGAAAGTAACGGTGAAGGATTTATCGCAGATGCTTTCCGGTGCATCCGGTGCAGCAGTGCTGCCATGGGTTGTAAACCTGCCCCACTCGCAAATGGATACAACGAAAAAAACCATTCCGATCATTAGCGGAGCAGCCATATTCAAGCAAGGCAAACTGGCAGGAATCTTAAGTGATAAGGAAACAAGGGGCATTCTTTGGACAAGAAATGAAATGAAACACGGCGTCATTACAATCTCTTTTAAAAACGAAAAAGGCTTCATCTCCTTAAATCTTTTGAGAAGCAAAACGGAATTGACCCCAACCATCAAAAGCGGCAAGTGGCGTATGCACATCAAAACAATGGCGGACCTAGAAGTCATTCAAAATACGACAAAACGAAACTTATTCGATCCAAAGATTATAAAAGAAGCCCAGGAGAAGGTTGTTTTGGAAGTTGAACAAAGAGAGCGGTTGGCTTTTTCGGAAGTACAGAAAAAATTAAATGCCGATATTTTTGGGTTTGCTGAAGAATTCGAGAGAAAGTATCCACAAATATGGAAACAAAAGAAGGCTGAATGGAATGAAATTTTCCCGAAGGTAGCCGTTACCTTTGACACGAAGGTAAAGATTGAAAGAACCGGTTTGGGAACTGCGAAACATAACTGAGGTGAAGAGCGATGAAGGTTGGAGGGATATTAGGGGTAACAGTTATACTCGTGCTTATCCTTTTATTCCAATGGCCCAAGTTGAAGAAAAATGAGAGAAAGGTGAAAATAGCCTTTTTTTCATTGATGGTGGTGAACTGGGGCCTAGCTGTTTTACTTGTCTTCTTTCCTGAAATGCCGGGACCTGGGCAATTCATAGATTTTCTCTATAAGTCCTTTAAACCGTTTTGGTAATAGACTCCTTTTAGAAAAGGAATGAACAAATATGATTGAAAAAGGTAAAATTTCCCATTTGGAGCTAGCCTTAATAATGTATGCAACTGTTGTCGCAACAGCCATTCTTTATATTCCATATGTAACAGCACAGCATGCAAAGCGTGACTTGTGGCTGTCTCCGATTTGGGGTTCTTTGAGCGGCTTTCTCATCGTCTTGATTATTGTCAAGCTTTCAAAGCTTTTTCCTGGGAAAACACTCATTGAATATTGTGATCTTATTCTTGGCCGTGCCTTTGGAAAGATCATTGCGTTCATTTACTTGTTCTTTCTATTACATGATACGGCAATCGCTTTTAGGGAATACGGTGAGTTCATTGAAAGTGCCTTTTTACATAAAACGCCCATGATTTTTGTGACAGCCAGTATTGCCCTTTCCTGCGCCATTGCTGTTCATGGCGGGATTGAAACGGTTGGACGATGTGCTTTAATTTTTTTGCCCATTGTTGTGGCTCTCTATGTACTGATTTATGTTTTTCTAATTCCTGACTTGAATGTGAAAAATATTTTTCCAATCATGCAAGATGGGGTGATGCCTTCCTTTAAAGGTTCTCTTGCACCACACGCCTGGTTAAGCCAATTTTCATTGATGTCGTTCCTCATTCCTTTATTATCGAATCAACAAAAGGTCATGAAATGGGGAATGTTTTCAGTGATTGCCAGTGTCTTGACCATGATATTTATTAATCTGGGAAACCTTTTTTTATTTGGGGGAATTATTTCAAACCTGCAGTTCCCTGTGTTTGAGGCTGCAAGATTCATTAGTATTGGTTCTTTTTTTGAACATATCGAGTCCGTTCTCATCGCCGTTTGGGTTCTTGGTGGTTTCGTACAGCTTTCCTCTTTTTTCTATATGCTCGTTCTTGGTACTTCCCAATGGCTGACATTGCCTAGTTATAAACCATTTGTTTTGCCAATTGGTTTTTTAATTATTCTATTTTCAATCTGGTCCATCCCGTCGTTTGAGGACATGATTCGGGGGATGGGTACAACCGTGCCTTATTATTTTCTAACGGTTCAGCTGCTGATACCCATTTTCCTTTTGTGTGTGGCAGTAATACGTAGAAAAAGGGCGAAATCGGCCTCGATCTAATTTATTATGGAAAGCCACATAGGCAGCCAGCGTACCTTGGTTTTTTTTAACTTCTCACACCCGTTTACAGCTTACCGAACAGAAAATAGACCCGCTGATGTTTCGTTACAGCGGGTCCCAAGCTGGCACAAACACCACATCGTACACTTCTATTATTTTTTTAACTGCAGCAGACCAAACACGACAACGCCGCTCACCGGCAAACAATACTACCGCGCCAGCCACCCTCCGTCTACTGCTAAAATGTGACCATTCATGTAGTCGGAGGCTTTACTTGCTAAAAAGACAACAGCGCCCATCAGATCCGATGGGTCTGCCCAGCGGCCTGCAGGGATCCTGGAGAGAATTTCCGTGTTGCGCTTTTCATCCGCGCGAATGGCGGCAGTGTTATCAGTGGCAATATATCCAGGAGCAATAGCATTGACCTGAATATTCTGTTCAGCCAATTCATTCGCAAAGGCTTTCGTCAGCCCGGCAACTGCATGCTTGCTTGCGGTGTAGGGAGGGACAAATTTTCCGCCCTGAAATGAGAGCATCGAAGCTATATTTATGATTTTTCCACTTTGCTGTTCCACCATCACTTTGGCGGCTTCCTGGCTTAACAAATACAAGGAATGAAGATTGACTTCCATAACCTTATCCCAATCTTCTTCCTTATACGAAAGAATGGGCGAACGCAGGATGGTTCCAGCATTATTGACTAAGATATCAATCCTTCCATAAGCTTTCAGACACTCCGCCGCGATTTTTTTAACCGCCTGCCGGTCACTTAAATCCGCCTGAAAAAATTCTGCCCTTTGCCCTGTACCAGCAATTAATGTCCTTGTTTCTTCCCAATCTCCACTCCTTGAAACAACAAAAAGGTCAGCACCTGCCTTGGCAAGTGCCACCGCATATGCTTGCCCTAATCCTTTGTTCGCAGCTGTTACAATCGCCGTCTTCCCTTTAAGGCTGAAGTAATCCAGCGAAAATAAATCCAGCTGTTTTGTCATTCTATTTTACCTCCTAAAAAAGACCGTCCTGACCCACCCCCGACAAACAAAGCACGCCTGTTTGTCGAGGCCAAAATTCTCTTTATCGTAAATCTTCCATTTTTACATGATCCATATCACTATACGTGATATTTTCTCCGCACATTCCCCAGATAAAGGTGTAGTTGCTTGTGGCTGTTCCTGTATGGATGGACCAGCTTGGAGAGATGGCCGCCTGTTCATTTTTCATAACAAGATGTCTTGTTTCATCCGGTTTTCCCATAAAGTGAAAGACGCGGGTTTCGGGCTCCATATCGAAATATAAGTACACTTCCATCCGGCGTTCATGGGTATGGCATGGCATCGTATTCCATACACTACCAGGAGCAAGCATTGTTAAGCCCATTTGCAGCTGGCAGGACTCACAAACATTAGGATGAACGTATTGGTAAATTTTCCGCTCATTTAATGTTTCAGGGGCACCCATTTGCAGCGGATCAATTTTGTTAATATCAATCTTCACGGTCGGATACGTATGATGGGCCGGTGCCGAATTAATATAGAATTTCGCCGGATTGGCTGCATCCTTGGAACGGAATAACACTTCTTTCGTACCTTTTCCAACGTACAGGCCGTCACGCTGCTGCATTTCATATTCCTTCCCATCGAGTACCACAGAGCCTCCGCCGCCAATATTGATGATGCCAAGCTCACGGCGTTCTAAGAAATACTCCACACCTAATTCCTTATCGAGCTTAATGGTTAACTCTTTTTCAGCCGGTGTTACTCCGCCAAAAATCATCCTGTCAACATGCGTATAGGTTAAATGAACAAAACCCGCTTCAAACAAGGTTTCTACAAGGAATTCCCGACGCAATTCTTCCGTTGTATATTTTTTCATATCCTCCGGATGATGGGCATAACGTGTTTCCATTTTTCAAATCTCCTTTTGACCATTTTTCTCGAAGAGTTCCTTCATTTTTTTATTTCTTACCAGTACCTATTCCAGTCTTTCACAAGCCTGATTAATGCTTCAAAATAGTAGTAATCTCCCCAAATACAGCTTTCATCGACACCGTTGCCGCCTGGCTTAAAGTAGACGGCATGCTTTAAGATTCCATTTGCCGGACTATCAATATCTGTGGTGTAATTTTCATACAGTGACTGAACCATGGCTAGGGCTGCATTTTCATAGATTCTTTTGTCCGGATCTGTTAATGGCAAATGTTTTGCCAGTTCTAGCAGTCCGCAAACCGCAATAGCTGCCGCGGAGCTGTCACGTTCTTCATCCCCATGGGTAAAAATTAAATCCCAGTAGCAGATATCATCTTCAGGGAGTCTCGCTAAATAGTAGTCTGTCAATTTTTTCGATAACTCAATTAGGTTCCAATCCTTCGTATAGTAATAGCTTAATGGGAATCCGTATATTCCCCATGCCTGACCGCGTGCCCAGCAGGAGTCATCCGAGTATCCTTGGTGGGTATTCCCATACAGCGGAGCCCCTGTCTCGGGGTCCATATAAAATGTATGGAAGGTTGAGTCATCCTGCCTGACGATATATTTTGCCGCTTGCTTAATATGAGACTCTGCCACTTCACGGTAAACGGACTTCCCTGTCACTTCTGAAGCCCAGTAAAGTAATGGAAGGTTCATGTTGCAATCGATAATCATCCGGCCACGCTGTTTCGGGTCATGTAAGTTCCCCCACGCTTGGATAATCCCTGCTTTGTCATAATAGCGGGTGATTAACAGGTCAGCCGCCTTAATGGCGGTTTCCATTGCCTGTTCATTACCTGTTAGCTTAAAGGCACTGACGCAGGATAAGGTGTATAAAAAACCAAGGTCATGGTGGTCAATCTCAATCCGCTTCTCGAGCCTTTCTTTAAAACTCTCCACCTGCTTTTCGGCCGCTATTCGGTATTTGTCATCTCCCGTATATTCATAGGCAAGCCAGAGCATCCCCGTCCAAAAGCTCGCCGTCCATTCGACATTATCAATGGGCTGATAGACTTGATTGATACTGCTGGAATCAGGAAACTTATCTGTGAACACAGCTAGATTTTGGTCGATTTTTGCCAGTACATGCTCTATTGCTTGTTCTACAAATTCTCGGTCGACAGCTGGAGGATTTTCATATTTATTAATAGGCTGAATCATGGCCGTACTCTCTCTTTCTATTAATATCTTCGATTATTTCAATTAACTTTTGCGTTTCTTGCAAACTGACCGGCGGAATTCCGGTCTGGAAAAAGTCAATGATCTTCTCCAATAACCCAGCGTAGTATGGCTTCTCATCCTTCCAAAGCTCTGCACTTAAGGTATTGGAGGGTGTATGGGCAACGAAGCCGAATCGGCCATGCATATTGTAATCACCGTGGATGACAGCGCTGCGACCCCCGTCATAGGTTAACCGGCACAGTTCATAGTGTTTAAACCTCTCCACCTCGACAGTTTGCACATTATTACCCATCATGGCAAAAGCCAGCTCAAGCATATGAATGCCGTACCAGAAATACCCCCGGATTCCCTCCTGCATCGGAAGCGGTCCGTATATATAGGCAGATTGAATACTAGAATCCTTTATACTGTTCATCGCTTTTACCAGCTCATCTGCATATCTCAATGAGGAAGAACTCATCACTTGAATTCGGTGTATTTCAGCAATTCCCCTTATTTCCTTTACATCCTCACTCGAAAGTGCAATCGGTTTATCAATAAACACAGGGAGTCCAAATGGTGCGATCTTCTTGAGCCAATCAAGATGGGTACTACCGTCAACAGCGGTAATCAATATGCCATCAAGTTCACTGCAAAACTCAGCGAGATCTTCAACAAGTTCTACATTGTAATTGTCCCGCAATAGGGTGGTAAAATGCCCCACCCTATCTGCACTAATCGATAACTCCGGAGAGTAAAACGGGATGGCTTTGACCACTTTTGCTCCAGGTATATGGAACGGGTCGCTTTTATCGTTTAAAAGCTTTGTAAAAATTTCACAATGGGACGTATCAAGGCCAATCATTCCAATTTGCATGTAAACCTCTCCTATCAATAATCCCGTAACGAGCCTTACTGATTCTGTTATTCGGCCAAAAAGTTTCTTACAAATTCATCATCATGCAGGTCTGGATACATTCGGTAGATTCTGTCTAATTCCTCCGCCTGCCCTGGGGATAAGACTTCATAATCAGACAGGCACCAATTGCCTTGAAGCAATCCTTGGCGTGCCAATACTTCGTTAATTCCAGCAATACAGCCTTTAAATTGATGGGCCGCATCAAAGAATACAGCATTCGTATCGGTAACAGCCTGGGCAAGGGTCAAATACTTCGCATCAATCGAACCGCCGCTCCGGACCTGCTTTAACTCCTCCAGCAGTTCCACCGCTTTTCTTGTCCAGACAGCCCAGTGACCAAGCAGCCCACCTGCAATTTCCTTGGTTACCACTTTTCCATCTACCGTAAATGAGTATTTCGTCAACAGATCAAGAACAATATTGTCATCATTGCCGGTATAAAGGGCAATTTCATCCCGTCTCGATGATTCACATACAGCCCTTACTACATCGAGCGTTTGATAGCGATTAAATGGAGCGATTTTAATGGCCATCACGTTTGGAATTTCGGCGAATTCCTTCCAAAAATCGTACGTAAAGATGCGTCCGCCAACAGATGGCTGTAAATAAAACCCAAACACAGGCATGATGTCGGCAACACGCCGCGTCCGTTCCAATAGTTCCACCTCGCTGAAGTTCGTCAGCCCTCCATTGCTCAAAAGCACCAAATCATAGCCAAGCGATTTAGCCAGTTCGGCTTCCTGAATGGCTTGTTCTGTCGGGCCGCAAACACCGGCAATTTTTAAAAACGGCCGGTCTAGCTTTGCCTTTGCCACTTCTTCGGCAGCCATTCTAAGAACTGGTTCTAACAGATTATGTTCAGGGTCACGGATTTCAAATTGGGTGGTATGAACTCCAACCGCAATCCCGCCAGCACCTGCCTGAATATAATAATGAGTCAGCCGTCGTTGTGCCGCTTCATCGAGTTCTCTTTTTTCATTCAGGGCAAGCGGGTGAGCCGGGATGGCAGCACCCTCATGCAGAAATTTCTTTAAAGCTGGGGAAAGCATGGTTAAAAGGCCCCCTTTCGCTCTTGGAAATGTGTCGGCTTGTTGCTTGTAACACCGTCGTTCTTCACCCATTCTGCAGTCCATTCAATCAATTGATTGATGGCTACCCTCGGGTAACCAAACAGGCGGTGAGCCTTTCCGGAATTATTTAATAATGCGGTTGGCTGCTCTACTCCCGTAAAAATAGGCTGTTTATCTAATAGTTTGCCAAATTGCTTGGCAACCCAGCGAACCGGCAGCTGCTCAGGACCTGTTACGTTTAAAATCTGCGGCGGCACATCAGCAATAAGCAGCGAACGGATGGCGTATTCATTGGCATCCCCCTGCCAAATGACATTCACATGGCCCATCGACACATCGATTTCCCTGCCTTCATTAACAGCCCGGGCAATTTCCAGCAGTACGCCATATCTCATGTCAATCGCATAGTTCAACCGGAAAATCGTCAACGGTGTATTGTCACGGTGTGCAAAATGAGTGAAGATTCGCTCCCTTCCTAACGATGACTGACCATACTCTCCGACAGGGTTCACTGGGTGGGATTCATCACATCCGCCTTCTGAAACGGGAACCAGTGGATACACATTCCCCGTTGAAAAGGCCACAATCCTTGAGCCCTTGAATTTCTCAGCCACCCGGCCCGGCAGATAAGTGTTCATTGCCCATGTAAAATGTTCATTGCCCGTTGTGCCAAATTTATTTCCAGCCATATAGATAATATTTTTCACATGGGGCAGTCTAGATAATTGCTCTTCATCCAATAAATCGCAGGCAATCGTCTCAATCCCGGCCATTTCTAGTTCCTCTTGTAAAGTACCGGACGAAAACCTTGAGACACCGATGACCTTTTTATCCACACCAGCTGCATTGATGGCTCGTTTGGCCATTTTCGCCAAGGTCGGGCCCATTTTTCCGCCTACACCAAGAATGAGGATATTTCCATCCAATTTCTTCATATCTTCAACCAAAGCTGCTGATGGCTCTGTCATTACATATTCAAGCTGTTCGACTGTCTTCATTAGGATTACCCCTTTACCTGTTAAAGTGATTTTTTGTAACCTGTACTTTACCTGTATACAATTCTAGTAAAATATAGACCACCTTTACCTCTTTTGAAGAGATAAAGGCAGCCCGCTATTTTTTAGTCAACTTTATTCTGGGAACGGTCCTGTTACAAGCACAGGAATCGGTTTTGAAGTGACGGTTACCCCGTTCAGCGTAACGGTTACCGTTATTTCTGTCCTACCAGGCTGTTTGGCAGTGATGGTTCCATCCTCACTGACTTCAGCCGCTTTCGGTTTACTAGATTCGTATTTGATCACTGCACCAGACAGTTCCTTTGTGGTGCGTCCTTTTTCCAGTAGTGCTGTAAACTTAATGGACGTTTTGTCGCCCGGCTTCAGCCTTGCTTTTTCAACCTCTGCCTTTACCTCGCTTAAGTTCACAACAAGATTTTGATCGCTGTACTTCATCAATTCACTGCCGTATTTAAAATAGAAATTTCCAAAGTCGTCCTGTGCCAATTTTTCTACGTTTCCTTCAAGAATCACGGATACTTCCTTGGTCGCTGCATCAATTTTAATGAATTTGCTTGTATAGGTTTTATCCGCAACATAGCCAATGAAAATAGATGCATACACATTGCCGTCTGTGCCAATCATCAAACGCGGATTGGAATGGGCATAGTCTGCTGTTGGAAACTTATCATCGCTATAGATTACCTTTTTTGTATCAGGGTCAAAGATAAACAGCGTTCCGAGTGCCATTCCCCAAAGGTTTCCGTCTGGACCCCAAATGAATGAAGTCAGCGTCTTTTTCCCTTCAACCGGAATGGTTTCATATTCGATTGTGTCTGTTGTCGTATCATAAATGGCCAGCTTGCCAGAGCCGCCGTCCATCGCACCACTACCCATATACAGTTTCCCATCACGGTAAAGAAGTGTATTGATGGAATGCTCCGGAATAATGTTGCGTTTGACATCGAATACTCCTGTCTCTGGGTTATAGATACTCAGCGCTCCGCCGGTTTTACCGGCAATCGGATAGGTTCCTATATAAAGCCTGTTTTCCTCCTCGACCCCAACCATCGCAACAGGGCGATCCTGATCCTGTCCAAGCTGTGCAAGACGCGGCGGATTTAACGGCTCGCTTGGATCAAGGCGATTCCAAGGCTTTGCCGGGTCATATTCAAAAATGGAAGCACGAGGATAGACACCAAAATACACTTTGCCATTCAATGTCGCATATCCCTCTACCTGCCCAAGTGAAGAATAAAGCGTTGTTTTGTCCTGGGTCGGAGAGTAAACGCCTAATCCGCCTCCTGAGATAAAGCCTGAGCTAAGTATTTTTCCGTCGACACTCTTGCCGATATTGAACAGTTCGACAAATTGCGGCGGCAGTGGAAGTTCCGGTGTTTCTGTATAGCCTGTTTCCAAGTTATAGTAGAAGGCGCGTCCGCTGTTACCGGCCAATCCCACCAAAGTCACGCCAGGGAACTTTGGATCATTTAACTCCACATAGTGAAACGCAATCGCCGGTCCTTTTACATCAATGCCAAGCGAACCATATTGGCCAGTATTGACATCGTAAGCGTATAGGGACCATTGGCTTCCGCCATCCGGCTTTGGCTCATAATAGGTGTAGAACACGCGGCCATCTGGTGAAACCGGTGAAAATCCTCTTGTATTATATTCAGGGTTGTTTTTGACAATTAAGGTGTTGTTTTCTGGGGTGTAGACATACATTACAGGACCCGGGTCGACACGGATAAACAGCTTGCCGGCAGTGTATTGAAGGTCATAAACAGAGGTCTTGCCGCCGAACCCTGTAATCAGCTTTTTTTCTCCCGTGGTCAGATTATAACTATACAGCTTCGCCACATCGGCACCGCCGACGTACAGTGTATTGCGTTCAGCATCGTAGGCCAGTGAGCGGACATGCTGTTCCTTAGTAGCTGTCTTAAACGATGTTAAGACGGTTGCTTTATCTGTTGCCGGATCATATTCAAAAATGGATTGAGAATAGCCCGTGCCGCCATATACCTTTCCGTCTTTACCCGGGACAAGCACCCAAATGACGGTATCGGATGGAACTGGCTTGCCGATTGTACGCATGGCCTGTGTATTTGGATCATACTGGAATAACGTCCCATTTGGTGTACTGCCAACATATACCTTGCCATCAGTGGCAACAGTAATCGCCCATGCGGCGGTTGCGTTGCTGCCATCAAGGGCTACTAACGGCTCCTGGTCGTAAATTTCCTTCGTTTTCACATCGCTGACAATAAATTGCGCCGGATCTCCCTGGGCCACCGTGTACATGACATCACGGCCAAGTTTATCTTTACCGTACGCTCCTGTCATGATCGTAAGACTAGTTGATTGAGGGCCAAGATTTGTAATCGTTCCTGGAGCTGTTGAAGTCGAAATTTTGGCTTCATCCGCATAAAACACGCCGACACTTTCGTTAGGTGTATAGAATGCCGCTTGAAAATAAGCTGCGTCCTTTGGTGCAGCAGCCGCCAGTCTTAGGCTGCTCCATTTCCCTGTTTCACTTACAGAGGAATCAACCAGGGCGCTGACCACTGACAGCAGGGTACCGTCCTGTTTAAAGAAACGAAGGTCGGCCTTGCCCCCTGCACCAGACTCCTTGAATACTTGAGCAGTCAGAACCACGTTCCCAAATGGTGCTGTTTTTACCGGATCGCTGATGGCACCGTAAGAACCAGATGTGGATTCATCCTTGATTAACAAACTGCTTTTTCCTTCAAAAACTTTTTCTTGGCTGCTGAATACCTTTTCTGCAGCACCATCGGGGTGCCAGCCGGGCATATTGCCGCTGTCATCGAGCTCAAATCCCCCGTTAACTAGGGACAACTGCGGCGGAGCGCCCGCTGCACCTGCAAATGATTCAAAAGCGGGTGACAGTAATGCCAGAATGAGGCCTACAATAAGAATAGCCGTAGAATAAGGACGAAACTTTTTCATTACTTCCTCCTTTAGAATGAGTTAGTCTTAATAGATTGATAGATTGTAACTTAACTTTCTCAAGAAAATAGAGGAGTTCCTAATTCACTCCTCTATTTAATCATGGTGCTATTTATTTCCACTCTTTTTTCTTGTAGCCCTTTTCTTTAATCCCTTTATTCATTTCTTGTATGATTTCCTTACCGCCGCGGGCCATGTACTCATCTACAAGCTTATCCCAATCGGAAATCGGACGTTGACCGGCAATCATTTTCGCCTGCTCATTCATAATGAACTGCGTTAAATCTGTACCTTTTTCTTGCTCTGTTTTAGAAATGACGCCATTAGAAGGATTGACATAAAGCTTGTTGGCCTCAAACATATCCTGCAGGGAATTAACCAGGTTTTTCATAGGTTCAAGCTTGTAGTCATCCGCAAAACGAACCTTTCCACCCTCAGGTAAATGGCCGCGGTTGTCTAAGAAATAAGTAGACGGCGCTAAACCAGCAGTAGAGAATTCAGGAACACGTACTGGCGCTCCATTTTCCATTTTGTAACCGACGCCCTCTTTACCCCAGAAGAAATCAAAGTCTTTATTTTGCGGGGTCATTTCTTCTCTTGTATAGAACTTCTTACCGAAATCAACCAATTCAAGGGCACGATAAATTTTCCCTTCATCGTCAGCCATTTTGGCATTAAGTGCTAGAATACCAGAGTTACCTGAACCCATTGTAAAGCCAACAGAACCATCTGGTGCTTTAAATGGAGGAATGGCAACTAATTCAGCCTTAGGATTAAGGTCCAGTAGTCCTTGTAAATATGGTTCTGACATACCAGCTACACCGCCGATGAAAATTCCTGCTTTGCCCTTATAGAACTCAGCATTCGTATCCTGCCAGTTAAGAACCGCAAAGTCTTTCGTCATTGCACCTTTTGCATATAAATCCGCAAAGAAGCCAATTAAATCTTTTCTTCCTTTAGAGATAATCCCAGGAATATAGTTTCCATCTTTATCTTGGTGGTACCAGGCACTGAAATCCCAATATGTTCCCATATTGAAGTTTGGATTGATGTTCTCGCCAATCGCGAGTCCGTAAGTATCTTTCTTGCCGTTTTGATCTGGGTCATTCTCAGTAAAGGCGATTGCTACTTTTTTGAGCTCCTCATAGCTTGTCGGAACTTCTAAGCCAAGGTTATCAAGCCAATCTTTTCGGATAATCGGTGTGACTGGATACTCAGGCGTATAACGTGGAATTCCGTAAATTTTTCCATTCACTTTAAACGCATCGTAAATATGCTTTGGAATTTCCCCTAATGTTTCGTAATGCTTTAGATAATCATCTAAAGGAAGAAATGCTCCCTCTGAAGCCCATTGGTAAAATCTTGCATCATTCGCTGGGAAACCGACCAAATCAGGCATCGATCCTGAAGCTACGATGGCAGAAGATTTTTCTACGTAGTCACCTTGAGGTATAATTTCCGGCTTATAATCCACATTGAAGCGCTCATTGATCATATCAAGTCCGGGACTTGAAGCTGGCGGCGGATCGCCAAAGCGGAAGGTCATCCCTGTAATCGTATATTTTTTAGAATGATCAAATGGATCTACTTTCTTTGTTTCCTTTTCCTTTTCCTTATTGCTGGCTTGGTTCGTTTCTGACGAACATGCGGCTAGAAGTAGTGATGGTATTAACAGCATAGTGAGTGAAATCTTACCTATCTTCAACCTAATCCCCCCTGTAGTTTAATTATTTTTCTAAAGCGCTTACAGATGCCATAGAGCTGAGACTGCTTATCCCTTTACTGAACCCAGCATCACCCCTTTAGCAAAATGTTTTTGTAAGAATGGATAGACGACCAAAATCGGAAGTGTCGCCAGAAGAATGGCTGCCATTTGGATGGTTACCGGCGGCGGCAGTGTTTCGAGCATCATTTCATTTGCTCCCAAGGCTGCATTTGGTTCGTTAACAATGACGATTTGTCTTAATATAACCTGAATCGGCCATTTTGCCGGATCACTTAAATAAAGAACGCCAGTAAAATAACTGTTCCAATGGCCAACTGCATAAAACAATCCAAAGGCCGCCAATGATGGCTTCGATAACGGCAGGATAATCTTGCTGAAAATCTGGATCTCATTTGCCCCATCAATAATCGCAGCCTCCTTTAACTCATCAGGAATGCTCAAGAAAAACTGTCTCATAATGATCAGGTTAAATGGGCTGATGGCAACCGGAATAATCAAGGCCCAAAGGCTGTTAATCAACCCGGTAGCTTTGACAATCATATAGGTCGGAATCATTCCTGCAGAGAACAACAGGGTGAAAATGACCATCATCAGGATCGCTCGCTGGCCAATGACTGACCTTGTCAAGGCATAGCCCATCGTTGCTGTAAAGATTAGGTTAACCGCTGTACCAACCACCGTAATATAGATGGTGACAAGCAAAGAGTGGAGGAAGCGGTCGGAGCTTAAAATATACTCGTAGGCATCCGTTACCCATTCCTTCGGCCATAAGAGAAAGTCATTTTCCAAAAAGTCGCTTACCGATGAAAAAGAAACAGAAAACACATAGAAAAAAGGAAAGACCATCGTCAAAGCGATCAACACAAGGAGCAAAGCATTCATTTTATCAAAAATTTTAGAGCTTAACGTATTTCTGTCCATTCAATTTCCTCCTTTCCTTCCTAATACAAACCATCTTCACCAAATTTTTTCGCTAAACGATTGGCTGCTACAACCAGACAAAGCCCAACTATACCTTTAAATAATCCGACGGCTGTGGCAAAGCTGTAGTTTGCCTGTTGAATCCCTTTAAAATAAACAAATGTATCTAAGACATTCCCAGCATCCATATTAAACGGATTAAGCATTAGGAAGATCTGTTCAAACCCGGAGTCCATCACGTTTCCAAGGCGGAGGATCAGCAGGATAATGATGGTGCTTTTAATCGCTGGCAGGGTGATGTGCCAGATTTGTCTCCAGCGGTTGGCTCCATCGATTGCGGCTGCTTCATATAGTGACGGGTCAACCCCTGCAAGGGCTGCCAGGAAAATGATTGTCCCCCAGCCTGATTCCTTCCAGATGACCTGCAGAATGACAATCGGTTTAAAAAGGGTCGGGTCTGTTAAAAATTCAATCGGTTTCATCCCCATCGTGCCGACCAGAAACGCATTCAGGATTCCTTCGCTGCGGAGGAAAATAACCGTGATTCCGATTACCACAACCCAAGACAGGAAGTGTGGTAAATAAACAATCGACTGAACCACCCGCTTAAACACTTGGTTTCTTAATTCATTCAGCATCAAGGCTAAAATGATGGAAATCGGAAAGGCGAAAAAGATTTGCAAAAACGAAATTTGCAGTGTATTCCAAATGACTCTAATAACCTCTGGATCTTCAAAAATCAATTTAAAGTATTTTAGTCCTACCCATGGGCTATCCATTAGTCCCCGAAACGCACTATAATCCTTAAAAGCGATGATAATTCCAAACATCGGTACGATTCGGTAAATGAGAAAGTACAATATGCCTGGGAGAAGCAATAGGAGCAAATACTTGTCTTTCATTATTTTTTTGCCGATCCGGCTGAACTTACTTGTCTTTTCGGCGGTCGGGAAAGGCTCATCTATATCGACATTCACTGATTTCAACTCCATCCCCTCGTCTCCTTTCTGCATCACTCTCATCAAACTACATGTATATAACATGTATTTATAATAAGAATAATACATTCCTACTGGGTTTTCAATAAATTTTTAATCTTTTTCTAACTGTTCCAAATTATCGAATATCTTTAGAGATACGAACAATAAACAGTATGCAATCAAGCTGCCGCTGTAAAATGGCAGCATCCCCGGCACTCTAAAGACCAGATAATAGGGAAGGTAGAACGCGATGGCCAGCACAATCGCAAATAACGGCCGCGATAAGGTAAGCAGCACTGAATTCTTTACTGTCTGGAAAACGCGCTCATCATAATGCACATAGACAGGAAAGGCAAATAATAGAGAACAGATATAGACAGCGCCAATCAAAAAGGTAACATAGGTAAAAATCAAGCTGACCAGGTTGGAAAAACTGCGAAAAAAGCTTAAATCAAAATATAAGATCAGGCCCAGAATCACCCAGCAATAGCCAAACGCATTCCCCTTCAACATTTCGCTTTTATAAATTTTCCAGAAATAGGAGGCTGTTTTGATCTCCTCGTCCTTTTGCAGCCACTTCCTGACCACGGCAAACATCGCAATGGTCGCCGGGAAAAAGCCTGCAGCCAAAAGTCCAAGCAGACTCCCGCCAATCCATAGAAGGTTTACATAGGCAAGTCTCATCGCCCATTCCAAAAAATCATTCAATTTCCCTTTCCAACCTGTCAGCATCATGTATGTCCATCTCCTTTAAGCCAGCTAACGTTAATCCTGCTGAATAACTTGAACCACGGTCTCTCCTTTAGGTAAAACCAGTTCTAGAATCCCAGTTTTGCTATTTTCATATCTTTGATTGTTTAGCAATACCACATCCGATTCCCTGCACGGAATCACAATGGCAGTCTCCTCCATCAGCTCCAGCCAATACTTTCGTTCCTGCCTGTCCCTTTCCATTCTTGCAGTAAGATTCTTATCGGCCGTAAGATACCCTTTGCCATCAAAATCCAGCCGCGTACCATTGATGAGCACCCACTTTTTAGGCTGTTGAAAGCTGTGATTGAAACAAACCCATGCCTGTTCCCCATTCACCTGAAAATCGGTGTGTTCAGACGTCATCTGCTTGGATTCTTGGCTGTCGGCAAATAAGAGGTAATCGGTCACCCCAAAGTCCTCCCTATCAACCTTTATACTAATTGTCCCGTAGTTTCTATCAACCTGATAATCTAATGGTTTATCTGCCAATCTCTTGTCGGCATGGGGAACAATGAGCGTCACGAGGAATTCTTCCTGAAGATTCCCATCCGGTTCGACAGCTATGTAGGTTCCGTATTCTTCTGCCCCCGGAAACTGCTCCAACGTTTTCTTCGTTTGTTCAGGATAACAATAATAAAGTGAAGCCCCCGCCTGTCCACCGGCAATGATAACGTGATTGGAGTCAATAGACTCGTTCAGCTCGAGCTGCCTGCCTGCTGCAATGACGCTGGAGGTTGTATGAAATAAAAATGACACACGGTCCTCGGGATTAATTTTCCCTACACGATCCACAATCAGAAAATATCCCTGATCGATGTGCAGAATGGCCCGCTTCCACTGCTTTACCGCACCATTGTAGGCATCAGTGGCATCACCCGTACAGAAATCATAGGAAGGCGATAAATACCAATCAGCAATCCGGCTCCGCCCAAGCTCCGTCTGCCCGCCGCCATTAATTAGCATGGCATTATGGCCGACCGTCCCGGTTGTAAACGTGTTTCGCGGTCCGGGAACATAATCCTGATACCCCGGATTTGTCATTAACCACTCATCATGTACATGGAGGACAAAATTATTTTGGTCATAATGATTATGACCTTTAGCGGACCCGCTTGAAGCAAAGGCCAGCAGATGGCTTTCCTTGTCCCAGCCGTTCCTGAACGCGGCCCAGCCGATTGAAGGTATAACCTTTGATTGTTGCTTATTGAAAAATTCACCTGGTGCAATCGGGTCTGGCATCCTTTTAGGATGTAACAGAACATGTGAATGATTGGTTTTTGCCTGTTGAAAATACCAGCTTGCAGCCGGATGCAGATTCCGCTGTGCCAGCATCCCCATCAAATAGCTAATATCCAAAGTGTAGAAGGAGTCTGAGAAGTTCACAAAGCTCTGCTTCTTGGCGTTGCCGAGCATATAAAGGAATAGCTCTGGCAAAAACGTTTGAAAATAATCATGACCAATCAATGAGGCATCGCCTGTTGCCCGGTTTAGTGCATCTGCCGCCATTAATATATGGCGAATCGCCACACTTGTATAAAGGAGGCCTTCAATTTCCGGACTCGTCAACCGGTCTTCCAGGTAGGCAAACAAATACTCATATGCATTGGTTAAATACTGGCCGACATCCTGTTCATCTGCAATCGATAAGGCGCCAATCAGCATGGCTACCCGTTTGGAGGCAATAATATTATGACTATCCTGATTTTCAAAATCGATTTCAAACGGCTGCAGCCCATTAGCCAGGATTGCCTGCTGCAGGATGTTCCGTTCCTGCTCATTCAACAAAGAATAGATAGAATCATAGCCAATTGCGGCAGCTAACGTAAAGTGGGCATTGCTGAGGTTTCCCTCCGCTCCCCGGTTAGAAAACTCGTACCATCTCGTAAACTTGGCGAGGGCCAAAAGGTATTCTTTCACCTTATCCCCGTATTTCCGATCTTCAGTAAGCGCATAAGCTGTGGACAAAACGGTAATGCGCTCCTCAATTGCCCGCGAGTACATCGTCCAATAGGGAAAATCCATATATCCCGGCGCCTCCGGAAGCGGTGCCAACTGAACGAGCGGAAGGGTTACCGTGATTTGAAACTGAATGGACGGATAGTTCACCTGAAAGTCCGTTTCTGTTAAAAATTGATTCGCCTGTTCAAAAAATTCTTGCGCAATTTGTGAGTCTCTTACCTGTTTGAGTTCTGTTTCAGAGAATAATATCCGCGGATGATTTCTTACATTCCAGCTGTTTGGATGATTCATCGAAAAGCCCCTTTCCCACTAGATGTCATTGGACTACACCGTTCAGCTTTTCATTTAACAGTTTTTCAATCCGTTTGCAGGCATCTGCCGGCTTTTCCATATTAGACCACAGGAATTGCAATTCATTTTCGAGCAGTTCAATATCGGAATGGGTTAAATGCAAATCCCTGGTCGTATAAGCATAGGGGATAACCTCTTTAAAAGCGTTATAATTCTCCGGATGAATGCCCGGCTGCAGCAAATAATTATCCTCTGCCACCACCCGGAGCATCGGGATCGTGCACCCGTTTCGTTTTAGCGTTGTCTGTGCCTCCGTGCTCACCATGTAATTAATCAGGGCTTTGGCTGATTCCTTCATTTCGCTCTGATTATTGATTCCCAAAGAACCGCCGAGCAATATGGTTGCATTTTTTTTGTTCTTAGGGGCTGGCATAACATCCCATTTGATTTTATGGTCACGGAACTCATTCATAAAGAAATAGGTGGTCAGGATCATTGACGCCCGCTCGCGCATAAATAAATTCTCCGCCATATGATTGCTGCCATGGGAAAAGATAGGCGAAACCTTATTTTCATACATTAGATCCACACAAAAGGATAATGCTTCAATATTTTCCTTACTATTTAACAATGATTTACTGCGGGTTTCATCGAAAAACTTCCCGCCATTTTGCAGCATAAAGACAGGAAAACGGTTAGAGGAAGCCGAGAAACAAAAGCCGTACTGTTGAACGAGCTCATTTCCGCCTTCATCCTTCGTGCATTTTTTCGCAGAATCCAGTAAATCCTGCCAGCTCTCCAATTTGTATGGCTGCGGGATTTTAGCATCCGAAAACATTTTTTTGTTATAACAAATAATCACCGGAGAAAATAAGAATGGTGTCAGAATCGTCTCATGATTGACCGTGAACATTTCAAATAGCTTTGGATAACTATCTTTATCTGGCTGCAGGTGCTCTGGCACATACGGTTCGATCACATCTAACTTATTAATGGCCGCAAGCTGCCGGAAATGTAAATCGGACACCATAAATACATCCGGTCCCTGCCCGCGTTCAATCAATTGCGTTAAGGTATACACATAATCCGTCCCTGGGAAAAGCTGCAAATCGACTTTGACGAACGGGTTTAACTGTTCAAAACGCGCAATAATTTCTTCAATAATTTCAATTTCGTAAGAATCTGAGTACCAGCCAAGCGTGATGGTCTGCTTGGAGGTTTCTTCAGGAAGGGAAACACGGTTGCCTTTTCCAGGAATTTTTTCAATTAATCCTTCATCTACTAGCTCTGCAAGTGCTTTCCTGATGGAGACTCTACTTAAATCATATTCTTTACTTAAAGTGTTTTCCGGCAGGATAAATTCCCCGGGCTTGAGCCTGCCTGAAATGATTTCATCCTTTAATTCAGATAAGAATTTATAATATTTAACTTCGAATTCACTTCGTCTCTTCAACACCGCATACCGCTCCTATACAACTTGATGATTTAATATTAAATGAGGTGAATCGGTTTTGCAAAATACTATTTTTATGACTCTCTCAGTTTTCTGGATTTAGCTTTTCATCTAAAAACGTATAGGCTGACTGGCGGATTTCGCTTGGAAAATCATGGCCCTCATTCCCAATCAGGGCTTTAAACTGATGTTCAACATCTAAAATGGTATATAACTTGTCTATATCAGCTACAGCTTGTGCGGCCGGTTCCCAATGAGGGAAGATCCTATCCTTTTGGCCCATCCACAGAAAAAACGGCGTTGGCGCCACAAGTGCGGCAATTTCATTAAACTCAAACGGCACTTCTTCTTTAGCCAGGAAATCGCTGACCTTGGGAATATGGGAGAACCAACTGCGCCTGCCCCAACGTTCGCGTTCAGGGTCACCTGCAAACACAGCAAAGCCGCAGCTTGTGACAACAGCCTTCACGCGTTTATCGATTCCAGCCAAAAAGTAGGCATTATAGCCGCCAAGCGAATGACCAATCGCTCCGATTTTATGTACACTGGCTAATCTCTCCAGCAGTGAAACGCCGTACATATGATCCACAAGCATTTTCCCCACCGCAGACCACTCTGGATATTTTTCATAAAAGGAAGCAGTATGAAATGGCTCCTCGTTCGGCTGAACTCGCTCGCCAGCTGTAATCGTGTCAGGTGCGAGGACAATATAGCCCCGTTTTACAAGCTCCAACCCGTAGGTACGGTTCACTCTTCCGCTTGCAAGTGTCACATCATCCTTCCCCTCATTGGAGGTTGGGTGCAGGGCCAGAACAGCCGGCCGTTTCTTCGTCTTTTTTGTAAACAATTCGGCTTCAACATTAACAGGGGTCAGTTCGGTCCCGCCATCATCAGGAATCAGCAAATTCGCCGGAACCCAATCGTGATTGGCAGATTCATAGGTTAAATGAATTCGAAAATGGTCCGGCTCTCTAACAATAGATTGAAATTCTATTTTGGGCTGGCCGGGGTTCGGAACCGGACCAATCACATTCAGCCATCGCTCTAAAATATCGTTTCGCTTGGCTTCCCACTCTTTAATCGTCTGAATGCCCGTCAATAAGCGGGGAATTCCTTCTTCCTGCAGCTGTTTCAAGGTATAGGCCATCCTAGCGTCACCACTCTTTGTCAATTTACGATTCCACTTTTATACTCATGAGATGGCTTCCTGAGCCATAATAGATCCATCCGTCATGATAGACCATCCCGCTTGTGGCACGGTTCGCCAACAGAGCATGAACCTCAGGCTCTCTTGGCTCCGGCCCCGTGATCTCAATTTTGATAATCGCCTGATTTAATAAGCCATAAAGTGCTGGCTGTTCCGTACTGCCGACAAAGCCCGTTCGAACAGGTGCACCGTAGCCTGAAAAATCTTTTTGAAACAGAACTTTGCGGCTCTGAAGATCAAACACAAAATAAATGCCTTCGATCGTCAACCCGTGCACGAGATCCCGTCCATCCACAAACAACTGGGCAATTTCTTTGGAACCGGGAATCGGGCTGATGCGAAAACTAACCTCCTGCTTGGTCCAATCGAATAAAAAGAGTTTCCCTTCCTGTTCCTTCGTGCTGGCACCGCCGGGGGTTTCGATACTGGTTCCTCCGACAATATCACCAGAACGCAGGACACCAAGGCAGACGGTACTCTGATTCGGGACAACAGAAGTATGCGGGAGGACCGTATTCGTCCGTGAATCAACATGATAAATTCCAAGACCGCCGCCGGTCATTCCATAGCCCGGAAATCCGCCCCAAACAATATGGCTGCCGTCAGGATGGGCGGCTGCACATCTTGGCCGGTGAATGTCTAAATGCTCGCTGATCAGCCTCGGATTCCTGCTGTTTTCCAAGTGTTGAATGGGCTTCTCCAGATTGATTTCATATATTTTTCCGCCGGCATAGGCAAACCCAATCAACTTCGTGCCTTGAACGGCATAGGCAGGAATATTCCCGCCGCCGCCTTTTTCGAGCACCGCTCCGCCAAAATTCGTGGCTTGCTGGGCGGTTACGTCATAGCGAAAAAGCTGCATTGGATGCATTGAAGTTCCATAAATATAGCGATTGTCAGCGGAAATGAGAGTTGAAAGTGCAGCCCCCTCCGATTGGTACTGCAATGTAATTTTCTTGGCGGAATCCTGCTGTTTTTTTATAAAAAGAAACCCTTCTGCCAAACGATGCTCCAGCCCCCTCCAGCAGCCCTCCCCATTCCGGTGGATTCGGTTAAAGCCCTCTCCGGAATAACGGGAGTATGCAGCGTGGGAGGTAAGACTGCAGCCGCCCGCGAAAAATTCATACCAAATCAACGATTTATTGACATCCTTTAAATCGCTTGCTTCCCAATGCCCATAGACGTTTCCGTCTTTGCCTTGATAGACATACCCCGCGCCTCTTGTTCGTTCGGTTGGCGGGACGAGCGTTTTCCGCTCCTTTGTATCCGGATGAAAGGCAACGATATTTTTCCGCTCCGTGCCAATCCCAAGATACACCCAGCCATACCTGTCAACCGCAGTACTGGCAGGATACTTTTCCGTTTTATCCATCTGCCCGTGGTCGTGAATGTTTTTTGTTTTTGGGCAATATTGCAGAAGATGACAGCTTGGGTACGAAGAAAAATAAATCTGGCCGGAGCAGTCCTCCGCAAAGCTGAAACCAACAATTTCTTCGCCATTTTCTATCCATTGATAATCAAAGAATTCTCCTTTGAACGGATCAATGACCATCAGCATGTTTCCTGCCCCGGTGTAAAACAGGCCGTCTTCACTGCTGTAGGAAGCAAAGGGATAGTCTATATGCTGTTCCGGAAAGAATAACTGCCTGGTTTCTTCTGTTTCCGGGTCAATTATTAATACAAACCCCTTCGCCGCAATCACCAATCGTTCTTCGCCAGCACGATTGATGCAGATGGCCGCCGTTCGGGATTCCTCGGCGTTTACCTGAATGCCGTGGTCTACGGCCCGTCTATTTGTCATCATTAAGAATCCCTCTTTTTCATGGACTTTCGTTGGGGAGGTTTCCCGTTCATGTTTTTTGGTCTTTTATTTACTCTCGGCAGGTGATTTTTCCATAGAATAAAAATTTGCTACTTTCGTGACCGCCGCAATGATTTCTTCGATATCCTGCTGCTCGTAAAACTCGCTTAGATTAATACGGATGGCCGTATTCAATATTTCCTCCGCGACTGGACAGAGCCCTTTTGGATAATCCTGTGCTGACAAGCTGAACGGAAATTGGCTGTTTAGATATGCTTGCTTTTGCTGAAACATTGGCTGCTCGTAAAGCACCTTTGGGATGTACCCGGCCTGATTCGGAATGCCTTCAGCGGCAAGAGCGGCTGAGAATTCTTCGTTTGTACAGGAGAGAACTTCTAAGTTTAGCCTGAACATATAGAACCAGTACGTACAATAATCCTGCTCCGAAATATCCATCGGATAGAGGCCATCTACCTCTCCAACTGCACTATTCAGCATTTCGCCATACTGATGCCGCGTCTCACAAATCCAGTTCAGCTTTCGCAATTGGGCAATTCCCACCGCACCTTGGAGCTCCGTCATTCGGTAATTCGGCGCCAAATAGTGAATGTCGCGCGATACCTTGTCGTCGAGGCGCTGATAATTTTTATCGGCAAAGGCATGGGTGCGGTGGTAATCCTGTTCATTGCCGGAATTGACAGAGACAATCCCGCCATCGCCTGTGGAAATATGTTTAAAATCATTGGTACTAAAGCATCCATAATCTCCGATGGTACCTACTAATCTACCTTTATATCTAGTTAAATAGCTTTGAGCGCAATCCTCGATTACCTTCAGATTATGCTTCTTGGCAATTTCCATAATCGGATCCATATCACAGGGATTCCCGGCCAAGTGCACAACGAGAATCGCCTTCGTTTTTTCCGTGATTTTTTCTTCTATCGATTTTGGATCTAAATTAAACGAATAGGGATGGAGGTCAGCAAAAACGGGAATGGCATTTTGATAAAGTATCCCGATGACAGTTCCCTGATCCGTGATGGGACTTGTGATAACCTCATCTCCTACGGTAACCCCTGCAGCTCCAAGTGCCACATGGATTGCTGCTGTTCCTGACGATGTCGCTACACTGTATTTTACACCATGCATGTTATTGAAATCTTCTAAAAACTGATTGACCTTTTTTCCAAAGTGATAGAAAAGAGTATTCTGATTAAGGGCTTCAATGAGTTCCTTTACTTCTTCCTCGCCGAAACGGTTTCCCGTTCCAAATGGCGTGGTTTTCGTTTTCGGTCCTCCATGAATCGCAAGCTGATTGGTTAGCATCTTCACCCACTCCTCACAATTCCACTTTATTTAGCTGAACCTGCAATACTTGAGTTTTGCCTGGCAGACCATATTTATAGGTAAGTCCGCGTTCCTCGGCATCCGCATCAGCCAGAGGAATCCAAACCTTCACATCCGGCAGTTCCGCAGCTCCTAGGACTTCCAATCTGCCATTTGCAGAGACCGTCAGCGTCCTGCGGGCCCTTTCCCAATCATTAATTTGCTTGGAGGTCCAGAATGTAAACCCGGCTGCCCTTGCTTTCCTGACTACTTCAATCAGCGCCTCTTTGACCTTTGGCAAATGGTAGATGTGATGCTGATGGAACAAGAAATGCGCTACGCCGTCTACTCGTTTTGCTTTTTCCAAAAACGGCTGAATAATGGTGGTATCCGCAAGCGAAGGGTGATTCATATCCTGCGTCAAAAAGCCAATCTCCATTACGTCGTAGAAGCGGTTTTGTTCATCTGCCAACGAAATTGGGAAGTATGGCTGGCACGTTCCAAACAGAAACCCGACATTCCCTTTTTTACTTGGTCCTCTTGTTTGATCCGCCTGTATGCCATTCTTCTCACACCATTGGAACAGCTCCCCCCAGCCCTCAAACCTTGTGTAGTGGTTTTTATTGGAGGTGAAATTGGTTTCATCGGCTGCTCCCTTTAACCATTCAAGCTGCTCCAAAAAGGCTTCTTCCGACCAGACGCCGTCTTCCGCCTCTAATGCATTATAATGAAGGGCTAACTCGTGGCCATCGACTTTTGCTTTTTCATAGATTTCCTTGCTGAATCCAGGAGCGATGATACACCAAGTGGTCTGGACATCCTCCTGTTTCAATACTTGTAATGTGGCTTCGGCGGCTTCGTTGATGTTCATATCGCTGTCAAACGAAATCATCGCCATATGCTGAACCCCTGCAGGCCAGTACTCGAGTACGGGCAGGGTCAACCCTTTATCCAAAGCGCGCCGGGTTAAGTGCCCAAGGAGGACTTCCCTCCATAGATCGGCATATGGTGTAAAAAAATAAGGCATCCCCGTTTCCGTTGTTTTCCGGTCCTTTTCCCAGTCTAATTCGAACCCGTCATCTGCCTTGAGAATTCCTTCATCCAGATTTGCCGTTCCATCAGGAGCCGGGATTCCATCCTCTGTTACAGGCGACGTTCCCTGTTGGAGCCCGACAATCGTTTCCGGAATATTGATTGCCCAGCGGTCAACATATCCTTTTCCAACTGGTATTTGCAGAAGAGCTGCTGATTTCTGGTCATCGCCGCTTAATTCACCCGTTTGTTTTACCGATTCTGAGTCAATATATTGCCAAGGATTTGCCTTCAGATAGCGAAGCGGGTCTTCCTGACCGAATTCCGCTGGCAAAACAAGATAACCAGCTTCCAATGGCGGCAGGATTTTACACCCAAGCTCCTGGCTGAGGAGCTCCAATCCTCCGTAACTGATGACAATTCCTCCCGAAGCGGCGTATTCCAATAATGCCTCTTTTATGAGATGGTTTTCACTTGCAAGTCCGACAATCAATAAATCTACTGTATTAAATTTTGATATATCATCTATCATTTGATAGGGTACTCGAGCATGTTCTAACACCTCGATTATAAATCGTTCAAATATACTTTCCTGATGGGACCATCGCTGCAATTCTGCCTGCCCATCGAAAAACAGACCAATTCTGGCCATTTGCATATCCATCTCACCAACCTTCCCCTCTTTTGTTAAGAACATGTATTTAACCTGTATGCGAAAATCATAAACCAAATTATTGGAAAGTTCAATTACTTTTTTGAATATTTTAGTTTTTTTGTTGGATAACTGGCATGGAGACGGTGGTTTGGAGGGATATTCCCATAAAAAAACAGCTTCGAGTTTTTCACTCTAAGCTGTTTTTGTGTGGTATTTTATTTGGGTAGTTTTCCAACCCAATCCCACATTAAAAATCGTATTTATCAATATTATCCTTCGTAAACACCACCCGCTCTGGCAAGAGGATAATACCGCTGCGATCATCGGTATAGTCATAGCCCTGAATGGTATTTGGCTCAATCTTCACATGGCCGATATTCGGTACATCAAACTCGTCGCCGACCTTCAAATCCTTGCCCTCAACTGTCATCAGATAGGCAACATAAGCAGCCAGTGCCCCCTGCTTTTTCACATCCCACAGCCCGAATTGCTTAACCGTGCCGCGCTTGACAAAGTCGCGCATGACGTTCGGAGTCGAGAATCCAGTAATCGCAATTTTTCCTGCTACGCCAAGGTTTTCAGCCGCTTGAGCCATGGCCGGCAGCGCAGTAGCATCCGGACAAATGACAGCATCGATATCAGGATACGTATTAATAATGTTTTGACCGACAGTCAGAGATTTCTGGGCATCATTTTCGCCAAATTGGGTCGTTACAATCTCCCATCCTGGGTGCTCAGCTTTAATTTTTGCCTTGGCAGCTTCAACCCATTGGTTCTGGTCCGTTACCGTCGGGCTAGAGTAGAAGAATGCAACCTTGGCCTTGTCGCCGACCTGCTCAGCCGTCATATCAATCAGCATACCGCCCAATTGATCCGGAGTCCCTTGGTTAATATAGAAAGAACGGTGCTCAGGGTTTACATCCGAGTCCCAAGTCAGAATCTTAACGCCGCGTTTTTTTGCACGATCCAAGGCTTGGTTCAAGCCGTCTACAGATGTGGAAGAAACCATCAACGCTTTATAGCCCTGGTTAACAAAATTGTTAATGTACTTAACTTGCCCGGCAACAGACGCTTCACTCGGCCCGTCATAGGTCAACTCCACGCCAAGCTCTTTAGCCATTTCCTTTGCCCCTTCACCGCCGGAGGTAAAAAAGCCGACACCGGTCAATTTAGGGATAAAGGCCAGTTTTACATTCTTTTTATCAGTTTTCCCGCCGCTGCCCTCGCCGGCCGACTTTTCTCCTTTGCTGCTGCAAGCGGCCAGTACCAGCAGTGCCGATAAAATAATAGTGAGCAGTTTCAGATAACCAGATTTTCTCATTACGCTACACTCCTTTTAAGGCCCCTTCACTTCTGCCTTTTTAATATGAAACTTTTTAAAAAGCCCCCAATTGGTTAAACGGAGTAACACGGCAATGATTAACAAAAATCCAATAACCACACTTGTTTCTTGGCTGGTCATACTCATCATCTGTAAGCCATACTGCATCATACCAATCACAATACTGGCAATTCCTGTACCGACTACTGTACCTTTGCCCCCTGTAATACTTGTTCCTCCCAAAACAACTGCCGTAATGACAGGCAGCACGGCTTCTGTTCCGAGGTCTGACCTGGCGGAACTGAAGTAGGATGTCAAGATTAGCCCACTCACACCACCTCCCAAACCGGCTATGATATAAGACCAAATTAATATCGATTTTACCCGAATCCCGCTGTAGCGGGCGGACTTGCTATTAATCCCCACCAGAAAAACCTGTCGGCCAAACCGGGTAAGATTCAAAATAACCGCAAAGAAAACCATAAAGCCTATAAAAAAAAGGATCGGATTGGGTAGCCCGAAAGTTTCTCCATTGGCCAGCGTCACAAACCCATCTGGAAACCCGCTGATTCCTTCATATCCGGAAGCACTGCTGCCGCCGGATATGACCAAAGCAATTCCGGAAAAAAGAAACATCGTTCCCAGCGTCACAACTAACGGCTGAACATTCGTCGTCGCCACAATGGTGCCATTAACGGCCCCTGCACAGGCGCTAATCAACAGGGCAACCAGCACGGCCAGCCAAATGTTGAGCCCATTCATCCAAAGAACCCCGATAATAATGGATGTCAGGCCAATCGTCGACCCGACGGAGACATCAATGCCTCCCGTAATAATCACGTACGTCATCGGAATCGCGGCTAGTCCAATGTAGACATAATCATTCATGCTGAAAATCAAGTTGGTTAAATTTAAAAAGTCGGGGTTCATCACGCCGAAGAAAATAAGTTCAAGGATGAGAAAAATGAAAAGTGCTCCCTCCCATCTAAAGAGTAGCTTCATCGCCCTGACCCCCTCCTTCCGCTTCAGCCGTTTCCTTCTTTTTAAATTGGCTATTTGTTAAAAAGCTTTGGAACCTAGAGTCACTGATGACAATGACGAGCAATAAAAACCCGGAAATGGCGTTATTCCAGTAGGCAGGAATTTTTAAATAAATTAATGAACTGTTAATGGCTGTTAAAAAGATTGCCCCAAGCCCTGCTCCCAGCACCGTTCCGAGACCGCCGTTTAAGCTGACACCACCTAATACCGCCGCCGCAATGACCTGTAGCTCCATCCCGCTTCCGGTTTGGTTCGGAACAAAACCGATATTCATCACAAAAATCAGCCCGGCAACCGAAGCAGATAGACCTGATAGCACGAAGGCGAGAACCCTCACCTTGGAAACAGGAATTCCAATCAGCCTTGCCCCATCAGCGTTATCACCGACTGCATAGAAATAACGGCCAAACTTGGTCAGACGCAAAACCAAATAGGCTGCAACAAGAATCACTAGTCCAATCCAAACAGGCAGCGGCAACCCGATAAAATCCGTTCCTGACAGCTTTTTAAAATAATTCGGAATGTCTTCAATCCACTTTCCGCCTGTTAAAATAATCATCAAACCTCTTAAAATACCTAATGTTCCTAATGTCATAATAATGGCGGGAATCCGTAAATAGGCAACTCCGAGACCATTAAACAGGCCGGCAAGCACACCAACGGCGAGCACCGCAAGAGCCGAAACCCAGCCCGAAACTCCGCTGGTCAACAGCAGGCCACAAACCGCTGCCGATAACCCCATCGTCGACCCGACCGAAACATCTATTTCTCTCGTTAACAGAACAAATGACTGGCCGACCGCCAGGATGAGCAAAATAATCGCGCTCTCCACTAACAAAAGCAAACTTTTCCCTGTTACAAACTTGCTATTCACCATCCCTACAATTGCTATAAACACAACAATCAGAACCACAATCGAGATTTCCCGCTGCTTCATCATTTTTGAAAGGAGATTCATAGTACCTTCAACTCCTTCTGGATCCCGAATGCGGCCGAAGTGATGGAATCGATGGTTAAGTCATCTTTGGCTATCGTTGTCGTCATCCTTCCTTCATGCATGACAAGCACCCGGTCACTGAGTTGGACGATTTCTTCGGTATCGGAGGAGATGAGAATCACCGCCAGCCCCTTGTGCTTCAAGTCGTCGATCATCTTGTAAATATCACCGCGTGCTCCGGCATCGATGCCGCGCGTTGGTTCATCCAAAATAATAACTTTCGGACCAGTTTCCATGTATTTCGAGAGAACAATTTTTTGCTGATTGCCTCCAGATAGATTGCTGATTATTTGGCTGGGGCCTGTAGTGACAACTTTTAAGCTGTTGATAGCTTGAGCGGCGATGGCTTTTTCTTTTTTAAAAGGGAGGAATAGGCTGCGGAATGTTGGCAGGATTGTTGATGTGATGTTCATTTTTAAGCAGGCAATGGAGAATAGGCCGTGCTGGTGGCGGTCCTCAGGGACATACACCAAACCCCGGTTAATCCGTTCTCGCAAAGAATACTTCTTAATACTTTCCTTTTCTAAAAAAATATCTCCGGAATCCGATGGCTCAAGGCCAAAGATTGAAGTGGCAAGTTCCGTCCGGCCTGCACCGACGACGCCGGCGATTCCCAAAATTTCGCCGGGGTATAGGTCAAAACTGATGTTTTGAAACCGGTGGCCCGATAAATCTTTCACGGAAAGAATTGGTTGGCGATGCTGCCCGGCTGAAGGTTGCGCCTCCATTCGTTCCACTGGCGGAGCCAAAACTTCTATTTGTTCCGGCATTAATCCTGCCAACAATTTTTCATAAGTAAAATCTCGGACGGGCCCGTTTGCCGAGATGACGCCGTCCCGAAGGACAGCAACGGTATCAGCCAGTTCAAAAATCTCCGTAAGACGGTGGGTAATATAAAACACGCCAAGGCCTTCGCTTGTTAATTTTTTGATGGTGGAAAAGAGAGAATTGATTTCACTAAAGGTTAGGGTGGAGGTTGGTTCGTCTAGGATCAGAATCTTGGCATTTCGGATTAACCCTCTAAGCAGTTCAACCAGCTGCTGCTCCGCAATCGATAGGCTAAGGCCCCTGCGGTTTAAATCCAAATTCCAGCCTAGGACGGAGAGATAATGCTGAATCCGCCTCTCGCATTCGGCTTTATTCTCATGCAAACCAATGGTCACGTTTTCGCGAATCGTCATATTGGGGAAGATTAGTGGTTCCTGTGGGACTAGATAGATTCCATGTTTGTGGGCATCGGATGGCTGGTGAAACAATACTTCGCTGCCCTCCACTACCATTTGCCCTTGATCGGGACGATATAATCCCGTGATGATTTTCATTAACGTTGACTTACCAGCACCGTTTCCGCCTACAATTGCAAAGACCTCCCCTCGATGAAGGGTTAAATCGACACCCTTTAATACGGGGTTCCCTGCAAATTGCTTGTATATTTGCCGGATATGAAGCAGCTGGTCATCCATTCCAATCACCCGCCTTGTCCGGTTATCACACTAGTTATCTAAACATTTTTTTATGACGGCAACTTTTGTGTCAGCTTACTAAAACGCTTACAACCCAAATATTAAATGACAAAATACCCAGAGTCAATACGTTTATTTTTAATTTTCATAATTTTTGAAATTAATTGACTTTTAATTTCCATCCCCCTATACTCAGTATCAGAGTGAACATTTGTTACGTGAATGATTTTTTGTTGAAAGGTTGAGGAAGATGACGAACAATGATGCGTTCACTGAAAACCTCCTCGTCAAGGTCGCCTGGTATTATTACAAAGATAATCTCACCCAGACCGAAATCGCAGAACGGCTCCAATTATCAAGAAACAAAGTTGTTCGTTTACTCGAGCGCGCCCGTGCCGAAAATATCGTGCAATTTCATATCCAAGGTCATGGGGTCCATTGTCTGGAAATCGAACGTGACCTCGTCTCCGTCTTTAAGCTGCCTCAAGCCTTTGTCATTCCAACTCCTACTAATAACCTTAGCCGTTCCTTATCTAAAGCCGCCGCTCAATATCTAGAAAACTGCATTTCTAACAATGATTTGATAGGGTTCGGATGGGGCGAAGCCGCCTCGAGAACCATTGAAGCTTTATCCATCGACCCTGCCATCGAGGTATCTATGGTCACTCTGACTGGCGGTGTTAACTACTATTTTCACAAGCGCGATTACTCCATGGAGGGCGGCCTTGATAAATTTAAAGGCGGAATCCATGTTATTCCGGCGCCGTTTCTCGCCTCCTCGGAGAGAATGGCGAAAAATATGTTATCAGAACCTTCGGTGGAAAATATACTTGATTTGGCAAGTTTGTGCCACCACGCCGTCGTCGGGATTGGCGGTTTGTCCTCCGATTCGACGATCATCAAAGAAGAAAAGATGACCCTGAACGAACTGCTTTATATTAAAAATCAAAATGCCGTCGGCGACATTCTTGGCCAATTTTTTGATGCAAAAGGCGGGCTTCTGGAATTGCCGCACCATAACCGGTTAATCGGCACCCATCTTCATACATTGAAAAAATTAAAAAATGTCATCGGCGTGGCCGGCGGTCCGCATAAAGTGGAGGCCATCTTCGGTGCGTTGAAAGGAGGTTACATCGATACCCTGATTACCGATGAAGAAACCGCTGCTTCACTACTGAAAAAGGAGGCTGCTTTTTAAATGGAGTATATCCTGGTTTTTGATGCCGGCACTGGCAGTGTGAGAGCTGTTCTTTTTGACAAAGCGGGCAAGCAAGTGGCAGTCTCGCAATACGAATGGACGCATTTGGAAGACCCGCGCTATCCGGGCTCGATGGATTTTGATGTAAACCGAAATTGGGAGATCATCCAAACCTGCATCTCCCAGGTGTTGGAGCGGTCCGGCGTTCCCCCAAGCAGCATTAAAGCGATTAGTGCCACAAGCATGCGCGAGGGCTTTGTCCTCTATGACGAAAACGGAAAAGAAATTTGGGCGTGCGCCAATGTCGATGCCAGAGCGATGGCAGAAGCCAAAGAGCTTAAAAACGGCGACCCCTTGCTTGAGAAACGACTCTATGAATTATCCGGACAAACATTTGCCCTAGGAGCCCTCCCCCGTCTGCTCTGGATTAAAAACAACCAGCCGGAAACCTATGAAAAAGTCGCCTACCTAACGATGATCAATGATTGGATTCTCTTTAAACTCACCAATAAACTTCAAGTAGACCCCTCTAACGGCTGTACCACCGGACTTTTTGATTTGAAAAATCGCGCTTGGACACCAGCCATTGCCGAAGCCTGTCAGCTGAAAAACAACATCTTCCCTCCCGTAAACGAAGCAGGTATTCTACTCGGAACCATTCCCGAATCAATCGCTCATACTACTGGACTAGCAAAAGGCACGCCCGTTTTTAGCGGCGGCGGAGATGCCCAGCTTGCATCCGTTGGCGTCGGCGCCATTGGTGACGGCCAAACGTTTATATGCGGAGGCAGCTTTTGGCAGCAGGAAATCAACATCAAGGGAGCGATGACCGACCCTGACAGCCGAATCCGCGTGAATTGCCATGCTGTGCCGGATTTATGGCAGATAGAAACTATTGCCTTCTTCCCCGGCCTTGTGATGAGATGGTTCCGCGATGCTTTTTGTGAGCTTGAAAAAATGGAAGCCGCACAAACGGGCCGCGATGCATATGAAATTTTAGAAGAAAAGGCCAAGGACGTTCCTGTCGGTTCAAACGGCATTATCCCAATATTCTCAGACGTCATGGATTACATCTCATGGCGGCATGCAGCCCCCTCCTTCCTTAATCTCACTATTGATCCCAACAAAACCGGTAAAAAAGAAATGTTTAAGTCGATCCAGGAAAACGCCTGCCTTGTGACCTATGGCAACCTGAAGATTGTCGAGGAGGTCACCGGGCACTACCCTACGGAGGCTATTTTTGCCGGAGGTGCTTCCAAAGGTAAGCTTTGGAGCCAAACATTGGCGGATGTTCTTGGCATTCCTGTTAGGATACCTGTCGAAAAAGAAGCGGCCGCCCTCGGTACCGCGATTATGGCTGGGGTGGGGGCTGGTTTGTTTTTAGATCTTGAGACTGCTATTTCGGGGCTAGTGAAGTGGGAACGGGTTCACTATCCTAATATGGATAACCGTGCTCGGTATCTATTACTATATGAAAATTGGCGTGAGGTTTATGCCGAGCAACTGCGATTAGCCGATTCGGGAAAAACCAACCACATGTGGATGGCACCCGGGTTGAGTGTTTAATTTTTGAAAGGGGGTGAAACGGCAATGTTTCATGTGAACGAAGAAAACCTGGAATACCGTTATGGCACCCACGGGCCGAAGTACTTACGAAAAGGACCCAATGTAGATATTGGCGTGGTGTTGTTAAAACCGGGCGATGACCACGAAAACCATTATCATACGACCTGCGAAGAAATTTTCTATATCCTTGAAGGGGAAATGGATATTTATATAGACGGCGATCCTGTGCATGTCAAACCTGGCGATATGCTGCAGGTCCGGCCATTTGAAACCCATTATTTAAAAAATACATCCCCTGTGGATTTTAAAGCGGTGTTTATTAAATCACCGCATATCAGCGAAAGGGACACGGTCATTGTAGAAAATCCAAAGATGAAGGAGTGATTTTGAAGATGAATTGGGGATTTCAAAATAGAATGAGTCAAATCTTTCCGGGTGGCAAGGCGGTCATGCTGGCAATTGACCATGGCTACTTCCTCGGCCCGATTCACGGTCTGGAAAAACCGGGCGAAACCGTTCGTAGCCTGCTGCCTCATACGGATTCGTTATTTGTGACAAGGGGAACACTCGATTCCTGCATCCCCGCCGATGTCAATAAGCCAATGCTGTTGCGGGTGTCCGGCGGTCCGAGTGTGCTGAGCGACCTTTCCAATGAGACTATTGTGACGCCGATTAAGGAAGCGATTCGCCATAATGTGGTTGGTGTCGGGGTTTCAATGTTTATCGGCTCTAAGTATGAAACGCAGACGGTGGCAAATTTGGCGAATGTCGTTACCGAGGCCCACGAGTACGGGATTCCTGTGTTGGCGATTACCGCTGTTGGGCATGAACTAGAGAAGCGGGACGCACGGTTCCTAGGCTTGGCATCGCGGATTGCTGCTGAAATGGGAGCGGATATTGTTAAAACCTATTATTGTGAGGGGTTTGAAAAAGTCACCGGGACCTGTCCAGTGCCGATTGTGATTGCCGGCGGGCCTAAGTTGGAGACGATTAAAGATGCGTTGGAGCTTACGTTTAATGCGATGAATCAGGGGGCGGCGGGCGTTGATATGGGCCGCAATATCTGGCAATCGGAGTATCCGGAAGCGATGATTCAGGCGATTAACGGGATTGTGCATAAGGGACTGAAGGTTGGTGAGGCGCTGGAGTTGTATGGGCAGTTGACGGGGGTGAAGGTGGGCTAAAGTTGTTGCATTAATTGGTGTGGAGGGCAAAACCTGGCCCTCCCTTTTTATTTGGTCAATTTTCACTACATAGATTGTGCCTCTCACGACATAATTCATGGATCTCACTACATAATTTCCGGTCCTCACGACATTTTGGAATAAATAGCGTTAAAATACCCAGTTTTTCCATTTGCTGATTATATGAAACTATTAGACTCGTCAATTCGTCTTTTATAGTGATATAATTTTTCAAAAACAAGAAAGGAACTTCGAGCTTTGAAACGAAAAAGAAAAAGAATACGAATAAAACGAGTATTACCTTTATTAGTTCTCGTGATTACCATAGTGGTAATCTTTTATAATAATACGAATTCTGATACTCCGAAACCGGCGATTGCAAAGGATGTTCCAATGCCGACTGAACTTCATCCTGTCGTAAAGGAGCGCACCAATCAGTTAATCCAGCGGGCTGCCAAAAAAGGGATTGTCGTGGTCATTACGGATGGGTTTCGCAGTGCCGAGGAGCAAGACGGTCTTTATGAACAAGGCCGTACCGCAGAGGGAGCGGTGGTAACCCATGCAAAGGGCGGCGAATCTTATCACAATTACGGACTGGCGATTGATTTTGCGCTAAAGACGCCTTCGGGAGATGTGGTTTGGGACCGGGAATATGATCGGAATGGAAACTCGAAATCCGATTGGACCGAGGTCGTCCAAATGGCGAAAAAGCTGGGGTTTGAATGGGGCGGAGACTGGGCTAAATTCAAAGATTACCCTCACCTGGAGATGAATTTTGGTTTAACGATTGCTGACCTGCAGAATGGGGAAAGACCAGATTCCTCTTTGGTTGCGGGACCAAATTCAGGCGAATAGTGATTTTCACTATTCGCCTGCAGATGTTGTTATACTTGGTCAAAATCTTTAGTAGTACTAGTGTTCATTTATCATTATTGGGTACATTTTTCGTTTGAAGTGGATGGTTTTGTAAAATGGTTTCTACTTCTTCATATCCCTCTAGAAATGCAAAGTTATATCTAGCCGGCAGCGCGAAAACATATTTATCATTTTCTCCCAGCTTTGTTGGACCAATAGGTGCTGCTCCAATATGAAATTCCCCTTTTTCAAGTGAAGACCATTGATCAAGCGTAAAAATCATAATCGGAATATCCTGTCTCGGGTTCGCCTCCGTCCAACCTGGGTGTCTAATTAAAAGGATTTTTCCACTCTCGATTATTTTATTTTGTTCAGTAGATATACCTTCCCAAGTATCCGTTACAATCTGGTACCCCTCCCAACTTTTCGGTAACGCAAAGCTAAATCCATATTCTGTATTTTCATATAGACTAAGATCTGTTGATTTAGGATCAGCTGGGTTCTTATTATCATTTTCCTCTTTGTTTTTATCTATTGTCACAGGTTCTTTCGTTTGTTGCCCTGGCGTATTTGAATTAGAATTTGATAGTTTATCCTCAATAAACGGAATAGCTAGAACGGCGAATAACATGAAGGCAGCAACACTAGCTACACCTACTAACATCTTTTTCATTATTGCAGCTCCCCTTTTCTTGTTATTATATGAACTCGCAAATTGTAATAGGTTTTCATGGATTTTATCTTGGGTATCTTTTGTAAACTGTTTATCATAATCAGGTTCTGGTAATGAGCGAATTTTTCTCTCTACATCATCAAATTTCTCATCATTTTTCATAGAGAAAATCCTCCAGTACTTTTTTGTAGTGTCTTTAACGCACGATGATAGGTTATTCGAACCTTGTTTTCATTCCAATTCAAAATGGATGCTGTTTCAGATACAGTGAGTTCTTTAATCCCTCTAAGGATGATGACATCTCGATAATTTGTTTTTAAAGATTGGATTGCTTGATATAGGAGCCTATTATTTTCATTTAATTGGAGAATTTTCTCCGGTGTTTCCTTATCCGTTTGCTCCTCCTTGAACCAAATCGTTTGCTTCATCCTTAACCGTTTCCTTTTTCTAATTTCATCTATTCCCACATGGCGCGCAATCGAAAAAAGCCAGGTTTTAGGGCTTGATTTTCCCTGATAAGTATCAAAGCCTTTAATCGCTCGGATAAAAACTTCCTGCACCAGATCTTCTACATCACTTGACCCGATGTAATAAACTAAAAAGTGGTATATATCTTTGTTGTACAAGTAAAACCACTCCGAAATTGTGTTGCTAATCATCAGCTGGTCAACTCCATTTTTCCTCCGATTTTTAATCCCGCAAATTAGTCGAATTAGGGAATTATTTATTTCACTCTTCAAAATATTTATTTTCTTAGGTTAACACGAAAACTTACGCCAGGTTAGTGAAAAATTTTTATTTCACTATGTAAATAAAAGGAAAACCCCTCCTTCATCTCGAATAAAGTTAATAAGTATGATTATCGTTTGAAAGGAGAACGTTCATGTCCAATACGATTGTTGAAAGCGTTTACGGTAAATTGCAGGGAGAACAGATTGATGGTGTTTATTCTTGGAAAGGGATCCCCTTTGCAAAACCGCCGGTCGGCCCGCTTCGGTTCCGGGCTCCAGAGCTGCCGGATGCTTGGGAAGGTGTTCGGGATGCAACCACATTTTCCCCTGTTGCCCCTCAGACACAAAGAGAAATCATGGAGTTTTTCGGAAATGACGTCTCGAATGTGAGCGAGGATTGTCTTTATCTCAATGTTTGGTCTCCAGGAGCTGATGATAAAAAACGGCCCGTGATGGTTTGGATTCATGGTGGTGCGTATGTTTCCGGATCTGGTTCCAGCCATTGGTATGACGGTGCTTCGTTTGCTGCCCAAGGCGATGTCGTTGTCGTGACAATTAATTACCGGCTGGGGGTTTTTGGCTTCCTTCACCTTGGTGAAATTGGCGGTGAGGAATATGCCACTTCCGGGAACTGCGGCATCCTCGATCAGGTTGCCGCACTGCATTGGGTGCAGGAGAATATTGCGGCTTTCGGCGGCGACCCTAATAACGTAACCATTTTTGGAGAATCGGCGGGGGCCATGAGTGTTGGAGTATTGCTTGGATTCCCTTCTGCTCAAGGTCTTTTCCAAAAAGCAATCCTGCAAAGCGGCGCAGCCGCAAACGTCCATCCTCCTGAAACCGCAACAAAAGTAGCGGGCGCCATCCTAGCAGCTTTACAAGTAAAACCTACTAATCTGGAAAAATTGGAGGAATTACCAGTTGAACAGCTGCTTCAAGCTGCTGATGTTCTCCCGTCAATGAGCTTGGGACCGGTTGTTGATGGTGTATCCCTGCCAAAACATCCACAACTGGCGATATCCGAGGGTTCAGCAAAGGATATCCCAGTTTTGATTGGTACCAACAAGGATGAATTTAATATTTTCAGTGTCTTTGACCCTGAGTGGAAGGATGCAGATGAGGCAAAGGTCAAGGCGATTTTTGAAAAAACCTTTGGACCGCTCGTGCCGCTTATTGCAAACTTTAATCCTGAACCGCTAAGCCAAGACCTATTCAATAAACTGCTGACCATTCATATTTTTACATACCCTGCGCAAAAACTGGCAGAATTGCAGGGTAATCAAGGTGCTCCGGTTTGGATGTATCGCTTTGATTGGGAGACACCGGTATTTGACGGCGCCCTCAAAGCAACACATGCGTTAGAGATTCCATTTGTATGGAACACACTGGATAAGCCGAACACTACAAACTTTACGGGTACTTCGCCGGAACGCCAGTTGGTATCGAATCAAATGCACCAGGCCTGGATCAATTTTGCACGTAACGGTAACCCAAATACCGACGCCCTTCCTTCGTGGCCAAAGTATGATTTGAACTTCCGGCCAACGATGATTTTTAATCTGGAGAGTTCGGTTGTCAATGACCCTAACCGGGCCGAACGGTTGATATGGGAACAAGCGGCAATGGTAATGAAACCGTAAGTGGTTCTATGAAAAATGGAATCTTATAAAAGCAGAGCAGTGTGGATTTGAGAAACGCACTGCTTTTGTGCATTTATTTTACCCGCGAGCGTAGGAAAAGTGTGGTCCCGGTAAAAATAGGTGGTCTATTTTGCCCGTGAGCGTAAAAAAAGAGTGCTCTCGGTAAAAATAAGCCGGCTATTTTGACCGTGAACCCAAGAAAACTGTGGCCACGGTAAAAATAATGCCTTCTATTTTGCCCGTGAGCCCATGAAAACAGTGCTCTCGGTAAAAATAAAGACGGCTATTTTGACCTTGAGCCTAAGAAAAGAGTACTCTCGGTAAAAATAGGCCATCTATTTTGCCCATGAGCACATGAAAAGAGTGCTCCCGGTAAAAATAGAACGCCTATTTTACCCGTGAGACCAAGAAAAGAGTACTACCGGTAAAAATAGGACGGCTATTTTGACCTTGAGCGCAAGAAAACAGTGCTCTCGGTAAAAATAAAGGCATCTGTTTTGCACGTGCAGCCGGAATTAAAAAAGGTCCTGCCTTATAAAAGCCGGCGAGACCATTTATACGTTTCAAAAGGTACTGGTTTACCTGATGTGTGTTAATTTTAGCGCCATCTTATCTATGAAACTTCCAATCATGATACCTATTGTGTAACGAAGCAAATCCACCATCAGAAAACCATGCCCCAATACCAGCGCCCCGAGCACGGTGCCCCGAATCTGGTTAATCCAGCCGGCCTGATATAATTGGCTGAATTCAATCCCGAAACTAAAAATTAAGCTGAGCAACAGGGCGGTGAGAATTCTTTTCCGGAACAGCAAAAAGCGGAATCCTAAATATACCATCATGGCCCACAACGCATCCCCGGCGTTATCGGCTAGAAATGGCGGCAGCATATGGCTGTATTTTCTGGAGGCAAGGCCAAGTATAATAACCACCAAAATCGTTATTGAATAAATTACTCTTTTTTTAGAAAGCAATGGAATCACTCTTTTATGTTTTTTATAAGTATTAATACTAGAAACAAGATTTTACTACCATGGAGGCGTTATATGAATTTTAACATAGAGGAAGCGATTGAGGTCTTGGAGCGTACACCGAAAACATTGGAGTATTTTTTGTCTGGGATATCCAATGGCTGGCTTCAATGCAATGAAGGCGAAGGAACCTGGAATGCAAGGCAAGTTGTCGAGCACCTCATTGAGGCTGAGAAAACCAATTGGATACCGAGGTTGGAGTTTATTCTCGAGGGAAATAAGGATACAGCATTTCCCGAATTCGACCGATTTTCGCATCTTAAAAATGATTCTGAAAGATCGCTGAAGAATGTTTTTAGGGATTTTCAAGAGATTAGATCTATGAATATAACTAAGCTGAGATCACTGGTTGTCTCAGAAGTGCAGCTTGAATTAACAGGTTTCCACCCTGCATTTGGTAGGGTGCGGGTCCGTGAGCTGCTCTCTACATGGGTTGTGCATGATTTGACTCATATTTCTCAAATAGTCCGGGTAATGGCCAAGAGGTATAGGGCGGACGTTGGACCTTGGCAGAAGTATTTAGGAATACTTAATTTGAAGGAATAACAAATATATATAATGGAAAAAAGGCACCTCCCTAAAACGGAAGGTGCCCTTCATTCAATTAAACAACCATTTTATACGACCTTTGATGGATTTGTATTTAATGTTGATGGATTTTCATAATGTTTCGGACGAACTGCCAGCCACACTAAACCGCCGAACACAAGGAGAATCAAGCCGCAGACTTGGAATGCGTGATGGAAGCCGGCTGCCGGATTGGCTGAATGTCCAATCAGCCACCCTGTTACATATGGACCGGCAATGCCGCCCAGAGAGGTCAAAGCCATAAACCAGCCTTGAATTTTCCCTTGGTGTCTAGGTGAAACCAAGTCCACTAATATGGCTGGTCCCATAACAAGAGTAATACATCCAAATGTTAACCCGAGTGACAATAAGGTAATCGCTAAAATATTCGAGCTGACTAGTGTCCCCAGGAAGTAGCAGACAGCCCCTGCTGCCATAACAGGTCCAAGGACAAAAATCCGGCCTTTCACCATGCTGTTCGTCTTATGATAAATACGGTCCGAAATGGATGAGAACGTGATTTGCGATAATGTAATCATAATCCATGGCAGTGCCACCACGATACTTAATGTTTCTTTACTTAGATGGCGGACATTTTCCAGATAGTTTGGCAGCCAGTTTAGTCCAATCGTAAATGACCAATAAGTCGCAAATCCGCATAGAGCAACAAAGATAAAGTTTTTCGAAAATAGCACAGAGGTGAATTTTGATTCGTTCTGAACAGCTACGGAAGAGACAGTGCCTTTTGCTGGGGCAGGTTCCCCCTGTGTAATCGCTTTCTCTTTAGCGCTAAATAACCACGCAACAATCCACAGAAACCCAACTGCCCCTGTCGCGATAAATGCTGAACGCCAGCCAAAGTTCATAATAAGATGCATTAAAATCGGTGCTGATATCGCGACACCGAGCGGCCCGCCAACTGAAACAAGCGTTAAACCGATCCCCAATTTTTCCTTAGGCAAATACTTTGAAGCTGCTGTCATCGCCAAGGAATAGGATGGACCTTCCCCAGCACCCAAAATAATCCTTGTTACCAACAAATAAGTAAAACTGCTGACAAAGATGGTGGAAAATTGAACAATCGACCAAACAGCGACCATACCGACAATGACTTTTTTGGCGCCGATTTTATCCGCCAGGCTGCCCCCTAAAATAGCTGACAGAGAATACAGTAGGAAGAACACACTGCCCACCACACCCCATTGCTCTGGGCTTAGTCCCAGCTCCTTTATAATCGGAACTGAAGCAAACCCAATAATCGCCTTATCCGCATTACTAATCACCGTTAATAAAAATAATAGAAAAATAATGACCCATGTTTTTTTCGAAACTCCACTTTTCTTTTGCTCCATATACGGACCTCCTTCAATTTCTCATTTCTCCCATATTAAAGTGCTTTAATAAGGACCCTTCCACTCCCTTAAATGGAAAGGTCCTTTCCCCTTTTTACTTAAATGAAACTTCTACTTTCCCGATATGTGAAAATCCAGCCGTGAACCGATCCCCTTTTTCGGCCACAACCGCTGCGGAAAGTGCACCGGATAAAATCACTTCTCCCGCTTTCAAAACCACGTTGTACTCGGATAATTTATTGGCGAGCCAGGCGACACAAGTTGCGGGATGTCCCAAAACATCCGAGCCATAACCTGTATTGACCAGCTCGCCATTTTTGAATAATTTCATTTCAATCGATGGCAGGTCAATATCTGATACAGCATAGCGCTCCTCGCCAATGACAAACATTCCGCTTGACGCGTTATCGGCAACCGTGTCTGCTAAGGTAATCTTCCAATCGGTAATCCGGCTGTCGACAATCTCCAAAGCAGGAGCGATGTACGCTGTCGCTGCCAAAACATCCTCTACCGTAACATTTGGTCCAGTTAAATCCTTGCTTAGGATAAAGGCAATTTCACCTTCCACTTTTGGCTGGAACAAATCATCTAACAGGATCGTTCCTTGATTGCTTACTTCCATTGTGTCCAGCAAATGACCGTAATCCGGTTGATCGACACCCAGCAGCTTTTGCATGGTAACTGAGGTTAAGCCAATCTTCTTCCCGACGATTTTCTGCCCTGCTTGCACCTTTTGACCAATAATTTGCAGCTGGGCCTGATAGGCCTCATCAATTTTCAAATCAGGATACGTTTCAGTTAGCGGAGGGATTGATTTCTTGGATTCTTCTGCCTGCTTCAGCAGCTCGTAAACACGCTGAACTCGATGAATGACTTGATTACTCATTGAAAAAACTCCTTTAATTAAAAATAGAGCACTATTTGTTAGATTCAAAATCCTGTGAAACTATGAATCAACTCAATAGTGCTCTCAAATGTTGTCAGATTATTTTGCTGCTACCGCCGAGTCTTCCTGCTTGGCTGCTTCATTGTTGTTTTTTAATAAAAAGTCTGTTAAAACAGCGTTAAACTCTTCTGGTTTCTCCCATTGCGGCCAGTGTCCTGCATCTTTGATAACAACCAATTCACTGTTTGGAATCATATCCTGGATTGGTTTTGCTTCCTCAACAGTTGAAGTTGGGTCGTGATCCGTCCAGGCCAGCAATGTTGGTACGTTGATTTTGCCGCACCATGACGGATCCCAGCTATAGAGTTTGCGTACTTCGATATCCTGAAGGCAGACGATATGATGAACCGCTTCTTGATAGCTAGGCTGTGTATAAATTTTGTAGCGGGATTCGATCAGTTCATCAGTTACCTGGCTCTTATCGTACATTAACCACTCAAGTCTGGTTTTCACATTTTCGTAGTTTGCTTCCAGAACGGCTTTTAAAGTGGAATCCTTCAGCCGCTGCATAACTTCAGGCTTGTTATTGACGTTGCCTGGCGTGTTCAGCACCATTGCTTTCACATATTCCGGATGCTCGGCCGCAAACCAAGCAGCTACCCAGCCGCCTAACGATTCACCTGAAAGAAATACTTCTGATAAGCCTAATGCTTGAATCACGCCTAATAAATGCTCGCTGTAAAAATCAATGCCATATTGGCGGTCCGGCTTTGCTGTATAGCCGTGTCCGACCATATCGATGACAATGACACGAAAGTTTTCTCTTAAGCCTCTGATGTTTCGTGCATAGGCTTCAATATGACCACCTGTGCCATGCAGAAGAATCAACGGCTCCCCATTTCCGGATTCAAGCACCCTTGTTTTGATCCCATTCGCATCTACATAATAAAGTTTATATTCTAAATCAGCTAATTCTGTCCAGATTGTCATCTCGATCTCCCCTTGTGTAAAAATTTGCATGCAACTATTAAACGCTGACCTCTTGCTGGGCTGATGTGTTCGGCTGTTTCTGGTCAACCGGCTGGCTGAATTGAACAATCGCCATACCCGTTACCCATTCCGGAATCGGCTCATAACATGCCACACTTGCATCAAAGTTCTGCAATACGCCAAGCAGCACAAGCCAGTTGTGGATTTCCTGGCCGCCGTTACCCAAGTTCTCCTCGATAAATGCCGCACTCCAGTTTCTTAATGTGGTGTAGTCCTTCTCAGTCACCAAGCGCAAAAACTCCCGGTCAATCTGCTCATTAACAGGACCTGATTTAAGTTTGGTTACATTGGTTTCCCGCAATTTTAGATATTCGTCAAGCTGTTCAATTTCCTGGCGGCCATTTTTTAAAACATTCACCAAGAATTGGTCCTCCGGCTTTTCGCTCTCAATTTTCGGAATCGGCACCCAGTGAGATAAGCCGCCTGATGCGACAATCGCCACCTTCAAATCCTGGTCCCAAGATTCAATCGCTTTGCGGACAACTTCTCCGATTTGGAAACAACGGTCCATCGTTGGCAGCGGCGGTGCTGACGTATTGACCGCTATTGGAACAACTGGAATTTGCAAATCCGGATTTAAGAAATAAATTCCTTGCGTATGCCCGTGGTCGACCTTCATTTTTAAAGTAAACGCGAAATCAACGTCGTTTTCCAGGCTGGTGTGAAGAATGTGCTTCGCTAATTCCTGCTGGACCGGGATTTGGTACTTAGGGATCTGCCAGTCCCCCCAGCCTTCACATTCGCCAATTCCAATCGTAAAGGATGGCATATGGTCATAGAAATAACTGTTAAAATGGTCGTCAGATATTAATACAATCACATCTGCACCGGAATCTTCTAAATACCTTTTCATTTCAGACGCGGTATTAATGAACCTCTGTCCCTTTTCACCGGCCCCTGCTTCATTCGTCATGATCATCGGACTATGCGACATCGCGACACCTGCAACAATTTTAGCCATTTGCTTCCGCTCCTTTTCTATTCATAATTTTAAGAAATTCGTAATTTCCTAGATTGTGTGATTTCCTGCTGCCAGACAATTGAAAGCTTCCCTTTTAAAAATAAAGGAATCTCATCAGTAGATATGATTGTTGTACCATCCGTCATGACGGTCACTTCCTTACAAACTGCACCGCCCTTATTTTTTAACACGACCTGATAGCGGCCTGGACACGGGAGGGTGTAATGTTCTTGCGGCAAGAAGGTCTCTCCATTCCATTCGCACTCCGTCTCATAGTATCTGCCAAGAAACTCTGGAAGTTCTGCGACCTTCCCGCTTAACAGCCGCTCCCGAATGCAAGTGGAACTGATTTTTTCTCCCCGCAGCTCCACTTTCGCTACCTTCGTGACATCAATGAGGCCGCCGGAGTCCTGCTGCAAACGGTCTAAGTGACCGGCGCCGCGGGAGCCATAGGAAAAATCAAATCCGGCAACAGCGTGGACAACCTGAAGACCATTCAAGTATTCCGATACAAACTGCTCTGGCGAAAGACCCGCAAACTCTTGACTAAATTCCACAATATAAAAAGTATCGACGCCCATTTCCTGAAGCATTGCCTGTTTTTCCGAAAGCCCCATTAAATAATGGACGTGAACTTTTCCTTTTGAAATCACCGTTTTCGGATGGGGAAAGAAACTCATGACCGCAAGCCGCACCTGTTTTTCTTTCGCCTTTTGATGAGCAGCTTTGATAACTGCACAATGTCCTTGATGGAGACCATCGAAACAGCCAAGTGCCATAACATTCGGACTCGCCTTTTTCTGCCATTCTGCCAAATTGCGCTCGTTTAAATGAATCGTTTCCATAATGGTCTCCTCTCAAGGTTTTAGATTGAAACCGGCTGTTCAGCCACTAATGAACGGTATTTGCCGCTGTAGAAAATCAACGGCTCCTTGTCTTCAAGATGAATATCAGTTACTCTGCCAATAAATAAGGTGTGGTCGCCTTCCACATGCTCAGCGGATACCTCGCAGGCAACCTGTGCCACAGCCCCGGGCAATACCGGCTTTCCATCAAGGCGGTCAAAGGTAACTTCTTTATCTTTTAACTGACCAGCGAAAATCATGGATAATTCCTGCTGATCCGCAGCCAGGATATTTACTGTAAAAATCTTGCTTTCTTTGATTTTGTTCAAGATTTTAGCTTTTTCACCGATGGAAACTACAACGAGCTTTGGATCGAGCGATACTGACATGAACGCATTTGCTGTCATTCCGTGAATGTCCCCATCTACCTGGGTTGCAATCACCGTCACCCCAGTTGCAAACTTCCCCATTGCTGTGCGAAATTGACGATCATCCATTGAAAAAATCCTCCTTTTTAATGCTCTATTAAACTGACAATGATGTACTAGTAAAATTTATCCCCTGACGCCGCTCTCAAAGCCAAACAGTTCTTTGCCGTATGCAGCGACCGCATCTTCGTATAAAGAAGTTTTATGTGTAGCAACAGCCATGATATCACGTAAGAACAATTCCATTGGGCCGCCTTTATACAATGCGCCTCCTCCCAGGACCAACAGTGATCTGACGGCAATATCCACGCATAGCTTAATGGCTTTCGTACGAATCGCAAAGAATTCAGATGGTGGTGTTTGGCAGCCGTCTTTTTCATAGTCCACCAGCAAATCAATATATTTGTCCATCAAGCATTCAGCGACGTGGAAATCTGTTGTCATTTCGGCCAACACCCGCTGGCTTCTTGGTGACTCGCTTTCCCTTACGCCATCCATTAAGCGGACACGTTTTTCGGTAAGAGTCTTGAATTCCTTCAGCATCCGCTCTGCCCCGCCAAGTGCCATGTAGCCAAAGCCAATATAGAAGGATGGGAAAAATGGAACATGATAGAAAGGATATTCTGTATCATAATCATCTAAAGGCGGTCTTCTCGTCAGCTCCGCTTGATCCAGCCTTAAGATGCGCTCCATCGGCACATATACACTATCTGCAATAATTTGGTTGCTTCCTGAACCTCGCAGGCCAAACGTATCCCAATTATGGACGATTTCCACTTCGGAAGTTTTTAACATTGGCAGGCAGTACACCGGCTTCTCGGTGTCAGGGAACTGAATCATGACCCCGACTCCCACCCAGTCACTATAGTTGATTCCGCTGACAAAGCTCCACTTACCGCTGATTCGGTAGCCATCGCCATCCCGTTCCGCTTTTCCTAACGCAGCAAAGATATCGGCAATTAATCCGCCCGAATTGATGATTTCGTCTGCTCCCTTTTCAGGAAGAAATGCTGGAAGCATGTTGTGAAGCGGGTACAAATAGGTCAGCCATGCGGCAGAAATATTATAGTTCGCTACCTTACGGACGACCTTTGCGAACGTTTTCAAATCTGCCTGCGGGCCGCCATATTTTTTTGGAAGCATCATTCGTGCAATTTGTGTTTCTTTCATCAGGTCCACCACGTTTTGCGAAATGGTGGCGTTTTTTTCCGCTTCGGCTGCTTCCTGTTCAGCTAGTTGACCGATTCGTTCCGCACCTGCTAGTAAATCTTCTACGGTGAGAGTTTCACCTTTTACTAATTGACTTGCCATTTTCTACACCCCTTTAAATTTTTTAAAATTTTGTTATGGACCGTGTCCGTTGATAAATAAGGTTTGACATCGCTTACATTTGCAATTCGACAAAGTTTTTACTATTAACAACTTGTAAATAAAGTTTAATATAATTTCAAATATTCTAACTAGAACAACAAATGCTCATGTTTTTAAATTAAATAGACAAAAATTGTTCATTGGCGATCAGGCAGTAATTTGAGTAAAACAGAGCATGGAATTTTTACCGAACCGACCTTTGCTATGGCCACCCATCCCCTTTATTGGTTACCGTACCTGCGGGGTTTTCTCGGCTTCGGGCATCCATTCCCCTTATTGGTTACCGTACCGGCGGGGTTTTCTCGGCTTCGGGCATCCATTCCCCTTATTGGTTACCGTACCGGCGGGGTTTTCTTCGCTTCGGGCACCCATCCCCCTTATTGGTTACAGTATCGACGGGTTTTTCTTGGATTCGGGCATCCATTCCCTTTATTGGTAACTGTACCGGCGGGGTTTTCTTCGCTTCGGGCATTCATCCCCCTTATTGGTTACCGTACCGATGGGTTTTTCCCGGCTTCGGGCATCCATTCCCCTTATTGGTTACCGTACCGCCTGATTTCTCATGACTATGGGCACCCATACAAAGCAATAATCTATTCGCTCTTTCTTAAAGCAGTGTATAAGTGACAAAGCAACAATCTAATAGGAAAAGCCTTAAATTAGAACGCAAAAAAACCATCCGGCATTGAAGCCGGATGGCATTTAGTCAAATGTAATTTCCCCTATTGCGATTAATGACTTTATGATTAGAAGCAGTTGATGCATTTCATGGGGTTCTCTAATATCCTTTTCTAGCAAGTTTTCAATTCGGCCGATGCGATGGCGGAGACCGCTCATTGACAAGGTCAGGTCCTGCATGGTTTGCTCGAGCTTACCTCCGTTCAACAAAAAGCTATACAATGTTTTCAGTAGTTCCAGCATTTTAGGGTCCTCAAAGCGATAAAGCGGACCAAGCTCCTGTTCGGCAATCATTTTGATTCCGCTGATATTCTTCGAGTTAATCAGCACCCCGACAATTCCTAATGATTGGAACGGCACAATCTTCTTCTTGACTGCTAATCTTATCGCAATGGCCGCTTCCTCATAACATCTGTACGCTTGGCCGATATCCTCGCCTAGGCGGCTAATGCCCAGTTTAAAATGACCTTGGGGAAATTTATGATTTATATAATCGAAGTATTGTTGCATGACATCATCGATTGGCTTGTTTTGGATAGTCTCCGTTGTGATTAATAAAACCATACTGCCCTCCCGGTGGCCAGCCAAGATATTATGCTTTTTATTTTTAAAATAACGGAATGTCGATTCAAAAATTTGTTCCTCTAAAAGAAAGTCATCTTCAATCGAGCCTTGGGATTTCCGATATTCCATTACGGCTATATAATAGTTTTGCTCGAGGTTTACGCCCGTATATTTCCCCCGCTTAATGATCTCACTGGCAGGAAGTCGCCCCTCCAGGATTTGTTCCAGGAAACTCCCTTTCATTCTTTCAAATGTCTCAAACTTCGTTTTTTCATTTAAGAGAATCAGTGAGGCTGCATTGGCAAACCGGTCTAAAAACAAATAATCTTCTTCATGATAATGATTGTTGATATCTTCATAGAGAAAGGAACAATAACCGATGACTTCTTTTTGTAATAGAATCGGCGTAATCAGACGTTGTTGAATGGATGTTTTGATGATTTTTTTTCTAAAAGGCAATAGCGGGTTTGTGTGAAATTGTGTTTTTTGAAGGTAATTTTCCATATCAGTTTTTAAAAGTAAATATTGTTCTTGTTCCAAGCCTGAATAGGTAATCGTGCTATGGACCGCATCTTCAACAATAATCGGGATTCTTACCGTCTCATAGACCATGTCGGCAATGGTTTGCAAGTCAGTGCCGTTGATAATTTCTTCAGTTAACTGATTTTGGAAATGGGCTAAACGGGTGACGACATTTTTCTGGTCAAGCAATTGATCATAGGTCAACTCAAGTTCTTTTACAATTGGGGTTTCATTGTAAAAATCGAGTGCATCCTCTTCCTGAAGTTCCTGTTCCCATTCTTTCTTTGGCTTTATCACCCAGCGGCACTCTGAATCTCCCTTACCTACACATGTGGTCTCTCTCGCCAAAAGTGTCTCCCCAAATATCGTTGACATAAAACCGCTCGCAAAACCAATCAGTGTATGACACACGGGACCATTTGACTTTCCGATTCCTTTTAGATGCTCGACAGCCTCATAGGAATCGTACCAAGTTCCATAGGAATAAAAATTCTTGATTCTCTTATTTTTATCTAATTCATAGGTGCAATCATGTTTAATCCCGCTAATATGGCCATTTTGGATATGAATAATCGGTCCATGTTTAATGAGATATTCCAACGATGATCCGGATTCGAGGGCTTCTTTCGCCACTTTGACACCCATTTCCCAGCCATAATGAAACAAGAATCCCTTAATCCGTTTAATGCCAATATTTTTTGCAAGCTGCTGCCTTAGAATCCCGAAAACGGACGCAGATGTGATAATCTTGCGGTCTTCTATAACGGCCTCTTGGCTATAATTTTCTGCTGAAATTCTAACGCTCATGCCATCACATCCTGTTTGATAATAAAGTGAACATTTCATTAAAAAAGGAAATTGCGACTTGCCTATTATTTGCCCGCTAATTACAAAACTTAGGATTGTAAGCGCAAACATATACTATTATTCTATTAGAAAAATTCGAATATATCAAAATAATTATACCTGGAAGTTTAATACTGCCTTTACTATGAACTTGGAATATTCCAACACCATAAAGAGGAGAATAATGAAAAAACGTTAATAGAGTATTGTAGTGTCCCTTTTTGTCCACTTTAAAAGGTCATATGGTACTCTCTGTAGAGAAAAGTGATTAGAAAGAGGGATCTTTATTAACATTTTATGGGACTTCGACGGAACGCTTTTTGACACCTATCCAGCACTGGTCGAAGGATTTGTTCAGTTGTCTGGGCAAGAGTTGGACCGTGGTGAGGTTTTAAAATGGCTGAAAAAGGATTCGAAAACGGCCTTTAAACATTATGGAATTGATGAGAGTCGCAGGGGTGAGTACCAAGAGTCTTTTAATTATTTCTCCAAAAGGATCAGCAGGCCTTTTGATTACGTTGAGGAAGCTCTAGCAGCGGTTGAGAGCAATGTCATTGTCACGCATCGCGATAAGAAATCCACCCTTTATCTGCTTGAGAAATTTGATTTATTAAAATACTTTAAGGACATTGTTTCCGTGGAAGAACAAGGCTTTACCAGAAAGCCTCATCGCTCGTCATATGAATATGTCCTTAAAAGCCATCACATTGATTTGGTGGTTGGGGACCGGGAACTGGATTTAATTCCTGCAAGAGAATTGAAGATTAAAACCTGTTCTTTTCAAAATCGTAACATCGAGGCTGATTTTCATATTGATAGCTATTCGGACTTTATTCCGATGGTTCTTACTCCTCTTATAAAAAAAAGACAAAACCCCTTAGATTGAATCAAGGGGTTACGTGTTCGGCGTATAAAGGACATTTTGACCTTACAGCAGCTCAATTTTGTCCTTCACTACTCCCCATTATTGTCAACTTGTTCACCAATCGGCTCATTTCCGATTCTAGGTTTAGCTGCAAAATCATGTTTACCTGTTTCCCACTCAAAGCCTGGCTCCGTCGTGCCCGTTGACATTAATGGCTGCTCGGTACCGCTTTTATCTGAAGTCTGGTTCTTTTTATTAAAGTTTTCTTGGGGATCCATTTTCCGCCCTCCATTATTGAGTTTTTCATATTATTTTCCTGATCCGCATCACCTATACTTAACTTAAACTGTTCAACATCTATTCATATTTTTTTAATGCAGGTTTAACAATTTGATAACATCTATAACACTGTTTATTAACATCGGAACGTTATAGTATGTAGTAGAGGGGATGGCATGCGTGGCCATCACGGTATTTGGCGTAGGAGGAGCCGATACTTTATTGTTCCTGTCTTCCAAGATGAACCGTAGAAAAAGCTATCCTTAAATGAAATTGGTCCTCAAACTTTACATTCTTTTTTTGTACAAGCAAATGGCTCAGTAGACTGGGGCATTTGTTTTTCTTTTCCCCCAAAAGCTAAATTATCATATTCATTTATATGCAGTCGGCGAGGCATGGCATAAGGCTTGGCCTGCATTGGGCAAGAAATCAGTGAATATCGCGGGGATTATTGGTTTCCTTGGAATTTTCCTATTTATCGGGTACGGGTATTTGGAGCTATACCGATTTTGTCCACTTACTACCTGCATATATTGCAGTCATTCTTTACTTGCTAGGAGTCATTTCACTAAGCCATTTTTAAGGTGAAAATTTGGCATAACAAACAAAAAATTAATTTTACTTTGTCCACACCTTCCGTTCGCTATGGAATTTAATAGTACAAAGGGGGTGGAGGAATATGAGTATGGGGGATGTTGTTTCAATTGGTGCCAATTGTATACTACAAACCAGGAGAAATGGCTTTTTTCTTGTAGTGGAGATTGAAGTGGAGGCAAATGGTGTTGAATTCGAAGAATTCGTGTTTATTCGAATTTCCCGCCGAGAAGCAAGAGTATTATTGAATGCAGGCGTTGAGCTTTGTGAAATTGTATCCAGCCGTCCAAGATCTGATGATCTAGAGGTGGAATTCATTTGTGTATTCATTGTTGACGGAGAAGCATTTGCCTTGTTTGATGTAGAAGACAACGTGGACCGAGCAGTTTTTGTCCCAATCACATTAGCACAGGCACGCAGCTTAATCAACAGGGGTGCAAGACGTTGCACCGTCATTAACAGAAGAGTAATGTAACACACTCGGGGAAGGTTCTCATAATTCACAAGCATGAGAACCTTCCCCATGTGTTTAAACACAAGTAAACGATTGAATTTGCCGGAGGCTTATTCCAGAATACATCCATCTAAACCCGGTCCAGCGGTACCCTGCGACTGAGTTACGTCCGACAAATATTGGATAGAACCAAAATTGCTCAAAACCTCTTAGCCATATATAGGTGTATCTGAATAAACATCTTCTAATACCCCCTGGATCAACTGCAAATGCTTCAGCTTGCTGTTGTGTCTGTGTGGGAACAAAGGATGGCGGTGGTGACGATGGCGGTCCAACTTGCGGGACTTGACCCGGTGGGGCTGTTGGAGGTCCTGCTCCTGGACCTTGACCTGGTGGGGCAAACGGTGGTCCCGCTCCTGGGCCTTGACCCGGCGGGGCAAATGGTGGTGAAAAGCCAGGTGCTCCTGATGGTGGTCCCATTGGTGGGAAAAATTGGCCAAATTGTCTTTCATAAGGGTTCATCTGGTAATAATAATCCTCTGGAAATGGAGTTGAATACACATGAATTTCCTGATTATATGGATTGGTATTATACATAGATATAGGATTAGGATACATAACGCGCACTCCTTTCTTTTTAAACCTACATCATCATATTCTTTAGTCATTGACCTATAAACTTGTTCTCTCAAAAATAGGCATTACCTATAAAATGTTATTTACGCCCTCGTTATTTGCCCAAATCAGTAATCTCACTGAAATAGACATCCTATGTTAAAATCTATCAAAGAGGCATCTTTTTCCAATGTGTTTCTACTTTTTTGACAAATGAAGGAGGTTTACCAATGAATACATGGCTAAAGAATGGTTTTTCCATATCTACGAACAAAGAGTATTTAGACCTTGATACTATCCACAAGTTTTTAAGCGAAGAATCATACTGGGCATTGGGCCGGCCAAAAGAAATCATAAAAAAGTCCATTGACAATACTGCATTATGTTTTGGTGTTTATAAAGGGGATGTCAGCAAAGGCGATGCGGAGCAGGTTGGTTTTGCAAGGGTCGTCTCAGACTTAACGATATTTGCGTATCTTGCAGATGTGTTCATTGTGCCTGAATACCGTAAATTAGGCTTGTCCAAATGGTTAATGGAGGTTATCACCAACCACCCAGACTTGCAAAATGTCCGCAGGTTTATGTTAGTCACAAACGATGCCCACACCCTGTATAGCCAATTCGGTTTCAAATCGATTGACCATCCGGAAAGGTTTATGGAAAAATTTCGCGGATGATGCATGAGAACCGTCCCCATGATTCAAAGAATAGGAGATTTATAATGGGAAAAATTAATTTTTCGATTGTTGATGTTTTTTCGCAAGGGAAATATACCGGGAACCAGCTTGCTGTTTTCAAAAATGCGGGTAATCTATCTGGCCGGGAAATGCAGCAAATCGCGAAGGAAATGAATTATTCGGAGTCTACTTTTATTCTATCCGACCAAGTAAATGATGGAGGCTATGATGTCCGCATCTTTACCCCTAATGAAGAGGTGCCTTTTGCTGGCCATCCGACTCTGGGAACTGCTTATGTGATTCAGCATGAGCTATTAAAGGAACCGGCAGAGACACTTACGCTAAATTATAAGGCTGGCAAGATTCCCGTCTCGTTTGATGCAAAGGAAGGTCTTATTTGGATGAAACAAAATAAACCTGCCTTCGGAAAAATATTGGAGCCCGACCAGGTTTCTGGTGTCTTACAGATTGAGAAGGATGCCATTAATGAGCGATTCCCCATCCAAGAGGTTTCCACTGGGCTTCCTGTCATTCTTGTCCCTTTAAAAACTCTGGACGCTGTCAAAAGAGTAAGGGTCAATTTAGAAAAGTACTATGAGCTGATTGAGAATACGAACGCAAAAGCGATTATGGTATTTACTTCTGAAACGTATCATCCAGAGAATCAGGTAAATGTTCGTGACTTTGGAGATTATTATGGGATGCCAGAGGATGCCGCCACTGGCAGCGCAAATGGATGCCTGGCTGCCTACCTGGTTGAATACCGATTTTTCCAAACAAGCGAAATTGATATAAGAGTCGAACAAGGATATGAAATTGGCAGACCCTCTTTATTGTTTTTAAAAGCAGATGAGGAAAACGGAGTAATCAATGTTTCTGTTGGCGGAAAGGTTGAAAAGATTGCTCAGGGTGAATGGTTAATATAAATTTCCACATACGTGGACGGCTCTCATGGTTTTTACATGCATAAGGGCCGTCCCCATGAATTACTCCACTGGAAGAAACAGTACACTCTCTTCACCCAAACTTCCCCTGTAGGAAGGAAGCCTAGGAAGATTCTTCGATTGGCAGAATGTATCGATATGGAACTGGTGATGACAATACGGTAGAAGTATTGATGTTTCCAAATGGAATTAATTTATCGATTAATTGCCTCATGCCATTCATGTTTGAAACAGCAGCTTTTAAAATATAGCTTACTTCCCCGGTCACACGATGGCACTCGATAATTCCCTCTTCTTTTTTTACGAATTCTTCAAATTCTTGTAAGGATACTTTAACGCCGCCCACTTGAATAATTAACAGTATGTCTCTTCCAATTGCAGGAAGGGAGATTCTAGCACTGTATTCTTCGATAACCCCTTTCTCTTGCATCCGGTGAAGACGTTCCGAAATACTCGGCCTACTTAACGCTAACTCCAGTGATAAGTCGCTGATTGTCATGCGGGAATTTTTTTGCAAAAGCTCCAATAACTTAATGTCTATTTGATCCACCAAAAACACTCCTTTCATTATGAATATAAAACAATAGATTTTAATTCAAATTGAACGTAACTTAATAATAACGCCTTCTTATTGATATGTAAAATTGTCCTTTTATCTTTTATTATTAAAATAGTTATTAATCGTATTAATATTGATAAGAGATTAGGTGATTTAAAAATGAGGAAGCCAATAGATATTTTCCTAGGATGCTTGGTAACAAGTATTGGGGTTATCCTTTTAAAACATGCCAATATTGTCACAGGAGGCACAGCCGGACTCTCGCTAAGTGTAGCGTATCTTTTTAATCTTCCATTCGCTGTGATTTTCTTTTTAGTAAATATCCCTTTTTATATTTTTTCAGTTTTTAGAATGGGATGGAAGTTTACCTTAAATACCGTTGTTTCTGTTTCCATCCTGACGTTATTGACTGAAATGGACCAATGGCTGCCACACTTTTCACTTCCGATTTGGATAGGCTCAATCTTGGGCGGATTTATGATTGGAATTGGTTTAACCATCCTATTTATGAATGGAGCTTCCCTCGGAGGGGCTAATATCCTCGCACTGTATCTGCAAAAGAGATTTCAATTTAATCCTGGCAAAGTAAATTTCCTATTTGATGCGGTTGTTGTGCTTTCGAGTATTTACGCTGTTGGGCTGGTAAGAGGGCTATGCTCCATCCTTTCGATTGCGGTAACAGCCAAAGTAATTAGCTATTTCAAAAATGACATCGCAAATAAAAGCAAAACGGCAAAGAGGAATGGAATCTTTTCCATTAAAACCGCTAAGTCGGAAGCCGTAGGATAACTAATGGGGAGGGTTCTCATACTTCAAGTATGGAGCCCCTCCCCATGATTGATTTATCTTTTTTGAAACCAAGTCCCTAAAAGTTCTTTTTCCCTTTCCCACGAAATCCCGGCTTTAAGCTTGTTATCTGGTCGTCCCTTCATCCAGTTATAAACCTCAACAATCGTCTCTTCTAATGACCGAAAGGTAAGTCCAGCATTTACCGCCTTGTCGACGCTAATGGAAAAAGAGCCTTTCCACGGTTCTGTTTCTCCCTCTAATGGGAAGTGCTCGGGAACCCATAGCGGCATTTCCGTCCATGGCTGCACATTACGCTCCAGCAAAAATTGCTCATCTGCCCATACCCATTCGCACTCATTGTTGGCGACAGCTTTACAGGTCTCCAGCAACTCTTCCATCGTCAATTTATCGTTCGGGCCTGTCACATTAAAGGTTCCAGCTTTTCTGTTTTCCGCCATATCAAACACCCATTTGGCGATATCTTTTATATCAATTAACTGAACAAGACGGTCTGGACGCCCCGGTACCAATACTTTTCCGCCTTGTGCCACGCGCTGAATCCAGTACGGAAACCGGTCCGTGTAATCAAACGGCCCGACAAGCTGCCCAGCTCGTATATGCAACACACGTCCCGGCCAATGCTTCTCCGCTTCCGCCTCACATAGGACCTTCAATGCGCCATAGTGATCATAAGGAGAAGCGCTCCCCTCCTCAACAGCTCTTAATTGATCCTGCGACAAAGTTTGCAGATGGTAATCTTCGGTAAGATTAAACGGGATCCAATCTTTATAAACAGAGATGCTTGAAATATACGTATAATGTTCGATATTATCCCCAAGTACAGCTGCGATTTCTTGAATCTGCTGGGGAACAAACCCGCATGTGTCCATTACAACATCCCACTTACGGTTTTTCAGAAGGGACACATCTCCGTCCCGATCCCCGATGAGCTGCTCCACTTCAGGAAAAGCACCTTTATTGGTCCCACGATTAAATAAGGTCATTTCATGGCCTCTTTTCAATCCCTCTTCTACCAATGCTCTTCCTAAAAAACGAGTCCCTCCTAATAGTAAAACCTTCATCCTTCTCCCCCATTCCATTTATAAATCTCTTTTACTTTATATAACGATTATTTTTTATAAAAAGATACGGGGAGGATAATAAATTTATCCTAGGGGGAATTTTCACAATGGAAAATGTTGAATTTTTAATACTATATTTTCATCACCCCATTATGAAATTATTTCACCATTTTTTTCCTTATAATCACTATTCAACTAAACCGCCCCTAAGCAATGCTCTTATAATGTTTACTGTAAAATATGTAATTTAATTTTGTTTTGGACAAGGATTAAATAATTTTTTTAGAAGCATTCTATATTTTGTGTTGTAAACAAATAAAAGGAGGAAATACAAATGACAAATCAAGTCGACACTAATAAATTGAAACAAGCAGAGGCGGCTTCTTCTATTGTGAAAGATATGATCACTTCAGCCATTGAACAATCAGCTGCTAACACCACTCTTTGCTTAGAAGCATTGAAACAAGCATCAAGTGAAGTTGCACAAATTCAAACATTGATAAGTCAAGTGCAGTCCCAGATGCAAACCCAACCGTCTTATTCAGAAGAATAATAATGACTTTAATCTTCTTTCAAAGAAGAAAAAAGAACACTAATTGGAGGGGCTTCCGCAAAGGAACCCCCTATTACCTTTGAGGAAATCCAGAAGGTGTTAGGAGGAGCGAACATTAAATTGGGATATGTTGTTTATGCTCGATGCTTTGGGTATTTAAAAAAAAAGAGGAACATTGCCATCTCACAAAAAAAGACTGCCCCTAAAAGTTATACTTTTTTGGGACAGACTCTTTATTTGGTTACTATGGAAAATAGAAACCGAATATTTCGTTATGGCAATTTCCAAGCTACATTATAGTCATCATAGCCGCCATAGTATTGCCAGATTTCGGCCTTTTCGGTTGTTCCTGGGAAGTTGACCCAGTATGAATTGCTGGTTGTCAAATCGGATGGGATGTCACCTGGGTAATAGGCAACCCAATAAGCACCTGGGGTATTTGGCGAAAAGTCCCCCATGGTACGGTCCCAGTTGCCTGGAGATGAATAGGTTCCTGGTTTTACACCTTGTCCATATTGATTTAAATAATTGACGAATGCGTTATAAATCTCATGATTATTGGCATAGTCATAGTCACTTAAACCGGTATAAGCCGATTCTACATCAATAAAAATAACGGGTCTAACCTTTGAGCCATATACACTCTTCATAGCTTCGTAGCTTTCTAGAGCTAATTTTGCCTGCTGCGCACCCCAATCGCTTGCGGAGATTCCTTCTGGCGCTGTTTGCATACCGGATAAAAACCAATAACCGTACACATAGCTGGCACTCTGTGCTCTTGCACTGCTGAAATAAATGGCACCGCCCGTGTTTGCATCAAATTGCACCGTGCTCCCATAACCTAACTTCCCAATATAAAAATCTTCCCCTGCAGGATTCGCTGATGAAGCTGAATCCGATCCGAATAGATATCCTGCAGTTTCAGCAGTTGTAGTCGATTCTTCTAATTGGCTTTCGGAAGTAGTTTGATAGATTGCTGAGTTTTCAGAAGCATGCATTTTTGCCGTTTCACTGGCATGTATGCTTGCCTGTGATTTTCCGATGCTTCCTTCTTCTTTATGTTCTACTTCAGTTTTGACTTTCTCTATTGGCTGAGCATCAGCTTCGACTTCTTCTGCTGGCTGAACAGCTATCTCCGTCTCAGCAGGAACTATAGGGGTTTCAACCTTTTTTTCATTGGCATGTCCATTTTGGGAGCCAACTGCTTGAACAGCTTTAACAGGCTCCACTTTTGCTTTATCGAGTCCTGCCGCTGCAGTAAATTGGCCTCCTGACATAAGTCCAAACGACAATACTCCAGTTACTACGAAAGATTTTATGAGTTTATATGTTTTAAGGTAATGTTTCATTTTCTAATTTTGCTCCTTTATTTTTCGTTACCCGTGGCTTAATTAGCAGTTAACGTTTTAAAAAAAGGAGCTATTTCTGGTGGTGGTGAAGGTGGAGCATTAATCCATTGGTGACTGTACTTAGCTTGGCGAGAAGTGTAGTTCAGGCCAAGGGTCAGCGATAAATGTTCATCCCAGTCTAACCAATTTGCTATATAACCTACCGCACCTGTCCCAGGACTGAACTGAACATCAGACTGCCCTCCTGGGGATGACGTAAGCTGCGGAAGGATATTTATGACCTCAAAAGGAATCTTCCTATCGTTAGATGGAGCCTTGCTTTCTTCAACTATAAGTGGTTCCTGCGAAATGCTAGTCTTTATTGATACTGAGGAATCATTTTCTTCCGTAATGGTTTCTGACTTAGCAATCAAACCTGAAGGCTGGCTGTCCATTTCGGCTTTAGGAGCTGTTTGGTTTGAGTGCGTTGACTCAGGGACCTCCTGAACCTGGTTCGTGTCGACATTTGGTTTGGCCGGCCCTGGTTGTCCTATGTCCTTCACCTTTGCAGTCTGTTCAGCAGATTTACTTGCGTTCTTACCCTTATCTAAAGGGGGCACTGCCCTATTCGTCTTGTTTGGTGACGCTGAAACAGATTTGATAGGTATGGATTTTTGTGTACTAGGATTCGCCTCCGGTTTTTGAACCACTTCACCTTGACTTTTATGTACATTTTCAGTTGGAACTGGCACTTCTTTTTCCGAAGCTATTGGATTTTCAGCATTCGCTGAAACGCGAGTTTGTGCTGCTGCGTTTTGCTGTTCCGGTTGACCGACTGCTCCGTTTGCCAATGCATTATTTGGCAAGAAAGCGGCCGCCCCTAAAATAACACCCATTAGAATAAAATGCCGAAAGTACATTCTTTCACCCCCTTTCAAAAGCAGAGTTTTATCACTTCCACTAACAGCATTCGACATCATCATTAAATTTTTTGTCGGTTTTAACAATAATGGGTTCTTTTAACCTAAGCGGGATTTATAATCGATGAGTCAAAATCCCTCTACATAGGGGCTATACTCACAGCAAATCTTCTAATGAGATGCCCCCGTATAAATGCAGCTTGCTCCGAACTGTTTAGTGCCCTAACTGAGAGTAGAAACGACTTCTATTTGGTGAAATGTTCGCCGAATATTGGAAATACTTTTATGTTTTACGTTCCGAATTAGGTTGTTATAATGGTGGGTATGAAACGTGAGGAAGGAGATGCCGCAATGACCACATTTGAAAAGTTAAAGCCGATTATTGCAGATCAACTGGGGGTTAAAATGGAGGAGGTCAGACTTGATGCATCATTCAAGGATGACTTTGAAGCTGATTCGCTTGATATGGTGGATCTGACGATGGAAATTGAGGATGAATTTGCGATTGAAATTAGTGATAAAGTGGCGCCGACGCTTCAAACTGTCGGAGATGTCGTAAACTTTATTGAAAAAAGTCGTTAACAACTAAGGCGGATAGCCCGACGCAGACGGACACTCGACCGTGTAGCAGAAGGCATCCGCTTTTTCCATATTTAAAAAGTCACTGTTTGGAAACCTATCGATTTTTCAAAAAAAGTAGCCCTCAAGACAATTCGAAAACAATCCTCGAGGGCTTCCAGATATAATATTTAAGGGGGGTCTTGAAAAAGACTGTCTTAATAGTAGCTCATTATTCTTAATTAATTCTTAACTTACTGCATGATAGGGGAGTTTTTTTTAGATTTACCGTTCCTTCTTTATTTATTAATTAATTCCGTACCATACGAGTTATCTATCGCACAAAGAATCATACTGTTCAATAGAACAAAAGACACATGGGGACGGTTCTTCATGCATCTGATGCATGAGAACCGTCCCCATGATTCACTTTATAGGATGATAAACGCAAAGACGATTGCAAGGATGATGCGGTAGTAGGCGAATGCTGAAAGCCTGACTTTGTCGAGCAGTTTTAGGAATGCAATACAGGATAACAATGCGACTACAAAGGCGGTTACAAAGCCGATGACGAAGGTGGTGATGTCGCCTGAAAGTACGGCATCCATATTTTTCAATAAATCTAATCCAGTTGCGCCAATCATAATAGGCAATGCTAGAATGAAGGAAAATTCGGCAGCTGTTTTTTGGCTGGCGCCCACTAATAATCCTCCGGAAATGGTGGAACCGGCTCGTGAAAATCCCGGCCAGACAGCTAAGCATTGGAACAGTCCAATATATAGAGCTTGCTTATAAGATAATTGGTCAATTGAGTGTGCTGTAATCGTCGTGTTCTTTTTGTCCGCATAAATTAATAATAAGGCACCGACGACTAAAGCTACCAAAACCACTGTTGTAGAGAACAGAACATTTTTAATAAAATCGTGTAGGACGAAGCCTACAATCACGGCCGGCAGTACTCCTAAAAATACGTGAAGAAGATTCAGTTTCGTTCTATTGTTGTCCTTTATATTTAAACTCTTAAAGTCTAACAGTGAAAAAAACCTTCTCCAATATAACACGACAATCGCTAGGATCGATCCTAATTGAATGACAACTTCAAATGTTTTCGCCCGATCTCCCTCGAACCCTAATAGATGACCGGCTAAGATGAGATGTCCTGTTGATGAAACGGGAAGATATTCTGTTAACCCTTCTACGATTCCCATTATAAAAGCTATTACGTGCTCACTCATAAATATATTTTCCTCCTAATTAAATGCTACCTTTTAATAATACCCGTTAATGACCAAAAAGCAGTATTAATTTTTAGTTAAAAAATATTTTAACATAAAACATAGGGACGGTCCTCATGCAACTGATGCATGAGAACCGTCCCTATGAATCACTAATGCCCGCCAAGGTAGGCTTTTTTGATTTCTTCGCTTGCTTGGAGTTCGGCGGCGGTGCCTGAGATTTGGATGCGTCCGGTTTCGATGACGTAGGCCCGATCAGCAACGGATAAGGCCATGTTGGCGTTTTGTTCAACGAGCAAGACAGTCGTTCCTTCCTTGTTGATCTGCTCAATAATGTTAAATATTTGTTTCACGATCAGCGGCGCCAAGCCCATTGAAGGCTCGTCCAGCAGCAGCAACTTTGGCTTGGCCATGATGGCCCGTCCCATTGCCAGCATTTGCTGTTCCCCGCCGGAAAGTGTTCCGGATAGCTGCTTGCGGCGTTCGAGCAGCCGCGGGAACAATTCATAAACTTTTTCCATATCCTTGCGAATCCCGCTTGCGTCCTTTCTGGTATAGGCGCCAAGCTCCAAATTTTCCTCTACTGACATATTGGAGAACACGCGCCGTCCTTCTGGGACGTGGGAAATGCCAGACTTAACTATTGCTTGCGGTGCTTTGGTGGAGATCGTCTCGCCTAAATATTCAATCGTCCCTGATTTTGGCCTTTGCAGTCCGGATAAGGTTTTCAGAAGCGTACTTTTTCCCGCTCCGTTAGCCCCAATTAAGGTGACAATTTCGCCTTCCTTCACTTCTAATGAAATGCCTTTGAGCGCCTGAATGTTTCCATAAAATACATTAATATCATTGACCTTAAGCATGTTCGTCAGAAACCTCCTCTCCCAAATAAGCCTCGATGACCTTCGGATGGCTCCGGATTACTTCTGGAGTACCTTCTGCAATCAGTTGGCCATGGTCGAGGACATAAATCCGTTCACAGATTCCCATGACAAGCTGCATGTCATGTTCAATTAATAAAATCGTCAGGTCAAATTGTTCACGAATAAAGGCAATCAGTTCCATTAATTCGTGGGTCTCCTGCGGGTTCATCCCCGCTGCCGGTTCATCCAGCAGCAACAGTTTCGGACCGGCCGCTAACGCCCGGGCGATTTCCAATCTCCGCTGCTGGCCATACGGTAAATTTTTCGCCTTTTCATCTTTAAATCTTTCCAAGTTGAAAATTTTTAAAAACTCGAGCGCTTTATCTTCCATGTTTTTCTCCTCAGAAAAATGGGAGGGAAAACGAAAAATGGAGCTCAAGATGGAGTTTTTCGCTAACGAATGATAGGCAACCTTTACATTGTCTAACACGGATAATTCACTAAACAGGCGAATATTTTGGAAGGTACGGCTGATCCCGCTTTGCGTCACCTTGTAGGGAGGCAGTCCGTTCAGCCGCTTTCCGTTAAATACAATCTCGCCTTCTGTTGGAACGTAAACACCTGTTAACAAGTTAAAGCTAGTGGTTTTTCCGGCTCCGTTCGGTCCAATTAATCCGACCAGTTCGCCTTGGTTAAGTCTCATATTAAAGCCAGAAACGGCTTTTAATCCGCCAAACTGAATGCCGGCATTTTTCACTTCAAGTAACGCCATCTTAATTGCCTCCTTTAGCCGGTTTCCACTTGAATAAATCAGTGACTTCACGTGTGCCCATCAAGCCTTGAGGACGGTAAAGCATCACGATGACCAAAACTAAGCTATAGATAATCATCCGTGTTTCCGGATATTGTGCCAAGAATGCTGATATAACGGTTAATAAAATAGCCGAAATCACTGACCCGGTAAGGCTGCCGAGGCCGCCCAAGACAACGAAGATGAGGATATCAAATGATTTTAAGAAACCGAAATTTCCCGGCTGGATGATATAGAAATTATGTGAAAATAGCCCGCCGGCAATTCCTGCAAAAAATGATCCAATCGCAAAAGCAAGAACTTTATAATACGTGGTGTTGATTCCCATCGCATCAGCAGCAATTTCATTTTCCCGAACCGCAATACACGCCCGTCCGTGCCTAGAATTCGTAAAGTTCGTAATCACCAGAATCGTAATGACCAGACAGACAAAGGTGACGGTCCAAGTCGTCAGATGCGATACCTGCATACCAGCGGCCCCGCCAACATAGTCAATATTAAATAAGGCAATTCGAATGATTTCTGCAAAACCAAGAGTGGCAATCGCCAAATAATCACCACGGAGCCTTAGAGTCGGGATGCCGACAATCAGACCGGCCAAAGCGGCAATAACCCCGCCAAGCACAACGGCAAGAATAAATGGCAGCTCTAATTTCATCGTGACAATCGCTGAAACATAAGCGCCGACTGCCAGGAAACCAGCGTGGCCGATGGAGAACTGGCCAGTGATGCCAATGACCAAATGGAGACTGACTGCCAGAATAATATTAATGGCAATGGTAATCAACAAATTACTATAATAAATATTTATGAACCCTGAGCCGATGAAAAATTGGACGACTACGTACACAACCGCCGCTAGAATCAGAAATGCCCAAAATGATTTTGATTTCTTCATTATTTTTCACCTATACTTTCTCTCTTGTATTTTTCCCAAAGATGCCGGATGGTCTGAAAATAAGGATGAGAATCAAAATGACAAAGGCGGCTGCATCTCTCCATAAAGAAAATCCTGCTGCACTGACAATCGATTCAATGACACCGAGGAAAATCCCGCCAACCATCGCTCCCGGTATACTGCCTATGCCCCCTAATACGGCGGCAACGAACGCTTTTAACCCAGGAATGACACCCATCAGCGGTTCAATTTTTGTATAATAAACACCAAACACGACCCCTGCTGCTCCCGCTAATGCCGAACCAATGGCAAACGTGAAGGAAATCGTTTTGTCAACGCTTATTCCCATTAAGCGGGCGGCGTCCATATCAAGAGAAACAGCGCGCATCGCTTTTCCCATTTTCGTGCGTTGAACAATAAATTGTAAAATAATCATTAAAATAATCGATGTTAATAGGATAAATAAAGACTGGCTGTTAATATGGACACCAAAGAAATTGATGGCCTTATTTGGCAATACGTCAGCAGGATACGCTTCCGGCTGAGCGCCGCGGATATAGATCATTCCGTATTCAATCAACAAAGACATTCCGATCGCTGTAATCAAGGCAGCGATTCTCGTAGCATTCCGAAGCCGTTTATAGGCAATCCGTTCAATTAATACCCCAAATACCGCACAGAATACCATCGAAATGATGAGTGCAGGCAAGAAGCTTAATCGCCATCCCTTAATCGCATAGAATCCAATAAAGGCACCAACCATAAATACATCGCCATGTGCAAAGTTAATTAATTTAATGATCCCATACACCATGGTGTATCCTAATGCGATTAAGGCATAGATGCTGCCGAGTGAAATTCCATTTATCAGCTGTTGTAACCAATCCATACGTTTTTTCTCCTTTTTTCTAAGGCTGTGTTAAACTTGTCTGTTCTATTTATCAATAGTTCACAAACTAACAATTATTTTTAGCATAGCCTTTTTTTACAAAAGTAAAATGGAAGGATAATCCTTCCATTTTACTGGTCTAAATATTAAGGATTAATTTTCGAGTTAAATACTTGTTTACCATCTTTGTATTCTAGCACTGTTGCAGATTTAATTGGGTGATGATTTTTATCAATCGATAATACTCCAGTTACAAGTGATAAATCTTTCGTTTTTGCTAATTCCTTTTGAATCTTGACAGAGTCTGTGCTACCTGCACGTTTAATGGCATCTGCTAAGAAATAAACAGTGTCATAACCAAGGGCATTGAAAGCGTTAGGCGCATCGCCATTGTTCTTGTCTTTGAATGCTTTAACAAAGTCTTGAACCTTTTGATCTGGATCTTCAGTTGAATAGTGGTTGATTAGGTAAGTGTTATTTAATGCTTCAGCACCTGCTAAATCAACTAACTTTGGTGAATCCCATCCGTCAGCACCCATTAAAGGAGCAGTGATGCCAAGCTCGCGTGCTTGCTTAACAATTAAGCCAACTTCTTCATAATATCCAGGGATAAAGATAAAGGATGGATTTTTCGCCTTAATACGAGTTAATGTGGCACGGAAGTCAGTATCCTTACCTACATAAGACTCTTCTGCTACGATTTTGCCGCCAGCTTTTTCAAATGTTTTCTTGAAAGCATCGGATAATCCTTTTGCATAGTCACTTGAGCTATCTGAGAAAATGGCTGCATCTTTTACTTTTAAATTATTTGCGGCAAAGTTCGCAGCAACTGTGCCTTGGAATGGATCAATAAAAGATGTACGGAAAACGAATTCTCTTACTTTTCCTTTTTCATCTACAGTAACAGTCGGGCTGGTTCCGCCTGGTGCGATTAGAACAGTTTTCGTATCATTGGCAATTTGTGCTTGGGCCACTGTATTTCCGCTTGTTGCTGCACCGATTACCGCATTTACTTTATCTTGGCTTGTCAGCTTAATAATTCCGTTTGTTGCTTCAGCCGCTTCTGATTTATTGTCATTTTTAATCACTTCGATTTTCTTGCCCTCAACACCGCCAGCTTTGTTAATTTCCGCTACGGCCATTTCAACACCTTTTGCCATGGATTCACCGTATGATGCAACGTTACCGGAAAGCTCCATGTTTACGCCAAGCTTGAAGACATCTGAATTGCCTCCGCCGCCACTGGCGCTTTGGTTTCCTGTCCCACAGCCGGCAAGGATTCCGGCAGCTAATGCTGATACCATAAATACCTTACTAAATTTCTTTTTCATCTCTAGGTTCCCCCTCTGTTGTTTTTCTCTTTTTTGATTTTTCTGACATTATTAACCGAATATTAGTATCGGGAAATGATAGTTAGAAATGTGTTAACAATTAGTATATTAAAACAATTTTTTATTTTCGTCTAGTATATTATTTTAATATTTCAGAAACTTGCATATTTTATGGGAATGATAGTGCTTTCACAAGGAAAAACATAAGGAAAAAGCGGGTGTTTTCCATAAATTACTTAAATTTGAATAATAAAATTTTAGAAGAAAATTATCGAAAAATTCAAAATCGAATAATAAAAAAAGGGGACGGTTCTTTTGGCCATTACGGCCGCTAGAACTGTCCCCCTGTTTATCCTCTATTTATCGATTTCTCCGTCTGCGCAGGAACGATGGAATATCCAGAGATTCCTCTTCTGGCTGTTCATAGTATCGTTCTGGTTCTGGTTGTTGTTGTTGTTCGTAAACCGGCTCCTCGCGTTTTATTGGAGTGCGCCCAAAACTCTCTTCTCGTATTATTGGCGTGCGGTGAAAACTCTCTTCCCGCTGAAAGGTCCTTGTTGGCTGAGGGGCAGGCTGTTGAACTTCAGGCGCTTGCTCATCGAATCCTGTCGCAATGACCGTTACGATTATTTCATCCTTCAGGCTTTCGTTAATAACCGATCCAAAAATCATATTTAATTCCTCATGAGAAGCAGAAGCAACTAAATCGGCAGCCTCCTGAACTTCAAAAAGACTTAAATTGGTTCCTCCGGTAATGTTCATGATCACACCTTGTGCACCATTGATAGACGTTTCCAAGAGCGGACTATTTAAGGCCTTCTTGGCAGCTTCTGCAGCGCGATTATCCCCTTTAGCTACACCAATTCCCATGAGGGCAGTGCCTTTATGGGACATGACCGTTTTCACGTCGGCAAAATCAAGATTGATTAAACCCGGAACAGCGATTAAGTCGGAAATCCCTTGAACACCCTGCCTAAGCACGTTATCCGCTTCACGGAATGCTTCGATCATCGGTGTTCTTTTATCAACGATTTCCAACAAGCGGTCGTTTGGGATAATAATTAACGTGTCCACCGCATTTCTCATGGCGTTAATTCCATTCAGAGCATTTACAGAGCGCTTGTGTCCTTCGAACTTGAAGGGTCGCGTGACAACTCCAACAGTCAGGGCACCAATTTTTCGAGCGATCTTGGCAATTTCAGGCGCTGCCCCAGTGCCTGTCCCGCCGCCCATTCCGGCTGTAACGAAGACCATGTCTGCGCCTTCCAGCACCTCTTCAAGCTGCTGTTTGCTTTCTTCCACTGCTCTTTTGCCGATTTCCGGATTGGCCCCCGCTCCTAAGCCTCTTGTTAAGGATGATCCAATTTGCATCGTAATCTCTGCTCTTGATTGGTGGAGTGCTTGTGCATCCGTATTGACAGCAATAAATTCTACACCGCCAACGCCATCCTCAATCATTCGGTTCACAGCATTGTTCCCTCCGCCGCCGACACCGATGACTTTAATCCTAGCAAATTGGTCCAAGCTTGGTTCAAAGTTAAACATTTTTATTCCTCCTCATTCATCCAATTTTCCTTGTTTCATACGAATCATGGCTGCCCAAAGGCACCTATGTAATTGTCAGATCATACTTTATTTTGTTTATAGGTAATAGATTAGGAGGCTGATATTGCCGCAGTTTTCTAGCATCCTCAAGAAAAAAAGAAATCAGAGAGTAAAAACTAGTAAAAAAACTTCCAGCAGACTCCAAATAGATTATTTAATAGTCTACTTAACCATAATCTTATTGTCCAGTTAAGAATAGCCTATTTTCGTTAAAAAGCTTGAGACATGTGGTGAGGCATGGGGACGGTTCTCGTGTGTCATTCCTGGGCCCTGGTGCACGGCCCAGATCCGGTGCATGATTCCGTGGATATTTCCGGAATCCCAAAAATGATGATAAGAACCGTCCGAGACTATTGAAAAAACTTCCTAAGAAGGCGGATGAAAGGAAATTTTGCCTCCTGGACAAGTCGTTTTGGTCTTCATAGACTTTATGAAGGCCATTTTCCGCCCTGGCTTGGGTCGTTTTGCTCTTCATTGACCTTATGATGGGGGATTAAAGATATTTCAACCCCGACTCAGCCGCTCTTTTTTGTCTTTATAAAACCGAGTAGGGTTTGTTATTCAGGTAGTCTCGAACGTTCCCATGCATCGCCCCTGCCCCTCCGAACAAAAAGAACCCTAGGCGCTTCAGCCCAGGGTTCTGCTAAGAAGTTAATGCGACCCGCCAAACAGTTTTCCGACTCCATAGATTTTTTCAAATATTACTATAAATATCACAGATATGAAGATAACGATACTTGATACGGAGGCGACCATTGGATCATAGGAATCCTGCATATGGAAGAACAATTCGAGTGGCAGGGTTCTCATATCGGTTGATACCATGAACAGCGAGACGGTGACGTTGTCAAACGAAATCAGGAAGGCAAACATCGCACCGGACAAAATCGCCGGCCGGATAATCGGCAGCGTGATTTTCCAAAATACCACGAACGGATTTGCGCCAAGCATAGCCCCCGCCCTCTCCAGCGTATAATCAAAGCCGCTCAGCCCCGTCAAGACGAAGCGTATCGCATAGGGCACACAAATGACAATATGGGCGATCAGGAAGCCCGTCGGCTTACCTGCCAGCAGCATCGGCGTGAAATAAATCAACAATGCTGCCCCCAGCACCAAATGCGGGATGGTTAAAGGCGATGTCAACAGCGAAACGATAAAGGTTTTACCCGGAACATCATACTTGGCTAATGCCAGACCTGCAATGGTACCGAGCAGGACCGAAAAGAACGCTGCCAAGAAAGCAAATTTCACACTATTGAAAAAGGCATCCATGTACTCAGGTCGGTCTAATATTTTTTCATACCATTGTAGGGAAAATCCTTTTGGCGGAAACGTTGGATAACCTGCTGTGGTAAACGATGCTCCAATGGTCACAATGAGAGGAATCAGTAGAAAAATCAAACCAATTATAGTAACAGTAATCCTAACACCCTTCATTATCGGAACACCTCCTTGAACTTCCTTTCAAAAATCCTTGAAAAAATCGTAACAGAGATTAACGTAACCCCAAGCAAGATATAAGAGATCGCCGAACCGAACGTCCACCGGAATAACGTATTGATTTGCTCATAAATCACGATCGGAAGAACCGGCACGTTCGCGCCTCCCATGAGCGCAGGCGTTACGTACGAGCTCATCGACATGCTGAAAACCAAGACAATCCCGGCCACAACCCCTGGCAAGCTCAGCGGCAGCGTCACCGTGAAAAAGGTTCTTAACGGACTTGCGCCAATAATACTACTTGCTTTTTCTAAAGATGGGTCAATATTATACAGGCTTGTAGCAATCGACAGAACCATGAACGGCAGGAACGAGTTGGCTAAGCCGATGACGACCCCTTCAACGGAAAATAAAAGCTTTAATGGAGAATCCGTAATCCCAATCCCCATCAAAAATTGGTCAATGACCCCATTCGGCACAAGCAGCAAGTACCAGCCGAAGTTTCTGACAACCACGCTGATCAATAAGGGCGATGCCACAAGCAATGTGAGGTAGCCCCTCACCCGCGCCGAGCTTTTCGCCATCGTCAATGCAATAGGGTAGCCAAGGATAAGCGCGATGATAACCGCATAGACGCTCACCTTAATCGTCATCCAAAGCGATCTTAAAAAATAGGGATCTGTAAAAAACGTCAGATAGTTGCCGATGCTGTAACTGGCATTGGAAACATCGAGCCCCTCCACTTCAATGAAGCTTAAATAAAACACATAAATCATTGGGACGACAAAGAATGCAAGGATAAATAAGAGCAGTGGTGCAAGGAGCAGCATGGCTGCCATGTATTTTCGAAAGACGTTTACTTTTCTTTTCGGTGCCAGTGGCAGGCCCGTGCTCATCTTTTGGTCAGGCGAATATCCGAGGTTTTCCATTCCACCAACACCTCCGTCCCTACCGACCAGGAATTCTCAATCGTCGGGCCGATAATTTGCACATGGTACTGCCCCTTAACGGATACCTCAATTTCCCATTGCGAACCGAGATAATTCATTTGCTTGATGATGGCCCTTTGCTGGACAAGTTCAGTGTCAGCCACGCCCAACCCTTGGTCAGCCGACTTTATCGAGATTAATTCGGGCCGAATATACAGATTGACGACATCGTGAGCATGGAATATTCGGTCTTTGCCGATAACATTATCTTTTTTCGTTTTGATGACCCAGCCTTCCTCAATTTCGACATCGGTATGGTCAGCGTCAGCCTCTACCACTAATCCTTCAAACCGATTCGACTTCCCGATAAACTGGAAGACAAATTCAGATTGGGGATTTTGGTAGATTTCAGTCGGGGTGCCGATTTGCTCAATCTTCCCTTGGTTCATGACAACGATTCGGTCTGACATGGAGAGCGCTTCATCCTGATCATGGGTTACAAAAATCGTGGTGACGCCAACTTCTTTTTGCAAACGCTTAATTTCCGCCCGAAGCTCGTGGCGCAGCTTGGCATCTAGGTTACTGAGCGGCTCATCCAACAGCAATAACTCCGGCTCCACAACCAACGCACGGGCAATCGCCACCCGTTGCCGCTGTCCGCCTGATAACTCCCGTGGATACCGCTTTTCTAAGCCTGTCAATTTTACCAATTCTAGTGCTCTTTTAATTCTGCTATCCATTTCATCCTTTTTTAACTTACGCAGCTTAAGACCAAACACAAGATTTTCGTGCACGGTCATGTGCGGAAACAAAGAATACGTTTGAAACACCATCCCAAGGTCCCGTTTATAGGGAGGGACGCCATTCATCTTTTTTCCTTTGATATATAGTTCTCCCTCGTCCGGATCGAGGAACCCGGCAATGGCATTTAGTGTCGTGGTTTTCCCGCAGCCGGAGGGGCCAAGCAAGGTAAGAAGCTCACCTTGCTTGATATCCAAGTCAATATTTTGCAAAACGACATTTGTTCCAAATCTTTTACTGACACCACGAATCGTCACATCACTAGTAGTCATCTTCAATCCCTCCTATGTTCGTTGATGCTAATTACTTCTTCACCTTTTTCCCAAGCTCAGGAGTAACTTCCTTCGTCCACTTTTCGGTCCATTCCGGCTGGATTTTTGCGATGCCGGCGAAATCAGGTTTATATACAGGGTCACTATCCTTAAAGCCGATAATAGAATCGTAGTTATCAGGTAGTTTTACATTTTTCACGACCGGATAGAAGGCGATTTCAGCAATCTTCTTCTGAGAATCCTCTGTTACCATGAAATTAATAAAATCTTCAGCAGCCTTTTTATTCTTAGAATTCTTTACAACCGTCGCGACGATTGCTTGCAATGGAGCCCCTTCTTTCGGGATCACCATTTTGACCGGAACACCGGCATCATGTAAGCCTGCGATCGTATAGCTGGCTTGTACCGTCACGGCCGCGCCCTGCTGCATAGCCGGTTGAATCTGTGTTGAGTTTTTATAGAACGTATCGGAATAGGCAGCTAATTCCTTCCCTTTATCCATTCCAGGCTGCATATTGTCAATGCCGCCGCCATTTGCTTTTGCCAAACTCAAAAACATCGTAAACCCTGAGTTGCTGGAGACATCAGGGAAAGCTGTCATCCCTTTATAATCAGAGCTGATTAGGTCATTCCAGGAACTGATTGCCTTCCATCCTTTTTCTTTAAAAATATCCGTGTTGTACCCGACTGCAACGGAGTAACCTAAGACTGGTACACTATTTTCATCAATTAAATAACGTTCATCGATACTGTCTAAATCTTTAATATTTTCCTTCGCAATGGCCTCAGTCAAGCCTTCTTCCTCAGCACGAACCGCTACAGGGGAATCATACATGGCGATATCGATTTGCGGGTTATCCTTTTGCAGCTGGACTTTTGTTAAAATTTCATTGGAAGATCCGGCTACAAAATTAATCGTAATGCCATACTTTTCTTTAAACTTTGGCGCCAAATCATCACGGATTAACTTTTCAATTTTTCCACCATTGGCTGCAATCGTAATTTCTTTCGTCTCTGTTTGAGGCTCTGCCTTCGAACCACTTTCTTTGCTTGTTTCTTTAGAAGAAGGGTTTGGAACACCACAGGCTGCCAGCATCATAACCATTAAAAGAACAAATACACTAAACATTCTTTTCATCATAATTTCCCCCTATATCAGTTCTATTTTATAAATTCATCACGTTTGCAATAGGCAGCGAACGCTTACAAAAGTCAGTTCCTTCAAAAAATTCCGACTTTTTTAAACGAGAACTTCCCCATTTTGTAAAATCACTTTTCCATCTGCTACTAACGTTGGTTTGGTCATGATGAGGTCATAATGACAGGCCGCTTTTACATTTCCCCCTAAGGTAATATTAGTACCAATTCCGATATGCACGGAACCGAATACCCCTTCATCTTCAAGCATCGAGCCAATAAATTTACAGTTAGGGTTGAGGCCCACGCCGATTTCTGCGATGTTATAAACATTCGGATCATTTTTTGAAGCCAAATTTTCAGCAAGCATGTCGGCCTGTTTACCGCCGGAAATGGAAACAATCATTCCATCTTCTACTTTTACTGTCACCGGTTCGTCAAGTAATCCAATCCCTATGTAAGGAATACTGGCATCAGCCACAATGACGCCGTGAGCGGATCCTTCGATTGGTGAGACATTCGCTTCAACCGTTGGCACTGGAGCAAATTCACCCGGCTTGACCATACATGGCATGGCGTTGGAGCGTCTTCCTGTCGCGGAAAGGGTAAGGTCTGTACCATGCGGAGTGGTAAGCCTGATTTCGTTGGCTCCTTCAAGGGCGTTGGCTACTGCCCGGCAAATCGGTTCAACTGCTTTAAAATCAGCATGAACTCCGCCTTCAATCAACATTTCATCATGAAACTGGGTCAGCATGATCCCTCTTGAACCTGCATCCACAGCATTGCGGACTGCGCTGGTGTGCGTAATCGAAGTATAGACCGCACTGATAAACACATCACTCGCCTCCATGGCAGCGGCGATTGGTGCCGGAGGCTCCTGCCCATCTGAGTTCCGCGGCGGCATCATGGCCATTGTCGGCTCTGCCCCTGCAGCGACAACGGCTGCGGAAATGCTCTTGGCAATATTCAGCATTTTTGGTTCTGTCACAATCAATACTTGTTCATTTGGTTGGACACCCGCGCACACCTCTACAATTGTTCGGGCTCCCTTGCTCATCAAAATCGTTTTCATCTGATTTTTCTCCCCTTTGTTCTGGTTGGATTGATAAAATTTTCCACTTTTCTATATTCTATAGAATTTGCATTTAAAAAAATATATTCTATAGAATCTATATTTAATAAAAAGTGAGAGGTTGTTACTTCTCACGATTTCCCCTTATTCTGGAGACTTGGTCCCCTTCTTTTTTGACAAGTTTTCTTGATTGATATATTCGAGTCCATTCTGAATATGAACTCTCATCGCTTGTTCCGCTTTGTCCGCATTTTTCTCTTTCAGAGCCTGGAAGATTTCTAAATGCTCGGCATTGATCTTTTCTCTTCGGCTTGAATTATAAGCAGAAATATTGCGGTCATGATAAATCACGTCACTGACTAAACCCAAGAGCATCTTTAATTTCGCATTTCGTGCATACTCGATGATGACCGAGTGGATTTCGGAATTTAACCGGACAATTTCGGTTTCATTTTCTGCCTCGAAGGATTGTTCGAGCAATACCCGGATCCTTTCAATCCCCTCTTCATCGATATTCTCGACTGCCAGCCTAATCGCAAGTGTCTCCAATGCTTCCCGGCATTGATACGCTTCCTTTACTTCCTCATCCGAAAAACTTTGGATGACAACCCCTTTCCAAGGGACAATTTTCACAAGACCCTCTGCGGCCAAGCGGCGAAAGGCTTCACGGACTGGCGTTGGACTTACCTTCATTTGTTTCGCCACTTCCGTTTCGGTTAATCGGTTGCCCGCCTGTAAATCTCCTTTAATGATTGCGGCCTTTAAATTTTCATAGATCCTAACATTTAATGGCTGCCTTTCCACCGATTCTACTTTCGAAAGATCCAAGTAACCCTGGCTCAACTGCTTCACCTCTCTGTATGTATCCGTTTTCAGATAATTCTTAAATACATTATTATTTTTGGGACTATACTTTGTCAATACAATATTCTATAGAATATTGAATATTTTTTATTTTTACTATTTTATAAAAATAACAATAATAACCACTATATTATTTTACAATAAAAACCGTCTCTAAAATAAGACGGTTTAATATTTTTGAATCACTTTGAAATTTGAAATGTATCCTCTTTTATCCTTCAAAGAGCGTTGTGATAGACCAGCCGCCAGCCAAAACGAAAAATTTTTTCTTGGCATTTTTTAGCCTAACGGATCTTCTCCGAAACGCTCCCATAATTGCGGGAACATCTCCATTAAATCATCCTCATCTTCCCAATCAAATTCAATGTCACTGTTGTGGTCTAGTCCTCTTTCGGTCAGCAAGTCCAACATTTCGTCATACAAATCCCCGTCCCAGTCCTCAAGATCCCCGTCCTTTTTCAAGGTGTAGGCATCAAATCCAATATTCAGAAAATCCTCATTTTCAGGAACGCCTTCTTCTCCCAAATTTTCATCGGAGATATAATCAGCCAAGAACTCGGGATTCTTTAGTGTTTGCTCATACACTTCACGCCTCTGCGAAATAAGCCAGCCACGAAAATAATCGAAGGAATCGTCTGAGCACCCCCCCATGATGAGATAGGCCGCTCCCCAAAGACGTGATTGATAGCTTTCATTCATGTAGCTTCGGAAAATAAACTCATAATCCAGTATTTCGCTCTCTTCTTTATTGCTTAATGCCTCTGTCAGCCATTGTACCTGCTCTTCTTCATACGTCTTTGATTGCTCTATTAAATTCCAAAATTGTATTTTATCCATTTAAATCCCTCCAAAATAAACAGCCTTGCAACAGTTGTATTCTCGGTGGAGGCAATGAAATCCTGCTCGTTTTTACTCCTTCTCAAGGACAATTCCGACTGATTTTTTGCTAGTTTTGTCTCTAAGACCGTTTCTAAAGGACAGAAGCGAGATTCATAGAAAAAAGGATGGACTTTTTCAAAAAATCGGAAGAATAATGGTATTATTACGTATGTAATTTGACACATAAAATAAAGCAGCAGCAGATTTTTTCAAATAGGGTCCCTTGTGAAAGGATTTATTTTGTTTTTATAGCGGCATTATTAATAGCTCTTTTTGTTTTAAAGCTCGGAATTAACCGTGATAATTCGTTCTTCTGCATCATTCTTCGGTGCCCGTGTTAGCAGTGAAATAACTTATTTCACTCACGCGCTTTTTTTAAAAGTGTGTTTTTTAAAAGATGGCTTTATTTCAGCAATTAAAATGGCCATCATAATGAGCATAGCCCCCATAATCATCCGACCGGTCAATACTTCATGTAAAAATAAAACAGACAACACCATTCCGAAAAATGATTCTGTTGATAAAATAATGGATGCCTTTGTAGCGGTTGTAAATTGAAGTGCCCTATTTTGAGTAAGATAGGCAATCGTTGTTGAAAACACCGCTAAGTACAAAATCGAATACATTCCTTCTCCCTCAATCGTCGTCGGTATATCACCTTGGATGAACACCGAGACTACACTTAACAAAGATGCTGTGATGAATTGGACTATCGTCAGTGAAATGCTATCTTCCTTTTGGACAAAAAGATTGGTGTAAAAAATATTCAAAGCAAAGGCTACTGCACACCCAAGGGATAAAGCGTCGCCTATATTGATTATCATAGAGCTTTGCATGGATAAAAGGCCAATGCCTACTATAGCTATGATTGAACCGTACATTTCAAATCGATCAATTCTTCGCTTATAAATGAGGTAAGCAATGATCGGCACAATGACAACATTGACGGCAGTCAAAAATGCATTTTTAGATGGTGTTGTATATTGCAAACCAACCGTTTGTAAAGCAAATCCCAGATATAAAAAGGTTCCTAGAATAGCACCTTTTCTCACGACAGCTTTTGTAAATTTTTTAAATTTGTAGCCAAATAGCACTGTAAGTAAAATTGTAGCTATAACAAATCTACCTGCCATCACCTGATAAGCGGTAAAATATTTTAGTGCAATATCGGTTACAACAAAGCCGCTGCCCCAAATAATGGCTGTAACGAGCAGCATTCCATCACCTATATATTGTTTCATTTCTTCCCCTCCTTGACTACAACCAAGGATATCACAAAAAGAAACACAATAACTTGATTGCAATTCCAAACTTTCCAGCTTATTTTTGGATGGATTCCAAGCTGTTTTCGTTTGCTAAATCAGAAAAAAGCTGTCAAATCGACAGCTCCGACCTTAAACTCTTTTTCCACCGTTCATCAAAAACCAGCAGATCACCAGTTAGGTTAATTTTATCCTGTAAAACTGGCCGTTAGGTTTAGAGTACCCCTTCTATTTTTGATTTTATTTGTTCTATATAATGGAGTCCTCGCAGAGAATCTACTTTTTTTCCATCTTTAAATATTACTAGAGTAGGGATTCCTTGAACTTCATATTTCGCTGCCAGGTCTGATTCTTTATCAGTGTCAACCTTTGCAATCGAAATGTTGTCTCCCCACTCCAATGATAACTCCTCTAGAATGGGCTCCTGGATACGGCATGGCGGACACCATTTAGCACCAAACTCAACCAGTGTAATCCCTTTTTCAATTTCTTTATTAAAATTATAAAAATCTAATTCTTTAATCATCTGTAAAACCTCCCTTTAATTTCCACCATCAATCCGGGTACGTTCTTCCTTTATTGAGGTTATCCGTTCAATTAAATTAGAGCGAATCATTGTAAGTAGCTGAATTTGATTATCCAGTTCCTGCAGCTTTTCTTCGTAGATTGGGAGAATTTCATTACAGAAAGCTTCTTTATTCTTCAAGACACAATTCAAAAAACCTGAGATTTGATCAATCGTGAGTCCTAAATTTAAATAAAACTTAATGGTGTTCACTTGTTCCACTGCAAAATCATGATATTCACGATATCCGTTTGGCAAGCGCATAGGGCTTAGAATTCCTTGTTCTTCGTAGTACCGTAATGAACGAACACTCACCCCGGTTAGCCTGGATAACTCACTAATTTTCATTGGGGAACCCCCCTTCTTAATGATGTTATGGTTATTATAAACCCTTACATTAATGTTAAGGTCAATGCTTTTTTTGGAAAAAACATAAAGATTTTTAAGGAAAGCACCCGTTAATGGAGTGATATTATGATCTTGCGTAGAACTACCCCTTGCCTCCAAATAAACTTCATTTAATCTATACACTAAGTTTACAAGACATTAATTTTCAGATGTTATGATTGGTTTACCAACGAATGAGGGGGCAGAATAAATGAATGTGCGTGCGATATTTATCGATATGGATGGTACACTGCTAAAAGCCTCAAACAACATTTCCCAACGAAATATGGAGGCCATATATAGGCTCATTAATCAGGGAGTCAAGGTGTTTCTAGCTACTGGCCGGCACTATGAAGTAACTGCTCCCTACCATAAAGAAATTGGATTACGAACTCCGATGATCTGTTTGAATGGTGCTGCTATTCACGATGGAGACACTGGAAAAGCTATACAAATGCAAACCGTTCGAGTGGATGAAGCACGATTTCATCAACTGACCGCTGAAAATCCTTTTAATGTTATTGTTCATGCAGCAAATGGGCTTTATTGTAAGGAAACAAATGAAGAAATCGATTATTGGACAAAAGTTGGGCAAATTCCGCCACGGTATATTGGGGATTTAAGACAGGCAAATTATCAGGATGTACTGAAATATAGTGTTCTAACAGGTGCACCAAGCCCGAAATTTTCTGCTTTGTTTAAAAAGGAAGCAGAAGTCATCAATTGGAATAATGGATTTGAACTGCTTGCTCCTAATGTTTCTAAATGGTCTGCCATAAAAAGCTTACTTCGGGCTTATCGAATTAGTCCAAAAGAAGCTGTAGCCATTGGAGACGGCCCCAATGATATAGAGATGCTTCGTCATATCGGTACTGGTGTGGCAATGGGGAATGCAAGCGAAGAGGTAAAAGCAGCAGCTGACTTCGTGACTGGACACCACGAAAAAGATGGATTAGCAGAATTTATAGAACGTTATCTTCATAAAGCATACGTGGTTTGATGCATGGGTGGTTCTGGCTTGATGCATGGGGACGGTTCTCTTGTCTCATTTCGGCCTTGGCTCAGGGTTCCGTACAGTGCATGATTATGTATAGTTCAGTTCTAAAAAAGCGCCCGAAATGATGCATAAGAACCGTCCCCATGCCTCATCCATTAGTGAATGTCCTTTTTCTTAAAGCGGCCGCCGTGAACTGCGGATACGTCTGTTGCGATGATAAAGGCTTGGGGGTCTAATTCTCTGATGATGTCTTTCATTTTTGTTTCCTCCAGCCTTGTAAAGACACTTAAAATAACCCGTTTATCTTCACCGCTATAGGAACCCTCTCCGTGCAGAAAGGTCACTCCCCGGCCTAATCGCTCGGAGATGGCATCCGCTATCTCCGTGGTGTTATCACTTATGATATACACCGATTTCATATCATCCATACCTTTTACCACAACGTCAATGGTTTTGAAGGCAATATAATAGGTAAGCATCGAAAATAAAGCATTTTCTACAGAGTAGATGAAGGCTGCAACTGAGAAGATGATCACATTCACAAACATGATGATTTCACCTACAGAAAACGGGACCCTCTTCTCAACCAGAATGGCCAACGTTTCTGTACCATCTAACACTCCACCATTTCTGATGGTTAAACCTACTCCTAAGCCTAATATTAATCCTCCGAAAACAACAGCCAGCAATTCATTATTTACGATCGGTTTTACATGATGCAGGAAAGAAGTCGCCACAGATAGAGCTATAATTCCATATAACATGCTAATCGCAAAGGTTTTCCCAATTTGTTTATAGCCTAAGAAAAAGAACGGCAGATTTAGAATAACCAAGAAAATACTAAGGTTAAATGCTGTCACATGGCTCAATATCATGGATAAGCCCGTTACTCCGCCGTCAATCATATTGTTTGGAATTAACACAGCCTCTAACCCATAAGCCATAATGATGGCACCAACCGTAATAAATAATCCCCTTTTAACAATATTTCTTGCCGTTAACCTTTTATGATTCGCTTTCTTTTTTTCTGCATATGTACTCATACAATTCCCCCTCTATTTTTGATGCATGGATGATGCACGGGGACGGTTCTCCTGCCTCATCCATAAAGCGCAATAAAACTCCCTTAACTGCTAGGCCTCTGGACAAACACATGCCTTTCTTCAAAATAAAATGGAGAAAGGACGGTGATTCGAAATGGCAAACTCACTCAATATAAGTCAATTTAAGGTACAAGCACTTTCCAACAATGCAAACGTAAATTTTAGCGGAACCACTCAAAACAGCCATACTTCTAATAATATCATAATCGGCGGCAATTTTAGTTTTGGCGATGGCTCTTCCAACTCATTCACAAATATTAATTATGGCAATATAACCGTTCCAAATGAAAAAACAGGCCAAGATTCTTAGGCAAACGAACATCGTATTTTTTATTTAGGATTTGTATTAAACAATGTTTGATGCATGGGGGCACATATTTCTGAAAACATCTAAATTGATGCATGAGAACCGTCCCCTTGCCTCATCCCAAAACTAAAAAGGCTTTACTCCTTATTTGAAGTAAAGCCTGTTTATTATTCCTTTGTAGTCCGAGAAACTGATGCATGAGAACCGTCCCTATGCCCCTTTTTATACCCTATATAAAGAATCAGAAACCAAATTGGCGCTACGTATAAGGCTATTCGCATTTCTGGGATAAATGCCATTAAGATGATGACAAGTGCTAGAAAAGTTAGGGCTAAGTAGGTTGAAAATGGATATAACGGAATTTTAAATGCTAGTTTTTCTATTTCTTTTTCTGTTTTTGATTGCCTGAACTTTAATTGTGCAATCAGGATAATCGTCCAGCTAGTGATAACCGCAACTGTGGCAACAGAAGAAATATACAAGAACACTTTTTCCGGAACAATATAATTCAAAACGACAGCCACTAATAAAATGAATGACGAGAAAAGGACTCCGCGTCTCGGACTGCCACTCTTACTAAGCTTTCCGAAATATTGCGGACCGTTATTTTGCAATGATAAGTTATATAGCATCCTTCCCGAACTGAATAACCCACTATTAAAAGCGGATAATGCTGCTGTTATGACGACAAAGTTAATGATATGGGCTGCACCAGGAATTCCCACTTTGTCAAAAATTAATACAAATGGGCTTCCAGTCGTGCCTATCTTATTCCAAGGATATAAAATCATCATGATACCTAATGCACCAATATAAAAAATTAATATCCTCCAGACAACATTGTTAATGGCAGATGGAATCGACTTTTCAGGATTTTTTGCCTCCCCTGCTGTAATTCCAACCAATTCTACTCCGCCAAATGAAAACATGACAAGAACCAACGACATTAAAATACCTTTGATTCCGTTTGGCACAAATCCTCCATGAGACCAAAGGTTTTCAAAAGCGATCGGCTGGCCTCCATTTCCGAAGCCAAAAAGGATAATTCCTAATCCAAGAATAATCATTCCAATAATGGCAACCACTTTAACCAGTGCAAACCAAAACTCAAACTCTCCAAATGCTTTTACATTGGCAAGATTGATCAGTGTAATCACGACAAGTACAGCAAGTGCTGTCAGCCATTGCGGAATATCTGGAAACCAGTAATTCACATAAACACCAACCACCGTGATCTCAGCCATTCCAACGACAACCCACATAAACCAATAGGTCCACCCGGTGAAGTAACCGGCAAACGGCCCTAAATATCGATGGGCGTATGAACTAAATGAACCTGAAACCGGTTCATCCACAGCCATTTCTCCCAGCGCTCGCATAATGGTGAAAATAACCAGGCCTCCGACTAAATATGACAACAGAACAGACGGACCAGCCATTTGAATCGTGGCACTTGAGCCATAAAATAGCCCAACCCCAATCGCACCTCCAAGTGCTATTAACTGGATGTGCCTATTATCTAAACCTCGCTGCAACTTCTCACTTTGATGATTTTTCCCCATCCCTTACTCCTCCTAGCTTTATGCCTCTACTAATTTGATTCCCAATCATTTCTACTACCTTATTTAAGAGATTATAATTATTTAAGAATTTTCAAGCAATGAAGCAAATTAACGCTTTACTGTATTAAATGATGCAGAGGGACGGTTCTTTTGCCTCATCGACCGGTGACAGCTAAAAACCCGTGTTCAAACATAGTACCGTATATATTTCTGAAAAAACAAGAATTGAGGCATGAGAACCGTCCCCATGCCTCAAAAAAATAGAGGCTGCTCAAGTTGAGTCAGCCTCTTTGGTGATTTTCTATTTTATCGTAATGTTTTTAATGCTCCGCTCCATGCATTAACTTCATCAAGCATGGCGTTTACATTGTTGAGATGTAATTCTTGTGGTTTAAATTCGGTTCCATTTACGAAATCGGTAAATAGGCTCAAGGTTGGATGTGTGCGGACATCCGCTACTTTTTGTTCGGCAAGAATTCCACGTAAATGTTCAGCAGCGCGAGCTCCGCCAGTCGAGCCATAGCTGACAATACCAGCAGCTTTGTTATACCAAGCTTCACGAGCAAAATCGATGGCATTTTTTAACGCACCCGTAATACTGTGGTTGTATTCTTGAACGATGAATACAAATCCATCAAGGCTTGCCAATTTCTCATTCCAAGCAGCAATGCCTGGTTCAGAACCATCAGTAGTTCCTAAAAAAGGCAGATTAAAGTCGGCAATATCGACGATTTCATAGTTGGCATCGCCGCGTTTATCAGCAATCCCCTTTACCCATTCTCCAACCTGCGGGCTTACACGACCTTGGCGTGTGCTGCCTAAGATAATTCCAATGTTTAATTTTTCAGTTGTCACGGATACTTCCTCCTTCGTTTGTTTCCCAAATAGTTTGTCTATAAAACCCATTTTCATTACACCCCTATAAATTATTATTTACTTGTTTCTCTCCGCACGATTGGCGCTACTTCTGTCGCCAACAATTCAATTCCTTCAGCTATTTTCTTAAATGGAATACCGCCTATATCTATCTGTGCCATAAACCGCTGGTGCCCAAAAAGTTCGTGTTGTCGAAGGATTTTCTCCGCAATCTGTTGTGGGCTTCCCACAAACAAGGCGGTATCCGGACCTGTCATAGATTCAAAATCTGATTTTGATATTTTTCCACTTGTCATCCCGCGCTGGCGGTTTACATTTGACCAGTAATTTGAATAATAAGGGTAAAATTCATCCTTGGCCTGCTGGGTTGTTTTTGAAATATACCCGTGACCCGTAACGCCTACCTTTAATTTTTCCAACTCATGCCCCGCAGCAATGCCCGCATTACGGTACAGTTCTACCAGTGGCTTGAATCGAACTGGGTCGCCGCCGAGTATTGCCAAAGCCATCCCAACACCTAGCCTGCCTGCACGGGCCGCACTTTCCTGCGTTCCCCCTACACCAATCCAAACGGGTATCTGGTTTTGGAAAGGCCGCGGAGCAATTTCAGCATTTTTTAAAGAGGAACGAAAGTGGCCATCCCAGGTAATCCTCTCGTTTTCGTTAAGCTTTAAAAATAAATCGATATTCTCCGAGAACAAGGCGTCATAATCATTTATTTCATACCCGAATAGAGGGAAGGATTCTATGAATGCCCCGCGTCCTGCCATGATTTCTGCCCTTCCTTCTGAAAGCAAATCCAGCGTAGCGAAATCTTCAAACAGACGAACAGGATCAACCGTGCTTAATACGGTCGTGGTACTTGTCAATTTAATTCGTTTAGTTTTTTGCGTAATTGCCGCTAAAACAACTGGAACGGCAGACGTGGCATAGTCTAAGCGGTGATGTTCACCCACTCCAAACACATCAAGTCCAGCTTCGTCGGCGAGTGTAGCGGCAGCCATTATTTCCTTTATTCTTTGCCCTGCACTGACCGTTTGACCAGTATTAGGATCTACACATATATCCCCAAGTGTATAGAGGCCAATTTCTATTCCAGTATTTCTTTCCTGTCCCATAACAGCTTATTCCTCCAGTTATGATGAATAATTTTTCATACTTTCAGGATGATGCGGTTACCTGAAGGATCAGAAGTAATGAACGAACCATTTTCTTCAGTAACGGTTGCTCCAATACTCTTCAGTTGATTTATTATATTATTTCTCTTTTCCTCATTTGCCAGCATGAGTGTAAATGTTTCAAGCCCAACACTATTAGGAGAAGGTGCAGGCGCGCCTACGCCATTCCAAGTATTTAAACCAATATGGTGATGGTATTTGCCATCGGAAATGAAAAGTGCCTGACTTCCAAATCGGTTTACCACTTCAAATCCAAGACCTTTTATATAAAACTCTTCTGTCTTTTTTAATTCGGAAACATGTAAATGGATATGCCCCATCACAGTGCCCGCCGGCAGCCCTTCCCATGCAGGCTGTTTCCCGCCAGAAAGCAGGTCGGAGAAATTCAACGGGTCAACCGCCATTGCCACCTCTCCCTTGTTCCAATTCCAAACGGAAGGGTCACGGTCGATATAAATTTCAATTCCATTTCCATCAGGGTCAGATAAATAAAGCGCTTCGCTCACAAGATGATCGGATGAACCGAACCGCAAGCCGATTTCTGCAAAATGCTGCACGATTCTTGCTAAATCAGAACGTTTTGGAAGTAGCAGGGCATAGTGATACAATCCGGTTGTTTTTCCCTGCTTAGGTACCACGTTCGTTGGTTGTTCGATGGATAATAAAACGGTCTTTCCATCAGCAGTAAGGCTAGCGGACCTTTCAGATTGTTCCAATACCTTAAAACCAATCACCTGTTGATAAAAAGCTAATGAACGTTGTAAATTTTCTACCTTTAGGTTCACTTGGCCTACAAATGTAATAGGTTCACGATGAAAGTTCATTTTTGTTACCTCCTTTTAGGCTTTCTCAGAGCGAAACAGGACGTTATCCAATGCTAGAACAGATTTGTTTGCTACAGCAAGATAGATAGAAATTGCCATTAAAGCTAAGTCAAGCTCGTAGCCTGCCATTTGGCCATTGCCAAGAAATCCGACTGCAATTTTTACTTTTACAATGGCAACAGCCAAAACAATTGCAAAGAGAATCGAAATTACTCTTGTTCCTATTCCTAAAATAACCGCGATGCCACCAATTAATTCGATTAGAGCAACCACATACGCTGTAAAACCCGGAATACCTATACTTTCAAAAAAGCCGACCGTATTTTCAATGCCGCCTTGAAATTTTGCAATCCCATGTATTAAGAAGGTTGCCCCCAAAAATACTCGTAAGATAGTTGTTACCACTTCATTTTTTATTGCCATTTACTATGCACTCCTTTGATTTTGTTTTTGTTTAAAAAAACAATTTGTTAGTTAGTTACTTTATGTAAGTAAGTATATTGTGATAAGTTAGTAGTGTCAAGTATGTAAATTGTAAAAAATAATTTAATTATTTATAAATATGTTTATAATAATTAATAAGGAGTTGATTCAATTGGATAAATCGATTTGTCCTCGCTTTGAAAAAGCCATGGGGTTTTTGAGCCAAAGATGGACTGGTATGATTATTTACCAACTTTTATCTGGTCCGCAGCGGTTTTGCACGATTGAATCTTCAATTGGTGTAAGCGGCAGAGTGCTCTCAGAAAGGTTAAAGGATTTGGAAAATGAGGGAATCGTAAAACGGGAAGTCTTCCCGGAAACTCCAGTCCGAATCGAATATTCATTAACCGACAAAGGCCTGGCACTAAAACCGCTCATGAACAGCATAGAAGACTGGTCACAGAACTGGTTGTGATGCATGGGGACGGTTCTTTTGCCTCATAACTTTTCCGAATATCAGAGTTGAAACCAATTAAAAAGGGCTGACTTCCATTACTTAGTTGTAATGGGAGTCTGCCCCTTTGTGTTTTTTCTAATTAATACTTACTTTCCATCAACTTAATCCGCTCGTAAAGCTCTTTGTTGACCGGCGTTGGAATGCCAAATTTCTTCCCTAGTTCTAAAACCGTGCCTGAGAATAAATCCACTTCACTGAATCGTTTTGCTTCGACATCTTGTGCCATTGACGGCTTTCCTTCAGGACTCAAGGTGCCCAGCACGGTTAACCAATAGTCTAAATCTGCCTCCGTTAAATGGACTCCTTCTTTCTCAGACAACGCAATGACCTCACGCATAGCAGCAATCATCGTATCTCTTGCTTGTCCTTCCCGCTGTATTTCACCATAGTCGCTCCTGTAAACAGCAACCGTTTGATTCACACCAACGTTAAGCATAAATTTGCCCCATAATCTCTTCTTCATATCTGTGTCTACCTGATAAGGAAGTTCCATTTTTTCAAAAAATGCCGCCACACTCTTGACCTTATCTGAAATTACTCCAAATTCCCGGTCCCCAAAACAGATCATTCCCTTATTGGCATACGTTAGCTCATTGCCAACCTTAACGGCGTCCATACCTTGGGCGACACTATATAGGATTTTATCCATCCCAAACGCTTTGCCAATAACAGCCTCACTGCTGATGCCATTTAGCAGTGATAAAATGATTGTGTTTTCTCCAACATGACTTCTTGCAGCTTGTATTGACGCCTTCAACCCCTCATATTTCACCGCGAAAATCAATAGATCAGCTGGTTCGCATTTTTCCTCTTGTGTTACATAATGGAATTCACAGCGTTCACCATTGCAATATACCCCGTCAGTTTGATACCTCACAATTCGATCCTGATCGGCAATTATCCTTAAATCATTCTTTGACATTTTCTTGGTCAAATGATGGCCAAACAAAATCCCTAAAGCCCCTAATCCAATAATTGATACCTTTTTTATTTCCATAACAACCTGAATTCCTTTCTTGTGATGCATGGGGACGGTTCTGCTGCCTCATTCCGCGGTCGTGCCTAAAGGCCGAATTCGGTTACATGGAGCAACATATTTGCGAAAATTGATGCACAAACATACTAAGATTAGTAGCACAAACCAAGGCCATGGTTTGTGCTACTATTTTTTTATAGTAGAAGTGAAGAA
>NZ_JBHSHV010000029.1:0-307498 GCF_042653105.1 Neobacillus sp. GCM10023253
GAACACGGAAGTTAAGCTTCTCAGCGCCGATGGTAGTTGGGACGCAAGTCCCTGTGAGAGTAGGACGCTGCCGGGCAAACAAAAAAAGACAACCTGAAAATGGTTGTCTTTTTTTGTTTGCTATTTAGCTGGATGATGCATGAGAACCGTCCCCACGCATCACCCCAGTATATAAATCAAATACTTCTTCCCAATTCCACTTTTCATAATAACTGCTTGGGACCGTAATGTTTTTAATCCAATGTTTTTCTTTTTTATTAAAGTGGGAAGCAAGTACGTCTGCTTTCTGTCGGTCAGTCCTTATCCAATAAAGCTGCCCCTTTCCAACCATTGGTACAAAATCACCATTATTTTTTTGAGGAAAGGTAATTTGCTTTTGTTTCCCGGTAAGGAGATTCACCTCTAATAACCGAGGAAGAGGCCGTTCATCCAGTCTGCCCTCCTTACTTTCGGCTGATCGGGAAACAACCACTACCGTTTCATTTTTCCAAACTAAATCCCGGTCGGCATACCCCTTGGCCGGCGTTATAAGCTCTTTTTTCAAAGGAGTAGGCCTCACCAGCAACAAATGCTTATTATAAGTCGCTTCCCTTCCGACTCCGCTAATATAAGCTAAATTAGTCCCGGCTGGCGCCCACTGCATCCATTCCACATAATTCAACATCTCATCCACTTTTTTAAAAACCGCCCCGTCAGCAGACAGCAGACAAAGTGTATTCGCATCTGCCGACATGGAAGCAGTCGGAATTAATAAAAAGCTAATCCAGCCCTTATTAGATGACCACTTAAACGAACTTGTGCTGACAAAGTATTCATCCTCCCCAACAGGTATTGTAAACAGGTTCTTTACAATCGGCCTATGCCTGTCCACCTCTAACATAACCATGGATAAAATAATATCAGAATGAAGCTGTTCACTTTTTTTGGCGGAGATCAATAAACCATCCCCGTTAGGAAGCCAAGAAAAGTTCTCCACGCCTTGAGCCAGCATCGAAGCCAGCAAGGATTTAGAAGGTTTAGTATCTACTACATAAAGAGTCTTGTCGACGAGATAAGCAAGTTTATTTTCACGGCCGGACCATTGAAAGTTTTTGTTAACTTTTGAAGCCATCTTAAAATGTTTATTAGTATGAAGATTATAGAGCCATAGCTCGCCATCATAAACGATATTTCCATCCTGTTTAACGGCCTTTAAATAGGCAAGCCATTGTCCGTCATAGGACCACTTTGGGTACCTTACATATTCACCTTCCGTCAACTTCCTTTCTTTAGTGGCGGCTTTTATCCATAAATCATCATGGCGAATAAAAGCTGCTTTTTCCTGATGTGCAGCAAATGTAGCATTTTGAAATATACAAGTAAGCAAAATGGCAAGCAGAACGGTTCTAACCACGAAATCACCCCATCTGACCTGATGCAAAGGGACGGTTCTTGTGTTTCATTTTCACCTTTTTTGATGCACAAGAAGCGTCCCCATGCTTCACCCATGTTTCCCCATGTTTCAATATTTTCCCCTAAAAATAGTAAATCCTGCGATTCTTTGTAAAGAATAAGGATAGGCGGGATGAAGTGATGCACAAGAACCGTCCCCATGCTTCACTGGAGGTGGAATGATGGCATGGTTTGATTGGCTTCATGAGTATAGATTGACGAGTATTTGTTTAGCGGCTGTGATTGCTTGGTTGGGTGTGTTTGTGATTAATCGGGTTATTCATAAGTTTTTTCAGCGGACGCATTTTATTGAGGAGCGGAAAGAGGAGACGATTGCGAGTATGGTCCGCTCCTTTACTAGGTATTTGGCGACGATTGGGGTTATTTTTTACGCGCTCTCTCAATATGTCGATAATTTTGGGAGATTTCTCGCCGGCGCGGGGGTAGTCGGGGTCATTGTTGGTATTGGTGCGCAAAGCCTGATTAGGGACCTTCTCTCGGGCACTTTTTTAATTTATGAAAAACAGCTCCATAAAGGAGATTTTATTACGATCAATAACACTTTCAGTGGAACGGTTGAGGAAATTGGTCTTAGGTTTATTAAAATCCGTGAGTGGAGCGGGAAGCTGTTAACGATCAGCAATGGGGAAATCAAACAAATTCATAATTATAACATTGAACAAATGCGCGTGATTGAAAACGTGGTGATCAGCTATCGGGAGAATCCCGAAGAGGTTTTATCGGTCCTGGAGCTGGCCTGTGAAAAAATAAATGAAGTTAATCAAGACTGTTTAAAGATGGACGGAGAAAATTGTATTGTAGAGCCCTTTAGTGTTTTTGGCATTACAGCGATCAACGCTAACTATCATGGGATTGAGTATACCATCACCGGACTGGTCGATGACGCTTTTTATTGGGAAGCCGGCATTAAGGCGAGAAGGATTATTGCCCAAACACTTTTTGACCACGACATCATGCTTGCGGAGGATACGCTGTTCATTAAACAGGCAGCGAACCGGCTTGCTGGGGAAAAAGCGAACGTCCCTTCTGACTGACCTTGATAGATGAATATGTTAAAGTAGGGGAAGCATGGTTTAGGAGGGCATTCAATGTTGGAGAATAGTTATGTTATGGTTGCAATTATCCTTATCATTAATATTGTATATGTGTCATTTTTTACTATTAGGATGATTCTAACTTTAAAAGGGCAGAGGTATTTGGCCGCGTTCCTTAGCATGATTGAGGTAGTCATTTATGTGATGGGTCTGGGTCTGGTTTTAAACAATTTAAATGAGATTCAGAACCTGATTGCCTATGCAGTCGGTTATGGGATTGGCGTTATAGTCGGTATGAAAATTGAAGAGAAGCTGGCGCTCGGTTATATTACCGTTAATGTCATTACAGCAGAGTATGATAAGAATTTGCCGAAGCTGTTAAGGGAAAATGGCTATGGCGTGACTGACTGGGAGGCGCATGGGCTGGAAGGTAACCGGATGGCACTGCAGATTCTCACGCCAAGAAAATTTGAGTTAAAATTATATGATACGATTAAAAATATTGATCCAAAAGCCTTCATCATTGCCTATGAGCCAAAAACCATTCATGGCGGTTTCTGGGTCAAATCCGTGAAACGAGGTAAATTATTTAAATGAGCAAAAAGAAGATGCAATTTGAGGTACAGGATAATGAGAGTATTGAGGAATGTTTAAATCGGATAAAGGAGCAGGGGTATACGCCTGTTAGCCGAATAGAGAAACCTATTTTTCAAGAGGTCAAGAAAGGCAATGAAACCGTTTACGAGCCAGCCGGAAGAAAAATTATCTTTGAGGCAAGAATTATCGAGTAAAACACGAACATTACAGTAATATTTAAAAATAATGTTCGATTATTGGTTGACAGCCTACTAAAATGCTTGGTAAGATAAGTTTAGAAATTACGAAATTATTCTTACCCTCATATATCAATGGGAATATGGCCCATAAGTCTCTACCCAATAACCGTAAATTATTGGACTATGAGGGAAAGTCAATATGTTCGGCACATAAGGGGCATCCCCCTTAGATTTGTGTTCTTGATTTTCCATGCCCGGACAAATGGCTTTCTCTTTTAGAGATACCATTTGTCCGGGTATTTTATTTTTCTAAAAAAGTTTTATAGGGGGACCAGCGGAATGAAGAACTTGGTCGGCGTAATTATGGGAAGCAAGTCGGACTGGGAAACTATGAAGCATGCATGCGATATTTTGGAAGAGCTTGAAATCCCATATGAAAAGAAAGTCGTTTCTGCACATCGGACACCAGATTTGATGTTTTCATACGCAGAAGATGCCAGACAAAAAGGCTTAAAGGTAATTATCGCTGGAGCAGGCGGGGCAGCGCATTTGCCGGGTATGGTGGCTGCGAAAACAACTCTTCCTGTCATCGGTGTTCCTGTCCAGACGAAGGCTTTAAATGGACTCGACTCTTTGCTGTCGATCGTGCAAATGCCAGGCGGTGTACCGGTTGCGACGGTTGCAATTGGCAAGGCTGGCGCAATGAATGCCGGGCTTTTGGCGGCACAAATTCTCGCTGCCACTGACGTGGAGTTAGCGGGCAGATTGGAAGCAAGGCGGGAAGCGACTAAAAACGCAGTGTTAGAAAGCAGTGATGAACTTGAATAATAAAGTTATATTACCAGGGGCGACAATCGGTATTATTGGCGGCGGCCAGCTTGGCAGAATGATGGCGTTGGCGGCTAAAGCTCAAGGCTTTCGGATTGCCGTTTTAGAGCCGACTGCGGACTCTCCTTGCGGGCAAGTGGCAGATGTGGAAGTCATCGGCGCTTATGATGACCGCGAGGCAATCGGCCGGTTAGCTACGGTAAGTGACGTGATCACGTATGAATTTGAAAATATTGATGCAGATACATTAAGCTGGCTTTGCGAACAAGCCTATGTTCCGCAGGGACCAAAGCTATTGACCATTACCCAGAACCGAATCACAGAGAAGGCGGCGATTCGGAACGCAGGGGCTGAAGTGGCTCCATACGAAGAGATTTATAGTGTGGAAGATTTATATTTAAAAATTGAAGCCGTGGGCTATCCTGCTGTATTAAAAACGGCAAGAGGCGGCTATGACGGAAAAGGCCAGCTGGTCATAAAGGAACATAGTGATTTAGAAAAAGGGGAAGCCCTTATTAATCATGGCGAATGTGTGCTAGAGCAATGGGTCCCATTTGAAAAAGAAATTTCCGTGATTGTGACGCGCAGACTGGATGGGGAAACAGCGATTTTACCAGTAGCGGAGAACATTCACGTAGACAATATATTGCATCAGACGATTGTTCCGGCACGGATTTCGGAGGTAACAAAAGCCCTGGCGATTCAAAAGGCGAAACAGATTGCCGACTACCTCGGATTAGTAGGAACGCTTGCGGTGGAGATGTTTGTGACTGCTGATGGTGAAATTTACATTAACGAATTAGCACCGCGGCCGCACAATTCCGGGCACTACTCCATTGAGGCCTGCGAAACATCGCAATTTGAGCAGCATATCCGCGCTATTTGCAGCTGGCCATTAGGAAGCACTGAGCTATTAAAACCAGTTGTTATGGTCAACCTATTAGGGGAGCATCTTGAAAGCTTATATCAAGAAATTCCGGCCATGAACGATTGGAAGGTTCACTTGTACGGAAAAAAAGAACCAAAGGTGAAGCGAAAAATGGGCCATGTTACTATCTTGCGTGATAATGTAGAAGATGCCCTTGTTGAAATCCAAAAGAGCAGTATTTGGGCGGCTGCCACAGTGAAGATCGGAGGATAAAAGATGATTGATCGTTATACGAGACCAGAAATGGGAGCCATTTGGACGGAGGAGAACCGCTTCAAGGCTTGGCTTGAGGTGGAAATTCTCGCATGTGAAGCGTGGGCCGAGTTAGGCGAGATTCCAAAAGAGGATGTTCAAAAGCTGCGCGAAAATGCTTCCTTTAATATTGACCGGATTAAGGAAATTGAAGAAGAAACAAGACATGATGTTGTTGCCTTTACCCGTGCCGTATCTGAAACACTAGGTGAAGAGCGTAAATGGGTTCATTATGGCTTAACTTCTACGGATGTGGTTGATACAGCCCTTTCCTATGTTTTAAAGCAAGCCAATGCGATTTTATTTAAGGACATCGAAAACTTTATTGAGATTTTGCGAAATAAGGCGATTGAACATAAATATACGGTTATGATGGGCCGGACACACGGCGTACATGCGGAGCCAACAACGTTTGGCTTAAAGCTTGCCCTTTGGTATGAAGAAATGAAGCGGAACCTGGAGCGTTTTAAGCAGGCTTCCCAAGGTGTGGAGTTTGGGAAAATCTCCGGTGCAGTTGGAACGTATGCCAACATCGATCCGTTTGTCGAACAGTACGTTTGTGAAAAATTAGGTATTCAACGGGCGCCGATTTCTACACAGACCTTGCAGCGTGACCGTCATGCCCATTACATGTCGACGCTTGCGTTAATTGCCACTTCGATTGAAAAATTTGCCGTAGAAGTCCGCGGACTGCAAAAAAGTGAAACGCGTGAGGTAGAAGAGTTTTTCGCAAAAGGACAAAAAGGGTCATCGGCGATGCCGCATAAGCGTAACCCGATTGGTTCAGAGAATATGACAGGGATGGCCCGCGTCATTCGCGGCTACATGATGACGGCTTATGAGAATGTTCCACTATGGCATGAGCGCGATATCTCCCATTCTTCCGCTGAGCGGATTATCCTGCCGGATGCCACAATTGCGTTGAATTATATGTTGAACCGTTTTGGAAATATCATTAAGAATTTAACGGTTTATCCGGAAAACATGAAGCGCAATATGGATCGTACGCTTGGCTTGATTTACTCTCAGCGCGTGCTGCTAGCACTGATTGATAAAGGCTTATCCCGCGAAGCGGCTTACGACACTGTCCAGCCAAAGGCAATGGAAGCATGGGAAAAGCAGGTTCCATTCCGCAGCTTAGTCGAAGCGGAAGAAAAAATTACTTCAAAGCTGTCTGCTGAGGAAATTGCCGATTGCTTTGATTACAGCTACCACCTTCAGCATGTGGATACCATTTTTGATCGATTAGGATTAAATGCTTAAGGAAGCAAGATAACACGAAAAAAATTAAACAGGGGCATCACTGACATGGTTATGCCCCTTTACCTATACTGAAGATTCCCAATTTTGAAAAATAAGGAGCGACCCAAGATGAAAGAAATGCTATATGAAGGAAAAGCGAAGCGTATCTATTCAACTGAAGACCCGCAAATTGTTTTAATCGAGTATAAAGACTCTGCCACCGCTTTTAATGGACAAAAGAAGGCTGACATCACCGGTAAAGGCCGTTTGAATAACGAGATTACTAGTTCTCTATTTTTAAAGCTTAAAGAACAAGGAATAGACTCGCATTTCATCAAACGCGTATCCGAAACCGAGCAATTAGTTAAAAAAGTCTCCATTATCCCGCTTGAGGTCGTCGTCCGCAATATAGCTGCAGGATCCTTCTCAAAACGTTTGGGAGTCGAAGAAGGCCGCCCGCTATCAGCGCCAATCGTGGAATTTTATTTAAAAAACGATGACTTGGGTGACCCGCTCGTCACAAAAAGCCACATCCTCGAACTGAAAGCCGCAACAACTGAAGAAATCAGTATTTTACGAGATAAAGCACTGCAAATCAATGAAGTGTTAATAAACTTTTTCGATAATCTTGGCGTTAATCTTATTGACTTTAAGCTTGAATTTGGCAAAGACCAAGATGGACAAATTTTATTAGCCGACGAAATTTCCCCTGACACCTGCCGCCTGTGGGATCAGAAGACAAACGAAAAGCTTGATAAAGACGTATTCCGCCGCGATTTAGGAAGCTTAACCGAAGCCTATGAAACTATTCTTAAAAGACTTGGAGGACATCAGCATGTATAAAGTTAAGGTATTCGTCACATTAAGAGAGAGCGTATTGGACCCGCAGGGAAAGGCGGTTACCCATTCCCTTCACTCTTTAAGTTACCCGGAAGTTGCGGATGTCCGCATCGGCAAATACATGGAATTGACTCTTGAAAAATCAGAACGCGATATCGATGAAGTCATCAACGAAATTTGCAGCAAGCTGCTCGCCAATCCGGTTATCGAAGACTACCGATATGAAGTAGAGGAGTGTGTCGCACAGTGAAATTTGCGGTCATCGTTTTTCCGGGATCCAACTGTGATATCGATATGTACCATGCCGTAAAAGACGAACTCGGTGAGGAAGTCGAATACGTTTGGCATGATACAGACAACTTAGACGAATTTGACGGCATTCTTCTGCCAGGCGGTTTCTCTTATGGGGATTACCTTCGCACGGGTGCGATTGCCCGCTTCAGCAAGGTCATGAAGGAAGTCATCAAGGCGGCCGAGGCTGGAAAGCCGGTAATGGGAGTATGCAATGGTTTTCAAATACTCTTAGAAGCTGGCCTGCTGCCTGGGGCGATGAGACGAAACGAAAGTCTTTCATTTATATGCAAACCAGTCGAATTAAAGGTAGAAAATAACGAATCAATGTTTACAGGTGAATACGCACTAGGGCAAACCATCACCATTCCAGTCGCCCACGGCGAAGGAAATTATTATTGCGACGAAGAAACACTCGAACAATTAAAGGCAAACAACCAAATCGTCTTTACCTATCAGCAAAACCCGAACGGAAGCCTCGCTGATATTGCCGGAATCATCAATGAAAAAGGAAACGTGCTCGGAATGATGCCGCATCCAGAACGTGCTGTTGACAGCTTGCTCGGAAGCGCGGACGGTCTGAAAATGTTCCAATCAATCGTAAAGGCTTGGAGGGAAGCACATGTTGTTAAAGCTTGAACCAAATCCAGAACAGATTAAGCAAGAGAAACTATATCAGCAAATGGGTTTATCCGATGGGGAATTTGCCTTGGTTGAAAATATCTTGGGCCGGACACCGAATTATACCGAAACAGGCCTTTTCTCCGTCATGTGGTCTGAGCACTGCAGCTACAAAACCTCAAAGCCTGTATTGAAAAAGTTCCCAATCAGTGGCCCGAAGGTTCTTCAAGGTCCTGGCGAGGGTGCAGGGATCGTTGATATTGGCGACGGTCAGGCGGTTGTATTTAAAATTGAAAGCCACAACCATCCATCCGCAATTGAACCGTACCAGGGCGCTGCAACCGGAGTCGGCGGGATTATCCGTGATGTATTTTCGATGGGTGCACGCCCAATTGCCCTATTAAACTCGCTTCGTTTTGGCGAGTTGGATTCTTCTTCCAGAGTCAAATACCTTTTTAAAGAAGTCGTTGCCGGGATTGCCGGTTATGGAAACTGTATCGGAATCCCAACTGTTGGCGGCGAGATCCAATTCGAGGATTGCTATGAGGGCAACCCGCTCGTTAACGCAATGTGTGTTGGCCTTATCGACCACAAGGATATTAAAAAAGGCCAAGCGCACGGTGCCGGAAACACCGTTATGTATGTCGGCGCGAAAACCGGCCGTGATGGCATTCACGGGGCAACCTTTGCTTCTGTAGAATTAACCGAAGAGTCCGATAAAGACCGACCAGCAGTTCAAGTCGGTGACCCATTTATGGAAAAACTCCTTCTAGAAGCTTGTCTTGAGTTGATTCATTCCGATGCCCTTGTCGGCATTCAAGATATGGGTGCAGCGGGACTTACAAGCTCCTCTGCTGAAATGGCCAGCAAAGCCGGAATGGGTATCGAAATGAACCTTGACCTTGTTCCGCAGCGGGAAACTGGCATGACTGCCTATGAAATGATGTTGTCAGAATCACAGGAACGCATGCTGGTGGTCGTGAAAAAAGGCCGTGAGCAGGAAATCGTCGAGCTTTTTGAAAAATATGATTTAGAGGCTGTTGCAATTGGAAAGGTAACGGATGACAAGAAACTGCGCTTGATTCATCACGGTGAAGTGGTAGCCGACGTTCCGGTCGATTCCTTAGCGGAGGACGCGCCTGTTTACAACATGCCATCCATGGAGCCTGCATATTTTGCAGAATTCCAGGCGATGGAGAACGAAATTCCACAAGTAGAAAACTTACAAGAAACACTGGTAAAACTATTAAGCCAGCCAACTGTTGCCAGCAAGGAATGGGTTTATCAACAATACGATTATATGGTTCGCACCAATACAGTCATCGCTCCGGGGTCAGACGCTTCCGTAGTAAGAATTCGCGGCACCCGCAAAGCACTGGCAATGACAACTGACTGTAATTCCCGCTTCGTCTATTTAGACCCGGAAACGGGCGGGCAAATTGCTGTGGCGGAAGCAGCAAGAAATATCATTTGTTCTGGCGCGGAACCACTAGCGATTACCGATAACCTTAATTTCGGTAACCCGGAAAAGCCGGAAGTATTTTGGCAGATTGAAAAAGCGGCAGACGGTATCAGTGAAGCCTGCCGGGTATTAGAAACACCAGTTATCGGCGGAAACGTCTCTTTATATAACGAAACAAGCGGTACCGCGATTTATCCGACACCTGTTATTGGGATGGTTGGACTAATCGAAGACCTTGATCATATTACAACTCAGCACTTTAAAAACAGCGGTGACCTGATTTATTTAGTCGGAGAAACTAAGGATGAATTTGGCGGCAGCGAGCTGCAAAAGCTCCTTAACAACGGGCAGGTTTTTGGAAAGGCACCGGAATTAAATATTCAAATCGAAAAAGACAGACAACAGCAAGTTCTTGCAGCGATTCGTGCCGGAGTGGTTCAGTCTGCTCATGACTTGTCAGAAGGCGGCCTTTCCGTTGCTTTAGCAGAATGTCTGTTTGAAAATCCACAGCTTGGGGCGAAAGTGAATGTCGCTGGAAACCTAGTTTCTGCCTTATTCAGTGAAACGCAGTCCCGTTTCCTTTTATCAGTAAAAAAGGAACACCAAGCAGAGTTTGAAAGTTTAGTAGAAGCCGCCTTGATCGGCGAAGTGAATAATTCAGGAACAATGAGTGTGGTATCCGGAGAGCAAACTGTCCTTGAGTCGTCTGTGGAAGAATTAAAAGCTGCCTGGAAGGGGGCAATCCCATGCTTGCTGAAATCAAGGGATTAAACGAGGAGTGCGGAGTCTTTGGTGTCTGGGGCCATAAGGATGCAGCCCAGCTGACTTATTACGCGCTGCATGCCCTGCAGCACCGCGGCCAGGAAGGAACCGGCATTGTCGTTAATGACGGCAATACGCTGAAAGTGGTCAAGGGCGAAGGACTGGTTACAGAAATTTTTACTGCTGATAGAATGGCAGAGTTAACTGGCAACACAGCGATTGGTCATGTCCGCTATGCAACAGCAGGCGGCGGGGGATATGAAAATGTCCAGCCCCTCCTGTTTCATTCGCAGACGGGCAGCCTCGCCCTAGCTCATAACGGCAATCTTGTAAATGCTACTTCTTTAAAACATCAGCTTGAAGCCCAAGGCAGCATTTTTCAAACGAGCTCAGATACTGAGGTGCTTGCCCACTTGATCAGAAGAAGCGGATTCCCGAACATGAACGACAAGGTGAAAAACGCTCTTTCGATGCTAAAAGGAGCCTATGCGTATTTGATTTTGACCGAAACCGAATTAATGGTGGCACTCGATCCGCATGGATTACGGCCGCTTTCACTTGGCTGCCTTGGCGATGCTTATGTGGTCGCTTCGGAAACGTGTGCGTTTGACGTAATTGGCGCCGAATATATTCGCGATGTTGAGCCAGGAGAGCTATTAATCATCAACGAAAATGGAATCAAGTCAGAGATGTTTTCGGTTAGTTCAACAAAAGCGATTTGTACGATGGAATATGTTTATTTTTCAAGACCGGACAGCAACATCCAGGGAATCAATGTGCATACCGCCCGCAAAAATATGGGGAAAAGATTGGCCATGGAGGCGCCAATTGAGGCAGATGTGGTGACAGGAGTTCCAGATTCCAGCATCTCTGCTGCAATTGGCTATGCCGAAGAGTCGGGTATTCCCTATGAGATGGGCTTAATTAAAAATAAATATGTCGGCCGGACTTTTATCCAGCCGTCCCAGTCGCTCCGTGAGCAAGGGGTAAAAATGAAGCTGTCGGCTGTCCGAGGGGTAGTCGAAGGGAAGCGTGTCGTCATGGTCGATGACTCGATTGTCCGCGGAACAACGAGCAGAAGAATTGTTAAAATGCTGAAGGAAGCAGGGGCGACTGAGGTGCATGTTGTCATCAGCTCACCGCCAATCAAAAACCCATGCTACTACGGAATCGATACATCCTCAAAGGAAGAATTAATTGCTTCAGATAAATCGGTTGAGGAGATCAGACAGCTGATTGGAGCAGATTCCTTAACGTTCTTAAGCCTTGAAGGGATGCTTGTCTCCCTTGGTCAGACGGAAGGAACAAACGGATTTTGCCTTGGCTGTTTTACCGGAAATTATCCGACTGAAATCTATCCAGATACACTTCAATACTACTACCAAAAGGGGTGACAGCAGTGGCTAATGCATACAAACAAGCTGGTGTTGATATCGAAGCAGGCTATGAAGCCGTAGCAAGAATGAAAAAGCATGTCCAAAAAACAGCCCGGGCCGGCGTCTTGGGCAGCCTCGGCGGTTTTGGCGGGATGTTTGACTTATCGACCCTAAACTTAAAAGAGCCGGTCTTGGTGTCAGGAACGGACGGGGTAGGAACTAAACTAAAGATTGCTTTTGCGATGGACCGCCACGATACAATCGGCATTGATGCCGTAGCGATGTGCGTCAATGATATTGTCGTCCAAGGTGCAGAGCCATTGTATTTCCTTGATTACATTGCAACGGGCAAAGCGCTCCCCGAAAAGATTGAAGCAATTGTCAAAGGGATTGCCGATGGCTGCGAGCAAGCCGGATGTGCCTTAATTGGCGGAGAGACAGCGGAAATGCCTGGACTCTACCGTGGAAATGAGTATGACCTGGCAGGTTTTACGGTCGGGGCGTGTGAAAAGTCCAACTTGATTACCGGTGAAACGATTAAGGCAGGCGACGTCCTGATTGGTCTTGCGTCAAGCGGTATCCATAGCAATGGCTATTCCTTAGTACGGAAGGTATTTAATGATTGGTCATTAATTGAATTTGTGAATGAACTTGGCTGCACCTTGGGAGAAGAATTGCTGAAACCGACAAAAATCTATGTAAAGCCGATTTTGTCAGCATTGAAAAAATTCAACATTAAAGGCATGGCCCATATCACTGGCGGCGGATTTATCGAGAATATCCCAAGGATGCTAACCAAAGGACTAGGGGCGGAGCTCGATGAGAAAAACTGGAATATTCCATATGTGTTTAAGCTGATCTCCGAGCTTGGACAAATTGACTATAAAGAGATGTATAATATTTTTAATATGGGAATTGGTATGGTAATAGCGGTGAATAAGGAAGATGCTGCTGATGTGCTTGAACACTTTAAACAATGCGGCGAAACCCCTTATGAAATCGGAGTAGTAACTGATAGCGAAGGCATCAAAATTAATGGCAGGGGTGGACGTCGATGAAAAATATCGCAATCTTTGCATCCGGAAGCGGAAGTAATTTTCAAGCGATTGTCGACGCTGTCCAAGCGAAGCAGCTTTCAGCAAACCTCTCCCTGCTTGTTTGCGACCAACCGGGTGCTTATGTGATTGAGCGGGCGCGGGAGGCTGAAATCTCTACATTTGTTTTTAACGCCAAGGACTATCCAAACAAGGAAGCTTATGAAGAAGAAATCGTCATGTTATTGAAAAATAAACAAGTCGATTTGATTGTGCTGGCAGGCTATATGAGGCTGGTTGGCTCTACCTTGTTAAGTGAATATGAAGGACGGATTATCAATATCCATCCTTCATTGCTTCCTGACTTCCCGGGCAAGGATGCGATTGGCCAGGCATTAGCTGCAAACGCCAAATGGAGCGGCGTGACCATTCATTTTGTCGATGAAGGAATGGATACAGGGCCGGTCATTGTCCGGGAACGGGTACGAATTGAGGAAAATGAAACGAGAGAAAGCCTACAGTGGAAGATTCAGGAGATTGAACACAAGCTATACCCATCAATTCTGCAGATGTTATTGACAAAAGGAGATGCATTACAAAATGAAAAAGCGCGCGCTAATTAGTGTATCAGACAAAAACGGGGTAAGCGAATTTGCAAAGGAATTGATCAATCTAGGATTTGAGATTGTTTCGACTGGCGGGACGAAAAAAATGCTGCAGGAACAGGGGCTGCCTGTTCTTAGTGTAACGGACGTTACCGGATTTCCAGAAATTTTGGAAGGCCGTGTCAAAACATTAAATCCATTTATTCACGGCGGCTTGCTAGCGAAACATGGCGAAGCAGACCATCAAAAGCAGCTTGAAGAGCATCACATCGATCCAATTCAGGTTGTGTGTGTCAATCTTTACCCATTCCAGCAGACAATTGAAAAGCCGGATGTGACGGTTGAAGATGCGATTGAGAACATCGATATCGGCGGACCAGCAATGCTTCGCGCTTCTGCAAAAAATCATCAATATGTTACCGTGGTTGTCGACCCTGTTGACTATGAAACCGTACTTGCAGAATTAAAAGCTGACGGGGAAACAACGCTTGAGACAAGACGAAAGCTTGCTGCAAAGGTATTCCGTCATACTGCCGCTTATGATGCGCTAATTGCCGAATACATGACCAATCTTGTCGGGGAAGAGAATCCGGAGAAATTGACGGTTACCTATGAATTGAAGCAATCTTTACGTTACGGAGAAAACCCTCATCAAAAGGCTTCTTTTTACAAAAAGCCGCTTGGTTCCAAATTCTCGATTGCTTATGCCGACCAGCTTCATGGCAAAGAGCTCTCCTATAATAACATCAACGATGCTGATGCAGCGCTACAAATCGTGAAAGAGTTCACGGAACCAGCGGCAGTTGCAGTTAAGCATATGAATCCGTGCGGAGTCGGCACTGGAAAAACTGTATTCGAAGCCTTTGAAAAGGCGTTTGCTGCTGACCCCGTTTCCATTTTTGGCGGAATTATTGCCTTAAACCAGGAAGTGGATGCTGAAACAGCCCGCAAGCTCCATGAAATTTTTCTAGAAATTATTATTGCTCCTTCGTTCTCGAAGGAAGCGATTGAGGTTTTGACATCTAAAAAGAACCTGCGTCTGTTAACCATTCCATTTGAACAGGGACAAAAAGTGGAACGGAAAATGACGACGATTGAAGGCGGACTGCTTGTACAGGATCAGGACCGGTATAGTCTGGAAGATGCGAATATCACAATTCCAACGAAGAGACAGCCGACAGACGCTGAGTGGGAAGCGTTAAAGTTGGGCTGGAAGGTTGTAAAGCATGTGAAATCCAATGCTATTGTCGTTTCTGACAAGGACATGACGCTTGGAATCGGTGCTGGACAGATGAACCGTGTTGGCTCTGCAGAAATTGCCCTTAAGCAGGCAGGTGCAAAGGCTGAAGGTGCGGCGCTAGCTTCCGATGCTTTCTTCCCAATGGACGATACCGTCGAAGCTGCAGCGAAAGCAGGTATTACAGCGATTATTCAGCCGGGCGGCTCCATCCGTGATGCGGATTCAATTAAAAAAGCGGACGAATATGGAATTGCCATGGTGTTTACTGGTGTCAGACATTTTAAACATTAATCGGGGTGAAGAACAGTGAAGATTATGGTAATTGGCCGCGGTGGTAGAGAGCATGCGATTTGCCGGAAAGCGAGCGAAAGCCAGCAGGTGGAGAAAGTGTTTGCTGCCCCTGGCAATGCCGGCATGACAGATGTGGCAGAGCTTGTTGCGATTGAGGAATCCAGCCACGAACAACTGATCCAGTTCGCGAAGGAACAGGGCGTCGCTTTGACGATAATCGGTCCAGAGGTGCCGCTTCTTGAGGGATTGGCCGACAAGTTTTCTGAGGCGGGGCTAAGGGTATTTGGACCCAGTCAGGCGGCTGCTGAAATCGAAGGAAGCAAGTCATTCGCCAAGGAATTAATGGAGAAGTACCAAATTCCAACGGCTGATTATGCTGTCTTTACTTCTTATGACGAGGCCCGTCAGTATGTTGAAGAGAAGGGTGCTCCAATTGTCATAAAGGCGGATGGGCTGGCAGCAGGGAAAGGTGTTACCGTGGCCATGACCATGGAGGAAGCACTGGAAAGCCTCAAAAGCATGTTATTAGATAAACAGTTCGGCGCTGCTTCTGCCCGGGTAGTGGTTGAGGAATTTTTGGACGGAGAAGAATTTTCCTTAATGGCTTTCGTCAATGGCGAGGTAGTGGTTCCGCTTGAAATCGCCCAGGATCATAAACGGGCTTTTGACGGCGATCAAGGACCGAACACCGGCGGGATGGGTGCCTATTCACCGGTGCCGCAAATTGGCGCAGAAATTGTTCAGACAGCCGTTGAAACTATTCTGAAACCAGCGGCCAAAGCCATGGTTCAAGAGGGTAGAAGCTTTTGCGGGATTTTATATGCAGGTCTGATTAAAACGGAGAACGGTCCGAAGGTAATTGAGTTCAATGCCCGTTTTGGCGATCCGGAAACGCAGGTAATTTTACCGCGCTTGAAATCAGACTTAGTTCAAGTGGTGAATGAATTGTTGGATGGCGGCACTCCTGTTCTTGAGTGGGATGAAGAGGCCATGCTGGGAGTGGTGGTCGCTTCCAAAGGATATCCTGGGGAGTACGTAAAAGGTGCTGTACTGGACGGTTTATCAGATTTGGACCCTGAACAGGTTTATGTTTTTCATGCGGGAACCGCTAAAAACGAAACTGGTGAGTTTGTGACCACTGGAGGCCGAGTTCTTTTGGTTGGTGCTAAGGCTGGAAACTTGGCAGAAGCACAGGAAAAAGTTTATGCTGAGCTTGTAAAATTAACGTCCGAAGGTGTTTTTTACCGGAGGGATATCGGTTTTAAGGCTATCGCGCACGTCTTCTAAATTCAAGGGCTGCCGCACCTGCGGACAGCCCTTTTTTAAAACTTTACTAATTTAAACATCAGGTCGGATTATACGGCATGGCATCCCCGGTCAACCCTTCAACCCCATCAGCGGCATCAATGTTTCCATCAACAGATCCGCCGAGTTTCCCTTCATCGACCATGTACTGACACTTCTCAAATAATGCCGTCATCGGACAGTAGCGGACAATTCCCTCCGCTACCTTCATGGCCGCACAAAGAGCGACGAACAAGTAGGAATCTCTCCATGGCTGCTTCACCAATTTAGCAGTACACCAAGAAAGCAAGGTAAGTCCAACGGTAATACGGATTAGGGCGTTTAAAATCCCTATGTTTGGTGTTACTTTCATTTTTGTTCACTCCTTCACAAAAATTTTACAATATTTATCATTTTCTTTACTGCTTTAAATTACAAAATATGATAGTATAATAACTAAGAAATTTGTAAGGGTTTTCTTTATTGTAAAATCAAACAATTTATAAATAGATACGTTTCATTTTAGGGAGGGATTTTGTATGCTGGAACAGCGCTACCGCTGGAAAAACAGACAATTACGCATGCATGTATCCGTTTTGGATGGGACAACAGCCCCCACCATTCTGTTAAAAAACGCCTTATACTTAAATCAGACGTTTAAGAAATGGATGCGTGCCAATATTTGGATATATGAAGATCGGATTGTTTATGTTGGCGAGAACCTGCCTGCCAACACAGAAAACTGTGAAATCATTGATTGTACGGAACAAATCCTTGTTCCTGGTTATATTGAACCGCATGCCCACCCGTTTCAATTATATAATCCCCATACTCTTGCGGCTTATGCATCACAGTTTGGAACGACGACATTAATAAATGACAATATGGCCCTGGCTTTGAATTTGCCAAAAAGGGAAGCGTTTTCATTATTGCGGGATTTCCGCTCGATTCCATCCACGATGTTCTGGTGGTGCCGGTTTGATTCGCAAACAGAAATTTTGTATGAGGAAGAAACTTTTTCACACAGTAATATTAAGTCCTGGCTAGAGCACGACGCGGTCCTTCAGGGCGGGGAGCTGACGGGCTGGCCTAAGCTTTTAAATGGCGATGATATGATGCTTCATTGGATTCAAGAAGCAAAAAGGATGCGCAAGAAAATTGAGGGCCATTTTCCGGGCGCTTCGGAAAAAACCTTGGCAAAGATGATGCTTTTGGGGGCTGATTGTGACCATGAGGCAATGACGGGTGAGGAAATTTATAACCGCCTCATGCAGGGCTATATGGTTTCCCTCCGCTATTCGTCAATTCGCCCTGATCTGCCTGATATTCTTGATGACATGAAACGGCTGGGAATTGACGCATATGATAGATTAATTTTTAATACGGACGGGGCTACTTCGACTTTTTACGAGCAGGGAATAACCGATGCTATGATTCGGATTGCAATTGAAAAAGATGTTCCGGTTATTGATGCCTATAATATGGCCTCAGTTAATATTGCTAGATACTACGGCATCGACCACCTTCTCGGGAACATTGCCACAGGCAGGGTAGCAAATATTAACTTCTTATCAAGCGTTGAAAATCCAACACCGGTATCTGTACTGGCTAAAGGAAAATGGGTAAAACGGAATGGAATGAAGGTTGAGGAAGCCTACCCTTCTGTTGATTGGTCACAGTATGGTTTAAAGCCGATGGAATTAGACTGGGAATTAACAATGGACGACTTGCAATTTTCCATGCCGTTCGGAATCAAAATGGAGAATTCTGTTATCACGAAACCATATTCCATCGCCATTGATGTTTCGGGAGATGAATTGACAACCGATCATGATGAGTGTTTCTTTACCTTGATTGACCGCAAAGGGAAATGGCGGATTAACACGATGTTAAAAGGATTTGCCAATAATTTATCTGCACTGGCAAGTTCCTTTTCCAATACAGGGGATATCATTTTAATTGGAAAAAACAAGCAGGATATGCTTTTGGCATTTAATAGAATGAAAGAATTGGACGGAGGGATCGTCCTGGTCGAAGGCGGGGAGGTTGTTTGCGAGCTGCAGCTGCCATTGGCTGGAATTATGTCAAATCTTCCGATGGAGGAGTTAATGGTTCAGGAGAAACGTCTGCTTGAGGAATTGAAAAATCGAGGCTACAGCTTTTCCGATCCGATTTATAGCTTGTTGTTTTTCTCAACGACGCATTTGCCGTATATTCGGATTACCCAGCAGGGGATGTATGATGTGATGAACAAAACAGTACTCTTTCCATCGATAATGCGTTAAACTATAATTAAGTTAATGATTTAACGCGCGAAAGTGATTGGATGTATGGAGAGGAAACAGGGGTGTTGACTGGATGAAAAAATGGGCTGTTGCAGCAGCAGCGCTTCTTTTACTGTTCTCCGGATGCAGTAAGAAAGAAGAAACGGTAAAACCACTGGAACCAAAAGAAAAAGTGGTTGACAAGGTAGTGGAAAAAGAAGAAAAGAAGGAAGAAGTCGCCTACTATTTTCCTCTTACTGGCGTAAAATCAGAAACGAAAACAGATGGAAGAGCAGTCGCAGTCATGATTAATAATCACCCAAAGGCTAGGCCGCAATCAGGCTTGTCTAAGGCGGATATTGTCTATGAACTTATTGCAGAAGGGGATATGACCCGTTTCTTAGCTGTCTTTCAAAGTGAAAAGCCGGCAAATATAGGTCCGGTAAGAAGTTCACGAGCCTATTATATTGATCTGGCCAAAGGTCTAAACGCTCTTTATATCGCCCATGGGTACAGTGAAGAAGCAAGGCAGATGCTTGAGAGCAACTATGTTGATAACTTAAATGGAATGCAATATGATGGTACATTGTTTAAGCGGTCCAGTGCCCGCAAAGCACCGCATAACTCGTACATTACGTACGAAAACATTTTAAAGGGTGTTGAACAAAAGCACTATACGATGGATAAAACACCACCAAGCTTTACATTTTTAAAAGAGGACGAAAAGAGTAAGGTCACAGGAAATGAAGAAAAATCTGTGATGATTTCCTACTCAAGAGGAGGCATCTCTGATTCGACTTTTACGTTTGATCCCCAGTCTAGCAAGTACAAACGCTTTTCTGGCGGTGAACAGACCGTGGATTTAGAAAATAATGAGCCAGTCCTATTGGATAATATTTTTATCATTGAAGCAGTTCACCAGGTTTATGATTCGGCAGGCCACCTGAAAGTGGATTTAAAATCCGGAGGAAAAGCCTACCTGCTGCAAATGGGAAAAGTAAACGAAGTGAATTGGGCGAACAAAGACGGACGAATTGTTCCGGTGAAGGAGGGCCAAGAGGTTCCCCTCGTTCCAGGAAAAACATGGGTCAATGTAGTGCCGGCTAAACCAGGCCTTTCTCAAAGCGTCTCATTTGATGTACAATGATTTATACGGTAAAGGGGAAATTATATGCAAATTAATAAACTACGTGGTAAAGAGCTTGACCAATTGTTTAAAGCCGTTCTTTCGTTGAAGGACCTGGAGGAATGCTATCGTTTTTTTGATGACTTATGTACGATTAACGAAATTCAGGCTTTAGCCCAGCGCCTGGATGTAGCTAGAATGCTCCGTGAAGGAAACACGTACCACAAAATTGAATCGGAAACTGGAGCAAGCACAGCTACCATTTCACGCGTAAAACGATGCTTGAACTTTGGAAACGACACCTATGAAATGGTCTTAGAGCGGATCAAGGAAGAAAACAGCCAGGCATAACCTAAATATCAAAAAACCGGAGTAGAAAGTCTCTCCGGTTTTTTCTTTTTAGCTAATAGGAAAGTATAAATTCAACTACGCCTCTGTCTTCGTCCTATCGGACTCGCCATCGGCGAGTTTCCATTTACCATACCGATATTTTCCAAAAATAGTTTCATTGTATTGTTTTTGTATCGAATGCTCTAGTGCTATAATGGTTTAATGGAATTATGAATTGGGGGGCTTAATAGATGTATGATGTTCACACGTGGCGCCACGTGTTCAAACTCGACCCAAATAAAGAAATATTGGACGAACAACTTGAAAAAATTTGCGAATCTGGTACGGATGCCGTGATTGTCGGCGGAACGGACGGAGTTACGCTTGAAAATGTTCTTGATTTGATGGCTAGGATCCGTCGCTATACTGTGCCCTGTGTACTTGAAATATCAAACATCGAAACCGTAACCCCCGGCTTCGATCTTTATTTTATCCCAACCGTCCTAAATAGTACCGATACAAAATGGATTACCGGCCTTCATCATCAAGCGGTGAAGGAGTTTGGTGAAATTATGGATTGGGGAGAAATAGTCATGGAGGGCTACTGCATCCTTAATAGCGATTGCAAAGCAGCTCAACTTTCCTCCGCCAATGCACAATTGACCATTGATGATGTAAAGGGCTATGCGATGATGGCGGAAAAAATGTTTAATCTGCCCATTTTTTATTTAGAATACAGTGGCAAATACGGCGACTTGCAATTGGTTGCTGACGTGAAAAAGGTGCTTAATAACACGAAGCTGTTTTATGGCGGCGGCATTTCAACTCCTGAACAGGCTGCAGAAATGGCCAAGCACGCGGATGTAATTGTAGTAGGAAACGCTATTTATGATAACTTTGACTTAGCATTAGAAACCGTGAAGAGTGTCCGATAAAATTTGCTTAAGGACACAGATTCCGTTATGATAAAAACAAGAACAAATGTTTGTATTTGGTGGTGGATAGATTGCAATATTTAACTGATAAATTGATAAACGGCTTGAACCCGGAGCAGCAAAAGGCTGTAAAAGCCACGGACGGACCGCTGTTGATCATGGCCGGGGCCGGAAGCGGCAAGACGAGAGTGTTAACGCATCGAATTGCTTATTTAATTGTGGAAAAACGGGTTAATCCCTATAATATTTTGGCTATTACATTTACGAACAAAGCTGCCCGGGAGATGAAAGAACGGATTGCGAAAATGATGGGCGGCGCTGCAGAAGAAATTTGGATTTCTACCTTTCACTCGATGTGTGTCCGCATTTTACGCCGTGACATCGACCGCATCGGGTTTAACCGAAATTTTACGATTTTGGATTCAAGCGACCAGCAATCCGTCATTAAAGGGATATTAAAGGAAAAGAATATTGATCCAAAGAAATTTGATCCGCGGGCGATTTTGGGTTCCATCAGCTCTGCTAAAAACGAACTCATCGACCCGGAAGAATATGCAAAAACTGCTGGGGGCTATTTCGAACAGGTTGTCAGCGATGTTTACGAAGAATACCAGAAACGCCTCCGGAAAAATCAGGCCCTGGACTTTGATGACCTGATCATGAAGACGATTCAATTGTTCCAGCGTGTGCCGGAAGTATTGGAGTACTACCAGCGCAAGTTCCAGTATATTCACGTGGATGAGTATCAAGATACGAACAAAGCGCAATATTTACTGGTCAAACTGCTGGCAAACCGCTTTAAAAACCTTTGTGTTGTCGGCGACTCCGACCAGTCCATTTACCGCTGGAGAGGTGCGGATATTGCCAACATCCTTTCCTTTGAAAAAGATTATCCAAACGCTACAGTCATTCTTCTTGAACAAAACTACCGCTCTACCAAAAGGATTCTTCTGGCAGCCAATAAAGTGATTGAAAAGAACTTTAACCGTAAGGCGAAAAATTTATGGACGGAAAATCCTGAAGGAAACAAAATTGTTTATTACCGTGCCGACAGCGAGCAGGGCGAAGCACAGTTTGTTACAGGCAGAATTAAGGAACTGACCCGCGATGGGAAGTACAAGCTTTCGGACATCGCCATTTTGTACCGTACGAACGCCCAGTCCCGTGTAATGGAAGAAGTCCTGCTTAAATCAAACATCGGTTATGCCATTGTCGGCGGTACGAAGTTCTATGATCGAAAAGAAATCAAGGATATGCTTGCCTATTTGCGATTAATCTCCAATCCAGATGATGACATCAGCCTGCAGCGAGTAATCAATGTTCCGAAACGCGGTATCGGTTCAAGCTCGCTTGATAAAATTATTGATTTTGCCGCAATGCATGATCTGTCGATTTTTCAAGCGCTTGACTCCATTGATTTAATTGGTTTAAGCCCAAAAATAACAAAAGCGGCAGCAGAATTCCGCGATTTAATCAAAAATTATACGAATATGCAGGAGTTTCTATCCGTAACTGAATTAGTGGAAGAAGTCCTCGATAAAACCGGCTATAGCGAAATGCTAAAGGCAGAAAAATCCATAGAAGCGCAAAGCCGCTTGGAGAACCTTGAGGAATTGTTATCTGTTACGAAAAATTTTGAAGAAACAAATGATGATAAAACCCTTGTTGCCTTTTTAACTGATTTAGCTCTTGTTGCCGACATTGATTCCATGGATGATGACGGGGAAAAGGCAGACTCAGTTGTTTTGATGACCTTGCATTCCGCAAAAGGACTCGAGTTCCCCATTGTATTCTTAATTGGTATGGAAGAAGGGGTTTTCCCGCACAGCCGCTCCTTGATGGAAGAGGTGGAAATGGAGGAGGAACGCCGTCTTGCCTATGTAGGAATCACAAGAGCAGAGCAAAATCTGTTCCTTACAAATGCCCAAATGAGAACCCTGTTTGGACGGACTAATATGAATCCAGCGTCTAGGTTTATTAGTGAAATTCCCGAAGACCTTTTGGAAGTCTTTGAACCGGAAAGACGAAATTCGCCGTTTGGCTCAAGAGGTTCTTCTTTTTCATCGAGCGGCAGTTCATTTGGCTCGAGCCGTTCTTCCTTTGGAGGGTCACGTTCTTCCTTCGAATCAGCCGGGGCTTCAGGAACCGGCAGGAGTACATTTGGCACTCCTGCCTCTCCACGTAAGCCAGTTATGCGCCCGGTTTCAGCTGCTTCCGGCGGTGAGGGAGCTGACTGGAAGGTTGGCGACAAAGCTGAACATGGAAAATGGGGCATTGGGACCGTTGTCAGTGTGAAAGGACAGGGAGAAGGCACCGAACTCGATATTGCTTTCCCAAGTCCAACTGGCATCAAACGCCTGCTTGCCAAATTTGCACCGATCAAAAAAGTGTAACAATTTTTCCTGAAAAATCGTCTTAAAGTAAGTGAAAAATAGGTTTCCTCATTTTTATTGGGGAACTTGCTGCAATTAGATGAGGAAAGGGTTGGATATATGGACCTTCAAACCGCTGAACAAAAAATATCCGAAGTGCGGACGCTATTAAATCAATACGGTTATGAATACTATGTCTTAGACAAACCATCCATACCAGATGCTGAATATGACCGATTAATGCAGGAGCTATTGGAGCTTGAAGAAAAGTTCCCCCAATTAAAAACACCTGACTCTCCGTCTGTAAGGGTTGGCGGAGAGGTTCTCGATGTTTTTGAAAAAGTCGAGCATCGAACACCGATGCTGAGCTTGGGCAACGCTTTTAACGAACAGGACTTAAGAGACTTTGACCGCCGCACCCGTCAGGCTGTAGGGGATGACTTTTCATATGTCTGCGAATTAAAGATTGACGGCCTTGCAGTTTCTTTACGTTACGAAGACGGTTTGTTTATCCAAGGGGCTACCCGCGGTGATGGTACAATTGGCGAAGATATAACGGCAAATCTAAGAACAATTAAATCCATTCCGCTCCGCCTCACAGAATCTGTGTCCTTGGAGGTCCGCGGTGAGGCCTTTATGCCGAAGCGTTCCTTTGAAGCGCTGAATGAGGCAAGGAAAGAGCGGGGGGAGGAGCTCTTTGCCAACCCAAGAAATGCGGCGGCAGGCTCACTCCGCCAGCTTGACACGAAAATGGCGGCTTCCCGGAGACTGGATATCTTTTTATACGGAATTGGAAATCCAGGGGACCTTGGCGTCGTCTCGCATAGCGAAGGCTTAGATTACTTGGACAAACTTGGGTTTAAAACGAATAAAGAGCGGAGAAAGTGCGTCAAGATTGATGAGGTAATTGACTTTGTAAACAGCTGGGTGGAAAAGCGCCCGCATCTGCCTTATGAAATAGACGGGATCGTTATTAAGATTGACTCCTTAGAGCAGCAGGCTGCTCTTGGAACGACTGCTAAAAGCCCGCGCTGGGCAATAGCATATAAGTTCCCGGCTGAAGAAGTTGTAACGACTTTGAAGGATATTGAATTAAGCGTCGGCCGCACCGGGGTTATTACACCTACAGCTATTTTAGAACCGGTTAAAGTGGCTGGTACCACTGTGCAGCGTGCTTCCTTGCATAATGAGGATCTAATTCGAGAGAAGGATATCAAAATTGGCGACAAGGTCGTCATTAAAAAAGCCGGCGACATTATCCCGGAAGTCGTCAATGTTTTGGCTGATCAACGCACGGGAGAAGAGGTCGATTTTCATATGCCGACACACTGTCCGGAATGTGAAAGCGAACTAGTCCGATTAGAGGGTGAAGTGGCCCTTCGCTGCATTAATCCGAAATGCCCGGCGCAAATCCGTGAAGGTTTAATCCATTTCGTTTCACGGGATGCGATGAACATTGATGGCCTTGGGGAAAAGGTCATCAGCCAGCTGTTTGCCGAAAAATTAATCAGCGATGTGGCTGATATTTACAAGCTATCCTATGACCAGCTTATTGCCCTTGAAAGAATGGGAGATAAGTCGGTTTCCAATCTGTTAAAAGCGATTGAAGCCTCTAAGGAAAACTCGCTGGAAAAACTGCTTTTCGGGCTTGGCATCCGTCATGTCGGGGCAAAAGCGGCAAAAACTTTGGCCCAGGAATTTGGGGCAATGGAAAGATTAGCGTCTGCTTCCAAAGAAGATCTGATAGCCATCAATGAAATCGGTGATAAAATGGCTGATTCCATCGTCAGCTTTTTCGAACAGGAAGAGGCAACCGAACTGATTCAGGAATTAGCTTCTTTTGGAGTGAACATGGAGTTTAAAGGGGTAAGAAAGGTATCCGCCGAGGAATCCAATTCTATTTTTGCCGGCAAAACGGTGGTATTAACCGGCAAACTGGAACGCTTATCGAGAAATGAAGCAAAAGAAAAGATTGAGGCGTTAGGCGGAAATGTGGCGGGAAGTGTAAGCAAGAAAACCCACTTGGTCATTGCTGGTGAAGATGCAGGCTCCAAGCTCGCAAAAGCACAGGAACTGGGAATTGAAGTGTGGGATGAAGAGAAGCTCCTTGAAGAATTAAATAAGTAAGAGGTGTCAGTTTTGAGAAAACTCTCATTGCTCGCGCTTTCCCTTGTCTTTTTGCTGAGTGCCTGCGCACCTACTTTTCAAAAGCAAAATGAAGAAGTGCAAACAAAGGAGAAGGATAAAGGGAAGGCGATTATTCCGAAATATAATATTTCAGATAAATATTACCGGACCATTCTGCCATTTGAGCCGGGGCAGGCCCGCGGATTGGTCGTCAATAATATCAATACAAGATATGATTTGAACGAGTTCGAAATGGGTTTAATGCGTATAGCCCAAAATAGCTTTGATACCGATAAATATTATTTCCGTGAAGGACAGGAAATCAAGGAAAAAACGGTAAGACAATTGCTGAGCCGACAATATACAGAGGAACAGCTAAAGGCAAAAAGCCTGAAGGCAGCTGATAATATCGGATTAAACCCTGTCGATACAGGCCCGCCGGGGGAACCGAGCAGTCCGATTTATTTAGCCCATATTTTGGAGCATGATTATTTAACAAAAGATGATAAAGGTAACGTTTCACTTGGCGGAATTACCATTGGCCTTGCCCTTAATACAACCTACTATTACAAGGTTCAAGTCGATAGCGGTACTGTTGAAAAAGAGCAGCATATTGACTTTGCAGACATGGAACGCGAAGGAAAGAAAATAGCGGAAGAAATGATCAAACGAATTAGGACCATGAAAAATGTAAGCGACGTTCCAATCACGATTGCATTATTCGCCCAGCAAAGCAAATCTTCTGTTGTGCCAGGAAATTTCATTGCCTATACAACAGTTGATAAAGGCAGCTCAAGTTTAAACTCATGGGAAAAAGTCGACGAAAAATATTATTTATTCCCATCCAGTGATGCCCAGGAAGCACACCGCGATGATACAATCGCCTTTTTAAACTTTAAACAGGATGTTGAAGAATATTTTCCAAACTTCAACGGCGTGATTGGCCGGGCGTTTTACGTCGGCGATCAGCTGCAAAATTTAGATATCACGATTCCAATTCAATTTTACGGAAAGACAGAGGGAATTGGATTTACCCAATATGTCACAGGATTGGTCATGGAGCATTTTCCTGAATACATTTCGGTATCAGTAAACGTGACCTCCGTGGACGGCCCTGAAGCACTGATTGTCCGTAAAGCCAATGAAAATGAACCATTTGTGTATATTTACCAATAAGATTCGGCCGCTATAGCGGCCGGGTCTTTTTTGGTTAACATTCTAGTTTTCGAGGCAAAATAGGATTGTTTATCTGCGAAATTCGCCGCCTCCCGAATGAGGGGGTTTTCAGGTATTTTAGACAACCTATTATTTTTTCCGCAAGGATTAAACGGTTGATTACATAGGAGGGGTTTTAGCATGGTACAACCATATAAACATGAGCCATTAACAGATTTTACTGTGGAAGAAAACCGCCAAGCCTATCTTCAAGCCTTAAAAACAGTTGAAGGCTATTTAGGACAGGATTATCCCTTAATCATCGGCGGTGAAAAAGTGACTACCGAGGAAAAAATTGTTTCCTATAATCCCGCCAACAAAGAAGAAGTAGTCGGCAGTGTGTCAAAGGCCAATAAAGAGCTTGCAGAAAAAGCGATGCAGGCAGCTGTTGAGGCATTTAAAACATGGAGAAAAACCAAGCCGGAAGTCCGAGCAGATGTACTTTTTAAAGCGGCTGCGATTATCCGCCGCCGCAAGCACGAGTTCTCTGCCTTGATGACGAAAGAAGCGGGTAAGCCTTGGAGAGAAGCAGATGCGGACACAGCCGAAGGAATTGACTTTTTAGAATTCTATGGCCGGCAAATGCTTGTCTTAAAAAATGGTGTGCCTGTTCAGAGCCGTCCAAATGAATTTAACCGTTATGATTATATTCCGCTTGGTGTAGGCATTATCATCTCACCATGGAATTTCCCCTTTGCGATCATGGCTGGTACTACCGTTGCCGCGATTGTTTCTGGCAACACGGTCTTGCTGAAGCCTGCTTCCACTACGCCAATTATTGCAGCTAAATTTGCGGAAGTAATGGAAGAAGCAGGACTGCCAAAGGGTGTGCTAAACTTCGTTCCAGGCAGCGGCGCTGAGGTTGGCGACTACTTAGTTGACCATAAGGATACTCGTTTCATCAGCTTCACTGGTTCCCGCGATGTCGGCCTGCGCATTTTCGACCGCTCTTCCAAAATCAGCGAAGGACAGCTTTGGATGAAGCGATTAATTGCCGAGATGGGCGGTAAGGATACGATTGTTGTGGACAGTGAAGCAGATCTTGAATTGGCTGCACAATCCATCATGGCATCGGCATTCGGATTCTCCGGTCAGAAGTGTTCTGCATGTTCTCGGGCCGTTATTGTTGAGGATGTATATGATCAAGTATTGAATCGCGTCGTGGAATTGACTAACCAAATAAAAGTTGGCGAGCCATCTGAACAAGATACTTTCATGGGCCCTGTTATTGATAATAATGCTTTCAAGAAAATCATGGAATACGTTGAAATCGGTAAGTCAGAAGGCAAATTGATGACTGGCGGCGAAGGAGATAGCTCCAAAGGTTACTTCATCAAGCCAACTATATTTGCCGATTTAGATCCGAAGTCCCGCATCATGCAAGAGGAAATTTTCGGACCTGTGGTGGGTTTCTCAAAAGCGAAGGATTTCAACGAAGCGCTTGAGATAGCCAACAATACTGAATATGGCTTAACTGGAGCGGTTATTACTAAAAACCGTGCCCATATGGAGCAGGCACGTGAGGACTTCCATGTCGGTAATCTTTACTTCAACCGCGGCTGTACGGGTGCCATTGTCGGCTACCAGCCATTCGGCGGCTTCAACATGTCCGGAACCGACTCTAAAGCCGGCGGCCCTGACTACTTGCTTCTTCATATGCAAGGTAAAACGACGTCGGAATTGTATTAACATGAATAGGATCCTCTTCCCTTTATGGGAAGGGGGTTTTTTGTGTAATGAAGGATAAGTTTCATTGATCTTATAAAAGACAGGTACCCAAAGGACAAAACCGCCAAGCCTAATCGGTAAAATGTCCAATAGAAGGCGTCTAAAGGACAAAACGGCCAAGCCCAAGCAGTAAAATGTCCAATAGAAGGCGCCTAAAGGACAAAACGGCCAAGCCCAAGCAGTAAAATGTCCAATAGAAGGCGTCTAAAGGACAAAACGGCCAAGCCCAAGCAGTAAAATGTCCAATAGAAGGCGTCTAAAGGATAAAACCGCTAAGCCAAATCGGTAAAAAGTCCAATAGAAGGCGCCTAAAGGACAAAACCGCCAAGCCCAAACAGTAAAATGTCCAATAGAGGTGTCTAAAGGATAAAACCGCTCAACCGACGTAACTAATATGCTCAAATATTATCCATAAAGAAACATGTTTATGACAATAATGTGAAACTATTCACAAACAATAACGGATTGTGACGAACCTCACAAATTTTCAAAAGACAGGAGTTTACAATTTAACTATAAATGAAACCTTATTAACCATTAAAAATAACTAAACAAAACATATAGGGAGCGACCCAAAATGAAAAAATTAGTAATGATCGGTAACGGAATGGCTGGAGTAAGGACAATCGAAGAAATCCTTAAACTTGCACCTGAACATTTTGAAATCACCATTTTTGGAGAAGAACCGCATCCAAACTATAACAGAATTAAGCTCTCAAATATTCTCCAAGGCGATACTAGCTTCGATGAAATCATTATCAACCCGTTGGATTGGTACAAAGAAAACAATATTCAATTATATACCGGCGAAGCTATTGTAAAAATTGACGCAGAAGCCAAACGGGTCATCAGTGACCAAGGCCGTGAAGTGGAGTACGATGAATTAATTATCGCAACAGGATCCAAGTCTTTTATTCTGCCAATTCCAGGTGCGGATAAACAGGGTGTGACCGGTTTTCGTGATATCCATGATTGTGAAATGATGATCAAATCATCAAAGGAATACAAAAAAGCTGTTGTTATCGGCGGCGGTCTGCTTGGCCTTGAAGCTGCAAGAGGCCTGCTAAACCTAGGAATGAAAGTGGATGTCGTTCACTTAATGCCGTCGCTAATGGAACGACAACTGGACCATATTGCAGCATCTATGCTTAAAGCAGAACTAGAAGCCCAAGGTATGAACTTTTTAATGGAAAAGGAAACCGTCGAAATCCTTGGAGATGAGCGGGTAACCGGACTCCGCTTTAAAGATGGTTCAGAAGTAGAAGCCGACCTAATCGTCATGGCAATAGGCATCAAATCAAACACAGAATTGGCAAAAAACAGCGGCATCTATGTAAACAGAGGCATTGTCGTAAATGACTTTATGGAGACCGGCGTTCCCCACATTTACGCAGTCGGAGAATGTGCCGAACACAGGGAAATTGTCTATGGTTTAGTTGCGCCATTGTACGAACAAGGGAAAGTCCTGGCGAATCGCATCAGCGGTTTCGAAGCGGCGCCATATAAAGGTTCAGTAACAGGTACGCAGCTTAAGGTGGCTGGGGTTGACCTTTTCTCAGCGGGGGAAATTTTTGAAGACGGTACAACGAAATCAATCATGGTCTACAACGAATATGACCGCATTTATAAACGGATTCTAATAAGAGATAACAAGATTGTCGGGATTGTCCTTTACGGTGATACAAAAGACAGTACAAAACTGTTCCGGATGCTGACGAAACAGGAAGACATCAGCGGCATAACCAGCGTATCGATTCTTCAGTCAGAATGCAGTGTAAGCGGCACCTCCGGTGATGACATTGCCTCCATGCCAAACGATGAACTGGTGTGCGGCTGTAATGGCGTTACCAAAGGAGCCATTGTCGAGGCGATCAAAACACAAGGACTGACCACGCTTGACCAAGTCAGCCATTGCACAAATGCCGGCCGCTCATGCGGACGCTGTAAACCAATGGTCGCAAGTATACTAGAACATACACTCGGCGACCAATTCGACGCATCTGCAGCTCAGAAAACAAGCATTTGCGGTTGTACAACCTTAAGCCGGGAGGAATTGGTTGAAAAAATCAAGGCAAAGGGCTTAACAAGTGTCAAAGAAGTCATGAACGTTTTAGGATGGAACAACGAGGAAGGCTGTACCAAATGCCGCCCGGCCATCAACTATTACCTCGGCATGATTCACATGGACGAGTATAAGGATGACCGCGATTCCCGCCTTGTTAACGAAAAAATGCACGCCAATATCCAAAAGGACGGAACCTATTCCGTTGTGCCGCGAATGTACGGCGGGGTGACAACACCACAGGATTTAATAAAAATTGCCAAAGTGGCCGAGAAATACAATGTTCCATTAGTAAAACTAACCGGGGGCCAGCGGATTGGCTTGTTTGGCATCAAAAAAGAAGACCTGCCAAGCATTTGGGAAGAGCTTAATATGCCATCAGGGTATGCTTACGGAAAAACGCTTCGCACCGTCAAAACCTGCGTCGGTGCCCAATTCTGCCGCTATGGTACACAGGACTCAATGGCACTTGGCATAGAGCTTGAAAAGAAATTTGAGCGTCTTGATACGCCGCACAAAGTGAAGATGGGGGTATCTGCGTGCCCAAGAAACTGCTCTGAAGCAGGAATCAAGGATATCGGTTTCGTCGGCATCGATGGCGGCTGGGAAATCTATGTCGGCGGCAACGGAGGGGTCGACCTGCGTGCCGGAGATCTGTTATGTACTGTGAAAACTAAGGAAGAGGTTATGGAAATGACCGGGGCCTATCTGCAATACTATCGTGAGACAGCAAACTATCTGGAACGTACTTCCAAATGGTTAGAGCGCCTAGGCTTGGAGCATATCCAAGGGGTCCTGGCAAACGAGGAAACACGCAAAGCCTTAAACGAACGGATGGACAAAACTTTGAAAAAATATATCGAGCCATGGGATGAAGCCATTCATAGTGAAGAGATTCAAGAGAAATATTATACCAAACATACCATTAGGGTCGGGGAGTGAAGCAAAATGCTGCAAACAATAACTCGTATACCTGTTGCAAACTATTCAAACCTAAAAGCTAGAGCTGGTTATTCCATTAAAATCGATGACAAGGAAATTGTCCTCTTTAAAACATCTAATGGCAATGTTTATGCCTTGGAAAACCGCAGTCCACATCCGAAGGGCGGTGTCCTTTCGGAAGGGCTTGTCAGTGGCGATTATGTTTTTTGCCCTGTCTATGATTGGAAAATCTCCTTAAAAGACGGGCTTGCACAGGCTCCGGATACCGGCTATGTCAAAATATTTAACATAGAAATAGAAAAAGATATTATATTTGTCGTATTATAGAAGGAAAACACGGAAGGATGCTGCACGATGGGAACTGGAAAAGTTTTTTTAGTAGGAGCAGGACCGGGGGACGTTGGACTAATTACTGTGAAAGGGCTTGAAGCCATCAAGCAGGCAGAGGTTATTCTATATGACCGGCTGGCCAACCCGAAGCTTTTGGAGTTTGCTCCGGACAATTGTGAACTGATTTACGGGGGGAAATTGCCGGACCGCCATTTTTTACGGCAAGAAAATATAAATGACGTCTTGGTGGCTAAAGCATTGGAAGGTAAAACAGTAGTTAGGCTTAAAGGCGGCGACCCGGGTGTATTCGGCCGGGTTGGCGAGGAAGCGGAAGCCTTGGCGAACCACCAAATACCATTTGAAATTGTCCCAGGTATCACATCAGGAATGGCTGCCCCTCTTTATGCCGGAATCCCTGTTACCCATCGCGAACATGCGGAATCATTTACGGTCGTAACGGCCCATGATAAATCACAGGAAGGCAAGCCGCTCCTTGACTGGGCAAGCCTTGCCCGCGGGATGGATACAATCGCTTTTTACATGGGAGTCCGAAACTTGCCATACATTTGTGAGAACTTGATTGCCCACGGGAAGCCAGCAGAAACCCCAGTGATTTTAATCCAATGGGGCACCTTCGGCCGTCAGAAGACCTTGCAGGGAACATTGGCTGATATTGCCGCCAAGGCTGAAGAGGCGAAGTTTAGCAATCCGGCGATTATTTTGGTAGGATATGTCGCATCTCTCCGTGAAAAAATAAGCTGGTTTGAGAAAAAGCCATTACATGGCCGGCAGATTCTTCTGGCGCGCACGAGTGAAGGCGAGAGCGAGTTAGCGAAGGAACTGATGCGCCAAGGCGCGGACGTAATAGAATTTCCAAGGTGGAAAAGAATCGCAGCACCTGTCAACGAAGAGATTATGGGTACTATATCCAGTTATCAAAAAATCTTATTCACATCGCCTGAGAGTATCGAAGAATTTTTCACAACGTTAAAGAATCATGGGGTGGATATTCGGAAAATTACAGCAGACCTTTTCGGTTTTTCTATCAAAACCATCAATGCCTTAAAAGAACGAGGATTCGTTCCAGGCTTGATCGATGAAATGTCCGATGGGGGAAAAATGCTTGTAGTTGGAGATGGCAGGGCCCAGGTACAAAAATATGAAAACGCTGATTTTTGGAAAACAAGCGACAAAAAAGTAGATGAACAGTTCTTTTCAATTTTTAAAAGAATGATGGACGATGCGGATGTAAATACAGTCGTTTTCCCTTCGAGCGCATCTGTTGAGCCATTTATAACAGCTTTGCAAAAATTCGGCATCGAAACAGAAGCCTTTTTGAAAAATGTCCAAGTTGTCGGAATGGGCAAACAAACGATGGGCGAAGTGGCAAAACTAGGTCTCTTGGGTAGCGGTATGCCAAAAAAGGCCACTAAAGAGGCGCTAGTCGAGTATTTAACTGGTCCTTGGCCGGAAAAGACTCCTGCCAATAGGTAATGGAGGGGCAGTATGAACGGTTATTACCCAATTATGCTTAAGCTTGAAGGAAAAAAGGTAGTCGTGGCCGGCGGCGGCAAGGTAGCTGAGCGGAAGGTAAAAGGCTTGCTGGAAACTGGAGCAGCCATTACCGTCATTAGCCCGGAAAGTACGCCTGTTATACAACATTTGGCCCGCGAAGGAAAAATAACCTGGAAGCAAAAGTCGTTTGCCAAGTCGGATATCCAGGAAGCGTTTCTCATCATAGCAGCCACGAATGACCCACACACCAACAATCTGGTGAAGGAAGAAGCAGCGGAGCATCAGCTTGTATCCATTGCGGACAATCCGGAGGAGTCTGATTTCCATCTGCCTTCCCATCTGAAGCGAGGCCGCTTAAGCATTGCGGTGTCCACAGGAGGAGCAAGCCCAATCCTTGCGAAACAGATCCGCAAGCAGCTTGAGCAGCAGTTTGACTCCCGGTACGAGGATTATCTAGAATTTCTTTTTTCAAAACGGCAATGGATTTTGAAAAATGTTGAGGATGCGGATTTAAAAAGAAAATTGTTAACAGCCATCGTCAGCCCGGAATTTTTGAACAGCGGCGACTGGGATGAGATGTTTCAGAGTTTATATGAACAAATGATTTAAAGCAGCTACCTGAGTAAGAGGTATCTGCTTTTTTTATTGTGTTAAGAATCTAGTAATATCAAGGGTTTTTTTATCTGTGCAGGGGAATTTTACCTATTTTTTAAAATTTTTCAGAAAAGTAGTTCCATTTTCCGAAAGTGTGTTATATAATACAAAACGAGGATAGTTACTGTATTATAACAAAGAGGTGATCAAGTTCGTGTCGACGCAAACAAGGGGGATGGAAGTGGTTGGGGCCTTGAAAGCCCAATACGACGGTATTTTAACGCCAGATGCTTTGAAATTTATTGAAGAACTTGAAACCAAATTTGGCCCAAGGCGGGCTGAACTGTTACAGTCCAGACAGGAACGCCAAGAGGAAATTAATAACGGCAAGCTTCCTGCTTTCCTCCCTGAGACAAAGCACATCAGAAATGGTGACTGGAGGATTGCACCACTGCCTCATGACCTTCAGGACCGCAGGGTGGAGATTACCGGGCCGACTGACCGAAAAATGGTCATCAATGCCTTAAACTCCGGAGCCAAATTGTTCATGGCTGATTTCGAGGATGCCACGTCACCAACATGGGGGAACCTCGTTGAAGGGCAAATTAACTTACGGGATGCCGTTAATCGGACGATTAACTTTGAAAATCCAGACGGAAAAAAATACGAACTGAATGAAAAAACAGCTGTACTAATTGTCAGACCCCGCGGACTTCATCTCGAGGAAAGACATGTGTTATTAGACGGCAGAACCATTTCAGGAAGCTTTTTCGATTTTGGATTGTATTTTTTCCATAACGTAAAGGAACTGCTGGCAAGAGGAACCGGTCCTTACTTTTACCTGCCAAAGCTTGAAAGCCACTTGGAAGCACGGCTTTGGAATGACGTATTTGTATACGCACAGGAAAGGCTCGGGATTGCCCAAGGCACCATCAAAGCAACTGTGTTAATTGAAACCATCCTGGCAGCTTTTGAAATGGAAGAGATTCTTTATGAATTAAGGGAACACTCAGCCGGATTAAACTGCGGAAGATGGGATTATATTTTTAGCTATTTGAAAAAACTACGTAACCAAGATGATGTTATTTTACCGGATCGTTCGCAGGTGGCGATGACAGTGCCGTTCATGCGTTCGTACTCCTTACTTACGATTCAAACCTGCCACCGCCGCAAGGCACCGGCAATAGGGGGAATGGCAGCACAGATTCCAATCAAGGATAACCCCAAGGCAAACGAAGAGGCATTTGCCAAGGTTCGCGCTGACAAAGAGCGCGAGGCACGGGACGGTCACGATGGGACGTGGGTTGCCCACCCTGGACTTGTTCCGGTGGCGATGGAGGTTTTCAACCGCGAAATGCCGACTCCAAACCAAATCCATACGATGAAACAGCAGAAGATTACCATTACAGCTAGTGATTTATTGGAAGTGCCAACGGGTACGATTACTGAGGAAGGTGTCCGTACCAACATCAATGTTGGTATTCAATATGTGGCTTCCTGGCTTTCAGGCCGCGGTGCAGCACCGATTCATAATTTAATGGAGGATGCGGCAACCGCCGAAATTTCACGGGCCCAGCTGTGGCAGTGGATCCGTCATCCAAAGGGCGTCTTAAAAGACAACCGGAAGTTAACTTCCGAATTATATGAACAGCTAAAGGCCGAGGAACTTACGAAAATCAAGCGGGAAATTGGGGACCAAGCCTACTTGAACGGGCGGTTCGACGAAGCCGTTAACCTGTTTGACAACTTAATCTTAAATGACGATTTTGCAGATTTCTTAACGATTCCAGGTTACCAACAACTATAGGGATTTGAGAGTTTTTAACTCTTCAAAAATATATTTTTAAAAAATACTTTAATAGGTTGATAGGAGGATTTTAAAATGACTGATGCAAGAGTAGCGCAATTACAAGAAAGCTGGGAAATGGATGCACGTTGGAAGGGGATTACACGTCCATATACTGCAGAGGATGTGATCAAACTTCGCGGTTCTATCGATATTGAACATACATTAGCACGCAAAGGTGCTGAAAAGCTTTGGAAACTAGTAAACGAAGAAGATTATATCAACGCTCTTGGCGCTTTAACTGGTAACCAAGCGGTTCAGCAGGTTAAAGCTGGGCTTAAGGCTATCTACTTAAGCGGCTGGCAGGTTGCTGCAGACGCTAACCTTTCCGGTAACATGTACCCTGACCAAAGTTTATACCCTGCAAACAGCGTTCCGGCTGTTGTTAAGCGTATCAACCAAGCACTTCAGCGCGCTGACCAGATCACTCATGGAGAAGGCGACAATTCGATCGATTGGTTCGCTCCAATCGTGGCTGACGCTGAAGCAGGCTTCGGCGGCCAGCTAAACTGCTTCGAACTAATGAAAGGCATGATTGAAGCAGGTGCTGCCGGCGTTCACTTCGAAGACCAGCTTTCTTCTGAGAAAAAATGCGGCCACTTAGGCGGTAAAGTATTGCTTCCTACACAAACTGCGGTTCGCAACCTGATTGCTGCCCGTTTAGCAGCTGACGTTATGGGCGTTCCAACTGTGCTGGTTGCCCGTACAGATGCTAACGCTGCAGACTTAATCACAAGCGATATCGATGAAAACGATGCTGAGTTTATTACTGGCGAACGTACAGCTGAAGGCTTCTTCCGTACAAAAGCAGGTCTTGACCAAGCAATCAGCCGCGGATTGGCTTACGCTCCATATGCCGACCTAATCTGGTGCGAAACTTCCGAGCCAAACCTTGAAGAAGCACGCCGCTTTGCAGAGGCAATCCATGAGAAGTTCCCTGGCAAACTGCTTGCCTACAACTGCTCACCTTCCTTCAACTGGAAGAAGAAGCTTGACGATGAAACGATTGCAAAGTTCCAACAAGAGCTTGGCAAAATGGGTTACAAGTTCCAATTCGTTACACTTGCAGGCTTCCATGCTCTAAACCACAGCATGTTCGAACTTGCCCGCGGTTACAAAGAAAACGGCATGGCCGCTTACTCTGTCCTGCAGCAGGCTGAGTTCGCCAGCGAGCAATACGGCTACACTGCTACTCGTCACCAGCGCGAAGTTGGTACTGGTTACTTCGACCAAGTATCTATGGTAATCTCCGGCGGTACTTCTTCCACTACTGCGTTGAAAGGTTCTACTGAGGAAGAGCAGTTTACTGGTTCTAAATAATATAGTGATCGGACGTGAATCCTTCCCTCCTTAATGGGGGGAGGGGTTTTTTCTTTGTGGCTGGGGCGGGGGTTACTCTCGGATAAGGTATGTTTACTCTCGGATAACGCGGGAATACTCTCGGATAACCGTAATTTACTCTCGTAACCGCAAATTACTCTCGGATAGGACCGGAATACTTTCGGATAAAGTGAAAATACTCGCGGATGGCCATCATTTACTCTCAGAGATGCTGAGATTGGAACGTTTTCTATACAGAAATCATACATAGTAATTAGCCTTTTAAATGGAGTTGATTCTTTTTGAAAAAGCCTACCGTTGACGAGGTCTTGCAGCAAGGCATCTATGGAACGATTGAAACCAAGCCTGAGGAAAGACGGAAATTTTTAGGATCTTTACGCGAACGAATTATTGTCGCTCTTACGAAAAAACAGGTAGCTGAAACCGAAGTGTACCCTCAAGTAGGGCAGTTAATGAAGAAATATCCCAGTGCCCATCTTTTTCTAAACGGAAATATGGGTTACGACCAATTATCCAAATATGTAAAAGTCGCATCCAAACACAAGATTGGCCACACTATTGTCACCAACAAGGAGCATGACACCGACATCGGCTTAGTTTTAGCAATGAATCATGCTATTGATAAAGAAGAAATTTACCTTACAAAAAAGGAAATTGTGATTCCAAAGCAAAATAAGAAGAAAGGACTTTTTTCAAAGTTATTTAAAAGAAAATAAAGCTAATCAGCTCATGGAATAAAGGTGCCATGGGTTTTTTTATATCCAAAAGTAAAATCGTGGTAATATTTAGAAGGGGGGCGAATCATGACTATTAAAGGAATAAACCACATTGAGTTTTACCATTAAAATAGGGGCCAACAAGGCCCCTTTTAGTTTGCCGCTTCCACCACAGCGTGGAGCTTAATCTCCACATTCCCCTGCACCGCCCTGCTGATCATACAGGAGGTCTCCGCCTTCTTGGCAAGCCTGTGTGCTAATGTAAAATCCTTTTCGGCAGCATCCGCTTTCAAAACGATAAGTGGTTTATGAATAATTTTTTTATAGGTAATAACCCCATTGGTCACATCGACAATCCCTTCCGATTCCATCGTTAAACCCGCCTTATCAAGCCCGCTTCGCTGCATCATGGCGGCAAGCGTGATGATATAGCAAGTTGCAGCTGCACCCAGCAGCATTTCATCTGGGTTCGTTCCGACCCCCGGGCCATCCATTTCCGGCGGGATGGATACCTTTGTTTTCAGGTTTGCAGTTTCAATTTCACCTACATCATTCCGAAGCCCAGGCCAGTTTGCTTTTAATAAAAATCGATGTTCAGCCATCCAAAAACCTCCAGTGAAATATTTCTTGTATAAAAACCCGATGATTTTTAAAATATGATATGGTTAGTTTATTAATTAAATGGAGCAGCAAAAAACATGAACCTAATAAAAAAACTATTTTTGTTTTTAGTACTTTGCCTTTATCTAGCCATTCTTACAAAACTCGTATTATTTAAATATATCCCGCTATCTCAGATTATCAATCATTTTAATTTCACCTATGACGGATACCACTGGCGCTCAAACAATTTTGTTCCCTTTAAAACCATTAATTTCTATTTGTATATAGCCGATGTCAATTTCGATATTCGGGTGAAGAATCTAGCTGGAAACGTGGTTGGCTTTATCCCGCTTGGCTTTATCTTACCACTCTTGGCAAAAAAGTTTCAAAAACTTAGAACCGTCATGCTAGCCGCGTTCAGTTTAAGTCTATCCTATGAAATACTGCAGTTGGTGTTCGAATTTGGCAGCTTCGATGTGGATGATTTGATCCTAAACACCTGTGGCGGAATTTTGGGCTATATCCCGTTTAAAATTTTGCAGTTTTTTTCCCGCCCTAAAAGGAAAATAAAAAAATAAGGCAAACTGAACCGAAATTATGTTGAAATCTGCAACGTTTTTTGAAAATTTGCAGATTTTTTAGTTTATCAGAAAAAAATGTGTTGTAAGGGTTTACAACCTGTAGTAATATGGGTATTGAAATCACATACATGATTCAAAATCACATATGTGATTCCGAGGAGGATTGGAGATGGCTGTTAAATCGGCAGAACGCGTGTTAAAAGTGTTTGAGTTGCTTGCACAGCACCCAGAGGGATTAACAATCAAAGAAATAAGCGAGACACTTGTTTTTCCGCAAAGCAGTACATCAGGTTTGATTGAGACATTATTTCAAGCAAACTATTTGACGGTCGATTATTCAAAAAAGTATAGGCTTGGACCAAAGCTTATACCCCTTGGAAGCATAGCGATGAATTGTCTCGATGTTGCTGCCCAAGGCTTGCCTTTTCTAAAAAAACTAATGGAAGAGGTACAGGAAACTGTCTTTATGGCTGTTTTATCAGATTCTGAACTTATCTATGTGGCGAAGATCAACAGCAATCGATCCATTCGTACAACAGCGGAACCAGGAAAAAGCAAGCCATTGTATTGCACGGGATTAGGAAAAGCCTTCTTAACCTTTCTCTCGGATAAGCAACGGGAGGAAATTATCAGAAACCTAATATTGCAGCCTATTACACCAAAGACGATAACTGACAAAACATCTCTCAAAGTGCAACTGGAAATGTTCGCAAGTCTTGGCTATGCCATTGATGATGAAGAGAATGAAGAGGGGTTATATTGTCTGGCTGCTCCTATATATGGAGTAGAATGTACGATTCAGGCCGCAATTAGCGTAGCAGGTCCTAAAGAAAGAATGTTAAAAAATAAAGAACGAATTGTGGAAAACTTGCTCCATACTTCAATGAAAATTTCTGACAGTATTGGGTACAGATAACCACAATGCTAAGTTTTATTAAACCTTTGAAAGGGGGACTTGCATGTAGGAAAAGGGTCATTATGATTCTATTCATTATATAAAAAAGATGATTATCTATAGTTTTTTGAAAACGCTTTAAAACGCTAAGGCAACAATCGTGTAATGTGGGTACTTAAGGAAAATTTCATGCAAGGGAATTTATTAATTTCATTATTCTACCAAGCTATTTTTTATTATGTGTTATAGGTCTACAGTATAAAATGAAATCGTTATCACTTTTGTGAAAATAACAGCAAGGGGGAAAATTATGAAAACGAGTTTTGTAGGTTTTAAAAAAGCTGCTGGTGTTCTTGCTTTAGCTGTTGGTCTTAGCTCTGCACTTGCTGGCTGCAGCGGTTCAGATTCCTCAACAGGCACAAAGGCACCTGAGAAGACTGCTGAGAAAAAGGTTCAAGAAATCCGCTTGGTTGCTGCCAACCACCCTTGGACAGAGGCAATTAAAGCACAATTGCCTGAGTTTGAGAAAGAGACAGGCATTAAAGTAAAAATTGACAGCTATTTTGAAGACCAATTAACACAAAAAACTTCCGTTGAGTTTGCATCTAACTCTAAGAACATCGACGTTGTTATGTTCCGTCCGCTTCAAGACGGTAAGATGTTCCATAAGAGCGGCTACTTTGCAGACATGACTGGTTATATTTCTAAAGAACAAGACTATACAAAGGATTTTATTCCTTCTTCCCTAGGAAGCGTGCAACAAGACAAAAAATACTTTGGATTACCGCTTGTAACAGAGACGGAAGTTCTTTACTACCGTAAAGACCTGTTAGAAAAAGCCGGCATCGAAGTTCCAAAGACATTAGAAGAGCTTGAAGCAGCGGCTAAGAAGTTAAACGACCCTGCAAATGGCGTTGCTGGATTTGTTGCCCGTGGTAAACGTGCTGCTGCAGTTACACAGTTCTCCAGCTTCCTATATGGTTTTGGCGGAGACTTTATGAAGGATGGAAAATCCACCCTTACTTCACCTGAGGCATTAAAAGCATTTGAATATTATGGAAACCTATTAAACAAATATGGCCCTAAAGGTACTTTAAACATGAGCTGGCCTGAGGCAATGGCTGTGTTCACTCAAGGAAAAGCTGCTTTCTATACAGATGCATCTTCCTTGTTTACAAACGCAACTGATCCATCAAAATCTGCTGTGGCTGACAAAGTTGGTTTTGCTCCGTTTCCAGCCGGTGCTAATGGTTCTAAGCCATACAACGTAACATCTTGGGCACTTGGTATTGGCGCTAACTCTGAGAAGAAAGATGCGGCATGGGAATTTATTAAGTGGGTAGAAAGCAAAGAAATGGTCACGAAGCTTCAAGCTGAAGGAAATCCTGGCGCACGTATTTCTGTTTGGGAGTCTGCAGAAGGAACTGCTAAATTCCCGAAAGATTTAGCGGCAGCTATTGCTGAAAATGGTAAAACTGGTACTTCTTATGACCGTCCAGTGGTAATCAACGTAGGAAGCGCACGTGATTCCATCGGTGATATCATCATCGCTGGTATCGAAGGCAAGGATGTTAAGGCTGCTGCAGAAAAGGCAGACGGAGAATTCCAAAAGATTCTTGACAGTGAGAAGTAATCCGTTCTAATTAGCACAAATTTTTAACCGGCTTTCGGTCAGCAATCTAGGTTGTAATACTGGATCATGCCCGAAAGCCGTTTGTTTTAACAAAACATAAACTTTTCCGGGAGGAACAAAAGAATGACAAATTGGATTGACCGTCACATCAAGTGGGTTTTTACCTTGCCGGCTGTGCTTTTTGTAGGATTAATGATGGTCATGCCTGTGGGCTATACGTTTTGGCTGAGTTTTCATGAGTGGAGCATGTCGAATGTGACTCCTCCGTTATGGGTGGCTTTGGATAATTATATCGCATTATTTAAAGATGAACTTTTTCTTAAATCACTTTGGTTAATGTTCTATTTTACAATTGTAGCTGTGTTGATTGAAACGGTATTAGGGGTTGGAATTGCGATTCTTATGAATCAGAATATCGTTGGAAAAGGCGTTGTCAAAACCTTATTCCTGCTCCCAATGGTAGCAACTCCGGTTGCGGTCGGCTTAATTTGGGTACTGATTTATGAACCGAATATCGGGATTGCCAACATATTCTTAAGCAAACTCGGAATTCCGGGTCAGGAATGGTTAACCTCACAGAGTCTCGTTATGCCTTCGTTAATTTTTATTGATGTTTGGGAATGGACCCCGATGATCGCCTTAATTGTTCTAGCAGGTCTTGTTTCCCTGCCGAAGGATCCTTACGAAGCAGCGATGATTGACGGGGCGACTCCTTGGCAGTCGTTTACAAAAATTACGCTTCCGTTGTTAAAACCGACGCTATATTCCGCTGTTTTATTAAGGATGATTGACGCGTTAAAAACATTTGACATTATTTATGCTACTACTCAGGGCGGACCGGGGACTTCATCTCAAACGACCAACATTTACGGGTACGTGTTAGGCTTCCAATACTTCAAGATTGGCCAAGCTTCCGCATTATTGATGATCTTCTTTATCATCGTTCTATCGATTAGTATTTTCACGATTCTTTTACGGAAAAGGGCGGGTGTACAGCTATGAGTGAAAAACAAAGTCCGATTAAATCCATTTTCACCCATTTCGGCGTTTATTTTGTACTGTTTTTGTTCTTACTCCCGTTCCTGTGGATGTTGCTCGCTTCATTTAAAACACAAGTACAAATTCTTAATACCAATAAAATCTTTGAAATTACAGCAAACTTTAATAACTATATTAATGTTTTTAAAGAATATAACTTTCTTAGTTTTATATGGAACAGCTTTGTCGTTGCAGCAGGGGCGACCCTATTTGGGCTCATCCTTGGCCTTCCTGCCGCTTATTCAATTGCAAAATTCAAGCAGCAAGGCTTTGGTCTTTTAATTCTTGTAGCAAGAATTGTACCGGGTATCTCTTTCCTTATCCCGTGGTTCATTATCTTTTCAAAACTGCAATTAATTGACACATATACGTCGTTAATCCTAAGCCATATGCTTGTTACCATGCCGTTTATTATCTGGGTTATGATTCCCTTTTTCGAAGGGCTTCCGCATGAACTTGAGGAATCAGCACGTGTGGATGGCTGTTCTATTCCAGGGGCGTTTGTCAAAGTTATGCTGCCGATCTCAGGACCGGGGATTGTGACATCATCCATTTTGGCGTTCATCTTCTCATGGAATAACTTTATGTTTTCATTGATTTTGGCAGGCGATAACACGAAGACCTTACCAATTGCCATCTTTAATTTCCTATCCTATTCGGAAATTAACTGGGGCGGTCTGATGGCGGCATCTGTCATCATTACGGCACCTGTACTAGTCATCGCACTATTTGCCCAACGTTATATCATTGCAGGATTAACAGGCGGAAGTGTGAAAGGTTAATAGTCTTAGCATATGCGTGATTTAAAAAATAATATAAACGAGGCGAATTTACTATGAAAATCACGAATCTAACATTATACAAAGTTCCTCCACGCTGGCTTTTTCTAAAAATTGAAACGGATAACGGCTTAGAAGGCTGGGGTGAGCCAATCGTAGAAGGCCGGGCGAGCACGGTAGAGGCTTGTGTAAAGGAACTTAGTGACTATTTAATCGGTCAGGACCCACGGAAAATTGAAGATCTTTTTCAGGTGATGTACCGTGGGGGATTTTATCGCGGCGGTCCAATCATGATGAGTGCCATTTCGGGAATTGAGCAGGCACTGTGGGACATAAAAGGGAAATTCTACAATATGCCTGTTTATGAAATGCTTGGCGGGGCGGCACGTGATAAAATCCGCGTCTACTCATGGATCGGCGGCGATCGCCCAAGCGATGTAGCGAACGAAGCCAAGGAAAAGATTAAGGCAGGTTTTACAGCGGTAAAAATGAATGCCACTGAAGAAATGGAATACATTGATAATACTTCCAGCGTGGAAAGTGTCATAAATAGAATAGCTGCAGTCCGTGAAGCGGTAGGCAAAGATGTGGGAATAGGCATGGACTTCCACGGCCGTGTCCATAAAACAATGGCAAAAATCATTGCGAAAGAATTGGAGCCATACCGTCCAATGTTTATTGAAGAACCAGTTCTTCCGGAAAATAACGAGGCGTTACGTGAAATCGCCCGATATACTTCAACGCCAATCGCGACTGGCGAAAGACAGTATACACGCTGGGGCTTTAAGCAGCTTTTGATGGATGGATATGTTGATATTATCCAGCCGGATGTTTCGCACGCTGGCGGAATTCTCGAAATGAAGAAAATTGCGGCTATGGCTGAAGCCTTTGATGTTGCGGTTGCTCCTCATTGTCCGCTCGGTCCGATTGCTCTAGCTTCGTGCTTACAGGTGGATTTCTGTACGCCTAATGCGATTATCCAGGAGCAGAGCTTAGGAATTCATTACAATCAGGGCAGTGATTTGCTTGATTACCTTAAGGATCGTTCTGTCTTTAAATATGAAAATGGGTATGTGAACATTCTTGAAGGCCCAGGTTTGGGGATTGAAGTGGATGAAGAGCATGTAAAGGAAATGGCGAAGGTTGGGCACGATTGGAAGAATCCAATTTGGCGCTATAAAGATGGCAGTGTTGCCGAGTGGTAATGAATAAGGGGGAAAATTAAATGGATGTGATTACCTTTGGTGAAACAATGGTCCTATTAAACCCCTCAAAAGCAGGGCCGCTAAGATATGTCAGCAAATTTGAAAAGACCATCGGCGGAGCTGAGTCAAATGTGGCCATCGCTCTTGCCAGACTTGGCCATCGGGTAAGCTGGGCGAGTCGTCTCGGTGAGGATGAATTCGGTCTATACATCCGTAACTTTATTCGTGGTGAAGGGGTCGATACCAGTTTAGTAACCTTTGACCCTGCCTCCCCGACAGGAGTGTTTTTTAAGGAACGGCAAGATGGAAGAGATCCGAAAGTAAATTATTTCAGGGCCGGTTCGGCGGCAAGCAGAATGGGAAAAGCCCACTTGCAAGAAAGTGAAATTGCCAAAGCGAAGATCCTTCATATTTCAGGTATCACACCAGCGTTAAGTTCGTCCTGCAGAGAGCTTGTCTATCATGCGATTGATGCAGCTAAACGAAATAAGGTGACGATTGTTTTCGACCCGAATATTCGCCTGAAGCTTTGGACAAAGGAAGAAGCGCGTGAAGTGTTAATAGATATTGCCGGTAAATGCGATATCGTTTTGCCGGGTATTGAAGAAGGTCTGATTCTTACAGGAGAAAAAACACCGGAGAAAATAGCTGAGGGATTAATTAAAAATGGATCAAAAGCGGTCGTTGTGAAGCTTGGGGATACCGGTGCCTATTACAATGATGGGGATAAGCAGGAATACGTCGACGGGTACAGAGTTGAGAAGGTAGTCGACACTGTTGGTGCTGGCGATGGGTTTGCTGCCGGCTTCATATCGGGCTTGCTTCGCGGCTGGTCCTATAGGAATGCCGTTTCCCTTGGAAACCGGGTAGGCGCATCTGCTGTAACGGTGGCGGGTGATGTGGAGGGTTATCCATATTGGGCTGAAATCGCTCCGGACCGTTCAGAAGAAATCTTGAGATAGCTGTGGGAAGGAGAGATTTTAATGATACCGAAAGTTCAGCTGCTGCAGAAATTGGTCGAAAGCGGCATTATCGCAGTCATCCGCAGGGTGCCCGAGGAGATCGTCGGACAGGTGATTGAAAGCCTTGTCGAGGGCAGAGTGACGGCACTCGAAGTGACTGTAGATTCACCACATGCATACCGAACAATTGAAAAATACTCACAGATGTTTAAAGGTCAAGCTCTTATCGGAGCAGGAACGGTTATTGACCGTGAATCGGCTCAGCGTGCCATCTCGGCAGGTGCAGATTTTGTTTTTAGCCCAAGCCTTTCTGAAGAGGTGATTAGAACAGCACTGCGTTACGGAAAAATAGCGATTCCGGGTGTGATGACCCCGACAGAAATGATTCAAGCAGTTGAATGGGGCGCGGATGCAGTGAAGGTTTTCCCAGCTGGGAATCTTGGACCAAAGTATATTAAGGATGTCGGGGCACCGTTTCCTCATATTCCTATCATCCCTACAGGCGGCGTTTCGTTAGAAAATATTGAGTCCTATATTAAAGCCGGCGCGGTAGCTTGTGGAATCGGAGGGAGCTTGGTCAATTCTAAATTAATAGAAGAACGCAACTTCAGCGAACTAAAAGAAAAAGCAACTGCATATGTTGAGGCAGTACGAGCTGCACGTAACTTGATCAAATAACAAGGCACCCATCGCCTGAATAGGGTGCTTTTTCTTTTTGGAAAGGCACTTTCAATGTCCGAATTGAACTAAAATTAAAAACTCTTGTCCATACTTAAAGAGTAATCATTGCGGTAAAGCGAAAAAGTTTGGTATCATCAATATTAAATGACAATAATCGGAGGTAACTTAGACATGTCGCGAATTTCAACCGACCAGGTGAAGCACGTGGCCAATTTGGCGCGTCTTGCGATTACCGAGGATGAGGCAGAAAAGTTCACCAAGCAGCTTGATGCCATCATCACATTTGCTGAACAGTTAAATGAACTGGATACGGACAATGTGGCTCCTACATACCATGTGCTTGATATGAAAAATGTTCTCCGCGAGGATATCCCAAAGCAAGGGTTGCCGCGTGAGGAAGTATTGAAAAATGCGCCGGAGCATCAGGACGGCCAATTCAAAGTGCCATCTATTTTAGGGGAGTAGGAGGATTATTAGTGTGAGTTTATTTGACCATAAAGTTTCAGATCTTCATGAGCTGTTACATAAAAAAGAACTGAAGGTCTCCGATCTTGTTGATGCATCCTATAAGCAGATTGCTGAGGTCGAGGACAAGGTTCAGGCGTTTTTAACATTGGATGAAGAGCGTGCCAGACAAGCGGCAAAGGCCCTGGATGACAATCTGGATGCCACAAAAGGGTTGCTTTACGGCATGCCAATCGGCGTGAAAGACAATATCGTCACAAAAGGACTAAGGACAACCTGTGCAAGCAAAATACTCGAAAACTTTGACCCAATCTACGATGCTACAGTAGTTCAAAAGCTGCAGCAGGCAGAAACGGTAACAATCGGTAAGTTAAACATGGACGAGTTCGCGATGGGGTCTTCCAACGAGAATTCCCGCTTCCAAAAGACGCGAAATCCATGGAATCTTGACCGGGTCCCAGGCGGTTCTTCAGGTGGTTCAGCGGCATCCGTTGCAGCTGGAGAAGTGTTATTTTCCCTTGGATCCGATACAGGCGGCTCGATCCGTCAGCCAGCTGCTTTTTGCGGCGTTGTCGGCATGAAGCCAACCTATGGCCGGGTTTCCCGCTTTGGGCTTGTCGCTTTTGCGTCATCGCTTGATCAAATCGGTCCAATCACACGGACAGTCGAGGATAATGCCTATTTATTACAAGCCATTTCCGGACTAGACCCAATGGACTCCACTTCAGCAAACGTGGACGTTCCAAACTTTGCTGGAGCCTTAACAGGCGATGTGAAGGGTCTAAAAATCGCTGTACCGAAGGAGTATCTTGGCGAAGGGGTACAAGAATCTGTCCGGCAATCTGTATTGGATGCACTAAAGGTGCTTGAAGGTCTTGGCGCGGTTTGGGAAGAAGTTTCTCTTCCGCACTCCAAGTACGCATTGGCAGCCTATTATTTAATTTCTTCATCAGAAGCATCTGCCAACCTGGCCCGCTTCGATGGTGTCCGCTACGGTTACCGAACACCTGATGCAGAGAATTTACTTGATTTATATAAAAAGACGCGGGCAGAAGGCTTTGGTGATGAGGTAAAGCGCCGGATTATGCTCGGAACCTTTGCGCTAAGCTCCGGTTACTATGATGCCTACTATAAAAAAGCGCAAAAGGTACGTACATTGATTAAACAGGATTTTGAGCAGGTCTTTGAAAAATATGATGTTATCATTGGGCCAACTACGCCAACTCCTGCTTTTAAAATTGGTGAAAAAATTGATGATCCATTAACGATGTATGTGAACGATATTCTGACAATACCAATGAACCTTGCCGGTGTGCCGGGAATCTCAGTTCCATGCGGCTTTGACGGCGGGCTGCCGTTAGGTCTGCAAATTATCGGCAAGCATTTTGACGAAGCAACTATTTATCGTGTTGCCCATGCGTTCGAGCAGGCAACCGACCATCATAAAAAGAAGCCGCAATTGTAGGGGGTGAATAAAATGGAATTTGAAACAGTAATTGGACTTGAGGTCCATGTAGAGTTAAAAACAGAATCAAAAATCTTCTCATCCAGCCCAAACCACTTTGGTGCTGAGCCGAATACAAATACAACTGTCATCGACCTTGGTTACCCAGGGGTGCTGCCAGTTCTGAACAAAAAGGTAGTCGATTACGGGATGAAAGCGGCAATGGCTCTGAATTGCCAAGTTGCCACACATACGAAGTTTGACCGGAAGAATTATTTTTATCCAGACAACCCGAAGGCATACCAAATCTCGCAATTTGACCAGCCAATCGGCGAGCATGGCTGGATTGAAATTGAAGTTGACGGTTATACAAAACGAATCGGCATAACCCGGATTCATTTGGAAGAGGATGCCGGCAAGCTGAACCATGAAAAAGGCTATTCCTTAGTGGACATTAACCGTCAAGGAACGCCGCTGATTGAAATCGTTTCTGAGCCGGATATCCGAACTCCAAATGAAGCTTATGCCTATTTGGAAAAATTAAAGTCCATTATCCAATATACAGGCGTTTCAGATTGTAAAATGGAAGAGGGCTCACTTCGCTGTGATGCCAATATTTCGATTCGTCCAGTCGGGCAAGAGGAATTCGGAACAAAAACAGAGTTGAAAAACCTGAACTCGTTCAATTTTGTACGAAAAGGACTTGAATATGAAGAAAAACGTCAGCGCGAGGTTGTCTTGAGCGGTGGAAAAATCGATCAGGAAACACGCCGCTTTGATGAGGCAACTGGTGCGACTATTCTGATGAGGGTAAAGGAAGGCTCCGATGATTATCGTTACTTCCCGGAACCGGATCTTCTCGAATTATATATTGACGAAGACTGGAAATCCCGGATTCGTGCCGAAATTCCTGAGCTTCCAGATGAGCGTCAAAAGCGTTATATCGAAGAGCTTGGCCTCCCAGTTTATGATGCAAAAGTATTGACTGTAATTAAAGAAACCGCTGATTTCTTCGAAGCGACAGTAGCAGCAGGTGCTGAAGCAAAAATGGCGTCAAACTGGATCATGGGTGAGGTTTCCGCTTACTTGAACGCTGAGGGCAAGGAACTTCATGATGTTCCGCTAACGCCAGAAGGCCTAGCCGGAATGATCAAGTTGATTAATAATGGAACAATATCCTCGAAGATTGCCAAGACTGTCTTTAAAGAGTTAATCGAAAACGGCGGAGATGCCGAGCAGATTGTTAAAGATAAAGGGCTTGTGCAAATTTCCGATGAAGGAACGCTTTTGAAGATTATTGGTGAGATTCTTGATAACAATCCGAAATCGATTGAAGATTTCAAGGGTGGTAAGGCAAAGGCTACTGGCTTTCTTGTTGGGCAAATCATGAAAGCGACAAAGGGACAAGCCAACCCGCAATTGGTGAATCAGTTGTTAGTGCAGGAATTGAATAAGAGATAAGCTTGCAAGCCGGTAGAACTTTTTCTGCCGGTTTTTTGCATGTTGTAAAGGAGTTTCTTTGCAGATAATGTCGGGGCAATATTCGACAATCGCTGCACCATTTCCCGGGAAAAAATCCTTTGTTGAAAAGGCTTCTTAGGAAATCTAACCAAACGTTTAGGTGATGTTGCAAATTGGGATTAAGTGTCGAAGAATTGAAAATAAGTCGAGATGCTTTATTTTTCGAGTTGATTTGAGATTTTCAAATGAAATACAACGTATGTGATACGACATTATTCCGCCCTTGTAGAAGAGAAAAGCTATATTTTTCAAAGAAGAATTGGTGATTCAATCAAACGTTTGATTGGAGACGTTTTTTGGCAGTTTTTTTAGGTGTTTTTTTATTTGATCGTTATTTTAAAGGTGTTTATTGCTATTTAATTAAACGTTTGATTGAAATGAAAATATCAAATTTAAATGAGTCTTAGGGAAATGTGAAAATACCATCTGCCAAAAGGCGACTGCTTTTTGAACAAGTCTTAGGGAAACATTGATTTACCGGTATTCATAGGATTTAATCAAACGTTTAATTGGGACGCATGTTTTCGGCAAAAAATTAAGGCTAATTTTATCTGAATCCTTGAATTAATAAGGATTATTATCTTTTTAATTAAACGTTTGATTAGCAGGGAAGAGGGGGAGAATTTGTCGGTGATAGAAGACTTATAATAGTGTTGCATTTATGACTTGCTTAAAACAAATGCTAACAATTGAGAGAGGTGTGAAATATGTTAATTCTCCAATTGGCTATCATTTTAATTGCTTCGAAAATTGCCGGAAGTCTAAGTGTCAGACTTGGGCAGCCATCCGTTCTCGGCACCCTTTTGATTGGCATTGTTTTAGGGCCTTCAGTATTGGGATTGGTAAATGAAACCGAAACTTTAGCAGAATTCAGTGAAATTGGCGTGATCCTGCTTATGTTTATTGCCGGCTTGGAAACGGATCTGGACGAATTTAAGAGGACAGGTAAAGCATCAACCTATGTAGGGTTTGGCGGTATCATATTTCCGCTTGTTTTCGGGTATGGTGCGGGAATTATGCTTGGTATGACTGCTTTAGAATCATGGTTTTTAGGGCTGGTGCTTTCAGCTACTAGTGTTAGCATCTCTGTACAAGCGTTAAAAGAAATGAATCAGCTAAAAACCCGGGAAGGCACTACTATCTTGGGAGCGGCAGTAATTGATGATGTTGTGGTCATTATAGCGTTGGCATTTTTAATGAGCCTCTCAGGCGGGGATGTTAATCTAACTGTTGTCATCTTAAAAAAGGTAGCATTTTTCGCAGGGGCGCTTTTAATCGGCTGGGCAGTCGTCCCGTTATTTTTAAAAAGATTCTCTGTTTTAAAGGAATCAGAAACGGTTATATCATCGGCACTAATTATTTGTTTTGTTTATGCCTATTTTGCAGAATTTACAGGTGTTGCAGCAATTATTGGGGCTTATATAGCAGGTGTGGCCATTAGCTTAACGGATTTCAAGCACGAGATTTTTGAGAAAGTCGAAACTATCAGCTATTCCATCTTTGTGCCAGTGTTTTTTACCTCAATTGGTGTGACCGCACAGTTCGGCGGCATTGGTGAAAACATTATTCCTATTGTATTATTGAGTATTTTGGCTATTTTAACGAAATTAATTGGGGCATCACTTGGTTCAGTTTTAGCGGGATTTTCTTGGGGCAGTGCTTTGGGAATTGGTGCTGCGATGGTATCACGTGGCGAGGTGGCATTGATTATTGCCGATATTGGGTTGGAGACCAAGCTTCTAAGTCAGGACATGTTCGCCATAATTGTTGTTGTGACTTTGGTCTCCACATTGGTTACTCCGCCGATGATGAAATTATTTTTTAAGAGGGCGGCTAGGCAGAACATTGGATAAATAGTGGCAGGGAAGGGTTCATAACGCCCTAGAGGCAGTCGAGCCCGAGGTCCAGGTAGTTATGAAGGGTTTATAACGCCCGAAAGGCAGTCGGGCTCGTAGCTTAGGTAGTTATGAAGGGTTCATAACACCCTAAAGGTGGTTGAACCCGTGACTCAGGTAGTTATGAAGGGTTTATAACGCCCGAAAGGCAGGCGGGCCCGTGGACCAAGTAGTTATGAAAGGGTTCATAACGCCTTAAAGGCAGTTGAACCCGTGGCTCAGGTAGTTATGAATGGTTTATAACACCCGAAAAGTAGTCGAACCTGTGGCTCAGGTAGTTATGGATGGTTTATAACGCCCGAAAGGTAGTCGAGCCCGTGGCTCAGGTAGTTATGGAGGGTTTATAACGCCTGAAAGGCAGCTGAGCCTGAGGACTAGGTAGTTATGAAATTTGCACAACGCCCGAAGGAGCACGGAATTCGATGCCAGGGAGTTATAATATGTTCATAAAGCCCTAAGTAGACTAGGCTCAGATTCCAGGTAGTTATGAAAATACCAAATCAAAATAATTAGAAAGAAATCATAGCTCCCCGCTCATCAAACACGGAACTCGGATTCCAGGCGACTTCCCAGAGGTTATTTTCTGGATCGGCGAAATAGGCTGTCCGCCCGCCCCAAAAGGCATCGCTTGGTTCCCTTAAGATTCGGGCCCCTGCCCCGCGGATTTCCCCAATCACTTCATCTACCTGTTCCTTATGGTTCACATTAATAGCCAAGGTAACAGGTCGATAATGTTCAACAGAGCCTCCAAATTCAATCCCGGCATCCTTCGCCAGCTCCTCAATAGGAAACAGAGAAAGAAGTACCCCAGCCGTTTTAAAAACAGCATATTGGTCAGAACTGAACTCAGTTTCCTCCCAGCCCAAAGACTTATAAAAGGCACGCAGCGCAGGCAGATTATAGGCACCAATGGTAACCAGGCTTACTCGTTGTGGAATCATCAATAAAACCTCCAAAAAATGTTTATTACTTATTTTTTCTCTAAACGTTCAAAAAACTCCTTCTCATACCAATTTCAATTCGTTTATCCATGATAAGAAATGGTAAGATTGAAAGAAAAGCGGGAAAAAGTGAGGGGCTAACTATGACCATTTATATTGCTCTGTTAAGAGGCATAAATGTTGGCGGGCACAATATTATCAAAATGGCAGACTTAAAAAGTCTATTGGAAGAGCTAGGGCTAAAAAAGGTCAAAACCTATATTCAAAGTGGGAACGTCCTATTTGAATCAAACGAGAAGCCGGAAAAGCTTACCAAACTTTTGGAAGATGAAATCGCCAAGAAATTTGGATTTCCGGTTCCGGTTGTTTTAAGGACAGCAGAGGATTTTGAACGAATCATCCGGACATGCCCATTCCCGACGGAGTCATTAAAAGAAGACGAAAGTGTACAGGTAGCTTTTTTGGCAGGGGAACCGTCACAGGAAGGAATCCAACAATTAGCCTCCATCCAAAGTAATCAGGATGAATTTAGAATAGAGGGAAAAGATGTCTATTTGTATCTCCGCCAAAGTATTCGGACCTCCAAGCTGGCACAACAGCTTCCGAAGTTAGGTGTTCCTGCGACCGTGAGGAACTGGAAGACAGTCATGAAACTTGATTCTCTTGCAAAAGCATTCAAAGAGTAAAAAACGCCCGGATTCAAAATCCGAGCGTTTTTCAATATCTATTCTTGTTTCAATAACCGTACGCTTTCGTCAAACTCTTTCTCAACTACATCATTTTTCTTATATGTGATCATGCTGACAACAACAGATACGACAAGGTTGAAAACAAAGCCTGGGACAATTTCGTACAGCGTATCGCCAAGTCCGATATTTTTCCAAACGATAACTGTGACAGCCCCTACAATCATTCCAAACAGGGCGCCCCAGTTCGTCATCTTTTTCCAGAACAAGCTTAATAGGATGACCGGACCAAATGCAGCACCAAAGCCTGCCCATGCATAAGCAACAAGGTCAAGGATTGTGCTGTTTTGCTTAAAGGCAAGTGCAGAGGCAACAACAGCTACGATAAGTACTGCCATTCTCCCTAAGAAAACTAAGTGTTTATCAGATGCCTTTTTGTTCACGACTACTTTGTACAAATCCTCAACCAGCGCACTGGAAGTAACGATCAACTGAGAAGAAATTGTACTCATAATCGCTGCCAGAATCGCGGCTAAGGCAAAGCCGGCAAATAACGGATGGAAGAAAATCTGGCTTAGTGAAATAAAGACAGCTTCCGGATTTTTTAACACCTGCTCAGTATGCTCATGAAAATAAGCAAGTCCAATGAATCCGGTAAAAATTGTTCCAATCAACGAGATAATCATCCAGCTCATACCAATGCGGCGGGCACTTTTTGTTTCTTTAACTGTTTTAATGGCCATAAAGCGAACAATGATATGCGGCTGGCCAAAGTAGCCAAGTCCCCAAGCCATTGCTGAAATAATTCCAAGAGTAGTAGTTCCTTTAAAGAAGTCAAGTAAGGTCGGATCGATGGCGCGAATCGTATCAAACGTTTCTGCTGGGCCGCCTGTTTTAAAAATCCCAAGTGCTGGAACAAGAAGTAAAGCAATCAACATCATTAAGCCTTGAATGAAGTCAGTATAGCTTACGGCTAAGAATCCGCCAAACAAGGTGTAGGCCACAACAACGCCGCCAACAATATAAAGTCCGGTATGATAGCTTGTACCGAAGGAATTTTCAAAAAAGACTGCTCCAGAAACCATCCCTGATGAAACATAGAAAGTAAAGAAAATAAGAATGACAATACCAGATACAATACGGAGCAATTTCGTGTTGTCTTTAAAGCGGTTTTCTAGATAACTAGGAATTGTGATGGAGTCATTTGCTACTTGCGTGTAAGAGCGAAGGCGCGGTGCAACTAATAACCAGTTCAGGTAAGCACCAATTGTTAAACCGACAGCAATCCAGGCATCGGCTAAACCGGTTACATAAATTCCCCCAGGCAGTCCCATTAAGAGCCATCCGCTCATGTCGGCAGCACCGGCACTTAAAGCGGTTACAGCAGGACCCAAAGAACGTCCTCCGAGCATGTAATCAGTTAGGTTACTTGTTTTTCGATAGGAATACCAGCCAATAAACAGCATCGCGGCCAAGTAAATTCCAATCGAAACAAGTTGTAAAGTTTCATTGGTCATACATTTACCCCCTTTTTTTAAAAACAGAAAATATTTAGAATAATATTTTCTGCAGTATTTATATTTTATCTGTTTGCTGTATAAAATTCCACTACCAAAATATTGATTTACTAAAATAATTATTAATATTTTTAGAATAATATGATAACCAGCTGTAAGCGGTGTTTTTGTAATTCATATTTAAAATGTTTATCATAAAAGGAAAAAGAAGGGTTGGGAAATGATGAATTTAAATGAATGGTTCGAAAAAGGAATGACGGCCAATGAGTACATTGGCGCGATGACTCGAAATAAGGAACAAATGCTTTCAATCTATGAGAAGTTTGCTTTAAAAAAAGAGGATACAGCCAGGCTGGAAACGCTAAAGCCTCGGAAGTTGAGGGCGATTGTTTTGACAGAGGATTGGTGCGGGGATGCGCTGCTGAATAATCCGGTATTGCTGCGAATTGCCGAGGCAGCGGACATGGACGTACGGATGGTCCTGCGCGATCAAAATCTGGAATTGATGGACCAATACTTGACCAATGGTACATCAAGGGCGATTCCAATCTTTATTTTTATCGACCAAGAAGGAACTGAAATCGGAGTCTGGGGTCCGCGCGCACCGGAAGTGCAGGCGAGGGTGGAAAGAGAACGTGCTGCCCTGCCGGACAAGGATGCAGAGGATTTTCAGGAAAAACAGCTTGCTATGTATAAGCAACTAGCTGCCTCTTATCAAACGGATGCCTCCATTTGGCAGACGGTTGCAAACAGCATCATGGCTGTTTTATTAAAGTAATATGAAGGGCCCCGGCGACAAATACAGTTGATTCGGGGCCCTTTTTTTAAAATTTAATTCCGCTATTTTTAGGAGGAATCCGGTCTTTGCTTAAATTTTTGTCATTGATTTTTGGCTCAATCCCTAGAATGAAGTTTCTAATATTAGAACGGTGCAGAAAGATTAAAAAGAAGAAGAATAGGAGAAATATCAGTTCAAAATCCAGTTTCGGCGACATTAGATCAACGACCAGCAGGCTGAGACCGACAGATATAGAACCGAAAAATACATACTTGGTCAAAAAAATAACGGCAAAGAAAGTAATGTAAGCTATTGCGAGCAATGGAAGATTGGCAACCAACAAAGCGCCAGCGGTTGTGGCAATGGCTTTGCCGCCGCGAAAGCCGGCAAAGATGGGAAAGCAATGGCCAACTACTGCTGCGAGACCAAAGTAAAGCGGTTCTGCATCAAGCTGGAAAAAGTACGGGAGTGCCGCAGCCAATGCTCCTTTGGCTAGGTCGATCACCAGCACAAAGGCGGCGGACTTTTTGCCTAAAACTCTCAGCGTATTGGTAGCGCCGGGGTTTTTACTGCCGTGGTCACGGATATCAATACCGTAGACCAGTCTTCCTATAATCAATGCAGTTGGAATGCTTCCGATAATATAGGAAGCTAGCAGCAGCCACCAGAACATTAAATCATTCCCTTATAATAGAATTTTCTTTTATTCTATCATAAATAAATGGAATTATTTTGATTAATTTTCACGAATTGGAAACTATACGATATATGAAAGAGTTCGGGTCAGTGTCCGTACGTTTTTTATTTTTAAATTTAGTCCGCTTATTTTTTGCAAAAAAATAAAACAAAGGTATTATAGTAAAGGGACGTTTTTGCCTAAAAATAGGATGTAAGGCATAATTGTAACGCATTACAATAATTGGTAGAATATAGAAATAACAAGCCGATATTAAAATTAGGATGATGATGGATGAAAAGAGCAAGACTGATTTATAATCCTACTTCCGGACGTGAAATGATTAAACGTCATTTACCGGAAATCCTTGAAAAATTAGAACTCGCCGGATATGAAGCATCTTGCCACGCGACAATAGGTGCGGGCGATGCGACAAAGGCGGCGCGAATTGCTGTGGAACGTCAGTACGATGTGGTCATTGCTGCTGGCGGTGACGGAACAATTAATGAAGTGGTTAATGGTATTGCTGAGCAAGACTACCGTCCGAGACTAGGGATTATTCCTGCCGGTACGACCAATGATTTTGCCAGGGCTCTGCATATACCGCGTGATATTACGGCAGCAGTTGATATTATCACACGCGGGGAACTCATTCCTGTTGATATTGGCCGGATTAATGATAAATATTTTATTAATATTGGCGGCGGGGGCAGGATTACCGAATTAACCTATGAGGTACCCAGCAAGTTGAAAACAATGCTCGGTCAGCTTGCCTACTACTTAAAAGGAATGGAAATGCTGCCGTCAATTAAGGCTTCCCATCTCAGGATTGAATATGATGGAAAAATATTCGAAGGGGAAGCGATGATGTTTCTTATTGGGTTGACCAATTCCATTGGTGGATTTGAAAGGTTAGCTCCAGATGCATCAATTAACGACGGATTATTTTCACTGCTGATTTTGAAAAAAGTAAATTTGGCTGAATTTATTAGGGTTGCAACGCTAGCTGTTCGCGGTGAGCATGTCAATGACCCAAACGTCCTTTATACCAAAGCAAACCGAGTGAAAGTGTACTCAGATGAAAAGGTGCAGTTAAATTTAGACGGAGAATTTGGCGGCTTGCTGCCGGCCGAATTCGAAAACCTGTACCGCCATTTGGAAGTATTCGTCCGATTTGATGATATCCGTCCAAATGACCGGCCGACGGATTGGGTTCCGGGAAAGCGATATAGTTAGAGGAAAAATAAATACAATCGCAAAAGTTCGTTCCAGATGGAGCGGACTTTTTTATATGTTCTAAATTGTGTGAAAAGGTTTCAAAGACTGTGTATAATGAATTAAAGACATAAGTCATGACACGATTAAAGGGAGCGATTTCACATGGGTAAAAGGGCGTTAATAAATATTGATTATACGTTTGATTTTGTTGCCGATGCCGGGGCATTAACCTGTGGCGCACCAGGGCAGGCTATTGAGGGGAAGATTGTAGACCTGACAAAAGAGTTTATTGCAAGCGGCGACTATGTTGTTTTTGCGATTGATGTCCACGACCAAGGTGATGAATTTCATCCGGAAACAAAGCTATTTCCGCCGCATAACCTGCGCGGCACCTCCGGAAGGGATTTATTCGGGGCGCTGCAGGAAGTATATGAGGAAAATAAGGAACGGGAAAATGTCAAGTATATGGATAAAACCAGATACTCTGCCTTTGCTGGGACAGACCTTGAAATCAAGCTGCGCGAGCGCGAAATCACGGAGGTTCACCTAGTTGGTGTATGTACCGATATTTGTGTCCTCCATACCGCTGTTGACGCCTATAACAAAGGCTTTAAGATTGTTGTTTACAAGGATGCGGTTGCTTCTTTTAATCCGGCGGGGCATGAGTGGGCTCTCGGCCACTTCGAACAGTCGCTAGGCGTTGTGGTTAAATAGACTTATTAATGGTAATATGGGATATAATAGTAAAAAGCTGTATTAGTACCTCGGAGGTCAATTATGAAACACATTTATCATGATGATAGTTTAAGTCTGCATACAGATCTTTACCAGATTAATATGGCAGAGACGTATTGGAGGGACGGCATTCACAATAAACGGGCTGTCTTTGAATTGTTTTTCCGCAAGCAGCCGTTTGGTAATGGCTATGCCGTTTTTGCCGGTCTTGAAAAAGTCATCCAATTTATTCAAGGCTTTCGTTTTAGTGAGGAAGACCTCGAGTATTTGAAAAATGAAGTAGGCTACCAGGCTGATTTTTTAGACTATTTAAAAGGGATGAGTTTCACTGGAACCATTCGGTCCATGAAAGAAGGCGAACTAGTTTTTGCCAGTGAGCCAATTTTGCGAGTGGAAGCACCACTTGCGGAGGCGCAGCTCATTGAAACAGCCTTGCTTAACATTGTGAACTATCAAACATTAATCGCCACGAAGGCATCAAGAATCAAGCAGGTTGTCGGCAATGAAGTAGCGATGGAGTTTGGGTCAAGACGGGCTCAGGAAATGGATGCCGCTATTTGGGGAACGAGAGCTGCATATCTAGGCGGCTTTGAAGCTACCAGCAATGTTAGAGCGGGGAAAATGTTCGGGATCCCTGTGGCTGGGACACATGCTCATTCCATGGTGCAAGCCTATAAGGATGAGTATCTTGCTTTTCATAAATATGCCGAGACCCATAAAGATTGTGTTTTTCTAGTGGATACGTATGATACGCTTCGCCTTGGCGTACCAAATGCCATCAAGGTGGCAAAGGAACTGGGGGACACGATTAATTTCATCGGCATTCGCCTTGACAGCGGGGACCTTGCTTATCTTTCCAAGGAAGCAAGGAAAATGTTGGATGAGGCAGGTTTTAAGGATGCAAAAATCTTTGCCTCGAGCGATTTGGACGAATATACGATTATTAACTTGAAGGCGCAAGGCGCGAGAATCGACAGCTGGGGAATTGGCACGAAATTGATCACTGCCTATGACCAGGCTGCGTTAGGTGCTGTTTATAAAATCGTCTCGATTGAAAACGATGCGGGTGAAATGGAGGATACGATTAAAATTTCTTCCAACCCTGAAAAGGTAACAACCCCGGGCCTGAAAAAGGTTTACCGGATTATCAATAATACAAACCATCATGCGGAAGGGGATTATATCGCGATGGAGGGTGAAAAGCTTCCGGAAAAGAAGCTGCGCATGTTCCATCCGACCCATACGTATCTAAATAAGGTGGTCACGAATTTTACAGCAAAAGAACTTCATGAGGATATTTTTGTAAACGGGGAGTATGTTTATGAAATTCCTTGTTTGGAGGAATCCCGGGATTATTTAAAACAAAATTTGGCTGCTCTTTGGGATGAATACAAGCGGATGCTGAATCCAGAGCATTATCCAGTGGACTTAAGCCAAAAATGCTGGGATAACAAAATGAGAAATATCGAAGAAGTGAAAGATAAAGTAGAAGCGATGAAAGAAGAAGAATAACAAAAAGGCTGCCCCCGAGGTTCATCCTGATTGAGGGGGCAGCCTTATTTTTATTTTTACTTTTGTTTAAAGAAGTCGATAAAGGCATGGTAAATTTCGATGCCTTGGAAGGTCAGAAGTCCAGCTGCTGTTAAGGAAAAGTAACCAATCATTAATAGTCGGAACCACATTGCCATTTATATTTCCTCCCTTATTTTTAAATTTATTTAAAAAAGGGAGGCTTTAATCACATAGTTAGCTTGATAAAAGATGGGGATAAGAAAACTTTGCCTTCTTCTGAAGTTGGTCTGAAAAAATTGGAGAGGTATTGCTGCGAAAGGCATAATGGATGTAAGCAGGAAGAATAGATGCAGGTCAAATGGCTGTTTTTTCTCATCGTCCCATTGATGCTTCACTGTCCAATCATCTAATTGAATGATTGCCTTGCTTTCTGGATGGTGGTGGGGAGGCGAATTTGAAGAATGTAAAAAGGTGAAGGCCAGAAAGGCAAGGAACATGATGATTGAGAAGCCTTTTATCATCTTCATCGCGATCCACTCCTTCCAAAAGGGATAATTTAATCATATACACTATCATTATATTTTAAAACAAAAATATTCTGACAATTTTTGTGTCTATTTTACAATATTATTTTTTCAAGGACAAATTCGCATCCAAATCAGATGAAAATGTCCTTGATAAGCTGGAAAAGGGTCTTTTCGCATTTGATACTGCTTTATGATAAAATTTTGCTAGTAAATAGAGACGTAAAGGAAGAAGCAAATGAACAGAGCATTGCCAGTCAATAAAAATGATTATATAGATGTTGTATTTGAAGATTTAACTCATGACGGGGCAGGGGTGGCGAAGGTGGAAGGCTATCCGCTGTTCGTGCCGAACGGCCTGCCGGGGGAAAAAGCGAAAGTCAAAGTCATCAAGGTTAATAAAAGCTACGGGATTGGGCGGTTAATCGAGCTTTACGAACGAAGTCCGTATCGGGTGAATATCCCTGACAGTGAGAAAACGAAATACGGGGGCTGTCAGCTGGAGCATATCAGCTATGAGGGGCAGCTAAAATATAAGGAAAACCAAGTCCGGCAGGTGCTGACCCGGATCGGGAAGCTGGACGATGTGGTCGTCCATCCAATCCTAGGGATGGACAACCCATTGCATTACCGTAACAAAGCGCAGGTACCTGTCGGCGAAAAGGACGGCGAGCTGTTCGCCGGCTTTTTTAAGCCAAGAAGCCATGAAATCGTCGCTATGGATGAAAGTGTCATCCAGTTACCTGAAGTAAATGAAGCGGTTCAGACGGCCAAGGAAATCTGCAGCCGGTTTGGGATTCTGGCTTATAATGAGGAAACGCATAAAGGTGTTTTAAGGCATATTATGGCCCGGTATGGAAAACAAACCGGGGAACTCATGGTCGTACTGATTACCAGAACACCGGAAATTCCACATAAAAAGGAGTTAATTGAAGAAATCATCGCCCGTCTTCCAAAGGTAAAGTCGATTGTCCATAATGTGAATTCGAAGCGGACGAATGTCATCCTTGGCGAGAAAACCAACCTTTTATGGGGCAGCGAAGTGATCTATGATTATATTGGCGATGTGAAATTCGCAATCTCAGCGTTATCATTTTATCAGGTTAACCCTGTTCAAACGAAGGTGCTTTACGATAAAGCTTTGGAATATGCGGATTTAAACGGCGAAGAGAGTGTCATTGATGCGTATTGTGGAATTGGTACCATCTCTTTATTTTTGGCACAAAAGGCTCGGAAGGTTTTTGGTGTCGAAGTGGTTCCGGAAGCGATTGAAGATGCGAGCAGGAATGCGGCATTGAACGGAATGACTAATGCTGAATTCGCAGTCGGGGAAGCAGAAGTTGTTATACCAAAATGGTACAAGGAAGGCAATAAAGCGGATGTGCTGGTCGTGGACCCGCCGCGCAAAGGCTGTGACGAGGCCCTTCTCCACACCATTATTGAAATGCAGCCGAAAAAGGTAGTCTATGTTTCCTGTAATCCCGCAACTTTGGCGAGGGACCTGCGGATTTTAGAAGATGGCGGCTACAAAACACTGGAAGTCCAGCCGGTTGATATGTTTCCGATGACGACGCATGTTGAATGTGTGGCGCAACTCATTTTAAAGTAAGACAACTAACCAACTATTATAATTCTAACCGTGAAAGGTTTTATTTCTATACCAAAAAACCACTCCTTATAAAAATAGGGAGTGGTTTTTTGTTGATAATATTCGTGAATGGGGGTAAAATTAGTCATCCCATTATGTAACTCAGTGTCAAGTAATCAAATTAACGAACATTAATAGCGAATATAATACATATTATTCGTATTTTGTGTTGTCAAAGAGAAATTAATAAATTATAATACTCTATGAAAGGAATACAACTTATACTTGTTTATCAACATGAATAACCCTTTTTGAAAGTGAGGCCAGATATGACACAGCGAAGAATCCCATACATCATCTTGGCTCCAGGATTGATTCTTTTGATTTTATTCTTGGTGTTACCGCTTATTACCGCGATTTACCCAACCTTCTTTGATGGAGGATTCACTTTGAGGAACTACATTTCGTTCTTTATGGATGAATATAATTTTGGTATTTTTTGGCGGACGATAAAAATTTCACTGATTGCAACATTGATTTGTGTAGTGCTAGGAGTTCCGACTGCCTACTATATTTCGAAAAGTCCAAAAAAATGGCGTGGCCTGTTAATGTCGATTACATTGTTTCCATTGTTAACGAATTCGGTTGTGCGAAGTTTTGCATGGATCACCATTTTAGGACAAGACGGTATTCTAAATAATGCGTTAAAGGGCTTGGGGTTAATATCAAAACCACTTACCCTGCTTTATACGGAATTCGCCATTGTGATTGGCTCTGTATATCTCTTCTTACCTTTAATGGTTATTACTTTAGTGGGGATATTAGAGAACATTGATTCGGAAATTATGGAAGCTGCAGAAACGTTAGGCGCCAATCGTTTGGTTGCTTTTATGAAGGTTATTCTGCCGTTGAGTGTGCCCGGAATTATTGTCGGGAGTATATTGGTTTTCACCGGAAGCATGACAGCCTATACTACTCCGCAATTATTAGGTGGAAACCGGAATATCATGCTGGCAACCTTCTTATATCAAAATGCGACTGCGTTAGGAAACTGGCAGGGTGCCAGTGTTATTGCTTTGATTATGATTGCCGCGACTTTGATTGTGATGAAGCTGTTCAACTGGGTTGCGGGCCGCATGGATAAGAGAGGTGAGGCAAGTGCGTAAAAATGTTGGTTTAAAGGTATTTGCGGGTTTGGTTTTTGCGTTTTTGCTAGTACCTTTGCTGATCATTATCGTGACTTCTTTTGGAACTAAATCAACCATTCAATTTCCAATTAAAGGTTTTACCCTTGATTGGTACGGCAAGGTGTTTAGCAATGAAGCCTTTATGGACAGCTTTTTTCTCAGTTTAAAAGTAGCCTTTATAGCGACACTTTTGGCATTGATTATTGGTGTACCAGCTGCCTATTCTTTGGCGCGTCATAAGGTTCTCGGGCGAAATTGGATTAAGAGCTTCTTTCTTTCGCCAACAATCGTTCCTGGTTTGGTCGTTGGATATGCGATGTACCAATTTATTGTGATTAAGTTCCAATTCCCGATTATCCAAGGATTGTTGTTAGGCCATTTCCTAATTTGCCTGCCATACGTAATCCGGGTTGTGGGCTCAACGATTGAGCAGTTAGATTTTTCAATTGAAGAGGTTTCATGGACGTTAGGCTGTACAAAATTACAGACGTTTATCAAAGTAGTGCTGCCAAACATTACTTCGGGAATTTTTGCTTCCTTTATGCTCGCGTTCATTAACTCCTTTAACAATATTCCTGTTTCGCAGTTTTTATCAGGACCAGGTGTTACGATGCTGCCAACCAGCCTAATGAATTATATTGAATACAACTACGACCCATCGGTTTCGGCATTATCCGTTGTATTAATGCTAGGGACGATTGTTTTAATGTTTATTATTGAAAAAACATTAGGGTTAGCCAGTATTTCATAGGAACAGAAAGAATACAACAGCGACGGGGGTAGAACAGCATAATGTCCTATGTTGAATTAAAAGATATTCGTGTAAGTTATGATAACAAAGCTGACATATTAAAAGATTTAAATTTATCGATTGAAAAAGGAGAATTGGTCTCTTTATTAGGACCATCCGGATGCGGGAAAACAACCACTTTAAGGGTAATTGCCGGCCTAATTGAGCCAAATGATGGCGAGTTCGTGGTTGATAATCAAAACTTAACGAAAGTGCCCGTTCACAAGCGGGAATTTGGAATGGTCTTCCAAAGCTACGCCTTGTTTCCCCATCTAACAATTAAAGAAAATGTTGCGTTCGGGTTGAAATTACGCAAGGAAAAAAAGCAAAGCATTGAAAAAAAAGTAAGTGATATTTTAGCGATTACGGGATTAGAAGAGCTAGGCAATCGTTATCCTAAGCAGCTCTCAGGCGGGCAAAGACAGCGTGTAGCCTTAGCTCGAGCCTTAGTGATTGAACCGAAATTATTATTATTAGATGAACCACTCAGCAACCTGGATGCAAAATTGCGCCTGCAGATGCGGATTGAAATTAAACGGATCCAAAGCCAATTGGGGATTACATCCGTGTTTGTCACGCATGACCAAGAGGAGTGTTTTTCGATTTCGGACAAGGTGGCCGTTATGAATAAAGGCGTGATCGAGCAGTTCGACACACCTGAAGAAATTTATAAAAACCCAAAAACGGAGTTTGTGGCCCGCTTTATCGGGTTTGAGAACTTCTTTAAGCTAGCGCCTACTGAAGACTGGAAGTATAAAGCAGTTGATGGAACGGTCTTCGAAACCACCCGCCAATGGAGACCAGCAAAAGGTACAGGAACCATTCGTCCAGATGATATTGAGATTGGGGAAGGTACCGCGCCAAATACCAACAATGCGGTATCAGGAAAGATAAAGGTCCGGACGTTCCTGGGCAAGTCCTACCAATATGAGGTAGAAACCCCGATTGGAACATTACGGGCAAATAAAGCGGATGATGTGATCTACCAAGTTGGTGACACAGTTACATTATCCATCCCTGCTCACAAGCTAATCATAGTTTAATAGACAATAAAATTATTAATAAAAATACATCTAAGAAATGGGGACATGAAAAATGAAAAAGACAATAGGTGTAGTAGGTTTAACTCTTGCAGCTGCTAGTGTACTGGCTGCATGCGGCGGCGGCAGCACTGCAAGCAAGGAAAAACCAAAAACATTAGTAATCTCAACTTTTGGTTTGGAAGAAGATAAGATGCAGGAAGATGTCTTCAAACCATTTGAGAAAAAATATAATGTTGACATTGTGTTAGAAACAGGTACAAGCTCTGAGCGTTTAACAAAGCTTAAAAGCAATCCAAACTCAACGGTGGATGTAATTGAATTGTCCCAATCCAATGCGGCTGACGGTGTAGCAGCAGGTCTTTTTGAAAAAGTAGACAGCTCCAAGGTGCCAAATATGGACAACTTAATCGATAGTGCAAAAGAATTAGCTGCAGATGGTTCTGGTCCTGCTTACACGTTAAACAGTATCGGAATTGTCTATAATAAGAAGACAGCAGGGAAAGAAATCAAAGAATGGAATGATTTATGGGATCCTTCTTTGAAAGGGAAAATTTCCATTCCTGACATTGCGACCACCTTTGGCCCGGCCATGCTTTATTTAGGAAGTAATCACGAAAATACTGAGATTTCAAAGGATAATGGTAAGGCAGCGTTTAAAGGGATTACTGATATAGCACCAAACGTGGTAAAAACGTATAGCAAATCATCCGATTTGGCCAACATGTTCCAATCAGGAGAAATCACAGCAGCGGTTGTCGGCGACTTTGCTGTTCCGATGATTACCGAATCTAATCCAGATGTCGCTTATGTTGTACCGCAATCTGGGACTTACGCCAACTTTAACACTATCAATATCAACAAAAATTCTAAAAATAAAGATTTAGCGTATAAGTATATCAACTGGAGATTAAGCCAAGAAGTTCAAGAAAAAACTGCCGTATCTCTAAATGAAGCGCCAACCAATAAAAAGGTAGAGTTAAACGAAGAAACAGCAAAAAATAAAACATATGGTGATGTGGCAGCTCGTACAAAGAAAGTGGATTCACTATTAGTCAATAAGAACCTTGAATCTTGGATCAATCAGTGGAATAGAATTTTGAACAAATAGTTTGGGTTAGGAAAAGGGCTGAGGATCATCTTGGCCCTTTTTCTTTAGCGGTTGATCTAAAGGAGGGAATGGGAAATGAAAGCTGATTTAGTCATTATAAATGGACAAGTTTTTAACACGTTTACGAAAAAGTTTGAACAGAAAAATGTGTACATTGTTAAGGATAAATTTTATTATTTGACAGCTGACGAAGTGGAGAATTTCCAGGCTGGTGATGTAGTCGATGCAAAAGGTCAATATTTGGTCCCAGGCTTAATGGATATTCATATGCATATTGAAAGTTCTATGACGTCCCCGGCTATTTTTTCAAAGGCTGTCCTAACTCATGGAGTGACAACCGTTGTTGCTGATGCTCATGAGATCGCCAATGTGTTTGGTATGGAAGGCCTGGAGGCGTTTTTTGCGCAGCCGAGTGTCATGGATATTTTCTATGCGATTCCTTCCTCTGTTCCTTCTACGACCCCAGAGCTGGAAACGACTGGCGGTTATATTGGTGTTGAAGAAGTGAAGCAGCTCCTCAAGCATCCGAAAGTAATCGCTTTAGGGGAAGCAATGGACTTCAATGGCATTGTCAATCAACAGGATTCCTTGATTCGGCAGATTTTACTTGTTGTTCAAACGGAGAGGCCATCTATGCCTTTGGAAGGACATGTGCCGCGTGTTTCGGATTTGGAATTGGCCCAATTTTTATATGCGGGCATTACCGCTGACCACACCCATCAGTCGCCCCAATCGATTTATGAGAAAATCACCGGCGGGATGTTTTTAGAATTTCAAAAGAAATCAATAACGCCGGAAAATATGCGTGTTATTGTGGAAAATCAATTCTATGAATATATGGCTATCATTACAGATGATGTGATGGCGGACGACTTGCTTGAAGGACATTTGGATGCAAACGTACGTTTAGCCATTTCATGCGGCATGCCGGCAGAACAGGCGCTGTACTGCGCTACCTATACCCCTGCGAGACGGATGGGATTCCAGGACCGCGGCGCCATTGTTCCGGGGTTTAAAGCCGATTTTCTATTAGTAGATGATGTGGAAACCCTGGATATAGCGGCAGTCTATAAGGATGGAAAATTGGTACACGAGCAGGGAAATGCAATCAAGTATCCGGCTGAGGAACCTGCTTTTCCTGAGCACTTCTATCAATCCATACAATGCCGGTCACTAACTTCAGAGGATTTGCAGATCAAGGTGAATTCGGCTGAAAAGGCTGTCGTCAACGTGATGCAAATTTCCGAAGTGGGTACCTTTACCGAACATGTACAACGGGAGATGGCTGTTACAGATGGCTATTTAGATTGGGAGAATAGCGGGCTGGCCTTAATTGTAGTAATGGAACGGTATGGGAAAACAGGGAACATCGCCTATGGATTTGTTGAGAATGCTTTATCTGAAAAAGGAGCTGTAGCCACTACTTGGGCACATGATCATCATAATTTGATGGTAATGGGGACGAGTGCGTCAGATATACTTGCAGCACAGAAACAATTATTGGACATGCAAGGCGGATACGTCGTGACACAAGCGGGACAGGTGAAAGCGGTATGCCCATTGCCAGTCGGCGGGATTATCAGCGATGCACCGATTCAAGAATTAGGTCAGCGACTAAAGGAAGTACGTCAAGCGATGATTAGCTTAGGCTATCGCAACAGTAATGAGATCATGTCTTTTTCAACTTTGTCTTTGCCGGTTTCACCTGCTATCAAAATTACTGACAAAGGGATGATGAATGTACGTTCGCAAATGATGATCCCATTGGTGGAGGATTGAGAAATTGAAGATAGTTATTAAAAACGCTTGGATATTAACAATGAATGAAAAGATGGAGCAGTTTCAAGACGGCTATTTAGTAGTAGACGATGGTAAAATTATAGAGGTTGGTCCAATGAATTTACTGCCAAAGGGGCTGGCTTTCGACCAAGGCTTTGATGCCAGAGGGGCGATTTTACTGCCGGGTATGGTCAATACGCATACTCATATCGGGATGATTCCGTTTCGTTCCTTAGGTGATGACTATCCTGACCGGCTGCGCCGTTTCTTATTTCCGTTAGAAAATGAATGTATGAATGAACAGCTTGCCTATACGAGCGGAAAATATGCGATTGCCGAAATGCAGCTTGCAGGTGTAACAACCTTCTTTGATATGTATTATTTTGAGCAGCAATTGGCAGAAGCCGCAGAAGAAATGCATAGCCGCGGCCTTTTGGCTGAAACAGTCATTGACTCCGTAACGGTCGATGTGCCGGTGCCAATGGGCGGCTTGCAATACGCCGAAGGGTTTCTGCCAAGATGGCATGGAAATAGCAGGATTCGGGCAACGGTAGCACCGCATGCCCCTTACACGAACACCATTGAAGTGCTCCAGCAAGCGGATGCTTTGTCTCAAAGGTACAATGTGCCGTGGATGATGCATGTCAGTGAAATGGATTTTGAAATGGAGAAGTATCGTAAAGAACGCAATCAAACGCCGATTGAATTTTTAGAAGAGATCGGTGTGCTAAGCTCAAGGCTGGTAGCTGCCCACTGTATTCATTTGTCTGATCATGATATTGAATTGCTGAAGCGGTATGATGTAAAGGTTGCTCATTGTATCGGCGCCAATACAAAATCGGCTAAAGGTGTGGCCCGTGTCCAGGATTTATTGTCTGCGGGTGTGACAGTTGGGTTGGGAACAGATGGCCCAAGCAGTGGGAATACGCTCGATTTATTCAGCCAAATGCGCTTGTTTGCGAATTTCCATAAAACTATTTTACAAGATCGCGGTGCCTTCCCAGCGGAAGAGATTGTGAAGTTAGCGACGATCGGGGGAGCGAAGGTTTTAGGTATGGAGGAGCAAATTGGCTCTATCGAGGCAGGGAAACAAGCTGACTTCATTCTGGTAGAAGTTGATTCAGTCAATATGTTTCCTATTTTTGATCCGTATAGTGTTTTGGTGTACTCTGCAAATGCCGGAAATGTAAGAGACGTATTTATCGCGGGAAAGCAGGTTGTGGGAGAAAAACAATTAGTAAATTTTGATGTAACGAAATTAAGAGCAGAGCTTGCTTTAGCCATGGAAGAATGCGGATTCAAAAGAAAAGCTCTAAAAGCTATGGAGTGAAAATAGGATTAGAGTTAGTTGGTAACTCCCCTTGCTGCATTATCAAACGTATCTACAATCAGTGGTCGACACATGTAGAATGTGGGGCGCAACTCATTTTAAAGAAAGGCAACTAACCTGGGGAGTTGCCTTTTTCTATTTCTAACTAATTTTTCACCGGTTATGATTAATTCAAAAAGGTTGAGATATGGCAGTGAAACGGATTAGTTTTTGGTGAAATGTGGTATCCTGTTGTTAGGAAATAAGAGATTAAAGGAGAGATGAAAATGTCCTATATCGTTGATTTTAAAAATGTGTCTACAGTGGGTTTAGAGTCCTCACCGGTAGCAGAAGCGCTTGCTGGTTTACGTGCTAATGAAGCCCGTTACTTTATGAACAAATACAAGCATGAATTTACGGTCGTACCAGCTAGCGAAAGCGTGGAGACCCTTGATTATGTGAACCGAATTTTGAAAGAAGAACGTGATATTGAGTTTGCCGCTAAACCTTTAGAGACGTCGCGTTTTCAAGTGGAAAATATCGATTGGACTTATGTCTTTTATGAGGATGGTCTTTCGGTCAACGTCCTGTATACAGTTGATAATCCTAAGAAGCGGGCTGTTGGTTTTAAGCTTTCTGAGGGGATGGAGGTACCAAAGGAGTTAGAAGGGAAGTTTAAGTTTGCTAGGCAGAAGTCTAAACTAGCTGGAACAATTCGTGGCTCGTTTTTTGTAATTAAAGGTGAATATTAGGGGGAACACGTTTATGATCCCAGCAAAAATAGATCCTTTATCTATCGCTCCAATAAGGGAAAAAAGCCTCGAGTCCATCGTTGATTGGTTTGACCAGCATAAACAATCGTTCTATACTCTGGGCTGGTCTTATCTTAGGACTCAGCAGCAAATGGAAGAGCTTTTTTACCGGTCTATTATAAAAGTGCACAAGGAATTACCTCGTTTTAAAAGTGAAACAACATACGAAACGGGGGTTACATCTATTTTTATACATAACTGCCGAGAACTTTCTAAAGTTAGAAGTTTACAAGACTCAGAGGAAAGTGAACAACATAAGGATTTATTTAAAGCACTTGATCGGTTGAAAGAGGATGAGAAAGAAGCGGTGGCCCTTACATATGTAAAAGGAATCTCTAAGGAGGAAACGGCACATCTTCTTCAGGTTTCAATGGAAAAGCTGAAAGAGCTTCTGTTTTCCGGTATTCAGTCAGTTAGAAAAGAAATGGGGTACGGGTCATCCTTTAATGGTTGTAAGGAGTATCAAAAAAATTATATCGATTACTTGGAAAGAACCATGGAGCGGTCGGAAAAGATTGATTTCGAGGTGCATATTTATCATTGCCAAGACTGTCAGAAGGATTTGGGTACCTTTCAGGATGTCATGTTAACTATGGTAAATCTTACTGAAAGGATGAAGGATTTCTGTGTGCCATCTGATTTTATGGAGAACGTCAAAGCTAGGCTGGCAGAAAGGGAAAAGCAAAGACAACAGAAGAATAGCACACGTAAAAGAATGGGCCTTGTTTTTGCAAGTGTTTTAGCATTATTAATGGGTATAGAAGTTTTTACAGGCTCTTTTACCAACCTTTACTATACATGGACAGAAGAAGATCAAGAGTTGCGTGCCTTTCTGCAACAGGGCCTGGGTGAAAGGCTGAACCTGGAAGCGGAAAGCGCGGGGGTGAAAATTAAGATCAAGAGCGCGATTGCTGATGATGTTCAGACGCTTATCCTTTATGAAATAGAAGATACAGAAGAAGACAATCAATATGTGATGGATTATAATGAAGGTTTTTTTGTAGAGAACGAACATGACATCATGAGTCGTGATACATATCCAAGGTATTATCCTCCTGACCTTAAATCGGCTAAAAATAATAGAGAAAAGAATGTGTATCATGGAAAGATTAGTCTGCTGCCACTCACAACGGATAACGGGACAATCAAACTCAAGATCACAAAGCTTCAGAAATTGATTCGTGATACTACCGACCAGAATAGTTTTAAGCCTTACGGAAACATGGAGAATAAAGCAGGGGAGTGGAACTTCGAAATTCCTGTAACAAAACAGCCATCTATCGAATATGCGTTGAATGAAGAGACTGACATCGAGGGGATCCCAATTCGATTTGATAAACTAACGATTGCTCCAACAGCAACGATTCTGCAATATGCTATTAATAATGAACAGACAGGGAAACGGGTGGATTTTCTTAATTTTGACAATCTAGAAGTGAACGATAAAAAAATGAAAGCTGATATGTATGGCAGCAATTTTTTGGATTTACAGCAAGACATGAATTGGACTACTTTTCAAACACACTTTGACCCTCTTATTGGAGAAAAGCCTAAAGAGATCAGGGTTCAATTCAAATCTGTTCTTTTCACGTTTGAAGACCACAAAACCATTGAACTGGACGCTGCTAAGGAATATCCTCAAACCTTTGAGTATGCAGGCAGTACAATCTCTATCGACCAGGTAGAAGTTGGACAGCCTACCAATGTTATCATAAGCAATCATGAAATTAAGAATCGGGCATATGAATCGCTTAACTTCAATATTGTGGGTGAGGATGAAAATGAAATTAGTTCAATGGAGATGGATTCAGAAGGAGTGCTCGTTGATAAAGATGGAGTAGAATACGATATGAGTAAAATTCAAATACCATATGAAGAAATCGAACAGCCTCGCAATTTTTTTACCGTTCAAAGAATAAGATTACACAGTAACAACGCTGAAGACAAAGTGATCCCTAAAAGACTGGAGATTTATGGGTATAGCACTACAAAATATTTGGATGATGTTGTGAAGATTTCTGTGGACTAACATAAATCATAGGTGATTATATTTTTCCAAAATAAGTAACTCGCATGTACAAACCATCTTGGATATGCTATGTTTTTATTAATCAGAAAATTTAAATTAATAGAATAGGAGGAGTAAAATGGAACATATTTTAGTAGAAACGCAGAATGGGGTTCGCACCTTAACACTAAACAGGCCAGAGCGTCTCAATGCTGTCAATGATAAACTTAGTGCTGAGATTATTCAGGCTATTTCAGAGGCATCTGCTGACGATGAAGTCCGTGTCATTGTGATAACCGGGAGCGGAAAAGGTTTTTGTGCAGGTCTTGACCTGACTGAGTTTGCGAAGAGAGATAAATCCGCTGATTCTCGTCATAAAACATTAGATAACCTGGGCTGGGTTGGTCATCAGGCGTTAGGAATCGTTCATTGTGATAAACCTGTCATCGCCGCGATTAACGGAATTGCAGCTGGTGCAGGACTCGCTCTGGCTCTTGCCTGTGATCTGCGCTTTATGTCTGCTGGTGCAAGGGTAACTGCTGGATACATTCGCCGCGGTCTTAATCCGGATGCGGGAATGACCTATTTCTTACCACGTTTGGTAGGACAGGGAAAAGCAACGGAGTTGATATATACGGGTCGCGATATCTATCCTGAAGAAGCAGAACGGATTGGTTTGGTTAATGGAATATTCCCAGATGAAGAATTCCAAGATAGGGTTATGAATTTTGCTAAGGAGTTAGCGGAAGGACCGCCTGTTGCGCTGACACTTTCCAAAAGATTGCTCGCCGCAAGCCCTGACACGGATCTTACAACAATTCTAAAACAAGAATTAGCTTCAATTAAAGTTTGTTTTGGAACAAAAGACGTCCAAGAAGGGGTAAAAGCTTTTGCCGAGAAACGGAAACCTGTTTTCCGGGGAGAGTAGTAATAAGTAAATTTAAAGAATAATTAAGTTTCGGGGGCCATCCCCCGTCTTTTTTTTTGCCAATTTTTCTACAAGAGTGTTCCATGATAAAGTATGGTAATATGGAATCATGTACTTAAGTTGTAGATAGTAATAACCACTTTTTGGGGAGGTTGTAAGGATGAGTCAAAATGGAATACCTTCCGCACTGAAAGGCAAAAGTGCTGCTATTTCAAATAATCGTTCCGGCCTTATGGCTGATATAAAAGCTCTTTTTAAAGGACCTGTCTTAATAGCCAATGTTCTGCCAGTATTTACTGGGTTTTGGCTGGCCCTTTATTTTACCGGCGCCTCTTTTTCTGATTACTTGAATGTATTTTTGCTGACCATCATCGGCAGTACGCTGGTCATGGGCGGAGCACTTGTCATCAATAACTGGTATGATGTTGACATCGATACTGTCATGGATAGAACGAAGCATCGGCCGACCGTAACAGGGCATATTCCTCTAAAAGTAGTATTAACGATAGGAATTGTCCTCACAGTACTAGGCTTCATTCTTTTGTCTTTTACAAGATGGGAAGCAGTGATTTATGCTTTCGTAGGCTGGTTTACTTATGTCATCTTATATACAATGTGGTCCAAACGGAGGTATACACTTAACACCGTGATTGGTGCCGTTTCAGGTGCTGTTACCCCGCTAATTGGCTGGACGGCAATTGAGCCAGGGACTCATATTGTTCCGATTATGTTATTTCTGATTATCTTTGTTTTCCAAATGCCGCATACCTTTGCGATCGCGATGAAGAAGTGCGAGGAATATCGTGCGGCGAAGGTAGCGATGCTGCCTGTGGTACATGGGTTTGAAATGACGAAGCGGCAGATGGTGGTCTATATCGCCTGCCTATTGCCATTGCCGTTTTATCTAGGATCGCTTGGGCTTACCTTTGTTGTCATTGCGACAGTGATGAACCTTGGCTGGCTAATTGTGAGCATCAGCGGATTTTTTACAAAAGATGACCTGAAATGGGCCCAGATTAATTTTCTGTACTCCGTAAACTATATCACCATCCTGTTTCTTATGATGATTGTGGTAACATTGCCAATATTTAAATAGGTTATTTAGCAGCTGTCCTTATGAAAAATAAGGGCGGCTTTTTTGTTTTTTCTAAGATGATTTTACTTTAATTCACAAATTTGTCATTTTTGATTTCTTCCCCTTTTTCCGCCATTTTTTTCTATTCCACAATAAAAATTATTCGATTAACAAGTTAAAAACAGTGGAAATACAGCTATTTTCCTTACTCTTTTTCATAAACATTCGGATTTTGGACAAAAAGTACAATAATATTCCCTTTTTTCTTACGACCAAAATCACTTATGAAATGTGACGCAGTTCACTTCGCTGAGAATCGTTCCTAACTATGATAGAAGTAAGAAAACAGAATAAATCAAAAGGGGGATTCACAAATGGCATCTGCAAAAGCAAATCGCAATAATAAGCCAGGCAAGCAGCACGAAGAACCGTTAAAAGGTACATGGATTTCCGTAGGTGTGGTTGGCGTCGTTATTCTCGTTACTTATTTAACTTTATATGGGCTTTATATGACTAGAGTATAGGGGGGAAAGAAATGAAAATGCATCTTGATGAAAAAATATGGCTGGCATTAAGCTTCGGTATAATGATGATTTTCATGCTAATCACGGGCTATCAAGCTGTTGCTGAAGGAATGGCACCGCCAAGTAATGTCCAAACTATCGATTCGCAAAAAGTAGATCAAACAGCGCCTTTTGATAAGCCTGGAATTAAACAGATTGGCGATCATGAATACGAAGTAGTCATGACATTGCAAGTTTTTAGCTTTAATCCTGGAAATATTGAAGTTCCAGCTGGATCAACAGTACATTTTATCTTAACATCAAAAGACGTTGTCCACGGTTTTGAAATTGCCGAAACTAACGCTAACGCAATGGTAACACCAGGTTATATCTCAAGAGTTACCCAAAAGTTTGATAAACCGGGAAGTTATTTAGTGTTATGTAACGAATATTGCGGTGCCGGTCACCAAATGATGAGCACGACAATTACGGTTAAGTAAAGGGGGGGAAAGGCTAATGGAAACAGCAATAAATCAAACGTTTAAAACAAAAGCAACTAAATTGCTAGGTGTTAATAAAGAAGACGCAAAAATTTCGAAAACATATTTATTTGTATCATTCGTCATCTTGTTAGTTGGTGGATTTTTAGGTTTAGCGCAAGGATTAAACCGTGCAGGTCTTCTAGAACTGCCATCGTGGTTAAACTATTATCAGGTTCTTACGATGCACGGTGTGTTCATGCTTCTTGCCTTCACTACTTTCTTTACATTTGGCTATCTGTATGCAGGTCTTTCACATGAACTGGGAGGGCTTCTTCCAAAGGTTAGAAAGATTGTCTGGACTGCGTTTGTATCCAAGATTATTGGCGCGGTATTGGTTGTTATTCCAATCCTCATGAATGAAGCATCAGTAATGTACACATTCTATCCGCCTTTAAAAGCACACCCAATGTTTTATATCGGGTTGGTATTTTTCGCAGTGGGTATGTGGCTGTGCAACGTTGGCGCATTTATCCAAGTAGCCAATTGGCGGAAAAATAATAAAGGAAAGCATGTTCCAATTTTCTCTTACTTTGCAACTGGTATCAACGTTCTAATGTTTTTTGCACTTATTCCTGTAGCAATCGAAGTTTTATATCTAATTCCTTGGTCTTTAGGCTGGGTTAAGACCGTTAATGTTATGGTTTCTCGTACATTGTTCTGGGCCTTTGGACATACGCTCGTAAATATCTGGTATTTAACAGCTACTTCTGCATGGTATGTCATTGCACCGAAATTAATCGGCGGCAGACGATGGAGCGACACATTAACCCGCGTCGTTATTATCGCCTTGGTGATCATGAACATTACCGGTGGATTCCATCACCAAATCATTGACCCAGGTATTTCTTTACCAGTTAAAATGATGCACGTATTTATGAGTTTAGCAATTGGTTTCCCATCATTAATGACCGCTTGGGCCATGTTTGCAGTATTTGAAAAGACTGCAAGAAAGCAAGGCGGAAAAGGACTAATCGGCTGGTATAAAAAAATGCCATGGGGCGATGTTCGTTTCCTAGCACTATTTATCAGTATGGCTTCCTTTGCTCCAGCGGGTGCCGGTGGTATTGCGCAAACAACAAACCAATTGGACACAGTTGTTCATAACACGATGTGGATTGTCGGTCACTTCCACTTAACACTTGGTGTGACGGTCGCATTGGCATTCTTTGGGATTAGTTATTGGTTAGTTCCATATATTTCAGGACGTGTTCTAACACCACAAATCAATAAATTAGGTGTTATCCAAACTTGGATCTGGACAATCGGCATGATCTTTATGTCAGGTGCCATGCACACAGTCGGATTATTTGGCTCACCACGAAGAACTTCATTTACAACATATGGCGATCATGCAACAGCGTTAGGCTGGAGCCCATATATGATGGCAATGGCTGTCGGTGGTACTTTGTTAATCATCGGTGTTATTCTTCAAGTGTATGCGGTAATTAATATGATGTTCTTTGCACCAAAAGGAGAAACAGAATTCCCAATTGCGGAAGCAGAAGAAAATGCCTCTCCAACTCCATATTGGACAGAGCGCTGGGGACTATGGATTGTGGTTATGCTGCTAGTCGTTGCAATGGCATATGTCGTTCCAATAACAGAATTTATTGTTAATGCACCTCCAGGATCACCTGGATTCAAAACTTGGTAATTAGAAAAGCGGAAGCGCCTTGCACAGGGGCTTATGACCCCGAGCCCCTAGGCGCTGAAGCTGGACAGAATTGATAACAAAAGAGATAGCTCGTTTGCTGGGCTATCTCTTTCTGCTAAAAGAGAGAGAACTTTTTTAAAAATAGGTTTGGGAAGTGGTCGTTATGATCAAAAATCGGCATCAGGTAATTTCACTATTAGTCGTATTTGTGTTTGGATTTGTTTTATTTTATACAGGTACAGACGGGTTTCGGGCCTTTACGGCGGAAACGGCCAGGGTGAACAGGCTGCTGGACGAGAAGCCGAAATTTCCTAAAATAACGTTGGAGGACAGTAAGCAACGGGAGTATTCCATTTCTGAATTCAAAGGGAAGTACGTATTTATTACCTTTCTTTATACGTCTTGTACATCTGTCTGTCCACAGTTAGAAATGAACATGTCAAAGGTTTACGAGCAGATTCCAAAAAAATATTTGGGAAAAGATATTGTATTTTTAAGCATTAGCTTTGACCCATCCAGAGACACTCCACAGACGCTGGAAAAATACCGCACTTATTTTAAAAGTGATGGGGAAACCTGGCGGATGGCAAGGGTTCCGGACAAGAATGAATTGGATGCATTGCTAAAAGAATTTGGAGTGACTGTCATTCCTGACGGATACGGGAATTTCACGCATAATTCAGCATTTTATTTAGTGGACCCAAAAGGCATTCTTCAAGATGTGATGGACTATAAAAAAATAGATGAGGCATCCGATAAGGTTGTCAAGATTCTGAATCAGGAAGCGGGGGAATAATCAATGCAACAATTTATATATGGATTATTGTTACTTATTGCCCTAGCTATTCCGCCTATTGCTCATTTTATGGAATCCGTGATGATTATCCATATGCATATGCAAATGCCAATGGTGGTGTTTGCGGGATTCCTGATGGCACGACTTTTTATGGACCGCTTTCCGAGATTTTTTGAAAAATGGAACGGGAATGGCGTTCCGGGAATTTTATTGTTTGTCATAATTATAGGCTTCTGGACTCTGCCGCGTTCGATGGATGATGCTTTAACTGAACAAAGCGTAGAGGTATTTAAGTTTTTGAGTTTATCACTTTTAGCTGGAATTCCCTTGAGGGACAGCTGGAAAAAGTTAAATTCTCTTGGTAAAAATATTTTTTTCATCTTCTTCACCATTTTGTTCCTGGTGGTGGGCTGGCTTTATATTGATGCGCCTGTCCAGTTATGCAATAACTACTTGGTTATCGAGCAAATCACGCTAGGCTGGGGCTTCTTGACTACGGCAATTTGTATAGTTATATACTTGATATATATTACCTTTACGGACCGGACGAAATATGAATAATAGAAATGCAGCCGCTTGGAGTGATTCCGGGCGGCTGTTTTTAGGCAAATAAAGAGGGATGTTTAATGGCAGTGTAGAAGTAGATGACTGGAAGATAAAGAGGTGATTTAATAATGATTGAAGTGTGCTCAAAAGAGGATGTTGTCTGTGTCGAGGGGACCGTGGAAAGGTTTGGCCGCAAAATTTTTGCCTATTTAGTAGACGGCATGTTAGTTGATACGGGCCCTCAATCCCTTGAAGAGGATTTTATTTCTTTCTATAAAGAACATTCATTTGATAAGGCTGTTTTAACCCACAGCCACGAGGATCATTCCGGAACCGCACCGTGGATTCAGGAGAATCGCGATATTCCAATTTATGTCCATCCAAAAGGGGTCGGCGTTTGTGCGGAGTTTGCTCCTTATCCGAAATACCGCCAAATTACCTGGGGGGTACGAAGGGAGTTTCAGGCATTGCCGCTGGGAGAATCAATTCAATCGCACAAATCAACTTGGAAAGTGATTTACACCCCGGGCCATGCCGATGACCATGTTGCGCTTCTAGATATGGAAACTGGACGGCTTTTTTCCGGAGATTTATTTGTTGCTCCCAAAACAAAGGTGATTATGTCGAGCGAATCGATTCCAGTCATTATGGATTCGTTACGGACTCTATTAAATTATGATTTTGGTTCGATGTTTTGCGCCCATGCAGGTTACATACCGAATGGAAAAGATACGCTGAAGCAAAAATTAGACAATCTCGAGAATCTTAGCGGGGAAGTGGAGCATCTTTATAGAAGCGGGCTTTCTGTAGCAGAGATTAATGAAAAGCTGTTTCCAAAAAAATACCCGCTTATTACTGTTTCGGGCGGGGAATGGGACTCGATTCATATCGTTTCTTCAATAGTCACGGATTTTCTAAAAGATGTTATTAAAAGTGGATCACAAGATTAACGGCAGTAACCCGGAAACGGGGAACTGCCGTTTTATTTTTTAAAAAAAAGTGGTAAATTTATCGTAAACATTATTTTAATCAGCAGATGGGTGATCAACATGGAGTTGCCAAAGGATTTTCTCGAAAAAATGAAGGGCCTTTTAGATGAGGAATATGAGGATTTTGTAAAAAGTTATCACGAGAATAGAGCGCAAGGGTTTCGGGTAAACCCTTTAAAAATCTCAGTTGAGGAATTTAAAAAAGTCAGCCCTTTTAATCTGGAAAAAATTCCATGGGTGAAAGAGGGATTTTTCTATGGAACAGAGGACCGGCCCGGGAAGCACCCGTTTCATGAGGCGGGCTTGTACTATATTCAGGAGCCAAGCGCGATGGCAGCAGGGGAGCTAGTTGACCCGCAACCGGGTGAGCGTGTCTTGGATTTATGTGCAGCGCCTGGTGGGAAAACCACTCATATTGCGGGTAAGATGCAGCAGCAGGGATTTTTGCTCACGAACGAAATCCACCCTGCACGTGCCAAAATTCTTTCGCAAAATGTGGAGCGGATGGGGATTAGGAACGCCGTTGTAACCAATGAAACCCCGGCGAGACTGGCCCAGCGGTTTCCGGGTTATTTTGACCGGATTATGGTCGATGCACCGTGCTCTGGAGAGGGAATGTTTCGCAAGGACCCTGATGCCTGTACTGAATGGAGTCCTGAGAATGTAGCGGTATGTGCCGCTCGGCAGTTTGATATTCTCAGACACGCTGGGACGATGCTTCGCCCGGGGGGCAGGATCGTTTACTCGACCTGTACATTTTCACCTGAAGAAAATGAAGGTGTCATTAGTAATTTTTTAAAAGATAACCCTACCTTTGAGATAGAGGACGTTCAGGTTTATGAGGGCTTTGGAAAGGGCAGACCTGACTGGATTTCGGATGGTGCTTCTGATCTTAGAAAGACGGTCAGGATTTGGCCGCATCAATTACAGGGTGAGGGCCACTACATGGCCGTTCTAAGAAAAACGGATGGTGACGAGGCGGGCGGCAGGCTGAAGTACGCCAAAACTTTGTCCGACCAGAAAGTTTTAAAAAGCTATTATCAGTTTGCGGAGGAGACTTTACTTGAGACGCCAAAAGGGGAATTTCTTTTATTTGGCGAGCAGTTGTACTTGCTGCCGAAAGAGATGCTGTCATTGGAAAGTTTGAAGGTAGTCCGGCCAGGATGGCATCTGGGAACGATTAAAAAGAACCGCTTTGAGCCGTCACATGCCTTCGCTTTAGGTTTAACCGGGGAACAAGTGAAGCATAAATGGAATCTCAATAAGGATTCCCGAGAAATGCTCGCTTATTTGAAAGGAGAGTCTTTGGCGGCAGAAGGCCCGAAAGGCTGGTACTTGTTGGAGGTAGACGGCTATTCCATTGGCTGGGGAAAGCTGTCAGATCATATTTTGAAAAACCATTTCCCAAAAGGGTTAAGATGGACGGGGATGGGCTGATAGACATGAAAGAACATTATTATGATAAGCTATTAAATATAAAGACAAGAGCGGAGCAGCAGGGATTTCACCAGTCCATGCATTACCACCGCTATGAGCCAACTCCCTATAGCGGGCTGGAAGAATTATTTAAAACCTATGAGCTGAAACCGGACGACCGGGTTGTGGACTTTGGCTGCGGACGGGGGCGGCTGAACTTTTATATCCACTATTTTTTTCATGCATCAGTGGTTGGAGTTGAAATGGATGAGGGGCTGTTTCAGGCAGCTTTGGCAAATCACGAAAGTTATATTAGAAAAACAAAGAATCGCAGCTGCAAAGTTGAGTTTCGTTGCTGCCTGGCTGAAGAATATCCGGTAGCTCCTCGGGATAATCGGTTTTATTTTTTCAATCCGTTTTCGGTTCAGGTCTTTCAAAAGGTTATTAATAATATCTTAGTTTCACTGGAAGAACACCCGCGGGAAATTGATGTGATTTTATATTACCCATCTGAGGATTATATCTATTTTCTGGAAAACCAAACGGCCCTTGAACTGCAGGAGGAAGTAAAGTTGCCGTATGTTTATCGTCATAATCAAAACGAGCGATTTTTAATTTATAGGCTGGGATATTAGAGAAACTGCACGGGCAGCGTCAGGATTCACCGGGAGGGATATGGTTGTACCACCGTTTATGGATTTTTTTAAATGGATGTTTAGCCTTGATTTCTATCGTCTATATTTGGTTATTCAGTCCTCATGATAATTCACTAGTAGTTCTGGCGCAACTCTTGGCTCAGTTGGCAATGCTATTGTTTATAATCAATATCAATATGTATTTCATCTTTTTGGTGATTCGGAAGACGTCGATACGAAAGGTGAAAATCCGGCTTGCCAAGTTTTCACGCTATTTTATGAAATGGCATATCCCGATTGCGGTATTGGGTACGTCAACGATTATTGGCCATGCTGCGATCAATTTATATGCGATTGCCCCACTGCTTGGCTGGGGACATGTAAAATTATGGAGCGGCGTATTGGCACTGGTGACGCTGGCAGTCGTGTTGTTTGCGGGCTGGCTAAGGCACAAAAAGGCATCCGGATTCCGCCGAAAATTCCACCTCACCGCTGCCATGATGTTTCTAGTGATATTCTTAATTCATATGTTTATACCAGTATAATAAATAGGTTTTGAATTTGGAGGTGATTTTGAATGGAGAGTATTACGGTTGTTTCACTGTTAGATGTAATTAGTGAGTTGTTTTCGGATGAGATTTCGATTGCGGTTTCCAACACTAGTGAGTATATTTATTACCGGCCGAGCAAGCGGATTGATTTGAAGATTCGGCGTGGCGATCCTTTGAAGGATGGCACGATTGCCTATAAGGCAGTGAATACTGGGCAGAAGGTTTCGGAGTTTATCGACCGTGACGTTTTCGGGATACCATACCACGGGATGGCTGTGCCATTTTTTCATGATGGGAACATTGAAGGCTGTGTGACAGCAATATTTCCGTCACTGACAAGCGGCAAGTTAGTCGTCACCATTAAATCAGAAGATGGCTGGATTCCAGTTCCGTTTTCACAGGTGATCTACCTCGAGGCTAAGGAAAAGAAGACCTTTGTTTACGCCGAGGAGCACAGCGGCACACATAAATATTCGCTGCAGGAATTTGAATTTCTACTTCCAAAGGATGACTTTATCCGCTGCCACCGCTCGTTTATTGTGAATGTCAATCATATAAAGGAGATTCACCCAGACACCCATTCAACCTTTATTTTAACGATGAAAAATGGCGACAGGGTGCAGGTCAGCCAATCTTATTCGAGCTATTTTCGTAGATTGTTAGGATTTTAGAAAAAATTCTGCTTTAGCACATAGATTTTCTGTTTTATCCGAAAATTTCGTAACTAGTCCCCGATTTCTCTGACTGAAAACCTTTATCGGTTACAATTAAAATAAAATTCCATTGGGGAGTGGGATGAAATGTTGGATAGCAAATACGAACGGATTAAGGATTCACGACTTTGGGACCGTGTAGTGTCGCCGGAAGAGGCAGCATCTTGGATTCAAGACGGTATGACACTAGGATTAAGCGGCTTTACACGTGCCGGTGATGTGAAAGCGGTTCCCTTTGCATTGGTGAAACGTGCCGAGCATGAATCGTTTAAGGTAAATGTTTATACGGGAGCATCATTGGGCTCAGACGTTGACAAGCTGTTTGCAGAGGCTGGAATTATTGGGAAAAGGCTGCCTTTCCAAGCAGACCCGACGATGCGCGGAAAAATCAATAACGGTGAGATGTTGTTTGTAGATCAGCATTTATCACACACTTCGGAACTAGTTCGCGCTGGTGTAATGGATCCTGTCGATTACGCTATATTGGAAGCGTTCTCAGTTACTGAGGATGGAATGGTGATTCCGACCACTTCAGTGGGCAATTCTCTATCGTTTGCCCTGAATGCAAAATCGATTATTATTGAGATCAATTTGGCCCATCAGGTGAACCTGGAAGGCTTGCATGATTTATATGAGCCTGGGAAGCAGGGAGAGCGCGGACCGATTCCATTGACGGGGGTAAAAGACCGAATCGGAACGATTGGAATACCGGTTGATATTGATAAGGTAAGAGGGATTGTGTTTACCAACCAGCTAGACTCACCTTCAACGATTGTTCCTCCAGACGAGGAAACGGTCATCATGGCCAACCATTTAATTGATTTCTTACGTACCGAAGTGCAAACGGGCCGTCTCACAAACCGGCTTGCGCCGCTTCAGTCAGGGATTGGTTCGGTTGCGAATGCAGTTCTTCATGGCCTCTTGGATTCAGAGTTTGAAGACCTTGAAGTATACTCTGAAGTATTGCAGGATGCCGTGTTTGATTTAATTGATGCTGGGAAGGTTAAGTATGCTTCATGCTGCTCGATTACATTGTCAGAGCAGAAGATGAAAGAGGTTTATGGCAATTTTGAAAAATACCGCGATCTGCTTATCATGCGGCCGCAGGAGATTTCCAATCATCCGGAAATTATCCGCCGTCTTGGATTAATTTCCATTAACACCGCGCTGGAATTAGACATTTACGGCAATGTCAACTCCACTCATGTACTTGGAACAAAGATGATGAACGGAATCGGCGGTTCCGGGGATTTCGCTCGCAATGCCCGCCTTGCGATTTTTGTAACGAAATCCATCGCTAAGGGCGGTAAGATATCAAGCATCGTCCCTTTCGTTTCCCACGTCGACCATACCGAGCATGATGTCGATGTCATTGTGACGGAACAGGGGTATGCAGACTTACGGGGACTTGCACCGAGGCAGCGAGTAGAATTGATCATCGAGCGCTGCGCTCATCCAATGTACCGTCAGCAGCTGCGCGAATATTACCAGGAAGCTCTCACAAGAGGCGGACAAACCCCTCATGTATTGGAAAAAGCATTTTCCTGGCATACCAATTTCGCTGCGAATGGTACCATGCTGCAGCCTGTACTGGAAACGGTCTAAAATATTATATAGAAAAGCTAAAGGTGAGCCATGTATTCTAGGGCTCACCTTTAGTTTTTTGTTTGAAAAAACATATCTAATTGAAGTTTGGGGGAATTTAGATGATGGAGGGATAAAAAATGAATGAAAATGTGATCAAGCTAACTAGTAGTGAAATATCCTCGTTATGGTCTTCATATATAAACATCGGTGTGGCAAACTGCCTATCAACACACTTTGAAGAAACATGTAATGACCCTGAAATTCTTGCTCTTCTTGAAGAGTGTCAACATTGTGCCAAAAAACATTTGAAGCTGATAGAAGATTTATTTAATGCAGAGAAAATTGCTATACCTGAAGGCTTCAAGGTGGAGAAGCATGTCATCCCCCGCGCACCAAAACTTTTTTCCGATATGTTTTATATCCATTCGATCCTTCATATTGCAATGTTTGGGATTACCTCTCATACTGCTGGAATGATTCTTGCGGCTCGGGAAGATGTTCGGATATTGTTTAAAGGGCTATTTGATGATGTTTCTTATCTCTATAATAAGGTTGTAAATTGTATGCAAGAAAAAGGGATTTTTGTAAGAATGCCATATATGAACTATCCAACTAAAATTGACTTTGTAAATAAAGAAAGTTTTTTAACTGGCTGGTTTGGCAGAAGGCGTCCTCTGTTAGGTATTGAAGTAACCCATTTAATGGTCAATGCCATTCAGAATGAAGTTGGAAGGGCAATTTGTGCTGGATTTTCTCAGGTAGCCCAAGACCAGGAGGTTAGAGAGTACTTTCTCCGAGGAAAACACGTCTGCAAGCATATCCTAAGTTCCATCCATGATGTGTTAATAGAAAGTGATGTCCCAGCGGCGATGTCGTGGGATACAAGTGTAACCGACTCAACAGTTGCACCATTTTCGGATCAATTAATGATATATATCGTGGGGATTCTTTCTAATCTAGGCATTGCAGCCTATGGCACTGCGTTATCAGCGACAATGCGCAGGGACATAAGTGCCATGTACACCGGCTTTATCGCCAAAACGGGAACGTTTGGCGAGGATGGTTTGAATTTAATGATTGAAAGAAGATGGATGGAACAGCCGCCACAATTTGAAGATCATGATAAATTGGCTAAAAAGGAATAAATGATGAAAATAAATGATTGAAAAAAGGGAATCAACCTGGTGACTGGTTAATTCCCTTTTTTATATGGAGGAGATATCAGGAGAGCGGCGAAATAAAAGAAGTGTTTGTTTTTACGGGGGAATGTTTAATGGAAAAAAAGGTGTACGTGATTAGGCATTGTGAGGCGGAGGGACAGCTAAAGGGTGCGCAGTTAACAGAGAAGGGGCGAAAGCAGGCGAAGGAATTGGCTGAATTTTTGGCGACCTAAGTAACCCAGATGTCTACCTTTTGACCTTTTGCAATCAGAATGTCAGTATTAAGCGTGTGTGGGAGTAGAATGATCTGGTGTCAGGGACCAATTTAAGGAGAGTACAATGGAGTTAAATAAACGAATTGATGTAATTGATTATTTGCGCGGTTTTGCTTTGTTGGGAATCATTCTAGTGAATATTGGACCATTGCTGTCTGCTAAAACCCCCGCGCCTCACTCGTTGGACGCTTCCTATTGGCGATTTTTATATTTATTAGTGGAAGGCCGGTTTTACACCATTTTCACCTTTTTGTTTGGCGTCGGATTCTATATTTTTATTACACGGGCCAACGCAAAGGGCAAGAACGGATATGTCTTATTCTTGAGGCGAATTGCTGTACTATTCCTCTTTGGCTTGATTCATGTACAGTTTCATCCGGGAGAGGCATTAACCGTTTATGCAGCCTGTGGATTAATACTTTTGCCTTTTTATAAGATTAATAAAGCGGTTAATCTCATCATAGGGATTGGTTTGTTAGTCATTATTGGCATTTCCGCCATAAAAATTTTAATGGTCATTCCGGTTATGCTGTTAGGGATTGCAGCAGGTCAGTTCGGTTTGTTTGAGGTTGTATCCAAAAGGATAAAGCAGGTTGCCGTTTTCACTGTGATTATGTTCGGATTAAGCGCAATAGGACTGCTTTATCAATACCAATATGCACCGGTTTTATCCGAGGGTGTATTATTTGGAAGAGAGGCATCGAGGTTTATTGACCTTGGCATAACAATAGGTCCGATTGTTTCGGCTTTTTATACCGGTCTTTTAGTGCTGTTGCTGCAGATTCAGATTATCCAAAAGCTGCTGTCACCTTTAAAAAGCTACGGAAGGATGGCACTGACGAATTATCTATTGCAAACTATGTTTATCTATCTGGCAGGCTATACCTTTAACCTGTTCGGAAGGGTTTCTTACATAGAAACTCTTTATATATGTCTGGCTATTTACGTTATTCAAATGACATTTAGTGTCATTTGGCTGCGATTCTTCCAATACGGCCCGCTCGAATGGATTTGGCGGGCAATCACCTATATGAAGCTTCCGCCAATGCGGCGACGCACTAAAGCGCCGGGGGCCTGACCCTCGGAACCCCATTCTATGCCACAAAGGACAAAGGAATAGGGCTTGGCCTATCTGTCAGCAATAAAACTATCTAAGAACACCAGCCACCATGAAAATCGAAAGTCAAATCGGCCATGGCAAAACAGTAAAAGTGGAATTGGAACATATTTAAAAAAGGTGTCAGGCACCGCTCGTGGACAAATGGGCAATTTGTCCACCAGGGGTGGACACTTTTTTGCTGTTTGCAGCATTATTTTGTATAACGGTTGGCATAGCTTGAGGCGACGAAGGCATCAGGTTTTATTTTTGGTTCTACGCCCATGGATTCCATTCTCATGACCATTTCTTTCACAAACTCACTCGTTTTGTTTCGAATTCCCGCCCCGATGTCGATATGGCCCTCTATCGTAAAAGTAGCCCCTTGATAGACATTAGGCAGAACAATATTGATTAATTCATTTTTCTTTTCCTCTGTAAACAGGGAGACGACTTCCTCAGTTAATGATAATTCCAGTGAAATCCGCTCGTGCAGCTGAGTCATTTTTCTTGGAACAATCACCTTTTTAATACACGCCCATACGCCATTCCCCATATTTTGAATGACAATGCCGGTAATGAAAATGGTATGTGACCTGTGAACCTGAGAATCCGTTCCCACCATTAATCGGTAATTCCCGCGTGGATCACACTTCATAAATTCAGTTATTCGCTCGAAAACCTGTTCAAATGCCATTTTGCTCTCTTGAAGATTTTTAAATGTATGGCCTGCAGGCCTGGGATTTACCATCATGAATCCACCACATCTTTCCCTTCAATTCTTTGATGTTATTACTCTAGCTTATGGAAAAGTAAGGATTGGCGTGCAGCGATTGAAATGATTCTAAGGATGGGCTTTAGAGAATTTCAGATTTAATTTCCTTTATTTGCTCAATATGCCGCTGATCGTGCAAATAGACGTTTTCAATCCATTGATAAAGAGGCAGATAACCAAAAAGAGGATGTTTAGCAGATTTCTCTGTCAGAATGGTTTCGTCGTTTATTCCATCCATAACCTCGAGTAAAAATGTTCTTGATTCATCTAGCAAATTGAGAATTTCCTCCAGCTCGAAAGACTCCGCTGAAGGGGCAACGATACTCGGGGCATCTACTTTCTTGGAACGGTCTAATAAATATAGGTGTAACGGTTTTGCTTCTGCCTTTTTGCTCTTTTCGGAGTTAAGGCCATAAAGTAGCGCACTAGTAAAGGACTTTTCAGCTAAATAAAGATGGTGGCAGACTTGAGCAACACTCCAGGAATTTTCTCCGGGTAATTTGTTTAAATCTGCAAAACTGAGCGTTTGGATCTCGTTCATCAACTGCTGGCGAGCCTCTGCCAGCCTTTCGCGTAGAGCCTCCAATTCTATCATAAACATTCCCCCTAAATTGGACTAACAAAATATGTCCCACTATGTTTTATATTCGGCACTAAGCTAATTATTCCTTTTTATGACAAATAGAGGTTGGGTGTCCGCCTGCCTTAGATTATGACATCTCGCCTATTTACTAGAATGTGGACATGTACCGTTACCATTTTTTAAAAGTTTCATAATTTATTTAAAAAGTGATGAAAGGATGAGAGAATAATTGTTTGGTTATTCAATGGTTCAAATGGTGCGTACTCATGCCCATAAATTGGACAGACATTTGCGGGAAGAAGTTTTAAATCTGTACAAGCCGTTTACCTGGACGCCGTGCTTTTTGCATAAACATTTCGAGGGATTCCTTAAATGGGGCCGCAAAATGTCCGTTATTATTGAATTCGAGGAAGGCTGTTTTGAAAAAGGCTGCCATCAGGTATCCGAAGTGATGAAACAACATGCCCGAAATAGCATGAAACGAAGTCTATCAAGTGTATCCTGCCATAGTGCAGATGTGACGCCAAATGGGTTAGAAGGGATCCTGTCAAGCTGCCATCATGTCAAAAAGGTTTATTTAAACAGGGAAGTGAAGGCGTTGCTTAATGTTGCTGTCCCTGCCGCTAACGCCAAAAATATCAAAAGAAACAACACTGTACTAACAGGGGAAGGAGTAACAATCGCGATTATCGACACTGGCATTTATCCACATAAGGACTTAGGGGATAGAATTAAAGGCTTTGTTGACCTCGTCAATAATGAACCAGACCCTTATGACGATAATGGCCATGGCACACACTGTGCCGGTGACGCGGCTGCCAATGGTCCCTATGCAGGACCAGCCCCAGGAGCTCATCTGATTGGCGTAAAGGTGTTGGATAAATTAGGCTCGGGGTCTTTGGATACCGTCATGGAAGGGGTGGATTGGTGTATTAAGTACAATGCCGGTAATCCGCCTGAAAAAATTGATATCATCAGCATGTCATTAGGCAGCACAGCTCAGCCGGGTGAAGATCTAATGGTTAAGGCCGTTGAAAGGGCCTGGGCAGCAGGGATTGTCGTGGTAGTGGCGGCTGGAAATGAAGGCCCGAATTATGGAACCATCGCAAGTCCTGGTATTAGTCAAAAAGTGATTACCGTTGGGGCTCTTGATGATAAAAATTCTGTGGACCGCGGCGATGACGATGTGGCCAGCTTTTCAAGCAGAGGGGCAAAGGATGTTAAAGATGAGCTAAATAAGCCGGATATTTTAGCGCCAGGGGTGAATATCATTTCACTAAGATCTCCTAATTCCTATTTAGACAAGCTGCAAAAATCAGCAAGGGTCGACAATGATTACTTTGTTTTATCAGGTACTTCCATGGCAACACCTATTTGTGCGGGTATATGTGCATTGATTAAACAACGAGTGCCCAATGCAACGCCTCAGCAAGTAAAAGACCTTTTGAAAAATAACACAGATTTATGGAAGGACCGCGAAAACGCGATTTACGGTGAAGGCTATATTAATGCGGATAGATCCATTCCGTAGTAAGCCAATAAAGCGGAATAGGAAGATATCTCATTAATATGGTAGAAATCAGTTATTTTTGTTAACTTAAATGATATTTTGGTTGACAAATAACCACCCGCCCATTATTTTTAAATTATCAGATATCAGAATTTAATTTAGGGTGGGGAGAAAATGAGAAAGTTAAGAGCGCTGGATATCACGCTTGTCGGGATGTTCGTGGCCCTAATGGCGGTCGGGGCAAACATTACGACGATTGCACCATTTTTGCAGGTTGGCGGAGTGCCAATCACGCTGCAGACCTTTTTTGCTATTTTAGCAGGGTTAATTTTAGGCAGCCGATTGGGAGCTATTGCGATGATTGTTTATACCTTAGTTGGCATGATCGGAGTACCTGTTTTTGCCGGCTTTTTTGGAGGACTCGGAATCATCCTTCGTCCAACCTTCGGCTTTATTATTTCTTATATTTTTGCAGCTTTTATCATTGGGAAAATCGTCGAAAAGAAAAAAAGCCTGCCTGCTTTTATTATAGCGGCTTTAATTGGAATGACGGTGAATTACCTGTTTGGAACCAACTGGATGTATTATGCCTACAAGCTTTGGGCTGCAGCGCCGGAAGGCTTCACCTATAAAATGGCCTGGTTATGGATGGTACCGCCGCTTCCGAAAGATATCATCCTGTCCGTATTTGCGGGCATCATGGCCCACCGTCTAGAAAAAACCGTCCTCTCTAAGGGTCAATTCAAAAACCTGAAGCGGGCATCCTAAGGTAGAAGACTAAGCGGACATCTTGAAATGTCCACCCCATGTGGACAAATGTCTTTTGTGGTGCCTGACACCAAAAATGGTACCACACCAAAACAAAGAAGCGGCAGTACCTATTGTTAGGTTACTACCGCTTCTTTGTTTATAAGACCGTTTAGATAGGATACATGATTTTTTCCGAGCTGCTTGGATTCGAACATTAATTCGTCGGCAAGGATATAGGCTTTTTCCATTGAAACATATTCATTTACCTTGTAGTAGTAGAGTCCGAAAGATGCGGTATAAAAAATCAGAATGTTTTCCCCATTGTATTCCGCACTTACTGACCCTTTTTCAATCCCATTGCGAATATCGTTAACCAAATCAACGGTTTGTTCGAAATTCCGATTTCGGAGGCAAAGTGTAAATTCCTCACCGCCGCTCCTAAACAGATAATCCTCCGGTCCAAGATAACTCTTTAAAGTGGCGGCAAACTGCTGAATTACTTTATCACCTACGGCGTGGTTATAGCTGTCGTTTATTCCTTTGAATTTATCAATATCGGTTACGACAATCCCGATATTTTCATTAGATCGACTGAGCTCGGCCAATTTTTTGTCCATAAAGGTCCGGTTGAAGGCCCCTGTCAAAAAGTCTGTATAGGCCATTTGCTCGAATTGGTCACGCTCCAATTTCGTTTGAATGTTTTGCGATTTTAAATAGAAGGAATGGCTGACAATGTAATTCAAAATAAAGACAATGATTAACATTTCCCACTTTTGATCCTGAAGGAAATGGAAAAGAAGGCCGTTTGATATGGCAACCTTCCCATAATCCAGCATGCTGATGTCTTTAAAAATAAAATCGATGGCCTTCTTAAAGGATATTTTTTCACCCAAAAATAGAAACAGGATGACCATCGTGGTACCGGAAAGGTAAGAGGTAATGCAAACAATTAGAAAGATTAGAATCCAATATCCAAAGGGAATGGCTTGAAAGCTTTCATGGAGGTAGTGAAATAACAGGTAGGCTGCCGAGTTAGTGATCACAAAGGTTCCGGTATTATAAAAGGCATCAAAAAACTCGGTCGGGTCTGCTGTTTTTGTCCATTTCCGATAAATATAAACAGAAAAACGGTAAATCGTCTCAAATATAAATAAGCCGAGCGGCCCGGCAAATAGGACAAAGGATAGGTCGTAGCTAATCCCATATTCAATATTGGTATTGCCATTTTTAAAGAACACCCTAAGGCGGAAGTAAAGAATGGAGAAGAACCAGTATACAATTAATATTTTAAAAAAAATGGAATGGTCCACTAAAATACCGGAAGAACTTAAAGCTGCCAAAAGTGCAGCGGTAAATAAGGAAATCTCGTAAAGCTTGGCTTTATGCATGATTGTCAGTCCTTCCAACAGGTTTCAAAGAAGAGGCAATGAAATTGCCGATTTATTAAAAAAGAATGATAATTGGCCAAGCGAGTGGATAATCATATTTTACAAAATTTCTATTATATAACCTACATTTTTTAAAAAAATATCCTGCCTCAATTTTAAGTGGGAAAATAAGTCATCATTCTTTTTTCATAGGAAGGATAATAAATTGAAGGGAAGAGATAATGTCTTAGTGTTGGGGGGAATTTATGAGGGACGAGAGGTTTATGAAAATGGCCGTTGATGTAGCGCTTGATAATGTACTCCGTTTTGGCGGCGGTCCGTTTGGGGCGGTTATCGTGAAGAATGGCCAGATTATAAGTGTTGGCCGTAATCAGGTAACCGTGAAGACTGACCCGACTGCCCATGCTGAGATGCAGGCGATTAGGGCAGCCTGCAAGGTTTTAAATAGTTTCCAATTAACCGGCTGTGAACTATATACAAGCTGTGAGCCCTGCCCCATGTGTTTCGGCGCCATCTATTGGTCCAGATTAGAGAAGGTGTATTATTCCTGTACACATGAAGATGCCGCGAAAATCGGGTTCGACGACCAATTTATTTACGAACAGCTTGAAGTGCCTCCTGAAAAACGCACCATTCCTTTTATACGGCTTCTCACAAACAACACTTATCAGCCCTTCACTGCTTGGGTCAACAAACCAAACAAACAACAATACTAAAAACAAATGTCCACCTAGGGTGGACATTGTCTTTTTTCGGTGCCTGACACCGCTTTTTTATTTTGCACCTAATTTTTCGGAAATGCGCAGCCCGTATTCAATTACTTTTTTAATTAAAAGGCTTTTTCGTTCCTCCGTTACGTTGAGATCGACGTAGCCAATGCTGATGGCCCCAATCAGCTCATTTTGGTGGTTGAAAATCGGGGCGGCCACGGATGATGTGCCCGGTGTCCTCTCCCCATGGCTCTCCCCATAGCCCTGTTTCCTAATCTCCCGCAATAGTTTCAAAAATGCCTCTCGTTCATCCTCAGTTACTAACGAATAAACGTTGCTGATGGCTTCCTTTTGGGGCATATGGGCGAGCATTACTTTATTGGCTGCCCCGATGTTCAAAGGGATCCGGATTCCAAGCTGGTCATAAATACGGATAGGATTATTCGGGCAGTCAATCCTTTCTACAATCATAGACTCTAATCCGTTTGGTTTACTAAAATAAACGCTCTCTTCCACGATTTTCATTAACTTTTCCATTTCTGGACGGATGAGTCCCACAAAATCAAAGGTATCGTACATTTGCAGGCCGTACTCCAGCCAGGCATTCCCCATTGAATAGAATTTTGAATCGGAATCCTGTTGAATAAGACCGTGCTGCTTCATGGATTGCAAAAGCCGGTGAAGTGTACTGACAGGCAGTCCACATTCCTTCGATAATTCAGAAATGGCGAACCATCTTTTTGTATCACTTCCTGCAAGAACCTTAATAACCTGCATTGCTCGATCGATTGTTTGCATATAGCTATTCCCTGCCTTTATTAAACTACTGAAAGGTATTGTATATGTTCTGTAAATTCAAAAAATATTGACATGTAATTTCTAAGATTATAATATCATATTATAAGTTTTCCTGTCACAGGAAACGCATTCCACTATGCGGAAAACGGAGGGGATTTTTTGCTGACGTCCATGTACAAGAAGCTCAACAGAGTCATCGTCAAACATCCGAAAGACGCTTTTATCAGTCAAGAACATTTAGGTAGGGAATGGAAAAGATTCAACTATATTAATGAACCGGATTTTCTAAAGGCTCAGCATGAATATGAGCAGTTTATTGCCATCATTAAGGAGCATGTGGGAAATATTGAGTTTTTGCCTGTCTCGGAACGGGTTGGATTGGATTCACTCTATGCCCATGATCCCGTTAAATTTACTCCAAAGGGCGCCATCATTTTGAAATCAGGAAAAACATTGCGGCAGCCGGAGGCAGAGGTTTACAAAGACTTTTTACAAGAAAAAGAGATTCCGATAGTAGGAGAATTGACGGGCGAGGCAGTTGCCGACGGGGGAGACCTTGTCTGGCTTGATGACCGCACACTGTTAATCGGACGTGGCTACCGGACAAATGATGAAGCCATCCGGCAAATTAAAGAGATGGTCGCAGATCAAGTCGAAGAGGTAATCGTGGTGCAGCTCCCGCATGACCAAGGGGAGAACGAGTGTCTGCACCTAATGTCCATAATCAGTATCGTGGACAAAGATTTGGCAGTAGTCTATTCAAGATTGATGCCTGTGTTTCTCAGACAAATGCTGATTAAACGGGGCTTCCGGCTGGTTGAGGTGCCCGAAGATGAGTACCTAAGACTTGGCTGCAACGTGCTCGCGCTGGCACCTCGGGTTTGTATGATGGTTTCTGGAAACCCCTTCACAAAACAGCAATTAATCAATGCCGGAGCAACTGTCTATGAATATGACGGAAACGAAATCTCTTATTTAGGGACTGGCGGCCCGACCTGCCTGACATGCCCAGTGGAACGAGAATAAGAAATTGGAGGATGAAAAAATGTTAAAAGAATCTGCGTTGAAATCAACAGAAGGAACAAAATTGTTCCATCATACAATTGTCAAAAGACCTGGAACGACTTACGTTAATGGCTTAACTACCTCAGACCTTGGCAAACCGATTTTGGAAAAAGCATTTGAGCAGCACGATGCTTATATTGAAGCACTTAAAAAGTGCGGCACTGAAGTAACTGTCCTGCCAAGCAATGACCAGTTTCCGGACTCCACCTTTGTGGAAGATACAGCTGTTTTAACCCCGGAATTTGCGGTTATTTCCAATCCGGGCGCTGAGGCAAGAAACGGAGAGATCCATGACATGGAGCCGGCCATCAAATCCTTCTACGATAAAATTTACTATATTAAAGCGCCAGGTACACTCGATGGCGGCGATATTTTACAAGCTGAAGACCATTTTTATATCGGCATTTCCGCCCGGACAAACCAGGAAGGCGCCAAGCAGCTGAAACTAATCTTAGAATCTGAAAACTATAAAGCTACCATTGTACCGCTTCAGAAGTTTTTCCATTTAAAAACCGGAATTGCTTATTTGGGAAATCAAACCATTGTGGTGGCTGGTGAATTTGTCGATCACCCTGATTTCAATTCTTACAAAAAAATTATTGTGCCTCCGGAAGAGGAGTATGCAGCGAACTGTATTCGCATAAACGACTACGTTATAATCCCGTCAGGCTATCCGCAAACTAAACAAAGTATTGAGGAAGCCGGCTATCAGACGATTGAGCTGGATACTTCGGAATTCAAGAAATTAGACGGCGGTTTGAGCTGCTTGTCACTAAGATTTTAAAAATTGTGTGTGAAGGAGTTTGGAAGCAATGACACAGCTTAAGTGGGGAACACCGAAGGCTCTGAGGGAGCTATTATGCGAAGTAGTAAGCTGGAAAAGTATGACGCTGACGGAGGGAGAGCGTGAGTTTCCTTCCAAGGTGGCGGCGAAGCTTAAAGGTTTGACATATTTTCAAGAAAATCCAGAACACTTGGGTCTTCATGATGCCGATCTGGGCCGCCGTTTTGTAACCGCTTTATATAAACATCCGAGTGCCACGGAAACGGTTGTATTGATTAGTCATTTTGATACGGTGAATACCGAAGAATACGGAGACCTTCAGGAGTATGCATACCGGCCAGAGGAATTAACGAAGCTTCTCCATTCTCGAATCGATGAATTGCCGGCAGAGGCCCGGGAAGATCTTTTATCAGGAGAGTACCTATTTGGCAGGGGCACGATGGATATGAAAATGGGTCTGGCCATGCATATGGGGCTGATTGAAAAAGCTTCGGTCGAGCAATGGCCGATTAATCTTTTGCTCCTGACGGTTCCGGATGAAGAAGTGAATTCTTCGGGAATGCGGGCAGCGGTTCCGAAATTATTGGAATTAAAGGAAAAGCATCAGCTAACCTTTAAGCTTTTCCTAAACGGTGAGCCGGTCTTTACCCAGGAGCCGGGCGACCGAAACTTTTATGTGTACTCAGGTTCAATCGGCAAGATTATGCCGTCTGCCCTTTTTTACGGAAAAGAGACCCATGTAGGGGAACCGCTTAGCGGCATTACCGGACCGTATATTGCTTCATTTTTAACACAGAGGATGGAGTGGAATTTAAGCTTGCAGGAAACGGTGATGGGAGAAAGAACGCCCCTTCCGGTGACACTGCAGCAAAAAGATTTACGGCTGGAGTACTCTGTTCAAACACCATACCGTTCAGCCGCTTTATATAACGTATTTTTAATGCAGCGGAATGCGGAAGAAATTATGAATATGTTTGAAAAGGTCGCATTAGATGCAGCTAAATCCTGCAACCAGGCCTATTATGAGATTTGCAAAGCGCAGTCAGTTACTCCGGTAGGGCAGGTACGAGTGCTGCGCTATGATGAACTGGAAAAGCATGCGCTTCGAAAATTTGGTGCAGATTTTGTTGCGGGGATCAAAGCCTCCGTTCATAAAAGGGAGGAGTGGGATGACCGTGAAAAATCTTTCCGTATTGCGGATGCCTTAATCATTGAGTGTCAGGAGCTTGCACCAGCGATTGTCCTCTTGTATGCACCGCCTTATTATCCTGCTGTAAACTCGTCGGAAAATGAATTGGTGAAAAAGTGCATTGCCTACGTGAAGGAACACGGTTTTGAAAAGTTTGGGCTTCCTGTCAATCAAGTCCACTATTTTAATGGAATCAGCGATTTAAGCTATGTCAATTACCAGGATGCCGGCGAAGGCTGGACCGTCTATAAAGAAAATACACCTGCTTGGGGAACAAGCTACAGCATCCCATTCGATGAAATGACCCAGCTCCATGCACCGGTTCTAAACGTCGGACCATTCGGCAAAGATGCCCACAAACGAACCGAACGCCTTCACATCAAAAACGCCTTCGAAGAAGTGCCAGCCCTCGTCGAAGGCATGGTCAAAATGCTGGTGGAGAAAAAGGTTCGCTGCTAGAAATTAATGAATGTTATTGGAATTGGTGTCAGGCACCGCGCGTGGACAAATGGGTGTTTTGTCCACGTGGGGTTGGACACCGCTAAAAAAGGGGTGGGTAAAGATGGAACAAGAAGGTCAAAAGAACCAGTTAAGCAGGTCAATGAAACGGCGTCATTTGTTTATGCTTTCGCTAGGTGGTGTCATTGGCACCGGGTTATTTTTAAATGCGGGCTACACGATTAACCAGGCAGGAGCAGGCGGGGCGTTAATAGGGTATTTATTTGGCGGCCTTATTTTATATTTAGTAATGGTGTGCCTGGGAGAGCTTGCGGTCTATATGCCGGTTACAGGTTCTTTTCAAACATACGCCAGCAAATTTATTAATCCAGCAGCCGGTTTCTCGTTAGGATGGATGTATTTCATTGGTTCCGCTACCACTGCGGGTGTGGAATTTACGGCTGCGGGTATCCTGATGCAGCGGTGGTTTCCGGGTGTTTCAGTGTGGATTTGGTGTGCCATTTTCATCGCCTTGTTATTTGTCCTAAATGCGCTGACCACAAGGGGCTTTGCAGAGGCCGAATATTGGTTTGCAGGTATTAAGGTTGTAGCCGTTATTTTCTTTATCATTATTGGGGCAGCGGCGATTTTTGGCATTATTCCGCTTGAAGACAGACCAGCACCATTTATGGAAAACCTCGCTCCCAAAGGGCTGTTTCCAGCAGGGCTGACAATTATTTTTGTCACCATGATGAATGTTATTTTTTCCTACCAAGGCTCAGAATTAATCGGCATTGCCGCCGGCGAAAGTGAAGAACCTCAAAAGAATATACCTCGTGCCATTCGAAATGTCCTTTTTAGAATTATCATCTTTTATATCGCTTCTATTATTATCTTATCGGCTATTTTTCCAACAAAGGAACTTGGCCTGCTGGAAAGCCCGTTCGTTACGCTGATGGATATGGCGGGAATCCCATTTGCTCCTGATATTATGAACTTTGTTATTTTAACTGCAATTCTTTCGGTGGGGAACTCCTGTATTTATGCTTCCACCCGATTGCTTTGGGCGATGGCCCATGACGATATGGCGCCTAAGTATTTCGGAAAATTATCAAAACGGAAAGTGCCGTTCGCAGCCCTTGTGTTTACGATGATTTTCTCATTATTGTCGCTGCTTACAAGCGTGTTGGCGGCAGATACAGTGTTTGTGCTGCTCATGTCCATTGCCGGTATTTCTGTGACCATCTCGTGGATTGGGATCGCTTTGTCCCAGTTCATGTTCCGGCGCAAATTCTTGCAAGCAGGCGGAAAATTGGAAGACCTGCAATTTAAGGTTCGCTACTATCCACTAGTTCCGCTCGTTTGCATCATCTTCTGTGTATCCATATTAATATTCCTGGCCTTTGACCCAACCCAGCTGACCGGGCTCCTGATTGGACTAGGCTTCTTATTAATTTGCTATTTGTTCTATTACTTTAGAAATAAGAAGTTGGAGAAACTCAGCGCAACGAGTAACGATATAAATCCACTTTAAGAACATTCTATTTAACTGACTTGCTTCGCGGCAGGTCAGTTTTTTTCTTCAAAAATTTATTCCATTACACCGTTTCTGTAATGGAATTTTAATATTCTTCTAGACATATTTATGTAATATCAAACGTTTGATGATGTAAAACGGAATTCCGACTTGGCGCATTGGAATGTGTGAGTAGCGTTTCCCAACAACTTTATAAGGGAGGACTAACATGAATACCATTCTGATCATTGTAAACATTGTTGTTCTGTTGTTGCTCATGTTCGGGTTGTTCCAAATGCAAAGGAAGCATGTCTCGTTTTCGAAGCGTGTTTTCACGGCGCTTGGCTTAGGTATTATTTTTGGAATTATTCTTCATGCCATCTACGGTACGACATCTGAAGTGCTGGCCCGTTCCATTGAATGGTTTAATATTGCCGGAAACGGTTATGTCAAACTACTGCAAATGGTAGTTATGCCGTTGATCTTTGTCTCGATTGTCGGGGCATTTACGAAACTGAAACTATCCAAAAACATTGGCAAAATCAGTGTCCTTGTCATTGGTATCCTGCTGGGGACGACGGCGATTGCGGCAGCCATCGGAATTGGCTCTGCCCTAGGATTTAATTTAGACGGCGCTCAGTTGACCCAAGGCGATGCAGAGAAGGCCCGTATCGCACAATTGGAGGAACGGGTTCCGACCGTGGAAAATATGACATTGCCGCAGCAAATCGTTGATTTCATCCCAAGTAATCCGTTTCAAGACCTTACAGGCGCCCGAGCAACCTCAACAATCGCGGTGGTCATCTTTGCCGCCTTTATCGGGATTGCCTATCTCGGGGTAAAACGAAAAGAACCGGATCATGCGGAATTCTTTGCAAAAATCATTGATACCGTCTATTCGATCGTTATGAGAGTGGTCACCCTGGTTCTCCGGCTGACACCATATGGGATTCTTGCGATTATCACGAGGGTGGCTGCAACAAGCGATTACGACGCGATTGTGAAATTGGGGACGTTTGTGATCGCATCCTATGTAGCACTCATCATTATGTTTATTGTGCATCTATTGCTTTTAATGGCGGCGAAATTAAGCCCATATAACTATGTGAAAAAAGCATTGCCAACGTTAACCTTTGCGTTCACTTCACGAACGAGTGCGGGAACGCTGCCGATGACGATTAAAACCCAGTCGAAGGATTTGGGTGTATCAGAAGGGATTGCAAACTTTGCCGGCTCCTTCGGACTGACCATTGGGCAAAATGGCTGTGCCGGGATTTATCCAGCAATGCTAGCGGTCATGGTTGCACCGGCTGCCGGGGTCGATCCGACGAGTCTAAGCTTTATTCTGACCCTTATTCTTGTCGTCGCAATTAGTTCTTTCGGTGTTGCCGGTGTTGGCGGCGGTGCGACCTTCGCAGCTCTCATCGTGCTATCCGTGATGAACCTGCCAATCGCCATCGTCGGACTGCTCATCTCCGTTGAGCCGCTCATTGATATGGGCCGTACCGCCCTAAACGTCAGCGGCGCCATGACAGCTGGCGTTCTCACTAGCAAAGCAACAGGTGAATTCGATGCTGACACCTACAAACAGCCGGATATCGTTGAAGCATAAGCACAGGTGTCAGGCAACGCTCGTGGGCATTTGTCCGCCTAGGGTGGACACCTAATATAAAAAGCCGAGCCCCAAATGTTATGGTTGGGGTTCGGCTTCTTTTATTCCTTATTAAACCTCTCTAATCTACGCTTGCAGCGCCAGTTGAATCATGAGTTCGATAGCGGTTGGGATAGCGTCTTCGTCAATATCGAATTTCGGGTGGTGGTGCGGATACTGGCTTTTATCACTTTGCATCCCGACGTTGATGAAGGCCCCGACTTTATCTTTCAGGTAATAGGAGAAATCCTCGGCTCCTAATACAGGATCTATTGGCAAGAAAGCATCTGCTCCGAAGGTGTTTTCGATGACACTGCGAGCAAATTCACATGCCTCCGGGTGATTGTACAACGGAGGGGTTCCCTCGATAAATTGATAATGTCCTTTAGCCCCAAAGCTTGCGCAGATGGACTCTGTCAACTGGGCCGTTTTCTCATGCATGAGCTCGGCTGCCTCAAAGGTCAACGCCCGGATTGTCCCCTTCAACGTCACCTCGTGAGGAATGACATTGTAGGAATTTCCTGCCTGCATCCCACCAAATGAAATAACGCCTGCATGCAATGGATGCAAATTCCTGCTGACAACGGATTGGAAAGCCTGAATCAAGTGGCTGGCAATATAAATCGGGTCGACCGTATCATGTGGATAGCCGGCATGTCCGCCTTTACCTTCAATTTTAATATCAAAATCATTACAGGAAGCCATCGCATAGCCGGTGGCAAAGCCAACCTTTCCCATAGGCATGCGTGATATCAGATGGATTCCATAAATCGCGTCAATCCCGTCCAGCACTCCTTCTTTCACAAGCTTCTGGGCGCCGCTTGGCGAGGCCTCCTCTGAGCTTTGAAAAATCAAGCGGATATTATTTTTCACCAAATCAGGATTGTTGCTCATCCATTTTGCCGCTGCTAGCAAAACCGCTGTATGGCCGTCGTGGCCGCAGCCGTGCATGACGCCTGGAACCTTGGAAATATAAGGCTTGTCCCCTTCCTCTTGGAGTGGCAGTGCATCCATGTCGGCCCTTAAGGCAATCGTCTTGTTGCCTTCCGTTCCTTTAAAAAAAGCCACTACGCTTGGGCCTGAAAATTTGTCATCCAAAGGGATGCCGAATTCCGCCAATTTTTCTTTTACATAGGCGGAGGTATTGTACTCCTGCCCGGACAGCTCCGGATTCATATGAAAATGTCGGCGCTGCTCGATGGCCCAAGCCTTTAACTCTGAATCTACATTTTTTGTCTGTAACATGATGTAACTCCTTCGATTATATGTGTATTTTTATGCAACCAATTTTAAGGTATATTCACTAATATTACAAGAATCAAATGCTGGATGGAAAAAAATGCTGTCATGCATCGGCTTATCTAGATAGTTCCCAAGGACCTAATCCGGAAAAGAAATCCACTAGACTATTAACCTATTTAAGAGATATATTTATTGTAAGATTTTTGAAAAAGGAGAACCGGATGAAAAACAATAAAGTACTTTTTAATGCAGGGGAAATGGACCGCACAGAATTACCTTACTATTACGATTATGGAAAAATTATTTCCACGATTCAATATCGTCTTCATGAGGAAGTGGGCGTGGACTTCAACATGTATTCCGATGAAGACACCTCCAATGAGATTTGGGAGATTCTCGAAGAAGATTTGAAGGTGGAATCACCCGAGGTACGGCTTCTAAGCTATGTTTATAAGGAGGGTGAGACCCGGACGATTTCCTCCAACCATACGGATAAAGCCTTGGAGTTTATTATAAAGCCGCGGATTGCGAATGGTCTTTACTACTATCCAGCCTATCGGGTTGCCTTATCCAGGGTGCTAACCTTTCAAAGTGATGGCGAGCTCCACCGCGATCTTATTTTTGCCGAAAATGACGCATGCTTGGTTTCTTTCCTGCAATATGTTCTAAAAAGAAAGCGGGATTATATTAAAAACTACGTGACCGTTTATACGGATACCGAAGATGGTGTGGAGACAGACATCGAAAGCATTAATAGTTTGGTAAGAAGAGAAGACGTTTTCCTTGAAGAACCATTGAAAAAGGAAATCTTCCGGTCGATTGACGAATTCTTCTCAGATAGCGGTGAGTTTTTCAAGACGTATGATATCCCGTACAAACGGGGGATTCTTTTATATGGCAGTCCAGGGAATGGCAAAACAACACTAGTAAAATCAATTGCCAGCAGCATCAATGCTCCGGTGGCTTATTGGCAAATTACCGAATATACCTCGAGCTATACGATTAAAGAAGTGTTCAGTTCTGTTTTGAAGCTAGCGCCAATGGTACTGGTGATTGAGGATATTGACTCAATGCCGTCTGGAGTCCGCTCGGTATTCTTGAATACACTTGATGGAGCTACCTCTAAAGAGGGTGTTTTTTTAATCGGCACGACGAATTATCCGGAAAAAATTGACCCGGCACTAATGAACCGCTCGGGACGGTTTGACCGCGCCTATGAAATCAAACTGCCGACAAAAGAGCTACGCTATCAATATTTAATGGCGAAAAAGCTGGACCGAATCCTATCGGAGGAAGAAATAAGGGAGGTCGTCGCGACATCGAAGGACTTTTCCTATGCCCAGTTGAACGAACTGTACACCTCCATTGCACTTCAATGGCATTATGAACAGCAGGTCGACATCGCGCGACTCTGTGCCGATTTAAAATCCATCCAGCAAAAACAGAAAAAACAATCGTGGGATGACAACGATTCGAATGCTTCGATGGGATTCATCGGATTTCACGAAGAGTAATTTATATGAACGGATAGCCCTAGTCGGTTATCCGTTTTTATTTTTGAAACTGTCTAGTGAAATATTGTTTAGCTGGACTATAATTAAAATAACTGAATATTCCTGTAATGTTTAAGGGGCATTTTTAACACAAAAGCATTTCTTCTCCAAGAGATTTTTAAAAAATGTTATCAATCTATAAGGGGAGTGTTTAAATGCAAAAACAAAAGCTGTTGATTAATGGAGAAAGACTTAAAGAAGAATTGGAACGTTTTGCCCAGTTTGGCCGAACGGAAAACAATGGTGTCACCCGTCTTTCTTTATCGGGAGAGGACCGTGCGGCAAGAGGTTATTTCCGCAAATGCTGTGAGGATCTAGGGATGGCTGTGAAGGTCGACGACATGGGGTGTATGTACGCGACACTGGCCGGAACGGAAAATAAGCCTCCTATTCTGATTGGCTCCCATCTTGATTCGGTCAAAAAAGGCGGCCGGTTTGACGGTGTTTTGGGTGTCGTAACGGGACTGGAGGTCGTGCGGACAATCGTTGATCATAAAATCCAACCCAAGTACCCGATTACAATCGTAAACTTCACAAACGAAGAGGGAGCAAGATTCGAGCCTTCGCTGATGGCTTCAGGTGTGCTCGCCGGGAAATTTGACAAAGCTGCCATGCTGCAAAAGAAAGATTCAGAGGGTATAACCTTTGTGGAAGCCCTTATGGCAATTGGATACGAAGGCAGTGAAGAAAATCGTCTCAAAGAAGCAACAGCCTTTTTGGAACTGCACATCGAGCAAGGCCCTATCCTTGAAAAGGAGGCCAGCACCATCGGTGTCGTTGAATGCGTCGTTGGCATGGCTTGCTTTGAAATAGAGGTAACCGGCGAATCGGACCATGCCGGAACAACTCCGATGAGCATGCGCAAGGATGCTCTATTTGCCACAAACAACCTAATTAATGAGACCCGTAAACGTCTAAGTGCATTGGACTCCGATCTTGTTTTCACCATCGGCAGGGTTAACGTGTATCCGAGCATCCATACCGTCATTCCGAATAAAGTTGTCTTTACGCTTGAAGCGCGCCATAAGGACATGGACATCGTCAACAGCTTTAAGGATTTTGTTCAAGGGCTGCCGCACCAAGGCCTCAACGAAGGCTGTGAGGTAAAGGTAACAAAACTTTGGGAGCGCGACACGGTCTGGTTTGCGCCCGAACTGTGCGCTTCTTTGGAACAATCCGCGGAAACGCTCGGGTATAGCCATAAGCGAATGGTCAGCGGCGCTGGGCATGATGCCCAGTTTATTGCAAGCTACGTCCCAACAGCGATGCTGTTTGTTCCAAGCATCAATGGAAAAAGCCATTGCGAGGAAGAACTGACTGCCTGGGAAGACTGTGAAAAAGGGGTCAATGTCGTTCTGGATACGGTTCTGAAGCTGTTAAATAAGTAAAATAGTATTGAAGAACAGACTCTTCCGAAAGTGGTGGAGTCTTTTTTAATGTTAATTTTAGGAAAAAACCATATTGCTAAACGGAGTAGTGAAGTGTAAAATTACACTAAAATATATTGGGAGTTCTATTTTATAAAAGGGGGCTTAAAATGGGGAAAAAACTGCTTTTCGTCATCTTGTATTTTGGTGTAGTGCCACTAGTGATTTCTTTCTTAGCACTGCCGTTAATGGGGAATTTTGAAATGCTAATGGAAATCCTGCTGTCTGTTCTGATTGCGGGCGGTAGTCTGACAGGATTTTTTGCTAGCAGGAAACTGCTAAGATTGTGCCAATTAAAAGAGTATATTGTCCTAATCCCGCTTCCACTTGCCTATACTGCAGTGATGTGGGCCGTTTTTATGCTGATTAACGGCGGATTTTATGGGGCGAATTCATGGTTGTTCTATTGCATCTTACATATTGCCTATGCACCGATTTATTTTGTCGCTATGTTTGGCGGCGAGGGACGGCTGTTTTTATGGGCGCCGCTGGCCTACGAGCTTTCATTTACTATTGGAGTGATTATAGCAGCGGCTACTCGAAAGGTACAATTCACTGCTGTTTTCACCAAGAGAAAGCAGATATTTTCCATTTTAGCGGTGATCCTTTTGGCAATAGGAGCTGGTTCAGCTGTTCAATGGTATCGCAGCCAAACTGTTTTGCCATCCTACGGCTTTAAATATGCCGGTGGCTATTCAAGCACGGACCTAACCCCTTATGAGGTAATGAATCCTAACAACAAATTGCCTAAGCTTAACACAAAATCGACTTTTATCATTTCGAACCCATTGGAAATGCCTGTTCTTGATGGAGCGGAAGCGGCTTTTCCGGTTTATTCCGCCTTTGCCCTCGCAACTTATGAAAATATTGAAAAAGTGATGGGTGAAAGCAGGGAGGTTGTCAGCTTTACAAACACCATTTATTCCTATGAACGCTTATTATCGGGAGAAGTAGACATTTACTTTGGGGCTGAGCCATCTAAGGAGCAACGGGAAATGGCGAAGCAGGCTGGAAAAGAGCTAGTGATGACCCCGATTGGCAAGGAAGCGTTTGTGTTTTTTGTGAATCCGAAAAATAAGGTAGATAGCTTAAGGGTTTCGGAAATTAAAGGAATCTACTCGGGAGAAATCAAAAGTTGGTCCGAGATTGGAGGAGACTCCGAGAAAATCATTGCCTTCCAGCGCCCGAAAAACTCCGGCAGCCAAACCCTTTTGGAAAAAATAATGGGAGATACAAAGATTATGAAGCCTCTAAAGGAGGATGGTCCCGAAGGAATGGGCGGGATTATCGAACAAGTGGCCGACTATCGAAACTATCAAAATGCAATCGGATTCTCATTTCGCTTTTTTGCAACGGGAATGAAAGAAAATCCGGACATCAAACTGTTGGCGATTAACGAGATAGATCCAAATCCCGAAAACATTGCAAGCGGCAAGTATCCATTCACAGCCACACTCTATGCTATCACACTTAAAGACAACCCTAACCCAAACATCCAACCCTTCCTTGAATGGATGCATGGCCCGCAAGGACAGGAACTAGTTGAACGAACAGGCTATATAAAGCTTGCGGAATAAAGAGAGATGGTGTCAGTGAACAAAATGGCTCTTACGTTTTTTGCGGGGGAGTCATATTTTTTGAAATTGCACTTTTTTTGAAGAGTCTTCAGGGTTTGTTTGTGAATCCAGCACTTATATTTGCAATTTTAGGAGTTTTATTTGCGAAAGAATTCACCCTTTTTATTTGCAATTTTACGAGTTTTATTTGCGAATCCTTATTAGCAACAATCTTTTTGAAAAGAGCCTTTGAAAAAAATTTATAGCATGTCCATTCTTTCACCAAGTTTTCACCAAACTCTTATACACTTCAATCATCAAGAACGAAAGGAGGCAAGAGATTGATGAATACGAAAGTGAAAAAAGGAGTTTTCTGGGGTGTGATCATTGCTGCAATGGTGTTTGTGGTAAATGCCCTCCAGTATCTGTTTGGAGGTGCTGGCGCCATGGCCCGTGGACCACATGGACCGGGAATGGGACAAGGAGGTCCAGGCGGACGTGAAGGCATGGGCGGAATGAATCCGCGCGGTGATTTCGGACACGGCCACTTTATGAACGGCCACCATCACGGAGGCGGCTTTCACTGGATTGGCGCCTTATTATTCATTGCCATCGTCATAGCGGTCGTATTCTTCTTAGTGAAATGGCTAAGAAAACTGGGCAAAGCCTCTTCGATGCAGCAGTTTATAGATACATCTTTAATGAGTTCACATAAACCTTTAATCAACCAAAGTGCAAGTCTTTTAGACCAATGGGAAAAAAATCTTACTAGCAAAAAGGAGAATCAGTAAAATGGGTATTTTTAAAAGAATGAAAACAATTGCGAAGGCAGATATCAATGGTTTGTTGGACAGCCTTGAGGATCCAATTTCCATGTTAAATGAATATTCAAGAGAAATCGAACAAGAATTGGTTAAAGCCCAAAAGGCTCTGTCCCGGCAAATTTTTGCGGAAAATAAATTTGCGGCTCTAATTCTTGACACGAAGGCATTAGTTGAAAAAAGAACCCGCCAAGCGAAGCTTGCGATCGAGCAAGGCGAGGAAACAATGGCGAAATTGGCCGTGCAGGAAAAACTAACCCAAGAAAAGCAGCTAAGCCTGTATGAGCAGCAATATGAAGCTATGAAAGACCAGACTGAAGTTCTGAAAGGGAAAATTCAGGAGCTGCAACAGTTTTATCACGATCTTCAGCAAAAGAAGATTGTGCTGGCATCCCGTGCGAATGTAGCTCTGTCTATGAAACAAATTCAAAAAGCAACGGTATCCTTCCAAACCGACACGATTGCAAGAGGAATTGCCCGCGCTGAAGACAAGATTCTCTTAATGGAAGCAGAAGCACAAGCCGGCAGCCAGTTTGCCCCGCCCGTCACTCAGTTCAATAGCTTTGTTAACGAAGATGAACTGAATAAAGAAATCGAAAAACTCAAAACGGAAAAAGAACTGCTTGTATAGTACAGGCAGGAAAGAAGCACCTTCGGATTTAGGCAGTCCGGGTGCTTCTTTTTTATGTCGCAATGCTAAATACTCCTTGCTTAATTTTAAGTAAAAGTTAAGGTTCCGATAGTAGATTCAGGCTGTAGAAATTTGCTTCCTATCAAACTCGAAAGGGGCTCTTATTACCAATGAAAATTTTATTAGCCGAGGATGATTTTAATCTAGGAGAACTAGTTGTCTATATGTTAGAAAAGAAGGCCAGTGCCAAAGTCGAGTGGGTCCAGGAAGGGGAGGATGCGTTTTATTATGCAACCGCAACCCACTATGATGTGTTAATACTGGATTGGATGATGCCGAACGGCGACGGAGTCGAGGTTTGCCGCCGTCTTCGGAAACAAGGCTATCCGGGCGCCATTTTGATGTTAACGGCAAAAGATTCCGTTCAGGATCGGATTGAAGGCTTGGATTCAGGCGCCGATGATTATTTGGTGAAGCCGTTTGAAATCGATGAGCTTTTAGCCAGGCTGCGGGCCCTTTCTCGTCGTAACTATGCGCCAATACTGGAAGAGGAAACTCGGATTCTAGATTTGGTCCTGAACCGAAACAGTCATACCGTCCGCTCCCAAGGCGGCGAAATTCAGCTCAGCCCCCGTGAATTTCAGCTCTTGGACTTATTGGTGCAAAACAAGGGACGGGTCCTGCCGCGCGAGGTCATACTGGAACGGATTTGGGGCTATGATGCAGATGTCGCGCCAAAAACAATTGATGCCACCGTGAAATTAATCCGTAAGAAGCTTGACCCAATTGGCAAACAGGAGCTGCTGCAAAGTGTAAGAGGGGTAGGTTATAAGATTGTACACTAATTTCCTTTCATTTATCCGCCTTATCACCAACCGAAACGAGAAGAATGTTTTTAAAAAAACACAAGGGCAATTGGCACGGATTTTTAGCGGGCTGTTGATTCTATTTCTTGCCATCTTTATTGTCATTGTGTTTTCCGTTCTTTATCTGGTCATTTTAAAAACGCAGGAACGAGATCTGCAAACATTGGTGAAGCAGGAAGCTGCGTATATAGAAAATTATTTATGGGAGAATGGAAAAAGCAGTCTACAGGGAATTCAAAATCAAGAAATCGTATTTGCTGGTGCCGGGCAATCCTTTTATTATGTGGTTGACTCAAAAGGAGACCTCATCATGGGAAATGAAGCGGATTACCGGCTTCATCCCAACCTGCTTCGGATGGTGAGCGGTAAGTTTCAAAAGATGGCCGAGATTCGTCATGTAAAACTGCATGTGGAAGGCAATCCCCGGGGAAGGGGAAAACCTGGTGAATTCCGCCCTTCGCAGGAGCCCCAGGATGTCCGTCTTCTGACTGCAAGCCAGCCTATTTATGTGAAAGGCCAGCTTGTGGGCCAGCTTTATATAGGAAAAGATATTTCATTTGCCTATCAGATGTTCTACATGCTGCTGATTGTATTTGCTGTCTTAGGGTTTGTTTTTATAGGAGTAGCCCTCTTGATAAGCGCAAATATGTCAAAAAAAGCCATGGTGCCTATCAGCAGAGCCTTTACAAGGCAGCAGGAGTTTACCGCGGATGCCTCCCACGAGCTGCGGACTCCTTTAAGCGTCCTGCTGTCTTCGATTGATGCCATGGAAATGACCATGGAACCACAGAGGGAGTCTTTTCTGGATAGGATCCTTACGAACATGAGGCAGGAAGTCAAGCGGATGAATCATTTGGTAGGTGACCTGTTAACCTTGGCCCGTTCGGACTCGAATGCGATTGAATTGCGGGCAGAGCAATTTGATTTCCGGCCGCTTGCTGATAAAGCCATCGAATCTGCTGGGGCCCTTGCAGCTTCCAAGCAAATCATTCTTACGCTGAATGCGCCGGAAACCTTGAAAAGCATCGGCGACCCGCACAGACTTTCACAGCTTTTATATATACTATTAGACAACGCCATTAAATACACCCCAAACGGCGGGGAAGTCCATCTCCGTCTTGAAAAGGAAGGGCAGGGGCTGCGAATGATCGTCGAGGACACGGGGATAGGAATCAAAAAGGAAGATATCCCTCATATTTTTGAGCGCTTTTACCGGGCTGATAAATCGAGGACTCGGCAAACAGAAGGGCATGGCTTGGGGCTCTCGATTGCCAAATGGATTGTGGAAACCCACTGCGGGACCATAAAAATCGACAGTGAACTGGGAAAAGGAAGCCGCTTTATCATCCAGATTCCTCAAGGCATCAAATTGGCTGGCTAATGCATATGGAGATTATTCATTTATTGGAAAATTCCACCTAAAGGTAACTATTCCAATGAAAGACAGTCTGGTTTATGATATGAATATACTAGTTTTTAGGTGGGAGTCCGTTGGTTCTATTAGATTACATTGTTAATCTGTCACTTTTTTCTGTCCTTGTATGTATCCCTTTGGTGCTTCAATCGTTTAATATCATGAAACAGGTGAAGCATAGAACTATACTATATGGTCTTTATGCGGGAATTGTAGCGGCCATTCTTGTTACAATTTCAATCCATCAGCAGGGCTATGTTTATGATATCCGCTATGCTGCTGTAATTATCAGCTTTGCTTATCTGGGGCCGGTCGGCGGATTGATTACGGCGTTTTTCTCATTAACCGCAAGGCTGATAGCAGGAGGGCAGTGGGTTACACCTGTCATTGGCTGGCTTATCATTATGGTAGGTTTTTGCATCAGCCATTTGTTTATAGCCCGCTTTTCTGCAGTGAAAAAAAGCGCTATATTGTTTGCCATTTATGCTGTTATTTATTTCATAGATGTACCAATCCTATTTAATATTTTTCGAGATAAGCCCTTGTTTCATATTCAATATGTGCTGTTCGTGATGCTGGGGGTCCTTTCGGGCGTGATCCTGATTGAATCCTATCTGAAGCTTTATCGGTTAAATAAAAGATTGGAAGAAATGTATAAGATGATCGAGGAAAGCGAAGCAAAGTATCGGCTGATCGCCGAAAATACATCGGACCTAATCAAAGTAATGTGGAAGGATCACTCAATTACTTATTTTTCCCCTTCACATGAGCTGGTCCTAGGATATCAGCTTTCAGAATTGGAAGGGAAAGAACTCTGCCAATTCATTCATCCTGATGATGTTGGATATTTTAAGAAAAACGTTCAAAGGCTGTTTGAAAAAGAAGAAGCACAGTCAATGGAGGTTCGTTTCCTTCACAAGGACGGCCGGTGGATTGAGTTTGAATCCCGCTGTATGCCTGTTAGAGGAAAATATAATGTAATCGAGCACCTTGTCATTGTCAGCAGGGATATTTCAGAACGGAAAAAGGCAGAAGAAATTCTCTTGCAATCCGAGAAGCTTTCTATTGTTGGAGAGCTGGCTGCAGGGGTAGCCCACGAAATACGGAATCCCCTTACGACCATTAAGGGCTTTGTTCAGCTTTATAAGGCTGGTAACAATAATCTTGAATATAGTGATTTGCTGCTGGGTGAACTTGAACGGATTGAAACGATTACAAGCGAGATGCTTTCGTTAGGTAAACCGCAGGCGGTCAAACTCATACAGGCAGATTTACGGGAATTGATTGAAAATACGATTGAATTTCTATCTCCTCAGGCTCTTATGAACGGTTTTCAAATGAACACTTTGTTTGAGGAATCACCATTCCCAATTATTTGTGAGAAAAACCAATTGAAGCAGGTATTCCTAAACATTTTAAAAAATGCCATGGAGGCGATGCCCCAGGGCGGAAATATCGAGATTTATCTCCGTAAAGGGGATGACGACGAATGTATTGTCCAAATCAGGGACCATGGCTGCGGGATCCCGGAAGAGCTTTTGCCGCGGTTAGGTGAACCGTTTTATAGTTTAAAAGAAAAAGGAACCGGACTGGGTGTCATGATTTGCCACAAGATCATCAAGCAGCATAAAGGAAGTATTTCGTACTCAAGCAAACAAAACGAAGGAACGGTAGTAGAGATTAAACTGCCGCTGTCAGAAGGATTGTTATAAGGGACTGTCTATTCAGAGAGTCTCTTTTTTGTAGGGAAAATTAATTATACGTTTGATTGAAACGCTGAAATGCTTGGCACATAAGGGCTGGGGAAACTAATCAAACGTTTGATTGGATTTTAGGTATAAGATGGAAAAACTAATTAAACGTTTGATTAAAACTTGGGAAAGAGAGAAAAAAACTAACCAAACGTTTGATTGAAATGCTGGAATACTTGATACATAAGGTTTTGCGAAACTAATCAAACGTTTGATTGAGTTTTATCAAGAACATGGCGGATAAGGTGATAAACCGTTAAAATAGGAGAAGGGAAATTTTTCAAAAAGGCTGTGATAATTCGTGTGTTTAATTCTTTTTGCGTATAAAGTGCACCCTAAGCATCAGCTGATTGTGGCTGCCAATCGGGATGAGTTTTATAAAAGACCGACTGCCCCTGCCCATTTTTGGAAAGATGAGCCTGATATCCTTGCCGGAAGGGACCTGGAGAAAATGGGAACTTGGATGGGGGTTACCAGGGGAGGGCGGTTTGCCGCCTTGACCAACTATCGTAATCCAAAAGAGGTTGCCGTGGGAAAACGGTCACGGGGGGAACTGGTGGCCGATGCCTTGAATTATACTGGGACCATTGAAAGCTACATGCAAAAGCTGTCAGAAACAAAGGAGCAGTATCCCGGCTACAACTTGCTGGCTGGAGATGACGCGGGGCTTTATTATTATTCAAACATTGGACAAGAGCTTCAAAAGCTTGAGCCGGGCATTTATGGGGTCAGTAACCATCTTCTTAATACCGAGTGGCCGAAGGTGATAACAGGGAGGGCAGGCCTGTCAAACATCGTAACCGAAGACCCAAAGGACCTCGAAGAGCAGCTTATGACTCTCCTCAATAATGCAGATCCTGCTCCGGATGAACGACTGCCGAATACGGGTGTGTCATTAGAGATGGAAAGAATGCTTTCACCGATGTTTATCAAAAGTGGGAATTACGGGACAAGAAGTTCGACGGTTATGCTTATGTCCAATAATGGAATCAAATATATAGAACGAGTTTTTTCAACTGAAGGTACCAATGATCAAAAATATATCATCTCCTATTAATACAGCGGATCATGCATCTGCTGTATTTTTTTTGGTTATAAATATTTTTGGATAATTTTATAAAACTACTAAAATAACAATTAATTTGCATATAGTTGGATAAAAGCTTTGAAAACGGTTACCTGATGATTGGAAAAATTATAAATTGACTGAAAAATAAAATTATATTATTATTCTTATAATAACAATAATTTAGCAACGCGAAATATTAATATTCCATCTTAGAGAAAGTGAAGTGATTTTATGTCACAAATGCTAGCCTTAGTTATAGTAGTATTCATTTTATTAGTAGGAGACCTTGTTGCCGTACGGACGAAAGCATGGATACCTTCGATATTTGTCAGTGCAGTGTTATTCCTTATTGGTTATTGGACTTTTTTTCCGAAAGATATCGTAGCGATTTCCGGTGTACCGCCCGTTGTGGCGACGATGATGATGTATTTACTTATCACCAATATGGGTACATTGCTATCTCTTCATGAATTGAAAAAGCAATGGAAAACGATTGTCATTGCCCTTTCTGGAATCCTTGGGATTATTGCCATGTTGATGACCATGGGCAGCCTAATTTTTGGCTTTCAGACAGTCGTTGTGGCGATTCCGCCATTAGTTGGCGGGGTGGTTTCTGCGTTAATCATGTCTGAGGGGGCAAAGGAGGCAGGCCTTGCAACTCTATCGGTTTTTGCTATCGTTATCTATGTTGTTCAGGGGTTTGCAGGTTACCCGATCACTTCAATCGTTTTGAAAAAAGAAGGAAAAAGGCTTTTGAAGCAGTACCGCAGCGGGGAAATTGCGGCAGTTAAGGAACAGGCAACTGCTGCAACAGAGGTAGCGGCCGCTTCCGCCGTTGCCAAGCCAGAGCTAAAGCTGTTTAAAAATTTACCTGATAAATACAACACCGATTTCTTTAAGTTTTTTAGACTTGCATTAGTTGCTTACCTTGCCTACCAAGTTTCAGTGTTGGCAGCGCCAGTTGTTTCGATCAGTCCGTTTGTTCTATGTTTGCTGTTTGGGGTTATCGCCTCAAGTGCTGGCTTTTTGGAAAAACAGGTTCTTCAAAAAGCCAACGGTTTTGGTTTAGCCATTATGGCGCTGATGCTTTTTATATTTGACGGCCTAAAGCAAGCGACACCAGGCATGATGATGGAAATTCTATTCCCACTGGTGGGAACCATCATTTTAGCAGTCATCGGTATGTATATCTTCTCATTTATCGCCGGCAAGATTTTGAAGGTGAGCAAAGATATGGCGTTTGCCGTTTCTCTGACTGCCTTATACGGATTTCCGGCTGACTATATCATTACCAATGAGGTAATCAAGTCGTTAACAGATGACGAGGAAGAAAGAGAAATGCTGACAAGCCATATGCTGCCGCCAATGCTGGTGGGTGGTTTCATCACAGTTACAATCGTATCGGTCATTCTAGCCGGCATCTTTGTTGGATTCTTGAAATAATTGGAGGGGAAAACATTGAGCGATTTACAGCAAAGAATTGAAAAACATATTGAGATGTTGAGTCAATTTACTGCCACACCGGGAAAAGGGACGACCCGGCTGACTTATAGCAAAGAGGACTTGCAGGCTCGTAATTACATTAAAGAAATTATGAAGGAATACGGACTCTCGGTTCGTGAAGATGGTTTAGGTAATATTTTTGGTAAACTCGAAGGCACGTTAAAGGATGCACCTAGTGTCTTGGTCGGTTCCCACTTTGATTCCGTACCGAACGGCGGGTCCTATGACGGTCCTGCCGGAGTAGTGGCAGGACTTGAGGTGGCGGGTCTTTTTTCGAAAAATAACCTGACACCCAAATACCCATTGGAAGTGATCGCCCTAATAGAAGAAGAGGGTTCTAGATTTGGCGGCGGTCTGATGGGGTCGAGAGGGATAACTGGCTTATTGACAGAGGAAGAATTTTTCAAGATTACCGATAAAGACGGGAAGACCACTGTAGAAGCGATGACGGAAATTGGCCTTGACCCGTCTTTGCCGAAAAAAAGGGATCCAAAAACTCTGAAGGCCTTTTTGGAACTGCATATCGAACAGGGGCCAATCCTTGAAGAAAAGGGCATTCCGATTGGCATGGTCGAAGCCATTGTCGGATTAACCCAATTAGAAGTAACGGTTGAAGGTCGTGCAGGGCATGCGGGCACCACCCCAATGGACCGAAGGGCAGACGCCTTAGTAGCTGCTGCACAAATGATTGCTAAATTCCCGGAATTCGCTTGCGAGGAAGGGGATGGAACAGTCATCACCACCGGCCGCCTTAACGTTTGGCCGAACGGGGCGAATGTGATTCCTGATAAGGTTGTTTTTACCGTCGATATCCGTTCCGGAAAAGAAGAACGCGTCCTTGATGCGGTCGAGAAGGTAACGGAATGGGTAAAGTCCTATAATGGCCATGGAATTAAGACGACAGTACAGCAGCAATTATACATGCCGCCGAAAGTAATGAATCAAGAGATTGTCTCTCTTTTAAAACAGAAATGCAGCGAACGGAACCTTTCCTATTGCTCAATCAACAGCGGTGCAGGCCATGATGCAATGGTTCTTTCGGATGTGACCGACGTGGCTATGTTATTTATTCCTAGTAAGGAAGGACTCAGCCATTGTCCGGAAGAGTGGTCCAGCAGTAAAGATATCGCAAATGCAGTTGAGATTCTATACGAAGCAGCAAAAACGTTAACGGAGGCAGAATAGCTATGATTCATGCAAAAATTAAAGAAGCGATTCAAACATATAACGAAGAATTAGTAGAATTACGCAGAAAGTTTCACCGTGAACCAGAATTGTCCTGGGAGGAATATAAGACAACCGCCTTTATTTGCGAGTATCTTGAGAACCTTGGGATCCCGTACCGGAAGACAGAGCCAACGGGAGTCATTGCTACGATTGAAGGCGGGAAGCCTGGTAAAACCGTGGGGCTGCGGGGGGATATGGATGCCTTGACGGTGGAGGAATTAAATAAGGACCTTCCGTATGCGTCCCAAGAAGATGGCAAAATGCATGCTTGCGGCCATGATGCCCATACTGCGATGCTATTGATTGCAGCTAAGGCTCTGAATGATATAAAAGAAGAACTTCCTGGAAATGTCCGTTTGATTTATCAACCGGCTGAGGAAGTGGCGACAGGTGCGAAAGCAATGGTGAAACAAGGGGCGATGGATGGGGTCGATAATGTTTTCGGCATCCATATCTGGTCACAGATGCCAACAGGAAAGGTTTCCTGCAATCCTGGTCCATCCTTTGCGTCCGCAGACCTTTTCACCGTCACTTTTAAAGGCAGAGGCGGTCATGGAGCCATTCCACAAGCTTGTATTGATGCCGCGGTTGTGGCTTCATCCTTTGTGATGAATGTGCAGTCAGTGGTCTCACGGACCGTCGATCCACAGCAGCCCGCCGTTCTAACAGTTGGAAAAATGGTCGTTGGGACGCGGTTTAACGTGATTGCTGAAAATGCGTACATTGAGGGAACGGTCCGCTGTTTTGATCCGGCAGTGAGAGACCATATTGAAACCCAGCTGAAGCAATATGCAGAACAAGTGGCTGCCATTTACGGCGCGACGGCAAAGGTCGACTACGTTCACGGCACCCAAGCAGTCAACAACGATGAGTACAGTGCAAAGCTTGTTCAAAAGACCGCTTCCGAAGCGTTTGGCGAGGAGGCCGTCTACTTCGAAAAGCCAACCATGGGCGGCGAAGACTTCAGTGAATACATGATGGAGGCCCCTGGCAGCTTTGCTCTTGTAGGCTGCGGCAACCCTGAAAAAGACACACAATGGGCCCACCACCATGGCAAATTCAACATCGACGAAGACGCCCTTGCAACCGGCGCCGAACTCTACGCACAATATGCATGGGCATACTTGAACGAAAAGAAAGCATAGGAAATGGAATAAAATGAGGAAAGGTGTCAGGTATCCCCGTGGGACAAAATGGGATTTTGTCCACGGAGGATACCTGACACCTTTTTTATTTAGGCTCTGTTATTAATCAAACGTTTGATTGAATTTTATTAAGAACATGGCGGATAAGGAGATAAACCGTTAAAATAGGAGAATGGAAATTTTCAAAAAGGCTGTGATAAAAATCCCGCGACTCAGTAGGATTCGTGAATAAAACGTTTAGTAAACTTGTTTACTTTGCTGGCTCATTTGGATAAAATAAAAATGGAGCGAAGAAGAGGGGGTGGAAGAGAATGGCAACCATTAGGGATATTGCCAAAAAATCAGGATATTCAATCACAACCGTTTCAAGAGTTCTTAATAATGATAACAATTTATCAGTAAGTGATGATACACGGGAGAAAATAAAAGCGATTGCAGAAGAGATGGGCTATAAGAAAAAACAAGGGATAACTCAATTGAATAATGTTGCTTTTTTATATTGGATATCTAATGAGGAAGAGCTTGAGGATGTTTATTTTAAGGGAATTCGTACAGAGTTAGAAAAGCAGGCAGAACAAAGGAAAATAGAATTAATACGATACCATCAAAAAGATGGTATTGAGAAAATTGATAAAAATTCATCGGCTTTTATCGCGATCGGAAAATTAACGGATCGAGAAATAAAGTATTTGGAAGAAATTACACCCCATGGTGTGTTTTTAAATACAAGCAGGGATCCGCAGAATTTGGATTCGGTGCTCCCAGATTTAAAACTGATGACAGAATATATGATTCAATTTTTTGAAGAATGCGGCTATGAACGGATTGGTTTTATTGGCGCAATGGACTATGACGTTGAAACGAAAGAACCAATTCCACAATTAAGGGAAATCACCTTTCGGAACTATCAAAGGGAAAGAAATAAATTAAGAGAAGAAGATATATTAATTGTTCCTTCTAGTACAGTAAAAAATGGCTATCAGATTGGATTGCAAGCAATTGAGAAGATGGGGGATGACCTGCCGGAGGCATTTGTTGTTGCGACAGATCCACTTGCAATCGGAGCCTTGCAGGCGTTTAATGAAAAGCAGATTCCGATTCCTCAAAGGGTCGCCTTTTTCAGTATAAATAATATCAGTGTCACCAAATATGTGTCGCCTCCGTTAACGACATTCCATATTGATATTCCTACGATGTGTGAAACCGGATTAGATCTTATAACCGAGAGACTATTTAAGAATCGAACCACAGCAAAAACGGTATATATACAAGGTACACCGATTTTCCGCAAAAGTACTCCAGCTAAATAAACCGAAAAAAACGAGCAAACCAGCTCGTTTTTTTTTTTGGTGGTTTTAGAAGAGATTAACAATAGCCAAACTGGGAAGGTAAAAAACTAAACCTAGGGATCAATTGAAATATACCAATTTACTAAAATATTGATAAAAATAGCTTTTACATTTTAACTAAAACATGTTACTATTTTTTAGTAAACAAAACACTAAAACAGGGGTGATTATTTTATGAAAATAAAGCTAAAGTTATTTTCATCAGTTGCAGCATTATCTCTGCTCCTCGCAGCATGCGGTTCCGGCTCCGGTTCCAGCGGGGAGAATGGAGCTTCGAAAGACGGAGCCATCACGATTTGGGCAAACAATATTAATGTGCCGGTCCTTGAAAAGGCGGCAGAAATCTATCAGAAAGATCATCCTGATTTTAAAGTGAATGTGATTGAAACTGGCGGAAAAGACATTATTCAAAAAACCACAACTGGTTTGCAAGCAGGGGGCAAAGGCCTGCCAGATGGATTACTACAATCAGATGATGACCTTAATGGGAAATTAGAAGCTTTTCCGAACGCATTTGAAGACTTAAGTAAATTAGGATATGACAATTATAAAAAGGATTTCCCAGAGTTTAAAATTAACGCAGTATCAAAAGATGGAAAAATATATGGGATGCCATTTGATGCTGGTCCGGCAGGTGTCTTTTACCGAACAGATTTATACAAAAAAGCGGGGGTAAATCCGGAAGAAATTAAAACATGGGATGATTTCATTGCAGCAGGTGAAAAAGTTAAGAAAGCAACTGGTAAAGCAATGTTAGCCTTTGACCAAGCAGATTCAAATGTTTATACGATTTTGTTAAATCAACAAGCCGAAGGATATTTTGATAAAGACAATAAATTAACGGTTGGCAGTGATGCATCCATTAAAGCCATGAAAGTGATGAAGGCGTTAAACGACAAAGGGTTATTGTTAGGTGTAACAGGATGGGATTCATGGGTTACAAGCATAGCCAATTCTGATACTGCATCCGTAGTTGCCGGCGGATGGTTAACAGGAACCATTGAACAGCAAGCACCAGATACAAAAGGTAAATGGGGAGTAATGCCGTTGCCTGCATTCGAAGAAGGCGGCTCACGTTCATCACTTCAGGGAGGAAGTTCATTTGTCATCCCGTCTACAGGTAAAAATGTAAAAGAAACGTATGAATTCTTAAAATGGTTTACAACTAGCTTCGAAGCTCAGGAAATTGCCATGAAAGGCGGACTTTTCCCTTCGTATAACCCAGTGTTTGAATCAAAGCTATTTGATGAAGAAGTAGAGTTCTTTGGAAATCAAAAAATATGGCGTTTCTTTGCTGATGAAATGGATAAAATCCCTAGCATTACGTATACAAAAAATGACCCGATTGTTCGAGATGAAATTGTCAAAGCTTTAGGGGAAGTTATAAATGGGGCTAATCCAGAAGATATAATTAAAAATACCAAGAAGAATATTGAAAACAGATTGAAGTAAAAGTGAAGATGCGCCCGTTTTTTCAGGCGGGCGCTGAAGCGATTCATTAACCAAAGTTCCAATTATAAACTTTAGCGAGGTAATGCGCGGAAGCATTTATTACCATTTAAGGGGTTGAACAGCATGATTAATCGAATAAATAAAGCAAAAATAACGCCGTATCTATTTTTAGCCCCAGCTGTCATATTTTTCATTCTTTTTACGATATATCCGATTATTTCCTCTTTCATTTTAAGTTTTCAAAAATTAGAAGGCGGCTCCTATGTTTTTGCAGGTTTAGATAACTATATCCGATTATTACACGATTCGACATTTTATCGGGCGTTATTTAACACCTTTATTATTTTCATAGTCCAAGTACCAGTTATGCTAATACTAGCTCTCATATTGGCAGCATTTTTAAATAGTAAACTGTTAAAGTTTAAAGGACTTTATCGTACAGCATTCTTTATGCCGGCGGTTACATCGTTAGTAGCCTATTCCATCTTGTTCTCTATCATTTTGATGGATAAAGGAATTGCTAATCAATTTTTAACATTGATAGGGATTGACCCCATTCCGTGGTTAAAAGATTCTTTTTGGGCGAGGGTTTCAATTATTCTTGCAATGACATGGAGATGGACAGGCTATAATATGGTCATTTATCTTGCAGCAATGCAAAACATTCCGGAAGAAACCTATGAGGCGGCATCTATTGATGGGGCTGGGAAAATCAGACAGTTCTTTTTGATTACAATTCCACAATTAAAACCGATTATTGTGTTTACGTCTGTGATATCAACTATTTCCACCTTACAGTTATTCGATGAACCGTTTAACCTGACAAAAGGTGGTCCTGGGGATGCTACGATGACGCTTGGGTTAATGATTTATTCTAATGGATTTAAGTACTATGACTTTAGCTATGCATCTGCAATAGCTTATGTAGTGGTGATTTTAGTAGCTATTCTTTCAATCATTCAAATGAAAACGACAGGGGATGGAAAATAATGCAGGAAAAGACAGCTTCCACTCGGATTAAAAAAGTGATTCTTCCTCTCCTATTGCTCATTGGTATTGTGATATCAATCTTCCCCTTTTATTGGATGCTTGTTGGATCCACCAATCACACAAGTAAAATATTTTCCAATCCACCGACGTTGGTAGTGGGAGATCAATTTTTAACGAATTTAAATAATCTAAATGCATCCATCGGGATTTGGCGGGTGCTGTTTAACTCCCTTTTTGTGTCCATTTCCTATGTGATTTTGGCGCTGATTGTTTCGACCATGGCGGCATATGCATTATCAAAGTTTCACTTTAAAGGAAATAAATTTATCTTTATGGCGTTTTTGTTATCGATGATGATTCCTCATCAGGCACTGTTGATACCGCAATTTCGGATGATGTCCGATTTTAATATGCTGAATACGTATTTGGCGCTTATCCTGCCGTCTGTTTGTACGCCGTTTGCGATCTTTTTAATGAGGCAAAACTTTATGGCGTTTCCAACCGAATTAATGGAGGCAGCTAGAATGGATGGCGCTGGTGAGTTGAGAATTTTCTTCCGGATTGTATTGCCTTCTATGAAACCAGCGCTTGCGGCTACGTCCATTTTTTTATTCCTGCAGCAATGGAATAACTTCTTATGGCCGTTAGTTGTCACGACATCCAAGGAGATGTATACGTTCCCAGTCGCTTTATCAAGTCTTAGAGGAAGTTCGATTATTGACTATGGGCAAATTAATGTCGGAATCATGATTGCGACTATTCCAATTATTATTTTCTTCTTAGTCCTTCAAAAGCACTTTATCCAAGGTATGTTAGGAAGTGCGGTGAAATAAGCAGCACTTAAATAAGAAGATGCAGGAGGTTCAGAATGAGACAAACAAAAGATTATGAATTACTTTCTGTACTTCATAGAAATCGAATAAAAGATCGCTCTTATTTTATGTCCTATAAGAATATGGAGGATGCAATCAGCTATGAGCGCGGCCGCGCTTACGGATTTTTATTGTTGAATGGAATGTGGAAATTTCATTATGCTGAAACACCTGAACTAGCCCCGAATCAATTTTATAAAAATGAATATGATGTAAGTGCTTGGGCAGATTTGCAGGTGCCTTCTAACTGGCAGATGCAAGGATACGGCAGACCGCATTATACCAATGTACAGTATCCATTTCCTGTAGACCCGCCATATGTTCCAACAGAAAATCCAACAGGCTCCTATCGAAGAGATTTCTATTTATCAAAAGAAATGCTGGAGGGGCGTCTGTTCTTGCGTTTTGAGGGAGTGGATAGTGCATTCCATCTTTGGATCAATGGCCAAGAGGTTGGTTACAGCAAGGGGAGCCGCCTTCCTTCAGAATTTGATGTGACGCCGTTTGTTAAAGAGGGAAAAAATACGATTGCGGTACAGGTCTACCAATGGTCGGATGGAAGCTACCTTGAGGACCAAGATATGTGGTGGCTAAGCGGTATTTTCCGCGATGTCTATTTGGTAGCAAAGCCCAAAGTGTATACGCATGATTTCTTTGTAAAGACAATTCTTGATGAAGACTATACAGATGCTGAATTACGGATTGAGTCATGGATTCATTCCTATAGAGACGGGATAAATCGTCATGAGTTTATGGTACAACTTCTTGACAGTGAATATCGAAAAGTAACTGAGAAAACGCAGGAGGTTGTACTGAATGGGATAGGTGAATCAAGCTTAAATATCACCATTCCGATTTCTTCCCCTAACAAATGGACAGCCGAAACACCGTATTTATACCATTTGCTGATAACCTTAAAGGGTGAAAATGGTGAGGCCATCGAAGTTATTCCGGCAAAAATCGGTTTTAGGCTGGTGGAGCTGAGGGATGGCTTGATTCAAGTGAATGGTGTGCCGATTCTATTTAAAGGTGTGAACCGTCATGATCATCATCCAGACTTAGGCCGGGCTGTTCCAATAGATTGGTTTGAAAAAGATATTAAGTTGATGAAGCAGCATAATATTAATGCTGTTCGGACAGCCCATTATCCAAATGATCCGCGTTTTTACGATTTATGTGACGAATATGGGCTTTATGTCATAGATGAGACAGATTTGGAAACTCATGGTTTTGATAGAATTGGCAATATTCATCAGTTAAGCCAAGATCCGGAGTGGAAGGAAGCCTATGTTGATCGGATGAAGAGGATGGTGGAGCGCGATAAAAACCATCCATCGATTATTATCTGGTCCTTAGGGAATGAATCTGGATTTGGGGAAAATCATATACAAATGGCGAAGTGGACAAAACAAAAGGATCCTACCAGACTCATACATTACGAAGGCGAAACGCGTTTTATCATGACGGAATCAGATCATAATCCAACACGACTGCACGAAGCTGCTGATATGTTTTCAACTATGTACACCCCTCATGAAATAATGAAACGACTGGGTGGACGTACAGATTTAAAACAGCCGCATATTCTATGTGAATATGCTCACGCAATGGGGAATGGACCCGGGGGGATAAAAGAATATTTTGATCTCTTTTATCAATATGATAGATTACAAGGTGGATTTGTTTGGGAATGGCTGGATCATGGCATCCGTCAATTTGCTAAAAATGGTGAAGAGTATTTTGCGTATGGCGGCGATTTCGGTGAGACCCCTCATGATTCCAATTTTGTTATTGATGGGCTTGTTATGCCTGATAGAACCCCTTCTCCGGCCCTGCTTGAATATAAAAAGGTTATTGAGCCGGTTCGCGTAGAGGCAGTTGACCTGGAGAACGGTGTAGTTCGTATTCATAATCTGTATGACTTTATTCATTTAAATCATCTTAGTTTATCATGGGCGGTAGAGTCTGACGGTAAGATTCTTGATAATGGAACAATGAAAATGCCTGAAATTTTACCCCGTGAATCACATGAAGTATCAATTCCTTTTGTACTGCCAAGTGTGAAACGTAAAAATACAGATTATTGGTTAAATGTTTCTTTTATTCAAGCGGAAGATCTTAAATGGGCAAGGGCGGGTCATGAAGTTGCTTGGGTACAATTTGAACTGCCTTCAGCGGTTAAGAGTAATGAAGGTGTTGCTTTTCCAAGATGCTTCTGTCCGCTTTTAATAGAAGAAACTGGGCATCAGTTAATCGTGACTGGTGAATCCTTCTCACTTACATTTGACCGTGTATATGGTGTCCTTCATTCTTGGAAGGTTTATGGGATGGAACTATTAGAAAGTGGTCCAACTGTGAACATTTGGCGGGCCCCGACCGACAATGACAGGCTTGGCCTAGAGGAATTTAGCGTTAAAAAAGAAGAGCCTGAATGGCGAAAGTATGGATTACACCAAATGCAAAACCGCATTGAATCGTTTGACTATAAATTGTCTCAGGCTAAGGATGTAGTCACCATTACTGTAAAATCAAGACTTGCACCGCCTGTTCACGCTTGGGGATTTAGTACGGTTATTACCTATGAAATCAAGAATAATGGTGTGGTGTCTGTCGATGTGAGCGGTAAAAAACTTGGTGTATCATCAGCCACATTACCGAAAATAGGCTTACAAATGAAGTTAAAACGTTCATTTGACCAGGTGGATTGGTATGGACGGGGGCCAGGTGAATCGTATGCCGATAGTAAACAAGCGGCACGGTTTGGTATCTGGTCTTCGACGGTTAATGGTTTATTTACTCCTTATGTGGTACCACAGGAAAATGGAAACCGCCATGAGGTAAGATGGGTGTCCTTGACAAATCTTTCAGGGACCGGTTTATTAGCGGCAGGGAAGCCAAGCTTTGATTTTAGTACACATTTGTACACCACAGATGGTTTAGAGAGAGCAAAGCATACCTATGATTTGGTTAAAGAAGACTTCATTACATTTAATGTAGATTATAAACAGCAGGGACTTGGATCAGCAAGTTGTGGACCTGGAGTGCTTGAACAATATCGCCTGTTGAACAAAGATTTCCACTTTGCGGTAAGTTTCAAAGCATTTTCGAAAAATGAAATATCGCCAGTTGAATTAAGTAAATTGGTGTGACGAATGGCTAGTAATCTGCCATATTGAATATTAATTAAAGTGACCCTTCCCTCTAGGAAGGGTTTTTTATTTTTTTAGTTAAATTTTTACTAAAATATTGATTGTTTTTACTATGGGGGATAAAATGAAGTTACGAACAAACCTTAGTTTCTGGAGGAAAAGGAAATGACCATCACAGTACTATCTAATAAATTTCAAGAATTATTTCATTCGTTACCCGAAAGGGCATTCTTCGCTCCCGGAAGGATTAATTTAATCGGGGAACATACCGACTATAACGGCGGTCATGTATTTCCGTGTGCCATTACGTATGGAACCTATGCGGCTGCTCGGAAACGGGAAGATCAGCTCGTCCGTTTATACTCGGAAAATTTTCCGGATAAAGGGATGATTGAATTTAACTTAAACAAACTGGATTACGAAAAGGATCATCATTGGGCCAACTACCCAAAGGGAATAATCCGCTTTATTATGGAAGCTGGCTATATGATTCCGACCGGGTTTGAATGTGTAATTAAAGGAAATATTCCTAATGGTGCAGGTCTTTCCTCATCTGCATCCATAGAGCTCCTAACAGGAGTTTTAGTAAACGGCCTGTACGAATTAGACATTCCCCGCCTTGAGTTAATTAAGATTGGCAAGCGAGTGGAAAATGAATTTATTGGTGTTAACAGCGGAATTATGGACCAATTCGCTGTCGGCATGGGCAAGGAAAATACGGGAATTCTGTTAGATTGCCAGACTTTAAAATATGAGTACGCGCCGATTAAGCCGGAAAATCACAAAATTATCATAATGAATACAAACAAGCGCCGGGAGTTGGCAGACTCAAAATACAATGAGCGCCGGGGCGAGTGCGAAGTGGCACTGAGCCAGCTTCAGCAAAAACTCCCAATTGATGCGTTGGGGCAGCTGTCTATACGAGAATTTGAAGATAACAAACATCTTATTACCGATGAAGTGGTTCGAAAGCGTGCAAAGCATGCAATCTATGAAAATATAAGAACGTTAAAGGCACTTGAAGAATTAAAAGCCGGCAACTTGGAGGCGTTTGGCCAGCTGATGAACCAATCCCATGCCTCGTTACGTGAGGACTATGAGGTGACAGGAATTGAACTTGATAGTTTAGTAGAAGCGGCATGGAAGCAGCCGGGGGTCTTTGGTGCTCGGATGACAGGTGCTGGGTTTGGCGGATGTGCGATTGCAATAGTTGCTAATGAAGAGGTTGGAAATTTTATCGCTAATGTCGGTGAGGTGTATTTTGAAAAGATTGGCTATAAGGCTGATTTCTATGTTGCCGGCATTGGCGGGGGGGCAAAGGAAATCGAAATGGAGGCTGTTGCGGAGTGAGTATTCTTGTTTTAGGCGGGGCGGGCTATATTGGCTCGCACGCTGTGTACCAATTGATTGACCAAGGTTATGAAGTGGCAGTGATTGATAACCTGCAAACCGGCCACCAGGGTGCCATTCACCCAAAAGCCCATTTTTATAAAGGTGATATCCGAAGCCGGGAGTTTATGAAGACGGTTTTTGAAAAGGAAAATGTAGAGGCTATTATGCATTTTGCTGCCAACTCCCTTGTTGGAGAATCGATGTTGGAACCGCTGAAGTATTTTGACAACAATGTGCATGGGACACAAGTTGTTCTTGAAATGATGAAGGAATATGGCGTGAAACATATCGTATTTTCTTCGACAGCTGCCGTTTATGGAGAACAAGAAATAATGCCGATTGCAGAAGAAGCGGCGGAGCTGCCAACTAACACGTATGGAGAAACCAAACTGGTTGTGGAAAAAATGATGGCATGGTGTGAGAAGGCATTCGACCTGAAGTATGTATCCTTAAGGTATTTCAATGTGGCAGGAGCAAGAAGTGACGGACAAATTGGAGAAGACCATAATCCAGAAACCCACCTGATTCCGGTTGTATTGGAAGCGGCGTTAGGAAAGCGGCCGGCGATTACCGTTTTTGGGGATGATTATGATACATCGGACGGAACCTGTATCCGCGATTATATCCATGTCGAGGACTTGATTGCTGCCCATATTTTAGCCCTCAAGTATTTACAAAATTACGGACAAAGCAATATCTTTAACCTCGGCTCCAGCCAAGGGTTTTCCGTAAATGAAATTATTGAAACGGCCAAAGAGGCTACGGGTATTGATATTCCGGTTCAATTTGGTGCACGCCGTTCAGGTGACCCAAGCACCTTAATCGCCTCATCCGAAAAAGCAAGGCAAGTACTCGGCTGGAACCCGGCAAGAACATCAATCAAGCAAATCATCAGCGATGCTTGGAATTGGCATCAGCATCACCCAAATGGTTATGAAGGTGAACAATATGATTAATCAACTTGTTCAACAACTAATTGGTAAAGCCCTGGCTGTTCATTTAATCGAGAGGGATGACGAAATCTATGCCCGTAACCAAATCCTGTCGCTATTACAATTAAATGAGTTTACGGAATGTGAAGGAGAAACAAATCTTGAGATTCCCGATGTGTTAGAGGAGATCGTAGATTACGCCTGCAAGAAAGGAATCATTGAAGATATTTTTGATGAAAAAGAGATTTTTACTAGTAAAATTATGAACTGTTTCATCGCCCGGCCATCAACGGTCAATCGGCAATTTTATGAAAATTATAGACAGAGTCCGATAGCGGCGACTCAGTATTTTTATGATCTAAGCAAAAACAGTAACTACATCCAGATGAAGCAGATTCGGAAAAATATCGAATATAAGGCGGCTACGGAATACGGAAGGCTGGATATTACGATCAACCTTTCGAAGCCAGAAAAAGACCCGAATAGCATTGCCCGCGAGCGCGAGATGCAACAAACAGCCTATCCAAAATGTCTCCTTTGTATAGAAAATGAAGGCTATGCCGGGAGGATTGGCCATCCGGCCCGTTCCAATCATCGCATGGTCCGCGTGAATCTGTTGAACAGAATATGGTATATGCAATATTCACCGTATGTGTATTATAACGAGCATTGCATAGTCATATCTGAAACCCATTCAGATATGAAAATTAATCAAGAGACGTTTATAAGATTGTTAACCTTTGTCGAGCAGTTTCCGCATTATTTCTTAGGGTCCAATGCCGATTTGCCGATAGTGGGCGGTTCCATTCTCTCTCATGACCATTATCAAGGCGGCAATTATGAATTTGCGATGGCGAAAGCAACTGATGATTGGAGCTTTGAAATGGCCGGGTTTCCGGAAGTTCAAGGCTCTGTTGTCAAATGGCCGATGTCTGTTATCCGTCTCCGTTCGGAGCAAATAAGCACTCTGACGGATGCTGCTGTCCATATTTTAACAAAGTGGAAAAATTATAGTGACGAATCGCTTGGTATCATTGCCTGGACCAGTGAGACTCCTCATAATACAATCACACCGATTGCCCGTAAAAAAGGGAACTTGTTTGAACTGGACTTGGTCCTTCGCAACAACCGGACGAGTGTAGAGCATCCGCTCGGAATATTCCACCCCCATGCAGATGTTCATCATATTAAAAAGGAAAACATTGGGTTAATTGAGGTCATGGGGCTCGCTGTATTGCCTGCCCGTTTAAAGGATGAGCTGTCCGAAGTTGAAAAGTACATCCTCGGAAAGCCAAATGCAGTGGCTGATTACCATTTGGAATGGGCGGAGCAGTTAAAACACCGATTAACCCCAATTGCGAACGAATCAAACATAGAATCTTTGGTTAGGGAAGAGGTCGGCAAGAAGTTTTTGAAAGTATTAGAGGACGCTGGTGTCTTTAAACGGGATGAAGCGGGGAAAACTGGGTTTCATCGATTTATCCAAACAATATCTTGAGTTTGAAAATGGAGTGGTAAATCAATGAAAATAGTTGAACGGGAATTTGGTAATTATGATGGTGAGCGGGTGATAGAGTATACATTGACGAATGATTTCGGGATGTCTGTTTCTTGTTTGAACTACGGTTGCGTTATTACAAAAATTATTGTTCCTGACAGGAATGGCCATTTTGAAAATGTTGTCCTTGGTTTTGATCGGTTTGAGGACTACCTGGAATGGTCGCCTTATTTTGGGGCAGTAATTGGGAGAGTGGCCGGAAGAATAAAGGATGCCCGGTTTGAATTGGATGGAGAAGAGTACCTGCTGGCAGCGAATGATTATCCCAACCACCTGCATGGCGGGCAGAAGGGGTTTAGTTCAGTAATTTGGAAAACAGAAAAAATCGAACAGGAAAATGTGGTCGGGTTGAAGTGTTTCTATCGAAGTTTGGACGGAGAAGAGGGATACCCAGGTAATTTGGATACTGCTGTTACCTATCTTTTATCCAATACGAATGAGCTGAGCATCAGCTATGAAGCACGAACGGATCATAAGACGTTAATCAATTTAACGAACCATTCGTATTTTAATTTAAGCGGCAATCTGAAAAGGGATTGTTCTGAGCACATCCTTCAATTGGAAAGTGATCGCTTTTTAGAACTTGGACTAGATTTAATTCCTACAGGGAAAATGCTGGAATCAAAGAATACGCCATTTGATTTTAATCAGGGGCGTTTCTTGTTGTCAGGAATGAAGTCCTCCCATCCGCAAATCGTGCTTGCTGGAAACGGCTATGATCATCCGCTTCTTTTTAAAAAAAGTGGAGAAAATACAATCATGTTGAGTGATAAAGAAAGCGGCAGATCTCTTAGGGTGACAACAGACCAGCCATGTGTGGTCCTTTATACCAGTAATCAACTGGAAGGTCCGTTTTCGATATCAGGTGTCCGCGCAAGGAATTATTTGGGTGTGTGTCTTGAAACGCAAGGTTTTCCAGATGCCATTCACCATCCGGGGTTTCCCACTGTGATTTTACATCCTGAGGAAGTATACTATTCAAAAACGAAGTATCGGTTTTTTTCAAATACAATAGGAGTTTGACTTATGGCAACTATTAAGGATATTGCAAAAAAAGCGGGAGTATCAATAGCCACTGTATCAAGAGTGCTGAATTATGATACGACTCTTTCAGTTAGCGATGAAACTAAAAAGAGAATTTTTGAAGTGGCAGAGGAGCTGGATTATAAGAAAAAAGCGGTTGTTCGGAAAACCGAAATCGGAAAGATTGCTCTTTTTCAATGGTATACAGAAAAAGAAGAGCTAGAGGATTTGTATTACATGTCCATTCGTCTTGGAGTGGAAAACCGATGCCGGCACCATGGGATTCAGGTAATTAAATACTTTCAGGATAGCTTTGAGGAATTGAAGGGAGAAGATATCCACGGACTGATTGCCATTGGTAAATTTAGCAGCAGGCAGATCAGCGATCTGGCTTCTGTAACGGAAAACATCGTGTTTGTCGATTATTCTCCCGATGAGGATCAATATGATTCCGTTGTGGTTGATATGGAAAGAGCCACTATGAAAATTTTGGATTATCTGTTGGAGAAAGGGCATAAGGAAATTGGCTATATTGGGGGAAGAGAAGCTTATAAAGACCAAGCCACTGTCATCGAGGATTCGCGGGAACTGGCCTTTAAGCGGTATTTGACAGGAAAAGGACTTTTGGATGAGAAATTCATGTACATCGGAGGATTTTCGGTGGACCAAGGCTGCACTCTAATGAAGCAGGCGATTGAGGATCACGGTGACCGCCTGCCGACAGCTTTTTTCGCCGGTAATGACCCGATTGCCATTGGAGCACTTAGGGCCTTGCTTGAAGCGGGGATTTCCGTACCTGAAAGGGTAAACATCATCGGAATAAACGATATTAGTGTATCCAAATATGTTTTTCCTGCTTTAAGCACAGTAAAAGTCTATACCGAACAAATGGGAGAAACGGCGGTCGACACCCTCCTCGAAAGAAACGAAGGCCGAACCATTGCCAAAAAAATAACCTTCCCAACCAAACTAATCATAAGAAACAGCAGCTTCTAACTAAAGACCATAGAAAACAAGTACAAGAACTGGATGACCCAAAACAGGGGCATCCAGTTTTTGCATTTTGTCAGCCTCAGGTGGACAATCTCCACGCGCGGTGCCTGTCACCTTTTTCCTGCAAATACCAAATTAGGGCTTCCTTTTTAGAAAGGAATGGAATATAATCATAGTGTACTATGTATGATAGTACAGTTAATACAGATTGGGGGCACCCAGTTATGTTTGAGCTGGATATGAGGAGCCGTAAACCGATATATGAACAGCTGGTGGATAAGATGAAGGAACTGATTATGAATGAGCTGCTCAAGCCCGATGAACAGCTTCCGTCGGTCCGGCAGCTTGCAACCGAGCTTTCCATCAACCCAAATACAATTCAAAAGGCTTACCGTGAGCTTGAAACACAGGGGTTTATTTATTCTGTCAAAGGGAAGGGAAGCTTTGTCAATCCAAACCAAAAAGCTATTGACAAGGAGAAGATTGTGGAAATGAAGAAGGAACTGGAAAAATTAATCTTAGAGGCTTTGTACCTCGGGATTCCGGCGCAGGAACTGATTTCTCTCATCCAAGACCTTGATGCTTCAAAAGGGGGAGGCTAAAAGTAATGATTGAAATGAAAAACGTAATTAAAAAATTTGATCGGCACGTCGCGGTCGAAAACGTCAACCTAACCATTCAAAAAGGTTCGATATATGGATTAATCGGTTCAAACGGGGCAGGTAAGACCACCATCATCAAGCTCCTCGCGGGTATTTACCGGCAAGAGCAAGGGGAAGTCACGATTGACGGGCTACCCGTTTTTGAAAATATCCACCTCAAAGAAAAACTATTTTACATACCAGACCATCCATATGTTTTCCCACAATACACCACCAAGCAAATGGCCCGCTTTTACAGAAGCTGCTATCCAAGCTGGGATGAGGAACGATTCAAGAATCTGGCCCAAGCGTTTGAGGTGGATGTAAATAAGAAAATTCAATCCTTTTCCAAAGGCTGGCAGCGTCAAATTGCCTTTATCATGGCTCTGGCGGCAAAACCAGACATTCTCATCCTCGACGAACCAATGGATGGCCTTGATCCGGTTGTTCGCAAAAAGGTGAAGAACCTGCTGATTCAAGATGTGGCAGAAAGAGAAATGACGATTCTCGTTTCGTCCCATAACCTTCGGGAAATTGAGGACATTTGCGACCATATCGGTATCCTTCACAAAGGGACACTTTTAATCGAAAAAGAGCTGGATGACCTAAAGTCCAATGTCCACAAAGTCCAAGTTGCATATAAGAATGGCTTGCCAGATAGACTGCTCGATAAACTAAAGCCGCTTCATGCGGAAAAACGGGGAAGTGTCCATCTGCTTATCGTCAGGGGTGAAGAGGCAGCGATAGCAAAACAAATTATCGAGACCCATCCCGTCATTTTTGACCTGCTCCCACTAACACTTGAAGAAATCTTTATTTACGAAATGGGGGATATCGGCTATGCCATCAAAAATGTCGTTGTTTAATAAAGAACTGATGCTGCAAATGGGACGCAGTACAGGCTGGATTTCCGTCATTTACCTGCTTGGTCTGCTGTTTGTGCTCCCGATTCGCATTCTATTAATTCTATATTCAGATTCTGATAATTTTTTATACTATCAGTCTCGTAACAACCTTTTTCAATATGATTACGAGATTCAGGTTTTCCTGATTGCGATTGCCCCTGTTATTTTGGCTGTCTTTTTGTTTCGGTTCCTGCATGTCAAACAAGCAGCGGACCTCATGCACAGTCTTCCGTTAAAGAGGGAGCGGATTTTTCATCATTACGCTCTGACAGGAATGGTGCTGCTCATCCTGCCGGTTGCAATCGTAACAGGAATCGTCTACATCATGCATTTCACCTATGACCTCGGCAGCTTGTTCACCATCCATGATTTACTCTACTGGTCAGGCACAATCATCGTTATTACGCTGCTCCTGTATATAGCAAGCGTATTTGTTGGAATTATGACGGGAATCTCGGTAGTTCAAGCCGTACTGGCGTATGTTTTTCTATTTTTCCCGATCGGGATTACCGTATTGCTGTCCTATAATTTGAAAATCTTGCTCTACGGATTCCCGGGCGATTTTTTCCTAAACCGCCAGTTGGAAAAATTATCACCGATCACCTTTACGACTGTTCTTGAAAGCCGAGCTTTTCAATGGAAGGATGCTGTTCTGTATATTGTCCTGACCATTGTCCTGTACGGGTTGTCCCTGTTTTTTTATAAAAAAAGAAATCTGGAGCTGGCTTCCGAAGCGATTGCCTTTCCGAAATTGCGTTCTGTCTTTAAATATGGGACTGCCTTTTGCTTCATGCTGCTGGGTGGGTCGTATTTTAACGATGTTTCCTTTAAAAATCTTGGCTGGACCTTGTTTGGTTATGGAATCGGAGCAGCTATCGGCTACTTTGCGGCAGAGATGGTGCTGCGTAAGACATGGCGGGTTTTCACTCGCATCAAGGGTCTTGTCGTTTATCTAGCTGTTATTGCGTTTCTTGTAGTAGGAGTTCAGGCGCTTGGATTTTATGAAAATAGAATCCCGGAACAAAGTGACGTTAAGAATGTCCTGCTGACGGATAATCCGAATTTTTACCTGAGCCATGATGGTTTTTACGGGGATATCCTTGACCCTAAACCCATGCAGGAACCGCAGAATATCGCCGCCGTCCTGAAGATGCATAAACAAATCTTGGCCAATAAAAAAATCAACCAGCAGGAAAAGAATAAATCCGATAGAGAATTCTTTATCATGTATGAATTGAAAAACGGGAAAAAGGTCATTCGCCAGTACCGTGTCATGACGCGTCTTTACGAGGATTTATATAAGCCGATTTACGAATCGAAGGAATATAAAATGACTTCAAAAGAGATTTTTATGGTGGATGAAAAGAAAGTGAAATATCTGCAAATCAGGGCCAATGGGCCGGTGAACAAGTTTGTGACCCTGTCAAAGCCGGAGGATGTAAGGCAGGCGTTGTCTCTAATAAGGGAAGATGTGCTGGCAGAATCATATAATGATAGTATTTATTATTCGGGCCTTGGATCAACCATTGAACTCAATTTGGGGAATGAACAGTCTGTCATGTTTGAATTTAAGCCGACTTATCGGAAATTTGAGAGCTGGTTGAAGGAAAAGGAAGTGCTCAATCAGGCAAAGGTAACCGCAGAGGATATTTCACATGTTCTGGTGGCCAAGGGTGATTTCTCTTCCATTGAGGAAAACGGGAAATTTTCGACAGATATCGAATCAGCGATAGAACACAGCGGAAACACCTTGAAAATTACCGATAAAGGTCAAATTGAACAAGTACTTGAGAAGGCCGGGACAAATCCTCGTAGTGAATATGCGGCTATTGTGTATTTTAATGATGGTCATTTTAATCAAGTCACTTATTTTGATGAGGAGCATGTGCCGGAGTTTATTAAAAATCATTTTAAATAAGCGGGAGCGAGAAATGAACGCGGTTAATTTTAATGAGGTATATTCTAAACACGCAAAACGGCTATATTATATTGCTTATCAGTATACGAGAGACGAGTTTTTGGCAGAGGATATCGTCCAAGAATCCTTTTTAAAGGCGTACCGAAAATTGGACACGGTTGAGGACAATGGCAAATTAGGAGCATGGCTCTCGGCCATTACCACGAGAACCGCGATTGACTTCCTTAGGTCGGAGAAAAGACGCCATTGGACGCCGATGGACTACGCCGAACTAGAACCGCTGCACTGTGTTGGAGCGAGCAGCGGTTCTAGTACAGAGGAGGCGGCCGTCATCCGGCTTTTCCAAGAGGAGATCGGCGGCTCAATAGAGAACCTCTCCAAGGAATTCCAGGAAGTGCTGATTCTCAAAATGCAGTACGGACTAAAAGAAACCGAAATCGCCAGCCGACTCAACCTCAAATCCGCCACAGTCAAAACCCGGCTGTATAGGGCGAGAAAACAGCTGCGGCAGATCTTGGCGGCTGGGTAAGGTATGGGGAGAGTTTCGTTGGTAGGGTGTCAGGCCCCACGCGTGGACAAGTGTCCGCGTGGGGCGGACACCCTTTTTTATTTCTACTAAACTGGCTGAAAATAAGAAGGTATGGTAGTTATGAGAGTTTTAAAACGCCCGGATGAGAAGGAAAAAGAAGGAATCTGTAGTTATGAGAGTTTCATAACGCCCGGATGAGAAGGAAAAAGGAAGCTTTGGTAGTTATGAGAGCTTTATAACGCCCGGACGAGAAGGAAAAAGGACGCTTCGGTAGTTATGAGAGCTTTATAACGCCCGGACGAGAAGGAAAAAGGAAGCTTCAGTAGTTATGAGAGAGTTCATAACGCCCGGACGGGAAGGAAAAAGAAAGCTTCGGTAGTTATGAGAGCTTCATAACGCCCGGACGAGAAGGAAAAAGGAAGCTTAGGTAGTTATGAGGGCTTCATAACGCCTGGACGAGAAGGAAAAAGGGAGCTTAGGTAGTTATGAGAGCTTCATAACGCCCGGACGAGAAGGGAAAAGGAAGCTTCGGTAGTTATGAGAGGGTTCATAACGCCCGAGCCAGAAGAGAAGGTGAAGCTTCGGTAGTTATGAGAGCTTCATAACACCCGGGCAGGAAGAAAAGAGGGAGCATCAGTAGTTATGAGAGTTTGATAGAGTTCCAGCAGCTGTTCAAAGTGCAAAAATTCTTCAAATATTTTTTATGAACTTGGCCATTTTCTTATGAAAAAATGAAATCCCCGCCATTAACTGCAAGGTTTGCCCGGTGACATACTTTAAATCGTCACTAGCGAGGTAAACATTGGCCTTGTTGCGAGTACATGGGCATTGAACTAAAAACACACTATATGTGGCCGAATCCCGCGGGGTTCCTAGTTGTCAATTCCATAAGTAATTCTTATCCTTTTTCATAATAACTGCGAAATTTATTTATCGAGGGGACAGGAATATACTGGTAGTGGAGTAACAAGGGGGTGTAAAGGATGGAATATATCTTGCTTTACATGATTGGAATTTGTGCCACAACGCTTGGGACGCTTGCGGGCGGGGGCGGACTCATCAGCCTCCCTGCCATGCTGATATTAGGGCTGCCAATTCACTCGGCTATTGGTGCAAACAAAGTATCTAACACGGTCAGTTCCTTTTCGAGCTTTTACCATCTTTATAGAAAAAAGGAAATATCCCTAAAGGAGGCCATCTGGATTATTCCTGTCAGTCTCTGCGGCGGGGTCACCGGCGGCTTCATCGCATCCCATATATCGGGGAAAAATATGTACATCATCGCCATTATTCTGCTTATTTTCGCTTTTATCGCTTCCTTTAAGGGGAAAGGGAATTTCGCCGGCACGGAACCGTTAAAGATGAACAAGGTCAGTGTGCCAGGCTTGTTCGGAATCGGATTGTATGACGGCCTGTTTGGCCCCGGACAAGGAACGCTGATGCTTTATTTGTTCGGCTATTTGAATATTGCCTACCTTCGCGCTGTGGCTTTGGTGAGGATCGCGACTTTTTCCAGCTGCTTTGGCGCCGCCATTTCCTATATCTCAACTGGAAAAATTATTTGGCCGATGACGGTTGCGCTGCTGCTTGGTTCCCTTTCCGGAGCGCAAATCGGCGTCCGCATTGCCGAAAAACTAAAACCAAAATATGTGAAACCCATCTTACGAGTAGTGACAATCGGCCTGATCTTCCAAATATTCGTAGATAAAGTTATATGATGCATGGGGACGGTTCTCTTGCCTCATTTTTAAAATGAGGCAGAAGAACCGTCCCCATGCACTCAAACACAAGCTTCGTATTCTCTCATAATGTTGCTAATAATGGTTTTGACCGGCAGGATTTCTTTGATTTCATGGACTCTTGCACCAGCGAAAACAAGGCCGTTCTCACTATCCCCATTCATGGATGTAATCAACGAATCTAGTGTGCAAAAACGATAAGAACAATTTTTCAGGCAATCAATGCAATGCTTTATTTTCACCTTTTTCTCATCTGAAATGAGTTCGGTAAAATGGTTTTTAATCATACGTCCCTGGAGGCCAACTGTGGTTTTGAGCAAAATCGTATCTTCCTGACGGGCATGAACATATTTTTCTTTAAATGATAATGGTGCGTCACACTCTTCGCTGGCTACGAACCTAGTGCCCATTTGGACTCCTGATGCTCCCATCTTTAAGGCGCGAGCGAGGTCCTCACCTGTCAAAATGCCGCCGGCAGCAATGACGGGAATCTTCACTGCGTCTATTACTTCTGGCAGGATATCGAATAAAGGCCTGTCGGTACCTAGGTGCCCGCCGGCTTCAAAGCCTTCAACCACAACAGCGGAGGCCCCTAGGCGTTCAGACATCTTCGCAAGCCTTGCTGTAGAAACAATCGAAATGACGGGAATGCCCGCTTCTTTACCCCAGGCATACATATCCCTTGAAATCCCTGCTCCTGATATGATGAAATCAACCTTTTCTTCAATGGCTGCTTTCATTTTTTCCGCAAAGTCATTCATGGCAAATAGAACATTAACACCAATATAACCAGTGCCCGTTATACTTTCCCTCGCTTTTCTAATATGCAATCTCATTTCCTCGACCGTAATCCCTGTTCCTGAGATAATTCCAATGCCTCCAGCGTTCGCAACAGCAGATGCCAACTTGCTTAAAGAAATACCTACTCCCATACCGCCTTGCATGATTGGAAATTTGGGCATCATATGACCTATTTTCAATTGAGGAAAATTCAAGAAAAAACCCCATTTCATTTTTAATTTTGAAGGAATTTACACCTTCTCATTGTAGCAATAGGGTTTCCATAATGCAGTGAGTTAATTAACACCTGGTACTAATGGTTGATAATATTTTTATGGTTTGTCACAGAATGTTCAAATTTACGGACAATCCAACCAGGAATCTTAATGAACTGAATGAGAGACCGACTCCAGATTCTTAACTTTAAGTATGCAGGCCAACGCAAACAGCATACTTACAGCAGCTGCAAAGAATAACATCCTAAACCCAAAGCGGTCAATCAGCAGGCCTAAAACTGGCGGGGATACGATGGCAGCGAGGGAGGAAACCAAATAATATAAGCCGGTTCGGGTCCCATTTCTGTGTTCACTCCCCGTTGAAACCACATAAGGATAAGCATTGATATTGATGCAAGCCCAGAACATTCCCCCGGCGACGAGAAAGAACCTCAAGACAAACACGGAGTCTACCCAATTTAAGAAGAGAAAGACAAAGAATAACCCGATGACTCCAATTAAGATCACCTTTTTCTCCCCATATTTAGCGCCAAAAAAACCGCTTGGAATAGAGGACAGGACAAAGCTTAATGAAAAGAATGCCAACGAGAAGGCGGAATCACTTCTGGACAAGCCAAGCTCTTTCACCCCATACAAAGTAAACAAAGCCTCCATCCCCTGGATGGCCACAAACCAAAAGAAAATGGCCGCCAGCAAAAAAATCGTGGTTGAGTTCAGTTCACCTTTGTAGTCTGTCTTAGGAGCAGTCGTCATGGTTACTGGCAAAGCATCGCGGTTTTCTTTAATATTTTTAAACAGAACCCATAAAGTAACTATTAAAACCATCCCCGCCAACAGAAAGGGAACGGATTCATGAACATTAAACAAAAATGCCCCCACACTGAAGGCCAAGATGGCCCCTAGGCCGCCCATGAAATTAATGATCCCGTTCGCCTTGGTACGCTGATATTCTGGTGTAATGTCGGGCATCAGGGCTATGGTGGGTGAGCGGAAAATGGCCATTGATAAGTTCATGCCAACCATGAAAAGGATTAACGTGAAAAGATTATGGTGGAAAGGAATTAGTGCGATAAAGAGGGCTGCAAGTGGAATGCCGATCAGCAGGTAGGGCATGCGCCTTCCAAAGCGTGTCTGGGTACGGTCACTGAGGCTGCCTACATAGGGCTGTATAAAAAGGGCGAAATAATTATCAATCGTCATGAGAAAGCCAATTAAAGCCGTGCTTTCCAGATAATCGTTCAGAAAGAACGGGACAAAGCCGTTATACAAAGACCAGCCGATACTAATGCTGAAAAATCCAAACCCTAACAGCCATGTTTTTCGCAAGAGAAAAACCTCCCCTCGGCAGCTGATTCTTTTGTCCTATATAGAAAGCATGCCTCATAAACCTATTAATGGAATGTTATTATCATATGCCGCACCTTCATTCTTTTGCCTGATTTTTTCATCGCTTGATAGGGAAGAGCCCGATCAAAGAAATTTTTCAAAAAGCAATTGACAGATATTAGAAAAGATATTATTATCATTATTGAGAATGATAATAATAAAAACAGAGGGTTCAAAGGGGAGATTGAAATGGTAAGTACGGCAAAGATTATTGCGATGTTTGTTCCAATTATCTTTTCGTTTGTATTATTTATTGGATTGATTTTGTTGTATAGAAAGAGAACTGGAGTGTCTGCAAAGCCGGTAATTTTAGGGGCAGTTGGTTTTATTGTTTTCACCCAAGTGCTCGAGAAGATTTTGCATGTGGTCGTAATCACAAGCTTCCCAAATTACGCCGACCATCCTTTGGCATGGGGAACATACGGCGCCTTGGCGGCAGGGATTTTTGAAGAATTAGGTAGATTCATATTATTTACATGGCTTTTGAAAAAATTCCATGACTATAAAGGCGGTATTTCGTTTGGAATTGGCTGGGGAGGCATTGAGGCAATTCTCCTTATGCTGATGGTTTGCGGTCAGGCTTTGGTTTTTTCCTTTATGCTCAATGCCGGAACGTTTGAAAGCTCAATGGCTCAACTGCCAAGCGACCAGTTGGCAACCATTAAAGAGGCAATCCTAAATCAGGGGTCAAGCTTTTATTACTTGGCTGCTCTAGAGCGTTTCTTTGCAGTTTTCCTACAAATGGCATTAAGTTTAATGGTTTTATTGGGTGTTGTAAAAAAGAAATTTACCTTAGTGATTTTGGCTATTCTCATCCATGCAGGAGTTGACTTCCCGATCGTATTTGCCCAAGTCGGCCACATTACGAACCTGTGGATTATTGAAGGATACCTTGCGGTTGTCGCGATTTTCTCCTTTTTGTTTATCAAAAAAGCCAAATCCATGTTTCTTGATGCTGGAAAATAGAATAATAGAAAATTAGCGACCTGGACCCAGAGCGGCTCAGGTCTTTTTTTGCTAATAGGAAAGCATAAATTCAACTACGCCTCATGAACCGTTCTATCGGACTCGCCAATCGGCAAGTTTTCATTTATTTAAGGAAAAGTTAAGGAAGGGATTTGATAATAGGCTTATCCAAAAATATGTTTCCGGCTGGGCTTTACCGGATATGAAAAGGAGTAAGCAAAGATGAAAAAATGGATCCTTATTGCAATTAGTGTGCTGATTGTGGGGTATGTCGGTTATCAGTGGTATAACTCCAAAAATGCCACGCAAGCCGCATCGGCACAAGTCCGGACTGCAACCGTACAAAAAGGTAAGTTAGAAGTGAAAATCAGCGGGTCGGGTGCGGTCCAGCCGGTGACAAGTACTGACATTAAGTCAAACGAAAACAATAAAATTATCGATGAAGTATTGTGGTCTCCCGGTGAGGAAGTAAAAGCAGGTGAAGAATTAATCACTTATACAGATGGAAGCGACCCTGTCACGGCACCAGCAGATGGTATGATCACTTCTTTTTCTGTTGCTGCAGGTGATCGGGTTACACAAGGACAGGTGGTTGCCCACTTAACGAACTATAAAGACTTACAAACCGTCGTACAGGTCGATGAGCTGGATATAACCAAGATTCAAGTGGGACAAGCGGTAAACATAAAGGTTAATGCTCTGCCTGATCAAACTTTCACAGGTAAAGTGTCGGCAGTGGCTAATGAAGGGACATCATCCAATGGTGTGTCCACATTCGATGTCACCGTTCATTTTGATCAAATTGATAACCTGAAAGTCGGCATGAGCACGGAAGTCAGCATTCTGACAGCAAGTAAAAAGGATGCCCTCTATGTTCCACTTGATGCGGTCCATACAGCAAATGGTGAGAAATATGTCATCGTTGCTTCAAACAGCTCAAATGGTCAATCAGAACAAAAAACGGTAAAAACCGGGTTAGCAAATGAAGATTATGTAGAAATCACAGAAGGTGTTTCAGAAGGGGATATCCTTCAGTTACCTCAATTGGCGACAGACAGCTCGTCTACCACGAATACCCGCGGAATGATGCAAGGCGGGTTTGGAGCAGGCATGGGCGGCATGGGCGGCATGGGCGGTTTTAATCGCAGCAACGGAGGTGGACAATGGCGGTCCGGCGGAGAAAGGAGCGGGAACTAATGCGCAGGCAAATGGTTCCGTTCCGAAATTTTACGGCCTCAGAAGGGAGTAGTCAGTAATGGGTCAACCAATTATTCAAATCACCAACCTAATGAAAACCTATAAGCTGGGCGGAGAAACAGTTCACGCCTTAAACAATGTATCTATTGAAATTGAAAAAGGGGAATTTCTAGCGATCATTGGCCCGTCAGGTTCGGGAAAGTCAACTTTGATGAACATGATCGGCTGTCTTGACCGTCCCCAGTCCGGAAAGTACTTGTTGGATGGCAAGGACATTGGCAAGATGAATGATAACCAGTTGGCGGTAATCCGCAATCAAAAAATTGGCTTTATTTTTCAAAACTTTAACCTGTTAACAAAATTAACGGCTCTTGAAAATGTCGAACTGCCATTGTTGTATGCAGGTGTTCCGGCAAAGGAACGGAAAGCTAGAGCAATGGAAAGCCTAAGCAAGGTTGGTTTGAAGGAGCGGGCCGGGCACCTGCCTACCCAGCTATCCGGCGGTCAGCAACAGCGGGTTGCAATTGCCAGAGCATTGGCCGGAAATCCTTCCATCCTTCTTGCCGATGAGCCAACAGGTGCCCTTGACAGCAAGACAAGTAAGGAAATTCTTAGCTTAATGAAAGAACTTAACGAATTAGGCCATACCATCATTTTGATTACACACGATTTGGCCATAGCGAAGCAGGCAGGGAGAATGGTCAGCATCCAGGATGGACAGCTTTTGGAAAATGGGGGTGAGCTGATTGGGAATATGGCAATCTATTAAAATGGCACTCCGCAGTATCCAAAGCAATAAGCTCAGATCGGCCCTCACCATGCTGGGGATGATTATCGGGGTATCCTCAGTGATTGTGCTTGTATCGATTGCCCAGGGTTCGGCTCAGAACGTTACCAGCAGGATTAATCAGCTTGGTACAAACCTGTTAACCATCAATACGTTTGGAACAGATTTAGCTTTAACGGAAGATAAAATCAGTGAACTTAGTAAATTGAATGGTGTCAAAGCCATTTCTCCTGTTGTTTCGGGCCGCGTCAATGTGAAAAAGGATAAAACCGCTTCGCAGGTATCGGTGACGGGGACTAATGCCGCTTATTCGGATGTGCGCGACACAAAGGTTAAGCAAGGACGTTTTATCACCGACCTTGATATTGAATATCGGCAAAAAATTGCTGTGATCGGCTCGGAAACAGCATCCACCTTTTTTGGAGCGGAAAACCCAGTCGGGCAATACATTCAGATAGAAGGAACTTCTTTTAAAGTTGTCGGGGTGCTCGCATCAAAAGGAAGTTCAATGGGACAGGGCGGCGACAACACCATTATCGTTCCGCTTAGCACTGGTCAGCGCTTAGTGAAAAGCACAACCATTAACCAGGTGTACTTGCAAGGAAAAAGCGAGGACCAAATGGATGCGGTCATGAATGAAGTGAAACTGGCGCTTGCTGGAATGTATCCAAACAAAAGCGATTCCTACAGCGTCACTAACCAAAAGGATTTGATGGATACGATGAGCTCCGTAACGAATACGATGACGATGATGTTGGGCGGAATCGCCGGAATTTCTCTGCTTGTTGGCGGGATTGGAATCATGAATATCATGCTCGTCTCGGTTTCAGAACGGACGAAGGAAATTGGGATCCGCAAGGCGATTGGCGCCAAACGGCGAGATGTGCTGCTGCAATTCCTGATTGAGGCGGTTGTATTAAGCGGCGTCGGGGGATTGATTGGGATCCTTGCCGGCGTGGGATTAGGAAAGCTGCTGTCATCGCTGTTTAGTTTAACAGTGTCGTTCACCTCTTCGGTGATGATTGGTTCGTTCCTCTTCTCGCTGGTGGTTGGTGTCATCTTCGGGGTGTTCCCGGCCAATAAAGCGTCAAAACTAAACCCTATCCAAGCCTTAAGGTACGAATAAGTTGTTTGTATTTAAGCGGCCCTTCTTTTGCGGCCGCTTTGTTTCCTATATAATAATTTTAATAAATATTTTGGGAGCGTTCATTTATGCGTTTATTAGTGGTAGAGGATAATCTCTCCTTGCTGGAATCCATTGTCCAGCTATTATCCGATGAATTTGAAGTGGACCAGGCAGCCAACGGAGAAGATGCCTTGTTTTTAGCGATGCAAAACATTCATGATGCAATAGTATTGGATGTGATGATTCCGGAGATTGACGGTTTTGAAGTCCTCCAAACCATTCGCAGGGAAGGCCTGAAAATTCCGGTTCTTTTTCTAACGGCACGGGACTCCTTGGAGGACCGGGTAAAAGGACTAGACAGCGGCGGGGACGATTACTTAGTGAAGCCGTTCCAAGCAGCGGAATTAAAGGCGCGGATCCGTGCGCTATTAAGACGGAGCGGGAGCTTAACGACCAACCAAACCATTCAATACCGGGGAATTGAATTACTGGGCCGGGAACGGGAAATTGTGGTGGACGGCAAACCCATTAAGCTCACGGCCAAGCAATACGAGCTGCTTGAATTTCTCATCCAGAACAAGGGAGCGATTTTAACAAAAGAACAAATCTATGACCGTGTCTGGGGGTTTGATTCCGACACCACCATCGCCATAGTCGAGGTATTTATGCATCATCTTCGGAAAAAGTTGGAACCATATGGCTACCACTCCGATATTAAGACTATTCGCGGCGTCGGCTATATGCTGAACGAGGAATAGGGGCGGCATATGTTCAGGCGCACACATATTAGGCTGACTTTGTTAAATTCGCTGGTTTTCATCGTGTTAATCAGCATTCTTGGAAGCATTATTTATTTTTATACGGATAATCGATTATATCAGGATGTAAACCGGTCGTTAATGGAATCTGTTAATCATTTTCAACAGCAGCCAGGCGTTGACAATGATGATCATGATTCTCCCGGCCCTAGGTTCATGAAACGGGACCCAAGGATCATGACCTTATTGTGGCAGGGCGAAGGTAAACAGCTGATCGGGGAACAAGGCCGTGAAACCGAGTTGTTTTCGGGTAAAGAGGAGCAGATTCGCCCGAAAAAACTAAATTCCTTGCAGGATGTGGTAGCAGGAGGGTTTTCCTACCGATATATCGCTTTTGATGTGAATACTACAGCCGGAAAAGTCACCGTACAATTTATTCGCAACGTCAATTCGGAAAAAGAATTATTAGATAGGCTCATTTTGATTATGTTTATCGGTTGTGGTATTGGTGTCGTTTGCGCGCTGGTTTCCGGGTATTTCCTGGCCGGCAGGGCTCTTGTCCCGATTAAGAAGGCTTGGGATAAACAGCAGGAATTTGTCTCGGATGCCTCTCACGAGCTGCGGACGCCATTGGCAGTCATCCAGGCTAAAACCGATGTGCTGTTCCGGAATCCAAAGGCTACCATCCAGGATAAAATTCATGATATCTCCACTATTTCGAAAGAATCGCGCAGGCTTTCTAAGCTAGTGACCAATTTATTGACGCTGGCAAGATCGGACTCCAATCAACTGGAAATGAAGAAGCAAGAGTTTCAAATCGATGAGCTTTTAAAAGAAATCCTTTTGCAATTTGAAGATATTGCTTTATATCAAGAAAAATCAATCCATTTAGAGGCCCCTGAGCCTGTTGCTTTTTGCGGGGATAAGGAAAGGATCCATCAGCTCATTGTTATATTACTGGACAACGCGATGAAGTATACAAATGAAGGCGGAGAAATCCTGCTTTCTTGCCTGCAAAGCCACTCTTCCATTATCCTTTCCGTAATGGATACCGGGATTGGCATTCCTGAGCAGGACATCCCGCGAATATTCGACCGCTTTTTCCAAAGTGATAAAACTCGGACATCTGCTGAGGGAACAGGGCTTGGCTTATCCATCGCTAAATGGATTATTGACAAGCACCACGGCAAAGTCAAAGTGAACAGCTCGCTTGGTAAAGGAACATCGATTGAAATTGTCTTTCCAAGAACCCAAAAAAATTAATATGGGTTCTTTAATTTTTTTAAGAATATCTTAAGGAAAGCTCTTCATAATGAGGGTATCTAATGGGTACAAGCATATTGAAGGGAGAAAACTTTAAATGAAAAAAGTGAGAAAAGCGCATTTATGGATTGGTTTAATAGCTTCTGTGTTAATCTTTATGGAGTCGCTCACAGGGCTGCTTATGAATGAACCATGGCTGATCGGACAGACCCAGATGGGGGAGCGCGGCAATTTCCAGCCTGGTCAATTTAGACAAGGTTTTACAAACGGCGCTGGAAAGACTCAAGGAGGGTTTAATCGCCAAATGGATGGCCAAGCAGGCGATAACAACCAACGACAAACAAATGGTCAATTCGGAAATCAAATGCAAGGGCAAGATGGTAATCAAATGCAGGGGCAGAACAGAAACGGCCAATTCCAAGGAGGAGCTGGCAGGTTTAACGGAAACTTCACGAGAGGGTTCCGCGGTGAAGGCATAGGCCAAACATCCGCTATGGGCATCATCAGAGGACTTCATGAAGGCCGAATCGGAAATACTAATGTCAAGTGGCTGATCGACCTTACTGCTATTGCGATGATGTTCCTAACAGGTTCAGGCATCTATCTTTCTATTAAAGTCCTAGGTGCCGAGCGCAAAAGAAAAAAACGCCAGGAAGATCCTTATAATGAAGTGGTCTAATTTAGACAAAGCAAACTGAACATAATAGTCTACTAAAATGGAAGAGACACATCCGAAATGCGGAGAGTGTCTCTTTATTTTTCAGAAAATTAAACAGGAATTCGAATGGGAAATGCCGAATAATAGGTAGTAGAATTTTTCGAGCAGCGGAGGAATGCGGATTTGATAAAAGATATGGAATCAATATTAATCATTGATCAAAAGGATGGGTTTGGGCCGGAATTCGGCAAATTGGTGTCGATGATGGAATATGCCAGGGCCACTACTATTGAAGAGGTAAAAAATCTTACGGTAGAGGAACTGGATTTTCTTTATGATGAGGACGCCAATTCCATCGGCATGCTCCTGGCCCATTTTGCGGCTGTTGAAAAAGCATACCAAATCGTTACCTTTGAAAATCGGGATGACCTAACAGATGAAGAGGTTGCCAGTCTGAACCCAGGTCTAGATTTAGGGAACCCCGGGCAGGAACAAATTAATGGTAACAGCATTGACTATTATTTAAATCATTTAGCAGAAGTAAGGGCCGTAACCATTGAAAGATTTAAAGCCCTCCCGGATGAATGGTTATTCGAGCAGACCCCGTTTTGGTGGAATCTACAGGCAAATAACTACTTTAAATGGTTTCATGTTTTTGAAGATGAGCTGAACCATCGAGGCCAAATTAGGATTATAAAAAAAATGATCAAAAAGGCCAACAAGAAAAGATAAACAAGGAGTGGAGATTTTGAACATTTATGTTATCCGTCACGGTGAATCTGAGCACAACGTTGACCGGACCGTGATGTCACATACGCATGATTCCCAGCATAGTTTGACGGAACTTGGTTTCAAGCAAGCACAAGTGACGGCCGATTACCTCAAAACAATCATCGAAGGCAAAACCGTTCTTTACAGCTCACCCTATTTACGGACAAAACAAACCGCCCAGGCCATTCATTCCTTATTGCCGGGGGATGTTCCATTTTTGGAGAACCCGCTGATAAGAGAATGGGAGCTTGGTAACCTGTATGACTTCAACAACCGTACCCCTGAGGCAAAGAAGGAATATAAGGCAGCAGGGCAATTTTACTTCCGCTTTCAAAATGGCGAATCCCTCGCTGATGTGTACCTGCGCGCAACCATGTTTATGAATACGGTGGTTGACCGCCTGCAGCGGCAGCAGCGCTATGATAATCTTGTGATTGTTACGCACGCCGCTTTTATTCATATGCTGCTGGCATTCCTAACGGAGACGCCGGTTGAAGATTTATTAAATTTCAAGCCGATTGAAAATGCATCTGTCACCAAGATTGATGAGGTGGATGGGGACTATCAGCACGAAAAAATCTTTGTGCCGAAGGTTGAAATCTAGTCATTATATGCAAAATGGCCCCGCCAAAAAGGCTGAGGGCCATTTTATTTATTATAGTGCTTCGTTAATCACCTTTTTGTAATAAGCCACCGAGAGAACACCAAAAATGGAGTAGAGCGCCGCATACAACAGCATTACAACCAGCATCGGTGTCCAAACCTCTGCACCAAACAAAAACCAACCGGATTGAACCGCAAAATAACCGTGTGCGAGTCCAACCGCTAACGGAATGCCAAAGCTAAAGAGCTGCTTTCCTTGAATTCCTCTTAACAAATCCCCTTGTGTAAAACCAAGTTTTCGTAAAATCGTATAATTGGGCTTTTCCTCTTCACTTTCACCCATCTGCTTAAAATATAGAATGCAGCCGGAAGTTATCAGAAAGGTTAACCCAAGGAAGCCAACGATAAACATGGCCAGCCCCATTGTATTTTTCTGCTTTTTGATCAAGTTGAGGCGGGAATCATTTCCATGCTCGCTGCTAAAATGAAGACTGGAGAAGACCTTATTGGCTTTTTCAAGCTGTCCCTCGTTTTTTAAATTAATTCCAATGAAAAGGGATGATTCTTGTTGAACCTTTGGATCCAAATCTTGTTTCAGCCGCTGAAAAACGGCATCATCTACAATGGCAGTCGGTGAACCGCCAGCTGTGTAGTACCAGGAAATCACGAACTCTTTTTTCAGTCCCGAGTATTTTAACGGAATCACTTGATGAACCCCCTTAAATTCAATCGTTCCTGAATCCTTTAAGGTCATAAACTTCTGCAGCAAATCACTATAGCCGGTAAAAATAGTTTCACCCGGTGTTGCATCAACATTTTTTACAGATCTGTCGCTGATGACTGACATAGGCATGTCGGCAGGGTCAACCATCATTCCTTCCAAATTCCGTTCTAGGATTGGCTTCAGGTTTGCGCTGACCTGAATAACCTCAATACGTTTTTCATGAAAGTCGATTCCTGCATTGTCCAGGGCGGTCTCAAATTTCGTTGCATCCTCTTCGGTAACAAAAGCAAAATCAGCGGCCACATTATTTTGGGCTGTTTTGTCAACAGAATAATAGGAGATATAGCATAACGATAATAGACCGATCGCCAGTGCCGATACAGTTGTGATAATCGTTAAAACAAGTGCATTCGATTTCATTCGGAACATGATGGAGGACAGCGACATCACTTCATTAATTGATAAATAGCCGTCTTTCTGTTTGCGGGTGAGTTGGAAAATGAAACTGACCGAACCCTTATAAAACAAATATGTTCCGATAATAACTGATCCGAGAATTCCCGTCATCGCCGCAAATAATGCCGGCATGGTGGTAAAATCTCCGCCAAACAGCTTGGAAGAAACGTAATAGCCGGTGGCAATCAACACTAATCCAAGAATCCCAATAACGTTTTGAACCATGGATAGTTTTTGGATTTTTCCTTCTGTTGAGGAAATGACTCTGAACAATGACAGGATACTCTGCCGTTTGATAAAGATAAAGTTCATTAACATGATAAACAGGTAAATCACCATAAAAACTATGATGGTCTGTACAAGTGCCTGAGATGAAAAATGGAGGCTGGCGACAGCATCGACGCCGGTTATTTTAAAAAGAATCATCAGAATCAACCGCGAAACCGAAAACCCGAGAAAGATGCCAATCACTAGGGAGCCGAAGTAAAGGATAAAGTTCTCGGCACTGAGAATCCGGAAAATCCGGCCTTTGGTCATTCCGATTAACTGGAATAATCCGATTTCTTTGCTCCGCCGCTTGATGAAAATGTTATTGGCATACAGCAAAAAGATGGAGACAATTGCGACAAGCAAAATCGAAGCGGTCCGAATGGCGGCGGCCCCTTTGATGGTCCCTTTCGCTTCCGTCATCGCCGGGTCATACTGCAGCGTAACAAACGCAAAATATAAAGCTACACTAAAGACCAACGCAAACACATACAAAAAATAATTTTTCAAGTTCTTTTTCAAGTTGCGAATGATCAGTTGATTAATGTTCATATTGAACACCGCCCAACACCGCTTGAGTTTTCATAATGTCTTGAAAGAAGGCCTGCCGGGGCTGTTCGCCCTTAGTTAACTGGGTATAAATCTGCCCGTCCTTAATGAAAATGACCCGGCTGCTAAAGCTGGCGGCAACAGGATCATGGGTGACCATCGCAATCGTAGCATTACGCCGTTGATTTAATCCACTAAGCTTGTTTAACAGGTCTGATGCCGATTTGGAGTCGAGTGCACCCGTCGGTTCGTCCGCAAAAATAATGCTCGGTTCATGGATAAACGCCCTTGCGGCAGAAGTCCGCTGTTTTTGTCCGCCGGAAATTTCATTTGGATATTTGTCCTTAAGCTCGTAAATACCGAGTTCTTCAGCCACTTCGGCAAATTTTTGATCCGCTTCTTTTTTCGGCATTTTCGTGATGGACAGCGGCAGGAGAATGTTTTCTTTTACCGTTAATGTATCTAAAAGGTTATATTCTTGAAAAATAAACCCTAAATGATGTTTCCGAAACTCAGCCAGCTGTTTTTCTTTCATTCGAGTGATTTCGTTTCCTTCAATTTTGATGGAGCCGTTGCTTGCTTTGTCAATTGAAGAAAGGACATTCAAGAGAGTTGTTTTTCCGGAGCCAGAGGCACCCATGATGCTGACAAATTCTCCTTTTTCAATACTTAAATCAATTCCCTTTAGAACGTCCTGTTTATTCCACTTGTTGCCGTAGCTTTTATAAATTTTACTAGCTTCTAAAATTGGCATTTCGACACACTCCTTATTTCGATAGCTTTAGTATAAAGGTGCGTGTGGATCACTTCCTTCGTTTCGCCGAACAAATGCGGCAAAGCATGTGACAATGTTGTCACATGCCTGATATATGAAGGAACTCATTTCTTTTTGGAAAAATTAGCGTAAATGTCGTGCCTTCTCCTAATTTGGATCGCACCTCGATATGGATGAATAGCGGCTGGGATGCCTTTTTTGCAAGATAAAGCCCCATGCCGGTAGCCGCGCTGTCTTGATGTTTGGTGGTCGAGGTGAAGCCCTTGTCAAAAATGCGGGGCAGATCCCTCGGGTCAATGCCTCGGCCGAAATCGGTGACTTCAAGTATGGTCAGTCCATCTTGAAGGCCGCTTTTGATGAAAATATCCGAGGCTTCGCTGTATTTCACAGCATTGGTTAATAACTGTCTGAGAATAAACGCCAGCCACTTGGCATCCGTCAGTACCTCGGTGATGCCCAGCTCTATATCAAAACCGATCCCTTTTTGCATACACCATGATTGCAGCGTTTTAATCTCTGAATAAATAATCGACTTTAAATCTGTTTTTTCGATATATAAGTCATTTTCCATAAATGGTATCCGCTTTTGGTGAAGCTGCTGGTCAAGCAGCAGATGAATTCGCAGCCACTCAAATCTTAGGTTTGCCCTCAGCTTGCTATCCTCCATGCGGTCAATCATTAAAGACATAGCTGTCAGTGGTGTTTTCACCTCGTGAATCCAGGATAACAGCTCATCCTTTTCCTGCTCCAGCATCGTACGATTCGCGGAAGCCTCTATTTTAAGGGATTCGGTTTGGTTGATGACGCTTCTTTCAATAATTTTTTCAAAAGGGCTACTGGCTTTCGGCAGGCCAGTTAGATCAAGGCTGCTTTCCCAATCCGCCAGGCCTTTATAGAAGTTCGTCTCCTTGTGGAAACGAACGGTTAGGAAAATCGCAAAGATAATGAGCGATAGAAAAACCATATACAGGACGGGCAAAAACGGGATAGCAGAATCAATGTAGGCGATAAAAACGATGAGGAATTCTAAGGATAAAGTGAGCAGAATCCAGCTCCGCCGTTCTTTTATAAAATGTTTTATCATGGCAGCTGCGCCACATCGACCGCCATATAGCCTTGTCCCACTTTCGTTTCGATAAAATGCCCGATGCTAAGTTCATCGAGTTTTTTGCGGAGCCGGTTTACGTTCACCGTTAAGGTATTATCGCTGACAAACCGCTCGTCATCCCACAAGCTTTTGATTAACGCTTCGCGTGTGACGATTTTATTCTTTTGATTAATAAGCTCTCTTAAAATAAACATTTCATTCTTGGTCAGCTCGATTGAACCTGCGTCGTTCCCGACTGTATTTTTTTGATAATCGACTGTCGCTCCGCACCAGGTTTTCAGTTCAATTTGGCTGTCGCTGCTGTAATCATAAACCCGGCGCAGTATCGCCTGTATTTTTGCAATCAGGACATCGAAGTGGAAGGGTTTTTGGATGAAGTCATCTGCGCCAAGCTGCATCGCCATCACTATGTCGGAAGGGTGATCCCGTGATGATAAAAATAAAATTGGCACGCTCGAGTGGGAACGAATCATCCGGCACCAATGGAAACCGTCAAATTTGGGCAGCTGGATATCAATGATGACCAAATCAGGCTTGGTAGCCGTGAATTCCTGCATGACTTGGGCAAAATCTGTTATTCCATACACGTCATAGGACCAGCCGGATAGCCGTTCCTTCACTTCATTGAATAATGTAGCATCGTCTTCAATCAATAAGAGCTTAAACATTGGTATCACCAACTTATCTCGGTTTTTCCTCAATTACATAGTATAGCAAAAATTTCCTTTTATCTATTAAAAAAAGAGCCAACTTTGTGAAGTGGCTCCATTCTAAATTATGGCTGGTCGGTTGGGAAAACGATGCCGGCGTCCTTTCTTGCTGTAACTAGCATCTTCATGACTGAGTAACTGTAATCGAGTAATTCATAGCAGCTGTCAAAGTCCTGATTTTTATATATTTCCTTGAAGGCCAGTAGTTCATAATAAAGCTTGTTCGTTGTAGTCTGATTGTTTAAGGTAACGGCTGTTCCGTCGGTATGTAAGCTGACGTTTTGACACCCATTTGCCCCATGTTCAACATGGATATATCCTTTTTCACCTTGGATAAGGACAAAGTTCAGGCCTTGTGTATCCTTGCTTCCCACGCATTCGGCGATAAAATCGGGATATTTCATAACGAGAACCCCAGAGGTGTCAATTCCGTTCGGATGCTTATTGGCCGTATAGCGGATGGATTCTGGTGTCCCGAACAGGTTCATCACGAAATGCAGGTTATAAATGTTGATGTCGACAAGGGCGCCGCCGGAAAACTTCGGATTAAATACATTCGGTGTCTCCCCGGCAAGCAGGGCATCGTACCGGCTTGAGTATTGGCTGTAGTTGCACTGGATCATTCTTACTTGCCCTATCATTGGCAGGTTTTCTTTAATGAGTTGATAGTTTGGCAGGTGAATGGTTGTGATGGCCTCAAACAGCATTAAATTCTTTTGTTTGGCGAGTGCTATCAAGCTTTCAAGTTCTGCGACGGTCGATGTGAACGGTTTTTCACATATGACATGCTTCCCGTAGTGGAGCGCTTGAGTGGCCTGTTCGTAATGCAGGCTGTTTGGGGATGCCAGGTAAATAAAGTCGATGCCTGGGTCCTGGAACATTTTTTCGATGTCGGTGTAGATAGTTGGGATTTGATATTTTTCGGCTAACGGTTGGGCAGTTTCCTGCTTTCGGGAATACATCGCCACACATTGGGCGTCATCGATTGCGTTTAGTGCAGAAAGGAAGGTATCCACGATCGAACCCGTTCCAATAGTAGCAATATTCATATGCTCAAGTCCTCCAATAACAAAATACTCCTAACATCATAATGTATTTTGGCAGGCTTGCCAAATAAGGCATGGAATGAGGCATGGGGACGGTTCTTTTGCATCACTTTTGAATAGTGGAGGGGCTTAAGTTCTTTGTGAAGAAAATAAAAGACAAAGCCGAAACTTTGCACTGGTAAAGTGTCCGATAAGAGGCTTCTAAAGGACAAAATGGAGAGCCCGCACTGGTAAAGTGTCCAATAGAAGACCTTTAAAGGACAAAATGGAGAGCCCGCGCTGGCGAAGTGTCCAATAGAAGGCCTCTAAAGGACAAAACGGAGAGCCGTGCTGGCAAAGTATCCAATAGAAGGTCTCTAAAGGATAAAACGGAGAGCCTGCGCTGGCGAAGTGCCCAATAGAAGGCCTCTAAAGGACAAAACGGAGAGCCCGCGCTGGCGAAGTGTCCAATAGAAGGCCTCTAAAGGACAAAACGGAGAGCCGGCGCTGGCGAAGTGTCCAATAGAAGGCCTCCAAAGGACAAAATGGAGAGCCTGCGCTGGCAAAGTGTCCAATAGAAGGCCTCTAAAGGACAAAACGGCGAGCCGTGCTGGCAAAGTATCCAATAAATGAGGTTAGTCTAAAAAGTGGACACGTAAAAATGAGAATAAGTTTATAATACAATCATCATTTATAAGGACGTATTCACTATGGGGAAGCACCATACACAGGAGTATAGAGATTATGTTTCAAAATTAGTAGTAGAGGAGGGCAAAAAAGCTACAGAAGTAAGTCGGGATCTTGAGATATCCTCTAAAACGATTAGTCGGTATTCGAAAAAACAGCCAAGGAAGAGCTGGTAAAAAGTAATCCTTTCCTTAGAAAAACCATTTTCATACCAGTCGTTCTTGTGCCAATTGGAATAATATGTTCTTTCATCTATATGGTTATTCTTTTTTCAAATGGGTTCATACCAGGGCCATGAAAAATTATTTAAAGGAGATGTGGAAAAATGAAACTAGAGTCGTTGAGACATGATCAACTAAAAGATTTTGTTGAATACTGTAAAAAACACCGTAAAGAATTAGATGATTCTTTTTTATATGATGATGATTTAGCAAAGTTTGAACTTAATAACGAAAATCCTACTTACATTGTGGCAGATCAACAGGGGGAGATTGTCGCTGCAGCCTCTTTAATTATCGATGAATATCAGCGAAGGGGGAAACGTGCTCGGTTTCGGATATTCCATTCGGAAATAAAAGATGTTGAAGTCTATAACATGCTCATGAAAGCATTACGCAAACATACTGCCGATATTGAAAAACTGTTTATTTTTGTCCCATTGGGTAACCAGACATTGTCTAAAGTGATGGAGGAGTTGGAGTTTTCCGTTGACAGGTACGTATTCCTGCTTGTTAGAGAGGACATGGATGTACCCGTGCTTAGTTTGCCTAAAGGTTACAAGATTAGAGATTTCAAACCTGGAAAAGATGAAGAAATCTGGTGTGAGGTCCGAAATGCAGGGTTCGCGAACCTAAAGGGAAATGAAACGCCCGTTACTCCTGACATGGTCGAGAAGTTGGTTGAAAGTGCGGATTACATTGACGGCGGAATGAAAATACTCTTTGATAAGGACATTCCGGTCGGCGTTGTCAGGGGGGCTAAAGATAAATATGAAGGGGCGCCGATTATGAACATCGGCCCGCTTGCCATCCTGCCGGAATATCAGGGCAAAGGCTTAGGCAGACTTCTACTAAGGACAGCCCTTCAGCTTGCCAAAGAAAAAGCGTACCAAAGAACGATTCTTTCCGTTAATGGAGAGAATGAGCAGGCAAAAGCTCTTTATCTTCAGGAAGGCTTTGAGCAGGTGGAGGGCGTCGCTTGTTATCAGTATGATTTATAGGTGTGCCGGCTGGAAAACTTAAATTATATTAATATAACAAAATACGTTATGAGGGCGCCTTTCATTAATAAGCAGGGTGCCCATTATTTATAGAATTATTAAAGTAAAAACTTAAGCTTAAAGGATTAGTAATTCCGACTTGACTCATAGGAATAAATACATTAAAATTTGAAAGTATTAAAATAGGAGGTTATGAAATGAATAACATATTAATTATCGTGAACGTTGTCGTTCTTCTGTTTCTGATGTTCGGCTTGTTCATGATGCAAAAAAAGCATGTTTCTTTTTCAAAACGTGTGTTCACCGGACTCGGTTTAGGTCTTGTATTTGGATTTATCATTCATCTTATTTACGGTGGAACACATGAAGTAACAACACAGTCGATTAACTGGTTTAACATTGTCGGCGGCGGTTATGTCAAACTGCTGCAAATGGTTGTTATGCCATTAGTGTTTATATCCATTGTGGGAGCTTTTACGAAATTAAAGCTGACTAAAAATATTGGGAAAATCAGTTTTCTTGTTATTGCCATCCTTCTTGGAACAACTGCGGTTTCCGCTGCCATCGGTATTGGATCAGCGCTCGGATTCGGACTTGACGGAATCAAGTTAACTGCAGGGGATGCCGAAAATGCCCGTAATGAGCTATTGAAAGAAAAAGTGGCTGGTGTAGAAACTATGACGCTGCCACAGCAGATCGTTGAACTTATTCCAGGCAATCCGTTTCTAGATTTAACAGGCGCTCGTCCAACATCAACGATTGCCGTTGTTATTTTTGCAGCTTTCATCGGCGTTGCTTATCTTGGGGTAAAACGAAAGGAACCTGAGAAAGCTGAATTTTTTGCAAAAATAATCGATACGTTATATTCCATCACCATGAGGGTTGTAACACTTATTCTAAGATTAACACCATACGGTATTTTAGCCATCATTACCAAGGTGGCAGCGGTAAGTGATTACGACGCGATTGTAAAATTAGGAAAGTTTGTCGTCGCTTCTTACGTGGCGCTTATCTTAATGTTTATTGTACATTTATTACTTATAACATTTGCAAAATTAAGCCCTGTAAACTATCTGAAAAAAGGGATGCCTACATTAACGTTTGCCTTTACGTCACGTTCAAGTGCAGGAACATTGCCAATGACCATTAAGACGCAAACGAAAGACTTTGGCGTGTCTGAAGGGGTTGCCAACTTTGCTGGTTCTTTCGGACTTTCCATCGGACAAAACGGCTGTGCAGGAATTTATCCGGCGATGCTCGCAGTCATGGTGGCGCCGTCTGCAGGCATTGATCCAACAAGCATTTCTTTTATCCTGACTCTTATTGTAGTTGTTGCAATCAGTTCATTCGGTGTTGCCGGTGTAGGGGGCGGAGCAACCTTCGCAGCTTTAATCGTACTATCGGTCTTGAACCTGCCAGTTGCTATTGTTGGTCTCCTAATCTCTGTTGAACCTCTAATTGACATGGGACGTACGGCCCTTAACGTTAGCGGTTCGATGACTGCCGGTGTGTTAACAAGTAAGGCAACAGGTGAATTCGATAGTAAAGTTTACCAGCAGCCTAACATAGCGGAAGCATAATATGGTAATTAAAAAAGCAGAATGCTGAGTTGGCATTCTGCTTTTTGTGTATATTAAACGCACTTGCTGTTAACCAATCGAGTGCAGTAAAAAGTTCGTCAAGAAAAGAATCGAAATAATATAGATGGAAAGGGAAAGCTGATGTTTCTTGTTAGTAAACAGCTTTACCAGCGGATAGGCAATAAATCCGAAGGCAATTCCATCAACGATGCTGTAGGTTAACGGAATCATGATGATTACGAGAAAAGCCGGAAAGGCTTCCGTAAAATCAGTGAAATCAATATTTACGATATTGGTCAGCATTAAACCACCGATAATAATTAGGATTGGCGCGATCGCTGTTGCCGGAACCAGTTTGATGAACGGCATGAAGAAAAGCGATGCCAGGAAAAGCAGCCCCGTGATAATCGAGGTTAAACCTGTTCTTCCGCCTGCGGTAATCCCTGCAGCCGTTTCAACCGTTGATACAGATGGACTTGTGCCGAATAATCCGCATACGATCGTGGAAATCGAAATGGCCTTTAAGGATTTTCCGTTTTTTTCAGGTGCTTGCAGCATCCCGTCTACTTGGGAATGAAGCAGGCCGATATTTTCAAAAACAAGCACTAATACCAGTGAAAAAGCCGCTGTCCAGAACGGAATCGTGGTTATTTTTCCAAAGTCTGCACTTAGGAAGACGTTTTTATAGTCCGCAAAGGAAATAAAACTGGTGTGGGTTTTCGAAAAGTCTACCAATCCGAAAAGATAGGACACGAACGTTCCTAAAATAATGCTAATCAGGAAATTCCCAGGTACTTTCTTTAAAAATAAAAATAACGTGATAATCAGATTAATAATCGACGCCATTACAATCGGGGACGCCAAATTGCCAAGCGCCACGAAGTTCGTTGGATTCCCAACAATGATGCCGCTTTTTTGCAGGCCGATAAAGGCAATAAATAAGCCAATTCCGACTGAAATGGATTCCTTTAAAGATGACGGAATCGCTCTTGAGATGATGCCGGATAATTTCGTGAAAGCCACAATCACAAAGAGAATGCCTGACACGACAACGGCAGCCAGTGCCTCCTTGTAGTCCAGGCCCATCGTACCGACAATCGTGTAGGTGAATAGGGCATTAATTCCCATTCCTGGTACGATAATTAATGGTGCGTTGGCAACAAATGCCACAAGCAAGCAGCCAATCAGTGAAGAGAGTACGGTTGCGATAATTCCGGCTTCGAGTGGTATGCCTGCATCCTGCAGAATACTTCCATTGACAGCGATAATATAGACAATGGAAAAGAACGCCGTAACCCCCGCAATAACCTCCTTCTTCAAGCTTGTTCCGTGCTCGCTAAGTTTAAAAACTCCCTTCATTTTCTTATCACACTTTCTAGTGTGTCCCTCTCCCGCCCGCATCAAGTTAGAATTCTATGAATCAACTTATGCCGGGGAATATTATAACACAGAAAAGGACAATAACAAGAGAGGAGCTTGCTTCCAGCTAAGCTGCCTGCAGCACCTACCGTAACGCTCGAGAATCCGATCACGCCAGCTAGGTGCTGCGGTATTACAAAATTTAGGATAGAGTATGAAACGCGTTTCAGGTCAAGGAGATTGATACAATTTTTTTAAGAAAACTTGGGTACAGCCACATCAACTGACCGCAAGTCTTTTGATTAGACTGTACCGCGTTCAATCAATCTAACAGGAATCTCCTGATAAGAAATTTCCTGATTTTCCTCGATTCCTTGAAGAAATAGATTTCTACCAATTTCTACAAGCGGGATTTCAATCGTCGTGATGTCCATTATTTGAGCGATCGGCTGGTTATTAAAGCCAATCAGCGCTAGGTTACTAGGAATGGAAATTTGCCGATTCCTTGCGCAGGTGACGATTCCGGCGGCGACATCATCATTTGTCACCAGCAAAGCAGTCGGAGCGTCCGGCATTTCTATAATCTTTTCTACGACTCGTTCTCCATCCTCAAAATAAAGACAGTTATCAAATACGAAAGCAGGGTCATATGGCAAATGATTTTTTTTCAGAAAGGCCTTATAGGCCAGTTCTCTAAACTTACTGTTTGTACCCGTTTTTCTCCCGATGGAATAACCAACTTTTCGATGCCCTTTTTGAATTAAATATTCCAGCGCATAGATAAAGGTTTGATAGTGATCCACAAAGGTAGATGGCACATTTTTACCTCTAGTATCCTCACACAGAATAATCGGCCCATAAGGAAGAAACTCCTCAATTAACGACCAGCTGCTTGCTCTCGAACAAATGATTAACGCATCAATTTGTTTTTGCTTTAACATTTGCAAAGCGTCTAATTCTCTTTCTTCCTTATAGTTGGTTTGGAAAAGAACGAGATTATAATTGTGTGCTAATGCTTCATGGGAGATTCCTTTCATTAACGAAGCGAAATAGGGGTGGTCAATGTATGGGACCACCACACCGACAAGGAAGGTTTTTCCCATGCTTAAATGAACCGCGTTAATATTTGGCTGGTAATTGCTTTGCTTAATGGCATCGAGGACAGCCTTGCGCTTTTCCTCTTTGACATATGGGTGATTATTGATCACCCGCGATACCGTCGTGACGGAAACGCCGGCCATTTTTGCTAAATCTCTGATATTAGTCAAGGTGTCAGACACTCTCCATCGTTGCTATTATTAGGAAGAGTATAATACTTTTTATAAGGAAAATGAAGAATGAATAGCATCACTTCGTTAAGGTGTTATACGTGAGTAGGCTCTAGTTCAGGGGTGTTCAGCCTTATATACTTCCTGCCTCTATTCGGATAAATCCCCTCTGTGTGATACCATTCCCATACTTTTTCGCCCTTTTTGCGGCCGATGGAACCGTTCATTATGAGCCCCGCTTTAATCAAGTGGCGGGGGATTCCCTTGATGTAATAAGTACGGTTGGTGTTGGATTCGGTTAGCACAATGGTATCTTCAATTCTACTGGTCACTTCGAACAGACTGTCCTTCCGTTCAGCAAACTGGTCAAACTTATATTCGACTTTTTGCAACGCCAACTCGAGATTAAAGTCACTTTGGTGAAGTTGAGGGAAATCGCATAAAAAGAGGTAATTCAGCAGGTGTTCACAGATTTTAAGATCAGAGCGGGCCTCATTCGCATATTGGTTAACAAGACCATACCAAGAAGTGCCAACCCTTCGGTCCAGCCAGCGGACGAAATTTTTCAACTGCATCAGGAATTTTTCGGTTTCTTTTTCTTGCGGCGTAATTTTCATACAATGAAGAAAATGAGTGAAGATTAATTCTTCCCAGAATGAGGAATCGCATTCTTTCCATGAAGGAGGACAGGTATCTTCTAACGTATCGGTCATAAAGCTTGAAAAAACCTCGAGAAATTCATTGCGGAGCTTGTTGGCAGGCTGTTCACGTTTGTAGGAGAGAATGTCTTTTCCATAATAGAAAAAGTGGCCGCGTTGCCGAAAGTGAAATTGGGAGCCCATCGCCATGTTCTTTAAAAATTCCTCCCGTTCCTCAGGATTAGTGAAAGGCTGTATAAATACATTCATTTGCAGCTTATTACCGCAGCATTTCTCCTGAGGTTTGCCGCTGCCGCACGGACATAAAGATTGTTTTTTCATAGAACGAATCAACCAGCTTTCTAAGTGGATTTTTTTGAAAGGGGCTAGAGAGGATATTCTAGGGGTGACAACCGTATTATAACTTATCTTTGAAATAATGAATCTGAAAATTGTGTGAACGTGCACTGACTTGTAAGAATTGGAATTGGAGTTAGCCTGCGGTAAAGTAGAATTAGAGGATTTTTTTACGGGAGGACTTTATATGAAAAAAGCAAAAGCAAACATCAAGGGAATATTAATAGCGGATCAGGATGGCACATTTGTGACCAGAAGGATTCCGGAGGTACAACTTGAATTTGGCGGAATACGAGGCGACCGACATTTCGGAGTAACGTGTGCGGCCGACTCCAGGCAGCCAATGTATCCAAAGGGGACGGAAATTCTAAACCGCCGGCAGATTACCGTCGTTTCAGTGGAAGACTGTGCGGAGATTGCCGAAGAGTTAGGGGTACCGCATGTTCTGCCGGAATGGTTAGGAGCGAATCTATTGGTGCAAGGCTTTCCGGAGTTGACCAAATTAACGCTGGGCTCGCGGATTATGTTTCCAAGTGGGGCTGGGTTGATCTGCATGGGGGAAAACCTGCCGTGCATCTTCCCGGGCGAGGAGATTCAAAAGCACTTTCCGGAGTATCCTAAGCTGGCCGCACGTTTTGTCCGTGCCGGGTATAAGCGGCGGGGAATCGTTTGTGCAGTGGAGAGACCGGGGGGCATTTCTGAAGGTGAAGAGGTACAAATTTTGATAAATGATTATATGAACCCTTTGCAATAGGTGATGGTATGAGGACAAAACGAGCAAAAAACCCAGTGGAATTGTTCTCATAAAAGGCATATGGGGGCTAATAACCACATGTAAGGAATGAAGCCGATACACTGAAATGAATTTTTTAAAAAGGGGACTTATTCACATGCAATTAGCTTTCGACCATTTGGTTTGGTTCTTCAAAAAGCCAGAGGAGGCAATCGCTCCTCTTGAACAAGTAGGTTTAAAAGTGGCACCTGGTGGACGGCATGAATCTTGGGGCACGTATAACACATTAAGTTATTTTGGATTAAGTTACTTAGAGTTTTTGGGAATTGAGGATTGGCAGCGGGCGGAAACGCATGAGGCCAACCGCTTGATTACGCATATTGTGGAACAGCTTCCAAAGGATAATGGGGAGGGGCCCGCCAGAATTGCGATTCGTACAAATGAGATTGAAGAATTGGCAAAGCAGCTGAAACAGAAAGGGTTCACGGTTTATGGACCGATTCCGGGAGAGAGAGTCCGCGGTGACGGCGAGGTCATTAGATGGTCGCTGTTATTCCCAGAATATGCAGGGTCGCAATTGCGCCTTCCTTTCTTTATTCAATGGGAAAAATCGGACGAGGAACGGTTGGCAGAACTAAAGCAGCAGGGCCTTATAGACCGCCATCAGGCGGGACCAGTCCTATTTGAAAGTGTTGGTTTTGCGGTCACCCAATTGGATGAAACCCTAGCACTCTGGGAAAGACTTCTTAACCTAAAGGCCGGGGAGGAGTTCGTCACTCAGGAATTAAACGCCCGCTGCCGAAAACTCACCTTGGCCGGAACAGAGCTTTTGTTTTGCAGCCCAATTGGGAAGGGGATTGTTGCGGTAGTACTAGAGGAAAAAGGGGAATCCCCATTCCTGGCAAATTTTTCAGGCACAAACCAAAGTCGAATTTTCGAACTGCTTAACGGGCATTGGAGTTTTAAATAAGAATACGTGATTAAGCGCTGGGGGCCTGTAACCAGCAGGTGACTGGGCCCTAGCGTTCATCGGTTAATACAGCAGGTGCAACAAGGGGACTGATTTCCTAATTAATGATCCCGGAGTTTATAAGCTCTAATTGGAGGTTTGCCTTAATTGGAATGTCTTTAATGTCCACATTTTTGTATTTTTCCTTCCAAAGTTTATGATGATGCACCCTGATTTCTTCCTCAATTCCAAATCCGTCACAATTAGCCGCTTGTAATTTGGTTATGGTATTTTCAGCTGTCTTTGTTAATCGCTGCTGGATGGTTTTATTTAATTTTTTTAAAAGAATCGGGTTGGTTAATTGATCTTTTGGATACTCGGTAATTCGATATTGAAGTTTACTGGACAAAATGGCGGTAACCGCCCCGTTTTTTATAGATAGCTTCGTTTTTTGGCGGTTATTCAAAATCTCTATCACAATAAACTCCTTTTGGCTATCTTGATGTTTCGTATCCAATAAAAATGAAACCTTTTGCTTTTTTTCTCCATTAAGCAGCAAAAACATCTTTGATTCGGGAACATTTAGTTTGCCGGTCATCTTTTCATTATTAAACAGTGCCATGCCGATGGAACGAGCACGATGCCGTTCAGAGCTGATTTTTAGAAGAGGCAGTAATGGATCCTTGGTGTGCTTCAGCAATAACGGGCAGACTGATTGCACGTTGTAGTTTGTAAAAAAGCCTGTTGCCTCGCCACTTTTTAAGTATTCATCATAATATCGTCCGTTTAAGTCTGCTTCTTCCTGTTTAATGCGGACAGCATCTCTTGCCTTACCTTCAATGATAGCTACTTTTGCCCCGAGAGCCCCTTTTGGGTTTCGGTATATATGGTCGAGTTCTTTATAGAGTCCATTTCTGGCCATTTCTTCACCGAAAAGAACGACTTGGGCTTTGGATATGTCGATTTTCTCGGAGATATTTAGATCGGCATGCAGCAAGGTATCTAAAGCTGTTTCTCCCATCGTTGTCAAAATAGTGCTCTTAGTAGAAGAATTATTTTGGACTCCTTTGCTTATCGGATAGGCGGTGTTAGCGATGATCTTTCCATTGGGTCCTTTATCGTAACCGATGAGCAGGATTAATTTTTGTTCCTTCAATAGCCGTTGATCCCAGCAGCCTGATAAAAGGAAAGGAATGCTGGAAAGGACGACGAACCTTTTAATAATGTTGCGCATTTACCTCACCACCCTTTGTCCTTTTTTAAAAAGAAAGGAAAGCAGTAAAAGAAATACTGGAATGGCCATAAAGAAGATAAACCCAGAGTATGTTGCAACCTTTGTCAATTTTTCGAGTTCTTTCTCCCCATTAAAAAATAGGGCAAAGCCAAAGCAGGAAAAGGCGGACAGATATACCCATGCTTTCCTCGGCCAGTGTTTTAATAGAAAGGTCCCTGCCAGGGAGGCGCCATAAAGATAGCTGATAAAGGAGGTACCGACAAGGATAATCCATAATGAAATGATGACTAAATCCGGCCTCTCTATAATTTTAAAAGAAAAAGATTTTAACAAATAAAGGACTGGCTCGGGCAGCAGCTTCATTTCCTCATTGTTAAAGTATATTAAACAAACAAATGTCAGGAATGAGTAAAAAAAGGTAATAAAAATATTGGCCAAGGTAGCGGCTTTAAACTTATCCCTTCCGTTAGCCAAAACAAACGGAGATATCAATAGGATAAATTCGATTCCCTGCCAGGCTAACGTGATATGAGATGCTCCCTTTAAAATATTCATCAACCCCGATTGACCAATCGGCAAAATGTAATGGATATTCTCATCTTTAAAAGCGATAGGCGTAATGATTAAAAATACGAGTAACGTAAAAGTGGCGATGAAGTAAAACCTTGCGATGACCTTTAAAGTATCGATGCCGATGTAAATGCCGATGGAAGCCATCAAAAAAAGAATGACCCAAGCTGGGGTGTAGGGGAGCATCCACTTTTTTAAGATATGGACAAATAAAACAAGTATGGTTGCCCCTGTCAATAAGAAATAACCCATATAAAGGAATGTAATGCCTTTTCCGACAACCTTTCCAAATATCGAATGCAGAATTTGAAAAAGATCTTGGTTAGGAAACCTGCTGCACAAAATAAGGTAAAAAAGGACAAGAATCTCCATAAATAGACCTGTTAGAAGAAGAGAGATCCAGCTATCCCCTTTTGCAATTTGGTGGATTTCATAGGGAAGGGATAGAAAGGCAACTCCTATTTGGGTTTGTATAATAAAAGTAATCATCTGGAGTTTTGTGATTTGAACTTTATTTTTCATCTTTTTCCCATCTTCTAGGTTTATTTAGCCGTTTTTTATTTTTTACATGCAATTCCCGCGGCCGGTCCTTTAGCAGCCAAATTGGAAATCGAATAATGGCGTCCTTCAATCCTTGTAAATTGAACGGGGCGATGGGGGTAAAATAAGGAGTCCCCAAAGATTCAAGTTTACACAGGTGGCCGACAATAAACATCAAGGCGAAGATAATTCCAACAAAACCGAAAGTGGCAGCTGCCAGCATGATTGGAAAGGTTAAAATCCTGACTGTATTGCTCATTTCATAGGAAGCCACCGTAAAGGAGGAAATGGCTGTAAGCGCTATAACAATTACCATTATGTTGGAGACTAGCCCTGCAGAAACGATGGCATCGCCGATGATTAAACCTCCTACAATCCCAATGGTTTGTCCAATCGGTGTCGGCAGACGAATTCCCGCTTCACGAATTAATTCGATGGTAAACGCCATAACCATGGCTTCAATTAAGGGTGGAAACGGGATGTTTTCTACCGAACTTTTCACCAATACTAAAATTTCTTTCGGGATAATCTCGAAGTGGAAGCCGATTACCGCAATATATATACTAGGTAATAGCAGTGAAAGCACAAAACAGACCACTCTTAGAAAACGAAAAAAGGAACCGGTAATAATCCGGGTATTATAATCATCCGATGTTTGGAAGAAGGAAAAGAATGATACAGGAAGAGCGAGTGCATCAGAACTGCCTTCAGACAATAGGATGATTCTTCCTTCCATCAATTGCGCAATCGCCCGGTCGGGTCTTTCAGTATAGAGTAAATGAGGAAATGGGGAGAATGGCTCATCCTCTAATAACTCTTCCAAATACCCGGGGCTAAATGTCATATCGATAGATAAGGTTTGTATTCTTTCTTCCAGTCTCTTTACTAGAGCAGGGTTACAAATTCCTTCGATATATACAGTCGCAATTTCGGTATTCGTGTATTGCCCAATCAGGTGGTAGTTGATTTTTAGATGCCTGCTCTCAATCCCCTTTCTGATCAAGCCGATGTTGGTTGATAGGTTTTCAACAAATCCGACATGCGACCCTCGAACAGTTTTTTCACTATCCGGTTCTTTAAGAGTACGGGAAATTTCTTTCATGGTATTAAAAGAAAAAATTTCTTCGCGGCCTTCGAAGATGACAACGGCATTTCCTTTTAATAAAGCTTTTCCGGCATCATGAAGCGTTATTTTACTTTGTTTTTCAGCAGTATAGGGAATATCGCCTGCATTTATCTCGCCATATTTAATAATAGGAAATAAAATGCTTTCTTGAATTTTTCCCGAGTCTGAAATAGTTGCAATATATAATATTACCCCTTGCCTATTGTTATAGGAAAACGGGAGCATTAAAAGGTCATCGGTGTTGCTGAAAAAATCTTTTATGTATTCTATGCGGGCGTCGAAAGTGGAATCATCCTTAGCGGAAGGCTGTCCATTCTTTTCCTCATGGTCGGATGGCTGTCTCATAAGATGAACCCCTTAGATTAAAATGTACATTTTATGTTTAACATAAATATCCATTCCTATTCGCTTTGAAAACGCCCATTGATTTGAAAACGAAAGCGCCGAAATTAGTTTCCGGCGCTTACCAAGATGGTCCCTGTGCTTTAATATGTTAATGCATCTGAAGCCTGACCCCGTTTTTCCATTTCGAGTGCGGTAACGATATAGGCAAATCCGTTCATCAGGAAGTAAATGACGTTGGATTGGGCTTGCTCGGTTTCACCTAAATAGGTATTAATGATGGTGAAAACGGAATATAAAATGACAAAGAATAAGGCGATTTTGTTGAAAATGGCCATTGCTTCCAACCCCTTTATATAGATGCTTATATTAGCTTATTTGCTTGCAGGTGATTTTATGCAGTGGGACAGCCCCGGCTTGTTAAGGTAATGGTGATTGAGGGACTTATACCTAGTGTATTAACGGTAAAAAGGAAGGTGACTCGGCACCTTCCTTTTTTAACGGGAATTTTTAGCGGTACATGGTCCACTTCCCAATATCTTTAAAGCCAAGCCGCTTATAAATACGGCCAGCTGCAGGGTTATCATAGAAGAGACAAAGCGTTTTACCTTCTGCTAGAACATCCTTAAATAACTTTTCCATGATAGCTGTTGCTAGACCTTGACGGCGGTTTTCTTTTCGCGTGCAGACTCCGACAATCATCGCTGATATGGAATTTTCCGCTGTTGTGGAAACACAGGCGGTTATCACACCTTGGCGGGTGGTATAATAGGTTCTTCCAGTGTTGGATTCCATCGCATTGATTAACATCTTCCTGGCATCGCTTCTAATATGAAATTCCTCAATGCTGCTTTGATGCTCAATGATTCGATCAACGTCCTCAATCGTTGCCTTTTTTACCTCAACATCATTGTCACCAAGACAATCGTCAGAAAGGCACTCTGCAAAAAATGTTACTTGTTTTTTGCCAAGAGACAGTTCCTCGAAGGACTCGAATTTTTCCACGATATCGGACTTCCCTGATAGAAAAATAGGCTGCGTGTACTGTCTCATAATGGAGACAAAGCCGGTAGTATCAAATTCTCCCTTTGCGTAAGGAATGAAAGATTGATGGAATCTTAGCAGGACCGCTTTAATCGTGCTCTGTTCATCAAACTCTGCCCAAATTTCCTGAAACTCCGATGAATATCCGAAAGCCTCGATATCCCCGATGATAAATAGATTAATAGACGGTTCCTCACTTAAAAAAGCGAGAACCTGCTGATGGTCTTGTTCGGTAAGCTTTCTAATCACGCCAATCCCCCCTTGTTTTAAATAGAGTACTCGTGCAATATGGAAAATTCAAGAATTTTTTTGGAAAGGCTGCTTAAAACTCGTAATCCTTAAAAGATATATAAACTATGAAGAGTTCATAACACCTGAACAGGTTGAGGACCGAGTGAATCGGTAGTTATGAAGGGGGGCATAACGCCCGAGCGGATTGAGGATTGAGTGAATCGGTAGTTATGAAGGGTTTATAACACCTGAACGGATGGAGGAAACAGTGAATCGGTAGTTATGAAGGGGTTCATAACTCCTGAGCGGATTGAGGAATGAGTGAATCGGTAGTTATGAAGAGTTCATAACACCTGAACGGATGGAGGACCGAGTGAATCGGTAGTTATGAAGGGTTTATAACGCCTGAACGGGTTGAGGACCGAGTGAATCGGTAGTTATGAAGGGGTTCATAACGCCCGAGCGGATGGAGGACCGAGTGAGTCGGTAGTTATGAAGAGTTCATAACACCTGAACGGATGGAGGACCGAGTGAATCGGTAGTTATGAAGGGGGGCTTAACGCCCGAGTGGATTGAGGAATGAGTGAATCGGTAGTTATGAAGGGTTTATAACGCCTGAACGGATGGAGGAAACAGTGAATCGGTAGTTATGAAGGGGTTCATAACGCCCGAGCAGTCATCGAATCCAAGCTAGAGTGGTTATGAAAGGTTCATAACTCCAGGCCCCGGCCATGAAACCTGAACATCGGTCGTTATGTTCGTTTAAATCTCCTACCCATCTCGCAACCAGTATAAAATAAAGGCGAACAGTCCCGTGTGTACTGTTCGCCTTTCGTTTTGCCAATTTTCTGGGTTAATGCGAGGCAAGCCCCTTTTAAGTAGTTTAGTAATCCGTTACGGTGAGATTTCGGTCCAGGTAGGATTCGATCAGCTCGCTTACTTGGTAAGAGACCTGCGGGGAATCGAAGTTTTCAAATGCATGTTCACAGCTGCCTTTATAGCTCATTGTTTCGTTATAATGGCTCATATGCCGTTCAATGACTTCCTCGCTATCCTGGCGTTTCTTATGTCTATCGATGACGGTATCACGGTCTGCGTAAACAAAAATTCGTACAACATGATCTCCATACACTTTTTTAAGCTTTTCAGCGCCTTCAGGATTTAAGGTCAAATAAACGAAATCATGGTTTTTAAAGGCCTCCACAACATCTTGTTCACGAATCCCATAATGGATTCCATCAATCTCGACGCTTTCGAGAAATTCTTGTTGGGCTTGCATGTTTTTGAAGGTTTCTTCAGTTATAAAGTGGTAATCTTCGCCGTCTTTTTCATAATGCCGTGGGGAACGAGTGGTGTAAGAGAGAACAGTTTCCATGTCAAATGCGGTAGCGACATTTTTCGCAATAGTTTTTCGTCCGGAACCATCAGGACCTGTGTAAACGAAAATTTTTTCTTTCCCTTTGATCTGATACATCGAGGTACCTCCTTTTATTTTTATAAGATAACCCTTTTATCTGGAGGAAATTTTTCTGGATGTGGGTAGGGTATACTATCATTATAGCAAAATGATAATGATATGGGAATGTGTGGATTGGGAGGGAAAAAAATCTAGGTATTTCGAACGTCTTTTCAAATAAGGGGAACTACGAGAATGATTCCTTTTGATAAATAGTTTAAAATGGAAAAATGTTAAAACGAAAGGAAGTATAAAATGGACAACTTCATGAAACGGGCTGTAGAGCTCGCACTTCAAAATGTGGCAGAAGGCGGGCAGCCGTTTGGGGCAGTACTTGTCAAAAATAATACAATAGTATCAGAAGGTGTAAATGAGCTCCATAAAAGGTTTGATATCAGCGGCCATGCAGAGTTGCTAGCCATTCGCCGTGCCCAAGAACAATTTCAAACGAATGATTTATCGGAGTGTGTAGTTTACGCCAGCGGTGAGCCTTGCGCGATGTGCTTGACAGCCATGTACTTTGCCGGAGTTGAAAAAGTCTATTATTGTGCGTCGGTAGAGGACGCCGCTGAAGTGGGTTTGGGAAAATCAAAATCCATTTACGAGGATTTGAAAAAATCTCGGTCCGAAAGGTCCTTGCAAATTATCCAAATGCCTTTAGAAGAAGGACAAGATAGCCCAATGGAGCTTTGGAAAAAACGGCTTTGAAAAAATACAAAGTGCGGTACGGTTTACGAGCACATGATTAAAATGAAACTTTTATAGACATGTTACGTATATAAATATATACGATTACAAGGAGATGTATGTAATAAATGTTTCTAGCAGAACTTCAGCCTGAGGAGAAAAGGGCATTTCTTGAACTTGCGGCGATGATTGCCAATATTGATGGGAATTTGTCGATATTTGAAAGTTCCATCCTTAGCAAGTTTCAAAAGGAAATGGGGCTGAAGGATTACAAACACGAAGGTCTCGCAATCGAAGACATTCTAAAAACTTTCAAAACTGAACGTTCCAAAAATATCGTTTTAGCAGAACTCTTACAACTGATTTATTCAGATGGGGTTTTTCAAGAAAAAGAAAACGAAACCATCCAAATCATAAAGGAACACTTTGGATTCGATGCCAATGAATTTGGAAGCTTTAAGGATTGGATAGAAAAAATAAAAGAATTGTCTGTAACATAAAAAAGTGGCCTGACCCCCAATGCGTTATCTCATAACGCGGCGGGAGTCAGGCCCTTTATTGCTTTAAACTTCTACAGCACTCACTTTAACGGTCCAGTTAAACGGATCCTCAAGTTTGCCAAGTTGAATGCCTGTGATGCCATCATAGAGGCGTTGGGATGTTTGCCCGATTTTGCGGTCGTTAATGACGATCGTTTTGCCGTTCCATGTTAATTCGCCAACAGGTGAGATAACGGCTGCTGTTCCAGCTCCGAAAACCTCTTCCAGTTCTCCGCGCTCATATGCGGCAAAAACCTCTTCAATAGAGATTCTCTCCTCGCGGACAGGTTCTCCCCAATGTTTTAAAATCTGAATAACCGAATCACGAGTTACCCCTGGTAAAATGCTTCCATTTAACTTAGGTGTAACGACTTCACCATTAATTTTGAAGAAGATGTTCATGCTGCCTACTTCTTCAACATATTTGTTTTCCTTCGCATCTAACCAAAGAATTTGCGCGTAGCCGTTCGCTTCGGCCTTTTCCTGGGCTTTCAGGCTTGCTGCGTAATTGCCGGAAGTCTTCACGTGTCCAACCCCGCCAAGAACTGCACGGACATAATGCTCTTCAACATAGATGTTAACAGGATTTAATTGATCCCCATAATAGGCACCTGACGGAGACATGATAACCAGCAATGTATATTGATGGGCAGGATGTACCCCAAGACCTGCTTCCGATGCATAAATGAATGGGCGAATGTAAAGCGATTGTCCGGCGCCTTCCGGAACCCAGTCCTTTTCAACTGTAACCAATTGTTTAATCGCTTTTAATAAGAAATCCCCATCAATTTGCGGGATGCAAAGCCTGTCGCAGGAGTCGTTCAGACGCTTCATGTTTTTATCCGGACGGAAAAGCTGCACCTCACCATCTGGAGTTTTATAGGCCTTCATTCCTTCAAAAATCGCTTGTCCGTAATGGAAAACCATGGATGATGGATCAAGTGTTAATGGTCCATAAGGTACGATCCGGGCATTATGCCAGCCGTTATCTGTATGATAATCCATTACCAACATGTAATCCGTAAAATACTTCCCAAATCCAAGCGAAGCGGGATCAGGCTTAGCCTTTAATTGTTCTCGTTGAATAAATGTAATCTCTTGTGTCATCTTCGCACCTCATCTCGAAATCTCTTATATATAGAGACTACGACTTTTTCAGAAAAAACACAATAATTTGAGTATGGAAAACTTGGTATTCAATGGCACTTTAACGCTTTAAATTAATTTTTACACCTTATGGTCCGTTAATGTGCAAAAATGGTGCTGGCAAATTGCGTTCAAAGAGGCTTAAAAAATAGCACTCCACCAATGGCAATCCAAATGAGCCCAAATGGTACTGACATCCATGCAGTGAAGAATTGGTCATTAAAGAAGAGCAGGCATAGTGAACTTATTAATATGGAATAACTGATTGGCACAGGCAGTGATTTTACCTTTATACTTCTAAGGCCGAACAGAAACAATCCTATAATTAACATAATGAAACCGATAGGTGCTGCCGGTTCCCACGCGCCATTCAAGAACTGTCTTAGTGAATGCCCGATAAAATAAAGGACGCTTCCAGATTGAATGAGGATAAAGGCGAATTTCGCAAGGCCTTTATGAAGGAAAAGCTCCCGGTAAAAAATCACCATTCCACTTGTAATAAACAGCATTCCAATACTGAGCAGCGGCATCGAACCTTTTGAATCCCGGTAGATATCCAAAGCTGGGTTGCCAGGGGGACTAAGAGCCAGACGAGTTCCGACTATCACCCAAACAAGCCCGCCGATGAACAATAACAGAGCATGGAGACGAAACCTATTAACCTTCATTCTTTCACCTCTTTGTCATGATCGTTCAGATTGCCTTCTAAAAAAGCGTGTTAGACATCAAAAAACTTATTGGAAAAAATATGAAATAAATATATTCAATTATTCATAAAAAATTGCTGTTTTCGTTAATAATATTGTTACTTTTGCTCCTATAAGACCGAACCGCTGGTTTTTACATGCGTTGGGGTGCATAAAAGGTTATATGCGACCGGATTGCTGATTTTTTCAATCGTTGGGGCTCATAGAAAGGTTATATGGCACTGGATTGCTGATTTTTTCAATCGTTGGGGCTCATAGAAAGGTTATATGCGACCGGATTGCTGATTTTTTCAATCGTTGGGGCTTATAGAAAGGTTATATGCGACCGGACCGCTGATTTTTTCAATCGTTGGGGCTCATAGGAAGGTTATATGTGACCGGACCGCTGATTTTTTCAATCGTTGGGGCTCATAGAAAGGTTATATGCGACCAGATTGCTGATTTTTTTAATCGTTGGGGCTTATAGAAAGGCTATATGCGACCGGACAAGTTATTTTACCAAGTGTTCTATCGCTTACAGCGAAGGCAATAAGTTATTTCTTATTCGGAAAGCAACAATCTTTTAAATAAGGGCTTAAAAAATTGTTCTCCAAAAACACGACAAAAACCTCCTGCTCTTTTGCCTAATTCTAGTGATTTTACACTGCATAGCAAAATAGGATGAAATAAGACGATAAATAAAGGGAGAGGATTGTCGTGCCAATCGAGTGGAATGAAGAGGATGGGATATTTCATTTATTTAATGACCGGACAAGTTATTTGCTTCAAATTGTAAATAGAAAATATCCTGCACATTTGTACTGGGGTAAGCGGGTTCACACATTGCAGCCTGCTTCGATCCTTTCCTTTAAAGGCAGGACCTTTTCGCCAACAACGGAACCAACAAGCAAACAATTTTCCCTGGACACTCTTCCCCAAGAGTATCCGGCGTACGGCAACGGTGATTTTAGGTGCCCGGCCTATCAGCTGCGCACCAGTGACGGTTCCACGATTACCGAGTTTGTTTATGACTCACATGAAATCTTAAAAGGAAAGCCATCCCTAGTAGGACTGCCTTCTGCCTATGTCGAGGATGACTCCGAAGCGGAAACTTTAGTCATTACGATGGTTGATTCCAAGCTGGGGATAGGGATTAACCTTTTTTACACTATTTACAAGGACCTCGATGTGATCACCAGATCGGCTTCCTTCGAGCATCTAGGAACCCAGGAAGTGGAAATACACAAATGTACGAGCATGACCTTGGACTTTCACCATTCTGATTGGGACTGGCTCCATCTTCACGGAACATGGGCAAGGGAGCGCTATCTCGAACGGGAGCCGCTCCATCATGGAGTTCAATCGATTTCCTCTTCGAGGGGCGCCAGCAGTCATCAGCATAACCCTTTTCTCGCGCTGCTTTCAAAAGATGCAAACGAAGAGTCTGGCGATGTCTACGGGGTGAGCCTCGTTTATAGCGGAAACTTTGAGGCCTCTATTGAAGTCGCCCCTTACGAAACAACGAGGCTTTCGATTGGTATCAATCCGTTTGATTTTATTTGGCTCTTAAATCCTGGGGAAACATTTCAGACACCTGAGGCGCTAATGGTTTATTCATCAGAGGGACTTGGCGGCATGTCGAGAACCTTTCATAAATTATTGCGGACGAGGGTCTGCCGCGGTACCCATCGCGACAAATCCCGCCCGATTCTCATTAATAACTGGGAGGCTACCCGGTTTGATTTTTCCGAAAAAAAATTAAGGGAATTGACGGATTCTGCGGCAGAACTCGGAATCGAGCTGTTTATCCTTGATGACGGCTGGTTTGGGCACCGTGACAATGACAAAAGCTCACTAGGGGACTGGACTGTCAATCAGAAAAAGCTGCCAAACGGGTTAAAAGGCTTGGGGGACTACGTGCAAACGAAAGGGATGAAGTTTGGTCTGTGGGTCGAGCCGGAAATGGTCTCGCCTGACAGCGATTTGTACCGGAAGCATCCCGATTGGTGTCTGCATGTTCGAGGACGGAACCGGACGCTGTCCCGCAACCAGCTCATTCTCGATTTATCCCGGAAGGATGTATGCGATTGGCTCGTTGAAACACTCACAAACCTTTTCTGCAGTGCTCCGATTTCTTATGTAAAATGGGACATGAACCGAAATATGACCGAGATTGGGTCGGCCACGCTTCCCCCTGAACGGCAAAAGGAAACAGCCCACCGCTATATGCTCGGTCTGTATCAAATTTTTAAAAAATTAACTGTACGCTTTCCGTACATTTTATTCGAAAGCTGCTCGGGCGGGGGCGGACGTTTCGACCCGGGCATGCTGTATTACATGCCACAAACCTGGACAAGTGATAATACAGACGCAGTCGAAAGGCTGAAAATCCAATATGGCACAAGCATCGTTTACCCAGCCATCACCATGGGCGCCCACGTCTCAGATGTACCGAACCACCAAGTCGGACGAATAACACCCATTCAAATGAGATTGTCTGTGGCCATGGCTGCCAACTTAGGTTTTGAACTAAATGTCGACAAGCTGAGCACGGAAGAAAAACTGGCGGTACAAAAGGGAATCCAGCACTATCGTAAAATCAAGGATCTTATTAGCTTTGGTGATTTGTATAGGCTTCTCAGCCCCTTCGAGGGACTGGAAACAGCCTGGATGTACGTCGCGGACAATCAGCAGCAAGCGGTTGTTTTTTACTATCAAACACTGGCAACCCCGAATCCGCCCTTCCGTCGCCTTCTGTTACGGGGATTACATCCGAAACAAAAATATCGGCTTAACAACGGGGAAAAGGTCTTTTATGGGGATGAACTGATGAAGATGGGAGTAACCTTGCCGCTCGTAAAAACTGATTTTTTCTCAGAGATATTCGAAATTCAGGCGGAAAATTGAAATATTAGGCGAACCACTCCAAATTAGGTAAAATAGAAGGAATGAGAAATTTTCAATGAATTAAGTGAATAAACAAGTGGGGGTTAGTATGTTGAAAAGAAGAGTAGTGATTACGGGTATTGGAGCGGTTACCCCTCTCGGTAATGACGCCCTGACGACATGGAATAATATTAAAAACGGCATTTCAGGCATCGGTCCGGCCACCTTGTTTGATACTGAAAAAGTCGATGTCAAAATCGCAGCGGAGGTAAAAGACTTCGCTCCGGAAAACTATATGGATAAAAAAGAAGCGAGGAGAATGGGGCGTTACAGTCAATTTGCGATTGCTGCGAGCAAAATGGCTGCGGCGGATGCAGGCATTCAAATCGGTACGGATATTTATCCTGAACGGGTTGGCGTATGGATTGGTTCAGGAATCGGCGGTTTAGGCGAGTTCGAGGAACAGCATAAGAAATTTATAGAAAAAGGCCAGAGAAGGGTCAATCCGTTTACGATTCCAATGTTTATCCCGGACATGGCGGCAGGACAGGTGTCCATCGAACTCGGAGCGAAAGGAATGAACAACTGTTCCGTAACGGCATGTGCATCCGGTGCCAATTCCATCGGCGATGCTTTCCGCGTGATTCAAAAAGGCGATGCCGAAATGATGATCGCCGGAGGAACGGAAGCCACGATCACAGAAATGACGGTTGCCGGATTCTCTAATATGACCGCCCTTTCGAAAAATCCAGATCCGAATACAGCTAGCCGGCCGTTCGATAAGAATCGTGATGGCTTTGTGATCGGGGAAGGAGCCGGCATCGTGATATTGGAAGAATTGGAACATGCACTAGCCCGTGGTGCCCGCATCTATGGTGAAATTGCAGGGTACGGGGCTTCAGGTGACGCCCATCATATCACAACACCGGCACCAGATGGAGAGGGTGCCCAGCGTGCAATGAAAGCAGCCTTGGAGGATGCCGGAATTTCACCTGAACAAGTAGATTATATCAATGCCCACGGCACGTCCACTTATTATAATGACTTGTATGAAACGATGGCCATCAAAGAGGTATTTGGCGGCCATGTCAACAACTTATCTGTAAGCTCAACTAAATCGATGACGGGACATATGCTCGGGGCAACGGGTGCGATTGAGGCTATTTTTTCGCTGCTCTCCATCAAGGAAGGGATCATCCCGCCAACCATTAATTACGAAACACCAGATGAAGGTCTAGATTTAGATTACGTTCCAAATACAGCGAAAGAGAAGGATGTTCATGTCGTCCTATCCAACTCCTTCGGATTCGGCGGCCATAATGCAACATTGATTTTTAAAAAATATAATAAATAAATAGCGGATTTTTCTACATATTTAGCCAAAAATTCGCCTTTTCATGACATTTGTCATGTCTAGTCCATGACACATGCTACTAACAAGATTATTTTCAATCTCCTATACTTAGTTTAACGACATACAAAGAAGGGAAATTGAAAAATGACCTTAGAGAGCACGAAACAATTACGAAAACAAGTTGCATCTTTTGAACAAACCACAACAAAGCAAAGTGTAATGCAAATAATTAATACGGTCGTGCCATTTCTAATATTATGGTTCCTTGCTTATCAAAGCTTGTCAGTCTCCTATTGGCTGACACTGGTACCAGCTATTCTGGCGGCAGGATTTTTGGTCAGGATGTTCATTATATTTCATGATTGCACCCATTATTCCTTCTTGAAAAGCCGACGTGCTAATCGAGTAGTGGGGACATTTATGGGGGTTTTGACGTTATTCCCGTTTGACCAGTGGGGGCATGATCACGCCGTTCACCACGCAACAAGCGGCAACCTCGACAAGCGGGGGACAGGCGATATTTGGACGCTTACAGTAGAAGAATATAAGGCAGCACCGTTCAAGCTTCGTTTAGGCTATCGTTTGTATCGCAATCCAATCGTTTTGTTTGGATTGGGGCCGATTTATCAATTCCTGTTAAAAAATAGATTTAACCATAGAGGCGCCAAACAAAAGGAACGGAATAACACCTATCTGACGAATGTTCTGATCCTGGCGTTAGCAGGGCTGCTTTGCTGGGCGATTGGCTGGCAGGCATTCCTTATTGTACAAGGTACGATTTTCATGATTGCTGGAGCAGCTGGCATTTGGCTGTTTTACATCCAGCATACGTTCGAGGATTCTTACTTTGAAGAAGACAAGGACTGGGAGTATGTAAGGGCGGCAGTGGAAGGAAGTTCGTACTATAAACTGCCAAAGCTTTTGCAATGGCTGACAGGGAATATCGGTTTCCATCATGTCCATCATTTAAACCCAAGGGTACCAAACTATAAATTGGAAGAGGCGCACAATAATACGCTTCCGCTGCAAAATGTTCCAACCATTACACTGGCTACAAGCTTAAAGTCATTAAAGTTCCGCCTATGGGATGAGGAAAAGAAGGATTTTGTAAGCTTTAAAGACATTAAATTAGCAGCGAAAAGCAGGGTTTCCATACAGACAAAACCTGAAGTTTAATATGATCAAACACTGACTCCCCAAATTTTTACGGGGAGTCAGTGTTTTAATCCCGATAAGGAGAGAACTGATATGATTCGAATCGTCATCTTAGGGGATCAGGAAATGCTGCTTGGAGTCATTGGTTCCCTGCTTAATTTAGAAGAGGATATGCAAGTGGCAGGGCAAACCAGCAATTGGGAAGAGGCGCTGACACTTGTGCACCGCTTAAAGCCGGATATTTGTATAATGGATGCAGAAATGACTGCTAATAGCGGCCTTGATGCTGCAGAAGCGATAATGGCGGCGGGCAGCAAGGTGATTATTTTAACAACTTTTGCAAGAGCAGGTTATTGGCAGCGTGCCCTCAAGGCGGGTGTAAAAGGCTATTTATTAATGGATAGCCCGAGTGAGGAGCTGGCCGAGTCAATTCGCAGCATCATGAAAGGAGAGCGGATTTACGCTCGCGAACTAAAGAATGAACCCGATTGCCGGCACGAAAAAGACGAGTCAAAATGGCCGAAAAATAGTCCAATCACAGACACCTCAAATCAGCCATCAAACAAAAAGGGAACGGTCCGTAACTACTTTTCAGCAATCATAGAAAAAATGAAATTAACCGCTGGATAAACAGTAAGAGACACCTAAGCCGAATTGGTTAGGTGTCTCTTTATTATTAGTTAGCAATCTTTTGGCTTAATTACATAACTACGCAGCTAGTCATCATCCTCCGAATAAGCTTCTGTCGTCTTCTTATCCCTGCACTCCCAGCATTCGGCCCTGTTGCGCTCCATGATTGATAATTCCATTCCGCAAGAAATGCAGACATCCATCAAAAAAATTCCCCCTTTCTACAGGAAAATGGTAATGGGTATATATTTATGCAAAAAACTGCTTTGATATATCATCTTCAGTTCGACAAATACCGTTGTAGGAGCCTAGAGCCCCAAAATACCAACTTGTTCATTTTTTCTGTATCATTAAGGGGAAGGAAAAAAAGTGGATTAGAAAGGGGATCACTACCATGGAATTAGGTTTAAAAGGGAAATCGGCCATCATTACGGGGGCGAGCAAAGGGATCGGATTGGAAACTGCACTTTATTTAGTGGGAGAAGGGGCAGAAGTCACGATTTGTGCCAGAAACGAGGACCGTTTACAAGAGGCGGCTGCCTTTATTTTTGAAAAGACCGAAAAAGAAGTACTGTACGTTGTGGCGGATGTTACGAAAGAAGAGGATTGTCAGAAACTGGTCCAAGCAGCTGTTGAAAAATATGGGCGGCTGGATATTTTGGTGAACAATGCCGGTACGTCACAAGCCCACCCATTCGAAAAAGTGGAAACGGAGCTTTGGAGGCAGGATCTTGATTTAAAGCTATTCGGGGCGATTCATTGTTCCCGTTATGCTGTACCATATTTGCGCCAGGCAGGAGGCGGGGCGATCGTCAATGTGACAGCCATCCTTGGGAAAACGCCGCCCGCTTCTTCATTGCCAACATCCGTCAGCAGGGCAGCAGGGATGGCTCTAACAAAAGCAATGAGTAAAGACCTAGGCAAGGATAATATCCGTGTCAATACTGTTTGTATTGGTCTGATTCGCAGTGAACAAATCGAAAAAATGTGGAAAAACCAAGCGCCAGATCTATCATGGGAAGAGTTTTCAAGGAAAGACCGGCAAATTCCACTAGGCCGCATCGGTAATACGGAAGAAGCAGCGAAAGTGATTGCCTTCCTTGTCTCTGATGCCGCCTCATATGTTTCAGGGGTTGCGATGAATATCGACGGAGGACTGGCTGGAACGTTATAATCGGAAAAAGGAAAAGGCACCTAAACCAGAATTCGGATTAGGTGCCTCTTGTTAATTACCCCTTTTTCTAACTTTACTTACTACGAGTAACAATAAAGGGATAAAAAGTCCAAAAGGGAGAGAAAAAGCTGTCCACCATTCAGCTTGTTGGTCGGATTCAACAATATTCTTATTGATAATAAGAGAGAGAAATAGCGTGATTAAACCTAGAGGAAAAGTTAAGGATTTATATTCCTTTAGTTTTAAAATTTGGCCCATGCATAAAACAGATCCATAGAAATAAACTGTGATTTTAATATAAATGGTAACGAACCAGATGAACGCCATAACCGCTTCAATACGCTGCCAAAAGCCGCCGATATTGATATTGAGTGCTAGGACATAGGTTACGAATTGCTGGTTTTCAGAAAAATTCGACCCGAAGCATAAAATGCTCATTAAAGTGACAAGCGTTAACACACTTCCCCCGATTACTGTCCCAAGCAAAAATGACTTTTTAGCGGGTTTTGTCCGGTTTACAGCAGGGAAGACCATTAAAAATAATACCAATTGCAAATAAGGGGTTCCAAGGGCTTTCACTGCTGTACTCATTATAGGTTTTAATCCATTGTCCAATACTGGCTGGAGATGCTGAAATTGAATCATCGGAAAGATTGAAATGGTAAACAAAACAAAAAGTAAAAAAATAAATGGAAAGAAAATTTCTATCGCACGAGAAAAGGGCTCCAGGCCGTAACGTACAGCCATGGTCATAATGACTATGAGCAGAATATGAATTGCCAGAATAGGTGTCTCTCGGAGAAGCTGGATAATAACAAAATCACCGAACTGCCGTACAAAAGTAGCAGTACTAAGGAAAAAATAAAAGAAATATAAAAGGGAAACGAATTTTCCAAGCCATTTTCCTAATAACTCTTCGCAATATTGAGCAAAGTTCATATTTGGAAAACGGCTTCCCAGTGCATTAAACATTAACACGAGTAAAAGTGCGAGCCCAACCACAAGAATACTAGCTAACCAAGCATCTTGTTTTGCAGTATGGATAAGTCCTGATGGGACATACAAAACACTGCCGCCGACTATAAATAAAACAATCATTATGGTAAATTGATGAGGTGATATTTTACCCTTTTCAAGCATGTATGTTCCTCACCTTTCTCAAAGGGGTAACATCCTTTAAGACCTATTTCATATTATTAAGAGGAGAATTGCTGATAGTGCCGGTTTGCCGGATGGACACATCAACCTTAACGGTAACAGGCATTTCGGAAAATGTCTGGTCCCAATCCTTTTTATATTTCTTCCACGCATCGGGTTCTGAGCGATAAAGTGCTTCCCCGAAACCGAAAATATCAATTTTATAATTTTTTTGAACGTGCTCTATCGTCAATTTCATTTTTTCTTTAAGGGATATTTCAGATACTCTTTCTAAATAAGAAATAGATTTGGGGTTTGTTAAATCTAATCCTTTGCATTCAACTTCTCCGACATTTCCTCGCACTTTGACCCTTACTGATCCTTGAGGCTTCCCCTTTATCATTTTTGCAGCAAGTTTGGATTTTGCGCCCATTACCTCAATGACGGCTTTTCCACCCTGCGGGCATCTTACATATCCTACACTGCTCTTCACTTTTCCTAAGACATAATTAACATCTCTACTTTCCTTTTCATTTAACCATCCAATCAGCTTATCCTGTTTAAAAATTGCCGTTCCTTTATAGTCCAAGGTTGTTTTCGGTTTCGTCCGTTCGGTATTCTTAAGATTTACCCCCTCATTTACATTTCCATGTATTTCAACACCGGTTAGAATAGGGCTAATTCCATCACTTACCATTTTATTAACAAGTTTATCTAATGTAACACCTTCGGTTGGCGCCCAAGATTTCGCTGATGCCTCGAGAGAGTTAAACAAATTATTAGCTGGAATTTTTTCTAGCGGGGTTAATACTTTTAAAACATCTCCTGCTTTCGCATTCTTGGCTACTGTTATGTAAAAATCATTTCGTACTTCCGGTTCCCTTAAAAGAGCGTCAATGGTACCACCAATCCCTTCCTTTGCCGATTTCTCTCCGAAGACCAGGATTCGTAGGTGCGCAAAATAAAGCTTTCTTGGGGCTGCTGTTGTAACTTTCCTTGCTGCTTCTAATAAGGTGTCTCCCTTGGTTTGATATACGACCACTGGCGCTTTGCCGCTGCCGCCTTTCTTGGAGGCAATTTCACTTGGATTGACAACTTGGGCAGTCAAAATGTATTGGTCCTGCTCTTTATCAACCCCCAATCCTAATACAATGGACAGTTCATTTAATTCCCGTTTGTTCCAGCAGCCAGAAAGGAGGATAGAACTGAAAAGTATGAGTATAAGGGTTTTTCGTTCCATTTTATTCCTCCAAAGTGATTAGTCCTTCATGAAATTTAAAGGAGAGGTCTTAATCATTCCTACATCATGTATTTTTACAGTAACTTCTACGTTTACCGGCATTTTCCCAAAAATCTGCTGCCAATCCTTTTTGACCGAATGCCAATATTCCGGGTTATCACGGCGCGCTGCTTCACCGAAACCAAATGGATCGAGTTTATATTGCGTTTGCGAAGCATGTAGAGCCTTATGAATGTTATCTTTTATGTTTTTCTCTGCTTTTCGTTCTAACTGGCTAATGGTTTCCGGTTTACTTAAATCGAGTGTCTTACAGTATACATCTGCCAGTTTTCCCTCTGCAGTAATTTTAATGTTTCCTGTTGGCTTACTGCCTGAAACCTTTGTTTTTAACTCTGTTTTTGTATGAATCAGCTTAATCCCGGCGAGCCCTTTTTCAGGACAGGGTATAGTTATAATCGTACTTTTTACATTCCCTAAAGCATAATTGAGGCCTTTGCTTTCGTCAGTGTTAAGCCATCCTATTAATTGATCCTTTTTAAACACGCCAACCTCATCATATTTTAAGTAGGTCTCTGCTTTAGATTGCTGATATTTCCCCAGACTTTCGCCCGCTTGCAGCGGACCTTTTATCATAAGCCCGGTTAATTTGACATCCTTCCCTTCCTCTATTAATTCTGAATTCAACTGATCCAATGTAATGGGGAGGGTTGGTGCCCACTGTTTTTCCGAGGATAAAAGCGATTCATATAATTGCTGGACGGGAATTTTTTCTATCGCCGTTAAGACTTTTAAAACATCGCCTGCCTTGCTGTTTTTAGCGATTGTAATATAAAAATCAGTCCGTATTTCCGGATCCCTTGTCAAAAGGTCTAATGATTTACCAATCCCTTTTTTCGCAAATTCTTCTCCATACACGAGCAGGCGAAGATGGGAAAAATAAAGTTTTCGTGGTGATTCGGTTGTCATTCTTCTGATTGCCTCGAATATTGTATCCCCTTTTTCTTCATAAACAACTACAGGAGAATTGCCGCCGCTGCCCATAGATGCAGCAATTTCACTAGGATTTACGACTTGTGTCGTCACTAGGAATTTACCATCTGCTTTATCAATCCCCATTCCAATTACGATCCCAAGCTGATTTAATTCTCGTCGGTTCCAACAGGAAGTGAGAAGGATAAGGGAGCAGATGGAAACAAGTAAAAGGAATTTTCGGTTCATGCCATTACTCCTTTAAGCCTCTAAGCTAGTTATATGCTCCCCAAAATTTGGTTTTTTAAGCGGACAAATGGAAAGATGTTTATTTTTAAAAGATAATATTCGACAAAAATCAACTAATGCGATTCCCACTGTTTATTATGTATTCAATAAGTAAAGAATGGATGGCGAGTGAGTATAAATACGAAAAAACGAAGAGAATACACAGGATAATAATCAATGAGAGGAAGTCCTTCAAATGCTTGGTGTTGCAGTAACAATAGTGGCAGCCATTATGATCATTGCTTTTGAAATTCCTAAGATGCGAAAAAAAAAGTTAACGAAGGAGCTATGGGTATTTTCCGTCTTAATGGCTATGGCAGTTGGATTAGGCATAGCAGAAAGCTTGAATTTGAGCGTTCCGAACCCTCTTAATGGGGTTAGAATTGTTTTACAGCCATTTAGTGATTTTATATACGGATTGCTGAAATAGGTTCGGTGAAAGTGAATGGAAAATCTCAAAATAAGCGGACGGCAATTTACAATTTTAGTTATTTTATTTTCTGTGGGTACGACCATCTTAGTGATACCAGGAAGTCTTGCTAATGAGGTAAAACAGGATGCTTGGATAACGGCTATAATTGGTACAGCCCTTACTTTTTTGGTGGTGGCTTTATACATCGTTTTTGGGAGAATGTTTCCGGCGAAAACTCTGGTTGAAATCATTGAAACACTCCTCGGAAAATGGTTGGGTAAAATCATTTCTCTTAGCTTTGCTTTTATCTCTTATATTTCTGCGTCAGAATTACTGTATTATGTGGGAAATTTCTTGACCACGCAAATCTTACATGATACACCAATTGAAATAATCCATATTGTATTCGCGTTCACCTTAATAATGGGAATACGCCTTGGTCTTGAAACACTGGCTCGCACTGCAGAACTGTTTTTTCCTATTTTTATTTTTTTATTCGTATTACTAACAGTATCAGTATTATTAACCCCTGATTTATGGAAATTACAAAACATCCAACCTATGTTGAACTCAGGAATAAAGCCAATGATTCGTGCTGTCATCATTTTTCTAAGTGTGTTCTCTTTTCCGTTAATTGTGTTATTGATGATTTTTCCTATTTCTGTGAAGCAGCCAAAAGCAGCTGAAAAACCTTTTTTTATTGCAATCGGTATAGCGGGGGTTTGTTTAATCATCCTGATTACATTGACTATTTTAGTTTTAGGTCCTGATTCCAGTGCAAGACAGATGTATCCTAGTTATAATTTAGCAAGGATGATAAAGATAGGGGGTTTTTTGCAGCGGATAGAAGCCATATTGGCAATTATGTGGTTTGTAACGATATTTTTTAAGATGGCCATTTATTTTTACGCAGCGCTCATCAGTTTTGTACAAACCTTAAACATAAGAGATTATAAACCTTTTACATTTCCTTTAGGGATGATTATGGTGATGATTTCCTTTATTTCGCATCCTAATGTTACTCATTCAGCAAAATTCGACTATGAAATTTGGCCTGTTTACTCTTTTATATACGGACTTGCTCTCCCTTTATTATTATTATTGATTCATGGATTAAGGAAATGTATAAGGAATGATAAATGAAAACTCGTCGATTGGCGAGTCCGTTAGGACGAAGACAGAGGCGTAGTTGAATTTATGCTTATTAGCAAAAAAGAGAAAGCTGCCTTTGGAGTAAAGGCAGCTTTCATTCTTTTTGGGGTGGTTTTGGAGCAGGAGTGTCTTCGCGAACGATATTGTTTTGACTGAATAAACGTGGCCGTGTAGACATAGCCCATCTTGGAAATCGAAAAATGGTATCCTTTTGGTCCTCTTTGATAAAGGGGCCGAAGGGGGCCATATAAGGCACGCCAAATGAACGCAGGCTGCACATATGAAGAACCATTGCAATCAATCCTACAATGATTCCAAATAAACCAAATGAGGCCGCGATTGCCATGAAGGGGAATCGTAACATCCTGATGGCAATGGCCAATTCATAATTACTGACAATAAAGCTTGCTATAGCTGTAATAGCGACTACAATCACCATGGCAGCTGACACAAATCCGGCTTCAACAGCTGCCGAGCCAATGACAAGTGTTCCAACAATGGATACCGCCTGGCCAATCGCTTTTGGCATTCTTAAACCTGCTTCACGTAATATTTCAAAACTAACCTCCATCGCAAGTGCTTCGATAAAGGCTGGGAAAGGTACACCCTCCCGCTGGGCGGCAAGGGTAATCAGTAATTGCGTTGGCAGCATTTCCTGATGAAAGGTGGTAATAGCAATATATAAGGATGGTGCTAACAATGCAATAAAAAAACCCATATAACGCAAGAAACGAAGAAGGGTGGTAATATCTGCCCGGTTATAATAATCTTCCGGTGACTGTAAAAACTGTGCGAAGATGATAGGCACTGTCATGACAAATGGTGTGCCATCAACTAGAATGGCAACACGTCCCTCTAACAGGTCGGCGGCGATGGCATCTGGCCGTTCCGAATGATATATAGTGGGAAAAGGTGTCCTTACTCCATCCTGAATTAATTCCTCAACATAGCCTGTTTCTAAAATACTGTCAATCTTAATCCTATTGAGCCGCGTGCGGACTTCCTCGATAACCTTGTCATTGGCAAGCCCCTTTATATACATAATGGAGACGATTGTTTTTGATACTTTTCCAATTTTCCTTGATTCAATCCATAGGTTGTGATCTTTGATTTTTCTCCTGATTAGGGCCGTGTTAACCCGGATATTTTCTGTAAATCCTTCACGAGGTCCTCTGATTGTCGTCTCAGTCGTAGGCTCCTCCACTGACCGTTGCTGCCAGCCTTTCATGTCAACAGAGAAGCCCTTCGAATATCCATCAAATAATAGAATCACTTTACCGGATAAAAGAGAATCCAGGAGATTCGTAAAATCATCTAGATCCTGAATGTCTCCGACTGTTAATATCCTTTCTTTTAAAAAGGGCAAAAGGTATAAACCATTAAGGGTTTCATCCTTGATATCTGTCTTTCGTAAATCATTCATTAACGATTCCATTATGAAGTTTTGCGCTGATTGACTATCAATCAAGCCGTCTGTAAAAACGACACAAGCCTTAATCCCGCCATCCTTGCCAATTCTGATCTCCCTCATTATAATATCGTCGCTGTTACCTAATAATTCTTTTATCTTTTGGATGTTATCCGTTAATACAAGGTCTATCGGTTCACTTTTTTGTTTCGCTTGGCTTTGTGGTGCGGGCTGTTTCGCTGTTTCCTTTTGCATCTCTTTCCATTTGTCTTTAATGGATTTTTTATTTTTATTTTTAAAAAAATTCAAGGTCATTTCCCTCATATTCCTATTATATTTAAGGTTATTATTTCCTCTTACATTAGGCATATTCTATTTAACGAGGGTCATTATAAAACAATTATGTGGAGGTTTAATTTACCAGCTGAAAGCTCACAATAATGAATATTCATTTTGGTTGTTAGGGAAGGACATTAACCTAATGGAAAAGGCGAAGATTGATGCAAGGCAGCTGTTTTCTCTCATGTTTCTATTTCAATTAGGAACCGGCATTGTGACGAGCATAGGAAAGCATGCAAAACAAGATGCTTGGATATCAATCGCACTTGGCATGGCTGGAGCACTCATTCTATTTTTCTTTGTATACTTTCAAATATTCAAGCGTTATCCAACCCTTCCTTTTACTGGGGTTTTAGTTCAGGTATTTAGTAAATATATCGGGCTGCCTCTTGGCTTCGTGTATATTTGTTATTTTTTCTTTGCCGGTGCATATAACGTCCGGCATTTAGGGGATACAATGGGGACCTATATTCTATCTGAAACACCGGTCCCTGTTATTATTTTCATCAGTCTCTTATTGGTTTCTTATGGCTGTTACTTAGGGATTGAAGTATTGGGAAGGTCGGCGGAGATCTTAATTGGCGCAATGGTTGCCTTTGGCGTTATTGGAAATATAACGGTTATTGCTTCCGGGATTATAAAAATTAAAAATGTACAGCCGGTTTTAGAATTCGGCTGGCTGCCGGTACTTAAACAGGCTGTACCCTTAACGGTCTTTTTCCCGTATGGGGAAGTCTTTCTTTTCCTTATGATTTTCCCTTACTTAAATCAGCCCAAATTGGTAAACAGAACGGGTTTGTTGTCCATCTTGTTAAGCGGTTTAGGCCTTTCCTGGACCTTTCTATTAATTATTAGTGTAATTGGAGTAAACGCACAGGACGTTGAAATTCCGCTGCTTCTTGCCGTTGAAAAAATTAATGTTGGCGATATTATCCAGAGAATGGACTCGATTGTGGTTGGGACATTTGCCGTTGGATTTTTCGCAAAAATATTCCTATATGTTTATGTCGTGGTGATTGGGTTAGCCGATATTTTTAAGTTTAAAAGGTATCAGCCATTAATTTTACCGGTCGTTGCCCTCATTTTTATTACCTCTGTCTTAGGGGCGAAAAATAAAGTTCTCTATCAAGATTTTTTTTATTTTAAAATGTGGTATGTAATTGGTTTACCGCTTCTGGTCGTGATTCCTGTCATTGTCCTTATTGTGATATGGGTTCGAAATTATATTGGTTCATCACGAACCAATATTCCGAATCAGAAAAAAAGTTAAATATAAAGGAACGAAAAAAATGGTAATAAATTGGCTGCTTCCGACGATCTTGTCGTGCTTGATCAGGCGACAAGTGATGTATCTAAAGTGCCTTTAGCCTATAAAAAGCAGGGGTGAGTTCGTATGGATCTCCTTCATTCCTTTCAGGATTTATCGAAAAATTGGATTATGAAGCAATCATGGCGGAATTTATTATTTGCCCATTGGCCCGTTCCTGTGGATGTGATTCGGCCGTTTGTTCCTAAAGCGTTACAAATCGATACGTTTGAGAGATATGCCTGGATTGGCATTGTTGTGTTTGTGATGGATGGGATTTTTCTGCGCGGGTTGCCGAGACTGCCGTTATTTGCAAAGTTCCCGGAAATCAATGTCCGTACCTATGTGAAATATAAAGGAAAGCCCGGCGTCTATTTTTTATCACTTGATGCACCGCATTGGGCAACCTATACCATTGCACGGAAGTGGTACCGGCTGCCGTATTTTTATTCTGAGATTCATGCTTGGGAAAACCGAGTGGAGTTTTCTTATAATAGTGTTAGAAAAGATCGGAAAAGCCCTTCTTCTGTGGGGTTCGACGGGAAGTTTAGCTCTGCTTCAGATGTTTATTTTGCAGAAAGCGGAACCCTTGATCACTGGCTAACGGAACGATATTGTTTATACAGTGTTGATGTAAAAGGGAACATTTATTGCGGCGAGATTGACCATCCCCCCTGGCCATTGCACCGTGCAGAAGCGGATATCTACCAAAATACCTTGGTTGCTCCTTTTAAGTTTGACCTTCCAAAGATGGCACCGTTTCTTCATTTTTCACCTGGGGTTGATTCTATTTTTTCCAATATTAAGAGAGTAAAGGATTGAGCGAAAGTAAAAAATGGCGAACAGTATGGGAGACTGTTCGCCATTTATACTATTTAGGATCTTCTTAAAACGATGTTTTCCGCGCGGTCATATAGCCCGATGACAAACTCACCTAGCTTATGAAAGATAGTAAACCTTGCAAATAGAAAATGAACTAAGAAGGCTGAGCCCACACCAATCACCATTCCGCCAATGACATCCAGCGGGTAATGGACGCCGGTCCAGACGCGTGACAAGGAGATGCCGGCAGCAAGCAGCAGCCAAATCCAGCCGTCACGCTTCCGCCAAATCCAGATCGAAGCGGCGATGACGAAGGCTGCCGTCGCGTGATCGCTCGGGAATGAGGCATTTCTTGCATGATGAATCAGCCAATGAACATGATGCGAGACAAACGGGCGGTCTCGATAAAAAAACATGCCGATCAAGACGTTGATTCCTAAAGCAAGGCAGGCGGAAAAACAAGCTTCGACCACCATTCTACGATTCTTTGCTTTTTGAAAAAACCAATAGAAAAGTATTCCTGCCATAAACAAATACTCTGCTTTTTCTGCTAACAACACCATTAATGGGTTAATCACCCGTTCGCTGACCGCTAGATGATTAATCCATTGAAACATGGTGTAATCTAGGTTGGATAGCATGATGACCCTCCTAATGATGTATCTTTAGATTACCCTTTAAACCGATACCCTGCACCCCAAACCGTCTCGATATATTGGGGGTTGGATGGGTCGGTTTCAATCTTTTCGCGAATCCTTCGGATATGGACAGTGACGGTGGAAATGTCGCCCATGGAATCGAGCCCCCATACCCGTTCAAATAATTGCTCCTTGCTGAAGACACGGTTTGGATTTAGGGCCAGAAAGGTTAATACATCGAATTCCTTGGTGGTAAAAATAATCTCTTCGTCGTTTATATATACCTTTCTTGACGTTTGGTCGATCCGAAGGCCGCGGATTAGGATGCTGTCATTCTGTGGCACCTTGCCGATTAGTCGCTGGTAACGGGACAGATGCGCCTTTACTCGTGCCACTAGCTCGCTCGGACTAAACGGCTTGACGATATAATCGTCTGCTCCAAGCCCCAAACCACGAATCTTATCGATATCTTCCTTTTTCGCCGAAACCATCAGGATGGGGATGTCTTTCTCGGTTCGGATTGTCTTGCAAATTTGGAACCCGTCTACTCCCGGTAGCATCAGGTCGAGCAGCACGAGGTCAAAATCCTCCGCCAGTGCTTTTTTTAGTCCGGCATCTCCAGTGAAAGCAATTTCAACCGAGAAACCCTCTATTTCTAAATAATCCCGTTCAAGCTCGGCAATACTTTTATCATCTTCAATAATTAAGATGCGTTTCACTACTCAACACCCGCCTTTTTCAACGTGAAAAGTATCGTCGTTCCATGTTCTTCTTGGCTTTCCGCCCAGATGGACCCCTGGTGCTCTTCAATAATTCGTTTCGCAATCGATAGGCCCAGGCCACTTCCGCCTTTGTCCGTTCCCCGCGCCGAATCGGCACGATAAAAACGGTCAAATATTAAGGATAAACTCTCCTTTGCGATTCCAGGGCCATTATCTGTCATTTTAAAAAGAACATAGGAATCGTTTGTAGATAAATGAAAGGACAACACTTTGTCCAGTTTATCAATGTATTTCAAGGAATTATCGACAATATTGGTGATGACCCTTTTCAAATTCTCACGGTCTCCAATCACTTGATAATCCCCAGATTTTTCGATGTTTAAGTTAATATCAACCCGTTTTCCTTCCACATCAAAACTAAGCTCTTCAACAAAATCCTCCAAATAGTGGTCGAAGTGAATTTTTTCAAAATGAAAAGGAAGACGCTGCAAATCCAGTTTAGAGTACAAAAAGAGTTCTTCAATCATCCGGTCGAGCTCGTTTGCTTTCGAAAGAATCGTCTGCATGTAACGGTCCATTTTTTCCGGGCTGTTGGCAACTCCGTCGCGGATTCCTTCCATGTACCCTTTGATGGTCGTGATCGGTGTTCTTAAATCATGAGAAATGTTGGCAATCAGCTCTTTGCGGTTTTCCTCATAGGCAAGCTGTGTTTCAATCGATTCCTTTAATCTGACCCGCATTTCCTCGACGCCCAAGGCAAGCTGGCCGATTTCATCCTTGGAGTAAACAGGAATCGGGATGCTGAGGTCGCCTTCCTTCATGCGCTGGGCAGCCTTTTGCAGTCCGCGGATTGGGCGAACAATGCTTTTGGAGACATAATAGGTCAGCAGTCCATTCGTGCCGATTAAAACCAGAATTAATAAGGTAAATAAAATCGGGAAGAAGGTACGCACGAATTTGGTCACGCCGCTTGCGTCCTTGACAAAAAACAAGGAGCCCTCGGAACCATCAGGATAATAGAAATCCAGCTTTTTTATCGAAACGAATTGGTGATTTACCTGCTCAACCGGTTCGATTTCCCGGAAGAGGCCAAATGGCGGTAGTTCACTCTTGTCCAAGTCTTTTAATTTTTCGGGTAAATATATGATGTGCTTGCTTTTTCTTACAATTAAAGAGGTATCGGCCTTTTGATTTAATTGGCTGTCAAGATTTTCGAGATAAGCTGGATCCATGAACAGCCCCGGATTTTTCAAGGTTTCCTTGTGCAAATCAATAAAAAACTGATTTTTATCTGATATTTTCTTGTAATGCTCCGGAGGGAGGTAGATCGCCCGCAATTCTTTAACATCCGTTTTAAACAGTAACGCGACTAATACGGCGGATAAGCAAACAAAGATAATCGGCACAAGAATCATGGCGAGATTGGATAATACAAGCCTTAATTTAATGGACATCGATTTCCACTGCTTTCTTTTGGAATTCTTTTGCTTATAAAAATCTTATTAACATCCAGCGTTGATACTGTTATTATCATATATCAGCAGCCGCTTCGCAATGAAACGGCCGACAAGATAATCATAGCCAATTAGGCTAAACGGGCTATTAAGTAGGTATTAAAAATTTATTAAATTATGGGGGAGGGGGAAATAGGAATCTTTTGAGTTTCCAATATAGGAATATTGCCAACCTGTGTCGAAATTAGTCATATACGAATATGGGGAGTGGAATCAGTGAGAGATCATTTAGTTGAACAGGATGACCTTTTTCATCACGAGCTGCTTGAGGCTGGCCGGTGGGTGACGACAGATTTCCATGCTTTGCCCTATACTGCCACGTTGAAAGAGGCGGCGGAGTTTTTTCTATCAGCGAAACAAAATGAAGTAGCTATTGTCGATCAGCATCAGCGTTATTTAGGGGAGTTATCGGTAGCAATGGTGATGAAGGCTGCTGTCCAAGGTGTATCACTGGAGGAAACAATCGAACAATATTATGACAGCAGCGTCAAACCTCTTGCTTATAATGAAATTCTTTCTGACATTTCACTAATGAGTAAGACTAGCGTACCCGTCGTCGACCGCGACAATGTACTAATAGGGATGTTAACGAAAAACAACATTCAAGATGGATTCTCCCAAATCTATCAAAAGCTGCAGCTCCTCGAAAATACTGCCGAATGGTTCCATGTCAGCTTTGATAATATTTACGAAGGTATTGTGGTTGTGGATGAACATGGATATGTAAAGATGATTAACAAGGCCTACTCCAGCTATCTGGGTGTCGAGAGAGACTGGGCGATTGGTCAGCATATTATCAATGTCATTGATGCGACCCGTCTGCATATTGTTCTGCAAACCGGAATTCCTGAACACAACCAAGTTCAATTTTTAAAAGGGCAGGAAGTGGTGGCCCACCGAATTCCAATATGGAAAAATAATAAAATCATCGGTGGAATAGGGATTTTGGTATTTCGCGGAGTTTCTGAGTTATATCATATTTTTGATAAAATTCAGGAATTGCACAATCAGACTGGACTAAAGACATTATCTATTGTGCAGCCGAAGCCAAAGGAAGAACCCATTACCTTTAACGATGTTATAGGAGAAAGCAAGAGCATTATCCATTCCAAAAATATGGCACGCCGCGCTGCCGCTTCTCCAGCCACCATTTTGATTACCGGGGAGAGCGGGGTGGGTAAGGAAATCTTTACGAAAGCCATCCATTCCATAAGCAGTTATAAAGATGGACCTTTTATTAGTGTCAACTGCTCGTCCATACCCGAACAATTGCTTGAATCCGAGTTATTTGGATATGAAGAAGGCGCTTTTACAGGTTCAAGGAAAAAGGGGAAGCCAGGGAAATTTCTTTTAGCACATAAAGGGACGATTTTTCTAGATGAAATCGGGGACATGCCGTTAGAGATGCAGGCGAAAATTTTAAGGGTCCTGCAAGAACGGGAAGTGGAACCAGTCGGCGCCACAAAACCGATATCGGTTGATTTTCGTTTGATTGCTGCGACGAATCGGCCGCTTCATGAAATGGTGGAAGAAAATAAATTTCGAGAAGATCTATATTATCGTTTGAATGTTATTCCTATTTACATTCCGCCGTTAAGGGAAAGAAAAGAAGATATTCCACTTTTAATTGGCCATTATATGAAGTCTATTTGTCAAAAACATCATATTCCCATTAAGGATATTAGTAAAGAAACCGTCATGGCGATGATGAATTATGAATGGAAGGGCAATATTAGGGAATTGGTGAATGCCTTGGAGCGATTAATTACACTAGTGGATGGGAACTGCATTTATTATGATGACTTTAAACGATATTTTCTGGATTCGAATCTACCTAAGGAGAAGATAGAAGCGAATTTACAGGATACAGCTAACAAGATTAGCAATCTAAATTCTTTGGAAAAAGTAAAACAAAACCACGAAAAAGAGCTATACCTAAGAATCATTCAAGAAGAAAACGGAAATAAAACGAAGGCGGCAAATCGCCTGGGAATATCCAGAGCTACTTTGTATAACAAATTAAAGGGATTTAAGAATGAAGTGTATAAGAAAATAGACAACCGTATAAAAGATTAGGCATTTTGTCTAATCTTTTATACGGTTTTTGTTTGATAATTCTATATTTTCTAACACGTGGAGATTGGCACAATAATTGCATTATAAAAAGACAAGTACAAAATAGGAGGTGCCTAGGTGGTCATTAGCTTTATTGGCTTTTTTATCGGATTAATTCTATTAGTTATTTTAACGATGCGCGGAGTTAATATCATTATCGCTGCGTTGGTATGCTCGGTGATTCTTGCTCTAACAAGTGGGCTGTCTTTAGAGAAAGCGCTTACTGATAGTTATATGGGTGGATTCGTCGGCTACTTTTCTTCCTGGTTTCTCGTTTATTTGCTGGGAGCTATTTTTGGAAAGGTGATGGAGGAAACAAAAGCCGCGGATGCCATCGCGGAATGGGTAAAGGTGAAAGTTGGCGCCAAACGGGCGGTCTTTGCCGTTGTCGCAGCGTGTGCACTCATGACGTATGGCGGAGTTAGCATTGCGATTGTCGGATTTTCCGTCTATCCGATTGCAGTTTCTTTATTTAAAGTGGCAAACTTGCCCCATCGTTTTATCCCGGGTGCCATCGTGTTTGGATCGATTTCCTTTACGATGACATCACCTGGATCACCGGAGGTTCAGAACCTGATTCCGATGCAGTTTTTTCACACACAACCGACGGCTGGCGGTCTAATCGGCTACCTAATTGGTATCTTTATCATGGTGGCAGGAGGTTATTGGTTAAAGTTTATGGTCAGCAATGCAGTGAAAAATGGTGAGGTGTTTAAGCTGCCGGGTGCTGGTGCGTCAGGTTCAGCAATGGCAGAAACAGCGGCAACGATTGAAGCTGATGGAGGGAAAAAGGAATTGCCGAATATTTGCCTCGCCATACTGCCTTTAATCGTGGTGGTTGCGGTGTTAAATATCAGTTCCAAATTTATGTCGCCAACGGCTGCAGCCTTGCTTGCCTTATTCACAGGGGTTGCAACAGCGTTAGTATTTATGAATAAGTATTCCCGCAAGTACGGCCTTATTTTTGGCAAAGGAAGTGAAAACGCGATTGTTGCAACGGCCAATATTTGTGCCGTGGTCGGTTTCGGTTCTGTAGCGAAAGAGGCTCCGGCCTTTCATGCGATTGTTGATTCGCTTGTCGGTATGCCGGGGATGGCATATGCAGGCTTGGCGGCTGCAGTCACCATCATTGCCGGCGTCACAGGTTCAGCGTCAGGCGGACTTGGAATTGCCCTGCCTATTCTGGCACCGATCTACGGAGCACAAGGTATGGACCCTGGAGCGATGCACCGTATTTCCTCGCTTGCATCAGGCGGATTGGACTCGCTTCCGCATAACGGCTATGTCGTTACAACCATAAGAGCCGTATGTAATGAAACACACCAGCAGGCCTACAAGCCAATCTTTATTCTTAGCGTTGTTTTACCGATGATTGCTTTAGTATTAGCGGTCATACTTTATACAATCTTTTATTAAAAAATAGGAGGGATCTTCATGGAGCAAAAGAAAACAATTGCCTTTATTGGACTAGGGAATATGGGACTTCCAATGGCAATCAATCTAGTAAAAGCAGGATATACCGTTTATGGAACGGATACCAATCCTAATGCTGAAGAGCAATTTCACCAGGCAGGGGGACAAACAGGAGTGCCGGCAGAGCTGCTGGTGAAACAGGTGGATTATGTTTTAACCAGTCTGCCAACACCGCAAGTAGTAGAGCAGGTCTACTTAAGTAAAACTGGCATCATCGAAAATGGCCATTCATCCTTGACTATCATTGATTTTAGTACAATCTCCCCGCAACTGAATGAAAAGGTATATGTAAAAGCCAAGGAAAAAGGAATTAGCTATCTTGGAGCGCCTGTAAGTGGAAGCGTTTCCGGAGCGATTGACGGCACGCTTACCATTATGGTAGGCGGAGAAAAGCCGGTATATGAGCAATCTCTTCCTGTTCTAAAGGTCCTTGGGGAGAATCTTTTCCACTTAGGAGAAGGTCCTGGAGTAGGGACAGTGATTAAGCTTTTAAACAATTTAATGATTGGTTTTTATACACAGGCCGTGGCAGAAGGAGTCGCACTTGGCGAGCAACTTGGAGTCAACCCGGATACCATCTATGATGTTCTTAGTGTAAGTTTCGGCCAAAGCAGAGTTTACGAGCGAAACTACAAAAGTTTTATTGCGAAAAATAACTATGAAGGTGGATTCTCTACCAATCTTCTGTTGAAAGATTTGAAGCTGGCCAAACAAATGGCAGTCGAAAGCGGCGGTTCACTGCCAATCGGTGATCTATTGATTGATTTTTATACAAAGGCAGCCGAAGAAGGCTATGGGCCTATGGATATGTCCTCGGTTTATTTAAAGGTAAAGGAACTAAATACATTACAGACTGTATCACAATCGTAAGGAGGAAATAATGATGACAACAAATATTGAAACTGCAGCGAAAACATTAACACATTTTATCGGCGGTGAAATGAAAGAAGGACAGAGTGAACGGTTTGCAAAGGTTTATAATCCGTCAACAGGCGAAGTGACAGCTCTTTGTCCACTAGCTTCGGAAGCAGAAGTCAATGAGGCGGTGGAGATTGCGAATAAAGCATTTCCAGCGTGGAAAAAAACTTCTGTTGCGAAAAGAGCGGAGGTAATCTTTAATTTTAGAAATCTATTACTTCAGGAAATCAACCAATTAGCGAACATGATTGGATTAGAAAGTGGCAAAACCGTATCTGATGCTAAAGGGGAAATTTTACGCGGAATTGAATCGGTTGACTTTGCTTTAAATGCGCCGCATCTTCTAAAAGGGGAGTATTCCGTTAATGTCGGCGGAAAGATTAACTCGTACTCTATTAAACAACCGTTAGGCGTAGTAGCGGCTATCTCTCCGTTCAATTTCCCGGTCATGGTGCCGCTTGCTATGACCTCAATGGCCGTGGCTGTCGGGAATGCAGTTATTTTAAAACCATCTGAGCGGGTTCCTAACTCAGCTTTGTTTATCTCAGACCTATGGAAAAAAGCAGGCCTGCCGGATGGAATCTGGACGATTATTAATGGCGACAAAGAGGCAGTCGATGCGCTGCTGCACCATCCTAAGGTATACGCTATTTCCTTTGTCGGTTCAACTCGGGTGGCGGAATATGTTTATCATGAGGGAACCCGCCATAATAAACGAGTGGCAGCGTTTGGCGGCGGAAAAAACCATATGGTCATCATGCCGGATGCTGATATAGACCAAGCTGTCACTTCGTTCCTTGGTGCAGCATATGGTTCTGCTTCCCAGCGCTGCATGGCCATTTCTGTCGCAATGCCGGTTGGCCAAAAGACAGCTGAAGCGTTTGTAGAAAAATTAAAAACCCGCGTCGAACAGCTCAAGGTTGGAGCATACAACGATGAGGAAGCCGATTTTGGCGCTGTCATTACACAGGAATCAAAAGACGCGGTCATCCGTTCCATCAATGAAAGTCTTAGCGAAGGGGCACAGCTTTGTGTGGATGGGCGTAACCCAGAGATTAGTGAAACGGATAAGGGCTTTTATTTAGGGCCGACCCTCTTAGATGGTGTCACACCAGAAATGAAAATTTACCGTGATGAAGTATTCGGACCGGCCCGGATTGTCGTACGGGTTGACAGCCTAGACGAAGCGATTCAGCTGATTAACGACCATGAATACGGAAACGGCGTAACGATTTTCACAGACAATGGTGCAGCTGCGAGAAAATTCACAGAAGAAATTGAGGTAGGGATGGTTGGAGTCAACGTGCCAATTCCAATCCCGGTTGGCTACCATAACTTCGGAGGCTGGAAGGGCTCCAAGTTTGGCGACGGACACATGTTTGGCCCAGACACCGTCCGCTTCTTTACCAAATCCAAAACCATCTCCGAAAGATGGAACGATTCCAAGCAAGTTGAAAGTAAAACAGAATTTTCATTTCCTAGTAACCAATAGGCTATAAATTTAGAAGAGGCTGTCCAAAGCATAGGGGAGCCAAGATGAAGGACACTATTTATCAATTTAGTGGGACCAAAAAATCCACCATATACCATGGCGTTAAAATAGCAAAAACCAGACCCATCTCCCGAGTCTGGTTTTTCTATATTTTTTAAGCTAGTCGCATTTTAAAATCTTGATAGCCGAATTCGCGGACGATTTTGCAATCGCCGTCTTTGCCTTTTACTGCAATGGCTGGAAGTGCCATGCCGTTGAAGGTAGTGTTTTTAACCATGGTATAGATGGCCATATCGCCGAACACCAAGCGGTCGCCGCTCTTTAATGGTTGGTCAAAAGAATAATCGCCGATCACATCGCCTGTCAGGCAGGTTTGCCCGCCAAGACGATATGTATACGGCTTCTCGCCTGCTTCGCCTGAACCAAAGAGAGGAGGGCGGTAAGGCATTTCTAATACGTCAGGCATATGGCAGGTTGCAGACGTATCAAGAATAGCGATATCCATTTTATTTTGGTGTAAATCAAGGACAGATGTAATCAGATAGCCAGCGTTAAGTGCAATCGCTTCTCCCGGCTCTAGATATACTTCCAAGCCGTATTTTTCTTGCATTCTCTTAATACAAGCTTCTAGTCTAGGAATATCGTAATCTTCTCTTGTAATATGGTGGCCGCCGCCAAAGTTGATCCATTCCATTTGTGGAAGCCATTCTCCGAATTTTTCTTCCACTGCATTAAGAGTTGTTTCTAGGTCGTCAGAGTTTTGCTGACAAAGGGTGTGGAAATGAAGTCCGGACACACCTTCAAGCAATTCTGGGTGGAAAAGTTCTCTAGTCACGCCGAAACGGGAACCAGGTGAACATGAATCGTAAATCGCATGTCCAATTTGAGTGGAGCATTCTGGATTGATGCGCAAGCCCACTTTTCTGCCGGCTTTTAATGCTTTATCCTTAAATTTTTCTAACTGTGAGAAAGAGTTAAAGATAATGTGATCACAAATCGAAATGATTTCATCGATTTCATCTTCACGGTATGCAGGGGCAAAGACGTGATTCTCTTTGCCCATTTCTTCGTAGCCTAACCGTGCTTCAAACAAACCGCTTGCTGTAGTACCACTTAAATATTGTCCAATGAGGGGATACATTGTTGTCATAGAAAAAGCTTTTTGCGCTAAAACAATCTTCGCTCCGGTACGCTGCATAACGCCGTTAAGGATTTTAAGATTCTTTTCAACAAGCTCTTCATCGACTACATAACATGGTGTTGGTAGTTCTTCAAACCGCATTTTAGCGAACTAGCTCCGGCTTTTTTGCGTCTTCTGGCAGTTCATCAACAAGAACTGGATTGAAATCCTCTACCCATGGAAGTCCCCATTTGTTTAACTCTTCCATGAATGGATCTGGATTGAATTCTTCGATATTGTATACGCCCGCTTTGTTCCATTTGCCAGTTAAGATCATGGCGGCACCGATCATCGCAGGAACACCAGTGGTATAAGAGATGGCTTGAGAGCCGACTTCTTTATAGCATTCTTGATGGTCACAAATATTGTATACGTAATAAGTTTTATCTTTGCCGTCCTTTTTCCCTTTGAAGATACAGCCAATGTTTGTTTTACCGACTGTACGAGGTCCAAGGGAAGCTGGGTCAGGTAATACAGCTTTCAAGAATTGAAGCGGAATGATTTGCTTTCCTTCGAATTCGATTGGTTCGATAGAAGTCATTCCTACGTTCTCAAGAGCTTTTAGGTGCATAATGTAGCTTTGGCCAAATGTCATGAAGAAACGGATCCGCTTAAGTCCTGGCATGTTTTTTGCAAGGGATTCAAGCTCTTCGTGGTAAAGAAGATACATATCCTTTTCGCCAACTTCCTTGAAGTTGTAAACGCGTTTGATTTCCATTGGATCTGTTTCAACCCATTCGCCATTTTCCCAATAACGTCCATTTGCGGAAACTTCACGGATGTTGATTTCTGGGTTAAAGTTTGTTGCGAACGGATAGCCATGGTCGCCGCCGTTACAGTCAAGGATGTCGATATATTCAATTTCATCGAAATAATGTTTTAATGCATAAGCAGAGAATACGCCTGTCACGCCTGGGTCAAAGCCGCTTCCTAACAGGGCAGTAATACCGGCTTTTTCAAAGCGCTCTTTGTATTCCCATTGCCATTTGTATTCAAATTTAGCAGTATCTTCAGGCTCATAGTTTGCTGTGTCCATGTAGTGTGTTTTCGTTGCAAGACAAGCATCCATGATGGTTAAGTCTTGGTATGGCAATGCCAGGTTCATAACGATATCTGGCTTTACTTCATTAATTAACGCGATTAGCTCATCAACGTTGTCTGCATCTACTTGAGCAGTGGTAATTTTTGTTTTGGTTGTGCCATCTAATTTAGCTTTAAGCTCGTCACATTTTGATTTTGTACGGCTTGCAATACAAATCTCTTCGAATACTTCGCTGTTTTGAACACATTTGTGAACGGCAACAGATGCCACGCCGCCTGCCCCGATAATAAGTGCTTTACCCATTTTCATATCCCCTCACTTAATAATATTTTTTTGCGCAACAAAAAAAGCAAGTGTGAACCGCATATTCGCTGCACAACACTTGCTTTAGATATAGTCGTCATATTAAAAAGCATAAGTATACCGTAAAAAGTTCACACGGATACCTCTACCATAATGGTTAATTGGACATTATGAAGAAAGCTTCTAATAATCAAAATATATCAATTGATCAGAGTCTATATAGCAAATAATGCCTTTTTCCACTCTTATTGACCGTTTCACAAGTTGTGTGCATACGCACTGGTTGTAAAGTAACCAACTTATAAAATTTGAGCTTTTAACTCAATCAATAAGGCAACCAAGTTGCCACTCGGCATTTGACCCGGCTGTCCGTATGGCCTTAACTCCCTGAAGGAAGTGGTCAAAATTATCTGCTTGGAAAGACTCAAGATTAGATATATTTTAGCTTTCCAAAATAACGCTTCTTCATATTATCCGTATATGAGATAAATGTCAATAGCTTTTTTGGCTTTTTTTGAATTAACATAAATTGGTGATGCATGGGGACGGTTCTGATGCATCACGTAAAGGAAAAGGGACGGTTCTTCAGCTTCAAAATGAAGCAAAAGAACCGTCCTCGTGTGTTAATTTCTGATCAGATAATCAAATGCGCCTAAGGCTGCAGTTGCCCCTGATCCCATTGAAATGATGATTTGTTTAAATGCGCTGTCGGTACAGTCGCCTGCAGCAAAGACTCCAGGGAGGGTCGTAGCCCCGCGTTTGTCTACAATGACTTCACCGAAGCGAGTACGTTCAACTGTACCATCTAACCACTCGGTGTTTGGAACAAGACCAATTTGAACGAACACACCTTGTAGTTCAACATGGTGTTCTTCGCCAGTTGCACGGTCAACATAGGTAATACCGTTTACTTTGTCAGTACCGGTAATTTCTTTTGTTTGAGCGTTCTTGATGACTGTTGCATTTGGAAGACTATTGAGTCGGTCTTGCAGGACGGAATCAGCCTTCAGCTCTGGAGCGAATTCAATAACGGTTACATGCTTTACAATACCAGCCAGGTCAATCGCTGCTTCAACGCCGGAGTTTCCGCCGCCGATAACGGCCACGTCTTTCCCTGCAAACAATGGACCATCACAGTGAGGGCAGTAGGCTACACCTTTGTTCTTGAATTCCGCTTCGCCAGGAACATTGACATTACGCCAGCGTGCACCTGTTGAAAGGATGACAGTCTTACTTTTAAGAACAGCACCATTTTCGAGTTCAACTTCAACAAGGTCATTTTTTTCCAAGCGTTTCGCACGCTGCAGATTCATGATATCAACGTTGTACTCTTTCACATGCTCTTCGAGACTTGCTGCCAGCTTAGGACCTTCCGTGTATTTCGTACCGATTAGGTTCTCAATACCGAGCGTGTCCATCACCTGTCCGCCGAAACGTTCCGCGACAATACCAGTACGGATGCCTTTGCGTGCAGCGTAAATCGCCGCACTCGCACCGGCAGGACCGCCGCCGATAACAAGTACATCATATGGATCCTTATCAGCAAACTCAGATGCATCCGGACCAGTTCCCATCTTAGCAAGGATTTCCTCGATGGTCATACGGCCGCTGCCGAAGGTTTCACCATTTAGGAACACTGTTGGAACAGCCATGATGTCTTTGCTGTCAACTTCTTCTTTAAATGCCGCACCATCAATCATTGTATGAGAGATGCTTGGGTTAAGAACACTCATCACGTTCAGTGCTTGTACAACATCAGGACAGTTATGGCAAGTTAGGCTAACGTAAGTTTCAAAGTGATATTCACCTTTGATGTTTTTTATTTGGTCGATGACTTTTTGGTCAACCTTCGGTGCTCTTCCGCTAACCTGAAGCAGTGCCAACACAAGGGAAGTAAATTCGTGTCCAAGAGGGACTCCGGCAAATGTTACCCCCGTGTCTTCTCCAATCCGATTCACACTAAAGCTTGGCGTTCTCTGCAATTCTGTTTTCTCTACCTTAATACGGGTTGACATGGCAGCTAATTCGTCCACAAGGGCCAACATGTCGCGAGACACATCATCAGATTCTGCGCTTACTTTAAGCAGCACATCGCCCTCCATCATTTGGAGATATTGGGCTAATTGTGCTTTTATATCTGCATCTAAAATCATGGTTATGACTCCTTAAATTTTGCCAACTAGATCAAGGCTTGGCTTAAGGGTTTGAGCTCCTTCTTGCCATTTAGCAGGGCAAACTTCACCTGGGTTGTTGCGAACGTATTGAGCTGCTTTGATTTTGTTAACGATTGTGCTAGCGTCACGGCCGATGCCATCAGCGTTGATTTCCATAGCTTGGACAATGCCGTCAGGATCGATGATGAAAGTTCCGCGTTGTGCAAGACCTTCTGCTTCATCTAGTACATCGAATGCACGAGTAACCTTTTGCGCAGGGTCGCCGATCATAACATATTCGATTTTGCTGATAGCTGGTGAATGATCATGCCATGCTTTATGAGTGAAGTGAGTGTCTGTTGAACAAGAGTATACTTCAACGCCAAGATCTTTAAGAGTTGCATATTGGTTTTGCAGGTCTTCTAATTCAGTAGGGCATACGAATGTGAAGTCTGCTGGATAGAAGCAAAGGACGCTCCATTTACCTTTGAAAGTTTCTTCAGAAACTGAGATAAACTCACCATTTTGGTAAGCTTGTGCTAAGAATGGTTGTACTTCTTTACCGATTAAAGACATAATGATCTTCCTCCTGAGGGTGTATTAATAAATAGTTCACTATAGCATTATTGCCAAAACTACAGGGAACTAATTATTTTCCTTTTAATTATAATTAGTTTTTTAAAATAATTCTAATACAAGAGATATTATTATATAAATATTGCCATTTTGTCAAGGAGAATGAACTTTTATTTAAAATAATTGGCGCCAATCAATATACTGGAAAATAAACTCCAATTTTCAATTGCTATTAACATTTCTCAATTAACTGATGCACGGGGACGGTTTTTCTGCCTCAGTGAGGCAGAAAAACCGTCCCCGTGCATATTTTTTGGATACAATGAATAATGAAGGGAGTGATCCAAGTGGCTGCAGGTGAAGATTTTCAGTTGCGATTGCAAAATATTGAGCTTTTGTCATCTACGTTGTATTCGGGGATTGAAATTTTTCTTGTTCTTGATGGGGAATTAATCATTGAAACCAATAGCAGGTTTTATCATCTTAAAGAATATGATTACCTTGTGATTAATCGAAATCAACTATACCAAGTCAAAGGATCGAAGAAAAATACGGTTTTAACCTTAAGTGTTCCAGATTCTTTTATCTCGACATATTATTCGGAGTACCGCCATTATCAGTTTGATTTATTTTCCCAGCAAATCGACCGAGGGAAAGAAACTATGATGTCGGAAATGCGAAAACTCCTTGCGCAGTTGATGGTTATTTATTGCAGGCAAGAAGAAGGTTATCGTCTTGAAATGCAAGAAATGGTCTGTAAAATTCTACTGATGCTGATCCGCAGGTTTAAAAAGGAAGGAAGGATTTCTGAAAATATTCAGGTCGAGGATTCAAGGCTGAAAGAGATCATTTTGTATCTTGAACAGCATTTTGATGAACCGCTCACATTGGAGGAAGTGGCTCATAAATTTTATTTGTCTCCCAGTTATTTCTCCCGATATTTTAAACAGCAAGTAGGGATTGGCTTCATAGGCTTTTTAATGAATATTCGCTTAGAACATAGCGTTAAGGATTTGTTGTATACAGACGAATCGATTACATATATATCATTGAAAAATGGCTTTCCCAACACCAAATCTTTTTCAAGTTTGTTTAAAAAGGTTTATGGGGAAACACCTCATACATTCCGTGAAAAGAACGTACAGGAAAAAGTGGCTCTTGTTGAGAATTTTCAGCTGAAGGATACAGAAATCTTGCTTAGTTCTCCTGATATATTAATGAAATTAGGCGTTCTGATCACAGAAGGAGAAAATGCAAAATCATTTAGTAATACAGAAACCCGCTTGGAAGAGCTGAAAATCGAGGTAGGCTCTGCCAATAGAAAAATATTAAAACATCCAAACCAGATTCTAATGATTGGTGAACTAAGGGAATTACTAAAGAAATCCGTTCGAACGCAAATTCTTTTAGCGAAAGAAGATTTAAATATTAAGTATATTGGAATTCAAAAATTATTGAGTGGCAGGACGATCCCGCCAGCGGTAGAAACAGATGAATTAATCCCAACGACCTCACCGTATTACAATTCAGACGAGGTCATTCAGTTTATGAAAACGAATGAATTGTCCTTATTTATCCAAGTAAACTACACGGAAATAGCAACAGCTGAGGATGCCTATTTACTTAAGCTGCAGAGCTTTTTAAAACATTGCTTACAAGTCTTCGGTGAAAGTTATCTCTCCACATGGTGCTTTTTATTTTCAGAAACATTTGATCAGGCTTTTGCGAGTAAACAATTAGAGAAATTTTATTTAAAACTGCGAAAGTTAATAAAAACAGAAATTCCTTCGATTCAAGTAGGGGCGTTTTTACCTTTTTCATTTACCGCTGGTACAACAAATGACCAGTATAAGTGGATTTTGCAGCAAGCTGCGGAAATTGATTTTCTCGCCTATAAAGTCAGCCCTAATGAAGTGATCAATTTTAAAGAATTAATCGACCACCATTATGGATTGGCAAAAGATTTTATAAAGGAAAAAACGGAAAAATTAAAGCAATATTTAAAAGCGCATTCCATTGATAAGCCGCTGCATTTGCAGACTTGGAACACCATTTCGGGAAATACCCGTTATACAAACGGAACCTTTTTCCGGGGAGCTTTAATCTTGAATGATGCCATTAAAGTTTCGGATGACGTGAAAACGCTCGGTTTCTGGATTAATACCGAAACACACGAGCAAAATATGGGAGGAAAAGATATTCCTTTAGAAGGAATGGAGCTGTTTCATTATTTTAATGGCAAGCGGCCTGTCTATTATGCCATGTCATTCTTCAAAAAATTGCAAGGTAAAGTAGTCGCAAAGGGTCCATCTTATATCATGACAGAAAATGAACGCGGCTATCAGCTTGTGTTAATGAACAGTAATATTGTGAACCCCTATTTTTCAATTGAAGAAACTTTTCTGCAAAAATTAATGCGAGAAATGCGGGTAACGATTAGTGGGATTCCTAGTGGTGAATATCAAATACGCAAATATGTTTTTGATAAAGATCATGGGGCCCTTTATAAAAACTGGCGGGAAAACAATAGTAAATATGGTATGGACCAAGAGATTATTGACTATATTATTCGGACAAGCCATCCAAGTTTAGAGGTTTATGATGAAATGATTGATGAGGAGTGGTCATTTTACTCCTATTTAACTGTAAATGCGGTTCACTTTTTTGAAATAAGGAAAGTAAACCTATAAGGTAAAAAATTGACCGTAAAATTTTACGTTCCTATTTTTAAAGTTAATAAATGCCTTTGACGATACCGTGATCTGCATAAAAAATGACTCCTTTTACAAGGGGTCATTTTTTTATAATAAAGGCACAAGATGATTTAAATCACCTGTTTTACTTTTAAGAGTTTGCAGTTTAACCAAGACAAAAAAACAAATAATAATGGTCAAGGAGGAATTTATGATGAGCACCTATAAAGGTACAAATAAATTAATTACCGGAATTGTGTTTGGTGTTATTACATTCTGGCTGTTTGCACAAGCAATGGTCAACGTCGTCCCATCTGTTCAAGCGGATTTAGGGGTATCACTTGAGGCGTTGAATATAGCGATTAGTTTAAGTGCGTTATTTTCAGGAATGTTTATTGTGGCTGCGGGCGGGCTCGCAGATAAAATAGGACGTAAAAAAATTACCAATATTGGTTTGATTTTAAGTATTATCGGCTCGCTTTGTTTAGTGTTTGCCCAAGGAGCGGTTCTTCTTATTATCGGACGTATCATTCAAGGCTTATCTGCAGCATGTATTATGCCGGCAACCATTGCGTTAGTAAAAGCGTATTATGAAGGAGCAGATAGACAGCGGGCATTAAGCTTTTGGTCCATCGGTTCTTGGGGCGGATCAGGGGTTTGTTCGTTCGCCGGGGGCGCAATTGCTACTTACATGGGATGGAGATGGATCTTTATCTTTTCCATTATATTTGCGCTGCTTGGTATGTTTTTAATTAAGGATACTCCAGAAAGTAAGGGAGAAACATCTGGTGCTTTTAAATTCGATTATGCAGGTTTAGGCATCTTCATAATTACCATGCTTGCTTTAAACGTGTTTATCGCTTTTGGAGCAGATTTAGGATGGACAAGCCCAACTACCATCATCCTTGCTGTAGTTGCAATAGTTGGAGCGATTGTCTTTTTCAAGGTGGAAAGAAACAAAGCTATCGTGTTAATCGACTTTTCCTTATTTAAAAATAAGCCATATGCAGGAGCGACTTATTCAAACTTCCTATTAAATGCAATCGCAGGCACACTTGTTGTCGCAAACACTTATGTACAAGTCGGCAGGGGATTCACAGCCTTCCAATCAGGTATGCTGTCACTCGGCTACTTGGTTGCTGTGTTAGCCATGATTCGTGTCGGAGAGAAAATTCTTCAAAGAGTTGGAGCGAAGAAACCGATGATTTGGGGAACGATTATTACAACAGTTGGCGTTGCGATGATGGGATTAACCTTCCTGAATGACTTAACATATACGATTGCCGTGTTTATTGGCTTTGCCTTATTTGGCCTGGGACTTGGAATATATGCAACACCTTCTACCGATACTTCAGTATCCAATGCCCCATCCAATAAAGTGGGTGAAGCAGCAGGAATTTATAAAATGGCAAGTTCGCTTGGCGGCGCCTTCGGTGTGGCGATTTCCGCAACGGTCTACAGCACAATGGCGGCCGTTTCCAGCATTGAAGTCGCAGCAACCGCAGGTGTCATCGTGAATGTGATCTTTGGTGTGCTGGCGCTGTTATCCATTATCATCATGGTTCCGCAAAATGCAGGGAAAGAGAAAGAGCGGGAGCGTGTAATGAAGGCCGAACCACAAGCAAGTTAATGTGCGGGGAATTTTTGCAAAAAAGATTGAATGGAGGAACTGGGAATGAAGAGCAAACTAATGCAAATGTTAGAAGAGCGTAAAGAAGAAATGATTGAAATTCGCCGATATCTTCATGAACATCCTGAACTATCGTTTGAAGAAGAAAACACAAGCAGATATATCGAAGAATTTTATAAAGGAAAAGATGTCAAGGTAGATCGGAAAGTGGGCGGCGGCAACGGGTTAATCGTGACGATTACAGGCGGAAAGCCAGGGAAGACGATTGGATTACGCGCTGATTTCGATGCTCTGCCAATATTTGAAGAAACAGATGTTCCGTTCAAATCGAAAAATCCAGGTGTCATGCATGCCTGCGCTCATGACGGCCATACTGCCTATCTCATGGTGCTGGCCGATTGTTTAATCCAGTTAAAGGATGAAATTCCTGGTACGATTAAGATTATTCACCAGCCTGCTGAAGAGGTACCGCCAGGCGGAGCAATCGGCATGATCGAATCTGGGCTGCTTGATGATTTGGACAATATTTTCGGTATTCATTTACTGCCAATGGGACCTTCCGGGGTTGTTGGCTATAACAGTGGATACGTCTTTCCTGGACGTGCCTACTTTAAATTAAAGGTCCAAGGGGTAGGCGGCCATGGTTCTTCGCCTCATTTAGCCAATGATGCGATTGTCGCCGGAGCTCATTTTGTAACGGCTGTTCAAACCGTTGTCAGCCGCCGCTTAAATCCATTTGATATGGGCGTCGTCACCATTGGGTCATTTGACGGAAAGGGTACCTTTAATGTCATTAAGGATAGCGTCGAAATTGAAGGCGATGTGCGGGCAATGACAGATGAAACCCGTACGTTAATCGAAACAGAAATTCGCCGTATTTCAAGAGGGATTGAAGAAGAATTTAACGTCACTTGTGAGTTGACGTATACACCTGACTATCCGCCACTGTATAATAATCCGGAACTCACGGAGATGGTCGCAGAGGTTCTCAAGAACGCAATTGATAAAGATATTACAGAGGTAAGGGAATTTCCGAAATTGTCTCCATCAGAAGACTTTGCGCACTATGCGAAAAAATTCCCAGCCTGCTTCTTCTACATTTGCTGTACACCAAAAGGGGTTGAAAAACCATACTTCAACCACCATCCGAAATTCAACATTGACGAAGACGCCCTCCTAGTAGCAGCAAAAGCTGTCGGCCAGGTTGTTTGCGGTTATTACGGAATATGATGCATGGGGACGGTTCTTCTGCTTCAAAAAATGAAGCAGAAGAACCGTCCTCGTGTTTTAATCTTCTTTATAGAAGCGTTCTCCGGTCTCCGGATTGAAGTAAACGACTAATTTTTTATTTGTGGTTGGATCAATGGAAACTTCATTTGTTCGGATGAAGCCTTTAGGTACTTGCTGTCCATGTTTATTCTTGAAGCGGCGGTCCCAAATGAGCCAGGAGAGGATGATTAGCATAATCAGAATGAAGATTTGGATGCCGTAAAATCCCAAAATCCACTTCATCGTTTATTCCTTTTCCGCAACAACAGCTGTTCCGTAAGCAACAATTTCACTCATATTCTGGCCGATTTCTCCTGAGTCAAAGCGCATCATTACAATCGCGTTTGCTCCCATTGCGGCAGCATTTTTCACCATCCGGTCGATCGCTTGTTTCCTGGCATCTTCAAGCATTTCTGTATACTGATTGATTTCGCCGCCGACAAGCCCCTTTAAGGAAGCCATAATATCCTTGCCAATTCCTCTTGCCCTGACAGTTAATCCAAATACAGGACCTAACACTTCTGTCACTTTATGATTCGCAATATTTTCTGTTGTTACGATAATCATACCGATCCGCCCCTTAACAAAAATAATACCTACATGTCTATTTTACTTTCCGTTGGATATAAATACCATTACTTTTTAGTGTGCAAGGGGCGGGTTCTTCTTTTCATTGAAACCCCAAATAATCACTCCTATAATTAAAGGTGTTTAACAACTTTAGAAAGAGTGAGTAACGAACATGTCTATTTTAAAAAACGACTGGGAGCATTTGCTAGAAGGGGAGTTTGAGAAACCATATTATCAACGTTTGCGGAAAGTATTGGCCGCAGAGTATCAAACAAGAGAGATCTATCCCGATAAATATGATATTTATAATGCGCTGCATTTTACCCCTTATCATGATACGAAAGTAGTGATTATAGGCCAAGACCCATATCATGGTCCCGGTCAGGCCCATGGTTTAAGTTTTTCAGTTAAACCGGGGGTAGGAGTTCCGCCGTCTTTGCAAAATATTTATAAGGAACTGCAGTCTGATTTGGGATGCTATATTCCCAATAATGGATTCTTAGAGAAGTGGGCTAAACAGGGCGTATTAATGCTGAATGCGGTCTTAACCGTCCAAGCGGGAACCCCAAACTCGCATAAAGGCCTTGGCTGGGAGATGTTCACGGACAAAGTTATAGAAACATTAAATCATAGGGAGACACCGGTAGTGTTTATCCTTTGGGGGAATTTTGCCCAACAAAAACAACAGCTGATAACCTCATCACGGCATTTCATTATAAAGTCGCCGCACCCAAGCCCATTTTCCGCCAACAGGGGCTTTTTTGGCAGCAGGCCCTTTTCCCGTGCGAATGCAATTTTACGTGAACTGGGAATGGAGGAGATTGATTGGCAGATACCTAATCTATAGAATGATGCAAAGGGACGGTTCTTCTGCTTTAAAAAATCAAGCAGAAGAACCGTCCCCTTGTCTCATCTTTAATAAACGATAACCGGCTGATAGGCACTGAGGTTATTGTACACGGTTTTCATCACGCTTGGCGGTGTGTTGACGCAGCCGTGTGATCCTGCCGCAAGATAGGCTTTACTTCCCCAATTTGATCGCCAGTTGGCATCGTGGAATCCCTGTCCGTCATTCGTAAACGGGGCCCAATATTGAACAGGAGTCTGATAAGTGATTTTTCCGTTTTCTCTGCCCGTTAGGATGGCAGATGTTTGCTTATAGAGGATATACCACACTCCTGGTGATGTACCATGACCGGTGTTTTGTGTGCCTGTTACGACATTCGTCGTGACGACTAATTGTCCATTTTTGTATATCCAAATCCGCTGCTCAGCAATAGAGACTTCGGCATACGTATCGCCAATGCCATTGTTCGTAATCGTATCATATCCGTATCCTTCACCTTTCCAGCCTTTACCGTAAATATTGGAGGCGGCTACGGATTTCTCCCCATTTTCAAAAGCAGCCAGAATCCTCGGTATTTCTTTATCAACGTTTATGGCCCAGCCATAGCCTTTGCCTTTTACCGATATCACTGAACCTGAATGGGTCTTGAATGAGAAGTCCTTATTTAATGTGGATTGTGAATTATTAATTTCAGCAATCTTATTCTTTATATCACTTGCATCTTCAATCTTAATCTGCAAATCTTTTGAAATGGAGGCATTTTTAATTAATTCGCCTGCGTTTAATGGAAAAACTTTATCCTGAACCTTATATTCAACGGTCTGCGCAAGGAATTCTTCCAGCTTTTTCTGTTGACTTTTTACAAACTCGCTGTCTTCTTTAATGGGCTGTATGTATACAGGATTAAGGTGGATTTCACCAACATATTCATGCTTTTCGTAGTCCTTGAGAAGACTGGCGACATCGTACTGTTCACCGTCAATGCTGTTAGAAACAACAATTTTACCCTGTTCCAAACGAACAACAGCATCTTGAGGCACCTTTAAACTTTGATTCATGGATAGCAGCTTTTCTTCCAACTGTTTTTTCAACGTCTGATTTCGATATTGGTCCTGATTTCCAGGCATTAATGAATAATCTTTTGCTTTTGAAGACGGTAAAAACGTCCACTGGCTTTTTAATAATTTTTTGACATCGGCCAAATCTTTGTCCGTAAATGCCATCTTCGTATCTTCACCATCTATAATTTGCTGATTGCCGATATAGACCACGTTTTTTAACTCGGTTGTTTTTAACTTGTTAAGTGCTTGCTCAGCACTCAGTCCATTGACTTTTACACTATTAATCTTGATATTTGAATTAAAGTGGGTTGCCTGATAATAGCTGCCTGCCGCAATGACTGCAAGACCAACGATGATACTTCCTGTGATAAACTTCCAGTTTGCAAACCGTTTTGTTGGATTTGCACGTTGTTGATTGATTTCATTAATATTTACCGTACTTTCCAAAAAGAATCCCCCCACCCTAGGTAATTTCAGCTATCAATCCTATAGACGTTAAATATATTGGTTATGTTTCAATTTTTACTATTTTTTAACAAAAACATTAAATTGTAACTACTATTCTACTAAATGTTATCGTCAAACATTGTCGTTTTTTGTTTGCTCGTAAAAAATACTGGGATAGGAATGATGAGGAACTTTAACCTTCTTTTTTCATAATGTAAATTAATCAAGTACGGAGGAGTAAACAAATTGAACCATATTGAAATGATCCCAGGAAGATTGTACGCAGGGGGGAGTATTTCTTCCGATGACTGGAACTTTGTTAAAAGAAAAATATCGGCAATCGTAAACCTCCGCATAACCCCTGATCAGCCTGAATTTGATTTTTCAAGGAGAGTTATGATTTGGTCACCCATCTTTCTTTGGGTTAAACCAAGCGTGGAATGGTTAGATAATTTGATGAAGCAAATAAACAAGTTGGTGGACCGGGGGCATCGAGTTCTAATCCATTGCAGGTTTGGCATACACAGAACTGGTTTTATTCTAACTGCTTTTTATATGTACCGGTATCGGTTAGATCGTGAACAGGCACTGCGGAAAGTCAGGAGAAAGAAACCAGATGTCGCACCGCCGCCCATTTATATGGAAGTATTATCAAAATACGAAAAATTTCTGGGCATAAAATGATGCATGGGGACGGTTCTTCTGCCTCAGAGGCAGAAGAACCGTCCCCCTGTTTCATTTAACTTCCCTTAAGCCCTTCCCGTCATGAATTTCTTGAATCCCTTCCTCGCAAACTCCGTAGGAACGCCAGGAGCATGTTTCGCAGATGGTTTGAATATCGGCGGGAACGACAAACTTTCGGATGTGCGATTCGATCTCTTCCCAACTCAGAATTTGTCCGATTTTAAGCCCCATTTTCTCTAAAATAGCGGCGTCTCTAGAATAAATATGATTGTCTTCGCAGTGGTATTGCCCAGAGTTAGGGTATTTTTCGCACAACTGATCAGGTCCATTTACAAGATGAATTAAAGTTGTGGGGTTTTTTCTCAAGTTTTGATGTAAATGTGTCATATTTTTCACGTATTCTTCGGAATAGCCCATTCCCCGATAGCCAAGAAGACAAAAAAGATGATGACCTCGCAGCCTGTACATAAATCTCCCCCCCATTTAATGTTAAAGGTAAACCTAAAATCTAATCTAGTTAACATATTATAACACGTTTAATGATGCACAGGGACGGTTCTTCTGCTTCAAAAGCAGAAGAACCGTCTCCTTTTTTATATTGCTTATGATGCACGAGAACCGTCCCCATGCATCATATCAGTCTTGTCTATTTTATCACCATAAAAAGGAATACGAGGATGCGGCAAAGATGGGGCTTGCGGTGATTAAGTTTGGTAAAAAAGTCTTTGGTATGACCCATATTAACTTTAGCCAGGCTCTAAATCATTTAGGGAACGTATACATACGGCAAGGAAAGTAACGGAAATCGCTAAATCTTTATCTAAAGGCTGATTTATGGAGACAAGCATTTTCGTTATCTCCAATCAGTAAAGGTCCGTGAACAAATCGATCATCAAGACATTATCCCAGATGGGGTGTTTCTTGATTTTTAGGAGAGATTTCATGTTAAAAGAACCTAACTTTGTCAGGGATGTTCATTTACAATTTTCCGAACCGTTAAAAAAAATTCCTGGTCAGATAAAATACATTATTATTCACCATGCGCAAGAACAGGGCTGGGATATTTATAAGACCCACCACTTTCATCAAGCAGTACGGAAATGGAGTGGAATTGGCTATAACTTTTTTATAGAAGCAAACGGAGAGATTCTGAAGGGGAGAGGCTACCATGTAGGCGCCCACGCTTATCATTATAATGAAGTATCACTCGGTATTTGTCTTACTGGAGATTTCGATGTCGACAATCCGACAAAAGAGCAATTATCGTCAGCGAAAAATCTTTGTCACTATTTAATGAACGAGTTCAATATCCCTGTATCCGATGTTTTAGGACACCGTGAGTTACCTGGGACAACCAAGACCTGCCCCGGGAAAAAATTCGATATGGATCAATTCCGTGATTTCATCAGTCAAAAATGATGCAAAGGGACGGTTCTTCTGCTTCACGAAGCAGAAGAACCGTCCTCGTGTTTGCTGTTATTTGCCTTGTCCTTTTGGACTAGGTGCTCCAACTACTGATACATCTGTAAGATTCATATTTGGATAGTAAGAGGTTAAGATTTTATCAAAGTCCCATCCGGCTAAGCCAAGCTGTGAAGCGCCGTATTGGCTCATCCCGACACCGTGGCCATTGCCGCCGCCATAGAACGTAACTCCAGTTTGATCGTTAATCTCAAAGCTGAAGAAGGCTGAAGGAAGGATGGAATAGTTTTTCAATGGTGCTGCAGTATAGTCAGAGCTTCCACCAGTTGCTCGATAAAGTAAAACATCGGCACCTTGTGTGAATGCTGCCTGAGGACGAATGGTAAAACGAATATTGTATTCTTTCACAATTTTATACGTGCCTGTGGACCCCTCGATGACAAGTTCCATAATATTTCCACCGTCCCCGCGTTTGGCCACATACATATTTCTAAATTCACCGATACCCTCTGCCGGAATGGCCTGGCTTACGAACTCACCAGTGGCATTTTGGGTAAGAACAAATTTTGGATCGGCATTATATCGAGACTTAATATTTGCATTGATTGTATTAGCAAGCTCTTGTTTAGAGAAAGAGACGTTCCATCTAAAATAGGCAGAAGTATCATCATAACCATGGTAAGACAAGTTTTTGTAAAACTGCAGGATTTCCTGCTCATTATGCGTATCAATTGTCAGCATTTTTGTTGAATCATTTGGATCAAATGTATAGCTTTGTGACAATAAATATGGAACCACTTGCCCAGGGAAGGAGCCATCGCCATCCGCCCAAACCTGGTGTTTGGACGCTCCGAATCCACCAGAAGTTGAATAGTATCTTGCATCTACTAAACTGCCATCATTACCAAACATAATGGTGCCTATTGTTTCTTGTACAGCCTGAGTGGTTAGAGCATTTTCAGCTGAATTGTTATACACCTGGCTCATGACACTATCTAGGACAAAATAACCGTCTTTGGCAAAGCGGTCACCCAGGTAATCACCCAATGCATAGGTTCTGGCTGCAACTGCTTGTGCTTTTAGAGCATTTAGACCAAAGGATGCTGGCATTTCGCTAGGAACTACTTGATATAGGTATTCTTCTAAATCGACATCGTTAATTAAGTGGAGCTTATTTCCCAATACGGAAGTAATTTCAAAGCTGCCTCTATACTCAGGAACACCCTGTGCTCTCTTAATATTGGCTGCTTTTATTTTGCTAGACTCATCTGTAGATACGTAAATTCTATTTTTTGTAGAGTAAATTACAGACCCATCTGCCTTCACAACAGAAACAGTACCATCAACAGATTTGAATGTGATAACCTCATTACCTGCGGCCTCAACGGTTTCATCTGCAAGCTTGTCCACAATCTTTAGGCCCGTTGGCGAGCTTAATTGAATTTGAACATGTTCCATTGAAGCAAAGTTGGTTGTCATAATCCCAACTCTCATGCTTTCTACTGGTGTAACCCCATCAATCACGATTTTGGTAATTTCGCGGTTAGGATTCACCTTAACTGTCACATTTTCGGCTCCGACTCTGACATCCTGAAGAGATTTTGGATATTGCTTGCCATCAACCCATTGTTGTACAGTGTAGTCTTCCGCAAGCTTTAGTTTACCTTGCAGTTCTAATTCTAAGATTGCAGCCGATGTATTCTTTGCCATAATTTTTTCAGTAAAGGTCATTTGGGGTTTCGCGGCAGATACAGTTGAATGGCTAGAGAAGATACTAAAGAAGAGAACTAAGACAATAAATACAATGGACAACACACTAATGAATCTACTTACTTGTTTAGTAAGCATTTTATCCCCCCTAATTAATTGATAGCGCTTTCCTAAATAAAAAGTGACTGCTAGATTCTAAAATCTTCCCTCCCTCTATCAAACTATCATTCCATGACAATTAAATTATAGGAAACGAAAATGAGTGTAGTCAACATAATATTTCAAATATTTAAAAATAAATGTGAAATTTTATTTCAAACAGGTTTAAAATTTTATTTTAATTTTTAATAAAATATTTAAAATAATATTTCAAATATGTATAATAGAAATGTGAAAAACAATTTTCTTGGGGGATAAGCGTGGCATGTTTGTACTTGGAATTGATGGCGGTGGAACAAAGACAAAGGGAGTTATTGCAGATCAGTTTGGAAAAATTTATGCAAGCGAAACGGTCGGCGGGACCAATCATAACGGTGTCGACATACACGTTGTGGAAAGAGAACTGTCTTCATTATTTACTTCATTAAAAAGCCAAAACGAAAAAGCATTTTCGATGCTGCATACTGTGTTTGCAGGAATTTCCGGGGTGGATCGGCCTGAAGCAAAGGAGGTAATGGAAAAGATTTTGGCAAAGCATGTCCCCGGCCATGTCAAGATTATCGTCGATAACGATGCTGTCAATGCATTGTACTCAGGGACATTAGGTGTTCCGGGAATTGTGCAAATAGCTGGAACCGGCTCGATCACCTTCGGCATCAATGCCAGTGGTGAACGGCAAAGAGCAGGAGGCTGGGGCTACTTAATTGATGATGAAGGCAGCGGCTACGACATCGGAAGGGCGGCCTTGAATGCTGTTTTTAAGGCGTACGATGGAAGAGGGCAAAAAACCATTCTGACAAACATGCTTCTTGATCACTTTCAAGTGCAGGAACCAACAGAACTAATCCGATTCATTTATGAGACCGGAAAGTCGAGGATGGCCATTGCGCCGCTTAGTAAATATGTTTCAGCTGCCGCAGATAAAAACGATGAAGCGGCCAACCAAATTATTCAACACGCCGGCTGCAAACTTGCACTAGCGATTAGAAGCTTAAGCAAGAGGCTGTTTAAGGATTCTGCGGGGCCGATCCCAGTGGTCATTGTCGGCGGGGTTTTTAATCGGGAAGATTTGCTTATGCCTATCATGCAGTCGAAACTGCAAGAACTAAACATAAATGTTCAATTGATTAAGCCGGAAATGGAGCCTGTTGGCGGCGCAGTTATTGCTGGCTTTATTAGTGTCCATCAAGACCTAGACACAAGTTTTATAGAAAATATGAAGAAATATTGAAATATTAATACAAAAATATTAAATGTTTTTTGATTTTTTATTTCACATTTTCCAGTACCTTGATATAATGGAAGTATCTAAATGAAATAATCGAGATGGACCGAAAGCTGTGAGGTAAAGGAGTGGGCCTCTGATGCGATATATACCATGGGATATAGAAAAATTACCACAATTAGTCAATCTATGGAACTCGGAAATTGGAGCAGAATTTCCAATGACTGGGAAGCTTTTTAAACAAAACAGCTTTGATGATGAAAATATCCTGCCGCAAGGATCGTGTATGGCAATCGATGATCAGGACCAGCTAGCAGGTTTCATTGTGTCAAAAACATGGAGAGAGAAAATAAATATACCGAGAGATGGACAAACAGGCTGGATTCAGGTGTTAATTGTCAGGTCTTCCTCCCGTGGGCAAGGAGTTGGAAGCGCTTTACTGAAAAGGTGTGAGTCGGCTCTCAGGGAGAGCGGCTGCAAGAAGGTGTTTTTAGGCCGCGACACTCACCACTACTTTCCGGGTGTGCCGATAGAATATGAAATAACGAAAAAATGGTTTGAACAAAAAGGTTACCAGGCTGCCGGTACGGAATCGGACTTGATTCACCATTATCAAACCGATGAAAAAAGCGCCCTACCTGAGCTTACGGACGTTCAAATTTCGCTCCTTACAGAAAATGAAAAGGAACCATTTCTTTCTTTTTTGCAGCGTTGTTTCCCTGGGAGATGGGAATATGAAGCCCACCACTATTTCAGATGTGGCGGGAACGGAAGAGAGTTTGTCGTATTAAAAAAAGCAGGAGACATTATTGGATTCTGCAGGATTAATGACCCCGATTCACCCTTTATCGCCCAGAATGTTTATTGGGCTTCTCTGTTTCAGGAACCCTTAGGGGGAATTGGACCGTTGGGGATTGACCGGGCAGAAAGAAAAAAAGGATATGGATTAGCCATTGTAGAAGCGGCTGTCTCCATTTTAAGAGATAGAAAGATCAATAGAATTGTCATTGATTGGACCGGCTTAACCGAATTTTATGGCAGGTTAGGTTTCAAAGTTTGGAAAGAGTATCAGCAATATTACAAAGAATTGTAATCCTTGCTAAGTACGTAAATTGTTTTCTTTTATATTAAGGAATTTGGAAAGGCGTGTCGCATGTGAATGTCAACATTACTGCATTAACAACTGAGCAGCGAAATGAGCGGTCACGTAATATTGATCAGCTTTCAACACTTGAAATTATAACACTTATGAATGAGGAAGATAGTACGGTTGCCGATGCGGTTGAAGCAGTCTTGCCGCAAATTGAATCGGCGATTGAAGCCATTTATCACTCTCTAAAAAATAATGGCCGATTATTTTATGTCGGTGCAGGTACAAGTGGAAGGCTTGGGGTGCTGGATGCGGCGGAATGTCCTCCGACCTTTTGTACTCCTCCGGAGTTGGTTCAGGCGATCATCGCTGGGGGAGAATCGGCCATGTTTACGGCAGTGGAAGGAGCCGAGGATTCTCTCAAAGAAGGTGCAAATGATCTCGAGAGTAAAGGTTTCACAAAATCCGATGTTGTCGTCGGAATTGCTGCAAGCGGAAGAACACCTTATGTCATTGGGGCACTAAAGCATGCACGTAAACTTGGGGCAGTAACGGTATCAATAGCCTGTAATCAAAACGCAGAAATAAGTGAATATGCAGACCATCATATCGAAGTGGTTGTCGGACCGGAGATTTTGTCAGGCTCTACACGGTTAAAGTCAGCAACGGCGCAAAAGATGGTGTTAAATATGCTGTCCACCACCACGATGATCAAGCTTGGCAAAATATATGACAATCTGATGGTCGATTTGCATGCAAGTAATATAAAGTTAGTGGAGAGAGCCAAACAAATTGTCATGGATATTGCGGGCGTTCCGTATGAAGAAGCAGAGAAAGCCCTTAAGGAAACCAATCAAAAGGTAAAACCGGCTATTGTCATGTTGATGGGCGGGGTTTCCGTTGAGAGGGCTAATGAAGTCATTGAGCAGGCAAATGGTTTTACCCGGCTAGCAATAGAACTTGCTAAAGAAGGGAAGTAACCATATATGGAAAGGCGAATTCTGGATTTCCTGCAAAATGAAGTTGACCAAGAGCACATTCCTGGAGCAGTGATTCATGTATCGTTTCAAGGTGAAACAATACTGCAAGAAGCGGTTGGCTATCGAGTGATTTACCCGTCAAAGGAACCAATGCAGCGGAATACGGTTTTTGATTTGGCTTCTTTAACAAAAGTGACAGCGACTCTGCCGATTGTGCTGAAGCTCATGGAAGCAGGGAAATGGCACCTTGACGATAAAGTTGCCCGCTTCTTGCCGGAATTCGGGAAGCGCGGGAAATCGGAAATCACCATAAAAAACCTATTAACCCACACGTCAGGCCTTGCTGCCCATTATGAATATTTTCGTGAGAATTTAACAACCGAACAAATTTTAGAAAAAATAGTTCAGGATGAGCTAGTGGCTGGCATTGGCGAAAAGGTGATTTATAGTGATCTCGGTTTCATTACACTATACAAATTAATTGAAACGGTTACAGATGTACCATTTGAAGAATATGTGAAAAGAGAATTGTTCGACAAGCTAGATATGAATGAAACGGGATTTCGCCCCCGTTTTGAACGGGAACGCTATGCCGCCACAGAATATAGCGACAAGCTAAACGATTATAAGCACGGCATTGTTCATGATGACAATACCGAAAGTATGTGCGGAATCAGCGGGCATGCTGGTTTATTCTCGACCATCGAGGACCTGGCAAACTATGCTTCTATGATTGAAAATGAGGGTGTTTTCAATGGAAACCGCATTTTATCTAAGCAATCATTGCAAATTGCAAGAAGGAATTTTTCAACGTTTAGTCATGAATTTAGGGGCTTGGGCTGGATTTTAAAAAGCCCTAATCTTTCCAGCTGCGGCGACCTTTTTTCTGAATCCTCCTATGGTCACACAGGCTTTACCGGAACAAGCATATGGTTTGACCCTGAGATTCAGCTACATGTCATTTTGCTGACAAACCGGGTACACTTCGGAAGAAAGGATCCCATTCTCCGGCTGCGGCCCAGATTGCACAACATCATTCGGTCACATTTCGATTGACCAAGGGGGTAATAAACGTGGAAAAGAAAATTCATCTTATGCTGGTTGGGGCCCATTGTGGCGATGTGGAACTCCAGGCAGGCGCGATTGCCCATAAATATGCAAAAGCGGGACATGAGGTTACGTTATTGCATTTAACAGCCGGTGAAAAAGGCACACCGGCAGGACTAAGTGTTGAAGAGTATCGTGACCAAAAGGTCAAAGAGGCTGAAAAGGCTGCCGTTGTTCTGGGCGCGAAGAGTATTACCCTCGATTATAAAGATGCGGAATTAAAGGAGGATGAAGAAACTATTTCCCGTGTGGCCATTTTGTTCAGAAAGTTAAAACCGAACGTGGTCATCACCCATTGGGAAAACAGCATGCATCCCGACCATGCCCTTTGTCCAAAAATTGTTCAAGCGGCGTGGTTAAAGGCTGCTCTTCCGGGCTTTGATTTGGAGGGACTTCCGCCGCATTCCTTAACCAGAATGTTTCATAGCGAGAATTGGGAGGACATGGAGGGTTATCTTCCGGATATCTATGTGGATGTGACCGATGAATTTGATACATACCTCGAGGCATTATCCCAATATTGGTTCATCATGAACTCAAAGGATTTCCGTTATTTCGATTATTATCAGGCACTCGGAACGATGAGAGGCTGTTTGAATCGGACTGGATATGCTCAAACATTAAAGTTTCCTGCGGGAGCGAATATCAGAAGAGGACCAAGCATTCCCGGGTTTGATCTTTAAAAGGAGGCGCCGAATCTTGAATAGCAGTGAGTTGCGCAAAAACGTCGGACAGCTGTTGGTTGCTGGTTTTAAAGGAACAACAGCTTCCGAAGAAATCAAAGAATTAATCAGGGATTACCATGTGGGAGGAATCATCCTTTTTGGACGAAACATAGGAACTCCTCAAGAAATTTTAAATCTGACAAATGAGCTTCAAAGGGAAGCAAAGGAAGCAGGGCACCAAAGGCCGCTTCTGATTTGCATTGATCAGGAAAATGGAGTTGTCCGCCGCCTTGGCGAAGGGGCAACCATCTTCCCAGGTGCCATGCTTTTGGGTGCTACCGGCCAGCCGGAGAACGCCTATCAGGTAGGCTTGGCTACCGGAAAAGAGCTAAAAGCCCTAGGAATCAATTGGAACTTGGCTCCGGTGCTTGATGTCAATAATAATCCTGAAAATCCGGTCATCGGGGTACGCTCCTTCGGTGAGTCTGCCGAGAAGGTTAGCTTATTTGGCAAAATGGCAATGAAGGGCATGCAGGATGCCGGAGTGATCACAACATTAAAGCACTTTCCAGGACACGGGGATACCGATGTCGATTCACACCTGGATCTCCCGGTTATCTCCCATAGTATGGAAAGGCTGCGGGAGATTGAATTAAAGCCATTTATCGAAAACATAAACCAAGGTGCCGATACAATCATGTCAGCCCATGTGTACTTTCCAGCTATTGAGGATACACCAGGTGTACCAGCGACTTTATCCAAAAAGGTCATCACCGGACTACTTAGGGAGCAACTAGGCTTTAATGGTGTTGTTACGACTGATTGCATGGAAATGAATGCCATTGCCAATACGATTGGAACCACCGCTGGCGGTGTGGCAGCGATTAAAGCGGGTGTGGACCTGGTCATGGTGTCCCATCTTCACCATCTGCAGAAAGAAACTATCAATTCGATAGTTGCAGCCGTGGAAGCGGGAGAAATAGAGGCGGCGGCGATTAATGCTGCAGTCGGGCGTATTCAAAGATTAAAAGATAAATATCTACATTGGGATGAACTGAGCCTTGAAAACGAAGCGGCAGTTCCTTCTGTAGTCGGCTGCGTGGAGCATCAACAATTGGCAGACGAGATTTATAAGCAGGGTATTACTGTTGTAAAGAATAACGAGATTTTGCCAATCAATCCAAACGGCGGACAAAAAGTGCTCGTTGTTTATTCTGAAAATAAATATACCATGCAAGTGGAAGATAAGCGCTATTCGTCCATTCACCTTGGCAAAGCTGTAAAGGAAATGGATCCAGATGCACATGTTTTGGAGGTATCCAATCCGCCAACAGACGAAGAAATCGATAGAGCTGCTGTGAAAGCAAAGGATTTTGATGTCATCATAATTGGCACTCTAACTGCCAAGCCGGGTGATTCTCAAGTCAAACTGGTAGAAAAACTGTACGACACGGGTGTGCCGGTTGTCGTTATTGCGACGCGAAGTCCCTATGATTTGGCGTATTTGCCTAATGTTCATGGCTATATTTGCACATACGAATTTCCGTATCCAGCTCTAAAAATGGCTGCCAAAGCGATATACGGTTTGGAACAGATGACAAGTCGGCTGCCAGTGACCATTCCACAATGATAAATTTTCAAAAAATGAAACAAAGGTAGACTAATAGTAAGTAAATGGTGATGAACCTGATAAGGTGTTTGGTCGAAGGGAGGTAGGGAACTTGAATCTGGACAAAGATGAAAAGGTGGTTGTCGGGCTTATGTCGGGAACTTCCTTAGATGGAATTGATGCGGCATTGGTTTCCATTACGGAGGAAAAGGAAGACATCCAATTGAAGTTATTGCATTTTACCACACTACAGTATACAGACATAATGCGGGAAAAGATTTTAAGCCTATGCGACCCAAAACAAGCGCGAATGGAAGAAATTTCGGCGATGAACATGCTGCTTGGCGAGCTGTTTGCTGATGCTGCCAAAAAGGTGGTAACGGAGGCAAACAGGACGACGAATGAAATCGATTTCATCAGTTCGCATGGTCAAACCATTTTTCATCAGCCTGAAAGTGTGGAAATCGCTGGACATTCGGTTGCTTCCACACTGCAAATCGGTGACATTAGCATGATTGCCGAACGTACGGGCGTCATGACTATTGGCGATTTTCGAACCAGGGACATGGCCGCAGGCGGACAAGGCGCCCCACTGGTGCCCTATGCAGATAACCTGTTATTTCGGGAAAAAGAGTTTGGTCGGGTATTAGTCAATATCGGCGGAATCGCCAACATCACGGTACTGCCGCCTGAAATCAGTGAAGAAGATGTTCTTGCGTTCGATACCGGGCCGGGCAATATGATCATCGATGCATTTGCGGGCTGGGCAACAAATGGGAAGCGATCTTTTGATGATCATGGCGCCATCGCTGCCAGCGGGCGAGTGGATGAAGCTTGGCTCTTAGAGCTGCTTGTACATGATTATTACAATCAGCCACCACCCAAAAGCACGGGCAGAGAATTGTTCGGAATCGAGTATGCCCGGAAATTATGGGACGAAGCAAGCCTATCGGCGGCTGATAAACTCGCCACCATTACAGAGTTGACGGCTCGAACCATAGCATCCGATATTTCTAGAGTAATAGCTAGCCATCATATCAAAGAGGTATATGTAAGCGGCGGGGGTTGGCATAACCGTACTTTAATGAATGGATTAAAGAGGCATTTGCCCGATTCTATTAATATGGGGAGCACGGACGACCTTGGTATTCCAAGTGACGCGAAGGAAGCGGTCGTGTTTGCCCTGCTAGGTTACCAGTGTTATATGAAACGCTTCAATAATCTGCCATCTGCTACAGGAGCGAGACATCCGGTCATTATGGGGAAAATCGCTTGGTAGATATACACGATGCGAAACGAAATACGGAAAGGAGGCGAGGGCCGGAAAGAAGCGGTGAAGGATATTGATGGATCATGAAAAAAACCTTATTTTACAATCATAAAGGGGGAAAATCCAATGAAAAAAATGCTTAGCCTATTTCTTGCGGCTAGTTTAGGTATTGGAACTTTGGCGGCATGCAGTAATGACAAAGAAGCTTCAAAAAGCACTGACAGCGGCAAAGATTGGACAGGCACCATCACCGTGTGGGATGGTCCGCGCTGGCCAGATGATAAAGATAATAAGTACCACTGGATGGAACAAAAAATTAAAGATTTCGAAGCAGAGCATAAAGGGGTTAAAGTGGAGCTTGTGCAAGTTCCATGGGCTGAACTTCCAAATAAGCTGGGCGTTTCGATTGCCGGGAAATCTTGGCCTGATATTGCGCCAGTAGATATTAGCGGCAGTGCCGTCAGCATCGACCAAGTCGATCAAGGTGTAATCGAATCGGTTGATGACCTTTATACAAAAGATGAATTAAAAGACTTCTATCCTAATGCACTAGATGCCTACAAGTATGATGGCAAGTTATACGGTATTCCTAACTCGATGACTGTTCATACGATGTTATTAAATCTTGATTTATTCAAAGAGCGCGGCGTGGAGCCGCCGAAAAATGGCGAATGGACTTGGGATGAATTCCTCGACACAGCGGAAAAATTGACATTTGACCGTGATGGCGATGGCAAAACGGATGTATTCGGCTTTTCTACCTATATCATGCCTGGCTATTATGAAGCATGGCCATTCTTCTATATTGATGGCGGAAGTCCGTTAAATAAAGATTTGACGAAATTTACATTCAATGATCCTAAAGCAGTAACCGCGATTCAACGCCTGGCTGATTTGAAATTAAAAGATAAAGTTTCTCCAGAATCATCAGGTGGAGCAGATGTTGGCGGCACGTTCCAAGCATGGGCAAATGCACAACAAAGAACAGTTGCTATGCAACCTTGGGCTACTTGGGCAATTGGTGCGGCGCAAGGCAAATACCCTACCAATTTCGCTGTTGCTAACTACCCAACTGGAAAATCGGGCAAACCAGTTACAATCGGCGGTGTAGGCGGCTGGACTATGTTCCACCAGGAAGATGCCAGCAAGAAGAAAGTGGTCGGCGAATTTATGAAGTTTATTAATACAACTGAAGAACAATTTACAATGGCAACAAAATATGGAACATTCCCGGCACGTATTAGCACGGCTGATAAAGATCCATACAAAGATAATCCACAAATGGCACGTGCTCAGGAAATGTCTTCACAAGTTGTAATGCTTCCACGCCATCCTGAATGGAAAAAAATTGATGAAGCCATTCAAACAGAACTGCAGCTTGTATTTAATGGCGAAAAAACAGCCAAACAAGCCATGGACGATGCACAAAAGAAAGTGGATGAGCTGCTGAAATAAGCAGTAACCGGCTTGGTGCTGTCTCTCCTAACGGGCCCGCCCCCTTATGAGACAGCCCCAAGTTCAATCAAGATTGGGGGAGTTAACTTGAAACCCGTTCAACATGCACATACAGCTGCTGATGTAGAAGTTCTCGCAAAAAAATCATCTCTTTTGACCCAAATCAAAAAGAATTATTCCGCCTACCTATTTTTACTTCCAAAATTAATCCTGTTTGTTGCATTTATTGCGATACCAGTGGTATGGGCATTCGTATTATCCTTCCAGGAATATAAAATTTTTGGAAGTGAGTGGGCCGGCTTAGACAATTATGTAAAAGTTTTTCATAGCAGTGCCTTTTACGATGCTTTAAAGAACACATTTCTCTTTACCGTCGTAACGGTACCATTTAACGTAATAAGTGCACTCATAATCGCTTCTCTCATTCACCCTCTTGGCAAATGGTCACAGAGCTTCTTCCGGGGAGCCTTTTATCTGCCAACCGTCACCTCCATGGTCATTGTCGCGATGGTTTGGCGCTGGATGTATAATCATGATTTTGGTTTATTCAACTATGTGCTGGGCTGGTTCGGAGTTGATCCGATTAACTGGTTGGGACAAACTTCAACCGCTTTATGGTCGCTGATTCTCATGCAATGTTTAATACCATTTGGGGTGGGGATCATTTTGTACCTGGCTGCGATGGGTTCTATTTCCAACTCGTTATATGAAGCTGCTACCATTGACGGTGCAGGCGGTTTTCAAAAATGGCTTCATATCACGATTCCGTTATTGAAGCCTACCACACTCTATTTGGTTTTGTTAAGCACGATTGGCTCCTTCCAGGTATTTACTCAGATTATTATGATGACTGGGGGAGGGCCAGGCACGTCCACCGAAACACTCGTCCACCTTATTTATAAAACAGGGTTCAGAGATTTCGAGTTTGGTTTTGCAGCGGCACAATCTATTGTTTTATTCTTTATTATTTTAGTATTTTCGATTATTCAATTCCGAGTCCTTCGGTATGATGATTAGGAGGGAAACAAGTTGCCGAAATTAAACAAAACAATCATCTATGTAATGCTGCTCGTCTTTTCTATCGTTTCCCTCTTGCCATTGTATTGGGTATTCAGTACATCCTTGCAATTAAGCAAATATCAGGATGAAGACTTGAAGAATCCAGTTTCATATGTTGATTCCAACCCGCCGAAAATGTATCCGATGGGGATCCCGGAATATTTTGAGCACTGGGGCAAGGCACGTGATGCCGAAAAGGCCGGAGATGAGAAGGCTGAAACCTATCACAGAGAAGTCATGGATCAAATTGTGACGGATAGTTTTTCCGGCTTTACGACATTGTTCCAAAAAAATAGCATTGGCCGGTGGTTTTTAAATAGTATTTATATCGCCGTTGTGGTAACGGTTGGTATTTTGTTATTCGACTCGATGGCGGGGTATGTGCTCGCTAAGAAACAGTTTCCGGGGAGAAACCTGATTTTCTATACCATAGTGGGAACCATGATGATTCCCGGACAAGTTACATTGGTTCCAATGTTCATGATGGTGAAAAATTTGGGGATTATGGATACGCACTGGGCGCTGATATTCCCTGACTTATCGATGGTATTTGGCGTGTTTCTGATGAGACAGTTTATGTATTCTATTCCTGATGAGCTTTTGGATGCCGCAAAAATTGACGGTGCCAGCGAGTGGAAAACCTTCTGGAAAATTGTGCTGCCATTAGCAAGACCAGGTTTGGCTGCTCTGGGCATTTTCACCTTTATGAACGTTTGGAATTCCTTCTTATGGCCAATCATCGTGTTGAATGATGCGAATTTATATACATTGCCAGTAGGATTAAAATCATTGCAGGATGCAAACCTGGCGAGCTTTAAATTGTTGATGAGCGGGGCAGCGATTGCTTCCATTCCAATGATTATCGTGTTCGTCTTATTCCAGCGCCATTTTGTTAAAGGTCTGACTTTAGGCGGCGTAAAAGAATAAAGCTTGTAAAAAGAGAGAGTTTTTCTCTCTTTCTTACCACTTGTGAAAGAGGGAACAAATGTGAAGATAGGTCTTGATATTTTTTTTGAAAAATATCCTCCGGAGTTTAAAGGAAAAAGAATCGGTCTTGTCACGAATATGACAGGTGTCAATCAAAGGCTGGTTCCAACGATTGACCTTTTTCACGGGCATCCAGACCTTCATTTGACGGCGCTTTATGGCCCGGAACACGGAATACGCGGGAGTGCCAAAGAAGGAGAGAAAGTTCAGTCGTTTGTGGATCCCCATACAAACTTGCCAGTTTATAGTTTATATGGCGCGTCCAAGAAGCCAAGCAAAGAAATGCTGGACCCCGTTGATGTTATTTTCTTTGATCTGCAGGACATAGGGGCAAGGTATTACACGTTTATTTATACCATGGCCTATATGATGGAGGCCTGTGCCGAACAGGGAAAACAGTTTGTGGTCCTTGACCGCCCCAATCCGATTTCTGGAACGGCAGTGGAAGGGAATTTGGTGGAGGAAAATGTTCGGTCTTTCGTTGGTCTCTATCCGATTCCCAACAGACATGGGATGACGGTAGGGGAAATGGCGCTTCTGTATAAGCATGAATTTGGGATTGATTGTGACCTGACTGTCATTCCGATGGAGGGCTGGAACAGGCAGTATTATTATGATGAAACAGGGCTGTTTTGGATTCCGCCTTCACCTAATACAACTGGAATGGACATGGCCACTCTGTATCCGGGAACATGTTTAGTGGAAGGGACAAACCTGTCGGAAGGAAGAGGTACGACACGTCCGTTCGAATATATCGGAGCTCCGTATCTGGACAGCTACCGATTGGCCAGGGCGTTCAATGATAAACAGCTTCCCGGTGTTTTGGCACGCCCGATTTCGTTTATTCCCACTTATCAAAAGTACAAAGAAGTTGCTTGCGAAGGTGTGCAGCTTCATGTGGTGGACCGGAGGGCAATTCATTCTTTGAAGACAGGTTTGGCGTTACTTGAAACGATTGCAGACATGTATCCATATGATTTTGCTTTTGTTCAGCATGAGGAAAATCAACGATACATGTTTGACCTTTTGGCTGGCACAAATGAGCTAAGGAATCAAATCCAAAATGGGCAAGCTCACGTGTTCTTAGAACAGTGCGAGGCACAATCAGAGGCTTTTAAAATTCAGAGAGAACCGTATCTTCTGTATAAATAATGAATTGAATTCTTTTTAATGAACAGAATTCAAAAGGAGCGAATGGTTGTGATATCATATCGTTATTATGAGTCTGGCGATGAACAGAAAATTGTCGAGCTCTGGAATGAAAGCCTACTGCATGACCCGATTACTTCTAATAGATTCCGCAATCTTGTTTTGCTAGATGCAAACTTTGACCCTAAAGGATTCCGCTTGGCCATAGATGATGACAGAATAGTTGGCTGTGTGTATGCTGTAAGGAGATTGCTACCGATGATGGGTACGGATTTAGAACCGGAAAATGGCTGGATTCCATTCTTTTTTGTCCATCGTGATTTTCGCAAGTCCGGTGTAGGCGAAGCGTTAATGCAAGCAGCCATTGACTTCCTCGCCGCAGAAGGACGAAAAAACGTCTTTTTCGCATCCTATGCGCCCAATTATATTTTGCCTGGAATTGACGAAGATTCCTATTCCGAGGGCTACGCCTTTCTTTTGAACCAAGGGTTTGAAAAACAATATTCACCGGTAGCCATGGACCGAAGCTTGGTTGGCTATATCCCGTCTGAGGCTGTCATGGATTTGAAAAAACGACGCGAGCAAGAAGGATACTCTTTTGCGACAGCACAAGATAAGGACTTATACGAAGTCATTAAATTCGCCAACACTCAGTTTAACCCAGACTGGGGCCGGGCGATTCGGGAAGGGGTGTTGCAAGGCCTGCCACTAAATCGTATTTTGGTTGCAAGAAACGGCAGCAAGCTGGTTGGGTTTTGTATCTATGGCGGCTATGAAGGCATCCCAGACCGGTTTGGCCCATTTGGCGTGCATCCTGATGAACAGGGAAACGGTTTAGGGAAGATTTTATTGCAGGATTGCTTGAAAAATATGCGCTCCGAAGGGCTGCATGGTGCTTGGTTCCTTTGGACAGGCGAAAAAAGCTCAGCCGGATACCTTTATAAAAAAACAGGTTTTGAAGTCACCCGCAGGTTTCATGTGATGAAGAAAACGATATAAAAAAAGACATATGTTAAGAGAGATGATGCCTATGTCATTCATGACAGGAGGACTCGTGATGCTGTCAGAAATGCATTCGAAACTTCCTCCATCCGAAGAAAAAATAGCCATGTATATTCTAGAAAATCCACAGGAAGCCATATCTTTAACTGCAAGTGAGCTTGGGAAAAGAAGCTCCACCAGCAGCGCTGCCGTGATCCGGCTTTGCAAATCACTCGGGTTAAAAAGTCTTCAAGACCTGAAGCTTAGAATTGCTGGCGACTTACAAAAAAATAGGGCAGTAGGGTTTCGTGATATTGAGCCAAACGAATCTGCTGTATCCATTATTGAAAAAATGACGAGTAATAGTGTTCAAACGATACGTGAAACCGCGGAATTATTAGATTATGAAGAACTGGAACGGGCTGTGAAGGTGTGCCGAAACGCGGAAACGATTCATTTTTTTGGCGTTGGTGCGTCAAGTATCATCGCTCAAGATGCCCAGCAAAAGTTTTTAAGAATTAATAAAAAGGCAACGGCTTTTCCGGATTTACACATGGCAGCAACGTTAGTAGCGAACGCCAATAAAAATGATGTTGTTGTTGGAATTTCCTTTTCAGGAAAAACCTTTGAAGTTGCTAAAATTCTTGAGCTTGCCAATAAAAAGGGAGCCCATACCATTAGCTTGACGAAGTATGGCTCATCCTTGGTTACGGAACAGGCGGATATCAGGCTATACACTTCCGCAACAACAGAGCCTACCTTTAGAAGCGGGGCCACCTCCTCACGAATTGCTCAGCTTCATGTGATTGACATCTTATTTATGTGCGTAGCCTCGCAGGCATACAGCGAAACCGTCAAACACCTGGATGAAACAAGAGAAATAATTGACATACTAAGAGACAATATCAAACCAAGACAGAAATAATGATGAAAGGGGACGGTTCTTCTGCCTTATAAGGCAGAAGAACCGTCCCCTTGTTTTACACCACTTTAATATAAAAATAAATATCCTGCCCAACCTTTTTCGGTTCGGCTAGAAGTTTATAGCCGTGTTTGACGGCTTCCTCCGGCACACTGCGGAATGATTGCGGGCAGTCCGCGATGACCTGTAATACTTCCCCGATTTTCATAGACTTTAGCGCATCCAGCGCATAAATGACAGGGTATGGTCATGGCTCGCCGCGAATGTCTAAAGTGTAGTTAACATCCATCACCTGTGACATGAATTATGCCTCCTTTGTAACGTGTGAAATCCGTTCTTTCTTTTCGTGTTTGATTCCAGTCCCATAACGGAACCGCTTTTCCCACCAGTTTGAAAGTAAAAACCAAACAAGCAGCATAGCCATTGTACCAACCAGTGCTCCTGTAGGTCCCCATTGTTCAATTAAGTTTACCTTCGGCCAATTTTCCCCAAGGGCATGAAAAATCCCAAGGTGGTCCCAGCCGTATGCCAAGAATGTAGCTCCGACGATATTTCCTGCACCAACAACCCAGAATAACAATTGACCTTCCATTGCCCGGTACATCATGCCGGTTTCACAGCCGCCGGCAAGAACAATACCAAATCCAAATAACAGCCCGCCAATTACAGTACTAGGAGCAGCAATTTTGATGAGAGCAACAGAGCCGTTTTGAATATAGATGAATGTTATCACGACACTAATCATCATCCCGACGGCAATGGCTTTTGACATAACGGCACGGCCGCTGATCCATAAATCGCGGAAAGCGGAAGTGAAACAAATTTGTCCGCGTTCAATGAGAATGCCAAACAAGGCCCCAGCTATACATGCAACCGCCAAAAGAGTTTTGCCTGTTGCGAAAAAGTAAAGGATGACACCGATATAAAGACAGGCAAAGACTACACCCAAGATAGGCTGAATGTTTCTTTTTTGGACATGCTCGGTAACAACTGGGTTCATCGTCCCTTTCATTAGTGTTGGCTTGCCTCTCCACCATTTTGTGTTCACAACCTTAACGCCAAAAAAGGTCCCGATTGCAGTGGCGGCCATAAAAATCCACGAATGGAACGAAAACTGAGGGACGCCTGTGAAAAAGGCGGCCAAGTTACAGCCAAGAGCGAGACGGGCGCCAAACCCTGCTATAATTCCGCCAATAAATCCTTGTACCAACCGCCTTTTTTGTTTCGGAACACGGATTTTGAAACTGTTGCTTAGGAGAATTGTAATGAGTGCGCCAGCCAGCATTCCGATGACAATCCAGCCATCTGTCCGGCTTACGGGAGTCCCTTGAAGGCCGACCAGTTGAAAATAGGCCCAATCCGAAACATCGACACCGAACCATCCTAAAATATGTCCGCCCAATCTTGTGAATTCCCCAGTCACGGCCCAAACAGTTCCGGTAATGCCGAAGTACAATGCACTTACTAATCCTGCAATACTAATAGCTACATAGGGATTCCAATATTCTTTGAAGATTTTTCCATAAAGCTTCATAAAGCTGCAACACCCCTATCATTATTTTTTAAAAATACTTACACAAAACAAAAATGCCAAGGAATTTTCCAGGCATTTTTAAAGGACGTATATCATTAATGTTACTGTTTTCTGGTAATTATGCAATACAATATATCGATATATCCGATTGGAAACCATCGCAAAATTCAATAGTGATGCAGAAGAACCGTCCCCATGCTTCTGTGTTTCTATGCATATTACTGGAAATTCCTTCCGTTTCCAACGTAAAATAGACCTAACTACTGTATGAGGTGATAGTGAGAGGTTGGTTGGATGACAGAGAATAAAAAGAAAAACGTGAAACTGGCCCGAGTTAATATTCTATTCGTGATTGTCTTTTTGTTGTTTTCTGTCCTTATTTTTAGGATGGGTGTGGTGCAAATTGTATATGGTGAAGATTATCAAAAAGAGATTGCACGAACGGATAATATTACGGTCAATCACCCCGTTCCAAGGGGGGAGATTTATGACCGATTTGGAAGGCCAATCGTCAGCAATTTGTCAGTTAATACCATTTCATATACGAGGGAAGTCAATATCTCCAATCAGGAGGTATTGAAGGTTGCACAGGAACTAGCAAAACTAATAGATAAAGAGAACGATAAATTAACAGAGCGGGATTTAAAGGATTACTGGATCTTAACGCGGCCGGAAAAAGCTGAACAAAAGCTGACAGCTAAAGAAAAAAGTAATAAAGATTTGACCAATAAAGAATTATACCAGCTGCAGCTAAAAAGAATTGATCCGAAAACAGACTTGGCTGAAATCAGCCAAGAGGAGCTGGAAGTCGCAGCTATTTATCGTGAGATGGCAGGCGGCTATGCTTTGACACCACAAATCGTCAAAAATGAAGATGTTCCATTAGAAGAACTGGCTGTCGTAAGCGAAAATTTGGACCTTCTTCCAGGCGTTGATGTCGTTACGGATTGGAAGAGAGAGTATCCTAATGGGGATATCTTTCGGTCTGTTTTAGGAAATGTTACGACCTCAAAAGAAGGACTGCCTGGGGATTCACTAGATTACTATCTTCCTAGAGGATATAGCCGTAATGACCGTGTGGGAAAAAGTCAAATTGAGTTATTATATGAGGGTGTTTTAAAAGGACAGAAAGAAAAAATCCAATACGAGACGGATAATACCGGAAACATCATTTCGAGCAAGGTAATGAGCGAAGGGAAGCCAGGAAAAGACTTGGTGTTGACGATCGACATAGAATTGCAAAAGCGAGTGGAAGAAATTCTGGCGAATGAACTGATGTCCGCAAAGATCAATGGTGGAGGGCCATTCTTGGATCGTGCCTTTGTTGTCATGCTGAACCCAAAAACAGGGGAAGTTCTATCCTTAGCCGGGAAAAAACTCGAGCAAAAAGATGGGAAGTGGACAGTGAATGATTATGCTTTAGGGACCATTACCTCTTCCTATGCCATGGGATCTGCGGTAAAAGGCGCTACTGTATTGACGGGTTTTAAAACTGGCGTCATACGGCCAGGTACCCCGATCCTGGATGAACCGCTAAACATTCAAAGTACACCTGTCAAAAAATCGTATACCAACATGGACGTGATTGACGATTTAACAGCGCTAAAAAGATCATCGAACGTGTATATGTTTAAAACAGCGATAAAAATGATGGGGACAGAATATTACCCCAATATGAAGCTGCCTGGAGGTACCAAGGTTTTCAAAACCTTTAGGTATTATTTTAACCAATTTGGTCTAGGCGTTAGGACGGGGATCGATTTGCCAAACGAGGCAACAGGTCTTCCGGGGGAAACTTCCATCCCCGGTAAAGCTCTGGATTTTGCGATTGGCCAGTTTGATACCTATACTCCCATTCAATTGGCCCAATATATTGCCACAATTGCTAATAATGGAAATAGAATAAAGCCAACCATAGTAAAAGAAATTCACGAATCCACAACGGAAAAAGAGCTGGGGCCTGTTTATTCATCAATAGAGCCAGTTGTTCTGAATCGCATAGATATGGAACCTAGTCATATAAAAAGAGTGCAAGAAGGATTAAGGAAGGTTTACCAAGAAGCTGGAGGGACTGCTACATCTTCCTTTGCTGAAGAGCCGTTTCGTTCCTACAATATTGCAGGGAAAACAGGGACAGCGGAAGCATTCTATTATGACCCAATCAAGAAAAAACTCATTACCGACAGACCCACTTATAATTTAACATTGGTCGGTTATGCACCATTTAATGACCCAGAGATCGCCTTTTCCATTGTCGTTCCCAATACACTCACAGATTCCCATCCAGTAAATAAAAAAATCGGGCAAGGAATACTGAAAGCATATTTCAATTTAATGAGACATGGGGACGGTTCTTCTGCTTCATAATGCGGAAGAGCCGCCCTTTTTTTTTGATGCACGAGAACCGTCCCCATGTATCACTCCCGTGTTTGACAGTAGATATTTGGAAATAACTAGATATGGGAGGTTTTCGAGATGCCGAATTTAAGATATTTAGAGCCGACGGAGCTGCTTGAGAAAATTTATGCGACGCTTTGCTCAGAATATGAGGATGCGCAGCATTATGAAAGTCAGCAGGATCAAGAAGAAATAAAAGTCACAAAAAAACGATTGACCAAAAAAATATTTAATGAATTCGTTGTGGATGAAGAGTATTTCCTAACGATGAAGAATGAAACGTTTAAAGAGAGATATCAATTGTATGAGGCAGATTTAATAAGGATGATTCAAGACTGCAGCGAAAATAGGATTGATTATGAGACGTTTATTCAAATCATCGATGACCTAATTGCCAGTGCGAAATTTCGACTCCAAGCGTTTGAGCAGCTTTCCGATGAAATCCAAAAATTACAGGAGGAAGACGAGCAGGACGAGGAGGAAGGAGAATGATGCATGGGGACGGTTCTTCTGCCTCTTGAAGCAGAAGAACCGTCCCTGTGTTTCAAAAGGAGATCCAAATGACAACAACCAAAACCTATCTCAAAGAGTGGCAGCAAGCCCTTCAAAATGAGATTAATCACCTAAAAAAATACGGCGGAAGCCGTTATATTGTGACTAATGGCAGGCTGTTATCAAACGATGAAGCCTACAGCTATTATTTTGATACAGCCATTCCATTAAGGATACCTGTTGGTTCGGCGATAAAGTTGGAATGGGGCGCGATGAAAAGCAGCGGAAAGGTGCTTTCTTCCGAGGGCAGGGGAGTCATCCTTGCTTTGGAGCAAAGCTTTGGCGACCTCATTTCCGATGCATTTTTGCTGCATGATCCCTGGGAGCTGCTGGAGCAATTAATCGAACGCTTGGATGAAATCAAAAAAAACAAGCAAAAGCGGCTGAGAGTGAAAAGATTGATGAATCCTCCCATGGAAACTAAGCATCCTGCAGACAAGATTAAGAGCAATGTCCACGAAGTGGTGTTACGGTCAAAATACAATCCCGTCACGTTTGTCTGGGGGCCGCCGGGAACCGGAAAAACCTACACCTTGGCCAGAACGGCAGCCAACAAATATTTTCAGCAGAAAAAGGTGCTGATTCTGTCGCATAGCAATCAAGCTGTTGATGTCTTAATGGGCGAACTGACAGATTTTGTTAAAAGGAAAGACCGATTCCGGGAAGGGGATGTGCTTCGCTATGGTGGTGGCGGTGATACGCTGTCGGCCCATCACGAAATTACCACAGGTCTGCTCATTGAAAAACAGGACCCGCTCCTAGCCCAGGATCGAGAGAGACTAATAGAAGAAAGACGTAACTTAAAGCAGGATTTGGCCCATTCTTTTAGCAAACGAGATTCGGATCATCTGCTTGAGCTTGAAACACAAATTGCTAGACTTTTGGAAAAAGTCCGGAAGAAAGAAGTCCAATTAGTAAAAGAGGCGTTCATTATCGGGACGACGCTGGCAAAGGCAGCCAGTGACAGCGCCGTTTATGAGCAAGAGTATGACATCGTCGTCCTTGATGAAGCCAGTATGGCCTATGTGCCCCAGGCTGCTTTTGCGGCTGCACTGGGTCATCGGGTGATTATTTGCGGGGACTTCAAACAGTTGCCTCCGATTGCTTCAAGCCGCGATCCGCTTGTGGCCAAATGGCTGAAAGAGGATGTGTTCCATCATGCTGGGGTTGTGGAATCCCTAAACGTTGGGGAACTTCACCCGCAGCTTTTTTTATTAAGGGAACAGCGGAGGATGCACCCCGATATTTCTGCTTTTACCAACAAGTATATCTATCATTCACTGGTTGGAGATCATGAGAGTGTTTATAAAAGCAGGAACAGAATCACAAGGCTTGCCCCCTTTAAAGAACAGGCTGCCGTGCTAGTGGATACAAGTTTCACGGGTTTACATTGTATGAGTGATAAAGCGACTAATTCAAGATTCAACCTCTGGCAGCTGCTATTGTCTTTTCAATTGATTCATGAAGCTTACCTTGACGGGGCTAAATCGATTGGGTATGTGACACCATACAGGGCGCAGGCGAATCTAATGGAATTGCTGCTTGAAGAGATATACACGAATGAGCTCGGCCAAGCGGATATTATTGCGGCCACTGTCCACCGATTCCAGGGCAGTGAACGGGATGTGATGATCTTTGATACAGTCGACAGTGCCCCGCAGGACTGGGCTGGAATGCTCTTAATTGGCAAAGACAGTGAGCGTCTCATTAATGTCGCGATTACGAGAACGAAGGGGAAATTTCTTCACGTCAGTAATGGATATTTTATCCAAAAACATGTTTACTCAGGAAAAACACTAAGGCAGCTCGTTGACTATCAGGTCAGGTGCAATCAAACGGTCACAACGAAGGAAATTGGTTCATGGATTCGCAGCCAACACCCCAAATTAAGATGGATTCATGCACTAAAGCTAGAAGCTGTCTTTCGTGACCTGAAAGCGGCAACGTTATCGATTACCATCTCCCTGCCGAAGGGAACCGAGTTAACTGGAGAATGGAAGGAGCAGTTAACGAACAGGGGAGAGCGGGTGAAATTAACCGTTATTTCAGACCAGGAAGAGAACTTTCCGTTTCCGTTTGTCATGCTCGACGAAAAGGTTTTGTGGCTCGGACTCCCGCTCGAAGGCACCAGAGAAATCCGTCCCCCATATGTGGCGGCTAGACTAAGCTCCAGTAAAATTTGCGAATACTTGTTAAAACAGAAATGATGCACAGGGACGGTTCTTCTGCCTCAAAAGCAGAAGAACCGTCCTTTTTTCGTGCGATTGAAGCACAGGAAACGTCCCTACGTCCCAACGCAATTGATGCACGAGAACCGTCCCCATGCTTCATTGTTTAAATAGTCTGAAATATGTCTAAACTGTTGGTGTAAATTATATTTTTGAGGTGGTATTTTGAAGAAGTTAATAGGTTTTAGTGTGTTGAGTGTTGCTTTGGCAGCGGGGCTTGGGTATGCGGTGTTTTGGGAAGATAAAGATGATGCAAAAGATTCTGGCCAAAAACAGGGTTCCTTACAGCAGGATGCAAGCGAGGTAATGAATAAGGCAGTCGAGGTAGCAGTATCCGATGATGGCAGTGTGAATGCCAATCATTTGTATATCCCATGGACGATTAATAAGAATGGCGGTTTGTTTTTCCTAAGCCAGCGGGAAGGGTCGGTCATTCAAATAAATGGTGACCTCGGCTTGGTAGATGTTCAGAATGTAAAGACCTCTGAGAAGATTTTCAATAAAGGGGAAGCCGGCTTCCTCGGGTTTACGTTAGCACCTGATTTTGCAACAACAAAGAAAGCATTTGCTTTTCACAGCTATCAGAAAGATGGCGAGACCCTGAACCGGATTATTTCACTCAAGCTTGAAGATAAGACGTGGCAGGAAGACAAGGTTCTCTTGGATAAAATTCCTGGCGGCGAGGTTAATAACGGCGGCCGAATTAAAATCGGCCCGGATGGTATGCTGTATGCGACTACAGGTGATATCGGCAAATCAGCGAACGCCCAAAATCTTGACAGCTTAGCCGGAAAAATTTTAAGAATGACCGTGAATGGGGATATTCCCACTGATAACCCATATAAAAATTCTTATATTTACTCCTATGGCCATCGTAACCCACAGGGATTGGCTTGGGATCAGGATGGAAACCTGTATAGTTCAGAGCATGGGGAATCAGGGCATGATGAAATTAATCTGATTCAAGCCGGGAAAAACTATGGCTGGCCTGTTGCACAAGGAGATAAAGAGGTACAAGGCATGATGAAGCCGATTCTTCAATCCGGTGATCAAACGTGGGCGCCATCAGGTATGGCATTTAATGATGGAAAGCTCTTTGTTGCTTCCTTAGCCGGAAAGAAAATCTTTACGTATGACCTTGCCAGCAAGAAATTTGAGGAGTTTTACAGTGAGGCAGGAAGATTAAGGGATGTGCTGGTCGATCACAACGAACTGTATACAATTACCAGCAACCGTGACAAACGCGGAAATCCGACCGATAAAGATGACCGATTAATTCATATTTCCTTAACAGAAAAAGCATCTGCCAACTAAAAAAAGGTAATCGTCCATTAAAACAGGACGATTACCTTTTTTGTTTCTCGGACAGCTATCATCCGCCGCCCAGGCTCTTTACATAATCAGCGACTGCATCAATTTCTTTCGTCGTTAAGTTATCTTTAAATGGCGGCATTTGACCTTTTCCATTCTCTACCTGTCTAATAATGGCAGCCTTGTCCATCTTTGTCTGTTGTAAATTTGGACCATTGTGTCCGCCTGCTCCTGCATCGCCATGACAGGCCATACAGTTGTTTTTATAAACCGCTTCACCAGAGGCAGTGCCCGAGGTTTCTTTTTTCGTTTTATTAGCCTGCTGCTTTTCCTTCACATTCTGCTTGACTGGAGAGGTATTGATTTTATTTTTTGGGATATCTTTAACCGATCCATATTTGCCCTCCAATGAGAAGGTATAGATCTTATCACCATGCTTTGTTCCGGCCAGTGTATTTCCGGCAGCATAGATGGAGATATACTGCTTTCCGTCGACTTCATAAGTAATCGGCGGAGCATTTGCACCGGCATCCATTTTAAACTCCCATAATTGATCGCCCTTAGAAGCATCGTAGGCAATAATCCGTCCATCATTATGACCGGTAAATAACAGGTTTCCTTTAGTCGTTAACAAACCACTGTAAGCGATAGCATCCCATTTCTTTTGCCAAACAATTTTATTCGTCTTCACATCAAGAGCGGTCACAGTACCGCGGCTTGGTGAATTTTTTACCGGCTGCCAGACGCTGCCGATATATTCTTTCCCCTCGGTAAACCGTTCCTTTTCCTCTTCTGCATAATGGGCATAGGCAAAATAATTGTCATTAGCCATTACGTAAAAATACTCTGTGTTCGGGTTATACGCAGATGGCGGCCAGTTGGCTCCTCCCTGCGGTGTTGGTTTAAGAGTGACAGGTTTATCCCAGAAAGGAGTAAAGATACTGCCAATGTCACCTTTAAAGTCCTTCGGCAAATCGCGTTTTACGTCTTCTTCCGTCACTGCTTGCGGTACAAATGCATCACCAATTGGGAACGGCTGAGTTGGTGATGTTTTTTGATTGGCATTTTGCGGAACCGGTTTTTCCTCAATGCCAATCAGCGGCTTCCCGTTAGTTCTGTCCAAAATATATAGCCAGCCTGTTTTACCGGCTTGGACAATTCCTTTACGCATTTGTCCATTCATGTTTACATCAAATAAAACGACCGGATTGGCCGGGTCCATGTCCCAAATGTCATGATGCACCTCTTGGAAGTGCCATTTATATTCTCCTGTTTTGGCATCTAGTGCAAGAACGGAGTTGGCAAATAAGTTATCTCCTTCACGATTGCTGCCGTTTAGGTCCGGGGAGGTATTCCCAGCTGCAAAATAAATCATCCCTAATTCAGGGTCAACTGCTGGAGTGTTCCATACCGGCGCTCCGCCGGTCAGCCAGTCCTTGCTGCCCTTTGGCCATGTTTCGCTTCCTTTTTCACCAGGGGCAGGAAGCGTATAACTCCGCCAAATTTGTCTGCCAATTTCCGAGTCATAAGCGGCTACGTACCCTCTGATCCCATATTCACCGCCGGCAATCCCCGTGTAGACTTTTCCATCATAATAGAGCGGGGCGCTTGTAATCGTATAGCCTTTTTCCCAATCATCGACCCTCGTTTCCCATACCACCTTACCGGTTTTTTGATCTAAAGCAACCAGTCTGGCATCCAGTAATCCGACAAAGACTTTACCGTCTCCTAAGGCGACTCCGCGGCTTAACCACCCGCAGCAGACAGTATTCATGCCGCTTGGGATCTGCGGCCGATATTCCCAAATCATTTTTCCGGTTTTGGCATCAAGTGCCTGAACTTGATTTGCTCCTGTAATGGTGAACATGACGCCATCATAAACAAGCGGGGTTCCTTCACCCGAATATTTGAACTCAGTCCCGGAACCTAAGCTTGTGACCCATTCTAATTTTAAATTTTTCACATTAGTAGCAGTGATTTTATCAAGAGGGGAGTATCTGCTATTGCGAATATCTCCGCCATTTGTGAGCCAATTCCCCGATGGCGGGGCGCTAAGCTCATCTGCTCCAAACTTAGGAGCAACCTTTCCTTTGTAGGTCATATGCTGGTAAGCACGGTAGTCGGTTCCGGCCAGTTGATCCTTTGTTTGATTATCACTAGCCCCAGGCTTGCTGTCCTCACCCTTGTTTTCTTTCTTTGCTTCAGACTGCGTCTCATGCTGTTTCTCAGGCTTGTGCGCAGTCGTACACCCAGCAAAAACCAACATAAATAACGTAATAAAAATCCAACCAGTCTTCTTCAATTAATTATCACTCCTTTCAAATCTTTTACAGTAATTTTCCCGTAAATGAGTAAAAGGATGCACGGGGACGGTTCTTTTGCTTCTGAAGCAAAAGAACCGTCCCCGTGTTTCATGATATACTTATAATTAAATTGGTAAGAGGAGATCGGATGGTACATGCTTGCAACAAAAAATGTTTCTTTAGTTAAAAACCGAAATTTCTTGATCGTTGCCATCGCGTTAGGGGTCATATTGAACCCTTTAAATACAACGATGATAACGGTCGCATTACCTGAGATAAAAGATGAGTTTTTGCTTACATCAAAAGATATAACGTGGTTGATTGCTTCCTATTTTATTGTAAGTGCTATTTTCCTGCCTCTCATTGGTAAACTTAGTGACACTTATGGGAGGAAAAAAATCTTTTTATTTGGCCTATTGTTGGTAGGTATTTCTTCATTTACCGCTCCATTATCGCCGAATATGCCATTTCTCTTGGGCATGAGGACGATACAAGCGATCGGTACATCCGCTTTATACCCTGCTGGAATCGGTATTGTTCGCTCCTATATTCAAAAAAATCAAAACAGAGTAATCGGCACACTATCGGTATTTGCCACCACGTCAGCCGCATTTGGGCCGACGATCAGCGGACTGTTAATTCAGCAGGGCGGCTGGCATGTAATCTTTTATGTGAACTTTCCGATTATCATTATTTCGGCTATTTTGGCTGTTCTTTTTATTCCGAATGATGTGAGGAGTACAAATAATACATTCAAGTGGGATGGAATTGGGATTATTTTGTTCAGTTTATTTATTACATGCTGGATGTATTTTTTCCAAACACTCGCAAGAGGCTTGAATGTGTGGGCATTAATTGGTTCTTTAGTGCTGACATTTTTGTTTTACTTTTTCGAAAAAAAGAAAGCGGGGCCCTTTATCGATGTTATTTTCCTAAAGAATAACCCCAATATTTCATTAGTGTATGTTCAGTATATTTTGGCAACAGTGATCTTTTTTGCCCTGCTGCTTTCCATGCCGATTTATTTACAATCTGTTTTAAAGCTAAGCTCTCAACTTACGGGTATCATCATGCTCTCTATATCCATATTTTCCATTGTTACCACACCGCTTGCGACACGTTGGATCGATAAGTCGGGATATAGAAAGCCGTTACTAACCGGAGGGATTATTGGAGTAGTGGGCGGTGTCCTATTGCTGACAATCAATCATAACTCGCCGCTTTACTGGATATTTATCGTGTTAGCGACTATTGGATTAAGTAACGGTATTCTAAATATAGGTTTACAAACACGGCTCTATTCCTTTGTTTCGATAGCGGAAACGGGGACGGCCTCAGGTCTGTTTATGACATCAAGATTCATAGGCAATATCCTTGCCTCCAGCGTATTCGGTGTCATCTTCGCAGCCGGAGTCAACGACACCAGCCAAAATTGGCTGACCATCATTTTACTCATCGTATCCGTCATATTACTGCCAGGAATCCTGTTCATTACTAAAAAGATGCAAGTGATGCATGGGGACGGTTCTTCTGCATCATGATGGGATGCAAGGGGCGATTCTGATATTTCGGATATGAAAAGGGACGGTTCATCTGCTTCGAAAGCAGAAGAACCGTCCCTTTGTTTCTAAATCCGATTACATGCAGGAACGACTTCTTTAGGTATTGGACATTGATAGACATCTCCACCTAAGCGTTCTTTAAGTTCAAGTTTGCATTTCTCCAGGAGCTCTGGATTTTTAATTACTTCAAGTGCTGTTCCGGCTAGTACTTTGCCTGCTTGAAGCATTCCTTTATGAGCAATTGATGTAGCGCCTATGGTAACAACTTGCCAGGTATGGGCCGGTGTCCCTAAAACCCAGCAGGCAGTGCCAATTTGCGCTGTCGGTACAAGCCAGCTCACATCCCCAACATCGGTCGACCCTCCGAGCGGTTTATCTGCTAAATCATCAGAATAAGGATTATTGATATCGGAAATCGCTTTATTCTTGAGAGCCTCAGCTACTTCTTTCGGCAGATTGTTCAATTCGTTTTTTCTGTCTGCTTCAGATAATGTGGCATGAAGCTGTTTGGCAAAAAGAAGTTCTTCCCCATTATAAACCGGCACGCCAACCTGATTCATTACTTCAGCCATTTTGGCGCTAAGCGTTTTATTTGGAACCAGGTTGGAGCAGGCTTTATCAAACACAATTTCTACCTCTGTTTCTGTCATCAACGCTGCGCCCCTAGCAATCTTACAAACTCTTTCGTATATTTCTTTAACTTGGTCTGTCTTAGGTGCACGAATTAAATAAAGAACCTCTGCTTCTGCTTGGACAACATTAGGAGAAAATCCTCCAGTGTTTGTAATGGCATAATGGATTCTTGCATCTGAAATGATGTGCTCCCGCAGGTAATTTACTCCAACGTTCATCAGTTCCACGGCATCAAGTGCGCTTCTTCCCAAGTGAGGTTGAACAGCCGCATGAGCACTTTTTCCTTTGAATTTAAAGTATACTTGGTAATTAGCTAATGAGTTCCCTGGTAAAATGGTATTAGTTGTCCAGGGGTGCCAGCAAAGGGCGAAATCAACATCATCAAAACAACCTGCTCTAGCCATAAAGGTTTTTCCAGAACCGCCTTCTTCAGCAGGACACCCATAATATCTGACGGTTCCCTGCAGCCCCTGCTGTTCCATCATCTCTTTTAGAGCAATCGCAGCCGCCAGAGCGCCAGTTCCTAGAAGATTATGCCCGCAGCCGTGTCCATTTCCGCCTGTTTCAATGGGTTCGTGAAAGGTCGTTCCGCTTTTCTGGCTTAGTCCTGAAAGTGCATCGTATTCACCTAGAATGGCTACAACAGGACTCCCAGTACCAAAGCTGCCAACAAAAGCGGTAGGTAGGTCTGCAATTCCTTTTTCAACTGAGAATCCTTCCGCTTCAAGCGTTTGACAAATTAGCTCAGCAGAGCGTGCTTCTTGGAAGCGGGTTTCAGCAAAATCCCAGATTTGATCGCTGACCTGAATGAAATGGTCCCTTTTTTCTTCAATAATGTCAATTATTTTTTGAATATCCGTCATGCTGCATTACTTCCTTTTATTTGTGTTGAATTAGAATTTGTTTTTAAAAATAGGCTTGTCACAATAGGGATCACAAGAGAAAGAATTAATAATGTGAAAGCCCCAGAGTAAGAACCGTTAAATATGGTGATGGTATAGCCCATTAATGTTGGTGCAATCGTTCCTGCCATCTGTCCTCCAAAATACATAATTCCTACTGTGGTTCCCATCGATTCTTGAGAAAAATATTTCAAAGGGAGAGCAAGGACAACAGAGGTGAGACCAACTCCAAAATAAGCCATGCACAGGAATGTAAGCGCCATTGGGACTGAGGCTGCACCCATTGTTAAGTAAAGCGAAATGATACCAATGAGAGAACCTATTATGATAATATACTTTTCTTTCCCTGCAGCTATTTTGTCGATCGCCCAGGAACTGAGAGCGATTGCAAGAAGCGAAAATGCAATCGGCAGCATCGAAATGAGGCCCGTTTTCACTAATGCAAGATGACGGACGTTTACCCAATAGGAAGGCAGCCAAGAACTTAATCCCCAGTTCACCATACTCATCCCGAAATAAATAAGCATTAACTTCCAAGCAAGTGGATTTTTTAGCACGTTTATATAAGAAACTTTTGGCTTTTCTTGATTTCTGTTTAATTGGGTTCTTTCAGGAAGGTATTTCCAAAGTAAAAGAAGGAAAATAAAGCCAAGCCCGCCAAAGACATAGAACATTACATTCCAGCCAACCTTACTAATCATTAAGGCTGCCACAATAGAAGCCGTGATGGCGCCTATTTGTGTTGCGGCAGACAACAGTCCTTTCGCCCTTCCACGCTGTTCTTTAGGGAAATTTTCTGCTAAGGCGACAGAACTAGCAGAAGGGAAGCTGCCTTCGCCAATTCCAAATAAGAAGCGAATAATAATCAATGAGAGAAACGACCAAGCGAAGCCAGTAAAAATGGTGAAGATGGACCATACAATTAACGATATGAGGATAATTTTCTTTGAACCATATTTATCTGTCAGCCATCCCCCGATTAATTGCATAATCGCATAAGCTAGAAAGAAACTGCTGATGATCATTCCCGATTGAGTTGGATTTAAATGGAATTGTTTAGAAATAGAGATGATAGCAACATTCATAGAGTTTTTGTCCATATAGTTGACAATCCAAGTTAAAAAAAGAAGGGTTAAAACAATTGTTTTGGTTTTCTTGTTGTACACGTTTTCATTCATAGAAAATCCCCTTTTCATTAAATTTAGAAGTATGATTTTTTATTTTTGGAACTATTTAAGACATGTCTTAAATTAATTATAACGAGCGGTTTGAAGAATTACAATATAATTTATAATGGAAATTTTCTAAAAATGGTTAGTGTTTAGTATTAAATCAAGTAAACTAGTATAATAAAGGTACTTATGTTCAGATGAAAGGAGCGAAATAGCTTATGATTAAAATCGGCGTGATTACGACTCCTTATTCGCTTGGAAGAATAAAGAAAATTGAACCAATGATTCGGGAGCAATGTGAACTCATTTTCATTCCTTATCGAAAAATTAGCGAGATTAAGGAGTTATATGAGCACTATCAGCCATTTTGTGATGGGTTTGTCTGTAGTGGAGAATTGGGTTATAAAATATTGAGCAAGAATACTGCACACTTTCCAACCCCTACGTTTTATTTGGATATCCCTGAAGGGGATTTTTATAAGCATTTATTTACTATTAGCAATGCGAATAAAGATTTAAACTTTTCCAGAGTTTTTATTGACTTTATAAGTGAAGAAAATGGTTTTATGGGTCTCAATAAAGTATTAAAGGAGGAGGAATTTCCCTATACCCATGACCTTGAGTTTTTGGAAGACATTTATGAGAGGACATTTCAAAAGCATCTAACATTATGGCAGCAAGGGAAGACTGATTTATCGATTACGCGTATGAGCAATGTGGTTGGCCGCCTCGAAGAGTCAGGTATTCCTCATATCTTTATGTTTCCTTCCATTGAATCCATATTGGAACAGATGAAGCAAATCATCAATGAGGTGCAGCTTGCTCGGTTAATGGACAACCAGTTGGCAATCGGCATAATCACGATTGAAGGCCAAGAAACCATGTCTGATTTGGATTTCAAACAAATTCTTCTCCATAAAGCGCTTATGGAGTACAATGATCAATACAAAATATTGTCTGTTATCCAAAAAAAGCATGATTGCTTTGAAATTATTACCTCTTATGGAGAACTCAAAGAACTAACAAACCAGTTTACGCAATGTTCCGTTCTTGAATACCTGAATAAGACGCTCTCGTTCAATACATATATAGGCTGGGGATCCGGTTCCTCGTTGTATCAGGCCAAAACATCCGCTGAAAACGCGAATAAAGAAGCACAATTACATGGAATTTCTTGTACTTTCGTGATTACTGACAATGAGGAAATCGTTGGGCCGCTTGGCGAAGAACATTGCATACAAATTACCAATACGGTTGAACCGCAGTTAGAGCAGCTTAGCGAAAAATTAGAAATATCGACCTTGCAAATCAAAAAAATTATGGCGGTCATTTCAAAAAATATGACCGATGAACTAACCGCGGATGAATTGGCATTTCATTTAAAGATTACATTACGTCAGGCCAACCGAATCTTAAATAAACTTGAGGAAAAGGGAATAGCCAAAATCTCACATAAAAAGCAAGAAAAACTGAGAGGAAGACCCAAAAAGGTCTATAAGCTGAACTTTCTATAAGTTCTATAAGAATTGTTTAAAAGTAAAGGTGTTAAATGCAAGTAGTAGATGAATACTTGCATTTAACACCTTATTTAGATATGCCTTATAGTTTTCAAGAATGTGAAAGGACATTAGTTTGTGAAATAATATTATCTATTTCACAAAGTTACATAGCTTACCAATCTGCTCTACTTCAACAACTACAACATCTCCGGACTTCATTGGACAGCTTCCCGAAGGTGAGCCAGTAGCTAAAACATCACCTGGCTCCAGTGTCATAACCTGTGAAATCCAGCTGATAAGGAAAGGGATGGAAAGGGACATCTGATTCGTATTGCCATCTTGTACCACTGTTCCATTTAATTTTGTTACGATTCGTAAATTAGTGGGATCTAAACCAGTCACAATACACGGACCCAACGGACCGAATGTATCAAAACCTTTGCCTCTTGTGAATTGGGGATCGGTTTTTGTCAGGTCCCTTGCCGTTACATCATTAAATAAAGTATAGCCAAACACGTAATCCATTGCCTCTTCTTCTTTTACATTTTTGGCCCGCTTCCCAATAACGATTGCCACTTCTCCCTCCAATTCTACCTGTTGCGTTAAGTCAGGTGATGGAAGGATGATTTCGCCTTGGTCTGGGATCAAGGAAGAGGTCGGTTTTAAAAACAAAAACGGCTCTTTAAGATTGGCCGTTCCTCCAGTCTCTTTTGCGTGTCCAGCATATGTCCAGCCAAAATTAACGACTTTAGAGGGGATAACTGGCTCTAAAATCTTCACATCGCTATATTTAACCCTTACACCGTCAAATTTCAGATCATTATTTACAATTTCAGCGAAATCACTGGACAATTGTAATATCTCATTATCTTCAACAATTCCATAAGAAGCTTTACCGTTAGGTTTCTGATAGCGAACTATCGTTTGTGTTTTTTGAAGCACCTGCATTACCATATGAACTCCTTCACTTACTTGATGTATCTTACCTGTTGCTGATTATATCATATTGTTCTTCCATTTTCTTATTGAAAATTCCACCTTTTTTCCTTGTGTTTCCCCTTAAAAATTCTTTTTGATATGAAATGTGTTTCAACATGTATGCATATTTCGTAATCTTCAAGAAGATAAAGGGGTGTTTGTAAATGACCATCATTATAGGGATTATGTGCTTAATCAACGATACCTTTTTGTCGATTTCTTAGACATTATATGGGGTGCATGACAGGCACTTTTTGTGTTCACAATATTGACAGGATTATTAAATCCTGCTAAGGTAATATAGTTACTTTTGATAACAGTTACCATGAGTAACTATTTTTAGGCGGTGATTTACATTAATTACTCACGGAAATTTTTCCATAAACTATTAATGCTGTATCGGCCTTTTGAAAAAAGGCTCAATACTGAGCTTGGAAAGCATGAACTGCACCGCGCGCAATGGACAATCATTTATTATTTGGAAAATTTCAATCCTGCCACCCTTGTTGAACTTTCCAATTATCAGGGCGTCGAGAAACCGACGATTACCAGAACAGTCGGCCAATTAGAAGAATTGGGCTACGTCGAGCAGGTTCGTGGAAAGGATAAGCGCGAAAAGCGGATGCAATTAACGGAGGCTGGTAAACAGTTATACCAAGAGGTCCGCGAGACGGTTGATGCCTATGAAGTAGAAATTTTAAGGGGGATTTCAGAAGAGGATCTGAAAACTACCATCCGTGTAATGGATGATATTCGAAAAAATATAACTCAATCGGGAGATGGAGAAGTTGGAACAAGCGAGACCTAAATTGTGGACGAAGGATTTTATCATTATTTCGGCTGCAAACTTTTTCTTATACTTAATCTTTTATTTATTATTGGTGACCATCGCGGTTTACGCCGTTAATCATTATCATGCCAGTGAAAGCCAAGCTGGACTAGTGACGGGGATTTTCATTATCGGAACCTTGATTGGCCGACTCGTGATCGGGCGCATCATCGAATCCGTTGGAAATAGGAAAACGATGCTTTTTGGTCTCATCTTTTTTATTTTGACATCCTTATTATATTACATCGACTCAGGAGTAACCTTTTTACTATTTACCCGCTTTGTACATGGTTTAGCTTTAGGGGTAGCCAGTACCGCAACAGGAACGATTGTTGCCCAGATTATCCCGAACGCACGCAAAGGCGAAGGGATTGGCTATTACAGTATGAGTACTACCATGGCCACTGCCATCGGCCCATTCATAGGGTTATACATGAGTCAGCATACCAGCTATTCAGCCATTTTTAGTTTCTGTTTGGCTTTAGGCCTTATCAGCTTCATCATTGCATTGTTTATGAAAGTACCGGAAGTCAAAGCATCTGCAAAAAAAGCGGCGGTTAATGGAGGATTCAAGCTTTCTAACTATATTGAGCCAAAAGCGCTGCCAATTGCCTTGGTCACACTGATTGCCGGCATTTGTTACGCAAGCGTTCTATCTTTTATTAATTTTTATGCCATTGAAATTAATTTAGTAAGTGTGGCAAGCTTCTTCTTTATCGTCTATGCTGTAGCTATCCTGGTATCCCGCCCAATCACGGGACGATTAATGGATGTGAAAGGCGCCAACTATGTAATGTATCCTACTTTTATTCTCTTTGCAGCAGGATTATTCTTATTAAGTTCAGCCGGGAGCGGTATTATCTTCTTACTTGCTGCTGTCCTGATTGGATTCGGATTCGGCAATATCCAATCTTGTTCACAGGCAATTGCCGTGAAAGTAACACCGCTTGAGCGGATGGGATTGGCTACATCTACGTACTTTATCGCACTGGATGCAGGCCTAGGATTCGGTCCATACGTGATTGGCTTCATCATCCCGTTAACCGGCTACCGTAACCTATATCTCATCATGGCCATCGTCGCCCTAGCCTGCACGGCACTCTACTACATCATGCACGGAAAAAGAAAAGAAACCCTTGCAGAAGTCAGACTGTAAGGCATAGGTTGAGGCATGGGGACGGTTCTCATGCCTCAATTTGCTTGTTTTCTCCAGTTTTCGATAAAATAAAGAAGAGAAAATAAAATAGAAAAGGTGAGAACATGAGTCAATTATCCGAGTTTTTATCGAGCCAGCATAATCAAAATGTCGAGGAATTAAAAGAATTGCTCCGGATTCCCAGCATTAGTTCCTTATCTGAGCATAAAGAGGACATTCAAAAAGCAGCTACATGGATTGCCCATAAATTAGAAGGCATTGGCATGGAACATGTGCAAATCGTCCAGACAAAAGGGCATCCGATCATTTATGCCGACTGGCTTCACCAGGAAAATGCTCCGACTGTGTTAGTATACGGGCATTATGACGTACAGCCTGTTGACCCAGTTCATTTATGGGAAACCCCTCCGTTTGAACCAACGATCCGCGATGAAAAGATTTATGCCAGAGGGGCAACAGACGACAAAGGACAGACGTTCTTACATATCAAAGCAGTGGAAACCCTGCTAGCGTTAAATGAAAAATTGCCGGTGAACGTAAAATTCTGTATCGAAGGAGAAGAGGAAATCGGAAGTCCTCATCTTCCACAGTATCTATCCGAAAATAAAGAAAAACTAGCTTGTGATGTAGTCGTGATTTCCGATTCTGATATGTGGGACAGAGGAGTTCCTGCAATCACCTATTCTTTAAGAGGTTTATGTGCACTTGAATTTACCCTGAAAACAGCAAATTCCGATTTGCATTCGGGCATGTTCGGCGGGGGCGTTCAGAACGCCAATCATTTATTGGTGCAGCTGCTTTCTACGCTTCACGATGCAAATGGTAAGGTGAATGTGGACCATTTTTATGATGACGTCCAGGAACTGACAGAATTTGAAAAGGAACAAATTAAAGCGTTGGGCTTTGATCAAGAAAAGCTGAAAAAATCGTTAGGGTTAACGGAGTTAACGGGCGGGGAAAACAATTACCCATACCCAGAGAAAATCAGTTCCCGGCCAACCTTGGAAATAAACGGCTTATGGGGCGGATTCCAGGGGGAAGGGACAAAAACGGTCATCCCGAACGAGGCACATGCCAAAATCACCTGCCGTCTTGTCCACAATCAAAACCCTGAAAAGATTCAAGGCTTAATCAAAAATCATTTGGAAGAGCACGCACCAAAAGGCTGCACATTACAAGTGACTCTACAGGATACGGGTAATCCATTCTTAACGCCAATCGACAGCCCGATGATTCAAAAAGCGGCTGAAGCGTATGAAAAAGTGTATGGAAAGGCGCCTGTTTACAAAAGAGAAGGCGGCTCGATTCCAATTGTATCGGATTTCAACCAAGCCCTAAAGGCTCCCGTTGTCTTAATGGGCTTCGGGCTGCCGGATGAAAATCTTCATGCTCCGAATGAGCATTTTAACTTGGAGAACTTTGATAAGGGCATTTTGACGATTTGTTCGTTTTTGGAACTGGTTAAAAAGTAATTCACATATAGAAAAAGTGCCTGTCACCTCCCACATTTTGTCTGTTTCTTTGACATGATTGGGGCGTGGCAGGCACTACTTTTTTAGACACAAATTTGGTGCATGAGAACCGTCCCCATAGTATATCCTTAAACACTATTTGATTTTAAAGTGCGTACTTACATCGTGATATTATCCAATTTATAATAATTATACTAGGTAACGGTGACTTGTATATTAAATGCAAATTACAAGGAGGCAATCTATGATACGTTTTGGAATTATTGGAACAAATCAGATTACCGAGAAATTTATTAAAGCAGCTAGTTTGGTAGAGGATTTTTCCTTAACCGCTGTGTATTCTCGAACTGAAGAAACCGCTAGAAAGTTTGCACAAAAGTATGGAGTTACGACCATCTTTACGGATGTCACAGAGATGGCAAAAAGTAAGGAAATTGACGCGGTCTATATTGCTAGCCCTAATTCTTTTCATTCAGAACAGGCCATTATTTGTATGAGCTATGGTAAACATGTGCTTTGTGAGAAACCGATTGCATCGAACATAGCAGAATTACAAAATATGATTACCGCAGCAAAGTATAATAAAGTATTGTTAATGGAAGCTTTAAAAACAACATGTCTCCCCAATTTTAAAAGTATTCAGAATAACTTACATAAAATTGGAAAAGTCCGCCGGTATATTGCAAGCTTTTGTAAATACTCCTCCCGTTATGATGCTTATAAAGAAGGAACCATTTTAAATGCATTTAATCCTATTTTCTCCAATGGCTCTCTAATGGATATTGGCGTTTATTGTATATATCCAATGGTTGCTTTATTCGGAAAACCCTTACAAATAAAAGCCAATGGTTTATTGCTTGAGTCTGGAGTAGATGGGGAAGGAAGTATCCTTTGTAAATATAAAGAGAGCGAAGCCGTTGTCGTACACTCCAAAATAACCACTTCCTATATCCCATCAGAAATTCAGGGAGAACTAGGAAGCATCATAATCGACCAAATTGAAACTCCGACAAATGTGCAAATTCGATACCAGGATGGAAGTTTTGAAGATATTACTCAATTACAAGAAGATCATTCAATGTATTATGAGGTTAAAGAATTTATTGATTTAATTAAGCGTAACCAATTAGAGTCTTCCATCAATTCTTTTAAAAATTCGCTAATGACACTAGAAGTTATGGACGAGGCACGGAAACAAATTGGACTTGTCTATCCAGCCGATCTGGCGGTGTCAACCAACTCAATTTGAAGTACAGGAAGAAATTTTTGAATGCTACTAATAAAGGAGTTGTCAGTATGCAATTAATTATTGATTCAGCTAATCTAGATGATATCAGGGAACTTGTTGACTATTATCCAATTGATGGGGTTACAACAAACCCCAGCATTATTGTAAAAGAAAAAAAGAATTTCTTACAATTACTTGAGGAAATCAGAGAAGTAATAGGATGCAATAGAGAGTTATTTGTTCAAACACTAGCTGATCATGCAGAAGAAATAGTGAAAGAAGCAAAATATATCCGTGAGAATATACTCGACAAATTAGTGATTAAAGTCCCTGTGACGAAAGAAGGAATCAAGGCAATCAAAGCATTAAGCGAAGCTGGTGTAAGAACAATGGCCACAACCATATATACGCCATTACAAGGATATATTGCAGCAAAAGCAGGTGCTGCGTATATTACACCATATGTTAATCGTATAGAAAAACTTGAAGGAAATGCTATTAATGTTGTTAAGGAGATCGTACAAATAATAGAAAAACATCATTTTAACAGTAAAGTACTTGCTGCAAGCTTTAAAAATGTTCAACAAGTGCATGATGTTTGTCTAGTTGGGGCTCACGGTGTTACTATCCCTCCAGATATTTTAAGATTATGTTTTTCACATCGTGCAACGGAAGCAAATGTTAAGGCATTTATTGAAGATTGGCAAAAAGAATATTGTGAGAAGAGTATTGTAGATACGAATAAAATAAGAGTTTAATAGAAAGTAGAGGTATTTTTGGATGATCAAAATTGCACCTTCCATTCTTTCAGCCAACTTTGCAAGGCTTGGAGATGAAATAAAAGATGTTGAAAAGGGCGGAGCCGATTATATTCATGTTGATGTTATGGATGGTCATTTTGTCCCAAATATAACAATTGGCCCACTAATTGTAGAGGCAATCCGGCCAGTTACAAAATTACCATTAGATGTTCATTTAATGATAGAAAGTCCCGAAAGATACATTGGAGCGTTTGTAAAAGCAGGTGCGGATATTATAACAGTTCATGTTGAAGCATGCACACATTTGCATAGTGTCATTCACCAAATTAAATCGGCAGGCATAAAGGCAGGAGTAGTATTAAATCCACACACCCCAGTCTCTTTAATTCAACATATTCTAGAAGATATCGACCTTGTATTGCTGATGACAGTAAATCCAGGCTTTGGCGGGCAATCTTTCATACATTCTGTCCTGCCAAAAATTAGACAGGTTGCAAGAATGGTAGAAGAGAAAAATTTGGATGTTGAAATTGAAGTAGATGGCGGAGTAAACGCGGAAACAGCCAAACTCTGCATTGAGGCAGGAGCGAATGTCCTTGTTGCTGGATCAGCCATATATAATCAATCTGATCGAAGTAAGGCAATTAGAGAAATTAGGAATTCGACTACCAATCTAGTTCAGAAGGTTTAACAATTTAATAAAACATTGCCTAATCCCCATCCTTCAAATTAGAGATGGGGATTATTTTTATGTTATTGTTGTTCATTAAAAAGAGTTTAGGATTTTGTTTGATTGTTCTGGTAAAGCGGTTTCAATATATTGTTTTCCCCATTCATGCATTGCCTCGAGAATTGGCAAAAGACTTTTTCCGCGTTCTGTCAGTGAATATTCCACTTTCGGAGGAACAACCGGATACACTACCCGTGAAATGATCAGGTCATCCTCAAGTTCCCTTAATTGGCTTACAAGCATCCGATGAGTAATTCCCGGGATCATCGACTTTAATTCACCAAACCGTTTTGTTCCCTCTTTCCCTAAATGCCACATAATCAGCATCTTCCATTTTCCGCTAATAATGGATAAGGTTAATTCTTTTTCACAATTAAAGATTTTCTCACATAAATGGCCCATTTTGTCTTCCTCCTTGCTCTCCTAAAGTCAGAATTATCGGAATTAAGTGTATTTTTCTATACTATATAATAAAAAAGTGCGTACTTACAAACAAAATTTTTTGAGATTATACTATTTTCATAAGAAACAATAACAAACTACTGGTAAATTTGTTGATAAAAGGGTTTTAGAAATCTAAAAATCAGGAGGGGAAAGCATGAATGGTGTAATGATTCCTAAGGAGTTTAAATCGGTTGTCAGTGATTTCAACAGTATGAAGCCATCGAAATTGGATTCGTTGACATTCGTTTTGTTTGGCGCTACCGGTGATTTGGCAAAGAGAAAAATATTTCCTTCGCTGTTTAATTTATTTTTGGATAGAAAAATGCCCGATTCAGTAACCATTATTGGATTAGGCAGAAGAGAATGGTCCGATGAAGCATTTCAAAAACATGTTGAAAAATCACTGCAATCATTTTCTGAACGTTCCAATAATGTAGACGCTTACAAGATAAAGGAATTTTTACGTTTTTTTCATTATCGAACTTTAGATGTTACGGAGCAAGAAGGTTATAAGCAATTACTAAATGTCATTCAAAAATATGAGGAAGAGTTGAGTATTCCTGAAAACCGCATCTTTTATTTATCCGTTGCCCCTGAGTTTTTTGATGTGATTGCCCTGAACATCAAAAAGAGCGGATTAGGGTCAAGCAAGGGATGGAAGCGTTTGGTGATTGAAAAGCCATTTGGGCATGATTTGAAGTCTGCGCAAGAATTAAATGAAAAATTAAGAGAAGCCTTTGAAGAAGATGAAATCTATCTTATCGATCACTATCTCGGCAAGCCGATGGTTCAAAATATCGAAGCCTTGGCGTTTGCAAACCCAATGCTGCAGGCGTTATGGAGCAATAAACATATTTCCAATATTCAAATTACCGCAAGCGAAACGGTCGGGGTTGAGGAAAGAGCGGGTTATTACGACCAGGCCGGTGCCATTCGTGATATGGTCCAAAATCATCTGCTTCAATTAGTGATGATGACAGGCATGCAGCAGCCAGAAAAAATAAGTGCAAACGAGATTCGCAAGCAGAAGATTAAAGTATTAGATCACTTGAGGCCATTAAATATGGACGATGTCGGAAAAAACTTGGTCCGCGGCCAATATAGTCTTGGTGAGATCAATGGAGAACCAGTTCCGTCCTATACGGCAGAACCGGGAATTAAGCCAACATCCATGAATGATACATTTATTGCTGCCCGTCTCTGGATTGATGATGCTTTTTGGGGCGGCGTACCATTCTATATCCGAACAGGAAAAAGAATGAAGGAGAAGTCTACTAGAATAGTCATTGAATTTAAAAATTCATTAACAGATTTATATAAAGAAAAAAATGAGAAAACACCGCCTAATCTGTTAATCATTGAAATCAGTCCAAATGAAAGTGTTTCCTTGCAATTTAATAGCAAAAACCCGTTAAATAACAGCAAAATTGAGCCTATTAAGGTAACCTTTTCTGCAAATAAAAAGGATGTCCCGGAGGCTTATGAACTCTTGTTATTCGACGCTCTAAATGGTGATTCCACGTTCTTCGTACAGTGGAAAGAGGTAGAACTGTCTTGGAAATGGGTGCAGCCTATTTTGGAAGCGTTTGAGCAAAATGCTTTGCCGCTTCATGGTTATTCAGCCGGAACAATGGGTCCAAGGGCAGCAGATCAACTATTGGAGGAAGATGGATTTAATTGGTGGTAAGCAAAAAACAAGTGAAAGACAGGATGGGAGGAATGAGGAAATGAAGGCAAGAGTAGCCATCAATGGATTTGGCAGAATCGGCAGGCTGGTTTTCCGCAAGGCGATTGTGGACGATACACTTGATGTTGTGGCAATCAATGCCAGCTATCCGGCTGAAACCTTGGCGCACTTAATCAAATATGATTCGATTCATGGCAAATTTACTGGCGACGTGATTCCTGCCGACAATCACCTGATTGTAAACGGCCGCACTATTCAGTTATTAAATAGCCGCGACCCTAAATACCTTCCATGGAAGGAATATGAAATAGACATCGTTGTCGAAGCAACCGGGAAGTTTAATTCCAGGGAAAAAGCAGTCCTTCACTTAGAGGCAGGGGCAAAGAAAGTGGTGTTAACCGCCCCCGGGAAGAATGAGGATATAACGGTCGTGATGGGGGTCAACCAAGATGAGTTGGATGTTGAGCGGCATTTTATTATTTCCAATGCTTCATGTACAACAAATTGTCTTGCCCCTGTAGTCAAAGTACTGGATGACCAGTTTGGGATTGAAAATGGTTTAGTGACTACGGTCCATTCTTACACAAATGATCAAAATAATCTTGATAATCCACACAAGGACCTGCGGCGGGCCCGTGCCTGCGGACAGAGTATTATTCCGACAACAACCGGCGCGGCAAAATCACTTTCGCTCGTATTGCCGCATTTAAAAGGTAAATTGCATGGCCTTGCACTTCGTGTGCCAACTCCCAACGTTTCACTTGTTGATTTAGTTGTTGATTTAAAAACGGATGTAACTGTTGATGACGTTAATCTTGCCTTTCTATATGCTGCGAACAGCTATTTAAACGGGATTTTGGAATACACAACCGAACCGCTTGTCTCCATTGATTTTAATTCAAATTCTCATTCGGCCATTATCGATGGATTATCAACGATGGTAATTGGTGATAGGAAAATTAAGGTGCTGGCATGGTATGACAATGAATGGGGTTATTCATGCAGGGTAGTTGAACTTGTGAAATTCGTGGCCAAAAAAATGGAAAAAGCAGCAAGAGTAAAGGTAAATTAAAAACAAAAGCGGAAGCGCCCTGGTCAGCGGCGTATGGCCTGGAGCTCTCCAACTGAGATAAAGGAAACACGAAGAGCGCTAGCGATTCGATGTTGACTTATCGTAGGGCGGAGAGCGAAGGACACTAGCCGCTAGGGCGCTGGAGCTGGACGTAGCAAATTAAAAAATCCCTGTCAAGGATTGACAGGGATTTCCAATGATTAAGTCATTTTAGCAATAAGATCAATCTGCCTCAATCAATTTCTTTTTTTCAACCAATACAGTATCCATGTAGCTCTTTCCCCATTCATACATTGATTCAAGAATAGGCAATAGGGTCTTCCCCTGCTCGGTCAATGAGTATTCTACTTTTGGAGGGACGACAGGATAAACTTCACGATGGACGATCTGATCATCCTCTAATTCGCGCAATTGATTGACAAGCATTCTTTGCGTAATTCCCGGCATCAAAGACTTCAATTGATTAAATCGTTTTGTTCCTTCTTTGCCAAGATACCATAAAATCAGCATCTTCCATTTTCCACCGATAATCTCCAGCGTCAATTCTTTTTCACAGTTAAAGGTCTTACTATCAATATGGCCCATCATCAATCCTCCCAAAATCATTATTAGTATATTAATTGATACTATATGAACTTAAAGTGCGTACTTACATAAAGGTATTATACTATTTATAATCATATTTGTACAGATGATTCAGAATTTACGGTGTATTCTGACTGTAGAAAATACAACAATCAAAAGGGGTGATGTTTTGGGTACTAGTAGTGTTGTAAAAGAAGGAGTTCATACCCTGGCAATGGATTTTCTTTCTGTCGCACAACAAGCAGCGATTGCTGCCTATCCTTGGATCGGGAAAGGCAATAAACATGATGCCGACCACGCCGGAACAGCAGCGATGCGCAAACGCATGAATCTCATTGAAATGAGCGGACGGGTTGTGATTGGTGAAGGGGAAATGGACGAAGCCCCAATGCTTTATATTAACGAAGAGTTAGGGACAGGCCAGGGTCCATTGGTTGATATTGCCGTTGATCCAGTGGAAGGCACAACCTTTTTGGCAAAGGGACAGGAAAACTCAATCACAGTTCTTGCTGTAGCGACGAGGGGCAGTCTTTTACATGCACCGGATATGTACATGAAAAAACTGGCTGTCGGGCCAAAGGCGAAAGGTCATATTAACATTCAGGCTTCTTTAACAGAAAATATGATATCCGTCGCAAAGGCCTTAGGAAAGGATTTATCAGAATTAACCGTCATGATTCAAGATCGGCCGCGTCATGACCACTTAATGAAACAGGTCTTTGATGTCGGAGCGAGAGTGAAGCTATTCCCCGATGGAGACGTCACTGCGGCAATTGCTACAGCCATTGATGAATTAGGTATTGATATTTTAGTAGGTACAGGGGGAGCTCCGGAGGGAGTCATTGCTGCCACCGCTTTGAAATGCTTGGGAGGCGATTTCCAAGGTCAGCTGGCCCCGCAAAATCAGGAAGAATTTAATCGCTGTATAAAGATGGGAATCCAAGATCCGGAACAGGTCTTCACATTAGATGAATTGGTCCAATCAGATGATTGCTTTTTTGCCGCAACCGGCATTACAGATGGGATGCTAATGCGGGGTGTAAAGAAGAAAGAGAATGGTTTAATGCTAACCCATTCGTTCATTACCGGCAAAGGAGTAAGTGAAAGATATCAGTTGGTGGAAGCATACCATTCGTTCTGGAAATAAAATTTTTGCCAGTTGAAAAAAATGAATTGAAAAAAGGAGAGGTAATAATATGCCATTAGTTTCAATGAAAGAAATGCTGATTCATGCTAAAGAAAACCATTACGCAGTTGGACAGTTTAATATTAATAATCTGGAGTTTACGCAGGCCATTTTACAAGCAGCCCAAGAGGAAAATTCACCGGTTATTCTAGGCGTATCCGAAGGGGCTGCCAAATATATGGGCGGATTTAAGCTGATTGTTACGATGGTGAAGGAATTGATGGAAGCCTATAAGGTGACAGTACCAGTCGCGATTCATCTTGATCATGGTCCAAGTCTTGAAATGTGTATTAAAGCGATTCATGCCGGATTTACTTCTGTCATGTTCGATGGCTCGCACTATCCGCTTGAGAAGAATATTGAATTGACAAAAAGGGTAGTGGAAGTGGCACATGCTGTTGGCGTATCGGTTGAGGCTGAGCTTGGCCGAATTGGCGGGCAAGAGGACGATTTAAGTGTTGAAGATGCCGATGCGATGTATGCGATTCCTGCTGAATGTGATCAATTGGTCCGCGAAACTGGCGTAGACTGCTTTGCACCGGCGTTAGGTTCCGTCCACGGTCCATATAAAGGTGAGCCAAGACTCGGTTTTGACCGGATGAAGGAAGTGAAAGAATTAACGGGTGTTCCGCTTGTTCTTCATGGCGGCACAGGAATTCCAACAAAGGACATTCAAAGAGCGATTTCGCTTGGAACTGCGAAAATTAATGTCAATACAGAAAGTCAAATTTCAGCTACAAAAGCAGTTCGTGAAGTATTAAGTGCGAAGCCAAAAGAATACGACCCACGCAAATTCTTGGGACCTGCACGTGAAGCAATTAAAGATACAGTGAAAGGCAAAATGCGTGAATTCGGTTCTTCAGGAAAAGCTCAGCACGCGGAAGCCTGCTTGGTGACAAACTAAGGGGCCAATATAGGGAGAAAGGGGAAGCATGATGATTGAGCAAAAGGTAGATTTGGATCTGCTATCCATTAACACGATTAGAACGCTAAGCATTGATGCAATTGAAAAAGCCGGAACAGGCCATCCCGGTATGCCGATGGGTGCAGCGCCGATGGCTTACACCCTTTGGACGAAGTTTATGAATTATAATCCAAAAAATCCAGGCTGGTTTAACCGTGATCGTTTTGTCTTATCCGCAGGCCATGGATCGATGCTGTTATACAGCTTATTGCATTTAACAGGATATGACTTGTCACTCTCTGACTTAAAAAATTTCCGCCAATGGCAAAGTAAAACACCTGGGCATCCTGAATTTGGCCATACCGCTGGAGTGGATGCCACAACGGGACCGCTTGGGCAGGGAGTTGCAATGGCTGTCGGGATGGCGATGGCAGAAAGACATTTGGCATCCGTGTATAATCGCCCAGATTTCAATGTGATTGACCACTGCACCTATAGTATTTGTGGTGATGGGGATTTGATGGAAGGTGTAGCAGCCGAAGCAGCTTCACTTGCTGGTCATTTGAAACTTGGCCGTTTAATTGTGTTATATGATTCAAATGATATTTCCCTTGACGGCGATCTCCATATGTCATTTAGTGAAAGCGTTCAGGAGCGTTTCGAAGCATATGGCTGGCAAGTATTGCGGGTCGAAGATGGGAATGATGTCGAGAAAATAGCGGGAGCGTTAGCTGCTGCCAAGGCTAATCAAGAACAGCCAACCTTAATCGAAGTGAAAACAACCATTGGTTATGGTTCTCCTAATAAAGGCGGCAAGTCTGCTTCTCATGGTGCTCCGCTTGGGAAAGCAGAAATAAAACTTGTAAAAGGGCAATACAACTGGGAATTTGAAGAGGATTTTTATATCCCAGAGGATGTAAAACTGTATTTTAAGCAGCTGGAAGAGGCATCCGGGAAGAAGGAACAGGCTTGGAATAACTTGTTTGCCAAGTATGAGGAAGCCTACCCCTCTCTTGCAAACGAATTAAGATCTGCCATTAGCGGGCAGCTTCCTGAAGGCTGGGATGAGGATGTTCCGCAATATCAAGTTGGCAAGGATACGCTTGCAACTCGTTCTTCAGGCGGAGAGGTGTTAAACGCCCTTGCGAAAAGAGTTCCGCAATTATTTGGCGGCTCGGCCGATTTGTCATCTTCCAATAAGACCTTGTTGAAAGGTGAAGGAAACTTTAGTGCAGCAGATTATAGCGGAAGAAACATTTGGTTTGGAGTACGCGAGTTTGGAATGGGTGCAGCTGTAAATGGCATGGCACTGCATGGCGGCGTAAAGGTATTCGGAGCAACCTTCTTCGTTTTTTCTGACTACCTGCGCCCGGCAATCCGTCTTTCTGCGCTAATGAAAGTGCCGGTCATTTATGTATTCACACATGACAGCATTGCTGTCGGGGAGGACGGTCCGACGCACGAACCGATTGAACAATTGGCATCCTTACGGGCAATGCCTGGACTTTCAACGATCCGCCCGGCAGACGGAAACGAAACAGCCGCAGCATGGAGGCTAGCAATAGAAAGTACACAAGAACCGACAGCGCTCATCCTTTCCCGTCAAGATTTGCCAACACTTGTTGATGCTAAGACAGCCTATGAAGGTGTTAAAAAGGGAGCCTATGTTGTTTCCAAATCGAAAAATATGGATGGACTTTTACTCGCATCCGGTTCAGAGGTAACGCTTGCCATTGAGGCGCAAAAGGCACTTGAAAAAGAGGGAATTCGTGTTTCTGTGGTAAGCATGCCAAGCTGGGATCGCTTTGAAAAGCAATCCCAGGAATATAAAGAAAGTGTGCTCCCAAAAAATATTCCCGTACGGCTTGCAATTGAAATGGGGGCTTCCTTGGGCTGGCATAAATACGTTGGTGATTGCGGAAGCGTCATTGCTGCAGACCAATTCGGCGCTTCAGCACCATCCGAGAGAATAATGGAGGAATATGGATTTACCGTTAAGAATATTGTTTCCCAGTTTAAAGCGCTTCTATAAGGTTCTATGAACAATTTGGATAAGGGCAGACTTCAAGCTTTTGAATCTGCCCTTTTTAAGGAGGGTTTTGCATGAAAAAGATAGCGGTATTAACGAGCGGCGGGGATGCACCTGGAATGAATACAGCCATTCGTGCTGTTGTTCGCAGAGGGATACACAAGGGATTAAATGTGTATGGAGTGGTAAATGGTTACAAAGGCTTGATTGAGGGCGATTTCACTCCAATGAGCCTAGGAAGTGTAGGGGATATTATTCATCGGGGCGGCACCATCTTAAAAACATCCAGGTGTGAGGAATTCAAGGACACAATCGTACAGCAGCAGGCAATTCAAAGATTAAGAGAAAACGAGATTGAGGGATTAATTGTCATCGGCGGGGATGGTTCTTTCAGGGGTGCAAGAAAATTAACAGAGTTAGGCTTCCCGACGGTTGGTATTCCGGGCTCAATTGATAATGATATTGCAGGGACAGACTATTCGATTGGATTCGATACGGCCGTAAATACAGCTGTTCAAGCAATCGATAAAATTCGCGATACAGCATTTTCCCATGAACGCACGTATGTCATTGAGGTGATGGGCCGGGGTGCAGGGGATATTGCCTTATGGGCAGGTGTGTGCGGCGGGGCGGAGTCCATCATTATCCCAGAAGCCGACTATGATTTAGAAGATGTGATTGATCGGATCAAGCAGGGGCATCAGCGCGGAAAAAGACACAGTATTATTGTAGTGGCAGAGGGTGTTGGCAAAGGGCTGCAAATGGGGAAAGAGATTCAAGAAAAAACCGGATTTGAAACAAAGGTTACCATACTAGGGCATATTCAACGAGGGGGTTCTCCAAGCGCCTATGATCGAATGATGAGCAGCCAAATGGGGGCACTAGCCGTTGATTTAATCATAGAGGGGAAAAAAGGTGTAATGGTAGGGGTGAAAAATGGCCAACTAACCCATACAACCTTTACGGAAATAGAAAAAGACCGACACAAGATCGATCTTTCCATTTACGAATTAGCCAGAAGCCTTTCGATTTAAGGAAAATATCCATCTTCAAAATTCAGAATAGGAGAGTGGCCATATTGGAAAAAAAATATTGCATTCATTGCAGAACGCTCTATTCCAAAGAATCGATTTGCGGTATATGTGGAAAAAGTGAATTCCAGGATATAAAAATTATGATTCATCATCAAGAACAATCGAATCGGAAAAAAATTTTAGCGGACCACTCTATATCTTGTAAACTAGCGTAATCCCTCTTCCATTATGCAGGGGGATTACGCTCACGACTATATTTATACTTCTACCTTTTTTTCTTGATCACTAACATTTTGAATTGTTTCGATAAATTTCTGCATTGTATTTGTCAGGAATGAATCTGCCCGGCGAATAAAAACCGTTGTGATTTTGGCGTATTTTTCGGGAATATGATAGATTCGAACAACCCCATCTGCCTCCAAGAGACTAACCGTAGATTTTGGGATAATCGTAATCCCCAAACCGGCTATTACACTACCCAAAATCGTCTCCCATGTGCCGAATTCCATGATTTTCGCATTGATTCTTCCCTCATCGCGGACCCAGCCCTCCAATTTTGAACGGTAGCTGCACCCTTGTTTAAAAACAAGGAGCGGCTTGTTTTTTAATTCCTCAAAAGGAACCTCTTCCTGGTTGGAGATTAAAACCAACTCCTCTTCAAAGACTTCATATTGAGCAATTTGTGGATGATTAAAATTTCCTGTCACAAATGCTCCGTCCAGTTTATAGCTGAGAATATCCTCGACTAGATCCTCTGTTACACCACTTACAAGAGACAAGTCAATGTTGGGATATTTCTTGTGATAGGCGGATAGAATCAGTGGAAGTTTGTATAATGTCTCAACAGTGCCTATTTCAAGGGTGCCAACCGGGTTATCCGAGTCTTGAACCACTTTTAACATCTCATCGACCATGGAAATAATTTTTTGAGCATAAAACAATAGTTTTTTTCCTTCCGAATTGATAACCATGCCGCGGCTTGAGCGGTGAAATAACTCGGTTTGAAGTTCTTCCTCCAACTGCCTGATCCTTACGGTTACATAGGATTGAACATAATTTAAGCTTTTGGCGGCCTTTGAAATGCTTCCGAATTCAGCTACCTTTTGAAAGATCCGCAAATCCTTAATTTCCATGGCTATTCCCCCGTATCAATTTGTTATTCCTATTACCACATTGCTAATAGAGATAATATTTCTAATAGAGATAGGTAGTATCTCTTTTAATCATTTTACATGATGGCAGAAAGGTCGTAAGATGTTATTAAAGAATTAAGAAAATTTAAATTATTGCAAAAGGAGAGCAGAAACGATGAGCAAAAAAGACTTTGATGTAATTGTAGTTGGCGCAGGATCGATGGGAATGGCAGCAGGTTATTACCTGGCCAAACAAGGTGTGAAAACATTATTGGTAGATGCATTTGATCCGCCTCATACGAATGGCAGCCATCACGGTGACACACGGATTATCCGCCATGCCTATGGTGAAGGACGGGAGTATGTACCGTTTGCCTTAAGAGCCCAAGAGTTATGGTATGAACTTGAGAGAGAAACACATCATAAGATTTTTACAAAAACCGGTGTTTTAGTATTTGGACCTAAAGGTGAATCTGACTTCGTTGCAGAAACGATAGAAGCTGCTAACATTCATGGGTTGGATGTTGATTTACTAGAAGGCGAAGAAATTCATCAGCGCTGGCCAGGTGTAACCGTCCCTGAAAACTTTAACGCAATCTATGAAAAAAACTCCGGCGTCTTATTCAGTGAAAATTGCATTCGCGCCTATCGCGAGCTAGCCGAAGCAAATGGTGCAAAAGTGTTAACACATACAAGGGTTGAGGATTTTGAGATTTCCGAGGACTCTGTCAAAATCCAAACTGAATTTGGTTCCTTTACCGGCAGTAAGTTGATTTTGAGCATGGGGGCTTGGAACAGCAAACTTCTATCAAAATTAAATATTGATATTCCGTTACAGCCTTACCGCCAAGTTGTTGGGTTCTTCGAATGCGAAGAATCACAGTATAGCAATACCCATGGTTTCCCGGCCTTCATGGTTGAAGTACCGACAGGCATCTATTACGGGTTCCCAAGCTTCAGCGGCTGCGGTTTGAAAATAGGATACCATACTTTCGGTCAAGAAATCGACCCGGATACAATTAATCGTGAATTTGGTATCTATACGGAGGATGAAGGAAATATTCGCAGATTCCTAGAAGAATACATGCCGGGTGCTACTGGAACTCTTAAAAGAGGGGCAGTTTGCATGTACACAAAAACACCTGATGAGCATTTTGTGATTGATTTGCATCCACAGTACTCCAATGTGGCAATCGCAGCAGGCTTCTCCGGCCATGGATTTAAATTCTCAAGTGTTGTTGGTGAAACGCTAAGCCAACTAGTGACAACTGGCAAAACCGAACATGATATTTCTCTTTTCTCTATCAATCGCCCTGCTTTAAAACAGAAAGCAAAGATCTAATAGATTATTAAATTGCCATTATCCTAGAACGATAAAAAAAAATAATAAATTTAGAGGTGCAAAAATGAGCGAAAAAACATTAACACAAGGCCAATTAACTTATTTAGATGCAAAACCGGGCATTCAATTAATTAAAGCAGGAACCTATAAATTAAATGAATTAAGCATATTGCGGGGAACACCTGAGTTAAAGGGGCAAATCCTTGATGTGCCGATTACAGATAAAAAACAAGTATTAACAATGGGTTACTATGCACTCCAGCCTTCGGTTGATTATTCTGCAGAATTTACGTTTATCGAAATTAAAGTTGTGACCAAAGGTAAAATGGTTGTCCGCGATGTAGAAGGAAACAAATATGTGGCAGAAGTAGGGGACGTATTAGTCTTCTCCCCTAATACAACTGTTATTTTCGATGGTGAAAGTGATGGCGAAGTGGTTTACTTCAAAAATGTAGAGGCAAATCCTACTTATTTGTAATAACCAAACTTATTTAAAAAGGCATTGACAATTACAAACAGAATGATTATTCTGAAAATAATAAAATTGAATAGAGCGGATGATTGTTGTGGGAGAGTGTAATATCTACATCTACCACCGAAGGAGCAAGTTCCAAAAAAACCCTTGGAACCAATCTCTCAGGTAAAAGAACCATAACAGGACGCACCTCTGGAGAGCGTATTTGAAAATGCCACCAAAGGAGAAAGCTCCAAATGTTGGAGTTTAACTCTCAGGTAAAAGGACAGAGAAGGGATGATTTTACACCCCTTTTCTGTCCTTTTTTGTTTTTTTTAAAGCAATTATGGAAAAATGGAGGAATGATCAATGAGTTTACAACAAAACGATTCAACAATTTTTGAGGCAATTGAAAGTGAGAAAAACCGCCAGCTTCATACGTTGGAATTAATTGCATCCGAAAACTTTGTCAGCCCGGATGTTTTGGAAGCAATGGGAAGTGTGATGACGAATAAGTATGCCGAGGGTTATCCAGGTAAGCGCTATTATGGCGGCTGTGAATTTGTGGATGTCGCAGAACAGGCAGCGATTGAAAGGCTGACCAAATTATTTGGCGCCAAATTTGCCAATGTCCAGCCACATTCCGGTGCACAGGCCAATACTGCTGTATTTTTCGCCCTGCTTCAACCAGGCGATAAGATTATGGGGATGAATTTATCGCACGGCGGCCATTTAACTCACGGCAGTCCGGTAGCAATGTCAGGAAAATGGTTCGATGTTGTTTCTTATGGGGTAAGAGAAGACAATCACCTGATTGATTACGATGAGCTGGAAGAAGTTGCGAAAAGAGAACAACCAAAATTAATTATCGCCGGTACAAGCGCCTATCCGAGAGTGATTGATTTTGCGAGATTTAGACAAATCGCCGATCAGGTTGGCGCAAAACTGATGGTTGATATGGCACATATTGCCGGACTTGTTGCTGCAGGTCTCCATCCTTCTCCGGTTCCATATGCGGATGTTGTGACCAGCACCACTCATAAAACATTGCGCGGCCCACGAGGCGGAGTGATTTTAACAAACGATGAAGAAATAATCAAACAAATAAATAAAGCTGTTTTTCCGGGAATTCAGGGCGGGCCGCTCATGCATATCATTGCCGCTAAGGCAGTTGCTTTCAATGAAGCATTGCAGCCAAGCTTTAAGGAATATGCCAAACAAATTATTGAAAATTCAGCTGCACTGGGAGAGGCGCTAAAGCAGGAAGGGGCAGCTCTTGTATCCGGCGGGACTGATAATCATATTGTGCTCCTCGATGTGCGTCCATGGGATTTAACAGGAAAAGAAGCAGAGAAATTGCTTGAAGAAGTCGGGATTACAGTTAATAAAAACACCATTCCATACGACCCGCAAAGCCCGTTTGTGACAAGCGGAATCCGCATGGGAACAGCCGCGTTAACAACACGTGGAATGAAGCAAGAGGAAATGGTGCAAATCGCAAAAGTGATCGCAGCCGTTCTTAAGAGCAAAGGGGATTTAGCCGTAATCGAACAGGGGAGAAAGACAACAAAAGCAATTTGCGGGAGATTTCCATTATTTCAACAGCCAATCACTGTGTAAGAAAGGGGTAGCTTAATGGAGTATCAAAGCTGTTTTGACATCATCGGCCCGATTATGGTTGGGCCATCGAGTTCCCATACCGCCGGTGTTGTATCAATTGGGAAATTTGTTTATGAGTTGCTTGGAGGGTCCCCGCAAAGGGCGGATATTACGTTCTATGATTCGTTCTCCGAAACATACCAGGGACACGGAACGGATAAAGCGCTTCTTGGCGGCCTGCTTGGGATGAATACAGATGATACCAGAATTAGATATGCGGTTGAATTAACCAAACGATACGGGCTTCACTATGAATTTAAATTTGAAGATCGCTGTCCTTATTACGATCATCCCAATACAACTGTTATTAGGGCAAGACATACGGGCCATTTTGTTAAAGTAGGCGGTGTATCATTAGGCGGCGGTTTATCAAAGATCTTTATGATTGATGATGAAATAGTTGATATTCGATTAAGCACAAGTGATGATTTTTCAGAAATCGCAGCAAAATTTCGTTCCAATCCTTTTCATGAAGCGATCTTGGAGGGTGTATGATGGATTTTCGGTCAATGAACGAGCTTATTGAACTTTGTAACCGTGAACGGAAAACAGTTGGCGAAATGATGCTGATGGTGGAAATGGAAAAATCAGGCCGTGACAAAGAGACGATCATCGATATGATGGCAGAGCGGTTAATTAAAATGAAGCAAGCAGTGGAGACCGGTGTTGAAGATGCTTCCCCGGCACCAAGCGGTATTTCCGGCGGTGATGCCGTCAAGATGAGCGAATATGTAAATAACGGGAAGGGCTTGTCAGGTCCATATATTAACGATGCAATGACGTTCTCGATGGCAACATCTGAAAGCAATGCACGGATGGGCGTGATTGTGGCGACGCCAACGGCCGGGGCAGCCGGTATTTTACCGGGGGTTTTATTTTCACTGCGAAAGAATGACGACACCTCCTATCGGGATTTAGTCATGGGTTTGTTTACCGCAAGTGCACTCGGATATGTGATTGCCAACCGCTCCTTTATCTCTGGGGCGGCAGGAGGATGCCAAGCGGAGGTTGGTTCGGCCACCGCAATGGCGGCCGGGGCAATTGTTGAATTAAAGGGCGGGACACCAGAGCAGGTCGTAAACGCCACTGCAATCGCGATGAAATCCCTTTTAGGGTTAGTATGTGATCCAGTTGCCGGTCTCGTGGAAGTTCCTTGCATTAAGCGGAACGTGATCGGCACTTCGATTGCCTTTTCAGCAGCCGACATGTCGCTTGCTGGAATTGAAAGCCGGATCCCATGTGATGAAGTCATTGAGGCAATGTACAAAATAGGCAAGGAAATGCCGCGCACACTAAGGGAAACGGCACTCGGCGGCCTAGCGATGACGGACACGGGAATAAAATTAAAGGATCGGTTACTTTGCAGAAACACATAAGACGGAGGGGCTCAGATGAGTACAGATACAGTATTAAAGCGGACACCGCTTTTTGAAACTTATAAAAAGTACGGCGCAAAGGTCATTGATTTTGGAGGCTGGGAGCTTCCGGTTCAATTTTCCGGCATTATAGAAGAACATGATGCAGTCCGTAACGAAGCAGGCCTGTTTGATGTTTCACATATGGGTGAGGTCCTTGTAGAAGGAAAAGATGCTGAGAGCTATATTAATTACCTCGTAACAAACGATGTAACCAAGCTTCAGATCAACCAGGCACAGTATACGGCAATGTGTTATCCGGACGGCGGAACAGTCGATGATTTACTAGTTTACAAGTTAGCGAGTGAAAAGTATCTGCTTGTGATTAATGCGGCAAATATTGAAAAAGATTACGAGTGGATGAAACAGCAGGCACAAGGGAATGTAGCATTAACAAATATTTCTTCTGACACTGCCCAGCTTGCCATTCAAGGTCCAAAAGCCGAAAAAATTTTACAAAAAGTAACCGATACAAATTTGGCGGAAATTGGCTTTTTCCATTTTGCTGATCATGTCACGGTTTCCGGGATCTCTGGTGTACTAGTCTCGCGCACCGGCTATACGGGGGAGGACGGATTTGAGCTTTATTTAGCGGCAGACAAAGTGGAAGCGCTTTGGGAGAGGCTGTTAGATGCAGGCACAGAAGATGGCTTAAAGCCTTGCGGACTTGGAGCCCGGGATACACTTCGCTTTGAAGCCCGCTTGGCACTGTATGGTCAAGAGCTTTCCAGCGACATCGGACCGCTCGAAGCAGGCATTGGGTTTGCCGTAAAAACAAACAAAGAATCAGCATTTATAGGTAAGGAAGTACTTGCTAAGCAAAAAGAAGAAGGATTAAAACGAAAAATAGTCGGAATCGAAGTGACAGGGAGAGGGATCCCGAGGCATGGCTATAAAGTATTTTCTGAAGGCGGAGAGGAAATTGGCTTCATTACATCAGGAACCCATTCCCCGACATTGAAGAAAAGTTTAGGCCTTGCCCTTTTAAGCGCAGAGTTTGCAGCAGTTGGAACTCAGGTTAAGGTAGAAATTCGCAATAAGCAAATTGAGGCAGTTGTTGTGAAAACACCTTTTTATAAAAAGAGTTAGGTTCATTTTTTCCGAGATTGATTGGTTTTACAGGAATGACTAAATTTTGAAAACTAGGGTGGAAGGAAGGGTTCATATGACAAACGCAACAGCAAACCTTTTATATAGCAAGGAGCATGAGTGGGTATTATTATTGGGTGAAAATCGGGTGCGAATCGGAATCTCTGATTATGCACAGCACCAGTTGGGGGATATCGTTTTCGTTGAGAATCCAGCAGAAGGCGATGAATTAACGGCTAACGAAACAATCGGGACAATTGAGTCGGTTAAAGCAGTTTCTGATATTTACTCACCTGTATCCGGTACAGTTGTAAGTGTCAATGAGGAACTGGAAAGCGCTCCTGAGACGATCAATGAACAACCATATGATGGCGGCTGGCTGGTAGAGGTAGAATTGTCCAATCCAGAAGAATTAGAATCGCTTTTAAATGAGGATGATTACCAGGCATTTATTAATGAAGGAGAGGAATAGGATGACAGCGACTTATCGATACCTTCCTGATACAAAACAAGATCAAGCGGAAATGCTTGAATTGTTAAATGCTTCGTCTGTGGATGCCTTATTCGAGGATTTACCGGCGGAGATTCGTCTCGATGGTGAGCTAAATATACCGGAAGCAGTTCCTGAACCGCTTCTGTTGAAAAAAATGCAGCAGCTTGCCGGACAAAATATAAATGCAAATCAATACCCGACGTTTCTTGGTGCAGGAACCTATGACCATTACATCCCAAGTGTAGTGAATCACATGATTTCCCGCTCTGAATTTTATACAGCCTATACACCCTATCAGCCGGAAATCAGCCAGGGTGAACTGCAGGCGATCTTTGAATTTCAAACAATGGTATGTGAACTGACAGGAATGGATGTAGCCAATTCTTCGATGTACGATGGCTTTACTTCATTGGCTGAAGCAGCCTCTCTTGCAGTTGCTCATACAAAGCGCTCTAAAGTAATTGTGTCAGAGGCGGTTCATCCTGAATCCCGCGCAGTTCTGAAAACGGTAGCTGTTGGACAGACATATATAATGGAAGAAACTCGTCTTGATGGTGATGTAACAGACTTAAAAAAGCTTGAGGAACAAGTAGACCAAACCACTGCGGCTGTGATTGTCCAATACCCAAATTTCTTTGGTTCGATTGAAGATTTAGTGGAAATTAAGAAAATTGCAGCGGCAAAAGGGGCCTTGTTTATTGTTAGTGCCAACCCGCTTGCGCTGGCACTCTTGGAGGCACCGGGAAATCTCGGTGCGGATATTGTGATCGGTGATATGCAGCCATTAGGAATCCCAATGTCCTTTGGCGGTCCGCATTGTGGTTATTTTGCCGTTGATAAAAAGTTGATGCGTAAAGTCCCGGGCCGGATTGTCGGGCAAACGTCAGATGATCAAGGGAAACGCGGCTTTGTGTTGACCCTGCAAGCACGGGAGCAGCATATTCGCCGTGACAAAGCATCCTCCAATATCTGTTCCAATCAGGCATTGAATGCCCTTGCTTCTGCCATTTGTATGTCGGCACTGGGAAAACAAGGGATTCGTGACATGGCCCAGCTGAACATTGAGAAAGCTGCTTATATGGCCAAACGGTTAAAAGAAAAAGGCTTTATTATTGAAAATCAGGCACCATTCTTTAATGAATTTATCGTTGAGCTGCCGCTTCCGGTCAAGCAAGTAAATGCGAAGCTTCTTGAAGCGGGTATCATTGGCGGGTTTGATTTGGGAAGTGAGTACGGGTTCGAAAATCAAATGCTGATTGCTGTAACTGAGCAGCGGTCGAAAGAGGAGATTGACCAATTTATCAATGTATTGGAGGCAGTTGTAAATGGTTGAGTATAGTGAGTTAATCTTTGAAGTCAGTCGCCCGGGCCGTGTTGGTGCCAGCCTTCCGGCAAGCGATGTTGAAAAAGTTGATTTGCAAGAACTGCTTCCTAAGCATTTGATCCGTCAAGATGCAGCGGAGCTGCCGGAAGTATCAGAACTTCAGCTGGTGCGCCATTATACAGCACTTTCGAATAAAAATCATGGGGTTGATAATGGGTTCTATCCGCTTGGTTCTTGTACAATGAAATACAATCCAAAAATTAACGAAGATGTCGCACGGTTTGACGGCTTTAGCCGCATTCATCCTTATCAGCCAGTTGAAACCGTACAAGGTGCTCTTAGGCTTCTATATGAATTGCAGGAAGAATTAGCTGTCATTACCGGAATGGATGCCGTTACATTGCAGCCTTCTGCCGGTGCTCAAGGCGAATGGACCGGGTTGATGATGGTAAAAGCTTATCATGAGCAAAAGGGAGAAAAGAGAACAAAGGTACTTGTTCCCGACTCGGCCCACGGAACCAACCCTGCCAGTGCAACCGTTGCTGGTTTTAAAACGGTAACCATTCCATCAAATAAAGATGGGTTGGTCGACCTCGAAGAATTAAAGAAACATGTCGATGGTGACACAGCCGCATTAATGCTGACAAATCCGAATACACTTGGATTATTTGAAAAAGAAATCCTCGATATTGCCAAGATTGTCCATGAAGCAGGCGGGTTATTGTATTACGATGGAGCCAATGCGAACGCGATATTAGGGAAAACGACTCCAGGCAAAATGGGCTTTGACATTGTCCATTTAAATCTTCATAAAACCTTTACAACCCCTCATGGAGGCGGAGGTCCTGGCGCGGGTCCGGTCGGTGTCAAGAAGAAGCTGATTCCGTTCCTGCCTGTACCGCGTGTTGACAAAGACGGCGACCGCTATGTGCTGGATACGAATCAGCCCTTGTCAATCGGCAGGGTAAAAGGCTATTATGGGAATTTTGGCATTCTTGTCCGCGCGTATACCTATATTCGGACAATGGGACCTGAAGGATTGCGCCAAGTATCGGAAAGTGCTGTGCTTCATGCAAATTATCTTCGCAAGAAACTTGAGCCGTATTTTGAAGCACCATATTCACAAGTTTGTAAGCACGAATTTGTTTTATCGGGATCGAAACAGAAAAAGCTTGGTGTCAGAACTCTTGATATGGCTAAACGCCTGCTTGATTTCGGCTATCATCCACCGACCATCTACTTCCCGTTGAATGTAGAAGAATGCCTGATGATTGAGCCGACAGAAACAGAGTCAAAAGAAACATTGGATGCTTTTGCTGATGTGATGATTCAAATTGCTAAAGAAGTCGAAGAAAATCCTGGCGTGGTGCTGGAGGCCCCGCATACAACCGTGATTGGCCGATTGGATGAGGTACAGGCGGCAAGGCAGCCAATCTTGCGCTATAAAAAGGAAGAACGCAAAGAAACAGTAAAGTCTTAATTTTGTTCATGGTAAAAAAATAAACCACCATGTTTGAAAAGTCTTTATTTTCATGCGTGGTGGTTTTAAGCAAATAATAAAAAATAACTGAAATCAATGTATCGTAAATTTGACTCGATTCGTTCATGGGAGTAGATGAAATGACTGTGGAACACGTTCGCAAACCTGATTGGCTTAAAATTAAATTAAATACGAATGAACAATATACCGGTTTAAAGAAAATGATGCGTGAAAAAAAGCTCCATACAGTCTGTGAAGAGGCGAAATGCCCTAACATTCATGAATGTTGGGCAGTAAGAAGAACCGCAACATTTATGATATTAGGAAGTGTCTGCACCAGGGCTTGCCGTTTCTGTGCTGTACAAACCGGGCTTCCGACAGAGCTGGATTTGGTGGAGCCGGAACGTGTAGCTGAATCGGTCGAGCAAATGGGTTTAAAGCATGTTGTCATCACCGCGGTTGCCCGAGATGATTTAAAAGACGGAGGCGCGAGCGTTTTCGCCGAGACCGTTCGTGCAGTCCGGCGCCGGAACCCATTTTGCAGTGTAGAAGTTCTTCCGTCCGATATGAATGGAGAATATGAAAATTTAAAAATATTAATGGATGCAAGGCCCGATATATTAAACCATAACATTGAAACGGTAAAGCGCTTGACCCCAAAAGTGCGTGCCCGCGCTACATATGAACGGTCGCTTGAGTTTTTAAGAAGGTCAAAAGAAATAAACCCAAACATTCCGACCAAATCCAGCATTATGATTGGCCTTGGCGAAACAAAAGAAGAAATTATGGAAGCGATGGACGATCTTCGTGCTAACAATGTGGACATCATCACAATTGGCCAATATTTGCAGCCGACAAAACAACATTTAAAAGTCCAAAAGTATTGGAGTCCGCAAGAGTTCAACGAATTAAAGGAAATCGCCATGCAAAAAAGGTTCAGTCACTGTGAAGCTGGTCCACTCGTTCGCTCTTCTTATCATGCAGATGAACAGGTTAATGCGATAAAAATGAATGTGTAAATTATCGCGTTGGACTATAAAGGGGGGAGAAAGAAATGGTAATCAGCTTAACAGAAGCAGCAGTAAACAAGCTGAAAACAATAGACACAAAAGAAGATCAGTTTCCAAGGATTGATGCTGATATTGCCGGCGGATGCGGAATTTCAGTTAAATTTACTCTTATTTTTGATGAAATGCGGCGGAATGATACAGTGATTGAATATGAGGGAATTCAGATTCGAATTGATCATTTTACAAAACGTTATTTAGATGAAGTAACACAAGTTGATTATACAGAGGAACTTGGTTTTCATGTTGGCGAAAGCTTTAGCTCAAGTGCATGTGCCACCTGAGATTTAAATAGATATAAAAGGAGATATATAGAATGTCACAGGAATATGATGTTGTCATTATTGGCGGGGGAACAGGCGGGTATGTTTCAGCCATTCGGGCGTCCCAATTAGGGTTAAAAACGGCAGTAGTGGAAAAAGGAAAGCTCGGCGGAACCTGCCTGCATGCAGGCTGTATTCCGAGCAAGGCCTTGCTAAGGAGTGCGGAAGTATTTGCAAATGCAAAAGATGGTGAAAAATTCGGGGTGATTGCGCCTGAAGTCAGCCTAGATTTTCGAAAAGTCCAGGCCCGGAAGGAAGAAATCACGGACCGCTTGTTTAAGGGAGTCCAGCATTTGCTAAAAAAAGGAAAAATCGATGTTTATGAAGGCAAAGGCAGGATTATAGGGGCAGGAAATGTTTCAGTGCAACTGAATAATGAGGAGGAGGAAATCCTCTTAAACTGTCAAAATATTTTAATCGCAACAGGTTCCCGCCCAAGGACACTGCCTGGTTTGGAAGCGGACGGGAAGTATGTCATGACATCCGACGAAGCACTGCAGATGGAAGAACTGCCTAGTTCGATTCTGATTGTTGGCGGCGGTGTCATTGGGATTGAATGGGCTTCTATGTTAATTGACTTTGGTTTAGAGGTAACAGTCATCGAGTATGCCGACCGCATTTTGCCGACAGAGGATAAGGAAATTTCGAAGGAAGCACAGCGCCTTATGAAGAAAAAAGGCGTAAAAATTGTCACTGGGGCAAAGGTGCTGCCGGAAACATTAGAAAAAGGCGAAGGTGTATCGATTAAGGCGGAACAAAAAGGGAAGGAAGTTCCATACTCCGCTGATAAACTGCTCGTATCAGTCGGAAGACTGGCCAACTTGGAGGGGTTTGGTCTTGAGAATACTATTGTTGAAGTTGACCGTGGTGTAATAAGGACAAATGAATTCTATCAAACAAGTGAATCGAATATTTATGCCATTGGTGATGTAATTGGCGGCCTGCAGCTTGCCCACGTAGCCTCCCATGAAGGCATTATCGCAATTGAACATATGGCGGGTGAAAAACCGGCACCACTCGATTATACGCTTGTTTCAAAATGTATCTATTCAAGCCCGGAGGTAGCAAGTGTCGGGCTGACAGAAGATGAGGCCGTAGCGAAAGGCTATCAGGTGAAAACAGGTAAATTCCCATTCCGGGCAATCGGTAAAGCGCTCGTATTTGGTGAAGCGGATGGCTTTGTCAAACTGGTTGTTGATCAAGAATCTAATAAGTTGCTAGGGGCTCATATGATTGGACCACACGTAACCGATATGATTACGGAACTGGGCTTAGCTCAGGTTCTAAATGCAACATCGATGGAGATTGCTCATACCATCCATCCTCATCCGACATTAGCCGAAGCGATTGGTGAAGCGGCACTGGCAGTTGAGGGGAAGGAACTTCATGCTTAATTAATAAAAGGGTAACTCAGTATAATTTGGGTTACCCTTCTTCTATGAGGAATTCATTCATGGCCTTCCATTAATTCATGATGCTTTTCGAATACCAGCTTTCCTTTTACTTTTTTATTTAATTGTGTGGATAATACAAAGGCTGCTAGAAGTAGCCCGCTGCAAAGATATAACGCAGAAGGGATTCCGCCAAGATAGTCGATAAACCAGCCGCCAAGGCCTGGGCCAATAAATTGTCCGACAGCAAAATAAACAGTGGCATAACCTAATGCAACAGGTGCGTAAGATTGATGAACCTGCTCTGTTGAAAGAGCTTGAATAAGCGAAAGCATTCCGACGTACGTAATCCCCCACAGGAATTGACAGATGACAAACCCAAGGTATACCGGAAATACAATCGGGATGATCATCGAGATGGCGCCGAGAAAAAGGGTAATCAGCATGGACGTCTTCCTGCCAATTTTGTCCGAAATCGTTCCCCATAACGGCCCACTAAAGATGGACATAATGCTGCCCAAAGACATGATATGGCCGGCAGAATATTGATTAATATGTGAGTCCAATAAAAAGCTAAAAAGGAAACTTTGTGGAATTAAATAGGCAAATCCAATTAACCCATAAATGACTGCAACCAGGACAACTTTTTTATTTAGGTACACATCATGAACAAAAGAATGTCCCTTTTGAGCAGTTTTATGTAACACTGTCGGAGGGTCTCGAAGGATTCTATAGGAAACAAAGGAGGAAAGAAGAGTAACGAAACTGAATAAAAGCCAGAGATATCGCCAGCCATTGGTGGAAAACCAATCAGTAAAGACTGGTATTAGTAAGCTTGAAATCAGTGACCCTAATCCTAAACCGCTAATAATAAAGCCAATCATCATTCCTCTTTGCTGCGGATACCATCCCACCACGATATTTACCAGCGGGGTATAGGTGAACGCAGCCCCGATCCCTAACATCACCATTCCAACTAAACAGCTAAGAAAAGTTTGCGTCCAGGTTAAATAGACTAAACCACAGGTGACAAGCAAGGTCCCGATGATGATTAACTTCCTCGATCCCCATTTCGCCGCAAATATGCCAACAAAGAGAACTAGGCTCAAATAGCCGACAGCAGTAACTGTGCCCAATAATCCAGCCTGCTGGTAAGTAAGTGATAAACTATCTTTCATAAAGGGCATTAGAATCCCATAAGACATCCTGCCGAAGCCAATTACACATAAAGATACCAATGTGGATGTCAAGGCATACTTCCAAATTTGCTGGTTTTTCTTCATTTATTTCTAATGCTCCTTTCTGCATAGATTAATAGCAACCTCTTTTGCTGAACAATAGAATCTATGTGTCTGCTTCGAAAAAGTTTCCTGCTTTATAAGCGAATAAAACTGGGGGCGATGAACCCCCAGTTCTAGCAAACTTTTGTTTTATTAAGTGCCTGAATTACTTCTTAATAATGTTATATTCAGGGCCAAATGGGAAGCCAGTGATATCTTCAGCAGTACCATCTTCGTTAATAACTAAGATATCATGCTCACGGTATCCGCCGGCACCTGGCTGTCCTTCAGGAATATTGAAGCATGGCTCCATAGAAACGACCATTCCTGGTTGAAGAACTGTTTCGATATCTTCACGGAATTCTAGTCCGCCTTCACGGCCATAGTAGTGTGATAGAACTCCGAATGAGTGGCCATATCCGAATGTACGGTTTTTAACTAGGTCATGCTGGCGGAACATTTCATTTAACTCTGCACAGATATCTTTACATACTGCACCAGACTTGATTAATTCAATACCGCGCTTGTGTACGGCAACGTTGATTTCCCAATATTTAAGATGGGCATCAGAAACTTCTTCCAAGAACATTGTACGCTCTAAAGCAGTATAGTAACCGGCAATCATCGGGAATGTGTTAAGGCTTAGGATATCACCTTTTTGTACTTGTCTAGATGTAGCCCAGCTATGAGCACCATCAGTATTAATACCAGACTGGAACCATACCCAAGTGTCTCTTAATTCAGACTGCGGATATAATTTTGCAATTTCGCGCGTCATTGCTTGTGTTCCGGCAAGAGCTACCTCATATTCAGGCACACCTTCACGGATTGCTTCAACAACTGCATAACCGCCAATGTCAGCGATCCTTGCACCATTTTTAATATGTTGGATTTCTTCAGCAGATTTGATCCAACGTGATCTCTGAATGTCTTGAGAAACATCAACTAATTCAAAGTTTGGAAATGCATCTTCAAATTTTTTGCGAAGGTCAACGGATACATGGTCTTCTTCAATGCCTAAACGGCCTTTTTTAACTCCGGATTCTTCCAAAACTTTTAGGATGGCATAGAAGTAGTTGTCTCTTCTCCAGTCAGTGTAAACGATATTTTCATCGAAGCTTCTTCTCCAAGGCATTCCGCCGTCGATGTTGGCGCTGACTGTTACGTGTTTGTTTTGGGTAACAACTAGTCCGTAATTCCGGTTGAAAGAAGTAAATAAGAAATCACTGTAATAGTTTATGTTATGGTAAGAAGTGAATAGTACAGCGTCAATATCTTTTGTAGCCATGTAATTGCGCAAGTTCGTATTACGGCGCTCCATTTCCGCTTTTGAGAAAGTTCCTTTAAACTTTTCGCCGTTGTGCAGAATTTTCGTTCTTTCAAGATCTGTGATTTGTTGCATGTTTCTTCTCCTGCCTTCCTGATAATAAAATTTATTTTTAAACTTTGCTAACCTGGAAACTAAAAATCTTCTATTCTTATGTACTTATAGCAACCACCACCAATTTTTTAATATTTTGAAAACTACCTGATATAATTTCATCTTACAACCGATATTCCGTGTTAACAATTGGATGTTCATGCTTAATATTTGATTTAAAAACAGGGGATATTTTGTGCACGCAGTACAAGATAGTTCCAATACATTGAAAGATAGTTTGTAGAAATCTCATCTTTTGCTTGTTATTTTGTTGTATTTGTCTAAAATAGATATAAAATTATGTGTAATTTTCCAAAAATTCAGCACTTTCGGTCAATAGTAATCGCTTTCATAGGGTGTTAAGATTTAAAAAACAAAGCCAATAGCAGCTTAGAGAATACATGACAGAAGATGGGAGGTAACAACAGGATTTTAGATTAATGAAAGCAGTTTCAGCTCGTGATGCAGAAGGTCATTATAATTGAAAGGAGTAGAGGAATGAATCGTCTTATTAGTAATATGACCTGGAAAGAATATCGTGACAAAGTAGAGAATGGGATCTTAATATTACCTGTCGGCTCTACAGAACAACACGGACCCCATTTGCCGCTTGGTGTTGACACGATTATCGCAACACAATTTAGTTTGGCTATCGCTGGGGAAGTGAATGCGGTAGTAGCCCCAACAGTATCCTATGGGTATAAATCACTGCCGGCCTCAGGCGGCGGGCCGATGTTCCCGGGAACGATTGATCTAAACGGCTCTACTTTAACCTCATTAGTATACGATTTATTGAAAGAGTTCGTGGCTGATGGCTGGAAGCAAATTCTCATTTTCAGCGCCCATTATGAGAATGAGGCATTTCTTTCGGAAGCTTGTGATCTCTTGCTTCGAAATCAAACAGAAGAGTTTCCGAAGGTTTTAATTTGCAATTGGTGGGATAATCTATCATCTGAAACAGTGTCAAGAGTATTTGATGAAGTAAAATTCCCGGGCTGGGCCCTGGAACATGCGGCAATTTCAGAAACATCCTTAATGATGCACCTTTCACCAGAACTTGTTAATGAAGATTTGATTACGGATGATGGAATGGTAAGTCCTCCAACCTATCAAAGCTTTCCTCCATCTAAATCTCTTATCCCGGCTACAGGATGCTTGCATTCAGCACGATCCAGCTCTGCAGAGAAAGGGAAACTAATCGTAGAAGATGCAACAAAAACAATCGTTTCCTTTTTGAAAAAAGAATTCTCCTTAGATTTGGTCACTTTTAAATAGTCTCCATTTGTTTGTTTTACATCTGAACAAAAAATAATCTTTAATAAGGGGAGATTTTATGAGTCAGGAAGGACAACTGCAAAAAGGCCTAAAGATTAGGCATTTAACAATGATTGCTTTTGGCGGTTCAATCGGTGCGGGTTTATTTGTCGGAAGCGGGGCCATCATTCAGATGACAGGACCAGCTGCTGTCGTTACAGCATTATTGGCAGGAATCTTAGTTATCCTTGTTATGAGAATGCTCGGGGAAATGGTTGTTGCTAAGCCATCATTAGGATCATTTTCTGATTATGCACGTGAGGCGCTGGGGAATTGGGCGGGGTTCACCGTGGGCTGGCTGTACTGGTATTTCTGGGTTATTGTTATTGCAGTAGAAGCAATTGCCGGTGCTCAAATATTAAGAGATTGGCTGTTTCCTAATATGTCTTTATGGGCATTAAATCTCATTTTGCTTGTAGCCTTAACGATCACGAATATCTTTTCAGTTAAAGCCTATGGTGAATTTGAGTATTGGTTCTCATTGATAAAAATTGTTGCCATCACGTTATTTCTTACCCTTGGTGGTGCCTACATTTTTGGTTTATTGCCTGGTACAGAAATGCACTTATCTAACTTGACGGCACATGGCGGATTTATTCCTAAAGGACCTGGAATCGTCTTTATCGCTGTTGCCACCATTATTTTTTCCTTCGTTGGTTCCGAAATCGTAACAATTGCCGCAGCTGAGTCAGTTGAATCTGAAAAAGCAGTCGTAAAAGCGGTAAACTCTGTTATAGTGAGAATCATGACATTCTATGTAGGGTCTGTCTTTATTATCGTTAGTGTTATTCCTTGGAATGATGCAAAAGCACTTACAAATCCGTATGTTAGTGCACTTAAAGTAATGGGGATGCCATACGCTGATACGATTATGAACCTGGTTGTTGTAACAGCCGTCCTATCATGTTTGAACTCCGGCATTTACACTGCTTCGAGGATGTTATTTGCTCTGGGGGATAAAGGAGACGCTCCTAAATGGATTACACAAGTGACAAAAAGAGGAGTCCCGTTAAAAGCAATCCTGACATGTACGATATTTGGATTCATTTCCGTCATTATGGCTTTCGTATCACCAGATACAGTGTTTCAATTCTTATTGAACTCTTCCGGAGCTATTGCGCTGTTCGTCTACTTATTAATCGCTATTTCGCAGCTAATACTTCGCAAAAAGATTGAGCGTGAAGCGCCTGAGCGTCTTAAATTACGGATGTGGGCATACCCGTATCTGACAATTTTGGCCAGTTTATCCATCATCGCGGTCATCACGACAATGGCTTTTAACGCTAGTACCCGGTCTCAGTTTACCTTAAGCATCCTTAGTGCCATTGTAGTAGTCATCTTATATGCTATTAAAACGAACATATCCAAGAAAAACTCTATTAATGCCAACATTCTTAATCCTGAAATAACTAAGCTGGATTAGCGTGAAAAAGGTCTAATGGGAGCCGCCATTAGACCTTTTTTCAAATTATCGCGAAATCGCCTTCTGATTCGTTCTTCAGATCCGATTCCTTGTATTCAGTGGCCAATGATTCAAGATCAAGCGCTACCTGAATCCAAAATTGGCACCGTGGCGACGTTAAACTTTCTTCAAAAAGTTGTTCAATTCTTTTAATACGATAGCGTAAAGTATTAAGATGGATGTGAAGATCTTTTGTTACCTTATCGCGATTATAGTTATTTAATGCAAGGCATTTTAACGTTTCGTATAGGGTGGTTCCATGTTCAGTCAGTAATTCCTTTGGCAAGATGATATTTCTAAATTCCATTGCTTTCTTGGGGCTTAGCCCCCCGTAAAGAAACATTTCACGTTTCAACTGCTCCGAAAAGTAGGCTCCCCCTGAATGGCTTTGATGAATAACTAAAGGCGCCAAGGCTTTAGCCTCCTGGTAACTTTCTTTAAAAGACAAAACATGCTGTTTGATCTCTCCTAATACCACGACTGGAGCTGTGTGAGCTGTTGTATTTCTTACATTATTTTGTAAATGATGGACTGCTTGTTTAATAGAAGCTTTATCCAGATTAGATGCTAGAAAAAGCACTAATTGCTCTTTATAAAACTCGCAAAAGCCGTTTAGCCCTTCGGTTTCATCAATCCACTTTTTACATTCATCACGAATTGACTCCATCCCAATTGATAGGGGAGAGGTAAGATTGTTTACCCCGACAAGAATCAGTCCTGCCAGCCAATGCTTTTGTTGTTCGATTCTAAGCTCCTGAATTCTTTCTTCAATGATGATAGAGGCTGTTTCAGGATTTTCAAGCAGAAGTTCCAGTAATTCAAGACGTAACTGTCTGCCTCTTGCTTCGAGATCTTGCTTATTTAAAACGATATCAACCAGAAGGTCTACGGCAAAATCGAGGCTATAAGCAAACTCTTCATTTACTTCTTGCCCCGGACTGATCAGCCAAAGAGCACCCCTTTTTATTCCCTCTATCTTTATCGGAACGTTCAAAATATAAGATGGGGGATTATCAGATAAATAAACGATTTTTGCATTATTCATCAGCTGTTGGGACTGCTTGTTTTGAATAAAAGTATTGACGCACTTTTGAAAATTAACACGCTCTCCTCCGTTTGGAGATGCCTTTACATAGATTTGATTGGCAGTATCCGTTATCGCAACTGGGCAATTAAGATAACCGGCAAGAATTTCACAAATGGACGAGTAACTGGGAGAAGATTGTAATTTATCCCTAAGTTCAATTGGAACCCGTGCAGATCGCTCCACTTTTTTATAGTGTCGGTCTATGATTTCCAGATGAATTTGTTCGGTAATTTTCACGAACGGGACATTATATGGAACTTCGATTACAGGAATGGAGTTTTTTTCACCAAATTCTAATGCAGCGGCAGGGCATCCGGTTAAGTATCGTCCTGTGGCAAAGAGAATACCCGAAATTTGGTTGCGAAGAAAGGAGTTGAGAAGTCTTTCTTCCGCTTGTTTATTTTGTGGCCATATTTGTCCACACGTCAACAGAAATTCTCCACCCTCTAAAAAGAGGCCCACGTCCTCAGTATCCATGACGTGAACCCAGCGGACCTTACGGCCTAAACCGCCTTTTCCGGCATGGACCACCGCTTTCTGGAGTTCAGGAAATTGTAAGACTTCTCTCATTGTAATCATAGCAATCCTCCTTTTTAATTTCATAGATATAGCGCTTTCAAAACAGTGGGTCTGAAAGTGCAGAAAACTTATTAAAGTGATAGAATAGGTATGTAAGTATTATCGAAAGATTTGGAAAATTATAAGTATAAAGCTAGATTGCTCTACACTATTTTATCATAAAATAGTAGCTTAATAAGATTAGCATTATTTAATATTTTGCACAATTGTACTATAGTGCTAAAATATAGTAATAAAATTTAGAATTTTCTATACATCTGGCACAAAGGGGGAAAACTGCGTGATAACAGTTAAAGAGGCATTGCAGCTGTCGCAGTTGAGCAGTATAACCGTCCGTTCAGGGCAAAAAGGACTGTATCGAAGAGTACGCTGGGCTCACGCTTTTGAATATGATGATGTGCAGCATTTCCTGGAGGGAGGGGAACTGCTTTTAACTAGCGGACAAAGCTGGCCGAAGGATAAGGAATTGGAGAGTAAACTTCTTGAAGGATATTTGAGTTATCAAATTTCAGGCATTCTATTTGCGACCGGGCGTTACTTAACAGAATGTCCTCCGGCTGCCTTGGAATTTGGAGAAAAATATGCGATTCCTGTTTTAGAAGCACCCTATCATGTACCATTTGTGAAAATAACCCATGCGATTCATATTGAAATTATGAACCGCAAAATTAAAAAAAGAGAATTAGCCGCACAACTGCCTAGTAAACTTGCCAAAGAATTAGGAGAGGCAAATAGCAGAATAAAAGTTTGCGAGCTTTTGAGTGAACATTTGAACTGTCCAGCCGTGATTACTGATTCTGCGAACAAAGTACTAGAACAATCAGTTCCAAAAGAAACCAGCATGAACCTGCCAGAAGTATTTGGTTCCCTTATTCCATTATTCCAAAAAGGTTTATCTGATCGTCTGCTTGACGATAGACCGATAGAAACTAAAGTACAGGTAATCAGCGAACAAACGGATGCTTTTGTTGTTCCACTTCAAATAGAAGGGGATTTTTGGGGAGCTCTTTGGCTTTTATCCTCAGGTAATGACTTGACGGAGGAACAGCTTCCTATCCTCGAATTTGCGGCAGCTCTCCTTATCGACCAGGTACTGCATAACAAGGAAACGGAGCTGAAAAATAGACAGTTACGTTTGGAATTACTGGAGTTTCTAATCGAAAATCCGCAAGAAGCCCCCGCCATTATGGAAGAAAAAGTACAAGAGCTGGGTTTTTCACGGAGCACAAATTGGCTTGCGGGTCTGATTCTCTTTGATGAAAATAAGCATGGACCTCGGGAGCGGGAAGATATGGACAAGCTGCTGGCTGAATGTGAACAATGGATTGAGGATACAGCTGAAGTGGACGGATTATGCGAGATATATGAGAATCAGTTTGTCTTAATCCTGTCTTTTAGCGGAGATCAGAATTTAATCGAAAAGGAACTAAAGCGCTTACAACACAACATAAATAAAAGCAGCCAAGAAGCAGCCCCGGTGCTTATATTGGGGGAAACAAAGCAGCACGTTTCATCTCTTGCTGAAAGCTACCGTGAGGCCAAAGCTTTAGTGCCCATCGTTTTATACAAAAGTCAATCAGAGGGGCCATATTTTGCCGGCCGATTTAGGCGTGAGCTGCTTATTTATGGAGCAATGAGTTCGTACAGGGCTGAGCAATTACGGAACTTAATCCTGCCGAAGGAATTGCTTACCGAACGTGGTTTCATATTCTATGAGACGCTAAAATGTCTCGCTTCGCTTGAGTACAACCGGGAAAGTGCCGCTAAAGCCATGCATATTCACCGGAATACCTTGAGGTATCGAATTGAACGGATTGAGGAACTCATCGGGGACAGCCTGTCATCCACTAGCTGTCAATTTTGGATTAAGGTCGCGCTCGACCTTGAATCATTGTCAAATCAAGGTAGTTGAAATTAACTTTAAATCGCTGTTTACTTAGTGAAATAAAACAGCTTCACCGGATGGTGAAGCTGTTTTGAATTCTATTCCAAATTTGCATGTCTGCCATACATAACGCCAGATTCTAAACCCTTCTTGCTCATGATCCTTAAGATGGTCGCATCGAAGTAAAGTAAGAGGGTCTGCTCAAATAATGAGCCCATCGGTTGAATGGTTTTGTAATCACCATCCGCACCAGCTTTTGGCTTGGCCGGGATTTTAATGGCTACATCGCTTAATCTGCCAATCGTTGATTCCGGAGAAATGGTAACAACTGCAACAGTGGCATCAATTGATTTAGCCTTCTCTGCCATTGATACAAGGCTCTTCGTTTCACCCGATCCAGAAGCAATAATTAAAATATCGTCTTCCTGCAGGCTGGGGGTTACTGTTTCACCAACAACATAAGCATCTAACCCCATATGCATCAAGCGCATTACAAAAGATTTGGCCATAAATCCAGATCTTCCGGCCCCGGCTACAAACACTTTTCTGGCTTCAAGAATTCTGTCTACTAATCTTTCAGAATCCTCTTCGGCAATTTGGCCGATTGTCCGATCTACCTCTTTTACAATTTCTGAAGCATATTTGAGAGTTGTCATAATTGAAATACCCTTCTTACACTAAAGCATGTTGCTTAATCATGTCTTGCATTTTAGCCGCAACAGCTTTTTTATCAGCTTGGTTCGCAATACCGCCGCCTACAATGACAAGGTCAGGGTTTGATTTAAGAACTTCTGGAAGTGTTTCTAATTTAATGCCGCCTGCGATAGCAGTTTTTGCATTTTTTACGACACTCTTAAGTGTTTCAAGGTCTTTAAAGGAGTTTTGGCCTTTTGCTTGCAGGTCGTAACCTGTATGAACACAGATATAATCTACACCCATTGCGTCAACTTCTGCGGCACGTTTGGCAATATCTTTAACGGCGATTAAATCAATAAGAATCTTTTTGCCTTGTTTTTTCGCTTCTGCAACTGCACCTTTGATCGACTCGTCTTCAGCAACTGCTAGAATCGTAACGATATCAGCACCATGTTCGGCTGCTTTTAAAACTTCGTAACCTGCTGCATCCATTGTTTTCGTGTCAGCTAGTACTTTTAATTGTGGGAATGCTTCTTTAACTGCTTTTACTGCTTGAAGACCTTCGATTTTAACTACTGGTGTACCGATTTCTACGATATCAATGTAGTCTTTAACTTCTTCCACCAATTTAATTGCTTCTTCAGTATTTACAAGGTCTAGAGCTAATTGTAATTCCATTTTTTGTTCCTCCTTTAATATTTTGGTTGCTACAATGTTCATTATAATTTGCAATTTTCCAAAAACAAAGTATGCACTTTTTTTTCATATAGTGTTAAAAATGACACTGTAAAAACGTGCCGAAAAGACCTTTGAACCTGCTTTAAATCTTGGCACTATCTTACAAATTAGGTGTTTTTTTTATCACTATCTAACAAAAAAGTGTGTACTTGTTAAAACTCAATCTGTACTTAATAATAAAAATAATCTTTCAATCTTTTTTATTTGTATTTGGCAAAGCTGATTAAATCAATAATAGGGGTGAAGAAAAAGTGGAATACCATCGAATAACAAATATAGTAGATCCGTATTTTAAACAGTTGCATCAATTGATGGGAGAAGTGTTCCCGCCGGAAGAAGTACTAGAATTTAATTTGTGGAAAGAGCCTTTGGAAGACCCTAATATTCGGGTTTTTGTGGCAGTTGAAAATAATAAGGTAGTAGGAGCGACGGAATATCGTTATTATAAAGACTTTAATATTGCGATGACTGACTTTACGATTATTGGTCAAGCCGGCCTGGGGATAGGTCCTTTTTTGGCAAATAAGAGGTTAGAAGATTTAAAAACTTTAGCGGCAGAAAACGGGGAAGAATTATATGGTATGTTTGCCGAAGTTTATGATCCATACCAAGTAGACGATTATGGATTCGGCGGTGTTAAGCCGATGGATCCCTATGTCCGCCGCGAGGTATTGGCGCATCTCGGCTATAAACGCCTTGATTTTCCTTATGTCCATCCATCCTGGAACAATGATGGTGAGCCTGTAACCGGACTCGATCTTTGCTTTCTTCCGACCGATGGCAATCTGAAAGAACTGCCTACAAGCCTTATTGTGAAATTCTTAAAACGATATTATACCGTTTTATCAAACAAACCAATCTCATGGTATGTTATGGTTCAGAATTTAGAAAAAAATAAACAGGTTCAGCTGCTGCCAATTTAGGTAAAGGAAATTGGCACAGGGATGAAAGGATTGGGATAAAGCAATGAAATGTGTTTCGATTGATTTAGATGGTACACTCTTAAACTCTCAGCATGAGATATCGAAGGAGAATATTTTGGCCTTGAATGAATTACAACAACAAGGATATGAAATAATCCTCAATACAGGACGGGCGTATAAAGATATTGTAAAAATCAACGGAATACAAGACTTGGAAATTCCAATTATTTGTTTAAATGGTTCTGTTTTATACTCAAAAACGGGAAACCTGCTATTCGAGACTTTCATACCGATTCCCGTCTATAAAAAGATACTCTCAATTTTACAAAGAATCGGAGTCTATGTGCTGGTCTATACGAATCATGGCGGTTTCCCTTCCACATTGCCTCCGCTGCAGCGGAAAAGTAATGAAGAATTAGCAGTTGTTTTCCATGACTATCAATACGATGAAATTTTCAACCTGGAAAACCTCAAAATCTATAAATTAATTGCCTTGGTTCAGAATGATCAACTAGAAAAAATTGAGGAAGTAAAAAAGAGTTTAAACAATCAAGTTGAGATCGCAATGGCCTCTTCCTTTCCGAATAATGTTGAAATTACATCAAATGAAGCTCAAAAAGGGCAGGCCTTATTACGCTATCAACAGATCATGAATGTATCTTTCGAAGAGATTTTTGCTTTTGGCGACGGCGGGAACGATCTCGCCCAATTCGAAGTGGCAACGACATCTGTGGCAATGGGAAATGCACCGCGATATGTTCAAGAGAAAGCCTCGATTGTAACAAAAACCAATAATGAAGACGGTTTTGCATATGCAGTGTGTAATCTCCTGCAGTTAATTCAACCGCAGGAGCCATCTTCTGTCAGATGATTCTAGATGATAAAACTCTTCTTCATAAATTTAATATGGAAAGGAAGAAGGAATTTTGCAAAAACAACAGATTGGTGTAATTGGTTTAGCTGTAATGGGGAAAAACCTTGCATTAAACATTGAAAGCCGGGGATATTCCGTCTCGGTTTATAACCGTTCCTCGGATAAGACAGAAATTTTTTTAAACAAAGAAGCAGCAGGTAAAAAGATTGTCGGAACATATAGTGTGGAAGAGTTTATACATTCATTAGAAAGACCCCGGAAAATTTTATTAATGGTTCAAGCGGGTACGGCCACAGACGCGACCATCCAATCTTTAAAACCGCATCTTGAAGAAGGGGACATACTTATTGATGGCGGCAATACGTTTTTCCAGGATACGATTAGACGGAATAAGGAATTAGCGGAAGCAGGCCTTCATTTTATTGGTACAGGTGTTTCAGGAGGCGAAGAGGGAGCATTAAAGGGTCCTTCCATCATGCCTGGCGGCCAGAAAGAAGCCTATGAATTGGTGAAACCCATTTTGGAGGCGATTTCTGCAAAGGTAGAAGGAGATGCTTGCTGCACATATATCGGACCAAATGGGGCCGGACATTATGTAAAAATGGTGCATAATGGAATTGAATATGGTGATATGCAGTTAATTTCGGAAGCCTATTTTATTATGAAACAGTTGCTGGGTTTAAAAGCAGAAGAGCTTCACGAAGTATTTTTAGAGTGGAATAAAGGGGAATTAGACAGTTATTTAATTGAGATCACTGCCAATATTTTTACAAAAGTGGACGAACAAACCGGCAAACCGCTTGTCGATGTCATTTTGGATTCGGCCGGACAAAAAGGCACTGGCAAGTGGACAAGCCAGAATGCCCTGGATTTGGGAGTTCCGCTCCCGATTATCACTGAATCGGTATTTGCCCGGTTTATTTCCGCAATGAAAGAAGAGCGCGTGAAGGCAAGCAAATTATTAAAAGGGCCAAAAGCAATTGCCTTTGAAGGCAAAAGGGAAGAATTCATTGAAGCGGTAAGAAAAGCTTTATATATGAGTAAAATCTGTTCTTATGCACAAGGATTCGCCCAAATGCGGACTGCGTCAGAAGAATATGATTGGAACCTCCGTTATGGCGATATCGCCATGATCTTCCGCGGCGGCTGTATTATTCGGGCGCAATTCTTGCAAAAAATTAAAGAGGCATATGACCGGAATCCAGGACTTACGAATCTAGTATTAGATTCTTATTTTAAAGAGATTGTCGAAAGCTATCAATCTTCGTTACGAGAAGTAGTGGCCGTGGCCATTACGTCCGGCATTCCAGTACCCGCTTTTTCAAGTGCGATTGCCTACTATGATAGTTATCGTTCAGAGACATTGCCGGCTAATCTCCTTCAAGCCCAGCGTGATTACTTTGGTGCACACACGTATCAGCGTGTTGATCAAGAAGGTATTTTCCATACTGAGTGGCTGGAAAAATAAACAAATTCTATTTTAAACCCTAGGCCTAGCCAAGGGTTTTTATTTTTCGAATAATTCACAATTGGCGGAAAAATAAATGCAAATATGTGATATTCGTCATTGGTAGGGAACAGTTAAACATGGTTTAAATAAAATAGGGATTGGAAAATTTCCTTCGCGGGTAATGATAGAATTCGACTAAAAGGGGTTAGGTAGATGGGGAAAGATAGTAATTCATTTGTTCACATTGATAGTCTCGAAGAACTGGTGGATACGATTAGCGATCTGCTTGGTTGTCCCGTTACGGTGGAGGATGTCAATTTCCGGCTTCTTGCCTATAGCTCGCATGAAAAGGTCACAGACGCCGGCAGGATTGCGACGATCATTAATCGCCAAGTACCGGAAATTATCATTAATGGGTTATGGAGGGATGGTGTCATTCAACAACTGAAAAACAGTGACAATCCCATTCGTGTTTCTCCCATTGACGAGGCCGGTTTTGGCAGCCGGATTGCGATTGCTGTAAGGAATGGAAATGACCTGTTGGGCCATATTTGGGTGATTGGTTCCGGACATGCTGATGAAGAGTGGCAGACCCAATTGCTTAAAGAGGCTGCAGAAGCAGTGGGCATCAAACTATTGCAGCATAGGTCTAGAAGAAAAAATGAACACGAAGAATATCATAAGTTTTTCCAGCAGATTCTATCGGGTGAGATCAATACTCCGGAAAGAATCAAGGAGAGGGCGCTGCAAGTAAAGGTCTCTCTTCCTCCCGAATTTAGTGTCATTGTATTTGAATCTCCAGAAGAAATAAGTGAAAGCATGTATAGGCAAATTGCTTATTTAGCGAACACTTTCAAATCGGTGCAGGTCATCATGAGTAGTAATGAGGGCCAAAGGCTTATTTTTTTAGTTAATCCTGATGCCTGGAAAGGTACTCCTAATAAAAATTGCAGCAGTTTTATTTCGAGTGCGATTTCGCAAATGACGGAAAAACTAGGGATTGCGGGGCTTATCGGAGGCTGTGGGTGTGTCTATTCCAATTATCGGAAAATCCAAACCTGCTACCAAGAAGCCTTAACGGTCATTGGGATTAAACGAAAGCTTCCAGAGGAAACAAAAGGTATTTTCCATTATCCTCAATTAGGTTTTTTTCGGTTTATCCCCGCCATTTTAGAAAAAAATGCCGATGAAGCCTATCAGAATCAGGCACTGCAGAAAATCGGCGAATATGACCAGCAAGGAAATTCTAATTTGCTGAAAACGCTAGAAATCTATTTAAAACATGACAATATTAAAGAAACCGCAAGTGCGCTGCATATTCATATCAATACCCTTAATTACCGCTTAAAGAGAATAGAGGAAATCGGGGAAATCGATTTAATGGATCCGATGCAAAAGTTAATTCTTTATTTTGACCTAAAAACTGAAAAATTTTTAACGTAGAGGCATTTGTGTATTTTTGCAAAAATTGCCTCTTTTTTTTCTGTATTTTATACGAAGAAAAGAACAGCGAGAGTTTTTATAATTAAAACCAAGTAAGGAATTTATAAAATTAAAAAAATTACGAAACATTCAGGGAGGAAGAGGAAAAAATGGAAAATCTGGATCTGCTGTTTAGCCCAAAACAAATTCGTCACATTGAAATCAAAAATAGGATTGCGGTTACCGCGCATGCTACCGCTTTTAACCCTACAAGTAATCCTTCTGATCAATTCATCGATTACAATGTAGCCAAAGCCCGGGGTGGTGTGGGATTGCTGATGACGATGGGATCATCTTCCGTCCATCCTACTTCTCCAAACTCCGACTGGGGCGGAATTCACAACTGGGATGATAGTGTAATTCCTTATTTCAAAAAAATATCAGAAAAAATCAAACCTTATGGTACCGTTCTGATGGCCCAGATTTCACACCGCGGGCGCCGGACCTGGAATGATGTTACCTGGCTCCCAACCTATGCCCCGTCCGATATACCGGAACCAAATCATTATCATATGCCGCATATTGTTCAGCCTGACGATATTGATTGGTTAGTGGATGCCTATGTTCAGGCAGCATTAAGACTGAAAAAAGGCGGATTTGATGGAGTTGAAATCTCGGCAGCCCACGGGCATATGATTGATAACTTCTGGTCGCCAATTTCAAACCGCCGGACCGATCAATATGGCGGCAGCTTGGAAAACCGGATGAGATTTGGCAATCAAGTGATCGACGCCGTTCGAGACGCCGTCGGGGATGACTTCCTAGTGGCGTTAAGGATCACAGGGGATGAACTGATTGAAGGCGGTCTTACCAATGAAGACATGCAGGAAATTGCGCTTCGAAGTGTGAAGAGTGGAAAAATCGACTTGCTCAATGTCATCGGGTCCGTAGGCGCAACGCAATATCACACAGCATTGACCGTTCCATCGATGAACTATCCGCTTGGAATCTTTACCGGTTTTGCCGGGGCCATCCGCTCCTATTTGCAGGAAAATGGATGTGATGTTCCGGTTTTAACTTGTGGAAGAATTGTCCACCCGCTGCAAGCAAACCAAGTTCTTGAAGAAGGGCAAGCAGATTTTGTCGGAATGAACCGTGCCATTATCGCAGACCCTGACCTTCCTAAAAAGGCACAGGAAGGAAAAATAGATGACATCAGAATTTGTATGGGTGCCAATGAAGGCTGTATCGGCAGAATTTATATCGGCAAACCAATGGTTTGTGTCCAAAATCCTCTCATCAGCCGCGAAAGCGAATTGCTGGAATGGAAGCCTGCAGAGGTTGCGAAAAAAGTATTAGTCATTGGCGGAGGCCCAGGCGGACTAGAAGCAGCACGTATGGCTGCAGAGATTGGACATAATGTAACAATTTGGGAACAAAGCGGCCAGCTAGGCGGACAAATTCGTTTGGCAGCCAAAGCCCCTAATCGTGAAGCTTGGGCAAGTTCCGTCGACTGGCTGGAAGGGCAGTGCCGCAAGTTAGGTGTTGAGTTGCAATTGGGTAAAACCGCTACTGTAGACGATGTAGTAGCATTTGGTGCCGATTCAGTCGTTGTTGCAACTGGTTCAACTGCCAGAAGACTCGATATTCCGGGAACGGATTTACCATTTGTTGTTACCGCCAGAGAGGCCTTGGCCGAAACCGCACAAATCGGAGAACGAGTATTGTTTATTGATGAACACCACCATCAAGAAGGTTTATCTGTAGCGGAGTTCCTTGCTGAAAGAGGCCATGTTGTTGAAGTGATTTCACGCCTTTGGGTTGTAGGGGAAGAAATTGACGGAACGATGCGCCCTGATTTATATGCCCGCTTGGATGGCCTGGGTGTACAGATTACTCCTGTAACAAATGCCAAAGAAATCAATGAGGACAAAACCGTGTTAGTTGAACATTATCTATCACACCGTGAATGGGAAATGGGACCATATGATACGGTGGTAGTTGCTGCAAAAGGAGTTGCAAATGACGGCTTATGGAAAGAACTAAAAGGAAAAGTAGCTGATCTTCACCTTGTTGGCGATGCGGTTGCTGCACGCGGTTTAAATAATGCGCTGTTAGAAGGTACAAGGGTCGCTAGACAGATTTAAGTGAAAAGGGGTGGGATTTGTGCCTGAAAAAACAAGTAGCATCGGATTCGTGGAGGATTCACAGATTTGGGTGCTTGCTGAACGGACGGGAAAGCAGTGGGATACAATCACATTGGAATTACTTCAAGATGCCCAGGTGCTGGCCAAAAAGACCGGATGGAAAACACTGGCGATTGTGTTTGGAAAGTCTGAGCTGATCTCGGATCAAGATTGCCATCAATTAGCTGCAAATGGTGCGGATAAAGTTCTTGTTTTACAACATGCGGAACTTGGCAAACCAGGCTCAATGATGGGTTATAGTCAGGTTTTGCTCGACAGCATGAATGGTCAATTCCCCCGGCTGCTGTTGTGTCCGTCCACCCCTTTATGGGTTGAATGCGCTTGCCGTCTGATTGGTGTTTGGGATGGAGTAATCGCCCGTGATGCCATCAGTTTTAAACTTACTCCAGATAACAAGCTTGAGGTCATTCAATCCATCTGGCAAAACAAAGGACAAATGACAATCAGTATGTCTGACAATCATCCATGGTGCGTATGTCTGAAGCCTGGAGTTGCCGGCCTTGGAAAAACGAAACCGCAGGCAAAGGCACAAATCCTGCGCCAGGATGTTAGCAAGAAGCAAACAGAGATTGTTCAAACGGTAGAGTTATTACCGCCAAACCCAAGCGAGCTAGATCTGGTTGAGGCAGAACGGATTGTGGCCGGAGGCCGCGGCATTCAGGGAGTGGAAGGCTTTAAAGCCCTGGAAGAACTGGCATTTCTTCTTGAGGCGGCAGTTGGGGCAAGCAGGGTAGCGGTAGATTTAGGCTGGGTTCCTTATGTTAGACAGGTGGGGCAAACGGGGAAGATTGTAAAACCCCGTTTGTATATCGCCGCTGGGATAGCGGGTGCTTCGCAGCATGTCGATGGGATGCGTGATTCTGAGGTGATCATTGCCATTAATACGGATAAGAACGCAAATATATTTAAGATCGCCCATTTAGGAATTGTCGGTGATGCCGATACCATCATAAGGGGATTAATAGCTGAACTAGAAGCGGGCGGGACATCACAGGCTGCGGACAAAAGACCGAAAGCTGTCAGTTTGATCAATTAAGTGGGGGATGACATATGAAGGTGGCTGTATGCATCGATTCGTTCTTATCGCTGCAAAGTACGACACTCGAGACTGTGAAACAAACGTATTTTGATGAGCAAACATCGGTCAAATATATGATTGAACCATCGAGTGTTGCGGCAATCCAACTGGCAAGTTCACTCTGTGGGAAAGATGATCAATTGATTGCCGTTAGCTTTGGCGGTGAATCTAGTGAAGCGGCTTTGGAGTATGCGTTAGCTTACGGGGTTCACTCGGTTGTTCGGATTAGTAGAATTCCAGGCCTCGTCGGGCAGGATTCTACGGTTACGGCTACTATTCTCGCTAATTGGCTAAGGAAGCAGTCGTTTGATTTGATTATATGCGGTAATGCTGGCGGTACCGGAACACTGCCAGCGATACTGGCAACCTATCTCGGCATGCCAAGTATCCCACGTGTCGATTTCGTCAAAAAACGGGACATGAACACCTTAGAAGTGAGACAGCGCCTCCAGGGTGGCTGGCGTCAAATACTTTCGGTAAGCATGCCGGCATTGCTATCGGTCCAGGCTGGATACTTTCCTGTCAAATATGTTTCCGTCAAACGCCGAAACTGGGCCGGTCAAAATCATGTCCAGATCAAAGTGGTAAATCCGGAGTGGGACGGGCTGCCGGGAACAAAGGTAATCTCAGTGGAAGCGCCGAAACCGCGGACGAAACGGACTGCTATCGACTCAAGTCAAAGTGCGGCCGACCGCTTAAAATTCCTAAGAGGCGGCGGCCCCGCACAGACTGCAAAAGCGGGGAAGGAAGGGGATAAAAAAATGGTGGAAGCGGCACCGTCAGAGGCTGTTCGGGAGATTATTGAATTTCTGAAGAAGAAGGAACTGCTTCCTGAAAAACTTCTGTAAGACTATCTGTCTATCTATTTAGATTGAACAGCGAGGGGATGGTGAAACGAATGACTCTACAACAATTTTTAGGCCTGCTGACCATTTTGTTGGCGAGCTTTTCAATAGTATTGATGCTTCTAAGACTGAGACCTATTTTGCTGGCAATGCGCCGGAGCCGGCCTACTTACCGGATGGATCAGATAGGGAAGCGGCTTTCCTCGATGGTAGTCCAGGTATTTGGACATAAACGGCTGTTGCGCAACCGTTTGGCGGGGATCATCCACCTATTTATATTCAGCGGTTTTGTTATCCTGATGCTGGATATTATTGAAGCGATTGGGCAAGTCATTTCCCCAACATTTTCAGTAGGGGTGGTACTTCAAGCTGTTATCGATTTGTGGGTTTTACTAGTTTTGACTGGCGTGGTTCTGGCTATTTACCAGCGCCGCGTCATCCGTCCGAAGCGCTATGAAGGGTCAGATGAGCGCGATGGAGAAATAATCCTTGGAATGATTTCCGCCATTATGATTGGCATTGTGATCCATACATCGTTTTTTCCGCTTGTCGCAGACTCGTTATACGGGATTGATGAAATGAAAGATGGCCATTTTCTTGGGGTTATGCTTTCTAAGGTTTGGATTGCCCTGGGGCTGGACCAAACCAATATACCCGCTATTGGATATACAATTGGCTATTTAATGGATATCGGAATCATCTTTGCTTTTATGATGTACCTGCCAACGTCGAAACACTTGCATGTCTTTTTTGCAGTACCGGCGATCTTCTTCCGGAAAATGGACCCGCCCGGCCAATTAGTCTCACAAGATGACTCAAATCAGTCTTTGGAGGAGATTAAAACATATGAAGACTTTACATGGAAAGACATTTTGGATTTATATACCTGTACGGAATGTGGACGCTGTCAAGACGTATGTCCTGCCAACAAAGCAGGGTCTCCCTTATCACCGAAGATGCTTATCCTAAACCTAAGGGATGCTCATCTAGAACAACTGCATGGAAATAAGCCGGCAATGAATGAAGATTGGGTAATTGCGGGAAATGTGATTTCTGCTGAAACGCTTTGGTCATGTACCACTTGCGGCGCATGCCAGGAGGCCTGTCCGGTATTCATTGAACATGTACCAAAAATTGTCGGGCTGCGTGCTTCATTGGTTGAGAATGGATTATTAGAAGAACGGGCACAAGCAACGCTGGAGGGTCTCATTGATCACGGAAATGTGTATGGAAAAGACCAAAAGCTAAGACCGGCTTGGGCTGCTTCGGTTGATTACCGCTTCAAAGACGCCCGTAATGAAAAGGTAGATTGGCTGTGGTTCTTGGGTGATGTAGCATCCTTTGAGACGGACCCGGGCGTTTTAAATTCCATTCACTCAGTAAGTTCAGTATTTAAAAAGGCTGATTTAAATGTTGGTTTGTTATTTAACAGTGAAGTAAGCTCAGGAAATGATGCACTTCGCATGGGGGAAATTGGACTTTTTGAACAGCTGGCAAATCAAAACATGGCTTCGTTAAAAGAAGCAAACTTTGATCGGATTCTTACTACAGACCCTCATAGTTTCAACGCGCTTGCTAACGACTATCAAAAGCTTGGGCTAGATAAGCCGGTCTATCATTACAGCCAGGTATTTTTAGAATTATTCAATGAGGGAAGACTTTCCGTTGAGTCCCCGCTTGGAATTAGGGCAACGTACCATGATCCATGTTATATCGGGCGGTGGAACGGGATTTTCGAACAGCCGCGGGAGGTCCTAAATCGTTGCGGGGTTGAGGTTGTAGACATGCCGCGGAATCGCGGGGGAAGCTTATGCTGCGGCGCTGGCGGCGGCCGAATGTGGATGAATGAATCAGGAGTCCAAGAGCGCCCCTCAGAAAGCCGGATTAAAGAAGCCTTAACATTACCTGAAGTAACCCACTTTGTCGTAAGCTGTCCAAAAGATATGGTTATGTATACAGCAGCAGTCGCTTCCCTTGGCGTAGGGGACCAGATCAAAGTGGTTGATATATCAGAGCTAGTACTGATGGCGGTAAATGCAAATGCCGTTCAGGCTGCGGTTTCATAAGGTAAGTGAGGCATGGGGACGGTTCTCATGCCTCATTTTGAGTGGTTCTGGGATAGTGGGGAAGGTTCTGCTGTGTCATTCTGTTCAAAGACAGAAAGTGAGGCATAAGAACCGTCCAACTGTCCCTATGGACCTACTCCTCAACCAATTCCTTCTCGCGTATTTTCAAATTGAATTTTTTTAGCCTGCGAATGACATAGGATTGGGATACACCGAGTTTTTTGGCTGTTTTCCAAGTACTATTGGTATCATTATAAGCTTTAATTAAAATGTTTTTTTCAATCTGTTCCAAATAGATTGGTAAACTCACTTCTTCTACGTTTTGGAAGAGCATTTGTTGAGACTGGTGAAGGGGGAAGTCACTTGGTAAATCGTCAATATCGATTTTTGGTCCAGCAGAGGTAATCACTAATCGTTCCATTAGATTTTCAAGTTCACGAATATTGCCATCCCAGCTGTAATTGTATAAGGCATCCATTAGGTTTTTGGATAAAGTATGTTGACGGCCATACTTTTGATTGAATTTTTTTAAATAAAAATTCAAAAGTGGAATAATATCTTCTTTTCTTTTACGTAAAGGTGGAATTTCCATAGGAAGGATGTTTAAACGATAAAATAAGTCCTTACGGAATGTTCCTGCTTTGACGCGTTCCATTATATTTACATTGGTTGCTGCAATAATTCGTACATCCGCTTGTTGGACTTGGTTATCTCCAATCATCCGATAAGTCTTGTTTTGCAGGAATTGCAGAAGCTTTGATTGTAGATGAAGAGGGAATTCCCCAATTTCGTCTAAAAACAAAGTCCCTTGATCAGCAGCCGTGATTAAACCGAGTTTTCCATTCGAATTGGCCCCTGTAAATGCCCCTTTTTTGTAGCCAAATAATTCAGATTCAATGAGGGACTCTGGAATGGCACCGCAGTCTAAATGAATAAATGGTTTATTATTGCGACTGCTCAGCTGATGAATGCTGTAGGCAAAGGCCGTTTTTCCGACACCTGTTTCTCCTGTTAATAGAATCGTTGTATCGATATCCGCAACCTTTTGAGACCATTCGAAAAGGTGCTGAGCGGCTTTACTTTTTCCAACATAGAAATCTTCATACTGCTGATTTTTTTGTTGTAAGATGAGTTGACGAATTTGCTGTTTATATAGTTGTAGAATAGATTCGATTTTTTCTAATTCACTCGATTGATTGATAACTTGGGATAATTGTCTTGCATGGGTAACGATATATTGGATATCCCCGTTCTCGTCGGGGATATAGTCACTGGAAACTAGCAAGTGAACATTATTTTGAGTGACCTGCGTGGTGCTTACAAACTGTTTTTGTTCGATAACAAGCCGTGCGATAGAAGGGGTAAATAAACCTCGTTTTTCCATTTCTATTACGTTTTGGCCAACCAATTCATCTACTTGTAATACTGAAAAAAAATCATAAGCTGCTTGATTAACCCATAATACATTCCCTTGGTTATCAATAATCCAAATAGGATCTTTTAATGTATTAATAATTTTTAAGAGTAATTGCCCATCAAATTGTTGTAAGATCTTTGCAGTCAAAGTGTTTCCCCCTTTCATAAGATATTTCCTTATGCTAGAAAAGCTTTAAACCTTCAGTATTTTTGATTCGCATGCGACTCAAATTGAACCCCTATGTAAGAAACTATAGCATGTTATAAGACGTTTTCATACATTTTTCGACACGATTTGAATCTAATTAGAATCATTGAGTTGGATATGAATTATAAATTTAGTAAATTCTTTTTTGAATGTGCTGATTTATCAGTCTTTTGAAATTGGCATGCTTCTTGCAATATTACAAAGTGTACTCAAGAAAATGCATCCTAATTGGAACTTAGAAAACAAGTCGGAAACGAATTAAAGAAAAAAGGGGAAATTTTATGCAAGCTGCTAAAAAGATTGAGGAGCCAAAAAAACAATTTGGGGATCAAGGTAATGAGTTGCACCGTGGGCTTAAACGTAGACATATTACTATGATGTCCATTGGTGGAACAATTGGAACAGGGTTATTCCTTGCTTCGGGAAATGTAGTATCGAAGGCAGGTGCTCTTGGGGGCCCTATTGCATATTTAGTGATAGGAATTTTAGTTTATGTCTTAATGAAAGGTCTTGGCGAAATGTCCACCTTCATGCCGACTCCTGGTGCTTATACTACTTATTCGGGTTTGTTTGTCCACCCGGTTTTAGGTTTCATGGTCGGATGGAATTTATACATTAACGGTTTTCTCGGTCTTGGGGCTGAAATTGTAGGAGGGGGAATGATATTAAATCAATTTTTCCCAAACATTCCGCCGGTTGTATTCTGTATCGCGATTTCATTATTGATTCTGGTCTTAAACTTGATCAATGTTAAATCATACGGAGAAGCTGAATACTGGTTTGCAGGAATTAAGGTATTCGCCATTATCATTTTCTTGATTATGGGGGTTCTAATGATCTTTGGAGTGATTGGACATCAAGGATTTATTGGATTATCCAACTGGACGAGCGAGTCCGTGTTCCCGAATGGATTTACAGCCGTCATATTAATGATGACTGGGGTAGTCTGGTCTTATTTAGGGGTTGAAACGGTTGTATCAGCAGCTGGAGAAACGGTAGACCCTCAGAAGAATGTCCCTAAAGCCATCAACACAATCTTCTTCCGGATATTAATTTTTTATGTTGGTTCGATAACAGTTATGGGTTTGGTTGTTCCTCACAAAAATGTAAGCGTTTTGAGTAATGGTTATGCTGGTTTATTTGACTTTGCCGGTATACCAGGTGCGGCTGCAATTATGAATATCGTTATTCTTACATCTTTAGCTTCTGCTGCAAACTCCATCGTATATTTACTTAGCAGAACATTAATTGCATTATCAAAAGAAGGAAAAGCACCGAAAGCATTAGGAAAAGTGAACAAACGCGGGATCCCAACGAATGCGGTTATTCTGACTTTATTTCTGGGTCAGATTTCTCTTATCACCAACTTCGTTTCACCGGATAAAGTGTTCATTTGGCTGACATCCATCGCTGGATTCAATACTCTGCTTGGCTGGTTCGGCAGTTTTCTCTCCCATTATCGGTTTAGAAAATGGCTGGTGGCAAACGGAGGTTCTGTAGACAAGCTAAAGTTCAAAATGGGAACTTATCCGATTCCAACGATCATCTGCTTATTGGTTTTAGTTGGTATTGCCATTTACACCGCCTACAGCCCTGATACAAGATTTTCCTTCTACATTGGAGTACCGATGCTAATATTGTACTTTATTATTGGCAGGTACCTGAATAAAAAAGGGAAGCTGCAGGAAATGAACTATGAGCCGTTCTTAAAGGCGCATATCAATGAAACAGAAATAAAATAAAGAATTTTATTTGTATCATCACGCTAAAATCATTTGATGCAATACCCTGGTAATCCTTCTGGAAAGCAGGGTTTTTGCCATTAATTCAGGGAGACAGAATGAAAATGGAAAGTAAAAATCTAGAATTGGCTATACAATTGCGACATGATTTACATCAGCATCCCGAACTTTCGAATCAGGAATTTTGGACGAAACAATACTTGATTGATTTTCTTAAAAAATATACACAGCTCGAAATTGTCGACAGAGGCTCATGGTTCTATGCAATCTATCACTCCAAGATTGGAAGAAGGAACATAGCTTTCCGAGCAGATTTCGATGCTCTTCCAATAGAGGAAACAATCCATCTCCCATACGGTTCTAAGTTCCCAGGTGTTTCTCACAAATGTGGACATGATGGACATTCTGCAACTCTTTGTGGTTTCGCTTTGGAGATTGACCAGAAAGGCTGTGACAGTAACATCTTCTTCCTGTTTCAGCACGCAGAGGAAACAGGGAACGGTGCTGCCGAATGCTCTGTTTTTATCAAGGAAAACAATATTGATGAAATCTTTGGCTGGCATAATTGGAGTGGTGTTGAAAAAAATACGGTCCATGTCATTGATGGAACAGCACAATTTGCATCCAAGGGTATGTCCATCTATATGGAAGGTGTTCCTTCTCACGCCAGCGAACCAGAAAAAGGTATAAATCCATCATTTGCTATTGCAAAGATCATTGATGCTATTCCTGGATACATTTCTCCTGCAAACAATAAAGGAATCGTTCTATGCACGATCGTTCAAGTGGATATTGGTGCAAAAGCATTCGGTGTAAATGCAAGCAAGGGTGTATTAAGGATGACGATTCGAGCACGTTACGAAGAAGAGATGGTCAAACTTCAGGAGAATCTGGAAAAGGCTGCAAAGGCTGAAGCAGAAAACTATGGGCTCAAGGTGAGCTTTGAGTATCAGGAGGAGTTCCCAGAAACAGCAAACCATAAAGAGAGCTCTGACAAAATTCGTCAAGTCTGCAAAGAAAAAGGCATTCCAATGGCTGAAATGACGGAAGCGTTCCGTGCATCAGAAGATTTCGGTCACTACACGAAACTCACAAAAGGTTCTTACTGTTGTATTGGAAACGGAGAAGACTACCCGAATTTGCATAGCTATGAGTATGACTTCCAAGATGACCTCATTGAAACTGGAGTGGAACTATTCAAAGGACTAGCTGAGCTATAAAAAACTATTTAAAGCAATTTTTAAGTATAAAACAAACCCTAGTTGGGGCATACACGGGGACGGTTCTAGTTGATTATTTCTAGTCCCGCAGAACCGTCCCGTGAACCACTTTTATTGACTTAAAGTATCTGATACTTGGTCAGCCTGCAGCCTTTGTTTTTTTGCTTTCCGGAAATGGAATAGTTCATAGAATGTCGGAATGACAATCAGTGTCAGCAGGGTGGACACGATGAGTCCGAAAATAACTACGACGGCAAGTCCCTTGGAAACAAGGTTTAGGCTCATGGCTGATTCATGCGCAAACAGGAGTGGCAGCATGGCAAATACCGTTGCGAGTGCTGTCATCAAAATCGGGCGAAGACGTACTGTTCCAGCTTCCAATATCGCTTCGCGAATACTCATTCTTTCCTCGTTGTGACGGATTCGGTCAACCAGCACGATCGCATTCGTTACCACAATTCCGACGAGCATCAGCATTCCGATGCCAGAAGAAATATTAATGCTGGAGTTGGTAACAACCAGCCCTAACAGCGAACCAATTGCTGCAAGCGGCAGCGAAATCAAGATAGCGATGCTTGCCCGGAACGACTTTAAGGTGACAAGCAAAATCATAAACACGATTCCAATGGAGAACATGGCAAGTTTGGCGAGTTCCCCTAATTGATCGGATGACTGCATGGAAGAACCGGTAAGTTCCGCGCTTATACCTTTGGCAAACGTATTATCCTTGCTCCAAGTGACAAGCTGTTGCTGTATTTTGCCGGCTACGTCCACCATTTTGTCCGGATTGACTTGAGACGTGACTTGAAGATAATGATGTCCGTCCTTTGTAAAAATGGTACCTTGTTCTTTGCTTTCCTCAACCTTTGCAATGCTTGATAAAGCAACAGGTCCATTTGGAGTCATCAGCTGAAGATTTTTCAAATCGTCTGCCGTTTGAATTTCTTTTAGTGCTCCTAATTTAACGGCGGTGGTCCGTCCGTCTATTTTGATGCTTCCAATGGCAGCAGGCTTAATCATTGCATAAATCGACTGGGAGATTTCCTGCGCATTTGCTACTTTTGAATCTACCTGAATGGTAACGGTTGGCTTTGTATTTTGATCGTTGCTTTCTACTTTTAGGACGCCATCAATGCTGCTGATTTTTTCCTTCACCTTATCAGCGGCTTTTTTAATGTCGTCATCATTCTTTCCAATGACATCAATGGAAACAGTCGTTTTGTTGGTTCCCATTAATCCAGCGGTGTCAGCTGTAAGCTCCGCATCGGGGAACTGATCTTTTGTTTTTCGGATGTCTTTTACAAATTTGGCGGAATCGGTTCCCTCTTTAGGAAAAACCATAAAACGTACCATATTTGCATCCTGCAGATTGCCATATTGGGCAGCGTCCTCATTGACTCCCGCTATGGTAATATGGGTTTTTACACCCTCTTTATCAGCAAGGATGTTCTCCATTTTCGCAACCCCATCTTCCATTTCGCTAAATGGAGTTCCGTTTTGATAGCGAAGACCGATTTCTATATAGGCGGAATCCTTTTGATCGACAGACCCTTTAGGCATGCTCACAAATAACCCGACAGACCCGACCACAACGAGAACGGCTATTGTGATGGGCAGCCATTTATGGTTAAGCGACCATTTCAACAGTGATGGGTAGAAGGAATTCTGCTTGTGTTCTTTCATCTTTACTTTTGACATCATCCGGCCGCTGAGTGCTGGAACCACTGTCAGCGAAACAAGCAGTGAAGCTAGTAATGAACAAGTGATTGTAATGGCGAACGGAGCAACAATATCACGTAAACCTCCAGAAACAATCAGCATTGGAAGGAATACGGCCACCGTTGTGAGAGTGGAAGACGTAATGGCTGCTCCCACTTCTTTTACCGCTTCTACCAGAAAAGCGGGGGTCAATTCATTATCTTTTTTCCTTCGGTAAATATTTTCTACTACCACGATACTGTCATCTACTAACCGTCCGACTGATACCGCAATTCCTCCGAGCGTGAGGATGTTTAAGGTAACGCCAAAGAAAGAAAGTAGAATCATCGTAATGCAAAGTGACAGCGGAATACTGACAATCGTGATCAGGGTCATCCGGAAACTGCGCAGGAATAACCAGATAATAAGTGTTGCAAATAATGCTCCAGTCAATACTTCTCTTGTCATCGAATTGATGGAATCAAGAACTGTATCGCCCAAATTCATCACAATCGTTGCTTGGAGCGTTCCCTTGTAGTCTTGATTGATTTTTTTAACAGTGTCTTGGACCTCTTGCCCAAGGGTTACGGCATTGGAGGTAGAATCCTTCTGAATAACAACGTCAATGAAATTCTTTCCGTTCAAATGGGTAATGCTTTGTGTATCTTTTTGCATGGTAATATCGGCAACATCCTGCAGTTTAGTGTCACCATTTAACTGGATGTTTTTGAGGTCGTTAAGCGATTCTAATTTGCCTGTTACGATAATGCTTGTTGCTTCGTTATTTAGCGTTTGCTCCCCCATTGCGACGGATGCATTTTTTCCTTGAAGAAGAGTATAAAGTTTTTCAAGCGGGAACCCAGCAGCGGCTAATTTTTCTGGATCGACTTTAATCATTACCTGTTGATTTTTCCCGCCGTTTACGATGACATTGCCGATACCTTTTAAGTCTTGGAACATCGGCATAATCTCATTTTCTACAAGATTTAGCTCAGTATTGCCAACTTCCTTATCAAAGGTGAGGCCTAATTCTACAATTGGAATTTCAGATGTGTTGAGGTTGACTACGTATGGTTTCATGACTCCATTGGGGAGATTGACCATCGAAATTCTTTCTTGTATTTGCTGTTTTGCCTCTTTGATATCAATGCTGGATTCAAAGGTGACCGTCAATTGGGTAAAGTTATTCCCGGTTTGTGCGACTACATTTTGTTTTCCTTTGACGCCGTTTATGGCTTTTTCAATTGGCTGTGTGACCTGTTCATCCATGCTGACGGCATCGACGCCGTTTCCGACGACTGAAATCGTAACGTACGGCTGATCAGCAGATGGCATTAGCTCCATTGGAATCGTAGTGTAACTGAAAATACCAAAGATCATTGAGGCAAGTACGGAAAAGGTTAATGCCGCTTTATTCCGTAGCGCCCACTTGGTAAACCAAGTCATAATATGTACCCCCTAGTACAAAAGTAATACAAACAGGTAAATTATACCTTTTCTGCCACATTCTGAATAGTCCGTTTTTCTTAAATTTACAAAAAAATAACCTAAGAGGACGATCCAGCTGGCAGTTTGTATTTAACAATCTTGATTATAGGGCCACAGGGCATTTCCGATATAGTAACCAAAGTCAATAAATCTATGTGACTTTCGTCATCAATGAGGCATGGGGACGGTTCTTGTGCTTCATTTTTACATGGATCTCTTTGACATAAGTCTGTATATTAGATTCCTTTTGTCATTAAAATACGGCTGCAGAAGCAAGAGGCAGACGAGGTCTCTTAATTAAATGCAAGAAAGTAGCAAAAAATAATATAATAGGTGGATAAGCCAAATGTGTAAGGCAGGGAAAATGAATGAACGATCATCAGCAAACAGATACTCCAAATCCAAATATTAATCGAAATGGACTTACACCTGAATACATTGAAGCCGGGCATAAGTTAAGGGAAAAATTACTCTATAGAATTCAAATGGGTGATCGGGACTTGATAACTGAATTTGAAAATGATGCATTTCTGATGCTTAGAGATGACCAATTTAACCTTCTAAACAGGGTCCCGAATAATAAAATTCGATCCTATAAAAATATTCTATTATCACACAATACCCTTTATAGCTATGCGGCAGAAAAGGGCGGATTAAGCCCATGGCAATGCCACTTTATCTCAGAAAAATATGCCATTATGATTGAGCATGCCGAAACCATCGCTAAACTAGATCAGATTCATTCATTTATGATAAAAGAGTATTCCGACCCTAAAATCCGAAAATCAAATAGCGGCAGCTTAACAATTGTGGAGAAAGCAGAAAACTATATAGAGATGAACTTTGCAGAGGATATTTCAATGGAGGAAATAGCCCGAAAAATACATGTTCACCCCTCACATTTAATGCGGGCGTTTAAAAAAGAAAAAGGCATAACAATCAGTAATTACCGGAACCTAAGAAGAATGAAGGAAGCAAAGGAGCTCATCCTGAACTCAAATCTCACCATGACGGAAATTGCCATCATGGTAGGATTCAGCAACCCCCAATATTTCTCCAAATTTTTTAAAGAGGTAGAAGGAATCACCCCGGTCGAATTTAAAAAGCTGAAAAAGAAATGAAGGGCGCGTGAGTAGTTCATGCGCTTATTTTCTGCGTTCTGGGACTTTTTTTAAAACAGAAATTTCGCAATTATACTATAAAAGGATGCAACTATAATATAAAAACGTTTTCAAAATCAGATATATACTTAATTTCAAGAAATAAATTAAGCGTTTGCAAAATCTACAAGGAAAAATGGGGGTTTTATATGAAAAAGTTTGGAGTAAGAGACCAGGTTGGATATGCGCTAGGGGATATTGGGGGAAGTTTTGTTAACTTATATATAGGTGGGTTTTTCTTAATCTTCTGTACCTACGTATTAGGGGTAAGCCCTTACTTTATGGGAACGATGTTTTTATTGGGCAAATTCTTTGATGCAATTTGCAATGTGGTAATGGGGACTCTTCCTGACCGTTGGAAATTAGGCAAATCTGGCGATAAATTCTTGCCGTATATTAATATTTCTAAATGGATTTTAGCCGCTTCCTGCTTATTAGCTTTTGCAAACGTATCCAGTTGGGGATCCGCAGCAACTCATATCTGGGTAGTATTCGTTTATTTATTCTTCTGTGTTGCTTATACAGCTGACTCGATCCCTTATGGCTCGCTAGCATCTGTTATTACAAATGATCCTGTTGAACGCACAAAATTATCTCGTGCCCGTGCGATTGGCGGTATGGTTGTTGGAGTTGGATTCTTATCCTTCGTTCCAATGTTTATCTATGATAAATCTAAGGCTGTAGTTCCGGATGCATTCTTTCAAATTGCCATTGTATTTAGTATTTTATCGGTATTAGCTTATACAGGACTTGTAAAATTATCAACAGAACGTATTCGTGATGATCATACAGCAGGAGCCAATTCCGATTACAGTTTTAAGGATGCATTTAAGGTAGCGATTAAAAATAGACCTTTAATTGGAATGATGGTTGCATCAATAGGTTCTCTTCTTATGATCAATGGTGTAAGCCAATTAGCTCCAATTGTTTTTGCGGAACGTTATGGTATGCCAAGCGCTTTTGCTATCAACTCTTTCATTAGCATTGGTGTCACGCTCGTGTTATTCGCGATAGTTCCTAAACTAGTTGTGAAGTTTAATAAAAGAAATTTAGTCATAGCTACTGCGATCTTTAGTTTAGTTGCAACAGCCATAATGACATTGGTTACAATTCAAAACGTATATGTGTTTATGGTTTTATATAACCTTGCTACAATCGGTTCTGCTGTCTTCGTTATGGTTGTTTGGGCTCTTGTAACAGATTGCATCGACTATGCAGAGCTTCAAACTGGGAAACATTACGAAGGAACACTTTATTCCTTGTATTCCTTTGCTCGTAAAGTGGGGATGGGTTTAGGTTCCGCTCTCGGCAGTTATGCATTAGGTTGGGTAGGCTTCGTTTCCGGGGCAAAATCTCAATCACCGGCAGTAGCAGAAGGTGTATTAAAAATGTACACCGGCATGCCAATCGCTGCATTCATTTTAATGTTGATTGGTGTAGGGATGATCTATAACCTGAATGAAAAGAGAACAAATGAAATGTATGCGCTATTAAAAGAAAGAAGAGCAGTTTAATAGGTTTTTATAGAAATTTCAAGAAAGAAGAGATTCATATGCGTACTAGATTCCTTTCAAAACTGACCAATGGGGAAGTTGAAGAATATTTAAATAGAAATGATATTATATTTGTTCCTGTTGGAGTAACGGAAACACATGGAGCTTTACCGCTGGATTCCGAGACGGTATTAGCGGAAGCGATCGCTTTAAAAATGGCGGAAGAATCAGATGGGCTTGTGTTGCACAACTTACCGTATTTCTTCCCAGGCGGAACGATTGTCGGCCGGGGAACGATTCAAATGAGCGTAAAGGACGGAATGGCGTATTTAGATAAAATCGCCAAGTCTCTGCTGAATCAAGGCTTTAGACGGCAAATCTATATCACCAGTCATGGCCCGGCTTATTTGACCGTAAGCGGCATGGTTCGTGATTTCTTTGATGAGACGAAAGTGCCTGCCCTGTATATGGACGTTTTAAAAGCAGCAGAGGCAGCTAATTTCAATCTGATGGATTCATTCCATGAGATGACGATTGGTGCTTATAAAATTTTAGGCAGATTAGAAGATGTTCCATTGAATATGCCTGAATCTCCTTCTGTGACTTACGAAGTGCAGCATATGTTAGCAGGGATGAGTAAAAATCCCGGCAATACATTAGGGAAGTACGCTTACCAATCCGGCGCAGTGGGTTCTTACTTCTATGAGCCGTCTGATCATATGGCTACACCGCTTTTGACAACAGCTGAGGAAAGAGAAGGGCATGCAGATGCAGGTGTCCAAGCCATTAATGAACTTGTGAAAGCATTGGATATGCCGGCTATCGTTGAAACCCTTCGTCAGGTGGATGATTATACGAGGGATACCATTCTTCCAAAATACGGGGCACATTTGCCAGGCGGAAAGGCATAAATTTCAATGAATAAATGAGGTCTTCAAAAAGCGATTCTTAATATGGGAGTCGCTTTTTTGTAGTTCAGGTACCTGTCGTTTAATCTTCTCGTCGGTAGGAGAACTACATGGAGGAAAGTTTTAAGAGGAACCTAAATCATAATTTATCCGTTTCAAAAACTGGGTTCACAACCATATAAAACACCATATATATAAAGAAAAAAGTCAACAGAGGTAGAAACATTGGGTAAACAAAATAACCGATTTAGATGGATTGTATTTGCTTCCGTACTGTTTACTTATTTATTTATGTCGAGCCAGCGGACTGCTCCGGGCTTGATTACGGACCAATTGATGAGGGATTTTCATGTAACCGCAACAACGATTGGATTACTGGCAAGCATTCAATTTTTTGTATACACGGGTTTGCAAATTCCGATGGGGATTATGGCTGACCGATTTGGCCCCAATTTTTTTCTCATTATCGGCGCGATCCTTACGGGTCTTGGTACCATCATTTATAGTCTCGGCACCCATGAGTTTGTTTTGTTTTTTGCGAGAATCCTGACGGGGATGGGGGATGCAACCATCTGGGTCAATATGGTGTTAATCTTGAGCCAATGGTTTAATGCGAAGGAATTTACCCGCTTAATAGGTGTGGCGGCCATGACGGGGAGTCTTGGTTTTCTGCTGGCGACAGTCCCATTCTCCTTATGGATTGACCTGCTTGGTTGGAGGGCAGCGTTTTTTTCAACCGGTCTATTATTATGTCTTTGTGGCATTTTCCTTTATTTTGTGCTCATCAAAAAGCCAAAACAAATCCTTTCTGATAAAACAATAATTGAAAAAGAAGAGATCCAACGGGAGAAATCGTTGGTATTGTTGCGAAGAATTGTTTCGAATCGCCAGGCATGGGCGTTATTCTTATGTCACTTTGGGATTGTCGGAACATATGTAGGTTTTATCGGTTCATGGGCTGTGCCCTATGGGATGGATATGTATGGAATGACACGTTCCGAGGCGAGCCAGCTCATTTTGATTGGTCTGGTCGGGGCACTGATTGGTGCTCCTTTATCTGGCTGGATTTCAAGCCGGCTAGAGATGATTAAACGCCCTTATGTGTTTGTCCATATCATTCTATTATTAAGTTGGTCTACCTTTCTTTTATTTAATGGGAATCCTCCCAATTTCTTATTAACGACGCTTTTCTTTGTTATTGGCCTTGCGTATGGGGCAAATGCCTTAACGTTTGCTGCTGTTCGTCAATCTTTTCCAATCATGGAATCCGGCCTAGCCTCCGGATTTGCGAATACAGGTGGATTCTTAAGTGCCGTATTGCTGCCAAGTATCTTTGGAAATGTCTTGGATCACTTTCAGATCGCTTCAGGCAGTTTAAGCGCCGGCTACTACCACGGTTTCATCACACCCGTCATCTTCTCCATAATTGGCTTAATTGGAGTAATCACACTCAAGGAATGAGGCATGGGGACGGTTCTTTTGCCTCATTTTTTATTTTTCAACTCGACAAATGTTTGCATATTTTTTATATGATAACTATGCAAAATCCTTAAGTTGCAATGTTTTTTTAGTATTTAATCAAATGTTTGTGTAAACGACAATGTTTTTAGCTGTAAAATAAATAAATGCTTATTTTGGTTTCACTATTATTAATTTAAAACAAACGATTATTTAAAAAAATAAATGGGGAATTATGTCGGAAGTTGGTAAACTGCAAATAGGACAGTCCCCTTTAACGTTAAACGTAACGGGAGACTGTCCCTTTTTGGGTGCTAAACTCTAGATACATTATTATGAACTTGCTCCAATTTAGTGGCGATTGCAGTAACCATATCCGTTGTTACTTTAGGAAGCTGGGACTTTAAGATTGCATTAACCACCGGCCCTATCGCGCCGCCGGCAGTGAGCTCAAGAAAGCCTGTGATCCTCGTTTTATTTTTATCCACCGCTTCTGCCAGGAAATATCCTTCTCCAGAGAGCCCCTCATTTACCCCCTTTAACTGAAAAGTAATTTTTGTCGGTTCAATCCATTCCTTTACGGTGATCATCAGACTAATTTTTTTCTTTATGAATCCGATGTTACTATTAAACTCCCAAGTAGACTGACGGTTCGTAAATTTCCGGTGTTGAATATATCCGGGGATAAGTGGAGCCCAATTATCCATATCCTTAACAAAATCCCAAACCTTATTGATTGGGACATCCACCTCAGTTTGATACATTCCGGTTGGCATTCATTTTCCTTCTTTCCGTTACAATATTAAGGTCTTCTTATATCTATATGTTCCATGAATTAAAGGGAGATTTGTCCCTTATAGCTTGGGTGAAGGATTTCAATGGTTTCGAATGTACCGGTACTTTAATTCAATAAGAATGCGGTGTTGTTTAGGGATTTAACATAAAAAAGCAAAAAAATATATTGACGTGTTAAAAATAATCTAGTAACATAACATTTGTCGCTAAGAGAGATAGCAAAAAACATTTTATCTCTAAAAAACAGTTGACATTTAAAGATCACTACTGTAATATTAATTACTGTTGCTGAGTCGGGTTGCTGCCTTTTTAAAAAAGCAGTTGACTAGTTCAGAGAGAGATGGTATATTATAAATCTGTCTCTAATAAATTGTTCTTTGAAAACTAAACAAACAAAAACGTCAACAAACAATAATTAT
>NZ_JBHSHV010000031.1:0-1245 GCF_042653105.1 Neobacillus sp. GCM10023253
CATAAATTTTGCTCTTACGAGCAAAAATCCGACAAAAAGGCATCCGAATGGGATCATTCGAATGCCTTTTGTCTACAATCTGACACTAGATAAGTAATCTAGTGTGATTACGGCCATAGAATGTACCACTCTGTCATGTTTTTTACCGCCAATCGCCACGAGATTTACCACCTTTTCCCAACAGAATTACCAATGATGTAATGTCAAAAAGTAGGAATTTACAACGTTAGGGTTATAGAAAAATAAAAAAAGTCTAATTCCTCTGCATTTTTTCCAAGGAATTAGACTAATGAACTTCAACAATCGCTCCCGTTTATGGAAGTACGTTATTGAAGCAATGCACCCACATATCTATTCTTTTCAAGTATCCGTGCAGAGCTAACATTCGCAAGAATTACGGTGGCATGGTGTTTATGAAGATTAAGTGATTTAGATACCACTATTCATCATCATTATAACGATTAGATTCGTTTAAATTTATCAAAACCATGATCCAATAATAGGATATCGAAAAGGACGCTCATTAAATGCTTTAACAATTCCAACAATCGGAGCTATTATAGCAATGAGTCCAAAAATAATGAGGAATGGAATCCCGATTAATATCCAAGAAAAAAAAGCAGACACTGAGATTAAAATACCTATCACAATATGAAATACCAAAGCCTGTAAGGATAAGCTTTTAATTTCTCGATCTGAAATAATAAAATATGTGATAATGGGAACTAGTATAGGTGCAAACCAAGTACTAGCATGAATCAATATTTTGAATCCCTTATTTTCCATTTAAAATTTACTCCTCTTTGTATCGCAATATTTAATAAACCTTTATTCATTAATCATTATAAAGTTTTGGTTAGAATATTACATCAGGCTATGAACTAAATCGTTATACGACTTTGGTCGTAGTCCAAATAAAATTCCAGTATGCGAACTATTCTTTTACATTTTCCAGCTACTGAGATTACTCCGCTATCTGGCCAAATAAAATGTAGGAATTCGCTTTGCTTTTTTTATTGATAGATCAAGGTTTTTAGATAGACGGAAAAATTCCGCTTAATTAGAGAATAGCATTGAAAATAGCTTAAATAACCGGAGAGATTCCGCCTATTAAATGGAAAAACACCAAAATGGGGGATTTTTCCTTGCATAATCGGAAAACCTCCGCTTCGTATTATAAGGTCAGCCAGATATTTCTGGTTGACCTTTTTTTATATGGTTTTATTATTACGGTAGCCGGGGTAG
>NZ_JBHSHV010000032.1:0-1311 GCF_042653105.1 Neobacillus sp. GCM10023253
AAAAAAAAACCTTATAAAACAAGCTTTAAAGTACCTCATACTCTAGAAGGATTGGGAATGTTAAGTAAGTTTCTTAGAGAAATAGAAGATCTTACAGGGCTAAAACCACCCATTGTTCTGGAGTCTACAGGGCATTACCATACTCCAGTCGTCCAGTATTTTGAGGAAAGAGGATACCTGCTTATTATTGTAAACCCACTCGTTTCTTATCGGGCAAAAAGCTCTTCCTTGCGGAAGGTAAAAACAGACATAATCGATGCCAGGCATCTTTGCGAGCTCTATTACAAAGAGGATCTGGAGCCTTATAAAAAGCGTGGAATTCAGATTTTGAATCTTCGCAACCTTACGAGGCAGCACCAAAGCATGACAGGTATGTATGTACAAACAAAGCTCCAATTTCAGGCGGTGCTTGATCAGGTTTTTCCAGAATATGAAGATGTTTTTGGGGACTTATATTCGGTTGTCTCCCTATTAACATTAATGGAATTCCCGACATCCAAAGAGGTATTGGAAATCGAAGAAGATACCTTAGCCAAACGAATTAATGAACTTTGTAAAAGCCGTTCAAGTAAGTGGGCACGCACACAGGCAGAGAAGCTTATCGAAGCAGCTTGTAGGAATCCATTCAAGAAAGTTTTGTATCAAAGCCATGTTGTAAGTCTGAAAATGCATATAGAGATGCTTCTGGAGTACCAAAAGCATCTATCCACAATAGAAGCAGAGATAGATGCTTTGGCTAAAGAAATGGAAGAATATAAAATCATTCAATCAATCCCTGGAATTGGTCGAAAAATCGCTGCAACGATTATTTCGGAAATCGGAGAGATTGAACGGTTTCCCCACCCTAAAAAACTTGTTGCATTTGCCGGCCTTGACCCGAGTATCTTTGAGTCTGGGAGATTCAAAGGGACAGTGAACCGGATTACAAAAAGAGGTTCAAGCAGGCTAAGACACGCTTTATATATGGCTGTACAATGTGCCATCCGTGATTGCCGGAAGAAAAAAACGACCCCGGAATTCATCGCAAGTAATAGGAAAATGCGAGAGTTCTATGATAAAAAACGTGATGAAGGAAAGCCCTACAAGGTAGCCATAATTGCGTGTGCAAATAAGCTTTTACATTGGATTTATGCACTCTTAAAAAGCAATTCAACTTTCCAAGATATTGTCTAAAATGCAAAGCTAACCAAATAAACTAAAACCTTCCAAAATAGTTCTAATGGAAGGTTATTTGGCATGCTTATTTTTAGAATACCACACAATAAAAAGATATTTAAATGAAAAATGTTGACAAACTATTAGCTGGTTTAT
>NZ_JBHSHV010000033.1:0-1548 GCF_042653105.1 Neobacillus sp. GCM10023253
CGGTTTGGCCCCCTAATTCCGGACACAAGCTTATGTTTTCTCTTGTTTTCTCTATATTTCAATTTTGAGGTCAACCTTCTTCACCGTCCGCCCATTATAAATGATGTCACTACAGCGTCAAGCCCACTTCGCTTGACCCTTTCGCTCCATCACTTTTCTGGTCGGTAAGATGAAGAAGGAGCCTCTCTGTTACAGGTTGACAGCCATCTCCGGGATAAAGCCCTCCTTCCGGAATTTCCAGTTATACCTTGCCGGTGACAGTTGTTTGAGACTGCCATGATATCTACGGTTGTTATAAAAATCCATAAATTGGTCAATCCAATAGTACGCTTCCTCGAAGCACTCAAACGTATGGCGTTGATAACACTCTCTTTCAATAATGCTGTGGAACGACTCAATATAGGCATTCAGGTTCGGTGACTTAGGTGGGATCCTCTCATGATAAACTTTTAGCGCCACACACAATTCACCAAAATTTTTGCTTAAAAACTGCGGACCGTTGTCACTCCTGATAATAAGTGAGTGTCTATCTTCTGCCTCAGGAATCTTAACCTTTCGGTTCTTCATCGCCTCTCTAAGCATTCCTGTAATGTCCGTTGCTTGGCACTTGGAACCTCGATAGTACCCAACTATACTTCTGTCAAATACGTCTATGGCACTTGCCAGGAAAAAGAACCGTCCACTCTCTTCAATCGTTCCATACTTAATATCCACCTGCCATAATTGGTTCGGTGCTGTAATGACATGCTTTCTTGCCAATTTTCTTGGATAAAGAGATGGGGCATGTCTTACTGGCAAGAGAATACCGAGCTTTTCGCACAAACGATGGACCTTTTTTTTGTTAATTTTAAGAGAGTGAGTGTCCTTTAGGTAGTGGGTTAATTTCTTATACCCGTAAACTCCTTCCTCTCCCTCAACTGCTTCCATTAACCATTCTTCAATTTGTTCATCCGATATCTTTTTTCCACAGTTAGTAAGAGAGAAGCCCGGGAAGGGCCTTCCACGTTTAGTATCTTTATTTTCCTCACTTTTCTCTGGTTTGTTATGGTGATAGTACAAAGAACGATTCACTCCTAGTGCAGCTGTTGTGCGATTGATAGGGAAACCTTCATTTACCCAAAGAGCCACTTCCTCCAAACAATCACTTAACGAGGGGGGCTTTTTTTTAAAAGGTTCTTTAACATGGCGACCTCTAGTTCTTTTTCACCTAACAATTTCATTGCTTGTTCGTACTTAGCCAAGAGTTCATCTTTGGAAGGATTCTCAGAAAGAACTGTGACCCCTTCCACCTCCATAGCGTCCCGAACTTCTTCCTCATATTCATCCATCCACTTTCGGAGAGTAGTTCTTGATATTCCAGCTTTATTGGCAATAGAAGTCATTCTTCCACTCTCTAGAGCCATTCGAACATATTGTTTTTTAACATCCTCAATCACATCTATTTTCTTTTTAGGCATTTAAGGACCCCCTTTCCAGGTTATTTCCCTTGTCACTAGTGTAAATAATTTACCATTTTCGTGTCCAATGGATTAAGGGGTCCTAAAAGCA
>NZ_JBHSHV010000034.1:0-1612 GCF_042653105.1 Neobacillus sp. GCM10023253
CATGGGGACGGTTCTTCTTACGATTAGTCAAGGGTTTTTGTGAAGTTTAATTCTAAATGTTTTCATTAGAGGGTTTTTGAGCATAGTTAAGAAGCCTAGCTATTTCCAATTTTTTGCTAGGGGCAGTTTATGATATAATTAATCAAGCATTACTTACCAGCGGCCAACTGGTAATCGTAATGGAGATTGTGTGTAATAAGGTGGAATAGGCATTTCAGTAACTTATTCACACATGCGATGGACGCAACTTTATGACATTTGTTGTAAGGTTGCGTTTTTAATTTGTCGTAATAATCCACAAAATGATTGTTCCCTAAACGGCGGTGGCGGATCATATTTTGAATTGTAAAATAGAGTATCTTACGCAAGTGGCTGTTTCCACGCTTATTGATCGCATCTTTGTAAAAGAACAGGCCAGATTGAAAACGCCGTATGTCAATTCCTGTGTAGGCGTTTAGTTGCTTGTTATTGTCAAACCGTGAAATATCCCCCAACTCACCAATTAAACGAACGGCCGTATTTTCACCTATTCCTGGGACACTTAATAATATTCGATATTCCTTTCGTTCCTTCGAAAGTTCGACCATCAGGTCGATTAATTCCTTTTGTTTTCTTAATAACGCTAAATACCGATTTGCATAGTCTTTTAGCTGCTCACACTGTATATCATTCATATCCACTGCAGGATAGGAGTCCTGTGCTGCTTCTAATAACTGTATAGCTTTTTTCTCAGCTGCCTTTGGGGCTAATCTTTTGTCTGTATTAGCTATTATCCTATTACGTACAACAGTTTTTGATAGATGCTTAACAGAATCCGGATGTGGAAATAGCTGTACGATGTTTAAAAATAACTCGGATTTTTGTGTAAAGAGTTTTTCCAGTTCCGGAAATGTCAACTGCAATAATGAATGCATTCGACCTCGGACCAAAGTCCGTTCATCATCCAATTCTTCATAGTATCGAGAAAGTGCCCTCATTTGATTGTAATAATTTTCTTGTCTTTTTTTCGTGCGTCTTTCATTTGTAAAGTGAGTTTGAGCTAAACGATGTGCATCACTTTTATCTGTCTTATGTATGCGCATCGAGGCCGTTTGAAGCTTGGATTCGAGTGGATTTAATAGGGAATAGGAAAAACCGTAATCATTCATAAAGCGCTCTAATTGTCTTGAGTATACCCCGGTAGCTTCAAATACAATGTCCGGTGCTTGTCCATCTTTTCGAATTAATTCAACAATTAATTTATTTAGCTGTTCAAAATGTGGCCTATTATGAATGATTTCACCTTCAAAAATACAAGTGCGTGCAGCGTTATAAATAACCATGTAACTTTTACCCATACTGACATCAAAAGCAATTACACTCGGCATAATACCCCTCCTTAATTTTTATGTAGAAGTCTTCACATCACCTTATCGATTCCCTTTTCTTATACACGATCTCGAGGATCCAACATACTGAAACTGATTCTATAAGGGCAGTGAAGTAGCCCAGTTTGTGACATCGAACTCGAGGTTCCGGAACCGTCCTCGGGCTATTCTTCACTTCTACTATAAAAAAATAGTAGCACAAACCATGGCCTTGGTTTGTGCTACTAATCTTAGTATGTTTGTGC
>NZ_JBHSHV010000035.1:0-1743 GCF_042653105.1 Neobacillus sp. GCM10023253
CGAGACCACTGAAAAACATTTCCAAATAAGTGGAAATGAGATGTATTTTTCTGAATAAATAAATAAAAAAGCCCTCAATTTTGGTATAATGGAGTTGACTAGAAACCAAAAAACCAAACCAGGAGGGCTTTTCTATATGCTTAAAGAAAAAAATATGCAGTTAAGCATCTATTCATTATTATACGATAAAATTCCGGAAAATCATATTCTTAGATTAATTAGTGACGCCATTGACTTCAGTTTTTTTAATAAACTCCTCGAAAAATCCTACTGTAAATATTACGGAAGACCTGCCAAAGAGCCTGAACTTATGCTTAAATTGCTGGTCCTACAAAAACTCTATAAACTCTCAGACGAGAGGGTTATCGAAGATGCTTCCTTGAATCTTGCCTACATGTATTTTCTAGATATCAATCCAGATGAAGAATTGCCTCATCCAAGTCTATTGGCAAAATTCAGAGTACATAAATTAAAAGACGTAACACTGGATGACCTCCTTTCGGAGGTCGTTAAACAATGCGTGAATAAGGGAATAATCAAAGGTTCCAGCATTAGTGTTGATACTACCCACACTGAAGCCAATACATTTAAAGCAACACCCGAAAGGGTAATGAAGCAGCTAGCCAAAAAAATCTTTAAAACCATAAAAGATGAAACTGGTGACGTGCCCGAATCCATCAATCAGAAAATCCCTGAATACAAGGAAATTGAAGATCACAAGGAAGCCAAGGAAACCATGAAAGCATACCTGGAAGAGACTATCTCCCAGGTGGAAGATAAGGTTGAAGTTGAAAATAACTCCAAAATAAAAGAAGTGCTTGAAAATGCAAAAGAAATCATCAATGACCCTAAATTTATGGAGCAGAAAGGTGTTCGCTCAATCGTAGATCAAGAGGCCCGGGTGGGCCACAAGAGTAAAACTCAAAACTTCTTTGGATATAAAACGGAATATGCCATTACAACAGAAGACCGAATCATAACGGCTGTAAGAGTGAATAATGGCGCCTATGTGGATGGAACCCAGTTTAACGAACTTATCGAATTAACCAAGAAAAGTGGAATCTCAATTAAAGAAGTATATGGGGATCGGGCGTACTTTAAGAAGCCAATTTTAGATAAAATAAAAGAATTAGAGGCCACACCATACATACCTGTAAATCCGATGGCCTATAGGATTGACGAAGAAAGATTTAGTTATAATAAAGATTCAGATGAATGGTTTTGTGAACAAGGGAATAAAACTGTAGAGAAAAAATACAAGAAAGATAAAAAAGGTAAAGAATCCTATAAATATTATTTTGAAAAGGAAAAATGTAGAAACTGCCCATTGAGAGAAGAATGTATAAAGGGAACCACTGTAAGAAGAGTCTTACAAGTCGGAATCAACACCTCAGAATTCTATGAGTATAGCCAAAGACAAAAAACAGAGGAATTCAAAGAGAAATACAAAAAAAGGGCTTGCCAAGAATGGAAAAATGGGGAGATGAAAAATTTCCATGGGTTAGATCGTGCCAGGGGGTACGGTCTAAAAAGCATGTCCAAACAAGCAAAATTAACCGCTTTAGCGGTAAATTTAAAGAGGATAGGAAACCTCCTATCCTCTTAATACACCTCAAAACCCCTAATTATTAAAACGTAATGCCCCTTTATTGAAAATATTGGGAATCCCCCATCTGTTTCGGGGAAAAATTGCATGACTGGCCTCACCATATTAAAAAAAAGCCGACTTTTTCAGTGGTCTCG
>NZ_JBHSHV010000036.1:0-11608 GCF_042653105.1 Neobacillus sp. GCM10023253
CCATCTGTTTCGGGGAAAAATTGCATGACTGGCCTCACCATATTAAAAAAAAGCCGACTTTTTCAGTGGTCTCGAACCGTCCCCATGCATCAAAAGACCTGTTTTTGCCCGATTTACAATATTCTCAAATTCTATTAATAGCGGCTCAATATTTCTCCTGTATTTTTGTATATGAATACATATTCTTACAGGAGATGATGGAAAAGATGAGAAAGAGTTTAGTAGCTGGATTAGCTTGTTTGTCTCTGGCGGTAACAGCCGCCGCCCCTTATGCGGCATTGGCCAAGCCTATTGAAATTTCTCCGACTGAAAATGGGCAATCGTCCTTGCGCCCGCTTACCTCTGATGTGGCGGTGATTGCCCACCGCGGGGCCTCTGCCTATGGCCCTGAACATACTCTTGTAGCCTACAAGCAGGCGATGACGATGCAGGCCGATTATGTAGAATTCGACTTACAAATGACCAAGGATGGTCAGCTGATCGCGATGCATGATGAAACGCTCGCGCGGACAACGAATGCCAAGGAACTTTATCCGGACCGCGCCCCATGGCGGGTCAAGGATTTTACCCTCGATGAGATCAAACGTCTCGATGCAGGTTCCTGGTTTAACAAAGCTTACCCGGACAAGGCGAAACAAGCGTACATCGGACAGCAGGTCCCGACCCTTGAGGAAGCCATCGAATTTGTCAAGCAGCATGGAAATGGCAAAGTTGGCCTTTATATGGAAACAAAAGCGCCGAACGTTTACCCTGGAATGGAAGAGAAAGTCATTGATGTTTTGAAAAAAACAAATGTCCTAGACAGCGAAATGCTTTTTCTAGAATCGTTCAGCGAGGACTCCCTACGTAAGTTAAAAACACTTGCCCCTGATGTCAAGCTGATCCAGCTTTATACTGGAGCCATGCTGGCTGGAAAAGATGTCCATCAGGAAATGAAGCGAATCTCTGAATACGCGGCGGGGGTCGGCCCAAGTAAGGAGCTGGTTGTTCCGAAGCTGATGGAGGCTGCCCACCAGAACCAGCTTCTCATCCACCCGTGGACCGTCAATGCTCAGGACGATATGGTTTCATTGCTTTCCCTGGGTGTGGACGGTGCGTTTACCAACAATACGGACCTGCTTGTCGATTTAGTTGAAAAACCGTTTATTTCACATGGCGTGGCGAGCGGGGATGTAACCGATTCATCTGCGATTCTATGGGCACGCACTAACGCGGCAACAAATGTTCAATTTGAAATTTCCACGGACAGCACTTTTAAAAAAGAGACAATTGTAAAAACAAGCCCGGCTGATGTGGCACATGATTTTACAGTTAATGTAAAAATTGACGGATTGAAGCCAGATACAACCTATTATTACCGTGCTCATTCGGTTTCCAGCAAATATAGCGTGAACGGTTCCTTCAAAACGGCACCGGAGGAAAACAGCTTGAAACCGCTGACCATGGTATGGGGCGGCGATACGGGCGGCCAAGGAGAGATCCCTCCATTTAAATCGTACAAATCGATGGCAGCTTTAAATCCGGACTTCTTCCTGTTCAGCGGGGACACCATTTATGCTGATAATGCAACACCGGCCGTTCCGAATCCTCCGTCTGGAACCGTACAGGATTTCTGGGCGAAGTATAAGGAGAACCGGACCGATGCCGGACTGCGCAGCCTTTTGCAAAAAACAGGAACCTTTGCGATTTGGGATGACCATGAGGTAACGAACGATTTTTCCGGACCGTCCCAACCGCTGACACCAACCGGATTAAGTGCGTTTAAAGATTACTGGCCGATTTCAGGTGAACGCAGTGAGGCAGACAAGCTTTATCACAAATATTCTTGGGGCAACACCATGGATATGATGATCCTTAATAACCGGGGATACCGCTCACCGAACACCCAGGCCGATGGTGCGGATAAAACCATGCTTGGCGATGAGCAGTTACATTGGCTGAAGCAGCAGCTTCTTGAGTCGGATTCCAAAGTGAAACTAATCGCGACGTCCGTGCCAATCTCAATCCCAACCGGAAAAGCAATGGCTCGGGACGGATGGGCAAACGGCGACAATGTTAACCCGAATGACCCAACCGGCTATGAGAACGAGTTCAAGGAAATCTCTGATTTTATTATCGAAAAAGGAATCAAAAACGTCTTCTTCGTCACGACCGACGTCCATTTTGCGGAAGTCATCAAATATGACGCCAACCACGATGGTAAAGCGGATTATAACGAACTCATCAGCGGCCCAATTGGCGCGGTAAAAATAAATCCAGGTACATTGGACCCAACCTTCGGACCTGATAAACTATACGCAGAAGGCAACTTCTTCAACTACGGCGTCTTCCGCGTCGACCCAGCAACACAACAAGCAACAGTAGAAATCCAAGACGAAAACGGCAAAACCCACTTCAGCCACACCTTCGAGCTGGAGTGATGCACGGATGAGGCATGGGGACGGTTCTCGTGCCTCAAAATGTCGGTGATGCACGGTGACGGTTTGTGTTTCAAAATAGGGGTCAGGCAACGCAGCTATCAAAAAACAACGTACTAAAATGAGGCATGAGAACCGTCCCTCTGCCTCTTTCATAATTTACAGGGGATGATGTGCATGGAACAAGTGAAAAGGAATTTCTATTTTCTAATGCGGATACTTCCACGGGCTCTGCAACTATTTTTGAATGTGACGCTTGTCTTGCTGGCTACCATTCTAGCAATATTATTGGTGAAAGAATTACTCATTTTTGGCCGGATGTTGGTGGACAATGGCAGCCATGACCACCAGCAGTTTTTTGCCAATATCCTGCTCTTCTTTTTATATTTTGAGTTCATCGCGATGATTGTTAAATACTTCAAAGAACAATACCATTTTCCAATTCGAAACTTTCTATACATTGGCATTACCGCAATGATCAGGCTCATCATCGTGGAGCACGATTCTGCATTAAACACCTTAATCAACGCACTGGTCATCCTAATTCTTATCATCGGCTATTTCATCTTAAACCTAACTCCCCGCGAAAGGCCCGAGAGGATTTGGAGGCATAGTTGATGCATGGGGACGGTTCTTCTGCTTCAAAATAGAATAGAAAAACATAATCACACCACGATGGCATTTCGAAAAGCCTTTCATTCCTGCGAAGGTGCCACCAATTCTACTTTCATTCGATCCGGGTCTTCAAAATACACCGCATAATGGTCTGTTCCGCCGGCAAAGGGATGCTTTTCCCCATATAAAATCTGTACATTTCTATCTTTCAATTTACTCGTTATTTCCTCAACCTGCTGGCGGGAGCTTGCATGAAAGGCCAAATGATTCAGACCCACACGGCATCGGTGATATGCTACATTTAAATATTTATCCTCTGCCTGCACAAAAACAAGATAAGTTTCACCCAATTTCCAGCTCTGGCCCCGATCCCATTTTTGATACACTTGATAGCCTAATTCCTCCAAAAACCATCCCCAAAAATCAACTGTTATCTTTAAATTAGAAACATATAGCTCGATATGATGGATTAATCCTTGCGACACTTAAAATCCTCCTAATTGGCTTATTTGCATCCATTTCCATCATAATCGAATTCCCTTGATAAAACTGCACCTATTTTTTAGTGCGGATTGGGTGAAATATATGGTACTAAATTGAGGCACGAGAACCGTCCCTATGCTTCACCCATGTTCCACATTAATAAATTAAACTTGTCTGTTATAATGAAATTATTACTGAAAATGAGGCATAAGAACCGTCCCCATGTCTCAAAAGGTGGCTTGATTTTATGCATATTGAACAGTTTGAGTATGTGATTGAGGTGGCGAGGAGGGGGAATATTTCGAAGGCTGCGGATCGGCTGCATGTTTCACATTCCGCTGTTAGCCAGGCAATATCCAGTCTGGAAGCGGAGCTTGGCATCCCTATCTTTATACGGTCGCGTTCTGGGAGCACGTTTACTGACAAAGGAGAAGCGGTCCTTAAATTATCCTATGAAATTATGAATAAAATCACGGAGTTAAAAGAGTTAGGCCATCATTCGAAGGAAATGCCGGGCAGCCTATCCATTTCGGCATCCGCTATTTTCTTCTCTACATTTCTACTAGAAGCTATAAAATCTTTTAAATTAGAATATCCACAAATCCAAATGGAAATCGATTCAAATACGCTTGTTCCCATTATCGAAAAGGCAAAAAGTTTCCAAACGGATATTGGTTTAATAATGGGCCCCGATGAAACACATAAGGAAGTATCCCGTTATATGAATGCCCGAATTTTGTATACCATCAAGCTAATGGTTGCAGTTAGCAAAAACTCCCCATTAGCTAAAATGGATGTGATCACACCTAAAGAAATGTTGAACTACCCTTTAGTCATCCGGAATGAACGGCCAAACCGAAAAACATGGGAGGATATCTTTTCTAGGTATGGCCAAGGAAACATATTATGTTATACAAACAATGACGAAGTGATGAAAAATGTGATCGCAAACGATTTAGCCATCGGCTTCTTTACTGATTTGATGAAAAAAGACCCGTTGGTTGTACGGGGCGATATTTGCTTAATCCCTTATTTTGATCCAATTGAAGTGCCAAACTACCATCTCATCTGCATCCAAGCAAAGAATAAATATTCCTCCATCGTTGAGAAGGAATTCATTAAATGTTTGCTAGAGTCCATTGAATCTTACAAATCAGAATTATAATCTTTCTTTTTTGAAAAAAAACACTCCTAGCAGCCTAGTACCTGCTAAGAGTGTTTCATTCAATTATATGGTTTGACTCACTTCAGAAGGATCTGCCTTCAACACCCTCTTTTCACTCGGTTTAAGCATCGTTAACGCGATAATCGAAATGACACAGCAAATCGTCACATACGTACCAATGGCAGTAGTGCTTTTGAATTTTTCCAATAGGGTTAATGAAATCGTTGGGGCCAGTCCTCCGGCGATTATAGAAGCAAACTGATAGGCAATGGACGAGCCGCTAAACCGTAAATGCACTGGGAAAATTTCCGAAATCAGCGCTGCCTGCGGGCCGTACACCACTGCCGGCCCAATGCTTGCAAGCATCGTAGCTAAAATAATCAGGCCTTTTACCTCTGTATTTACTAAATAAAAATACGGGAAAGCCATTACCAATGTCATAATCATCCCAGCGAGCGTGATATTTCTCCGGCCGAATCGATCCGATAAATGAGCGGACAAAGGAACAGCGACTAAGAACACGACGGAAACAAGCAAGACAGCATTCGTAATAAATTGTTTATCTAGTTTGAGATGCACAGTCGCATAGTAGATGGCAAAAGTCGTATAAATATAGAACGGCACATTGTCCGCCAGACGCGTAAACGCTGCCAGAATAATCTCTTTAGGATATCCCTTAATGGATTCAAGGACTGGTGATTTGGCGGTGCGGTTCTCCTTTTTCATTTTTGCGAATTCTGGAGATTCCTCAATCCCAAGTCGGATATATAATCCAATAAAGACTAGGATAATACTTAAAATAAACGGAATTCTCCATCCCCATACCCCAAAGTTATCGCCGGTTAGAAAAATACACAGCGAAACAATGGACGTAGAGGCTAACATTCCGATTGGAACACCTAATTGTGTCATACTACCCATTAAACCGCGGGATTTTTTCGAGCTCCATTCAACGGAAAGGGTAACCGAGCCTCCCCATTCACCGCCAACACCAATTCCTTGAAGGAACCGAAGAATAACAAGCAGGACTGCTCCATACACGCCGATGGTTTCGTAGGTAGGCAATAGCCCCATCACCGTACTGCTGACTCCCATTAACAATAACGAAGTGACCAAGGCCGCTTTGCGCCCGATTTTATCTCCGTAGGAACTAAAGACAATGGCCCCAAGCGGACGTGCCAAAAACCCGATAAATAATGTAATGAAAGATTGCAGAACCCCCATAAAGGCAGTTGATTCTGGAAAAAATAATTTCGGAAAAACTAGCGCTGCCATTGTTCCGTAAAGGAAAAAGTCATACCACTCGATAGAAGTTCCTACAATACTGGCTAGTGCCACTTTTCTCATCTGCTTCTTACGTACTTTTTCAGTTACCTCCATACCCATCCCACCTCTTGTTTTGTAAATTTATGATTTTTTTCAAACTAGCTTTTCACTAAAACGCTGGCGCAAAAGATTCTTATTATACTTCCCATTGGCATTTTTAGGGATTTCATTTGTGAATTCATACCGATCCGGCAGCCACCATTTAGGGAATCTTGCCGCTAACCATTGGCTTAGCTCTTCTTCTAGTAAACTTGTATTTCCATCCTGCTTAAGGACAACATATGCCAGCGGACGTTCCAGCCATTTTTCGTCAGGCATCGCGACAACACATGCTTCCGTCACTTCCGGATGGGCCATTAATTCATTTTCAAGTTGAACAGAGGAAATCCATTCCCCGCCGCTCTTGATCAAATCCTTATTCCGATCGACAAGCCGAATCGCCCCTTGTTTGTTAATCGTGGCAATGTCACCGCTCTTCCACCAGCCATTGTCAAAGGAAGAGGCGGAACGATCATCATTCAAATATTCGCTGGCAACCCATGGGCCGCGTGCCAGAATTTCGCCCATTTCTTGGTCATCCCATAAGATTTCTTCACCGAATTCATCGACGATTTTCATTTCGATGCCAGGAATTAAGATACCCTGTCTGGTGCGATAATGTATATTTTCACTCTCTGAGTTGTTTTCCTGATCTTTTCTAAAATGCAAAAATGTAATTAGTGGGGAAGTTTCTGTTGCGCCATAGCCTTGGACGACCGGAACGCGGTGTTGATAGAGAAATTTTTCAATAATTGCTTTAGGTGGTGCTTGTCCCCCAAGGAACAATGCTCTTAAACTGGAAATTTGATAGGGATGCTCTTCTAAAATATTGGCCATTTCAACGCCGATGGTGACGGCTGCTGCCGTTACGGTAACACTCTCGGATTCTATTAATGACAAAAGCTGATGAGCATTTGGGCGAGTACCCGGCAAGACCAATTTGGCACCTGTAGCAATGGCGGCATAAGGCAGCCCCCAAGCATTTACATGGAACATTGGGACGATGGGCATAATGCAGTCTTTCTCTGAGATGGCGGTTACATCCGTATAAAGCAAGGCAGAGGTGTATAAATACAGGCTTCTTTGTGTGTAGGTAACTCCTTTTGGAAGCCCAGTAGTAGCGGATGTAAAGCAGATGGTGGCAGGTGTATACTCGTCCAGCATTTCAAACTGGAATTCCGTTTCCGCCTGTTCTAGAAGCTCTTCATAACAATAAAGCGGCGAAAGTTTTGTTTCGGTATCGGGAAGGTTCTTGCCAAGGAAGACATATGCCTCAATATGAGGCAGTTGCGGCGAAATCGCTTCCACAATTGGCAACAAATCTTCATCGAAAAATAAAACCTTATCTTCAGCATGGTTAATGGTATAGATAATTTCGGGATGACCATAGCGAATATTAACGGTATGCAGCGCTGCACCATAGCACGGGACTCCTAAATACAGCTCAAGATGCCGATGATTATTCCAGGCCATCGAAGCAATTTTATCTCCTTTTTCAATACCTAAAGATTTTAAAACATTAGCCAATTTCTTTACCCGTTGATAAAATTCGGAGTAATTGTAACGAAAAATCGAGCCGTCAGACTCCCTTGATACAATCTCTTTATCCGGAAAAAACTTAGCCGTCCTCTCCAAAAACGTCCTTAAATTCAACTGTAACGAATTCATATCCATCCCCTTTCCAAAATAATCATAAAATTTAGAATTATCCACATTATATAGGTAACAACAGTAAATATACAGTTAACATTACCGACGTATGTGTAAGTTTAACTTACACAAAAGTGATGCATGGGGACGGTTCTTATGTCTCAAAATAGTGGGTGCTAATAATTCCACTAACAATATATAGAAAAGGGGCAATACCGTCACTCTGCTTCAACATTACATCACCCAAAAATGATGCACGAGAACCGTCCCCATGTCTCACCTCACTTAGGACTATTTCACTATATTATTACGAATATTCTAAAAACCTATAGAATTATAGACGTTTTGATTTTATACTTAAAGGTAGTTTATTAGTTAGTTTAATAAACAAATATCCATGCTTCTTGGAGGTGGTTTTCTCCCTTAATTGATTGCATTACATTTTGTAAGCGTTTTTACACAGTAGAAAAAGGAGGGGTTTTTATGAAAAAGAGCAAACGGGTTTCCACTGTTATGCTGTCGGTCATGTTATTGCTTACGCCGTTTGGCGGCGGCCTTTCGGCAACAGCAGCAAGCGCAGGCAGCGGAAGCCTACCTGCAGCGTCCGCAATAGAAAATGCCAATGCTCACAAGGACTTAGGACAAATAAAGAAGTCCATGAAGGAGCTTCCGACAGTAAAAGAAATTCCTTATGGGGAGGGCATGACCTTTCACAGCCAGCCGATTAACATCAGCCATCCATTCAGCTCGATGTATAGTTCCAGCGGCCGTGTTGATATTTGGAACGACTACAGCTATGACGAAAAGGAATTTTTCATGTCGGGAAAAGCCAATGTTTACAGCATTGACAAGCAAGATGTTCCATATATCCAATCGTCCGGAAACGATTATACAACAAGACTTTTAGTAAGATTTCCTAAGGATCCGGCCAAATTCTCCGGCCGTGTTTATGTCGATATTTTAAACGCATCAAGCGGCGTCGATTTGGAAGATACTTGGGGGCGAAGCTATGACTGGTATATGAAAGAAGGACATGCCTATATCGGGATTACTTCGAAAACGGACACCATCAATGCTTTAAAAAATTTCGACAGCAAGCGATACGCTGACCTCAATTGGAAAGTAAACGGCCAGGATGAAAACGGCCTGATTTGGGACATGCTGTCGCAATTGGGCTCCAAACTGCGGAGTGACAGCGCCGGAGACATTCTTGGCGGGCTAAAACCACAATATGTCTACTTATCAGGACAAAGCCAATCAGGCTTCTATTTGAACACGTATATCACCTTATTTGAACAAATGCTGGAGAATTCCAATCAAGGAAAACCTTTGTTCAACGGGTATATGAATATCGTCGGACCCGGTACGACCAATGTGAACTCCGGCGGACCACAGCCAAAAACGACCTACTCAGCGACGGGCGTCCCATATATGGTGATTATGTCCGAATTTGAGCATAATTTTGCGAACATGCCGGGATTTGCCTATGAAAGAATGCAAGACTCGTCCACAACGAAAGACAAGTTCAGATTTTATGAGGTAGCAGGAGCGCCGCATACAGACCCGACGCTCGACGTCATTCCGTTTAGCGATGAAATTAAACTGGGGAACGGAAAAGGAAGACCGCCAAAGGAATATGACCCTGGCCATTATGAAAGCGACTTGAATCTGCAAAGCTTTGTCAATGCGGTCCAGGAAAACATGCATAAGTGGGTAACCGAAGGAATTCCTGCCCCTTCTGCAGACGATAAATGGATTGATTTTTCGAAAAAAAATGAAGGCGGAAAAACCCTTTACACGACGAAAACGGATGAAAACGGCAATGCCTTGGGAGGAATTCGCGATCCGCGCATCGAGTATCCGGTTGCCACATATTTTGCAAGCCGAAACGGCCTTCCTTTTGAAACAAACGGAAGCATGGTGTTCTTCACTGCCGACAAAATAGCGAAACTGTACCCTGATTTTGAAAAAGATTACAAGAAGCCATTTTTAACACAAGCTAAGAATCTATTAGATCAAGGATATATTTTACAAGAAGGCTATGACAAACTCGTAAACTATGTAAATGAAAAGAAAGGCTTTGGCGGACCTAATGCGGATAAGATTAATGCGGTGGCCGATGCAAAGCCAAGCAAGATTGTCGAAAAACCATTTGACCCTGAACAGATTGGCTTCCATACGGTGGAGCCGGATGTTGCGGTTCATCCCGAGCTGAGCCACCCTTATAACTCGATGCTGGATTCCGTTGGCGCTGTCGATATTTGGAACGACTATCATTATACCGAAAAAGAATTCTTCCTTTCCGGTCAGGCTAATATTTATGAGCTAGGCAATGTCGAAGGTAACGATGTTCCGACTGTCAAGAGCGGGCCATATGATTACACGAACCGAATAATCGTGCGCATGCCGCAGGATATGAAGAATTTTTCCGGTGCGGTTTATATCGATATTCTCAACGCCTCCAATAATTCTGATATGGAAGACACTTGGAGAAGAAGCTGGGAATACTTCATGCAAAATGGACACGGTTATATCGGAATAACGTCTAAAGACGTAAACGTTGCGGCATTGAAAAAATTCGACCCTGCCCGTTATACTGATATTGATTGGACAGCGGACAAGGCGGGGCAATACGAAAACGGGCTATTCTGGGATATGCTGTCGCAGCTTGGGGTAGCCTTGAAGGATGACGAACAAAGCCGGCAAATCCTTGGCACGAAGCCTAATTTTGTGTTCCTTGGCGGGCAAAGCCAGTCCGGCATGTATGAAAATACGTATACCAACGTGTTCCAGCCATACTTATACAATGCTGAAAAGGATCAATACCTGTTTGATGGCTATTATAATTTGGTAGGCGCTATACCTGCCTCCATCCAGCCTTCGGGAGCGATCATGCCGTCGTTAACTGACAAGAATACTCCAAAAACCATTTTTAAGGCAATGGGTGTTCCGACAATGGTGGTCATGTCCCAGGCAGAATCGGGATTTAAGGAAGGTGCAGGACTATTCCCTTCTTATAAAAATAAAAAAGATCAAAACAGCCAATATGATATCTTCAGACAATACGAAGTCGCCAACGCGCCTCACTCTGATGCGATCTCGCCAATCATTCAGAATAATGATGCACTGGTAAAAGCCGGGGTGGCACCGCGCAAGTACCCGGTAACCGATCTGCCAAATACGCTGAAAAGCAACCTGCACATCGATATGTTTGTAAGCGGCGCGCTCGATAACCTTTATGATTTTGCTGTAGCTAAAAAAGCGAACCCTGATGTGGATCCGAAGAAATACTTCCCGACTGCTGAGGATAAATGGCTGAAGGTCGACCCCGCTACAGGGAAATTTGCCAGGGATGCACACGGCAACGTCATTGGCGGACTCCGCCACCCATTGTCCGACAACCCGCTCGCAACCTATATGGTGAGAAGTGACTTCATGACCCTGTTCAGTGAGGAGGAGCTCGTCTCACTATACGGCTCAAAAGAAAACTGGGTTGAAAAAATGAACACTTCTGTTAACCACCTACTGGCACAGGACCTCATCCCGCAAACAGTCGCTGATTCGTATAAAAAAACGATGCGTGGGGACGGTTCTTTTGCTTCATGGTGATGTGATGCATGGGGACGGTTCTCATGTCTCAAAATGGTTTATCTTGAAGAAAAGATGTTTCAAAACAACGAAATAGTTCCGCGCATAAAGGCCCGACTAGCTCTTATCCGCTAGTCGGGCCTTTTCATGCGTAAGCTTCGCATTGCACACCTTGAAATGATGCACGAGAACCGTCCTCACGCGCCGCGCCCACACACCCAAAATGATGCACGAGAACCGTCCGAGACCACTGAAAAAGTCGGCTTTTTTTTAATATGGTGAGGCCAGTCATGCAATTTTTCCCCGAAACAGATGGGGGATTCCC
>NZ_JBHSHV010000037.1:0-12510 GCF_042653105.1 Neobacillus sp. GCM10023253
CCATCTGTTTCGGGGAAAAATTGCATGACTGGCCTCACCATATTAAAAAAAAGCCGACTTTTTCAGTGGTCTCGAACCGTCCCTATGCATCATCCATAAAATAATTCCGTCAAAAGTAGACGGAATTATTTTTTTATTGAAAATATAGAAATATTATATATAATATAAAATATATTAAAAAGTTCAACAATTATATTTAGGGGGGATGCTTGAAGTTGGAGGTAGGATAGTACCTTTCTAACGAATAAGTACGGACAAACTATATTGCGTGGATATATTTGGAAGCGTATACACAAAGAATGAACATGTCGACAAGGCTTTATATGCAAACTTCGCAACTGAATGGTAAAAACCAATAATTTCAGCAAGATAATACTAGAGAAGAACAGTAGCCAATACAACAAAAGACCAATAATAGGGGATTGATGAATATGAATAAAAAAGGCGGCATTTTTTACGGATGGTGGATATTGGCAGCAGGCTTCATGATTATGACGTTTCTTTATGCTCCTATTGCAAACCTCGTCTCGCTTTTTACGAAGCCTGTTACAGAAGAGCTTGGAATTGGAAGAGCCGAGTTTACCATGTATTACACCATAATGGCTACAACTGCCATGATTACAGCTCCAATTGCCGGCAGATTAATGAAAAAGCTGGATATACGAGTATACATGACTTTATTTACCGTTTTAGGCGCAGGGGCATATATTGGGTTTTCCTTTTCAACTGCACTCATTCATTTTCTTATATTTGCAGTACCAATGGGTATGGCTCTAGCCGGGGCTGGTATGATTCCTGTCTCTGTTCTTATTACAAATTGGTTTCATGCCAAACGCGGATTAAGCTTAGGGATCGCCTTATCGGGAACTGGTTTCGGGTCAATGATTCTCAGTCCTTTAGTTACTTGGATGATAACAGACTACGGTTGGAGAACAGCCTATCTTGCAATTGGTATTTTAATATTAGTTGTACTCATTCCTTTAATTATCTTTGTTATAAAATTAAGCCCTGCTGATAAAGGTCTATCACCACTAGGTGAAGAAAAAACGTCAAATAGTCTGCCAAATAAAGAATTAGTTGGATTAAACCAAAAGGAAGCATACAAGACAGTATCTTTTTGGGTTCTTTGCTTAGGAATTGTCGTAGGGGGAATTGTTGTTAATAGTATGATTATTAACCTGGTTCCTTATTTAACCGATATCGGTACCCCAGCTCAGCAAGCCGCCTTGCTATTATCATTAGCTTCAGCGATGGTAATTGTTGCGAAGCTATTAGTCGGTAGATTATATGACAAGATAGGATTAATCAAAACGTTGGTATTTATCGTTGCATCCGATATCATTTGCTTTCTGTTTTTAATGAAAGGAAATCTATTAGTTCCTGGCATCCTATATACCGTCTTTTCAGCATTAGGCTCAACGGCCGTTACGGTAACACCTGCTTATCTTACGGCAGCGCTCTTTGGTGAGAAAGAATACAGTGCAAAATATGGAACTGTATCCTTATTTACATCCTTAGGTGCGGCGATTGCTCCGATCGTATCTGGATTAATTTATAACATTAATCATTCCTATGGATTATTGATCAAGATGTTAATTGTTTTTGCGGTTGTAGAATTTGTATTATTTTTCGTAGCAGTGAAAACAAAACCAAAGTTTGCTTTAAATTCAGATATCACACAAAAAGAAGCAGTCTAATTTTGTTTTTAATAAAATAAAAGATTACCATACCCTGCCCATAAAGGTGGGGTATTATAAGTAAAAGGGAGGACCAGTATAATGACTTCTACTTTACCAATTAAGGTGAATTTTTTTGAGGAATCACAGAAATATGAAGAGCAAATCATTAAAGATCGCCGCTATTTACACCAGCATCCGGAACTGGGTTTCGATCTTCCAAATACGCAAAAATATATCCGGCAGCGTTTGGATGAAATGGGGATTGAAAATAAGCCATGCGGTGTCGTGCCAGAGGAAATTGCCAAAAAATATGCGAGAGCAGGATTTGGCTTACAGGAAAATTGTACAGGTGTAGTTGCAACTATCGGTAAAGGTGAACCTTGTATTTTGCTCCGTGCCGATATGGATGCCTTGCCGCTTGAAGAAGAATATGAATCCGAATATAAATCGAAGGTTCCGGGTAAAATGCATGCCTGCGGTCATGACTCACACGTCGCCATGCTTTTAGGAGCTGCCCAAATGTTAAAGGATCATGAAGATAAGCTGCAAGGAACCGTTAAATTAATGTTCCAGCCAGGGGAAGAATGGGGCTATGGTTCCAAGTTAATGATTGATGATGGACTGCTTGAAAATCCTAAAGTAAATGCAGCCTTTGCCATCCATATTATGCCTGACCAGGAAGCTGGTTCATTATCTGTCACCAAAGGAACCGTATCTCAGGCAATGGATACGTATATTGTTGAAATTCAAGGAAATGGCGGACATAGTTCACAGCCGCATAAAACAATTGATGCTAATATGATTATGAATCAATTATATACAAGCTTAAATTTACTATATACCCGCGAAGTCGATCCAAAGGCAAGTGTGACCTTCTCCATCGGAGCGATGAGCGGGGGGACTGTGACAAATATAATCCCAGATAAAGCAGTCCTGCAAGGGAATATGCGCAGCTTTGACCAACAATCGAGAGACCATATGTGCAAACGGATCCCGGAAATGATCGATCATATCGTCAAAGCGTGGCGCGGTGAGTATAACATTGTAGATTTCCATACACCAACAACCCACAATAATCCAGAATTTATTGATGAAGTTATGCCGGCATTAGAAGCTGTTGTAGGTAAAGAAAATGTGATGGACCATGGCTGTTTGGGGGGATCAGAAGATTTTTCTCATATCTCTCAGGCCGTACCTTCTGCATTTGTCGTCTTAGGTACAGGTAAAGAAGGACAACCACCAGTGCACAACCCTCGCATGCACCAAAACGAAGACACCTTCAAATACGGCGCTGCATTACACGCCAATGTTGCAATGGAATGGCTAAAAGCCCAACATAAATAATGCATGGGGACGGTTCTGATGCATCATTTTCAGTCGTGTTATCGGCCCATACGCCGAAGATGGACATAAACCGGCAGCGCGGAATGAGACAAGAGAACCGTCCCTATGAATCATCCCCTCATATAAACCTTGCTGTTGTGGAGCAGGGTTTATTTTTGTGGGCTTAAGACAGCGATCGGCAATTTTTTCTGTAAGTTAAAGCCGCGAACCTGTGATTTAACAGGGTTTAGGCCATTTTTACAAAAACGTTTGGTTAACTACATTTCCCTGGAAATTTGTCGAATAAAGGGGCTTTGTTGTAATGCTTTGAGAGCGACCATAGCCGCGTTTCGCAAGTAATCAAGCATTTTTTCTTCCTCAGAGAGCATAACTAAATTATGGTGTAGGAGGAGGGAGCTAGCAGCCGTTTTCTCTATACCCATAACCATTAATTTTTCATTTGAAGTTCGTGACATTAATCCCGACAAAACGCGTTCCCGATGAGCTTTATCAACGAGTTTCTGAACACTATGATGAGAAACAGTATGTTGACCTTGTTCTAACAATTAATTAAATTAACAGCTGGAATAGAATCTCTATTGCAATGGGGAATACAGCAACTGAGAACTAATTATTTTCGGGGAAGATCCTATGGGTGTTCGCAACGGGTTGAAGACAAAAGGCATCCAAATGAACAATGTTGGATGCTTTTTTCGTTGTTATACAGGATGCTTGAAGAAGGATAACAGAAGTATGTTGGAGAAGTGAATAGGAATAAGAAGAGTTTTGGGGTGCTTAAAGTGGAGATAAGAAGACCAAACATTGAGGACACAAAAGAGTTACACTTATTATTTAAAACCGTGATTACTGATACGTTCATGAAAGAAGGATTAGGAGATAGGCAGAAAGATATTAAGGATGAAATCGAAGCGAAGGAAAAATATTTAGCAAGCGATTTTGAAAGCAATGGTGGTTATCGATATTTCTTGATTGCTTTAGATGGAAATAAAATTATTGGTTCAATAGAATTTGGTCCTGCAAGTGTTCTTATCTGTAATTGTACAAACAACGCTTTCAAAGGGCTAATTGAGGTGGGTACAGTTTTTGTACACCCTGACTTCCAGAGAATGGGGGTAGGGAATTTGTTGTTGAATGCCATGTATATTACATTGCAGAAGAAGGGCATAGAAGTTTTTTGTTTAGATAGCGGATATACTCGGGCACAAAAGATATGGATAAAGAAATTCGGAGAACCTAATTATTTGTTAAAGGACTATTGGGGAACAGGAAATGATCATATGATTTGGAGAATCAAGGTCAGTGATCTTGTATTAGGGTAAACAGTAAGAAAAACATACTCTTAAAGCTCTAGAATACTCTCGGATAGGGCAGATTTACTCTTGGATAAGCCAGCAATACTCTCGGATAAAAGGAAAATACTCTCGGTCCAGCAGAATACTCTCGGATAGGGCAGATTTATTCTCGAATAAGCCAGCATTACTCTCAAGAAACAAGCGGATGGCTCTTATGCATCAATTTCAGCCTTTTCATGCACCCAACAAGGTCCAAGGACCAGCATCCAGAATGAAGCAGAAGAACCGTCCCCATGCCTCATTTATTTGCCAATTCATCCCGATCCGCAGCCATAGGCGGTTGTTCCAACCAGCCGTTTTCAATCAATATATTTGCTCCATCTTTTGCATACTCTGCTATTTCAGCAGAGAGCCTAACATATTGAAGCCCTATATCCTTTCGAGGGCTCACTGCCATACTTGTTCCATAAAATCCGATGCTAAGGGCGATTAATGATGTAGTATAAAACATCATTAGCTTATCAGAAAAGGTAAAAGCCGTTGACTCTGTTACTTCGGTATTCCATGTCATTGGTACAGGTAGGTCATCCTCACTGAGAAGGGAACCCAAAACTTCAGAGTGTTTTTTAGCAATGTCCTTTCCTCTAACCAAGTACTCGGTAACCTCTTTTGACTGGGCAACTTGACTAAATCCCAGCAAGGTTGCTACCCCAAAAGCATTTCTTTGAATGTTAGTAAAGAGATTTGTAATTTCTGTACCTGTTAACCGTCTTTTTTCTCCAAAAAAACCTTTTAAAAAACTTTTCTTTTTAACAAAATCTATATCATCTGGTATGGGTAAATGGGGAGACCTGATATAAAGTCCTTTTGATAATAAAAGTTCCTTTACCTCTCTTAGAAATGGTGTTAATTGTGAAATGCATTCATTAAAATGGCTATAAACATCTCCCCTGACAGATAAGGACAGATTCATGCTATAACCTTGAAGGGCAATTTGAGCTGATTGATGGAGGTAATTTAACGCATATGAATCTGAATACAATCTAGGTGCAGATATATCGACATCTTCATCAAGTTTAAAACCATATGGAATCGGATACTTTTCTTTTTTGAAAATTTCAGTTAGAGTGTTAAGATTTCCTTGAGCAATATCAAAAGCCTTTTTAAGTAATGGTCTTATTTCTTCATCCTCAACCTTGGATAGAAAAAATTTGAACTTGCATGAAATAGCACTGTCATTGATATAAGAAGCCCATAAAGATGTAATCTCTGCCGAAGTAAGCCCCACCTGATTTCCAAACTCCATAATCCAACCTCCAATGAATTAGACAAAATTCTCTAATATCAATTTCCCCAAAACACCCTGATATATGTAGCAGATGTAAAGACAACCGAAAGGTAGGATACAACGCACAATTTTTCGTATCATCTCATTAATCTTGCATCAGATGATTTCTGTCAATCGCTTCCGGTTGTTTTTCTAACCATCCATGTTTAACCATAATACTGTATGAAATTGCACCAGCCTCCAAAGCGTGGGTAAATACTTTTGTATAGTTCACGATAATATCCGATCTAAAGCTGGAGCCTAATGATGCACCATAATAAGTAAGGGCTGCATTTACTAAAAAGCCTGCGTGAAACATAATCAATTTGTCAGAAAATGGACTTACAGTCGAATCGGTAATTTCTGCATCCCATTTCTCAGGTATTGGCAAATGATCCTCTTGCAATATCGTGTCAAAGCTTTCGGCATCTTTCCCTGCTAATTTAACGTTTTTTAACAAAAAATTTCGAACATCTTCATGCACTGCTACCTGACTAAAAGCCAAACTTAATGAACTGATAAATCCAGTTTTCGTTGAATTAAAGAAAAGGGTGCTGATTTCCGAACTGTTTAGTGGCCGTTTGTCGCCAATTAAATTTGAAATGAATCCGGGTGTTTCCATGAATTCCGCCCAATGAGGCGAAGGAACGGAGGGGACACTTGAATATTTCGGCTCACTTTTAGCCAATTTCACTATTTTTTGGAACAATTCCTTAGATTCTTTCACGCATTCAAAAAAATAATTTTGAATGTCTTCTCGTTCTGTATTTGTAATCGCTAAGCTATAAGCGGATAACCCATGAATGGTCATAATATAGGAGTAAAATAGTAAAAATTGATCGGAAAACAGACGTGGGGAATTAACATTCACGTCATTCTCGGTAAATCCGATTGGGACTTGGAAATTTGCACTTTTCAAGAATTCGGTGATTTTCGTAATATGACCCTCAGCTAACTGTAAAGAGAATTCTAAGATAGGTTTTATCTCATTATTTTCAACAATTTTAAGAAAATATTTGTAGACACAGATCGCCATACTATCGCCCATATACTGAAGCCAAAGAGCGGATACTTCTGCTGCGGTTAATTTATTTGCCGATTTTTGCTTAAAAATCCCCAAAAAAATACCTCCAGTTTTTCCATTTATTATTCTGAAATTATTTTATGGGTATTGATTATGAAGTATACAGATAAATTCGAGGGATTTTGATGCATGGGGACGGTTCTCATGCAACATTTTGGTCGTTTTTTTATTTAGAAGTTTGAGTGACATTATTTTTATACTTTTTTAGATTCGTTTAGTCACCCATTACTTATTACTACAGGAGAAAGTAACAAAATTGGAGTGTGAATAGATTGAAACCTAAAAAAAGCTGGTGGATTTTAATCATTGTATCCTTGGGAGTCTTCATTCCCTTTTAGGCTCCCTATTTAACATTTAATCCCGCATATAATCGTGTATCTTTCACAGCGGCGGTCATACAATTTCCTATCATGGAATCTGGATCGGCACCACTGATGAGGCAAGAGAACCGTCCCCATGCATCATTCCCATGCATCATTTTGCAAAGAACCAGCGACAAAATAATCGCGATATAAAGAATGAAAGGCAAATGGAAATCCAAGAAATATACCAGGCCCAGTGTATGTATGTAATGAGGTCGGTGTATTTTTCGATAATAATTTCGCCTATCGTCAACACGGAGGTAAAGCCTACATAATAAGCCGATTGAAAAAGAGTACTTCGTTTATTGGGATACCAGACATTAAAGGCGGCACATATGACTGGAAAAGCATAGTACTCATATGTGAAGCTCGTCCGATTGACAGAAGGAAATAATCGGACAGGATATTCAAGCAGTCCAAGCTCCACGACTACTAAACCTATAAGAAAGGTAATAACCTGTTTGAACAATATAGCCACGACGGCAAGGCGAAATTTATTTTTCGGTATGAAGAAAAGAATCCCTGTTGACACTGCGTAGACGGATATTAAGATCCACCATTCCATTCTCATCAGATACCCCGCCGTTCTGTTTGAAACACAGCTTTATCCTTAAAGAACCAATTGCACAAGACTTGACTCACGTAAAAGAGAAACCAAATGTAAATCCACATCCCCCACCACGTCAACCATTTATATTCTAATAAATCTGTAAATCTTTCGAGAGTAATATCAAACAACGTGACGGCAGAAACCCAAATAATAAAGTATATAAACCTGGACCATCGGCTGCCCTTTACTTTCTTATGCACGTAATATAGGGAAAACAAAATGGGATAAAACCAATAATCGATTGTAATGGGAAGATGGCTGGCTTTTGGGAACTCTCGAACAGGCGCACTAAACAAGCCAAAATGGAACGAAGGCATATCGCAAAGCCAGATGATACCTTGAAACATCATGAATGCCAAAATTCCCTTGCGCCAATCTTTACGTGGAATAAACAAAATAAAGCCAGCAAAGCCAAACAGCCACATTGCAGTCAAGATCAAACGCTCCATCTGCATGTCTAAGAAACTCCATCTCTCGTGTAGGATAATTTTAGAATGATGCATGGGGACGGTTCTTATGCATCATTTCAAGGTCATTTACTAAATAGGAACCCTGATTCGGCACAGCAGGATGAGGCAAGAGAACCGTCCCTATGCATCAACAAGGATTGTTAATTTTGAGTAAATTTTCCGAAAAAGCCTTAAAAATTATATTTCCATTGTTTATAATTTTTATAGGTTAGAAAATATTTCCAAACAGAACATCCACGAGAGGGGAATGGAATGACTGCGGGGGTTATTATAACAGGGGTAATAGTCGTAGGAGTTATCGTGCTATATATTTCGTCGGCGGGCAAAAGGCGGCCTAAATTAGTTAAGGAGAATATCCCAGCCAACTTAGGTGTGTTAAGTCATGTCCCGATACAGCCTTTGATTAATCAATTAAACACCGCACTAGACGATGAATACATACAGCAGGTAAAACAGCGCTATTTAAAGGATTTTCCGAATCGGAGTGAAGATGAGTTTGAATGGCTGCTGTTTGAATTAAAGCGGTATTTCATCGTCGCCAACATTTTAAAGAAGGCGCCGATGTTTAGTGAGGATGTCGATGAAATCTGGCATGAAATGATTCTTTTCACAAAAAATTATCAGGCGTTTTCCGAGAAATTCTTAGGAAAAATGCTGCATCATACACCGAACACCAATCCTGAACCGGCACCACAGGAACGAGCCTTTTTTGACTGGATTTTTTCACAGCTGTTTGAAATTACTCAGTTCAGCTGGAAAACATGGGGGAATTTTTTCAAGTACCCGATGGAAAGCGCAATTTTAAAAGAATTTAAGGAAAGCAGTACGGAAGCGTTGATTGAAAAATATTTTCAGCGGAGCGAGGAAAACAAGGACGTCCTTGAATTTTTGGTTAATCGGCTGAAAAAGCAATTAAGCGAAGCCGAAAATATGTATCGTGCTAACCCGAAAGGTTCCTTTTCGAAACAGCGGACGTATGGCGATATGGCTCCACTCGCGCTAGGGATGGTTTTTTTCTCGTATTTTTATTTTGATCATTATTGGGAATACATGAGAACGATTGCCTTTGCCGAAGCGGCAAAATATACAAGCGGCTGCACCACCGCTGTTTTTTGCGGATCTACTTCTTCGGACGATTCAGGTAAGGATTCCGGGAATTGTGGCGGGGACAGTGGAGGAGGAGATGGCGGGGGAAGCAGCTGCTCATCCTGCTCAAGCTGCGGCAGCGGATGTTCGTCTTAAGATGAAGCATGGGGACGGTTCTTGTGCCTCAAAAAAATGAGGCACAAGAACCGTCCCTCTGCATCACTTTAGCTCGATAGTGATGGGGGCCATTTCTTTTGTTTCTAGTCCTCTTCCTGAGCCAAGGGAATAGTAGATGACTGGTACTAATGTTAGTGATTTTGCGTTTGGATGGATTGATTTAATCGTACTGCTCCATTCAAAGGATACTCCGTTGTCACGGCTGACACCGCCGTTCCCATCAACGCTGTAGCTATTCCCTAAATCATCTTGTACACTTTTAATTTCTGCGGTTACATGCGGCCATTTGTCTAGAATACGGGCTTCCACCACTTGTTCGTAGTGGATCACGGTTGACAGACCATTCGTTTCAATGGACTTAATGTTAACTGTCACACCATGATTTGTAACGTACTGATTCACAAGTTTCGACTTGTTTTCCAAAGCGGACACTTCAAAGGCAAAATGCCAATCACCTGCAATGGATTCATCTGTTTCTAGATTTTTGAATGCCCCCGGTTCCCAGCTAATTTCAATACGGTCAGGTTTGCTTCCACGAAATGTAGGCGTTATTTTTTCTGTACCTACATATTTTGTGTCATTGACTTTTTTAATCGTGCCAGCCGCCCCAATTGCCACTGCTCCCTTTACATTGAATGCTGATGACATGCCAGGACTTGTTCCTAAATCTTTATCGGTTTCAATCGCATAGGAAACCGTAATGGAAGATCCATCAAATACAGCATCCTCAATCATGATGGACACACCATTACTTGACTGGGTTTGTGAAATAGATGTTGCGAATTTGGAATAGTTGCTAGTATAAGAGTTTTCATCTTTAAAGTAATTCATAATATTATTCATAAATGGAATTTGGGATGCGAGTGATGGTACGGCAAAACTGGCACCAATCGCGGCCCCGAGTGCAATCGTTGCTGCCACTGCCATATATTTAAAAACCTTTATTTTCTTCTTTGCGCCCACTCCCATAACATGCTGTTTCACGCGTTTTTTTTCAATCTCACTGACTGCCACAGGTTCGATTTCATCAATATTGAGATCCGCTAGCTTTTTATAGTAACTCATATAATGAATTGCTCCTTCAATTTCATATTTTCCGCTAATTTTTTCTTGCCGCGATACAATCGATTATCGACTGCAGCTTTTGATAGATGCAGTGAATCAGCAATTTCACTATTAGTCATCTCTAAAAAGTATTTCATGATAAAAATATCGCGATCTAGTTCAGCTAGCTTGCATAGTTCAAAAAGTAGCTCATTTTTTTGTTCCCGATCTAATACGGACTTTTGTAAACTCGTAGGTGAACTAATTTGTTCAAGTTCAACGGGAGGAGCCTCGCGTACAGTCTGTTTTTCAAAGATTCGATAGTAATCAATTGCTTTATACTTTGTGATGGTGCCGATCCATTTTTTGAAATCTGCTTCATCTCCATTAAATTGATGGCTGTTTTTCCAAACTTCTAAAAACACATCATTTATACAATCATCGACGGCATCACGTTTACCAAGCGGCTGTAATATTTTCAGTGAAATGGCTTTGACAAAGGGCATATATTCATCAATGACATACTCCAGGGCATCTTCTTTTTGCTTTTTTAAGCGTTTAATAAAATTCTTGTTAGAAACGGCCATATTATATCTCCTTCATTTTTTGAAAAAGCTTTTTCACTAACTATAACGAACCAACCATCCGCAAATTCTCAACTATTTTGAATTTATTTTACAATAATGAGGCATGGGGACGGTTCTTTTGCATCAAATCAGCGGATTACGTTGCACCAGGTACCGAATGTGGGCCAGGGCCGGACCGCGGAATGAGGCATGAGGACCGTCCCTGTTGATGTACCAGTCTCCATGCATCAAGACTTGACCAATTACCAAAAATAGGATATGATGGGTAATGTCAAGCTATCTTGTTTTGCAAGGTAGCTAAATTAAAACATAGTATCTTGTATTACAAGATAGCGATAAGGACGAAACGTTTATGTCTCTAAGAAGCCAATTATTAAAAGGGATTTTAGAAGGATGTATTTTATCAATCATTGAAAAAGAAACGGTTTATGGGTATGAACTATCACAGAAACTTCAACAATTTGGCTTGAATGATGTGAGTGAAGGATCTATTTATCCCATTTTGCTTCGGCTCCAAAAGGAGGGGTTAATTAAAGGTGAAATGCGCGCCTCCCCAACAGGTCCTAAACGGAAATACTACCAACTTACTATTCAAGGGGAAACGGCAATATCTGAGTTTCGCGAAGAATGGAAAAATATTCAGAAACCTGTAGATAAATTGTTAAATAGGGGATTGGATGATGAACGCTAAAGAGTTGATTGAACTAAATAATCGAAAACGAAATGAATTGACGAAAGAAAATGAAGAATATTACGGTAATATGCTCGTTTATATCCGAGCGAGTTTGGCCGTTTCGGAGCAGCAATCTGAAGAATTATTAATGGAGCTTTTAGATCATATCATTGAGGCACAGAAAGAAGGAAAACGAGCTGGGGATATATTTGGAGAGAATCCATCTGCGTACTGTGATGAAATGATCAAGCAGTTACCTAAAGAACCTGGGAAAAGCACAGCCTATTTTATAGTCTTTTTGTTAGTGAAGCTGGCAGGCTTAATAGCTATAGTGAATGGGATCGGAGACATCATTATTCACTATTTTAAAAATAGCGATCAGACAGTGTATGTCGGGACAGCCATTGTTACGTTTATAATCGTTGCTTGTATCATTTTCCTTGATGTGGTTCTAATTTTAAAATGGCTGCAACAATCTATTTACAAAGTATCCAATAAAGTGAAAGATTTTGTCTTATTATCTTTCATTATGACACTATCCATATTCGGTATGATTTTTCTACCTAGACTTATTCCTAACTTTGGATATGTAATAGAAGTTGGAGGCCTTGTATACCTAATTATCGGAGTCGCAACACTCAGCATCTCCAAATGGTTAGACCGCAAATATTGTATTACAAAATAAAATTGAGGCATGGGGACGGTTCTTCTTACGATTAGTCAAGGGTTTTTGTGAAGTTTAATTCTAAATGTTTTCATTAGAGGGTTTTTGAGC
>NZ_JBHSHV010000038.1:0-51217 GCF_042653105.1 Neobacillus sp. GCM10023253
AACACGGAAGTTAAGCTTCTCAGCGCCGATGGTAGTTGGGACGCAAGTCCCTGTGAGAGTAGGACGCTGCCGGGCAACAAAAAGACAACCTGAAAATGGTTGTCTTTTTTTGTTTATAAAGTGAAGCGTGAGTGATGCACGAGAACCGTCCCCATGCATCAATAAAAAATCGACATTAGACATACACCCAATTGTGAATGGCGACATATATTATTATTGCGGATACGAAAATTCGAAAAATTGTATACAAATTTTTGTTATCGGGCAGAATGGGTGTATGGAGGTGGAGCGATTGAGTTCAAACTTAGCACATAACCATTTGGGGGAAACATGCGTTATTTGTGAGAATCTTAAAGCGAAAGGCATACATCTATACACTTCTTTTATTTGCACAGAATGTGAAAATGATTTAATTCAAACAGACACGAGCGATCCAAAATATAAACATTATCTGAAACAGCTTAGAAAAATTACAACGCCCGAAATATTTTCATAACAAAGTCCTGATTGGGGCTTTATTTTTTTTCCCTAAAACGAGACAATAGGTTAGAATCTTAACAAGGATGTAAGGAAATGTTTAAGCAGATGAAAACACCTTTATATGATGCGTTAATAAAGCATGAATTCAGGAAACCAGTTTCCTTTCATGTTCCTGGACATAAATATGGTCTTATTTTTGATGCGAATGCACAGGAGCACTTTAAACAAATTCTAAAGCTGGATGCAACTGAGTTAACTGGACTAGATGACTTGCATTCTCCTGAAGGAGCAATTTTAGAAGCAGAAGACCTTTTAACGCAGCTTTATCAATCAAAGAAAAGCTACTTTCTTGTAAATGGCTCCACTGTAGGAAATATTTCCATGATTTTAACGGCGTGCTCGGAGGACGATACGGTCCTGGTACAAAGGAATAGCCATAAATCGGTCCTGAATGCTATACAGCTGGCCAAGGCAAGACCCATATTTCTGGAGCCGGAATATGACCAAGAATGGATGGTTCCCTCTGGAATATCAGTGGAGACTGTTAAAGAAGCCATCCGCAGGTATCCGAATGCAAAAGCCCTTATATTGACATACCCAAACTATTACGGGGTGGTCTATGATTTGCAAGGGATTATTCAGGAGGCGCACGGGCATAACATCCCAGTCCTAGTGGATGAGGCACACGGGCCCCATTTTATCCTCGGAAGACCTTTCCCAGCATCAGCTGTTCAACTTGGTGCGGATATTGTTGTGCAATCAGCGCATAAGACACTCCCGGCCATGACGATGGGGTCCTTTTTGCATTTTAATAGCTGTCTTCTTGACAATAAAAAGATCAAGGGTTACTTGGAAATGTTTCAGTCCAGCAGCCCGTCTTATCCAATCATGGCATCATTGGATTTGGCGAGAGGCTATCTAGCAGCCTATAAGCAGAGGGATTTAGAATTTTTACAAAGCGAGATCTCCTTATTTAAAAGGGATTTGGCCGATGTTTCCGCGATTAAGGTATTAGACTACCCAAATCAGCAAGGGGATTTATTAAAAATCACGCTTCAGTCACGAAGCAAATTAAGTGGCTTTGAGCTGCAGCAAAGGCTGGAGGAATACTCCATATATACAGAATTAGCAGATCCAAATAATCTCCTGTTCATTCTTCCACTACTGAAGGATGAACAAAAGTATTCCTTTAGGGAAACGGCCGCAAAAATAAATGAGGCTCTTAAAGATATTTTTTATGATTGTGACGAGGAAAAGGAAGAAATTCAATTAAGTAATAATCGAATTTCTGAGTTAGCTATTCCTTTCAAAAAGATGGGCGATTATGAGGAGTGGGAAATTTCTATTTCTGAAGCAGAGGACAAGGTTTGTGCGGAAACGATTATTCCTTATCCTCCTGGGATTCCGCTTTTGTTAAAAGGAGAGCGAATCACTGCTGAAAAGCTAAGCCGCTTACATAGGCTGATGAAAACGGGGGCAAGGTTTCAAGGTGGTTCCATATTAAGAAAAAGTATGCTGAAGGTTTTTTGGACAACTTAAGATATACAGTTTTGGAGGTTTCATAGATGACGAACGGAACGTTTATTACATTCGAGGGCCCGGATGGGGCAGGCAAATCTACAATCCTCAGTATGGTTGCTGAGCAGCTGTCAATGGCAATGGTTACAAGGGAACCTGGCGGCATTGATATTGCGGAACAAATCCGCCGCGTCATTTTGGCAAAAGAAAATACGGCCATGGACCCGCGGACGGAGGCGTTGCTCTATGCTGCCGCAAGAAGACAGCATTTAATTGAAAAAGTAAAGCCTGCCTTAGAAGAGGGAAAAGTTGTCTTGTGCGACCGCTTTGTTGACAGCTCCCTGGCTTATCAAGGTTACGCCCGGGGATTAGGAATTGAAGAGGTATGGACGATTAACCAATTTGCAATTGAGAAGATGATGCCGGATTTGACGCTTTACTTTGATATTGAGCCGGAAGCTGGGCTGGAGCGAATTAATAAGAATAAAGGCAGAGAAGTTAACCGCTTGGATTTGGAAGACCTGGAGTTTCACCAAAAGGTGAGAGAAGGCTATCATATCCTTTTAGACCGATTCCCCGGCCGGATTATCAAACTTGATGCCTCAGGAACAATTGAGGATGTTTTTCAACAAACACTCGACATAATCAAAACAAAGTTAACAGAAAAAAAGCCTTCGTGATAAGGCTTTTTTTTGCTAGCGAGGAAAACCTTCCTAATTATTGCGAATGTAAGTCCCCAAAGAAACTGTTATAATATAGGATAAGTAATGCCGGAAATTTTAAAGGAGAGGGCGGATTTACTATGAAACTTATTATTGCGGTGGTTCAAGACCAGGACAGCAATCGTTTGTCAAAGGCGTTAGTGGAAAATAATTTTAGAGCAACAAAGCTGGCGAGTACTGGCGGGTTTTTAAAATCAGGAAACACCACTTTCATAATCGGTACAGAAGATATTCGCGTTGACCGGGCTCTGCAGATTATTAAGGATAACTGCCGTGCCCGCGACCAGCTAGTGTCACCTGTTTCGCCAATGGGCGGCAATGCCGACTCATATGTTCCTTATCCAGTAGAAGTCGAGGTTGGCGGCGCAACGGTTTTCGTGCTGCCGATTGAGCAGTTTTTACATTTCTAGCTAATAAGAAAGTATAAACTTTCTTAACGCATAAGGGCAACTAAGCCTCATGAACCGCCCTAAGGGGGCTCGCCAATCGGCAAGTTTTCTTTAAAATTCCTATTCTTTAGTTAGTGAGTGATAATCTTGGTGAAAACCTGGGATCAACTGGAGGAGCTGCAGCCCGCGGTCCTCCGCATGTTAAAAAATAGCTTATTAAAAAATCGGGTGGCTCACGCTTACCTTTTTGAGGGCATGAGAGGAACGGGGAAAAAGGAAATCGCCGAACTTCTAACTAGGGCTCTTTTCTGTGAATCGTTAATTGATGGGTATAAACCTTGTGAGGCCTGCAGCAGCTGCCGGCGTATCAATAGCGGGAATCATCCAGATGTGCACATTATCGAGCCGGACGGTCAATCTATTAAGGTAGAACAAATCAGAAACCTCCAGGCGGAGTTTTCCAAAAAAGGAGTAGAATCCTTAAAAAAGGTTTATATGCTAGTTCATGCTGATAAGATGAGCGTAAGTGCTGCCAATAGCCTCCTTAAATTTCTTGAGGAACCAAATGCCGAAACGGCAGCATTATTACTAACCGAACAGCCTCAGAAAATCCTTCCGACGATTCTCTCAAGATGCCAGGCTTTGACCTTCCAACCGCTATCGCCGCAAAAAATGGTAAGTCAGTTGGTTGAAAATGGTGTAACACCGCAAAAAGCCCCACTACTTGCACAGTTGACTAATAGTCTGGATGAGGCGCTAGAATTAAATGTCGATGAATGGTTTGCACAAGCCCAAAAAATAGTGGTAAAATTATATGAGGTGTTAGAAAAAAATCCACTTGAAGCGATGGTCACGCTTCAGACCGATTGGTTCTTGCACTTTAAAGAGAAGGAACAAATTCAACGTGGGTTAGACTTATTACTTCTTATTTTTAAAGATTTATTATATATACAATTAGATAAGCAGGAGCAAATTGTTTTTCAAAATGATTTGGAACGCATGCGGCAGTTTGCTCTAAGAACATCAAGGCGGCGCTTAACGGCTCAAATGTCAGCTATTCTCGAAGCGAAGAGAAAGCTTGCTGCGAACATGAATCCTCAGCTGATGATGGAACAGCTTGTGCTTAAATTGCAGGAGGGATCTTGAATTTGTATGATGTTGTAGGAGTACGCTTTAAAAAAGCGGGGAAAATCTATTATTTTGATCCTGGAGACCTCCCAATTCAAAAAGATGACTTTGTCATTGTCGAAACCGTCCGCGGGGTGGAATATGGCAGGGCTGTGATACCCCGGAAGCGGGTTGAGGAGCATGATGTGGTCCTTCCGTTAAAAAAGGTTGTTAGAATTGCGGACCAGAAGGATCGGATGATTGTCGAGGAAAATAAGCAGGCGGCCCAGGAAGCCTATGAGGTTTGTAATGAAAAAGTAACTGAACATCAACTGGATATGAAGCTGGTGGATGTTGAATATACATTTGATCGTAATAAAATTATTTTCTATTTTACAGCGGATGGACGAGTTGATTTCCGTGAGCTTGTCAAGGATTTGGCAGCCATCTTTCGGACACGGATTGAATTGCGCCAAATTGGGGTCCGCGACGAAGCCAAGATGCTTGGCGGGATCGGCCCGTGTGGAAGAATGCTGTGCTGTTCCACTTTCTTAGGCGATTTTGACCCTGTGTCGATTAAAATGGCAAAGGATCAAAATCTATCTTTAAATCCTACCAAAATTTCAGGTTTATGCGGCCGGCTTATGTGCTGCTTAAAATATGAAAATGATGAATACGAATCTGCTAAAGAACAGCTGCCGGATTTGGGAGAAGTCATTGAAACTCCTAATGGCAGGGGAAAAGTGGTAGGTTTGAATATTTTAGAGCGGGTTCTTCAGGTGGAATTGACAGAACAAGAGCGGGTTCTGGAATATACACTAGATGAAATCATTAAAGAAGGTGCCTTTTCGATACAATCCACAGATTAATGAGGTGGAAGGCGTGGATAAAAAAGAGATATTTGAATCAGTAAGTAATATGGAAACACAAATTGGCCATCTTTACCAGCAGCTTGGGGAATTAAAGGAGCACTTAGCTGAAATACTAGAAGAAAATCATTGTTTAAAGCTTGAAAATGAGCATTTAAGACGCCGTTTAGATGTAACCACGGAAGCTGAGAAGAAGGATAGCAGCAGCAAAAAAGCAGAGGAGGCGGCACAAACACCATCTCCCAATGTAAAGCCATTTGATGTAGGAGAAGGCTATGATAATCTAGCCCGCCTTTATCAAGAGGGATTTCATATCTGCAATCTTCATTTTGGCAGTTTGCGCAAGGAAGGCGACTGTTTATTCTGTCTATCTTTCCTAAATAAGAAATAACGTTAAGAGGCTGACCTTTCATCAGCCTCTATTTTCATACTTTGATAAGGAATGAATGAACATGATTAACTTGAAGGATGATGAACGCTTAGATTATTTGCTGGCCGAGAACTTAAGAATTATTCAAAGTCCATCTGTATTTGCATTTTCACTGGATGCAGTCCTTTTGGCAAGGTTTGTTTATGTCCCCATCCAAAAGGGAAACCTTATCGACCTTTGCAGTGGCAACGGGGTTATTCCGCTGTTTTTAAGTGCCAGGACTAAAGGCAAAATTACAGGTGTGGAGATTCAGGAACGCCTTTACGATATGGCGGTCAGAAGTATTGAATATAATGGTCTTGAAAATAGGCTGGAGATGATTCTTGGGGATATTAAGGATATGCCGAAAAAATTGGGATACGGCAAATTTGATGTGGTTACCTGCAATCCTCCTTATTTTACGACACCATCAAAGGGAGAAATTAACCCAAATGAACATTTGGCGATCGCCCGTCATGAAATTCTCTGTACGCTTGAGGATGCTATAAAGGCATCCAGCGAACTTGTCAGGCAAGGTGGGAAAGTGGCATTCGTACACCGCCCGGGGCGACTATTGGATATCGTAACGTTTATGCGTCAATATAGGCTGGAGCCAAAGCGGATCCAATTTGTTTACCCAAAGATGGGGAAGGAAGCGAATACGATATTAGTCGAAGCCATTAAGGATGGAAGTCCTGATCTGAAAATTCTTCCACCGCTGATCGTTTATCAAGATAACGATGAATATACCCCAGAAATAAGAGAGATTTTATATGGAGAAAAATGAGCATTATTTTTATGTGCTGACCTGCAGGGACGGGAGCTTCTATGGGGGTTACACCAATAATCTAGAACGCAGGATTCAGCTTCACAATGATGGAAAAGGGGCCAAGTATACAAGGGGCCGCGGCCCGGTTAAACTGACGTATTATAAGGGATTTGAAAATAAGGGTGATGCCCTAAGAGCGGAATACCATTTTAAAAAGCTGACACGGAAACAAAAGTTGGATTTTTTAGTGAGAGAGATAGGTGATGATGATGTGGCAGCAAAAGAGCTTTGCGAATGAGGAGCATAAGGGAATTCTCTATTTGGTTCCAACCCCGATTGGAAATCTGGAGGATATGAGCTTTCGCGCGGTACGGATATTAAAAGAGGCAGACCTGATTGCCGCTGAGGATACAAGAAATACAAAAAAACTGTTGAATTACTTTGAAATTGACACCCCGGTGGTAAGCTACCATGAACATAACAAAGAAACGAGCGGGGAAAAGCTGATCCAAAGGTTAAATGATGGCGCCAAAATTGCCTTAGTGAGTGATGCTGGTACACCTGCCATTTCTGACCCTGGCTACGAGCTTGTCGTGCAAGCCACAGCCGAAATGCTGACGGTCGTTCCGCTGCCGGGAGCAAATGCGGGAATCACTTCGTTAATTGCCTCCGGCCTTGTCTGCCAGCCTTTCTATTTTTATGGGTTTCTGCCCCGTGGCAAAAAGGAAAAACGGGAGCAATTAGAAGGACTAAAGCGACAAACGGCTACCATCATATTTTATGAAGCCCCGCACAGGCTGAAGGAAACGTTAGCCCTCATGCTTGAAGTCCTTGGCAGCCGTAAGGTCGCCCTTTGCAGGGAGCTGACAAAAAAGTTTGAGGAATTCATCAGGGGGAATCTCGAAGAAGCCCTGCAATGGGCTAATGAAGAGGAGATCCGCGGGGAATTCTGCGTCATCGTTGAAGGAACCAGCGAATTACCGGAGCCCGAAGAGGCCGCTTGGTGGGAGCAGTTAACGATTGAAGAGCATGTCGGGCACTACATAACTGACAAAGATATGTCCTCTAAAGACGCCATTAAACAAACGGCGAAGGACAGGGGATTACATAAACGGGACGTTTACCAGGCATATCATATTGAACCATAAAAAGAGGCTGACAAAAATGTCAGCCTCTTGGTCTATTTATAAAAGAAGAGATTACCTCTGGCAAGGAATTCTTCTTATTTTACTACTTCAAAGTTGCTTTGGATTTCCTTGATTAACTGCTCTGCACCTTCGCGGCTTAGGATTAACTTTCCGCCTGCAAGAGCAAGATTATCATCAGAAACCTCACCAGTGATTTGGCAAGTCATATTTGGCTTGTATTTCTTTAAAATAATGCGGTCATCATCAACATAGATTTCAAGAGCATCCTTTTCAGCAATTCCAAGTGTACGTCTTAATTCGATCGGAATAACCACGCGGCCTAATTCATCAACCTTACGAACGATACCAGTAGATTTCATTTTTTGTAATCTCCTCTCACTATTAAACAATTATTTTTTTCTTTTATAATTCGTCATTATTCGACAAAAATTTCATATATTCATAATACCAGCGTTTCCCAAATTCGTCAATTATTTAATTTTGAAAAATAATAAGGAATTTTTACCCATTCGCAAAAGGCTGATTTAATAAGGGATTTTTGAATTTCTATTCAATAATTACTATCATTAACATTATAGATAACTAATATTAGTCATTGGACATAAATTCGACAATTCGACAAAATTCTACAAAATCCTATCTTATTTCAAAAATAAGTTTCGTAGTTTGTGGGGATTTTATGGGTGTGTTTTGGAAAAAATTTTTAAAAAATGGAATTCATCGAAATGCCGTTTCTTGCACAAAAACGTAATTTTCGGTATATTTTGATGTTAGAGACCAATAAAAAAGGGCAATAATGTTTAGATGGGGATTAATTGTCTATTACTAGAGGAGTGATACAAATGGCAGGAAAATCTTTTTATATTACGACACCGATTTATTATCCAAGCGGTAATTTACATATTGGACATGCCTATACGACGGTTGCAGGGGATGCAATGGCCCGTTATAAGCGCTTGCGCGGGTTTGATGTAAGATATCTAACAGGTACTGATGAGCACGGACAAAAAATTCAGCGCAAAGCGCAAGAATTAGGTGTGACCCCGCAGGCCTATGTCGATGAAATTGTTGGCGGAATTAAAGAGCTTTGGCAAAAGCTTGATATTTCCTATGATGATTTTATCCGAACAACAGAGGATCGGCATAAACAGGTTGTCGAAAAAATCTTTGCCAGACTGCTTGAGCAGGGCGATATTTATTTAGATCAATATGAAGGCTGGTACTGCACGCCTTGTGAATCCTTTTTTACTGACCGCCAGCTTGTTGACGGGAACTGCCCGGATTGCGGCCGCCCGGTCGAAAAAGTAAAGGAAGAATCGTACTTTTTCAGAATGAGCAAGTATGTGGACAGACTTCTGCAATATTATGAGGAGAATCCTGAATTTATCCAGCCGGAATCCCGCAAGAATGAAATGATCAACAACTTCATTAAGCCGGGACTTGAGGATTTGGCCGTATCTCGGACAACCTTTGACTGGGGCATCAAGGTGCCGGGCAATCCAAAGCATGTCATCTATGTTTGGATTGATGCGCTTTCCAATTATATTACCGCACTTGGGTATGGTACAGAAAACGACGCTAACTACTTAAAATACTGGCCGGCAGATGTACATTTAGTCGGTAAAGAAATTGTCCGTTTCCACACTATTTATTGGCCAATTATGCTGATGGCACTCGACCTTCCGCTGCCAAAGAAGGTATTTGCCCATGGCTGGCTGTTAATGAAGGATGGAAAAATGTCGAAGTCAAAGGGAAATGTTGTCGATCCAGTGACATTGATTGACCGCTATGGCCTTGATGCGCTTCGCTACTATCTGTTACGTGAGGTTCCTTTTGGAGCAGATGGTGTTTTCACTCCGGAAGGGTTTATCGAAAGAATCAACTTTGATTTGGCGAACGACCTTGGAAACCTCCTGAACAGGACCGTGGCGATGATTGAAAAATACTTTAATGGGGTTATTCCTGACTATGCTGGTTCTGTTGGTGAATTCGATGAGTCCTTGCTCCAAACAAATCGGGAAACCATTACAAAGTATGAAGAGGCGATGGAAAAAATGGAATTTTCTGTCGCATTAAGCTCTGTTTGGCAGCTAGTCAGCAGAACAAATAAATATATTGATGAAACACAGCCATGGGCGTTAGCGAAGGATGAGGCAAAGAAAAACGAGCTTGCGAGCGTAATGGTTCATTTAGCAGAATCGCTGCGCCGGATTGGCATTCTTCTTCAGCCGTTTTTAACCCGGACACCGAATGGCGTCTTTAAACAGTTAGGAATGAACGATGAAGGATTAAAAACATGGGAAAGCCTTGAAGCATTCGGCAATATTCCAAGTGGGACAAAGGTTGAAAAAGACGCACCATTGTTCCCAAGACTAGAAATCGCTGAGGAAGTTGAATTTATCAAGACTAAGATGCAAGGCGGAACGGCTCCATCACCTGTAGCAGAAGAAAAGAAAGAGGAGAAGCCTGAAGAACTTGCAGAAATTGCCATTGATGATTTCATGAAAATTGACCTGCGTGTAGCGGAGGTTATCCAGGCAGAACCTATTAAGAAGGCTGATAAATTATTAAAGCTTCAGTTGGATTTAGGCTATGAAAAACGCCAGGTTGTATCAGGAATTGCCCAGTACTACAAACCAGAAGAATTGGTAGGACGTAAGGTAATCTGCATCACAAACCTAAAACCGGTTAAGCTGCGTGGTGAATTATCACAAGGTATGATCCTGGCTGGCTCCAAAGATGGGCAGCTGTCTCTGGCAACAGTGGACCAAACACTGCCGAATGGCTCAAAGGTAAAATAAAAATAAATGGGGAAATGTTCCACGTGAAACAAATTTCGTGGAAATTTCCCTTTTTTCGTGTTTAAGCTGAAAAGGAGTAAAATATTGGAGAAAAAGGAAAGAAGGGGATTTTATGTTATTCGACACACACGCCCATTTAAACGCCGAACAGTTTAACGAGGACCTTGAAGAGGTAATTTCAAGGGCCCAGGAAGCAGGAGTAACAAATATGGTGGTTGTTGGTTTTGACCAGCCGACCATTACCAGAGCGATGGAATTGGCCGAAAGCTATGAGTTTATTTATGCCTGTGTCGGCTGGCATCCGGTAGATGCGATCGATATGACGGAAGAGGATTTAAAATGGATTGAAGAGTTGGCGGCCCATCCAAAAGTTGTCGCAATTGGAGAAATGGGATTAGATTATCATTGGGACAAGTCGCCAAAGGACATTCAAAAGGACGTGTTCAGAAGGCAAATCCGGCTGGCTAAAAAAGTAAAGCTGCCGATTGTCATCCACAACCGTGAAGCAACTCAAGATATTGTTGAGATATTAAAGGAGGAAGGCGCGGCAGAGGTAGGCGGGATTATGCATTGCTTTAGCGGCAGCGCGGAGACTGCAAAGGAATGTGTGAACATGAACTTTTATATTTCGCTGGGCGGACCTGTTACCTTTAAAAATGCCAAAAAACCGAAAGAGGTAGCCGCTGAAATTCCACTTGATAAGTTGTTAATTGAAACAGACTGCCCGTATTTGGCACCGCATCCATTTCGCGGGAAACGCAATGAACCGAGTTATGTGAAACTGGTAGCCGAGCAAATTGCCGAAATTAAGGGATTAACGTACGAAGAGGTAGCTGAGGCAACGACACAAAATGCTAAAAAATGTTTCGCCATAAACTGATAAGGGAAATTGTCGAAACAGTAAGAAGCTTGTCCAAATTTTTTCCGATAACTAAAAGTTCTACACGTCTCCTTTTCAACATAGGATAACCGTGTCGATAAGTTTTCCTTTGCAAAATTTCCAGTTATGTGCATAATTAGGAATATGTTCTCAGGGTATGCAAGGGTTGACAGCCGGCGGCATGGTTTCACTATATCTCCATAAGAAAAGGAGGCGTTTTTCATCGTATTCAAAAACATGAAAAGCCTGTTTTTCCGGTCTTGGAGTGCGAGGAATTTGACCATTGCTTTTGCTAGTTTCGTAGTTTTGCTAACAACTCTTGGAATTCTTTTTTATGAAGGATCAAAGAAAACGGTGGCAATTACTCTTAATGGCGAACAAAAGGTCATCAAAACGCATGCAGATACCATTAAGGAATTATTGGATGAACTGGATGTTTCAATGCGCTCCCAAGACTACTTGTATCCAAAGGCGAGTACGAAGGTAAATGAAAACCTACATATCGTCTGGCTGCAAGCGAAACAGGTTACCATTGTCAAGAACAACGAGAAGAAAACGATTTGGACTACAGCCGAGACTGTAGCGGAGGCTTTGAAAGAACAACATATTGTTTTAAACGAGCATGATAAAGTTTCACCCGGACCGCAAACGGCAATCAAAAATAAGATGAAAATCGGCGTCACTGAGGCCTATCATCTGACTTTCATTGACGGCGGAAAAGAGCAAGCAGTCTGGTCCACTTCGACTACGGTCGCTGACTTTTTAATGCAGCAGGGCACTAAACTAAATGATTTAGACCGAGTTGAACCGCCATTAACAGAAACCATAGCAGAGAATGGTGTTGTTAACGTCATTCGTGTAGAAAAAGTCACCGATGTAGTGGAAGAACCTGTTGAATTTGCCGTGGTTACTAAGAGGGATGACAGCCTTGAGAAAGGGAAAGAACAGACCATCTCTCAAGGTAAAAAAGGGCTCGTTTCGAAACAATATGAAGTCCTAATCGAAAATGGTAAAGAGGTATCAAGGAAGTTAATCAATGAGCAGATGGTTACAGCAAAACAGGATAGGGTTGTCGCTGTTGGCACGAAGGATTTAGCCCTTCAAGTATCCCGCGGTGAGGCACCTGCAGGAAAAGAGCTTTATGTGTCGTCCACAGCGTATACAGCCTATTGTAATGGCTGTTCAGGAAGGACTGCAACTGGTTTTAATTTGCGCTCTAATCCGGACGCTAAAATAATTGCCGTTGATCCAAATATCATTCCGCTTGGCACGAAGGTTTATGTCGAAGGCTATGGCTATGCGGTTGCTGCCGATACTGGCGGGGCCATAAAAGGGTATATAATTGACGTATTTATGCCCACAAAAGCTGATGCATATCGATGGGGACGTAAAAAAGTAAAAATTACGATAATGCAGTAATTCATTTTGCGGCAGGGGGAAACCCCTGCTTTTTTACTTTTTCTTAAAATTTCTTTATACTTAACAACGAACTCCTAAGCAAATGATTACTAAAGTTTATGAATGGTTTCGCTAATATAGACGATGGACATTACAAAAATGTTTCAACTTTTTTTCAATTTTATTTTTTTTTGGAGGAAAAATGAAAATTAAAGAATTTATCGTGGTGGAAGGCAGGGATGACACAACTGCCATCAATCGGGCAGTCGAAGCGGATACGATTGAAACGAACGGTTCCGCAGTTAATCAAACCACGATTGAAAAAATAAAACGTGCCCAGGAAACAAGGGGAGTCATTATTTTTACGGACCCCGATTACCCTGGTGAAAAAATAAGAAAAACGATTGCTGGGCAAGTTCCGGGCTGTAAACACGCCTTCCTGGCAAAAGAGGATGCCCTTGCAAAAAGAGATAAAGGAATCGGAGTTGAGCATGCCTCACCGGAAGCAATCAGGGCAGCTTTAAAAGAAGCACAAGTCATGCATGAAGATATTTTAGAGGAAATCAGCCAGGATGATTTAATCACTGCCGGCCTGATCGGCGGGGAAGGCGCCAAGGAACGCAGAATCCAATTAGGGAAGCTATTAAAAATCGGCTATACGAACGGTAAGCAGCTGCATAAGCGCCTCATGATGTTTCAAATCAGCAAACAGGAATTTGCCGAGGCACTAAGCAAGGTACGTCAGGAGGAGAGTAATGGATAAAGATATCGCTACCCCTGTGAGAACAAGGGCTATTTTAGAAAAATACGGCTTTTCCTTTAAGAAAAGCCTAGGGCAAAATTTCTTAATCGATACAAATATATTAAAAAAAATTGTCAGCTTTGCGGAGCTTACCGACGAATCAGGGGCCATTGAAATTGGCCCAGGAATCGGAGCCTTAACGGAACAGCTGGCCCGTTCGAGCAAAAAGACCGTTGCTTTTGAAATTGATCAAAGGCTTTTGCCAATTTTAGAAGATACGTTGTCACCATATCCGAATGTAAAAGTCATCCATAATGATGTGTTAAAGGCTGATGTCGGTGAGGTTATTGCTGCTGAATTTGCTGGCATTTCCGATTTGATGGTGGTTGCTAACCTGCCTTATTATGTAACGACGCCGATTATTATGAAGCTGCTTGAAGAGCATTTGCCGATTCGCGGCATCGTTTGTATGCTCCAAAAGGAAGTAGCGGACAGGATCTCTGCCAAGCCTGGAACGAAGGACTACGGCTCTCTATCCATCGCTGTTCAGTATTATACTGAAGTGGAGACCGTCATGATTGTGCCAAAAACGGTTTTTGTCCCGCAGCCAAACGTCGATTCTGCGGTCATCAGGCTGACACGGAGGGAAAACCGTGCTGTCCAGGTAAAGGATGAGAACTTCTTTTTCCAGGTGACAAAGGCGAGCTTTGCCCAAAGAAGAAAGACATTATTAAACAACCTAACAAGTGGTCTGCCGGATGGCAAACAAAAGAAAGAGGAAATCCTTGCGGCCTTGGCAGCCAGCGGCATTGAACCGTCAAGAAGAGGGGAAACACTGTCCCTCGAAGAGTTTGGCCGCCTAAGCGACGAACTATATGCATACTTCCAATAGACCTTTTAAAAAGGTCTATTTTTTTTCACAAGGACAACTATCCATGCATAGCCTATCAAAGAACCTTATTTGAAGGCCTTACCTGCGGTCTTATTGGAGTGACGACAGTGGATATAAAAATAAATGATATTGTCGGCAGACGTTCATATAATTGCGATATTCTCTTTCGAGTTATCGATATACAAAAAATTAGTGGCCAGACAGTGGTGATCCTCTATGGCGAGGATTTTCGCCTAGTGGCAGATGCCCCATATCAAGATTTGATGGTAATCAATCCAAATGAGCGGCTAAAGCTCACGAAGGAGTACCGGACGCTCGAGGAGCAATCCTTAAGGCTTTTTACACAGGATGTCGATTTATTGAGGGAGAGGCAGGAATACGAAGCCACCAGCGGCTATGTAAAGCCGAGCAGCTATTTTCAAATCCCCGGAAAAGTCCTTCACCTAGATGGCGACCCTGCCTATTTAAAAAAATGCATGGCCTTATATGAAAAAATCGGTGTTCCTGTTTTAGGGATTCATTGCAATGAAAAAGAGATGCCTGCGAAAATTGGCGGCTACATGGACTATTATCGTCCCGATATTCTCGTTATCACCGGACATGATGCTTATTCAAAAGCAAAAGGGAAGATGACCGATATCAATGCGTACCGCCATTCTAAACACTTTGTGGAAACGGTTAGGGAAGCGCGAAGGAAAGTGCCCCATTTGGACCAGCTTGTCATCTTTGCGGGCGCATGCCAATCTCATTTTGAATCGCTTATTCATGCCGGCGCAAACTTTGCCAGCTCCCCATCTAGGATCAACATTCACGCTCTTGACCCGGTCTATATCGTCGCCAAAATCAGTTTTACCCCTTTTATGGAAAGAATCAACGTTTGGGATGTGCTGAGAAATACACTTACAGGCGAAAAAGGACTGGGAGGAATAGAAACAAAGGGAGTACTCAGAACCGGAATGCCCTATCACCCCGTTCAAGAGGAGGAATAATCCTATTAGAGAGGCGAAAAGCTAGTCATCAATATTAAACTACTTTCGCTATGCTCTAATGGGTTTATTTTTTCCCTTGATACATATTCCCAAACATTTCAGGTAACGCTAGAAATGTTGAAATTTAGCAAAAAAAACAGAACAAAAAATATTGACAATCTTTTTGTCGGACTGATATAATTTATATTTTTGTTTGACATAAGTATGTCAGCGTGATATACTTTACATAGTGAGGTGGACCGAATGACTAAAACCTTAGCGGATATTAAAAAGTCCCTGGACTCCAATTTAGGGAAAAGGTTGTTACTAAAGGCCAACGGGGGACGTCGAAAAACAATTGAACGTTCCGGTGTCCTAGCAGAGACATACCCATCTGTTTTTGTCATCGAACTGGATCAGGATGAGAATGCATTCGAACGAGTTTCCTACAGCTATGCGGATGTTTTAACCGAAACCGTTCAAATTACCTTCTATGAAGAGGCAGCAGGAAATGCAGCTTTAAGCTAGAATATAATCAACGCATGGCGGTAAACCAAAGGTTTACTGCTTTTTGCTGTTCAAAAAGAACTAAAAATCTCCTTTGCTGATTCTTCTATCTGTTGATTGGAGCGAAATCAACAGACCTATATTAAAAAATTATTTAATATCCCAAATTATCTCATACTAATAATGCTGCGACAGGAAAGGGGTTGTTTAGATGGGCAGAAGAAGAGGAATGATGTCCGAACGCTTTAAAGAAGAATTAGCAAAAGAACTTGGATTTTACGATGTTGTCCAAAAAGAGGGCTGGGGCGGCATCCGGGCAAAAGATGCAGGGAACATGGTAAAGCGGGCCATCGAGCTTGCCCAGCAGCAATTAACCAACAGGAACTCGCATAAATCTTAATTCCGACAAGAACTTCCGCTATTTATTTAAACACTTAAACGCGCAGCAAAGCCGGAGGATCTCCTCCGGCTTTTTTCTTGGCTAAAAATATCACTTTTTTCTTAGCAAAACTATGATAAAATATAAAATTTGATAGGATTCACGTCTTACAATTGTCGTTTTGTGGTAAAATAGGACAATATATGGACTCGGAAAGCAGGAATGCAGGCAAAAGGAGCCTGTCTCTTAGGATATTTGTAAAAGTAGGTGGACGAGCGTGAAGCTTTTAGTTAAAGCACCGGCTAAAATTAATTTAGCACTGGATGTTTTACATAAACGGCCCGATGGATATCATGAGGTTGAAATGATTATGACCACCATTGATTTAGCCGACCGGGTTGAACTTTCCTTGTTACAGGAGGATAAAATACATATTCTTTCTCATAATCGGTACGTGCCTGATGACCAGCGTAATTTAGCCTACCAGGCTGCACTGCTGCTAAAAAACCGTTTTAATGTAAAGAAGGGTGTATCAATCTCCATTGAAAAAACAATCCCCGTTGCGGCTGGCTTGGCAGGGGGAAGCAGCGACGCAGCAGCAGCTTTAAGGGGTCTTAACAAGCTATGGAATCTTGGACTGACGTTGGATGAACTGGCCGAGCTTGGCAGTGAAATTGGTTCAGACGTCTCCTTTTGTGTGTACGGTGGGACAGCGCTGGCAAAGGGCAGAGGGGAATTTATCACCGAACTGCCAGCGCCGCCGACATGCTGGGTTATTTTGGCCAAGCCGTTCATCGGTGTCTCAACTGCTGAGGTATATCGGCGTTTGGATGTAAATGGAATCACCCACCCAAATATCAACGAAATGATCAATGCCATTGGGCAAAATGACTATCACAAGGTATGCCAGCATGTTGGCAACGTGCTAGAGGAAGTAACTTTACACCTTCATCCAGAGGTAGCACAAATAAAAGACCAAATGAAACGATTCGGTGCAGATGCGGTATTAATGAGCGGCAGCGGTCCGACCGTTTTTGGGCTGGTTCAGCACGATTCCAGAATGCATCGCATTTATAATGGCCTGCGCGGATTTTGTGACCAGGTTTTTGCAGTAAGAATGTTAGGTGAACGGCATACGCTTGATTAAAGGCGCACAATAATAGTATCCTTTAATTAGAATATTCGGATTCGGGGGGTTGTTATGAAATTTCGCCGCAGTGAACGTTTGATAGATATGACAAGTTATCTTCTCGATCATCCTCGCCAGTTAGTGCCGCTTACCTTTTTTGCGGAGCGTTATTCTTCGGCAAAGTCCTCAATCAGTGAAGATTTGGCCATTGTCAAAGAGACGCTTGAAGAAAGGGGAATCGGAACGCTGCAAACTGTACCAGGAGCAGCGGGCGGTGTTAAATTTTTCGTCAAGGTAAGCAAGAGAGAAGCTGAGCCTTTCATTAATGAACTTTGTCAGCTTATCGGCAGTCCTGACCGGCTGTTGCCTGGCGGCTATTTATATTTGACTGATATTTTAGGCAGTCCGCAGGTGGTTCAAAAGGCAGGAAGAATCATTGCTTCGGCCTATGCGGATGCAAAAATTGATGTCGTCATGACAATAGCCACAAAAGGCATACCGCTCGCGTATGCCGTTGCCAGTCAATTAAATGTTCCGGTCGTAATTGTCAGAAGGGACAGCAAAGTGACGGAAGGGCCAACTGTCAGTATTAATTACGTGTCAGGTTCAGCCAAAAGGATACAAACAATGGTTCTTTCCAAGCGAAGCATGAAGGAAGGGGCAAATGTCCTTATTGTTGATGATTTTATGAAGGCGGGCGGTACAGTCTTAGGTATGGTAAGCATGCTTGAGGAGTTCAACGGCCACGTAGCTGGGATTGCTGTTTTAGTCGAAGCGGAGAAAACTGAGGACCGGTTAGTGGATGACTACTTATCGTTAGTTAAGCTGTCGTATGTAGATGTTAAAGGAAAAAGTATCAATGTCGAAGTGGGAAACTTTTTTGATAGGTAAAGGAGAGGAATATACGATGAAAGTTGTACAAACCAATCAAGCCCCGGCTGCAATCGGCCCATACTCGCAAGGTATTATTGTAAACAATATGTTCTACAGCTCTGGACAAATTCCGTTAACTGCTGAAGGAACAATGGTAACAGGGGATGTAAAAGAACAGACACATCAAGTGTTCCGCAATTTGCAGGCTGTTCTGAGTGAAGCTGGTGCTTCATTAGAAACCGTCGTAAAGGCCACTGTCTTTATCAAAAACATGGACGAATTTGCCGAAGTTAATGAAGTCTATGGAGAATATTTTTCCGTCCACAAACCAGCCAGATCCTGCGTAGAAGTGGCTCGTCTTCCAAAAGACGCCTTAGTTGAAATCGAAGTAGTAGCGCTCGTAAAATAATACGGGCGTTTTTTTTTGTCAGCCAAAAGCCAAAATTTACAAATGTTCACCAATTTGCCCTAATTTTTCAAAAATTTTTTTAAAAATAAAGAAGGAAAACGCAAAATCTTGTTGAATTATTAATCTAACATTGAGAAAAGGGTGTGAGCACATGGAAGTAACTGACGTAAGACTACGCCGCGTTAATACTGACGGTCGTATGAGAGCGATTGCATCAATCACATTAGATAATGAGTTCGTTGTTCACGACATTCGCGTTATTGACGGAAACAACGGTTTGTTTGTCGCTATGCCAAGTAAACGGACTCCTGATGGAGAATTTCGTGATATTGCGCATCCAATCAATTCAGGAACACGTGGAAAAATCCAAGAAGCTGTATTGGCTGAGTACCACCGTTTAGGTGAATTAGAAGTAGAATTCGAAGAAGCCGGAGCTTCCTGAAGATAATCAACTAGGGCCTTTCTTCTGAGTAAGGCTCTTTTTATTATTTAAAACCCCCCCCTCTCATCTCCCCTCAAAAGTAATTTTCCCAATCTTAAAAAAGCGCAATATTATGACATTAGACACATTTCGTTCATTCCTTGAAATGAAACCCCATATACGATAATATTTTTAGTGGATAAAGTGAAACTTCAATCAGTGGGTGGTTTTTATCCACTGATTGTTAGTTGAACAGAATCGGGCTTTTACGGGCAGTTGGCCCAGCGGGGCTTACTGCCCGTTAATGCGGGATAAAAAGGTTAATTAAATGGAGGATCAGTCCATGTCTAATCGTTATGCTGTGATTTTGGCCGCCGGGCAAGGAACGCGGATGAAATCAAAGCTTTATAAGGTATTGCACCCAGTGTGCGGAAAACCAATGGTACAGCATGTTGTAGATCAAGTCAAAAAACTTGATATTAAGGATATCGTGACCATCATCGGCCATGGTGCTGAAAAGGTACGGGCCCAATTAGGTGATGAGAGTCTGTATGCCCTTCAAGAAAAGCAGCTAGGGACAGCTCATGCGGTGATGCAGGCTGCCGGCATGCTTGAGGGGAAAGAAGGAACAACGATAGTCGTATGCGGAGATACGCCGCTCATTAAAGCAGAAACGATGGAGGCTTTATTTAAAGAGCATGTAGAAGCAAAGGCAAAAGCCTCGATTCTTACGGCAAAAATCGACAATCCTACCGGTTATGGCCGTATTGTTCGCAATGAAAGCGGTTTTGTTGAAAAAATCGTGGAGCATAAAGATGCCACGGAAGAAGAGCGGAAAATCAATGAAATAAACACAGGAACATACTGCTTTGATAATCAGGCTTTATTCGATGCCCTGAAAAATGTTTCAAATGATAATGTGCAGGGAGAATATTACTTACCGGACGTTATTGAAATCTTGAAAAAGCAGGGAGAAATCGTTACAGCTTACCAAACTGAAGATTTGGATGAAACTCTAGGGGTTAATGACCGCGTGGCTTTGGCAGAAGCAGAACGGATTATGCGTGGGCGCATTAATGAAGCCCAAATGCGTAATGGGGTAACCATTATTGACCCGCAAAACAGCTATATCGAAGCTGATGTACAAATTGGACCTGATACGGTTATCCATCCAGGAACAATCCTAAAAGGTGACACTGTTATCGGGGCAGATTGCATCATTGGCCCACATACAGAAATTGCAAACTGCCATGTTGGCGATGAGACGGTTATCCGTCAATCTGCCGCTTATAATAGTTCGATTGGCTCCCATGTCAATATTGGACCGTTCGCCCATATCCGCCCGGATTCTGCAATTGCTGATGAGGTGAAAATTGGCAACTTTGTGGAAATCAAAAAGGCTGTATTCGGTAAAGGAAGCAAAGCGTCCCATCTCAGCTATATCGGTGATGCGGAGGTTGGCAGCGACGTCAATATCGGCTGCGGCTCTATCACGGTTAATTACGATGGCAAAAATAAATATTTAACAAAGATTGAAGATCATGTGTTTATTGGCTGTAATTCCAACTTGGTTGCCCCGGTCACGATTGGCGAAGGAGCCTATGTGGCTGCTGGTTCCACTGTCACAAAGAATGTTCCAGGCAATGCATTGGCGATTGCCAGAGCACATCAAGTGAATAAAGAAAATTATGTTGAAAAGCTTAATATAAAGAAATAAGCGAAATTAAAATGGAGGGCCCTCATGTCGAACCAATATTTAGATCCAAACTTAAAGGTATTTAGTTTAAACTCCAATGTTGCACTAGCTAAAGAAATTGCCAAGGTAATTGGGGTAGAGCTTGGAAAGAGCTCGGTTACAAGATTTAGTGATGGTGAAATTCAAATTAATATTGAAGAGAGTATCCGCGGCTGTGATGTCTATGTCATCCAATCGACAAGCGCGCCAGTAAATGAAAATATCATGGAACTATTAATCATGATTGATGCGCTAAAGAGGGCTTCTGCCAAAACAATCAATATTGTTATGCCTTATTATGGCTATGCCCGTCAGGACCGGAAAGCGCGCGCCCGTGAACCAATCACTTCGAAATTAGTGGCCAATCTGCTTGAGACTGCCGGTGCGACCCGCGTGCTGACTCTTGATTTGCATGCACCGCAGATCCAAGGGTTTTTCGATATTCCGATCGATCATCTTATGGGTGTGCCGATTTTATCGGAATACTTTAGAAATAAAGAATTAAATGGTGATATTGTGGTTGTTTCGCCAGACCATGGCGGCGTAACGAGAGCCAGAAAAATGGCTGAACGCCTAAAGGCACCAATCGCAATTATCGACAAACGCCGTCCAAGACCAAATGTGGCAGAGGTTATGAATATCGTTGGTAACATTGAAGGCAAAGTTGCCATTTTGATTGACGATATTATTGATACAGCAGGGACCATTACCCTTGCCGCTAACGCGTTAGTAGAAAACGGGGCAAAAGAAGTTTATGCCTGCTGTACACATCCAGTTTTATCAGGCCCTGCCATTGAAAGAATTCAGAATTCCAAAATCAAAGAATTAGTTGTAACAAATTCTATTGATCTTCCGGAAGAAAAGAAAATTGAAAAAATCCAAAGCTTGTCTGTTGCGCCATTAATCGGCGAAGCGATTATTCGCATCCACGAAGAGCAATCAGTCAGCACATTGTTTGATTAATCTAATGTGAACAGTCCCCGCTTTTCTAAAAAGAAACAGTACAAAGATGTTTAGACCTTCCTTTTTTGGGGAAATTTTATATAGATAAATGAAATAGGAAGGTGGACTATACATGAGTACTGTTTTACAAGCGAAGGAGCGGAAGGAGCTGCGCCGTTCAGAATTGAGGAAAATCCGCGATAACGGCAATATCCCTGCTGTGGTATATGGAGCAAAGGTTGAGAGCAAGCCGGTGTTTGTCAGTGGGGCTGATTTTACAAAAACCATTCGCACTGTAGGCAGAAATGGAATCATTTCACTCGATGTTGATGGCAGCAAACAGGATGTTATATTAACGGCTTACCAAGAGAATGCCATTAAAAAAGAAGTTATTCATGTTGATTTTCTGGCCGTTGATAAGTCTTCTAAAGTAACAGTTGATGTAAGACTTGTTCTAGCTGGAGAAGCAGCCGGCGTAAAGGACGGCGGCGTTCTGCAGCAGCCATTGCATCAGCTTTCCATTACGACTACACCAGACAATATTCCGCCGCAGATTGAAGTAGATGTTTCTCATTTGCAGGTAGGCGAAACTATTCTGGCAGGGGATATTCCGGCGTTTGATTTTACGATTAATCATGAGGATAGTGAAGTAATTGCCTCCATTCTGCCTCCTAAGGTAGAAGAGGAAATTAATGCTGGCGAGCAGCAGGAGGGCGGCCACCCTGACAACGAAGAAGGCAGGGAAACAGAGCCTGAAGGGAAAGAATAGAAATAGACGTAACCTAGCTTTAGGTTACGTCTTTTGTTGGCTAATAAGAACGTATAAACTTTCTGTCGAAAGCTTTATACGTTCTTAACGCATAAATTCAACTACCCCTCTGTCTTCGTCCTATCGGACTCGCCAATCGGCGAGTTTTCATTTACATAACTAATAGATACGGGAGTAGACAATGTTAAAAAATTTTTTTAACAGGCGGGCGAAACAGGAAGAGGAGGCGGGAGTCCCTATGAAATTAATTGTTGGCTTAGGCAACCCCGGGAAGCAGTACGACCAAACACGGCACAATGTCGGCTTTGAAGTCATTGACGAATTGTCTAACCGGCTGCAAATCCCCCTTAATCAGTCAAAATTTAAAGGATTGTACGGCATGGGCAATCACAAAGGGGAAAAGGTATTGCTGCTAAAGCCGCTGACCTATATGAATTTATCTGGTGAATCTATCAGTGCGGTGATGGATTATTATAAAATAGAGCTAGAAGATCTGGTCGTTATCTATGATGATCTGGATTTGCCGGTTGGGAAAATCCGCCTGCGGCAAAAGGGAAGTCCAGGCGGTCATAATGGAATAAAATCTGCAGTGGCCCATCTTGGCACTCAAGCCTTTAACCGTATCCGGATTGGAATTGACCGGCCGCACCCTCCGGGAATCAGTGTTCCTGACTATGTGCTAGGAAGGTTCCGTCCGGAAGAGCAGCAGCCAATCAAAGAAGCGGTGCAAAAAAGTGCCGATGCCTGTGAGGCATGGCTGGAAAGGCCATTTTTGCAGGTTATGAACGATTATAATCAGTGAATTGTTCATGATAAAGAAGTATCCCTCATACAATAAAGACAAGAAACGGGAGAGTGGAGAATGAATAAGTTCCTCCTGCAAGGTTCATACTATTATTAGGGAATCTTGAGATCAGGAGGGATTATATGGCCATCCATTACCATTGCCGACATTGTGGCTCAAATCTTGGTTCAATTCAGCAAACATCGATCCATTCGGAAGCGCTTGGGCTTCATAGATTAACGGACCAAGAGAGACAGGATATGGTTACTTATGATAATTCGGGAGAAATTCATATAAAGGCAATTTGCGAGGACTGTCAGGAAGCATTAGAGAAGAATCCAGATTTTCACCAATATGATTATCTTATTCATTAACCAGCTTTGGAGGGAAAATCCAAAGCGTTTTTCTATTTAAGAAATGAACTTGATAGAAGCATACATGTACGGGAGGAGGAGAAACCTTGGAGGGGTTAAAATCACTATTTCTTCAGCAGGAAGATATTTACTCGGTTATTTCCGGAGTGGAAGAGGGCTTAAGGGAACAGCTTATTGCGGGCCTTTCCGGCTCATCGAGAACAGTGCTGACGGCTGCAATCTACGAAAAAATGAAAAGACCCATAATGGTTGTCACCCATAATTTGCTGCAGGCACAAAAACTTTATGATGACATTGCAAATTTAGTGAATGAAAAGGAAGTTTTTCTTTTTCCTGCAAATGAGTTAATTGCTGCTGAAATGAGCATTGCAAGTCCAGAGCTCAAGGCACAGCGGATGGAAGCCTTAAATTATTGGAGCAAACAGACCAGGGGAATCATGATTGTCCCGATTGCTGGATTAAAGAAAATCCTCCCTCCAAAATCACTGTGGGAAAAATACCAGCTTTCCTTAAAAGTAGGAGAAGATATCAATCTTGAGTCCTTGTTAAACATTCTCGTGCAAATGGGATATGTACGGGGAGAAATGGTATCCACACCGGGAGAATTTAGTGTAAGAGGCGGCATCATTGATATTTATCCATTAACAGAGGAAAACCCGCTGCGTATTGAACTGTTTGATACGGAAATCGATTCAATTCGTTATTTTTCTCTAGAGGACCAAAGGTCAAAGGAAAAGGTGTCGGAGGTCTTTATCGGACCAGCAACAGAGGTATTGTTAGAGGCAGAACACTATAGCCGCATGGTTGGAAAAATAGAAGATGGTTTAGGGATTAGTCTTAGGAAATTAAAAAATGATAAAGCAAAAATTGAGCTTAGCCAAAATATCAGCTTCGAGCTCGAGCAGTTGAAAAATGGCCAAAAGCCTGATCAGGTTTTTAAATACCTGTCATTGGCCTATGAAACCCCTAGTAGTTTACTAGACTATCTGCCTAAGAACGGGCTGGTTATAATTGATGAAATCAGCAGGATTCAAGAGATGAATGAATCCCTTGTGAAAGAGGAGGCAGAGTGGTATACAGCTTTGCTTGCTGAGGGGCAAATTATCCATGATGTGCAAATATCCCACGATTTGCAGGCGTTTTTGCAAAGAAAGCAATTTCCAATTCTTTATATGTCGTTATTTTTACGGCATGTGGCCAATACAAGCCCGCAAAATATTATTAATATTTCCTGCCGGTCGATGCAGAATTTTCACGGGCAGATGCATTTGTTGAAATCAGAAATAGATAGATGGAAAAAAGGGAATTATACCATTTTATTTCTAGGGGCTAATGAAGAGAGAGTTGCTAAGCTAGAACGGGTGCTCGAAGACTATGAAATTGACGCAAGTATTACCTCCGAGAACCAGCAGCTTTTACCCGGAAAGATTCAGATTATAAGAGGAAATCTACAGACAGGGTTTGAACTTTCAATTCAGAAAATTGCCGTTATTACCGAGGAAGAGCTCTTTAATAAACGGGTGAAACGGTCCTCCAGCCGTCAAAAGCTATCCAATGCCGAGCGGATTAAAAGCTACTCGGAGTTGAAGATTGGCGATTATGTTGTTCATGTGAATCATGGAATAGGAAAGTATTTAGGCATTGAAACTCTTGTGATAAACGGGATTCATAAGGATTATCTACATATCCGCTATCAAGGGACAGATAAGCTCTATGTACCTGTAGAACAAATCGACCTTGTCCAAAAGTATGTCGGTTCCGAAGGAAAAGAGCCGAAAATCTATAAACTTGGCGGCACTGATTGGAAGAAGGTAAAGAAAAAGGTTCAATCATCGGTAGAGGATATTGCCGACGATTTAATCAAATTATATGCCGAGCGGGAAGCGGCAGTCGGTTACGCCTTTACGCCGGACGGAGATATGCAGCGGGAGTTTGAAACATCGTTTGCTTACCGTGAAACAGATGACCAGCTTCGATCGATTCATGAAATCAAAAAGGATATGGAAAGGCCGCGGCCAATGGACCGGTTATTATGCGGCGATGTCGGTTATGGGAAAACAGAGGTCGCCATCCGCGCCGCCTTTAAAGCGATTGCCGACGGTAAACAGGTGGCATTCCTTGTTCCGACGACGATTTTAGCACAGCAGCATCACGAAACATTAAGAGAGAGATTTCAAGATTTTCCGATTAATATCGGCTTATTAAGCAGGTTCCGTACAAAAAAACAACAAACAGAAACAATCAAAGGGCTGAAGGCAGGAACTGTGGATATAGTCGTTGGCACCCATCGCCTGCTGTCAAAAGACATTGTTTATCATGATTTGGGATTGTTAATTATTGATGAGGAACAAAGATTTGGTGTTACACATAAAGAGAAAATCAAAAAACTGAAAACAAATATTGATGTGTTAACCTTAACGGCGACACCAATCCCAAGAACGCTGCATATGTCGATGCTTGGCGTCAGGGACTTATCGGTCATTGAAACGCCGCCGGAAAACCGTTTTCCAGTGCAGACCTATGTAATGGAATACAATGGTGCCTTGGTAAGGGAAGCGATTGAGCGCGAGCTTGCCCGCGACGGACAAGTATACTTTTTATATAACCGCGTCGAGGATATCGACCGGAAGGCAGAGGAAATTTCCATGCTGGTGCCGGACGCAAGGGTCACCTTTGCCCATGGCCAGATGTCGGAAAACGAGCTTGAATCGGTGATGCTTGGTTTCTTGGCGGGTGATTTCGATGTCCTTGTCAGTACGACCATTATTGAAACGGGTGTCGATATACCGAATGTTAATACTTTGATTGTCCATGATGCCGATCGCATGGGACTCTCCCAGCTTTATCAGCTCCGCGGCCGGGTCGGAAGATCAAACAGGGTGGCCTATGCTTATTTCACATATCGGAAGGATAAGGTTTTGACAGAGGTAGCTGAAAAACGTCTCGAGGCGATAAAAGAATTTACCGAGTTAGGTTCCGGTTTTAAAATTGCGATGAGGGACCTGTCCATCCGCGGTGCAGGAAATTTACTCGGCGCCCAGCAGCATGGATTTATTGATTCAGTAGGGTTTGACCTTTATTCGCAAATGCTCAAAGAGGCAATTGAGGAACGGAAGGGTGACCTTAAGGCTGAGGCAAAACCTTCAGTGGAAATTGACCTTGAAATTGATGCCTATATTCCAGATTCCTATATCCGGGACGGCCATCAAAAAATCGAAATGTATAAACGCTTCAGAGGAGCTTTGGCACTTGAGGATATTGACGAGCTGCAGTCTGAAATGCTCGACCGCTTTGGTGAATATCCTGACGAGGTCGGCTACCTATTCCAAATTGCCGAAATGAAGGTATACGCCATCCAAAATGGCGTAGAGCTGATTAAACAGGTCAAGCAGGATGTCACGATTTTATTAACGGAAGAAATGACAAACACGATTGAAGGCAGCAAGCTTTTCCATATTGGCAACCGCTTTGGAAGAGCCGTTACCCCGGGTATGGAAGGACGTAAGCTGAAAATCATGATTAAAACAAAGGACCTTGAGACTGCACAATGGCTTAATATTGTGTTTGAAATGATCAAGGGAATTTCTTTGGCGAAAAAAGAACAGGGAAATCCTGTGAATTAACGAAAAGGGCCTGACCCCAACATTAACGCATTAAAGCGGGGTTCAGGCCCTTTTATGTGATGTTGGGAATCTTTCCTGAATATGTGAAAAAAATATGTCCTATGTGAATAGAACTTTCCAGTTGAAAGATACTAAGTTCAAAGTTGGTGATGATTTCAATTAAAGGAAATTAAGTCACTCACCAAGTTGAAAAATCATCAGATGAAAGTGAGGCAACATTGGATGAAAGCAACTGGAATAGTTCGTCGAATCGATGATTTGGGTCGTGTTGTAATTCCTAAAGAAATACGCAGAACGCTGCGTATCCGTGAAGGGGATCCGTTAGAGATCTTCGTGGACCGGGATGGAGAAGTCATTTTAAAGAAGTATTCACCAATCAGCGAATTAAGCGATTTTGCCAAAGAATATGCTGAAGCCCTATTTGACAGCCTCGGTAATCCTGTTTTAATTTGTGATAGAGATGCGTATATTGCTGTTGCAGGCGGTTCTAAGAAAGATTATTTAAATAAAAATATCAGTGATTTAGTCGAGAAAACAATGGAGGATCGCAACTCCATGCTCAGTACCCAGCAGGGCGATGTTGCCTTGGTTGAGGGTAACGACGAACCAGTAACATCTTATACAATCGGGCCAATAATTGCAAATGGCGACCCGATTGGGGCAGTTATCATTTTTTCAAAGGAAGGCTCCCTTGGTGAGGTTGAACAAAAGGCAGTTGAAACGGCCGCAGGTTTCCTCGCTAGACAAATGGAGCAATAAAATGCGGTATAACATTAAAAAAGGCAGCCAGCGCTGCCTTTTTTAATGTTTGCTAATAAGAAAGAGTGAAATTTTTACAAAATTTCACCCTTTCTTTAACGCATAAATTCAACTACGGCTCATGAACCGTCCTATCAGACTCGCCAATCGCCGAGTTTTCATTTATAATGGATGCGCTTATGCTAATTAGGCAGGTGAAACTGTGAAAAATATCAATCCTTCAAAGGCTGTGTTTAAAGGGGCCTTTATTTTAGCTTTATCGGCACTGATTACCAAAATTTTAAGTGCTTTTTACCGTATTCCCTTTCAAAACATTGTCGGGGATATCGGGTTTTACATATATCAGCAGGTTTATCCATTTTATGGGGTGGCTGTTGTTCTTTCTACTACCGGATTTCCGGTTGTCATATCAAAGCTGTATGCTGAGCTGCTGGAAAAAGGCGACCAGGAAAAGTCACGCCTTCTTCTATTTTTATCGTTTATCTATTTGCAGATATTCGGCCTTCTTTGTTTTCTTGTTCTTTATTTTGGGGCCGGTCAGCTGTCTCTTTGGATGAAGGATCCTCATCTGGCCGTCATCATCCGGGTAGTTTCGATAGTGTTTTTAACCTTTCCATTTGTCTCCGTTTTGCGGGGCTATTATCAGGGAAAAGGAGATATGGTACCGACTGCTTTATCTCAAGTGGCAGAACAAACAATCCGCGTTGTTACGATTCTTTTCCTATCGTGGATATTAATGGAAAAAGGAGTTTCCCTCTATCTTGTCGGCGGGGGAGCAATGTTTGGGTCGATTACAGGCAGTTTGGTTTCAGGCCTTATTTTGTTTATGTTCTTGTGGATTCGTAAAGAATGGAAACTAATGGAACCAAATAAAGGGAATTTAAAGACGAGCGCCCTTCAGGTAAAGCGGATTTTTAAGGCGCTCACGTTTCAAGGACTTACTATTTGTGTCAGCGGCATGCTGATGATTTTTATTCAAATGGCGGATTCTTTAAACCTCTATTCTCTGCTCGTTTCAAATGGAACCCCCGGGGATATGGCAAAAAGCTTAAAAGGAATCTTTGACCGCGGTCAGCCGCTCATCCAGCTGGGAACGATTGCAGCTTCTTCGATGTCATTAACGCTGGTGCCGTTGATCAGCCGCGAGAGGCTTGCTTCCAAACCGGAATTTTTACAACACAAAATTCAATTGGCGCTAAAGGTGAGTATCGTTATTGGCGTAGGGGCTTCGGCTGGATTATGGGCGATTATTCGCCCGGCCAACACTATGCTGTTTGAGAATGATTATGGTTCAGATGTTTTAGGGATGCTTAGTTTTGTTATTTTGTTTACATCATTGATTGCAACAATTGTCGCCATTCTCCAGGGATTAGGCAGTTTTGCCCTTCCAGCTTTGGCGGTAGCTGCAATATTTCCCGTTAAGTATGTACTAAATATGATATTCGTACCAATGTTAGGAACAATGGGGGCAGCTCTTTCTACTTTGTTGTCGCTTGGCATTATTATCATTTTATTAATTATTCATTTTAAAAAAATAGCAGCCATCCCGCTTTTTCATCTTCGCTTAATAGGGACTGTTTTTTTTGCGGCGCTAGCTATGGTTCTATTTTTGAAAGGCTGGCTGTTTCTGGCGGAACATCTATTAGAACCACTCGGATTAAGCCGCTTTGGTGCAGCTATCCAGTCTTTAAGTGCGGTATTTTCCGGTGGAATTCTATTTACGTTGATTATTATTAGAGGAAGCACTTTTCTTGAGGAAGAGCTTGCCCTTTTCCCGTTTGGCAGCAAACTCATTCATTTTATGGCTCGAAAGGATCGAAGATAATATGGCGAAAAAAATTGAAATTGTCGGCTTAGGTGCGGGCGACCTGGAGCAGCTGCAGGTCGGCGTATATCGAAAACTTATTAAAGGACGGCGGCTTTTTTTACGAACAAAGGAGCATCCGGTAGTCGCAGAGTTAGTAAAAGAAGGAATGGTTTATACTTCGTTTGATTCCGTTTATGAAAAGCATGAGCAGTTTGAGGATGTCTATCAGGAAATTGCCGAAACCTTGCTGGAGAAGGCGCAATCGGAATCAGTAACCTATGCTGTGCCGGGGCATCCCCTTGTGGCAGAGCGGACGGTTCAAATTCTTTTGGAAAATGGGGCAAAGGCCGGGGTTGAAATTATCATTGGCGGAGGTCAAAGCTTTATCGATGCCTTATTCACTTCTTTAAAAATTGACCCCATTGACGGGTTTCAGCTGTTAGACGGCACTTCGCTTCAGGCTGGCCAGATCCAAATAGACCAGCATATCATCATCAGCCAGGTTTATGATGCCTTTGTTGCTTCGAATGTGAAATTAACCTTAATGGAGCAGCTCCCGGATGATTATGAGGTATATATTGTCTCGGCAGCAGGCAGTCAGGAAGAGTCAATTATGAAAGTACCTTTATATGAATTAGATCGGAATTTATCTATTGATAATTTAAGGTCCATCTATGTTCCTCCAGTACAAGAGGAAGAAATTTTATGGAGAACCTTCCCCAAGCTGCGCAACATTATTGCCGTCTTGAGGGGACCAAATGGCTGCCCATGGGATAAAGAACAAACCCATGAGTCATTAAAGAAATATTTAATTGAAGAAACGTATGAAGTGATTGAGGCGATTAATAGCGAGGATATTGACCATCTCATCGAAGAATTGGGAGATGTTCTGTTGCAGGTTATGCTGCACGCGCAAATTGGCGAGGATGATGGATATTTTTCCATTGAGGATGTGATTGAAGGCTTGTCCGCGAAGATGGTCCGCCGCCATCCTCATGTTTTTGGAAATGCTGAAGCGGCCAATGCCGATGAGGTGGTCAAGAATTGGCAGGAGATTAAGAAGCAGGAAAAAGGGGAGGAACTCGCTGATGTCTCCTTGCTTGCTGGAGTTTCGCTGGCCCTGCCTAATCTGCTGCGTGCCTATGAGCTCCAAAAGAAAGCGGCAAAGGTGGGCTTTGATTGGAAGGAAATCGGCCCTGCTTTGGAGAAAGTTAAAGAGGAGCTGGATGAATTTATTGCCGAACTTGATGGAACGGAAGAAGGCCGTGCCCGTGCAAATAAAGAATTCGGCGATTTAATGTTTGCGTTTGTCAATGTAGCCCGATTTTTAAAAATTAATCCGGAAGAAGCTTTGTTTGCAACAAATGAAAAGTTTATCCGGCGTTTTCAGTACATTGAAGATAAGGTAAAAATGAGCGGAAAAGCGATCGAAGCCCATTCCCTAAAGGAATTGGATCAATACTGGGATGAGGCAAAATTAAAAGGGCTATGATGCATGGGGACGGTTCTCATGCATCAATGCTGGAATTAACCCAAAATTTAAGGGGTTTTAGAAGGGGTAGAGTTAACATGCGCTTAGATAAATTTTTAAAGGTTTCAAGGTTAATTAAAAGAAGAACGCTGGCAAAAGAAGTGTCAGACCAAGGAAGAATTGAAATCAACGGCAAGGAAGCAAAGGCAAGTTCCACGGTAAAGGTCGGAGATGAATTAACACTCCGCCTCGGCCCTAGGAGAATTACCGTCAAAATTGAACGAATTCAGGAGACTACCCGTAAGGAAGAAGCAGCGGAAATGTATACAATTCTAAAAGAAGAACGCGTTGGCTATTCCGAGGAGCAAAACGACTAATGATGTTCTAATTCTTTTACCTCACACATAGAAATGTACAAAAAGGTTGTACAAATAGAAAAGCTCAAGCGCCTTGGCGCTGAAGCTGGACAAATGATTGTGAGGGATGAAGGATGAGCCAATATTATGATAATACTCCTGCTAAAAGCAGTATTCCTGACCATGATGTGATTATGAGAGGGAGAAAGCTTCTAGATATTACCGGTGTAAAGCAAGTGGAAAGCTTTGATAATGAGGAGTTTTTATTAGAAACTTCAATGGGCTTTTTAGCGATCAAGGGACAAAACCTGCAAATGAAAAACCTCGATGTTGAAAAAGGAATCGTTTCAATTAAAGGGAAAATATTCGATTTGGTCTATCTTGATGAACACCATGGGGAGAAAGCTAAAGGATTCTTTAGCAAGTTATTCAAATGACCCTTTCCGCGCAATTTCTGACGATGCTTTCTATGATTGGCATGGGGTCATTATTTGGCGCCATGCTTGACACGTACCATCGGTTTTTAAAGAGGCCCCATCGAAAAGGCTGGATTGTATTTTTAAATGATCTGTTATTTTGGATGATTCAAGCCTTACTAATATTTTACGCGTTATTTTTAGCGAATAACGGAGAATTGCGGTTTTATATTTTTGTTGCTCTTCTATGTGGCTTCGCCGCCTATCAAAGCTTATTAAAAGCGATGTACCTGAGGCTCCTGGAGCTTTTGATTGAGACTGTCATCTCCGTCTCCCAATTTACAAAAAGAACTTTCCTCCTCTTAATTTATAAACCAATTGTCGGACTGATCCAGCTTGTCATCGCCATCCTATTAACATTTGGCAGGGGGTTATTATCCCTTGTCAAATTTATTTGGAAGGTCCTTCTTTATATCCTGAACGTGCTATTTGTCATTGTAAAGAAGATTTTGTTTGTTTTTTGGAAACTTTTGCCGAAAGGTATTAAAAAATTCGTCGAGAAGTTATATAATAGAACGGCAGGAAAATCCAAGGAAATCGTGAATTATATTAGTAAGTGGATGGACAAGTTGAGAAAAAGAAAAGAGTAAGGAAGGATATAAATGGGAGCAGAACGACAAAAAGCAGTATCAAAAATCCAAACAGCTTATGTCCAACAGCAGGAATATGCTGAAATTGCATCAGCCCGCAGGAAAAAGCTGCTTCTCAGAAGGCTGTCGCTGTTTTTTGTGTTTGTCTGTTTGCTTTCTTATTTTATGATATCCAGTTATCTTTCCCAAACAAGAATCTTGGAGGCGAAAGTGGCGGAGAAGCGGAAGCTTAATCATCAGCTGGCAGATTTAAAAAAGCAAGAGAAGATATTAAAAGAGAACATCGTCAAATTAAATGATGATGATTACATTGCGAAGCTTGCCCGCAAAGAGTATTTTTTCTCGGACAAGAACGAAATAATCTTTAATATTCCAGACGAAAAGAAGGAAAAATGAACCAATAAGTAGTGTTATTGACACTCAATTTTCCCTTTCTGTATAATATATAGTAAGTTGATTTTTAAATTTTTAAGGAGGAACATTTTTTTTATGTCAATCGAAGTAGGCAGCAAGTTACAGGGAAAGGTGACAGGCATTACTAATTTCGGAGCGTTTGTGGAGCTGCCGGATGGTTCAACAGGACTCGTTCACATCAGTGAGGTCGCAGACAACTATGTAAAAGATATTAATGACCATCTTAAAGTTGGCGACCAGGTTGAAGTGAAGGTTCTTAATGTTGAGAAAGACGGAAAGATTGGACTATCCATTAAGAAGGCTAAATATAGACCGGAACCAGAGAAAAAACATTCGCATTCCCATTCACAACGTCCTCGTCAGGGAAGGGCAAACGATCGTAATAATAATAGGCCGGAATCCTTCGAGCAAAAAATGGCAAGATTCTTAAAAGACAGTGAAGATCGTTTATCTTCCCTAAAGCGGCACACCGAGTCCAAGCGTGGCGGAAGAGGAGCTAGACGGGGTTAACTTGCTGCAGACTTTTTAAACAAATAGAGCAGGCTTTACAAAAAGACAGGTCATAATGGCCTGTCTTTTTTTAGCTAATAAGAAAGTATAAACTTTCTGTCGAAAGCTTTATACTTTCTTAACGCATAAATTCAACTACCCCTCTGTCTTCGTCCTATCGGACTCGCCAATCGGCGAGTTTTCATTTATGTACCAATATATATTAAAAACTTTGAAATAATGACAGCAAATTAAGATAGATAATATTATTTGAATGAAAATAGTGAAAACCGTCGAACGATTCTTTGAACTCGTTCACTATTTTGACAAACTTTTAAATCTAGCAAACTTATAATAGATTCTAACAATAATGAATCGGGAGTGTGGATATATGGAAAAGCCAAATGCGAGTTTAATAGAACCGATCGGGGAAGTCAATCTTCACACGCCAAAATGGAATTTGAACTATGGATTTAAAAAGCTTCAATTTATGCTAGAGTCCTTTTTCATCAAAAAAGGATTTCTATTATTAATCGTAGGATTTTTACTTGGACGAGCCCTGATATTGGCAAAGCTGACTCCGTTTAGTCTGCCCTTTTTTGCCGCTGTTTATTTTATTAAAAAGGATCGGGCACCGCTTGCCTTGATTGGACTGGTTACAGGGGCTGCTACCCTGTCATTAGGAAATGCCGCCTTTACCTTTATTGTCACTTTTCTGTTCTTATTCATTTACCGTATCAGTCAAAAATGGTTGAACAATGAGATGAGAGCGCTGCCCTTTTTTGTTGGGATTATTTTAGGGCTTTCGAAATTGGCTGAAGCCTTTATTCTCTCCCGAGCAATAACCCTTTATGATGTCATGATGGTTGGGGTTCAGGCCAGCCTTGCTTTTATTTTGACGATGATTTTCCTGCAGAGCATACCACTGCTAACGGCTAATAAACGCAGGCAGCTATTAAAAACAGAAGAAATCGTCTGCTTGATCATCATGCTGGCTTCGATAATGACGGGAACGATTGGCTGGAAGGTCTATGATCTATCGCTTGAACATGTCTTGTCCCGTTATTTGGTGCTCGTCTTTTCTTTTATAGCAGGGGCAACAGTCGGATCAACGGTTGGAGTTGTCACTGGTCTAATTTTCAGCCTGGCAAGTGTGTCGAGTTTCTATCATATGAGTCTATTAGCCTTCTCAGGTGTTTTAGGGGGTCTTCTCAAGGAAGGGAAAAAGATTGGTGTATCAGTCGGCTTGTTTATCGCTACCCTGCTGATTGGCATGTACGGTGAAGGGGGCGGCTCACTACTGTTGACAATCTATGAAACAGCGGCAGCTATTTGTTTATTCCTATTAACACCCCAAAGCTTAACCTCCAGACTGGCAAAGTATATACCCGGAACACCCGAGCATATGGCTGAGCAACAAAAATATATGAGAAAAATGCGCGATGTAACGGCCCAAAGGGTTTCGCAATTTTCAAATGTCTTTCATGCCCTCTCCAAAAGCTTTTCACAAACGGATGCATTTCCTGTTGAAAATGAAGATGAGCGGGAAATGGATTACTTCATGAGTCATGTAACCGAAAAGACATGCCAAACGTGCTTTAAAAAAGAGCAGTGCTGGGCAAAGAATTTTAGTACAACCTATGCCTGCATGGAGGAAATTATTCATGAAATGGATCAAAACGACGGCAATATTTCTTTAAGGATGTCAAGAGAATGGGAAAAGCTTTGTTCGCGGCCGAAAAAGGTGTATGAAACAATTGCCCAGGAACTGACTTTTTACCAGGCCAATATAAAATTGAAGAAAAAAGTACATGAAAGTCGAAAGCTGGTTGCGGACCAACTTTTAGGTGTTTCTGAAGTGATGAACAATTTCGCCAAGGAAATCCAGCGTGAGCGGGAAAATTACTACAAACAGGAGGAGCAAATCATGGAGGCCATGCAAGGATTTGGCATCCATATTGAACAGGTGGAAATTTACAGCTTGGAGCCGGGAAATGTTGATATTGAAATGTCTGTTCCGTTTTGCAATGGCCACGGGGAGTGTGAAAAGTTAATTGCTCCCATGCTGTCCGATATTCTTGGGGAAACGATTGTGGTTAGATTGGAGGAATGTGCAACTTATCCAAATGGCTTCTGCCATGTTGTCTTTAGGTCTTCAAAGGCCTATACGGTCGACACGGGTGTAGCCCATGCTGCCAAGGATGGCGGTTTAGTGTCTGGTGACAGCCATTCCACGATTGAACTGGGACTTGGAAAAATGGCACTCGCCATCAGTGACGGAATGGGGAATGGCGAACGGGCTCATTATGAGAGTGATGAAACACTAAAGCTGTTGCAAAAAATTCTCCAATCAGGCATTGAAGAAAAAATCGCCATCAAATCGGTTAACTCCATCCTCTCACTGCGGACAACCGATGAAATATTCTCGACATTGGACTTGGCGATGATTGATTTAAAAAACGCATCTGCCAAATTTCTTAAAATAGGATCTACGCCGAGCTTTATTAAAAGGGGGAAAAAAGTCATTAAGATACAGGCAAGCAACCTGCCGATGGGAATTCTTCAAGATTTTGAGGTAGATGTAGTGGATGAACAGTTAAAGGCAGGGGACTTGTTAATTATGATGAGCGACGGTGTCTTTGAGGGGCCGAAGCATGTAGAAAATTATGATTTATGGATGAAACGGAAAATCCTTGAATTGGAAACAGATGACCCTCAAGAGGTAGCTGATTTAATCCTAGAAGATGTGATTCGCTCCAAATCGGAAATAATTGACGATGATATGACCGTCATGGTGGCAAAGATCAGACATAATACACCGAAATGGGCAACTATTCCTGTTCAAAAGATGAAGCGCCAAGCGTAACTAATTATTTTACACTGGATTCTGCTAATTTATGTATAAATACTTTTTCCCTCGTCGACAATGATACCAATTCATTTGTGGAGGGAGAAGGTTATGTACACAGGGAAGATTCGCCAAATCCTATTAATTACAGATGGCTGCTCCAATCAGGGTGAGGACCCGATTGCGATGGCTGCACTAGCTCATGAACAGGGAATAACCGTCAATGTCATTGGTGTAATGGAGCATGATGTGATTGATGAAAAAGGAATGACAGAAATAGAAGGAATCGCTGCTTCAGGCGGCGGCGTGAGCCAGATAGTCTATGCAGAGGCGCTCTCACAAACGGTTCAAATGGTCACAAGAAAAGCAATGAACCAAACCATCCAAGGGGTGGTAAATCGGGAATTGCAGCAAATCCTCGGCCGTTCCAAGACAATGGAGGACCTGCCCCCGGAAAAAAGAGGCGAAGTGATGGAGGTTGTCGACGAACTCGGCGAGACTGTCGAATTAGAGGTGTTGATTCTTGTCGATACAAGCGCGAGCATGAAGCAAAAGCTTCCGACCGTAAAAGAGGCGCTGCTTGACCTTTCACTAAGCTTAAACGCAAGGACAGGAGATAACCAATTTTCTGTTTATGTATTTCCCGGGAAAAAGAATGATGTCGAAAGATTGCTGGATTGGACGCCAAACCTACAAAATTTGACAAGCATCTTTTCCAAATTGACCACGGGGGGAATAACCCCGACAGGGCCAGCCATCCGGACTGCTTTAACGTCCTTTAATCAAAAACGATCATTAAGGAGTCTCCTATCAGACGATGATGAATCATACATGGAAGAATCAATATAAAATCAGTCCGGGAACAAATGTTACAGGGAGATGGCATTCCAAACAATATAAAATCATAAAGGAACTAGGATTTGGAGCAAACGGGGTGGTCTACCTTGCAAAGAATAATAATACACAGGTCGCTCTAAAAATGAGCGATAACGGTATGTCCATCACGTCTGAGGTAAACGTTTTAAAATCCTTTGCAAAGGTCCAGGGCCAAGAAACCCTTGGGCCTTCTTTGTTTGATGTCGATGATTGGCAAGTTGGCAGAGGGAACTCCCGCCCTATTTCGTTTTATGTGATGGAATATATTCAGGGACCCGATTTGCTGTCCTTTTTAGAGCAGAAGGGAAAATCATGGATGCCGATTTTGTTCCTGCAATTATTAAGTGATCTTGATAGGCTGCATGGCAGCGGCTGGATTTTTGGGGACTTAAAACCGGAAAACCTGATTGTGACTGGCCCTCCTCCGAAAATCAGGTGCATTGATGTCGGCGGAACAACAATTGAGGGAAGAGCCATTAAAGAATTCACGGAGTTCTATGATCGCGGCTATTGGGGCTTGGGCTCCAGAAAGGCCGAAGCAACCTATGATTTGTTCTCGGCAGCGATGATGATGATTAATACTGCATATCCTAAGCGTTTTAAAAAAACAACAGGCGGAATAGAGCAATTAAGGGAGTCGATTCGTTTAAAACCGGAACTGCATCGCTATGAACGGGTTATCCTAAAGGCTTTAATGGGACATTATCCTAGTGCCAGCCAAATGAGATCAGACCTATTGGACACCATCAGCGACCAGCCAAAAAAGGATTCCAAACCGGTATCCAAGGGGGTCAGACCCGGCCAGCATTCAGCACAATCCCCAAAAGGGAATATTAACATTTCCCGCCGCGATTTCCGAAAGAAAAAGAAAAAAAGCGGCTGGCTGGAATTTTTCTTTATTGCCATAGTGCTAAGTGTATTGTATGGGCTATATATTTTTTTAAAACTGCTTTAAATGAAAACTCGCCGATTGGCGAGTCCGTAAGGACGATGACAGAGGCGTAGTTGCATTTATGCGTTAAGAAAGTATAGAATTTGAAAAAAATTTATACTTTCTTATTAGCAAAAAAATGAAACTTTTTTATTCTTTCTCCGTAAATAACAAGAGTTCAGGTTTTTATGAAATATTTCTTTTTCAAATGGGCCTATAATTTTGATAGTTACTCTAAAAGAGTGGTATTCTAAACTTAAGTTTTTCTAAAAACATTGATTTTAGAGAGTGTGTATCTGTATGTTAGAAGCCAAGGTTGAGGACTTTCTTAACCGGCATTCATTTAAGCTTAAAGATAAAAGAATTGTTGTCGGGGTTTCAGGCGGGCCTGATTCGTTGGCGCTGCTCGACTTCCTGCTAAGGAAGAAGGAAAAACAGAACCTGACGATTATAGTTGCCCATGTTGACCATATGTTTCGCGGCCAGGAATCCTATGAGGATGCTATGTTCGTTAAGGAATTTTGTCAACAGTATGGAGTTCCTTTTGAAATGATCCGGGTTAATGTAACGGACATCATGAAGAAGGAAGGGAAAAGCTCACAGGTAGCTGGCAGGGAAGTACGATACTCCTTTTATTCGCAAGTTATGGAAAAGTATCAAGCCCCCTATTTGGCTCTTGGACATCATGGTGATGATCAAATCGAAACGATTCTCATGCGCTTTACAAGGGGCAGTACAGGATTGGCTAGGGCTGGCATTCCTTTCTCCCGCCCCTTCCATTTCGGCACAATATTTCGCCCGTTCTTATGTATAACAAAGCGTGAAATTGAACAGTATTGCCAAAAGCATCAGCTTACACCAAGAATCGACCCAAGCAATAAAAAGGGTGTATACAGTAGAAATCGGTTTCGCAGTGAAGTTCTTCCTTTTTTAAAATCGGAAAATCCTCTTGTCCATGAACAGTTTCAGCGATTTAGCGAAGACCTGCAAGCGGATGAATCGTTTCTTCAGGAATTAACGATTGAAAAAATGAATACAGTAGAAAAACAAAGGAAAGCCGATAAAATTTTGATTGACATTGGGAGATTTCGCGAATTGCCTTTGCCTTTACAAAGAAGGGGTATTCAACTAATATTAAACTATCTTTACAAAAAAAGGTGCGCAGATCTTTCAGCCATCCATATCGACCAAGTTTTTAATCTAATTCAGCGCGGCGGACCATCGGGGAAATTGGATTTTCCGGGCGGGTTAAAAGTAATCCGTTCTTATCAGGAATTATCCTTTGAATTTAAGCCCGTTAAAGTGGAACAATACCTTTTTGAGGTGAATGAGCCTGGAATGATTAATCTGCCTAATGGCACCACTGTTAAGGCAGAGTATACCGATTTGGGTATTGCTGATATTCCTGCCAATATGGCGGTGTTTGACACCGAGAGAGTAACCTTTCCGATTATCATTCGGACAAGAAACAAAGGCGATCGAATGACCTTAAAAGGGATGACAGGTTCCAAAAAGTTAAAAGATATCTTTATTGACCAAAAAATCCCGCTTCATGACAGGGATACATGGCCGGTCATAACAGACAGGGAAGGGAGTATCCTATGGCTGCCAGGTCTTAAAAAGTCATCATTTGAAGGTATAGAAATGTCAGCTAAACAATATATACTACTTACATATATTAAGTAAACATCTTCTAGGGGGCACACTAATAATGAACCAGGATATTAAGGAAGTATTAGTATCAGAAGAGGAAATACAAGAAAAAGTAAAGGAGTTAGCGGCTCAATTAACCGAGGAATATAAAGATCGCTTCCCCCTTGCAATTGGAGTCTTAAAAGGTGCATTGCCTTTTATGGCTGATTTGTTAAAACGAATGGATTGCTATTTGGAAATGGATTTTATGGATGTTTCCAGTTACGGAAACGCGATGGTTTCCTCCGGAGAGGTAAAAATAATTAAGGATTTGGATACATCTGTAGAAGGAAGAGACATCCTAATTATCGAAGATATTATCGACAGCGGTTTAACACTCAGCTATTTAGTCGATTTATTCCATTACCGTAAGGCAAAATCCATAAAAATTGTCACGCTGCTGGATAAGCCGGCGGGTAGAAAAAGCAAGATACAAGCTGATGTTGTTGGCTTTATTGTTCCTGATGAATTTGTGGTAGGTTATGGATTGGATTACATGGAAAAATACCGGAACCTTCCATATATTGGCGTTTTAAAGCCGGAAGTATATAGCAAATAATCATTAATCGAAACCAAAAAATGAGGCGTTATTCTCGCTGTCCAAAACCTATTATGGCGAGGGCAATTCCTTGAATTAACAGGATTTTCTATGATACTATTTAATATAGTCTTTACCCGCGGGAGGAGGTAAGAGATGAATCGGATTTTCCGTAATACCATCTTTTATTTATTAATATTTTTAGTCATTATTGGCGTAGTCAGTTTTTTTAATGGCAGCAATGAACCAACCGATCATATTTCCTATGATAAGTTCGTAACACAACTGGAAAATGGTGAAGTTAAATCATTTTCGATGCAGCCTGAGCGGGGAGTATATGAGGTTCGTGGAGTGTTGGAAGCTGGGGATAAAAAATTTATTACCTATATTCCAAACAGCGAAAAAATCCTTGATCGCATTGATAAAGCTGATTCCAAGGTAGAAGTAATGCCTGCTAAAGAAACAAGCGGCTGGGTAACTTTCTTTACTTCGATCATTCCGTTTGTGATTATCTTTATTTTATTCTTCTTTTTATTAAACCAAGCCCAAGGCGGCGGCAGCCGAGTTATGAACTTTGGGAAATCAAAAGCAAGACTTTATAACGACGATAAGAAAAAGGTCCGTTTTAGAGATGTTGCCGGTGCAGATGAAGAGAAGGCCGAGTTAGTGGAAGTCGTTGAATTCTTAAAAGACCCTCGTAAGTTTGCTGAGCTTGGCGCGCGGATTCCTAAAGGAGTTCTGTTAGTCGGACCTCCAGGAACTGGTAAAACCTTGCTTGCCCGGGCAGTAGCCGGTGAAGCAGGCGTTCCGTTCTTCTCGATCAGCGGTTCTGATTTCGTAGAAATGTTCGTCGGGGTCGGTGCATCCCGCGTGCGTGATTTGTTTGAAAATGCGAAGAAAAACGCACCATGTATTATTTTTATCGATGAAATTGATGCTGTAGGACGTCAGCGTGGTGCCGGTCTAGGCGGCGGGCATGATGAACGCGAACAGACATTGAACCAATTGCTTGTCGAAATGGATGGCTTTGGTGCCAATGAAGGAATCATTATCATTGCAGCTACCAACAGACCAGATATTTTAGACCCTGCATTACTTCGTCCAGGACGTTTTGATCGTCAGATTACGGTAGACCGTCCGGATGTCAATGGCCGTGAGGCAGTGCTTAAAGTCCATGCCCGCAATAAGCCTTTGGATGAAGCTGTTAATTTAAAAAATATTGCGATGCGTACACCTGGTTTTTCAGGTGCAGACCTGGAGAACTTATTGAATGAGGCAGCCCTTGTTGCCGCCCGTCAAAATAAAAAGAAAATCGAGATGGTTGATATCGATGAAGCAACTGACCGCGTGATTGCCGGACCAGCGAAAAAGAGCCGGGTCATTTCAGAAAAGGAAAGACGGATTGTTGCTTTCCACGAAGGCGGCCATACTGTTATCGGCTTAGTCCTGGATGAAGCGGATATGGTTCACAAGGTAACGATTGTGCCGCGCGGGCAGGCAGGCGGTTATGCCGTGATGCTTCCGAGAGAAGACCGCTACTTTATGACAAAGCCAGAATTGCTTGATAAGATTGTTGGTCTATTAGGCGGACGGGTTGCAGAAGAGATTGTGTTTGGTGAGGTAAGCACCGGCGCTCATAACGACTTCCAGCGTGCGACCGGCATTGCCCGTAGAATGGTTACGGAATTTGGAATGAGCGATAAGCTTGGGCCGCTCCAATTTGGCCAGGCGCAAGGCGGTCAGGTGTTCTTAGGACGTGACCTTCATAATGAACAAAATTATTCTGATGCCATCGCCTATGAAATTGACCTTGAGATTCAACGGATTATAAAGGAATCTTATGAAAGATGCCGACAAATCCTTACTGAAAATCGTGATAAACTTGACCTTATTGCAAAAACCCTGCTAGAAGTGGAAACACTAAATGCAGAGCAAATTAAGTATTTGATTGAAAATGGCCATTTGCCGGAAAATCCTGCTGAATTAGAATCTGTTCGCTTAGATACTAAAAAAGCAGATGATGTGAAGGTAAATATTAACATGAAAAAGGATGAAGACGTTAAGGAAGATGCTCCTAACGATCCTGAAAATAAATAAAATGAAGAAGAGTGCTTCAGCAGAAGCACTCTTATTTTTTTTCACCCGCAATGTAAATATGGTATTATGTTTGCATATAAATGAAAATTTCCTAAAAAGTGAGTGATAGATGTGATTTTCGTTATTGATGTGGGGAATACAAATATTGTCCTTGGTGTTTACAAAGGAGAAGAGCTGAAATACCATTGGCGGGTAGAAACAAGCCGGAACCGTACAGAAGATGAATTCGGGATGAATATTAAGTCTTTGTTTGATTATTCAGGCCTTGCTTTTTCTGATATAGATGGAATTATTATTTCATCTGTTGTTCCGCCAATCATGTTCGCCTTAGAGAGAATGTGTCATAAGTATTTTCATGTGAAACCGCTGGTTGTTGGTCCTGGCATTAAAACAGGCCTAAATATTAAATATGAAAACCCTCGTGAGGTTGGAGCAGACAGAATTGTAAACGCTGTTGCAGCGATCCATGAGTACGGCAGTCCATTAGTAATTGTTGATTTCGGAACAGCCACTACCTATTGCTATGTAAATGAGGAACGCCAGTACATGGGCGGTGCCATTGCACCGGGAATTGGCATTTCTACTGAAGCTTTGTATTCAAGAGCAGCAAAGCTCCCGCGTATTGAGATTGCCCGTCCGGAAGGAGTTATTGGGAAAAACACCGTTGCTGCTATGCAGGCTGGCATTGTTTATGGCTATGTTGGACAGGTTGAAGGCATTGTTAGACGGATGACAGAGAATAGTGAGAAAAAGCCGACTGTTATTGCAACTGGCGGGCTTGCCAGTTTAATTGCTCAAGAGTCAACCGTTATAGATGTAGTCGATCCATTTTTAACTTTAAAGGGGCTTCACCTTATCTATAAACGGAATATGGATAATATAAAGAATAGCAACTAGAAAGGGGTTTAACATGAACGATTATTTAGTTAAGGCGCTTGCCTATGATGGAAATATAAGGGCATATGCCGTCCGCACGACGGAAACAGTCAGTGAGGCGCAAAGACGCCATCAAACATGGAGAACGGCTTCAGCCGCGCTTGGCCGCGCAATGACCGCAGGGGTGATGATGGGGGCGATGCTTAAGGGCGACGAAAAGCTGACCATCAAAATCGATGGCGGCGGCCCGCTTGGTCCGATTCTCGTCGATAGTAACGCAAGCGGTGAGGTGCGCGGATATGTGACCAACCCAGAGGTTGATTTTGAATCGAACGAGCATGGTAAGCTTGATGTCCGCCGCGCGGTCGGAACGGACGGGACATTAGCGATTGTAAAGGATATTGGCCTCAGGGATTTCTTTTCGGGCCAGGTTCCGCTTGTTTCCGGAGAACTCGGAGAGGATTTTACATATTATTTTGCAACATCTGAGCAAGTCCCGTCCTCAGTAGGTGTGGGTGTCTTGGTGAATCCTGATGATTCCATTCTGGCAGCTGGCGGCTTTATCCTGCAAATCCTGCCTGGAACAGAAGATGTCGTTATTACCAAATTGGAGGAACGGTTAAAGACGATTCCACCTATTTCGAAATTGGTGGAAAAGGGTTTAACCCCTGAAGAAATTTTAAATGAACTTTTTGGACAAGAGAATGTGAAAATCTTGGAGACCATGCTGGTCAAATTTCAATGCACTTGTTCAAAACAGCGCTTTGCTGATGCCATCGTCGGATTAGGTGCCCATGAGATTACCGCGATGATTGAAGAGGATGGACAGGCAGAGGCTCATTGCCATTTCTGTAACGAGAAATACCTCTTTACTAAAGAAGAGCTGGAGGAATTGAAAGAATCAGCTAAATAATCGTTTATGGGGAGAGAATTAGGCTTGGGGAAAAAGCAACTGTGGATGGTAATCGCCGGCCTTATCATGCTGAATTGTTTAACCATCGCCTTTTTTCTGGCAAAGGGAACCGGAGATGGCGGGACTGCAATAAATGATGAAGCTGTGGCAACCGTGGGGAAGCAGTCAGTTACAAGGCAGGAATGGCTAAATGAATTGGAAAAAAGATATGGGAAAGATATCTTAAAAGAGTTGATTGACCAAAAGGTTATTCGTGAGATGGCAAAGAAGTATGACATTAAAATCTCAGACCAAGAGGTTGAACGTGAATTTCGGCTCTTGCAGGCCACGAATAGCGCATTCAGCCAAAAAAGTCAGCTGGATGAGAAAAGGTGGAAGGAACAAATTCAGGACAGTCTTCTCCTGCAAGAGCTTTTGACAAAAGATGTAATCATTTCTGATAAAGAATTACAGAGCTATTACCAAAAGAACAAGGATTTATACGATGTCCCGGAAATTTATCATCTATCCCATATTGTAGTGAAAACCAAGGAAGAAGCGAATAAGGCGATAAAAGAATTGGCGCAGGGGTCGAGTTTTTCAGCTTTGGCCATGGAGCGTTCCATTGATGAATTCTCTGCGAATGAAGGCGGAGATATTGGATATATTAGTGATGGGGATGAGCGATACCCAGAAAGTTATATTGACACGGCAAAAAAATTAAAGAAAAAAGCTTATAGTAAACCCTTTAAGATTGACGATGGGTACGCCATCATCAAAATGGAAGACAAAATCAGCGGTAAAAAGTACTCCTTCGACGAGGTTAAAAAACAAGTCCGCCGCCAATTGGCCTTAGAGCAGATGAAGACCCCAGCCTCTGCTTCTTCCTTCTGGAAAGAAGCCAAGGTAAACTGGTTTTACGGGACAAATAACGAAACAAATTAAAGCACAGGAATCCATCTTGTGTTTTTCTTTTAGGCAAATCTGTTTCGGAAATTTTCACAAAATTCCCTAGTCAAAATGATTGACAAAACAAGTATAAAACTGGTAAATTCAATATATATAAATCCAATAAAAATACTCGGAATAGAATGGAGAGAGATTTCAGATGGTTCGTGTGGCAAATTCCATTACAGAATTAATTGGGCAAACACCGATTGTAAAGCTTAACAAATTAGTTGATGAAAATAGCGCAGATGTTTATTTAAAGCTTGAATACTTTAATCCAGGTAGCAGTGTAAAAGACCGTATCGGATTAGCAATGATTGAAGCTGCAGAAGAAAAAGGCTTAATCAAACCAGGTGTCGATACAATTGTTGAGCCTACAAGCGGCAATACAGGTATCGGACTTGCGATGGTAGCTGCTGCCAAGGGCTATAAAGCTGTTTTTGTAATGCCAGAAACAATGAGCTTAGAAAGACGGAATCTGCTTCGCGCCTATGGTGCTGAATTAGTTCTTACACCAGGACCAGAAGGAATGAAGGGGGCTATTGCTCGCGCAGAAGCTTTAGTTGCTGAAAACGGCTACTTTATGCCGCAACAGTTCAAAAACGAAGCAAACCCTGAGGTTCACCGCAAAACAACAGGGAAAGAAATTGTCGAGCAAATGGATCAGCTTGATGGATTTGTTTCCGGTATTGGTACAGGCGGAACTATTTCAGGTGCAGGCAGTGTTATCCGTGAAAAATTCCCTAATGTAAAAATCTATGCTGTTGAGCCGCAGGATTCAGCAATTCTATCTGGCGGTAAGCCGGGTCCGCATAAGCTGCAAGGCCTTGGTGCTGGCTTCGTGCCTGATACATTAAATACAGAAATTTATGATGAAGTTGTTCAAATTAGCACGGAAGAAGCATTTGATGCTTCCCGCCGTGCGGCCAGAGAAGAAGGAATTCTTGGCGGTATTTCTTCCGGCGCTGCTATTTCTGCAGCATTAAAAGTGGCAAAGGAACTTGGAAAAGGCAAAAAAGTATTAGCAATTATACCTGATAACGGCGAGCGTTATTTAAGTACTCCTCTATATCAATACGATGTAGAATAAGTGAACGGACAGGGGGTCGTCGGCAATTGCCGGCGTCCTCTTTTTTTTGTGTCCTAGTCCTCTTTTATTGTATGATTAAAGGATAAGAGTTTTTAGGAGGGAATGGGATGAATGCAGCTTTTGAACAAAACATCCATTGCGGGCCATACACATTGGACATGAGCAAAAAAACCATTGTGATGGGAATCCTCAATGCCACACCAGATTCATTCTCCGACGGCGGTAAATTTAATAATATTGACAGGGCTGTTGAACATGCTAAGAAACTGGTTGAAGCAGGCGCTGATATTATTGATATCGGTGGAGAATCTACCCGTCCTGGCTTTGCGGTAGTTCCTGAGGAGGAAGAAATTAAGCGGGTAGTTCCGATTATTGAGGCCATTGCCAAACAAGTTCAAGTGCCAATTTCGATTGATACATACAAAGCGGAAGTGGCCAGGCAGGCGATCCAAGCTGGTGCCCATATTATTAATGATATCTGGGGGGCAAAGGCGGATGAGCGGATGGGTGAGGTTGCGTCGGAATATGATGTTCCAATTATCTTAATGCACAATCGCCATGATCGAAATTATCGATTGTTTGTAAGGGATGTCATCAATGATTTATATGAAAGCATCGCGATTGTTAAAAAAGCGGGTGTGAAGGATGAAAATATTATTCTCGACCCGGGCATTGGTTTTGCTAAGGACTATCAAGAAAATCTGTTGATGATGCAAAATTTGGATAAGCTTGTGATGCTTGGCTACCCGGTTCTCTTGGCAACCTCCCGAAAAACGATGATTGGACAGGCCTTAAATCTGCCTGTTAATGAAAGAATGGAGGGTACAGGGGCAACCATCTGTTACGGCATTCAAAAAGGCTGCCAAATGATCCGTGTTCACGATGTCAAAGAAATGAGCAGGATGGCAAGAATGATGGATGCAATGATGGGAAAGGGTGACATGCTTGGATAAAATATATGTTAATGGTATGGAGTTTTACGGGTACCACGGCGTTTTTCCCGAAGAAACCGTATTGGGACAGCGCTTTTCTGTCGATTTGTCGGTCTCATTGGATTTAAAAGCAGCAGGTGAAACTGACGCGCTTGAACATTCTGTTCATTACGGTGAGCTTTATCAATTATGTAAGGAAGTAGTCGAGGGTGAACCTAAAAAGTTGGTCGAGGCAGTCGCTGAGAAAATTGCCGGAAGTGTCTTATTAGGATTTCCTTTAGTTGAAGAGGTTACGGTGAAGGTGATTAAGCCTGATCCTCCTATTCCCGGCCATTACGAATCCGTTGCTGTCGAGATTACAAGGAGAAGATAAAAGTGGAAAATACAGCATTTATTTCCCTTGGCTCAAATATCGGAAACCGTTATGATAATATGGCAAAGGCTATCCAAATCTTAACCAATCATCCGGGAATTCAGTTGGTAAATAAGTCCTCTATATACGAGACAGATCCTATCGGTTATGAGGATCAGGATTTATTTTTAAATATGGTAATCGAGGTTAAAACAGTCTTAAACGCCAATGAACTATTGGATACATGTTTAAAAACCGAGCAGGAACTTGGCAGGAAAAGGGAGATCAGATGGGGGCCGCGGACGATTGACCTTGACATTTTGACATTCAATCACGAAAATATTGAAACAGAGAAGCTTATCGTTCCGCACCCGCGGATGCTGGAACGGGCGTTTGTGATGATTCCGCTTTTTGAAATAAATCCAGATATTCATATTTCGGGGATGAAGAAGCCTCTTAGAGCATATATGGTTGAATTACAAGATAAAGAAGGAGTCCGAATATGGAAGCAGAAAAGTGGGGAAGGCGGATTCGAGCCTATCGGAAGCTAAAAGGTTTTACACAAGAGAGCTTTTCAAAGGAACTGGGGGTATCAGTTTCCATTTTGGGAGAAATTGAGCGGGGCAACCGTCTGCCAGCAGAGGAGCTGTTGGAGAAAATTGCGTTGTCTTTAAAAATAACCAAGGAAGATTTAGCACCAAAGGAATAGATGGATAGAAAAATTTTAGTTAAGGAGGACGTTTAATGCTGAAAATTGGCAATATTGAAATGAAGAACCCTGTCGTCTTGGCGCCTATGGCTGGAGTCTGTAATTCGGCATTCCGTCTGACGGTAAAAGAGTTTGGCGCCGGATTGGTCTGCGCCGAAATGGTCAGCGACAAAGGTATAGTTTTTAAAAATGAAAAAACAATGAACATGCTTTATATTGATGAGCGGGAAAAACCATTGAGCCTGCAAATTTTTGGCGGCGAAAAAGAAACGCTTGTCGAGGCAGCAAGATTCGTCGATAAAAATACGAACGCTGATATTATCGATATTAATATGGGCTGTCCGGTTCCAAAAATCACAAAATGTGATGCAGGTGCGAAATGGCTGCTTGATCCTAATAAAATCTATGAAATGGTTTCGGCAGTGGTAGATGCGGTTGAAAAGCCTGTTACGGTTAAAATGCGGATGGGCTGGGATGAAGACCATATCTTTGCAGTTAAAAACGCACAAATGGTTGAAAAGGCAGGCGGGAAAGCTGTTGCGCTGCACGGTAGAACGCGCGTCCAAATGTACGAAGGAAAAGCGAATTGGGATATTATCCGTGAAGTAAAGCAGTCAGTAAATATTCCTGTCATCGGCAACGGTGATGTGGAAACACCACAGGATGCAAAAAGAATGCTGGATGAAACCGGTGTTGACGGCGTCATGATTGGCCGGGCTGCACTTGGAAACCCGTGGATGATTTATCGTACGGTTCAATATTTAGAAACGGGGAAATTAATGGGCGAACCATCTGTCCGTGAAAAAATTGATGTCTGTATCCTTCACCTCGATCGTTTGATTGCGTTGAAAAACGAGGATATCGCAGTCCGTGAAATGCGCAAGCATGCTGCTTGGTATTTAAAAGGTATCCGCGGCAATGCCAAGGCGCGTAACGCCGTCAATGAGTGTCTTACACGTGAACAGCTCGTTTCCTTGTTAAACGAATTAGTAGTAGACGCAGAGGCAAAAGAACAAAGCCAGGCAATAGTAGGCTGAATTTGACATAAATTGTGCCATTTTCTATAATTATTTTGTTTGATGTTAAGGCTGCCAGTGGGTTACTGGCAGTTTTTATTGTATTCTATCTTTTTTAGATGTCTGAATTCTTCAGTTTGTGTAAAATAATAGAAGTATGCAGATGCGCGGTTTAACATGCGTTTTACATAAAATGATTAATGGAGTTGATAGTGTGAGTGAAGAATTAAATGACCAATTAAAGGTCAGACGTGAAAAAATGCATTCGATGCGGGAAAAAGGTCTAGATCCCTTTGGTAAACGTTTTGATCGTACACATAGCAGTCAAGAGTTAATCAGTCAATATGGCGAAGTTGATAAAGAAGAATTGGAAACCCTAAATGTGACTGTTGCTATTGCTGGGAGAATTATGACGAAACGTGGCAAAGGGAAAGCTGGATTTGCCCATATCCAGGATTTAACTGGCCAAATTCAATTATACGTAAGACAGGACGCAGTTGGCGAAGAGTCATATGAGATTTTTGATTCAGCTGACTTAGGCGATATTGTAGCAGTACACGGAACCTTATTTAAAACGAAAGTTGGCGAGTTATCTGTAAAAGTTGATAACTTTGTGTTCTTAACGAAAGCACTCCGCCCGCTGCCGGATAAATTCCATGGCTTAAAGGACGTCGAACAGCGCTACCGTCAGCGTTACTTAGATTTAATCATGAGCCAGGAAAGCAAAGAAACCTTTATTACCCGCAGTAAAATCATTCAATCAATGCGTCGTTATTTAGATGACCATGGTTATCTAGAGGTTGAAACACCGATGATGCATGCCATTGCTGGCGGAGCATCTGCGAGACCATTTATCACACATCATAATGCTCTTGATATGCCGCTGTTCATGCGAATTGCGATTGAGCTTCATTTGAAGCGTTTGATTGTCGGCGGTCTTGAAAAGGTTTATGAAATCGGCCGGGTATTCCGTAACGAAGGTGTTTCTACACGTCATAATCCTGAGTTTACGATGATTGAATTATATGAGGCATATGCTGACTATCGCGATATTATGAGTTTGACAGAAAACCTCATTGCTCATATTGCGCAAGAAGTATTAGGTACAACAACTGTACAGTACGGAGAATATGAAGTAGACCTCAAGCCGGAGTGGAAAAGACTCCACATGGTTGACGCCATCAAAGAATACACTGGTGCTGATTTCTGGAAAGAGACGAGCGTCGAGGAAGCCCGTCAGCTTGCGAAGGAACATGGTGTAGAAATTACTGAGCATATGCTGTATGGTCATATCGTTAATGAATTCTTTGAGCAAAAAGTAGAAGAAAAGTTGATACAACCTACATTCATTTATGGACATCCGGTTGAAATTTCTCCGCTTGCGAAGAAAAATGACGAGGACCCGCGCTTTACAGACCGTTTTGAGCTGTTTATCGTTGCCCGTGAGCATGCTAACGCATTTACAGAATTGAACGACCCGATTGATCAGCGTGAGCGTTTTGAAGCACAGTTAAAAGAACGCGAGCAGGGTAATGATGAAGCGCACGAGATGGATGAAGATTTCGTAGAGGCATTGGAATATGGAATGCCTCCAACAGGCGGTCTAGGAATCGGTATTGACCGTTTAGTAATGTTATTGACAAACTCACCATCGATTCGTGATGTTCTGTTATTCCCACTAATGCGTCATAAGTAACAATATGGAAAAGTGCTGTTAAGACAGCACTTTTCCTTTTATTTTTCAATAAAAAGAGTGAATATTTAAACTTGTATTTAGGTTTGAAAAAACTGATAAAAACTATTGCACGAAATTATTAATGGTGGTATATTAATAACTGTTGTTGCGAGACATTAAGTCTTCGACAAAAGATTTCGAAAAAGTTGTTGACATTAAGTCGATAACTTGGTATGATAAGAAAGTCGCTTTTAGGCGGCGAGTTAAATAGTTCTTTGAAAACTAAACAAACAAAAACGTCAACAAACAATAATATTCGTTTCATTTGAAACGAAGCCAACGTAAC
>NZ_JBHSHV010000039.1:0-65956 GCF_042653105.1 Neobacillus sp. GCM10023253
CAAAAATGTTACGTTGGCTTCGTTTCAAATGAAACGAATATTATTGTTTGTTGACGTTTTTGTTTGTTTAGTTTTCAAAGAACCATCTTACTCCGTCACTCAAGAGCGACTTTATTAATATATCATCTGCTCGTTTAAAAGTCAACAACTTTTTTCAAGTTGTTTTTGTGTCAGCAGCGACGTTTATTAATATAACAAGATAATAATCGAATGTCAACAGTCTTTTCAAAAAAACATAGTTTATCCCTTTTTTTGTTCTTTCTTACCTCTGCGCATGTATTTAAAACACTCATTTGGTGAAGCAACTCTTCTAAATAAATCAAAAAGGATTTTGTATCTTTCCTCCATTGCTCTTTTCACAATATGATCAATACGTTCATCCCTTAAGTCAAAAAGAATTTCATCCATTTCTCTCTTTATTAAGTATTCAATTTCTTTTACTTCCTTCTCGTTGATTAAAAGCCCGTACATAGACAACCTCCAATAAATGGTATGTTATAGTAGTCTTTTCCATTTTGTTTACTTTTATAATAAAAATCTTTCATCATATTTTTAAAAATTACCTCATATGCTTGAGACAAGGATGGCAGTGGACGAGGTGGAAGCGATGAATTTCTTTTTTATTGTTAATGGTAAAGCGTTAAAAAGTGTTGTGTTAATTATGGTTGCCGCTTTCTTTACAGCTTGGTTTCTCTATATGGAGAACCTGACGCAAATCCCTGTATTTTCAACCAAGGATGGCCCAAAGGCCGTTTTCCGAGGTGAAAAGGATGTGGCCCTGACATTTAATATTGGCTGGGGCGACGTTAAAGCAGAGCCTATTTTGGATACGTTGAAAAAGGAAAATGTGAAGTCTGCCACATTCTTTTTATCCGGTTCCTGGGCGGAACGACACCCGGATCTTGTCAGCCGGATTGTCAAGGACGGCTATGAAATCGGCCTGCTTGGTTATAATTATGTAGACTATCGGGACGAAGAGGATGGAAAAATCAGCAAAGACATTTTAAAGGCCCAGGAGGTTTTTAAAAAGTTAAATGTAAAGGGGATTAAACTTCTAAGGGCTCCAACAGGACATTTTGATAAACGCACATTATCGATTGCGAAGCGTTACGGCTATACAGTCGTACATTGGCGTTTGGATTCAAAGGACTGGCAAAATCCAGGTGTTGCGAAGATTGTAGAAAATGTGAAGAATGCAGAAAAAGGTGATATTATTCTTCTGCATGCCTCCGATTCTGCCAAACAAACAGCAGAGGCTTTACCGCTAATCCTGCAGGATCTTAGGAATAAAGGCCTAAAATTCGTAGCCGTATCGGAAATGATTGCAAACGGAGAAGTCCAATCTAAAGAAATAAAATAACCAAAAAAACCGTCCGAAAAATTAAACGGACGGTTTTTTTGTTAATTTTTTACCTGCTTTATTTTTTCCACGATTATTGGTTGATTGGCTTATGCGTTGCTCACGTTCCTTTACTGACTTGGCATTTAATTTATGAAGAACCAGCAGCTGGTAGGCGTTGCAGGCAAGTAACGCTGCCACCATTAAATAGACCCAGCTTTTTTCATTTTCCTGAAGAGCTGGCATCCACTCCACCAGAGTAACAACAACCATAAAGAAAAGAGCAGGAACAAACGCCTCCCGGTTGGTTTGTTTCATTTTATACCAGGCAGCAATCAATCCGACAGCTAATACAAAGACCGCCAACCCTACATAAGGAAGCAGCGAATCTCCCTCTTTTGCAAAATTGACATAGCGAAAATAAACTAAATCAAACAGGGCAAACAGAAGCAGAATGACCTGAACCCCATTCCAAAGGGTGACGGATTTAAATATACCTAATCCGAAGCGATGGACCGTTAAATAGGCAAAAAAGCCCATTTGGCTGATCAAGCTGAATAGAAAGCCCATGAAAAGCAGCCATACCGCTGTGGAAACGATGTCGATTATTTGAAAATTAATAAAATATGACTCAAATTCATTCCAGCGAACAATAAAACCCACAACAGCCGTCGTGATTCCGCCGACTAATAATGTGGTCATAAACAGTCTTACCCAGTTACGGCTTGTCACACTATAAACCCCCATAAAAAAATAATACATTCTGATTGTACCAAGCAAAATTTGAAAAATCCATAAAATGCGTGAACCGCGTATAATCTTTCGACATTTTCTTCATTATAAAATTAAGGATTCTTATGTGAAAGGAGCTTCAAAATGAGAGCAAAATTTACTGTGCTCCTCCTGCCTGTTTTTGTTTTTTTAACTAGCTGTTCCGGTAACAACGATCTTAGCGCCGGGTTGCAGCCTGATTATGATCAGACCAAAAAAATGGTCGTGGATATTTTAAAGACGGATGATGGAAAGAAAGCAATCCAAGATGTCATGTCCGATGACAAAATGAAGGAAAAACTGGTGATGGACCAAAATGTCGTGGCTCAGACGATTGAACAAACATTAACCTCTGATAAAGCAACAGAGTTTTGGAAAAAAACCTTCAGCGACGCGAAATTTGCTCAAGGCGTTGCCAAGAACATGCGGGCAGAAAATGAAAAATTACTTAAGGATTTAATGAATGACCCTGAATATAGAGCCATGATGATCGAAGTGTTCAAGGAACCAGAAATTCAAAAGCAAATGGCAGATGCCCTGAAAACCAAGGAGTATCGTGAACAGCTTCAAAATGTAATAACTGAGACTATTGACAGCCCGCTTTATAAAGCAAAAATTCAGGAATTGCTCTTAAAAGCCGCTGAGCAGGCAAATACCAAAGAAACCTCAAAAGATAACAAAAGCGGCGGTGAGCAAGGTTCATAATTCCACTGTCCAAAATAAAAACCTCCTCCAAACGGAAGAGGTTTTCTTTTGGCTGCAGTTCTTTTTTTACTACTCAAACCCCAGCAAAACTGCAGATCTGAAAAATTATTTTCCAAGCCGGTCCGCGACTTTTTCGGCAATTTCCAAATAAATTTTTCCTAACTGATGGTCTTCCTGATAGATGGACGGCGCAAAGTCTTCATCGTTCCAGTCAGGCTGGTTAAGTGGCAGACGTCCAAGCACTTCCGTATTTAGCTCGTCGGCCAACTTATCTCCGCCGCCGCGACCAAACACATATTCCTTTTCACCTGTCAGCTTGCTTTCAAAATAGGCCATGTTCTCAATAACCCCGAGCACTTCATGATCGGTTTTCATCGCCATCGCACCTGCGCGGGCAGCTACAAAGGCTGCGGTTGGATGCGGGGTGGTAACGATAATTTCTTTACATGCCGGCAGCATGCTATGAACATCTAAGGCAACGTCGCCTGTTCCTGGCGGTAAGTCCAGAAGTAAATAATCAATGTCGCCCCACTCTACCTCGTTGAAAAAGCTGTTCAGCATTTTTCCGAGCATTGGGCCGCGCCAGATAATTGGTGAATTATCCTCCACGAAAAATCCCATTGAAATTACTTGAACACCAAAACGCTCAACAGGAATAATCTTTTCGCCTCGGACAACCGGCCGATTCGTAATTCCCATCATATCCGGTACGCTGAAACCGTAAATGTCGGCATCGATAAGCCCGACCTTTTTACCTAAGCGAGCCAGAGCAACAGCGAGGTTAACAGATACCGTCGATTTTCCTACTCCGCCTTTTCCGCTGGCAATTGCGATAAAGGTAGTGGACTGGGAATTAAGGAGATTCTTTTCCTTTTCTGGTTCAGCCTGACAATGGGCAGCAAGCACTTCATCAGGAAGCTGGTTGAAGCGGATTCCTACTGTTGCGGCACCTGCTTCCTTCAACAGGTTTACAATTTGGGTTTGTAGCTGCAGCTGCTCACTTGTTCCTGTTCTAGCTATCGCTACCTTGACACTGACATGGCTTTTTTCTTCTTTAATTTTTATCTCTTCTATAGCATTTAATTCTGCTAAAGTTTTATGTAAAAATGGCTCTTTGAGGCTGCCAACAACCTCACGGATTCTTGCTTCAGTTAACATTGAAAAACACCTCACCAATTGAATTCGTTTCCATCTAACAGTATATCATAACTATGGCAATATACAGTTAATTGAATCACACATTAAAACCACCGCCATAGGAATAACCCCAGATAAAAAGAGAAGGTGTTCATTCCCGCCTTCCCTTAATCTGTTTCTTTTAATTCCTTTTCATTCGTGAAATATCTTATGATCCCTTTATATATAGAGGCTGCTACCTTCTCTTGATAATCCTCCCGTTTTAATCTTGCCTTTTCAGCAGGGTTGGAGAGGAAACCAACCTCGACCAGAACACCCGGTTTTTTTGAATGTTTTAAAATGTAAACGCCGCCTATTGGCTTGGCTTTTCGATTAGTATTTTCTAAGTTTTCCCTGAGCTCCTCTTGAATAAATTTGGCCGCCCTGGCGTTTTCCTTAAAATGAGGGGCGTAAAAGGTCTGGGCGCCGCTCCATCTTGACGAAGGTATGGCATTTAAGTGAATGCTTACAAAGAAGTCATTATCCTCTTCATTAATCATCTTTAATCTGTTTTTCAGATCCTCCACTTTTCTCCTGCTGTAGCCCCTAGTATCAGCATCTGCCAAATCGGTATCGGTTTCTCTTGTCATCACAACAAGTGCACCCTGCTGCTGCAGATAATCTCTGACCTTTAAAGTGATGTTAAGAGCAATATCTTTTTCAAGCGTCTCGCCCGTACCGGCCCCGCCATCCGGGCCGCCATGGCCCGCATCCAGCAGAATAATTTTTCCGGAAAGCGGAAGACTCCATTCCTTCCAGGAATCATCCTCGGCAAAATCATACTGTAAAATTAAAAATAGTGCTAATAAGCCAACTGAAAAAAAAATGATTTTTATTCTTTTTGTTACCAACCAAATCATTCCTTCCCGCTCGTCCCTTGTTCAATAATTTATATGGGACAAGGCGGGACTTTAGAACAGGAATGAAGGCATTGAATTAATGAAGCCGAAGCTTATGGCGTCTTTGCCCTTTTTCATAGCCCTCTCTCCACCAGACATGGACATATTGTTCACAGTGATAATAGAGTGATTCACTCATGACGCCCTCTTCGCCATTTCCCCAATAAAGGAGGAAATTAAATAACGTATCAATTAAATGCCTTTCTTCATTAAAGCAGCGCATTCTTACCTGTTCCATACTTTCCCCATGGTAGCCAAATTTGCTAAATTTAGCTCCTAATAGAAAAGCTTCAAGTGCAACATCATAACAGGCCTCTTCCACCCCAGAATTCATAATCAGGCTTGAGGCAAACTTGGTCGATCCAAAATATTGCCGCACTCTCTCTTTTAATGTATTAATGGATAGGTCCCGAAGCACGGACCGTTCGTATTTAATCTGCTTTTCGCGTCTTTTTTCTTTAAAGGTTGTAATGACAGTCACTTCTTTTCACCTCTTAGGACTATTCTTCATCCTTCCTTACGAAGAAATGCAAAAGTCCCAACCGTTTTCATTTCCAATTTTTATCCCAACTGGACAAATGGGCAAAACCTCTTCTTCCAAAATGCTATTCGCCCTTTTTAATGAAAAAAGTTCCTGTGGACAAAATTATACGTTTATACTAGTTCAATTGCCGTCTCTATAGTACCCCTTTATTTATAAAATATAGTACAAGCCATCGAAAGGAGGTGATTTTTAGATGTCCCACAGCCCAAGTGGTTCTAACAGCAGCCCAAGCAATACTGCTGGCCCAACTTTCCCTGCTGATTGTGCTAACGAGGTAGCCGTTCTTGATGTGAATCCTGGAAACGGACGTGTTCAAGACGTTGACTTTGCCCCTGATAATATCGTTTTACAAGGTTGTACAATCACTACAACTGGAGCAAATGCAACTCCTTTGGCAGATGCCGTAAGATGCTTATCCCAAAATGGCTTCCGCTTTATAGGAAGCGTTGGCAACAGAGCGATCTTCATTAGATGCTAATCTAATGAAAACGATGGAAAACCAAGGGACTTTGCCCCTTGGTTTTCCTTGGTATTTTTCGGCGAATTATTTGACGCAGTTAAAACTCTTTTTCCAATGAAGTCAAAATACAGTAGAAAGGAGTAACTTACTAATGGACCAAAAACGGGAATTACCAGTGTACATGTTATCCTTTCATCGTTGGGATCTTCAGGAACTCTCTTTTCCGCTAAGACCCTATGATGATCCAGTTCCCGGAAATTTATATATTGAAGATATGAAATTTTCAATTGCCACCCAATTCAGAGGAAACTATACAAAAAAACTCCCAAAAAGATCCTATTTCGTTCAATTGCAGCGTCCACAACTCCTTAATGGGGCACGCGAGTTGCATCTCAACGCTGAATACAAGGACCCCTCCTCAATTCGTAATAAGCTTTCCCTCGATTTGTTCCAGGTCTTTGGGGTTCTTTCACCCCGTTCCCAGCATGTTCGTTTGTACCTAAATGGCCATTATGAGGGAGTCTACTTGCATTTGGAATCTGTCGATGATTTATTTTTTAAAAAAAGAGGCCTTCAAGTCGACTCCATTTATTATGCGGTCAAGCCTGATGCCGACTTTTCACTCTACCGCTATAAATCCGAAGAATTAAAAGAGTCGCTCCTGCTCGGATACCAACGTAAATTTGGAACGACTGCTGATGACTGCAAATTAACTGATTTTATCAATATAATTAATAACACTCCCCATGACAAATTTGAGGAAGAAATTTCGAAGCATCTCGATGTCGAAAAGTATCTCCGCTGGCTGGCTGTCGCCGTCTGTACCCAAAACTATGATGGTTTTAAAAAAAACTATGCCTTATACCGAAATCCAGAAACTCAATTATTTGAAATCCTCCCCTGGGACTATGATGGGACATTTGGCCGGGATTGGGATGCCGAGATCATTAAACCTGATTCCCTATCTATCAATGGTAAAAATCATTTAACAAAGAAACTGTTGGAATGCCCTGCTTTTCGTAAGCAGTACCGGGCTCTGATGGAAGAACTTCTTGATACATTATTTACTCCTGACTATTTTGAACCAATTATCACTTCATTAACCGAATCTATCCGTCCATATCTTCTCTTCACAAATGAAGAACAGAGGGAAATTTTCGATGGGGAAAAAGATTTTATGCTCTCGTTTATAAAAGAGAGGAATCGATACTTAAGAAATTTAACATGAAACAGCTCCCCCCAATGCGGGGGTTTTATTATGTCTTACAGTTCCCCCTTTCGGAATTTCAGCCGAAAGTCGTAGAAAAGTTCAAGCTTTTTTCTGACGGAAGATTTTCTAGAAATAGTTATGCTTAACTCATCAAGAATAAAGGGGAGAAACCGTTATGGAAAATCAAGTGGTGATGATTACTGGAGCATCAAAGGGATTGGGGAGAGCATTAGCTTTGACTTTTGCCGCAAAAGGGGCAAAACTTGCAATCTGTGCAAGGTCAGCAGAAGCTCTATTCAAAGTGAAGGAGGAAGCTCAGAGGTTTGGAGCTGAGGTGTTGGCAGTTACTGCAGATATCTCAAAACCCCGTGATGTGGAACGGTTTGTTGCCATGGCCGAGAAAGCATTTGGCCATATTGATGTATTGATTAATAATGCCTCCATGTTGGGGCCAAGTCCAATGCCATTATTGCTTGATTACCCTGAAGAAGATTTTGCGGAGGTACTTCAGGGTAATGTGATGTCTACTTTTTCAGTAACAAGAAGAGCCATTCCTGGAATGCTCCATCGAAATATCGGATCGATTATCAATGTGACCTCTGAAGCGGGCCACGTCGGCTACGCCGGATGGGGAGCATACGGAATTTCTAAATTTGCGGTTGAAGGCCTGACACAAACATGGGCAGATGAATTAAGCGAGACCAACATCCGGGTAAACATGGTCGACCCGGGAGAAATGAATACAGAAATGCATCAATTGGCTGTTCCTGATTGCGATTATCCATTAGCAAAACCGGAGGATGTCGTGGACATATTTATATATCTTGCATCAGAAAAGTCTGCGGGTGTAAGTGGACAGCGGTTTAAAGCCCAGTCAGAGGAGGGATTGTAAATGCCGGCAAAAGCGTTAGATTTCTATCTTCCCAATGAATTAAATGCCTCCCATCCTCCTGAAAAACGCGGCTTAAGAAGAGATCATGTCCGGATGATGGTTCTTGACCGCAATACTGGCGGAATCAGGCATGACCATTTCTTCCGCTTGGCAGATTACCTCGAGTCCGGTGACCTCGTCATTTTAAATAACAGCCGGACGATACCGGCAATATTACATGCTGAATGGTTGCGAAATGGAGGGCAAATCGCACCAAGGGTGGAAATCCGCTTGGCGAGACGCCGAAATGAAGACACATGGGAAGCTCTCGTTGTTGCCAATCCCGTAAAAATTGGCGATGCACTTCAATTTTCACCTGAATTAACTGGAATGGTGATAGCTGAACAAGTACACTCACCGTTAAAAGTCATTCAGTTTTCAAAGAAAGGAACAGACTTATTTAATATCATCTATGCTCTTGGAGAGCCGGTCCGCTACGAATATATTGAGTATCCTTGGGAACTGGACTACTACCAAACAGTGTTTGCTTGTCATCCTGGCTCAGTGGAGATGCCCTCGGCAGGAAGAGCATTCAGCTGGGAGCTGATTTTTCAATTAAAGCGAAAAAACATCGAGCTTGATTTTATCCAGTTGCATACAGGATTAAGCTATCTCCTTGATGACAGCTGGCATCAGACACCAGCCGAGAATGAGGAAGAATATCATATTTCAGAACAAACAATAGAGCTGATTCGTCAAACAAAAGCTTCCGGTAATCGGGTTATCGCAGTTGGAACGACTGTGGTCAGAGCTCTCGAGACTGCCGCCCGATACGATGTCCTTTCGGGTGTGACAAATCTCTATATTGACCAACACTTTCCTTTAAAAATTGCCGATGGTATCATAACTGGCTTTCATGAGCCAAAAGCAAGCCACCTTGACATGCTTTCGGCCTTTATTTCGGAACAGCATTTGCTTCAAGCATATGAGCAAGCCGTTTCCTGCGGTTATTTATGGCATGAGTTTGGCGATATGAATTTAATTATCTAATCACTGGCAATAAGCTATAATGGCAGTAGGAAATATCAGTGGGGTGAGAATTCGATGTCTGCTGCGGCTGGGTACGAAGAAATCAGCATTTTAAAGGAAATCGCTGAGCTTTTAAACGAAGGAACAGATATAAGGGATATATTGTCCGGGGTCTTGAAAAAACTCCTCCATGTAACTGGCTTACAAACTGGCTGGATATTCTTAATGGACGAAAATGGTATGCATCAGCTCGCAGCTGATGCATACCTCCCGCCTGCTTTAGCCCAGGACGGAAAGCGGCGGATGTGCCAGGGCAAGTGCTGGTGTGTAAACAAGTACAATAACGGGCAGCTGAATAAAGCTACGAATATTATGGAATGTAAACGAATTGAAGATGCCATCGAGGAAGAGGCTGGAGAAACTTGCGGATTGACCCATCATGCGACTGTCCCACTGCGTGCAGGACAAGAACGGTTCGGCATCTTAAATGTAGGCTCGCCATATAAAACTCATTTCGAAAAAGATGAACTTGCCCTGCTCGAAGCAGTTGCCTATCAAATTGGAACGGCCTTAAAACGAATTAAATTAACCCAGAGGGAACAAGAAACGGCGCTTGTTGCTGAGAGGAATCGGCTGGCGAGGGATCTTCACGATTCTGTGAACCAGCTGTTATTTTCCCTCAGTCTTACCGCAAGGGCCGGCGTCGAAATGACCCAAACAGATGAAGTCAAGCAAACGTTCGGCTACATTCAAGATTTGGCCCAGGAAGCACTCGGTGAAATGCGGGCATTGATTTGGCAGCTGAGACCGCATGGACTGGAAAATGGGATTGTCAGCGCCTTGAGAAGCTATGCTGAAATGCTGGGGTTGTCAATTCAAACAAAGGTTGCGGGTGCGGCCAACATTCCCGGTAAGGTCGAAGAAGCATTGTGGCGAATTGGTCAGGAGGCACTGGCCAATTGTAAAAAGCATTCCCAGACAACGGCTGTTCAATTATTTTTCCAAATGTCCAGCGATAAAGTTCTTTTGGTCATAAAGGATGCCGGCTGCGGCTTCCATTATGATAAAAGCTTAGAAATCCCCTCATTGGGGTTAAAAAGTATGAAAACACGGGCAGAAGCGTTAAATGGGACCTTTCATTTAAAAAGCAAAACGGACAGCGGGACGGAAATCAAAATTGAAATTCCGTTGTAGGGGGGAGAATTCAGTGAGTATACGGATACTAATAGCAGACGACCATCATGTTGTTAGACGGGGATTGGCCTTTTTCCTGCGGACGCAAAACGACCTTGATGTGATTGGGGAAGCAGCAAACGGAGAAGAAGCGGTTGAACTGGCTAAATCATTGAAGCCGGATCTTATTTTAATGGATTTGGTGATGCCGGAAATGGACGGAATCCAGGCAACTACTATCATTAAAAAGGAACAGCCAGAAATCAAAATTATGATGCTGACCAGCTTTTCCGACCAGGACCATGTGATTCCCGCTTTGGAAGCAGGTGCATCAGGGTTCCAATTAAAGGACATTCAGCCAGATGAATTGGTAACGTCCATTAAAAGAATCATGAGCGGAGAAAACCAGCTTCATCCAAAAGCGACTTCGCATTTATTGGCTAATTTGTCCTCTAAAAATAAACCTGAACGGGATTTAATCGAGGAATTAACAAAAAGAGAGCTTGATGTGTTAAAAGAAATTGCCAAAGGAAAAAGCAATAAAGAAATTGCCGGTGCTCTTTTCATTACCGAAAAGACAGTCAAAACACATGTTTCAAACCTGCTTGCAAAGCTCGAACTCGCCGACCGGACACAGGCTGCTTTATATGCGGTCAGGAATCACTTAGTAGACTAAGGACGAATGTGGAGTGATCCCATTCGCTTTATTATGCAAAAAAGGCTCCAGACAATTAAACTGAGAGCCTTTTTAGACGTTTCGAACTGAGGCTTTTTTAGCCTGCTACTGAACGTTATTAATATGTTAGTCCATGACCAAGTTTATAGACGTTACCATCGCGATCTTCATAGGCATATTTAAGCCCTTCAGGCATATATTTGTCCTTGTCAAAGCCTGGCACATCGTTTCTTGATACACAGTCTCCATTTTCATCCACAGCAATAACTTCCTCACTCGCTGGCAATGTCAATGGCAATACGCCAATTGGTTTGAAATTACCTGCCATTACCTCAAACTGTGCATTATAGTACGTATCGTATCCAGCAATCAGGGCATCTGCAAGCGGTTCAACATTTCCAAGGATCCACGGCAAAATGAAATTAACACTTATAATGACCTTGCCTCCGCGAACATGAACACTATCGGCAACTTCCTTTAGATGAGCCATGTTACTTAGGGTCGTTTCTTCGTAATCAGTTCCATCCATTGCCTTTTCTGGTTTATTCTCGCAAATTTCCAGCTCTAACAACCCTGGTGTAGCGTTAAAATAAGCACCGGATTTTGGATGTAAAAATAAAATCGCAGTTTCCGCTTCTTCATAGTTATCAGTCAAGCTAAACAAGCCAAGCTCCTGGCATTCCTTCCTAGCCTTTTCCGTATAAGAAGCTGCGCGTTCGGGTTCCTTATGGAAAACTTCCACATAAACTTTCTTCGCACCAGTTAAAGGCAATGTCTGATTTGAATTTTTCAAAATAGTTACTGATTTTTTATGAGCTTCATATGCTGCGTCCCAATTTGCTTGATTACTTATCACTGCAGCGGCATTTTCCGGTGACACGTATGTACGATCATCGAATAATCCTAACGCAAACATTTCGGTAAGTAGCCTTATGTTTGCTTCATCAATACGGTTTTCACTAATCCATCCATTTTGGATTGCTAATTTTAGATTTTCAACATCATTTGTATCGGAAACCAGATCCGTTCCCGCATTGACGGCTTTTGCAAAACGTTCTGCCTCAGTCTTATCTTCAACGCCCCAGCTCATTTTATTGGTGACGCCGCTATCGCTGTTGATATAGCCTTTGAATCCAAGTAATCCTCTAAGGATGTGTTGTAAAAAATACTGATTAAAGGTAAAGCCAACCTCTTCGAATGGGATATCTTCACCTTGGAATTTTTGAACTGCACTTTTTTTGATGCTAGGAATCGAGTAATATGGCATGAAGGATGAGCTGCCATGTTCCACTGCTGCTTGGAACGGCGGCAGGTGATACTTTTCTAAGCTTCCTGGAGTTGGGTATAGATTCCATTTCCCCTCTTCATAATGTGGATCAAATCCATTTTCCCTTGCTCCGCCTCCAGGAAAATGCTTAGTTGTCATTGCAATACTATGACTGCCTAATTCTTCCCCTTGGAATCCGTCAATGACACGACCGATGACATCAGAAATAAATTCTGGGTCTTCACCAAAAGTGCCATATATCCGCTGCCATCTAGGGTCTGTGACAGTATCAGCCATATACATATAACCCTTCCTTATCCCAACAGCATCCCATTCAGTACGGGCTATTTCGGCAAATTGGCTGATTAACGAGGCATCACCGCCACTTTTCATCTCTCCTTTAGCGGCTGCTGCAAGCCCTAAAGTCCCCGGCCATGTGGAAAAAATCCCAGCTGCATCATTCATACCAAAGATAAATTCAGTATTTTCATTTCTTGAATTAGATGCTATTAAGCAAGGAATACCAAGACGTGTTCCCTCGCATACTTCATTCATGGTATTGACCCATTCTGCCATTTGAGCTGGACTCCAATTGTCCCGTAGGATGAAGTGGCGCAAATGCATATTTTCAATTGTATGAGTTGTACCGTATACCTTGGCCAAGGCAAAAATCGTTTCGCCCTTTTCCACAATCCCCTCATCTAACACACCATCATGACTTGTCTTGCTTTTATCCTTTTGTGTAAGACCCATCTGACGGGTATTGATTAACATCATCCCGACCTTTTCATCGAGATTCATCAATGAAACAAGATTCTCGGCACGTTCTTTCGGGCTCAAACGCCAATCCTTATAAGGCTCTAATTTCCCACTATTATTCAAATCCTTAAATTTTAATCCATCAACTTCAATCAGTTTCTTTACCCTAACTTCCAACTTCGGCTGCTTATGCTCCAATTTGTTTACCTCCTAAACTAATTCACTCTAATTATATACTAATTTGAAGCACGGGGACGCTTCTTATGCTTCCCAATTTTGAAATTTAGATGAAGGAGTAGGAAAAGAATTTTAAAACATTAATACTGAATACAAAAAAGACCCCCAACCAATAGAGTTGAGAGTCTTTAAACGTTTGCAAAAGATTAACGCTTTGAGAACTGAGGCGCACGACGAGCACCTTTAAGACCGTATTTCTTACGCTCTTTCATACGTGCATCACGAGTTAATAGACCAGCGCGCTTTAATGTTGGACGGTATTCTGGGTCAGCTTGAAGTAATGCGCGAGCAATACCGTGGCGGATTGCGCCAGCTTGACCAGTGTAGCCGCCGCCGCTTACGTTTACAAGAACATCGTAGCTGCCAACAGTTTCAGTAGCTACTAATGGTTGCCTTACAACAACACGTAAAGCTTCGAATGGGATATAAGTGTCGATGTCACGATCGTTAATAACAATTTTACCTGTGCCTGGAACTAAGCGTACACGAGCAACTGAGCTCTTACGACGGCCAGTACCGATATATTGAACTTGTGCCAAGTTAATTCCCTCCTCTTAATTAACCGCGAAGTTCGTAAACTTCAGGTTGTTGTGCTTGGTGTTTATGTTCTGCACCAGCATAAACGTGTAATTTTTTGAACATTTGACGGCCAAGAGAATTCTTTGGAAGCATGCCTTTTACAGCTTGCTCAAGCATTTTCTCAGCATAGTTCGTACGCATTTCAAGAGCAGTTCTCTGCTTTAAACCGCCTGGGTGATTTGTGTGACGGTAGTAGATTTTGTCGTTTATTTTGTTACCAGTTAATTCAATCTTAGATGCATTAAGAATGATGACATGATCACCAGTGTCAACATGTGGTGTATAAGTTGGCTTATGTTTACCACGTAGGATAGATGCTACTTCAGAAGCAAGACGTCCAAGAGTTTTGCCCTCAGCATCAACTACGTACCATTTGCGCTCGATATTGTTGGCATTTGCCATAAACGTTGTACGCATGAGTTTCCCTCCTATTAAATCGTAAAAATAATATTTTCGCACCTTCACTGGCTATTTCCGTTCGATTCTGTTCCGGGAATGAACAAGAAATGCCCCTTTGTGCAGTCATTTTCAAAAGCTATATTTTCAATCACGATGAAGACTTTCCGGGGCTTTATCGTGGGATTAAAAACACACACATATAATATAATAAATACTTAAGGTAAAATTGTCAAGAAGATGTTACACCTGGATGGGTTGTTTTTAAAAAGTGTTAATAAAACACTTCCCAAAGGTATAACCCACGTGCTGGAGCGGTTTTTCCAGCAACAGACCGGTCCTTCTTTTCCAAAATGGAAGGAATTTCTTCAGGTGACAGGTCACCAGATCCAACCGCCAACAAAGTCCCCACAAGAATCCGCACCATGTTGTATAAAAAACCAGTGCCGACAAAGCGGATAGTCAAAAGATCGCCATCCAATAAAAAGCCGATCTCCTTAATTGTCCTAACCTTGCCCTGAACCTCCGTCTTAGCGGCGCAAAAGCTGGTAAAGTCATGGGTTCCAAGCAGATACCTGCTTGCCTCCCGCATTGCCTCCAAGTTCAAAGCATAGGGATAGCGGTACACATAATTCCGCTGAAACGGGTCCCTAAAACCAGATAATTGCAATTGATAACGGTATTCCTTTCCAGCAGCATCAAAACGTGAATGAAACGCATTATCAGCCTTTTCAACAAATAAAACGGCCAAATCCTCTGGAAGCAAAGAATTAAGGGCAACTACCCAGCGATCTTCGGGAATTGCCAGCGGTGAATCAAAATGAATCACCTGCCCCTTGGCATGGACCCCCGCATCCGTACGGCCGGAAGCAGTTACTTTCACAGGGATGCCTTTATGAATTTTCTCCAGGGCTGCTTCAAGCTCTGCCTGCACCGTCCGCCCTTTTGGCTGGACCTGATAACCAAGAAACCCGGTGCCGTCATATGAAATAATTGCTTTATACCTCTGCATCAGCCTATCTCCATTATGAACGTAATAGGACCAACAAAATCGTTAATACTGCAAGAAGAACGATTTGTACGGTATCTGCCGTAGCCCAGCTTAACTGGCGGTATTTCGTCCGGCCTTCTCCGCCGCGGTAACCCCTTGCTTCCATGGCGACCGCCAGCTCCTCGGCACGCTTAAAGGAACTGACAAACAGCGGAATGAGAAGCGGAATAACAGCCTTGATCCGCTCTTTTAGAGGACCGCTCGCAAATTCCACACCGCGGGCAATTTGTGCTTTCATAATTTTGTCGGTTTCCTGCATAAGAGTTGGAATAAACCGTAATGAAATCGACATCATTAGTGCCATTTCATGAACAGGAAAGCGGACTTTTTTTAAAGGATTTAATAATGTTTCTAATCCATCCGTTATCTCAATCGGAGTCGTTGTTAACGTCAACAAGGAGGTCATTAAAATCAAAAAGAAAAATCGCAAAGAAATAAAAATTCCCATCTTAAGGCCTTCTTCGTAGATCTTCACGGGCCCCCAGTGAAAAATAAGACTGCCTCCTTTAGTAAAAAACAATTGCAGAATAAAGGTAAACAGGACAAGCCATATGATCGGCTTCAGACCGCCATATAAAAACCGAATAGGAATTTTGGATAATCCCAGCATTAAAAAAGTATATATACCAATAAGTGCATAAGTTAGACCATTGTTTGCCAAAAAGATTACACAAACAAATAAGAAAATAATAATTAGTTTGGAACGAGGGTCCATTTTATGAATAAGAGAATCAGCCGGTACATAGCGTCCAAAAATCATTTTTTCCATCATGAGCGGACACCTCTCTTTAAACGTTCTGAAATGGCAGCCGATAGCTCTTCAATGGAAAGGTAGATTTTATCCAGCTTACTGTCTAATTTTTCTTCAAGCTTCAGCTGAAAACGGACCACCTCAGGTACATCTAGTCCCATTTGAATTAATTCGGCAGTCTCTGAGAAAATCTCTTCTGGAGTGCCCTTTTTGGCGACCCGGCCCTGCTGCATGATGACGATTTGGTCAGCATACCTTGCCGCGTCCTCCATGCTGTGAGTGACAAGAATAGTTGAGAGGCCCCTCTCCTTATGAAGCGAATAAAACATATCCATAATCTCTTTTCGGCCGCGCGGGTCCAGACCAGCAGTAGGCTCGTCCAAAACGATGACATCAGGACCCATTGCTAATACCCCGGCAATCGCAACCCGCCGCATTTGTCCGCCAGAGAGATCGAATGGTGATTTTTCTAAGATTTCTTCACCGAGTCCAACCTGTTTTAAGGCAACTCGTGCCCTCTTTTTTGCCTCTGACTCGGAAACGCCAAAATTCATCGGGCCAAAAATAATATCCTTTTCCACTGTTTCCTCAAATAATTGATGCTCAGGGAATTGGAATACAATTCCGACCTTTTGCCGGACTGCCTTTAAATTTTTATTTTTTTGATGAGCCTTTATTTCCTGGCTGCCAATTAGCACCGTTCCTTCTGTCGGCTGCAAAAGAGCATTTAAATGCTGCAAAACAGTGGATTTACCTGAGCCGGTATGGCCGATTAAAGCGAGATAGGTTCCGGAAGGAATATCAATCGAAACCTCGGAAATAGCAAGTCTTTCAAATGGGGTATTAGCTTGATAACGGTACTCTACAGATTTAAGCGAGATGTCCATAACTCTGTCACCAACTCTTCTTCCGATAAATAATTCTTTGTAAACGTAAGACCCATTTGACGAAATGCCTTTGTCATTTTCACTGAGAATGGAATATCCAGCCCCAGTTCAATTAATTCCTCATCAAGTGAGAAGATTTCTTCGGGAGTACCCTCCCGGTAAACCTCTCCTTTATTCATCACAATAATTCGGTCTGCTTTCGCCGCCTCATCTAAATCATGCGTAATGGAAATGACCGTCAACTGTTTTTCTGCCTTTAAATCTCTAACCGTTGCTAAAACCTCTTCTCTTCCTCTAGGGTCCAGCATTGATGTTGCTTCGTCTAAAATAATGATTGCGGGTCGTAACGCCAGAACACCTGCTATCGCGACACGCTGCTTTTGACCGCCCGAGAGATGGTGGGGCTCTTGATATAGAAATTGATCCATCTTCACCTTTTTCAAGGCATCCTCAACACGATGAACCATTTCATTCCGTGGTACCCCCATATTTTCTAAACCAAAAGCCACATCATCTTGGACTGTGGTTCCGACGAATTGATTATCTGGATTTTGAAAGACCATTCCCAGTTGTTTTCGGATATCCCAGATTGTCTCTTCATTTAAAGGTAAACCGCAGACGGTTATTTCACCGGACTTAGGAAACTGCAGCCCATTAAGAAGCTTGGCCATCGTAGATTTACCGGAACCATTATGACCGACGATTGCCAGCCACTCACCTTCAAAAATATCAAATGTAACATTATTTAAAGCATACCGTTCCTGATCATCATATTGAAACGAAACTTCCCTCAAGCTGACGATTGACTTTTTCATCCTGCTCCCCCCTCGCCTCAACTCTGCTCATTTATTATAAAAAAGCCCATATATACAAAAAAAGCCTGCACCTCATCCCCAGGCAGGAACGATTTTCAACTGCCTTTACAAAACATTTCCAATTTGGAAATAGGAGGAGGTGCATGAGCTAGACGAGTCGCAAAAAAGATTACCAAAAGTTATTCTTTCCGGAAGCAAATGGAGCTTGCTTATTTCGCTCCAGCTAGTGGAGTCACGCTCATCGTAACGCTCTTTTTGGCTTGGTTCGTACATATATACTTGTTTTTACAGAAAAAGGGCACAGAACAAGTTTGTTCTTAAACTGTCCAATACCCTTGTTGTCTGTTAGAAAATATTAAACTAACTCGATAATAACCATTGGTGCACCATCACCGCGGCGTGGTCCAAGTTTCATAATGCGGGTATAGCCGCCTTGGCGCTCTTGGTAACGTGGAGCAATGTCAGTGAAAAGCTTTTGTAATGCATCTGTACCTGTTTCAGCATTTGCTACTTCGTTACGAACGTATGCAGCAGCTTGACGACGGGCATGTAGGTCACCGCGTTTGCCAAGAGTGATCATTTTCTCAACAGTTGAGCGAAGTTCTTTCGCGCGGGTTTCTGTTGTTTCAATGCGCTCGTTGATGATTAAATCAGTTGTTAAATCACGAAGCATAGCTTTACGCTGTGCGCTTGTGCGTCCTAACTTTCTGTATGCCATGAAGGGTTCCCTCCTTTTTGAAGTCATTAAACGGATTTAGACTAGTCGTCTTTACGTAAGCCTAATCCAAGCTCTTCTAGTTTTGCCTTCACTTCTTCAAGTGATTTGCGGCCTAAGTTACGTACCTTCATCATATCTTCTTCAGTCTTATTCGCTAATTCCTGAACAGTGTTGATGCCTGCACGCTTTAAGCAGTTATAAGAACGAACGGATAGATCGAGTTCTTCAATGGTCATTTCAAGAACTTTTTCTTTCTGATCTTCTTCTTTTTCAATCATGATTTCAGCATTTTGTGCTTCATCAGTAAGACCAACAAAGATGTTTAAATGCTCAGTCAAAATTTTCGAACCAAGAGCAATCGCTTCTTTTGGGCCAGTGCTTCCATCTGTCCAAACATCAAGCGTTAGCTTGTCATAGTTTGATAATTGACCAACACGAGTGTTTTCTACCTGATAAGAAACACGAGCAACAGGAGTGTAAATGGAATCAATCGGAATCACACCAATTGGCTGATCCTCTCTTTTGTTTTGATCAGCTGGCGTATATCCGCGACCGCGTTTAGCAGTCAAACGCATATGCAGATGTCCATTTGCAGATAATGTTGCAATATGAAGGTCTGGATTTAAAATCTCAACATCACTGTCATGGGTAATGTTGCCAGCTGTAACAGGTCCTTCACCTTGAACATCAATTTCAAGTGTCTTTTCTTCATCAGAATAGATTTTTAAAGCTAATTTTTTAATGTTTAAAATGATGGATGTTACATCCTCTACGACGCCTTCAATTGTTGAGAACTCATGAAGTACCCCATCGACCTGAATCGAAGTAACAGCGGCACCTGGGAGTGAAGATAATAGGATACGACGTAAGGAGTTACCCAAAGTGGTACCATATCCACGCTCAAGTGGCTCTACGACGAATTTGCCGTATTTGGCATTTTCGCTGATCTCAACCGTTTCGATTTTTGGTTTTTCTATTTCGATCATCCAATAACCCTCCTTCAAAACGTCGAAACCTCGATTAGAGTTCTAATCGAAATTCCCCCATGTATACGTTCCCGTTTTGTGCACAACAACTGGAATAAGAATTCTGTATAAAAGTCAATAAATTCATATCATATCCCATTATAGACAGATGATATAAATTCTATACAGAAAAATTACACACGACGGCGTTTTGGCGGACGGCATCCGTTATGTGGAACAGGAGTAACGTCTTTAATTGCCGTAACTTCAAGACCAGCAGCTTGAAGAGCACGAATAGCTGCTTCACGACCTGCACCAGGGCCTTTAACTGTTACCTCTAAAGTTTTCATACCATGTTCCATTGATGTTTTTGCTGCAGTTTCAGCTGCCATTTGCGCTGCGAATGGAGTAGATTTACGAGAACCTTTAAATCCAAGCGCACCTGCACTAGACCAAGAAATTGCATTTCCATGAACATCAGTGATGGTTACGATCGTATTGTTAAATGTTGAGCGGATATGAGCAACCCCAGCTTCAATATTCTTTTTAACACGACGCTTACGTGTATTAGTTTTACGAGCCATTTAATTTAACCTCCTTTGCCGATTACTTCTTCTTGTTCGCAACAGTCTTACGAGGACCTTTGCGTGTACGGGCGTTGTTTTTCGTATTTTGTCCACGAACCGGTAAGCCGCGACGATGACGCAATCCGCGGTAGCAGCCAATTTCCATTAAACGTTTAATGTTAAGTGAAATTTCACGGCGAAGGTCACCTTCAACCTTTAGCTTGTCAACAATATCACGGATTTTGTTTAATTCATCTTCAGTTAAATCACGTACACGAGTATCTTCAGAAACAGCAGCTTCTGCTAAGATTTTTTGTGCAGTTTTTTTGCCAATACCATAAATGTAAGTTAAAGAGATAACTACACGTTTTTCACGTGGAATATCTACACCAGCAATACGTGCCATATATGTGCACCTCCTTGTCGATTAACCTTGTTTTTGTTTATGTTTAGGGTTTTCACAGATAACCATTACTTTGCCGCGTCTGCGGATAACTTTGCACTTTTCGCAGATCGGTTTAACAGATGGTCTTACTTTCATTATCCTAACCTCCTTGAGTTTCGGAGTGCAAACAATTATTTGAAACGGTACGTAATTCTACCGCGCGTTAAGTCATATGGAGAAAGCTCAACAGTCACTTTGTCACCTGGCAAGATCCTGATAAAGTGCATGCGGATTTTCCCGGAAACGTGAGCCAGCACAGTATGACCATTTTCCAATTCTACCTTAAACATTGCATTTGGCAAAGTTTCAATGACTTTACCTTCAATTTCAATTACATCATCTTTGGCCACAGTCTCGTCCCCCTTCTCTTTAAAGAATTATCGTTCGTAAGACTAGTAATGTAAAGCGAGTCTTCTCGTTCGTACGCAGTTAGCAACCTTACAATTTTAACATATTGTTGTGTCTTTGTCCGCAAGTAATTTCTGCATAAAAGAAGAATAATTTCTTCAGTCATTCTTGCCCAACTCTCGGTTCTGCATACCCAGTACAATAGAAAAGCCAGTTACTTGCACATACAATTGAATTCTATGAGAGAAAAGCGAGAGTCGCGTGCCAATTGTGAATGATGAGCATTAACGAAGACCCCGCAAAAGTTCTTCAATATCAGCAAATACTTTGTTAATATCCTGCTGACCATCAAGAGTACGCAAGTACCCTTTCTCTTCATAAAAAGATAATAATGGTTCTTGCTGTTTGATATTGACATCTAATCTGTTTTGAACTGTTTCAGCGTTATCATCTGCTCTCTGATATAGCTCACCGCCGCAACGGTCGCATACGCCCTCTTTTGCAGGAGGATTGAATACTAGATGATAGGTTGATCCACATTCCTTACAGATACGACGGCCAGTCAAACGCTCCATTAAAATGCTTTTATCAACATTTATATTGATTACATAGTCGATTTTTTTATTTAAATCTACTAGTAAGTTTTCTAATGCATCTGCTTGTGGTACTGTTCTAGGAAAGCCATCAAGTAAAAACCCATTTTGACAGTCTTCTTTACTTAACCGTTCACGAACGATGCCGATTGTTACTTCATCAGGAACAAGTTCGCCTTTGTCCATGAAGGATTTAGCTTTTAAACCCAGTTCAGTTCCTTCCTTCATTGCTGCACGGAACATATCTCCAGTTGAGATATGAGGGATGCGGTATTGTTCAACAATTTTTTCAGCCTGAGTGCCCTTACCTGCACCAGGTAGCCCCATTAATACTAAATTCACACATATTCCCCCTCGTGCTATATGTGAGGTTTATTGGGGCCCATTAAAGGGTCCCGCAAAACCCTTTTATTTAATAAATCCTTTATAGTGACGTTTAACTAATTGTGCTTCAAGCTGCTTATACGTTTCAAGTGCAACACCGACGACGATCAGCAAGCTTGTTCCGCCAATTTGTGCCGATTGTGGCAGATTCGCAATTTTAATAAATAAAACTGGAAGTACTGCAATAATAGCAAGGAAAATGGCGCCGATAAAAGTCAACCGATATAGGACGCGTGTTAAATATTCCTGCGTGCTCTTACCAGGACGAATTCCAGGGATATAGCCGCTCTGCTTTTGTAAGTTTTCCGCTGCTTGTTCAGGGTTAACTTGAATAAAGGCATAAAAATAAGTAAACGCGATAATTAACGCTGCATAAAGTGTCATCCCGATTGGATGAGAATAATCAAACACTTTCATAATCCAAAGCGTTACATCATTCGTTGGGAAGAAGGATGCAATCGTTCTTGGCGTAACAATAAACGAAACGGCAAAGATTACAGGGATTACTCCAGCTGCGTTTACTTTTAATGGCATATGGGTAGACTGACCGCCCACAGGATTACGTCCTACTGCCATCCGTTTCGCATATTGAATTGGAATTTTCCGAGTTGCCTGTTGGATGAAGATTACACCCACTACAATAGCAATAATTGCTACTGCAATTAGAACAACAGTCACGATACGTAGGAATAATTGCTCGCCTGCATTTTCAAACTGCTGAACATACATTTGATTTAAAACATTTGGGATTCCGGCAACAATACCTGCAAAGATGATGATAGAAATACCATTTCCAACACCTTTAGCAGTAACTTGCTCCCCTAACCACATTAAGAACGATGTACCGGCAGTCAGCACAACGGCAATTAATAAATACGTTCCAATTCCAGGGTTTTCAATCAATTGTCCTTGGGACAAATTGTTAAAGCCGTATGACATACCTAATGCTTGGATAAACCCAAGCACGACGGTAAAATATCGAGTGAATTGGGCAAGCTTCCGACGCCCTGCTTCACCTTGCTTTGACCACTCCGTAAACTTTGGAACAACGTCCATCTGCAGGAGCTGAATAATAATTGAAGCAGTGATGTAAGGCATAATCCCCATTGCAAAAATAGAGAATTGCTTTAATGCGCCTCCGCCGAATGTATTTAAAACACCGAAAACACTTAGCTTATCTTGTGCAGCTAGCGCTTCAGCATTTACATTCGGAACTGGAATGAAAGTGCCGATTCGAAATACGACTAACATTAAAAGGGTGAATATGATCTTTCGACGTATATCACCCACGCGCATAAAATTGGAGATTGTCTGGAACATTAGATCACCTCAGTAGTTCCACCGGCAGCTTCGATCGCTTCCTTAGCAGCAGAGGAGAATTTATGAGCTTTAACTGTAAGCTTTTTCTCTACGTTCCCTTTAGCAAGAATCTTGATTCCTGCTTTTTCGTTACTTACCACACCTGATTCGATAAGAAGTTCTGGAGTAACTTCTGTACCTTCTTCAAAGCGGTTCAATGCATCAAGATTAACTACGGCGTACTCTTTACGATTGAAATTGGTGAAACCGCGTTTTGGTAAACGACGGAATAATGGTGTTTGACCACCTTCAAAACCGATACGGACACCGCCGCCTGAACGAGCATTTTGTCCTTTATGACCTTTACCTGCAGTCTTACCTTGGCCAGAGCCGATACCACGGCCTAAACGCTTACGCTCATGACGAGAACCTTCGGTAGGCTTTAATTCATGAAGTTTCATATTGGCACCTCCTTATGAAAGAAAACAATGAATTATTGTTCTTTTACTGTTACAAGGTGAGCAACTTTAGTAATCATACCGCGAATAGCAGCGTTATCTTGATGCTCAACTGTTTGATTTAATTTACGTAAACCTAGCGCTTTAACTGTTTCGCGTTGGTCTTGTGAACGACCGATTACGCTGCGGCTGAGGGTAACTAAAAGTTTATTCGCCATTTGATTTCCCTCCTTATCCTAACAGTTCTTCTACTGATTTACCACGTAATTTTGCTACGTCTTCAGCACGTTTAAGTTGTTTTAATCCTTCTACAGTAGCACGTACCATGTTAATTGGTGTGTTAGTACCTAATGATTTAGATAGGATATCCTGAACACCTGCTAATTCTAGTACTGCACGAACAGGACCGCCGGCGATAACTCCAGTACCTTCAGAGGCAGGCTTTAGAAGTATTTCACCAGCACCAAAACGTCCAATTACTTGGTGAGGAACAGTTGTTCCAACCATTGGCACTTCTACTAGGTTTTTCTTTGCATCTTCGATTGCTTTGCGGATTGCATCAGGTACTTCCTGCGCTTTACCAGTACCGAAACCGACATGGCCGTTTTTATCTCCCACTACGACAAGTGCAGAGAAACGGAAGCGACGTCCACCTTTAACAACCTTCGCAACACGGTTAACTGTAACTACGCGTTCTTCAAGTTCAAGTTTGTTTGGATCAATGCGACGCATCTAATTTGTCCCTCCTTTGTCTATTAAAATTGTAAGCCATTTTCGCGGGCAGCATCAGCTAATGCTTGAATACGTCCATGGTAAAGGTATCCTCCACGGTCAAATACAACTGCAGAGACTCCTTTTTCCACCGCACGTTTAGCGACTAATTCTCCAACCTTTTGTGCAGCTTCAGTATTGCTAGTTGACTCAAGGCTAAGTTCTTTATCTAATGTAGAAGCACTTGCTAAAGTAACTCCATTAGTGTCATCGATTACCTGTGCATAAATATGCTGGTTAGAACGAAACACGTTTAGACGTGGACGAGCAGAGGTACCGCTAAGCTTCGCACGAACACGAGCGTGTCTTTTACGGCGAGTAGCGTTTTTATCTTGCTTCGTAATCATTTACGTCACTCCTTTCGTTTACTTATGCGGCATTACTTACCTGTTTTACCTTCTTTGCGACGAACAAATTCGCCTTCGTAACGGATTCCTTTGCCTTTATACGGCTCTGGAGGACGAACTTGACGGATATTTGCTGCTAATGCACCAACACGTTCTTTGTCAGTACCTCTTACAGTAATTTTTGTATTTGCAGGAACTTCAATTTCAAGGCCTGTTTCAGGTTCGATTTCAACTGGATGAGAGTATCCAACGTTTAGTACAAGCTTGGTACCTTGCTTTTGGGCACGGTAACCAACCCCGATCAACTCTAATCTCTTTTCGAAGCCTTTAGAAACACCTTCGACCATATTTGCGAGTACCGCACGAGTTGTACCGTGCAATGCGCGGTGTTCTTTCACATCTGATGGACGAGAGATAGTTACAACATTCTCTTCAACGTTAATTGTAATTTCTGGATTAAAAGAACGAGAAAGCTCGCCTTTTGGTCCTTTAACAGTAACAGTGTTGTTGTTCAAAGCAACCGTTACACCTGCTGGGATTTCAATAGGTTTTTTTCCTACGCGAGACATTTAGTGCACCTCCATTCATTCAAAAAATCTCTTACCAAACGTATGCTAAAACTTCTCCGCCGATTTGTTTAGCACGAGCTTCCTTATCAGTGATCACGCCTGTTGAAGTAGAAACTAGCGCAATACCTAGTCCATTTAAAACACGCGGCACTTCGTTAGATTTTGCATAAACGCGAAGACCAGGCTTGCTTATACGCTTCAATCCAGTAATAACACGTTCGTTATTTGCACCGTATTTTAAGAAGATACGGATGATACCTTGTTTATTATCTTCGATATATTCCACGTCACGGATGAAACCTTCACGCTTTAGAATTTCAGCGATTTCTTTTTTGATATTAGAAGCAGGTACTTCTAATTTCTCGTGACGCACCATATTCGCATTACGAATGCGAGTGAGCAAATCAGCAATTGGATCTGTCATGACCATTGTTTTTTACCTCCTTCCACAAACTCTAGTTTTACCAGCTAGCTTTTTTAACACCAGGAATTTGTCCTTTGTATGCTAATTCACGGAAACAAATACGGCAAAGCTTAAATTTACGATATACAGAGTGTGGACGACCACAGCGTTCGCAGCGTGTGTACTCTTGTACTTTGTATTTAGGCGTGCGCTTTTGTTTCGCAATCATTGACTTCTTAGCCACGTTTTCGCCTCCTTATTTAGCGATTACTTTTGGAACGGCATTCCGACTTGAGTTAACAATTCACGAGACTCTTCATCAGAATTTGCAGTTGTTACGATAACGATATCCATACCACGAACCTTGCTTACCTTATCGTAATCAATCTCAGGGAAAATTAGCTGTTCTTTAATACCCAATGTGTAGTTGCCGCGACCATCAAATGCTTTTTTAGAAACACCACGGAAGTCACGTACACGTGGTAAAGAAACAGAAACTAACTTATCAAGGAATTGATACATACGCTCACCGCGAAGAGTGACTTTTGCACCAATTGGCATTCCCTCACGAAGACGGAAACCAGCGATAGATTTTTTCGCACGAGTTACTAAAGGCTTCTGACCAGTGATCATTGCTAATTCTTCAACTGCATTATCAAGAGCTTTAGCATTTTGAACTGCGTCACCAACACCCATGTTAATAACGATTTTTTCAATCTTAGGTACTTGCATAATGGATTTATAGTTGAACTTGCTCATAAGAGCAGGCGTGATTTCTTTTAAATACTTTTCTTTTAGGCGGTTCATAGAGTGTACCTCCCTTCTTCTTTAGACTATTTATCTAATAATTCACCGGATTTTGCTACTCGGACTTTCTTGCCATCTACCGATTTGTAACCTACACGTGTAGGGTTACCTGTTTTAGGATCGATAGGCATTACATTTGATACATGAATTGGAGCCTCGAAGCTGATAATGCCGCCCTGTGGGTTTGCTTGTGAAGGTTTAGCGTGTTTTTTCACGATGTTCACGCCTTCTACAAGAACACGGCTTTCTTTTGGATAAGCAGCCAGGATTGTACCTGTCTTGCCTTTATCCTTACCAGAGATAACTCTGACCTTATCACCTTTTTTTACATGCATCCGTAAGCACCTCCTTAAAGGCAATTGGAATTTATAATTATAGTACTTCTGGAGCTAGAGAAACAATCTTCATAAAGTTATTGTCGCGAAGTTCGCGGGCAACTGGTCCAAAGATACGAGTTCCACGTGGGCTCTTATCTTCTTTAACAATTACACATGCATTTTCATCAAAACGGATGTAGGAACCGTCAGGACGGCGGACACCGCTCTTTGTACGTACAACAACAGCCTTAACAACATCACCTTTTTTAACAACGCCACCAGGTGTTGCTTGTTTCACTGTACAAACGATAATATCGCCGATGTTAGCCGTTTTGCGGCCAGAACCACCAAGAACTTTAATGGTAAGCACTTCACGTGCACCAGAGTTGTCAGCAACTTTCAAACGTGATTCTTGTTGAATCATGTGTGTAACCTCCCTTCGGAAAAACTATCTCCGAACAATTAAATAATAACTGCTTTTTCTACTACTTCTACTAAACGGAAGCGTTTTGTAGCTGAAAGCGGGCGAGTTTCCATAATACGTACGATGTCGCCAACTTTTGCTTGATTTTGCTCATCATGAGCTTTGTACTTTTTAGAGTACTTTACGCGTTTACCGTAAAGGGGATGCTTTTTGTATGTTTCGACAAGAACAGTTACAGTCTTATCCATTTTGTCAGAAACAACGCGTCCAGTGTAAACCTTGCGCTGGTTACGTTCACTCATCACTCGTGAACCTCCTCTCGGATTTTACTTATTAACGCTGATTTCTCTCTCGCGAATCACAGTTTTCATGCGAGCGAGCGATTTGCGTACTTCACGGATACGAGCTGTATTTTCAAGTTGTCCAGTCGCCAATTGAAAGCGAAGGTTGAAAAGCTCTTCTTTTAACGATTTTACTTTTTGTTCAATTTCAGCAGTGGTAAGGTCACGAATTTCATTAGCTTTCATTTGATTCACCACCAATTTCTTCACGTTTTACAAACTTACACTTTACAGGAAGCTTGTGTGCAGCAAGACGAAGAGCTTCACGAGCAGTTTCCTCAGAAACGCCGGCAATTTCAAACATGATTCTTCCAGGCTTAACTACTGCCACCCAGCCTTCAGGTGAACCTTTACCGGAACCCATCCGTACTTCTAGAGGCTTTGCAGTATATGGCTTGTGAGGGAAAATCTTAATCCAAACTTTACCGCCACGTTTCATGTAACGAGTCATCGCACGACGAGCAGCTTCAATTTGGCGGTTAGTAACCCAAGATGCCTCCATTGATTGCAGACCGAATTCACCGAATGATACTTCGGTACCGCCTTTTGCGTTTCCACGCATGTTACCACGATGTTGACGGCGGAATTTTACGCGTTTTGGCAATAACATGATTATTTGCCTCCTTCCCCAGTTTTCTTCTTAGTAGGAAGGATCTCTCCACGATAGATCCATACTTTTACACCAAGTTTACCGTAAGTAGTATCGGCTTCTGCTGTAGCGTAGTCGATATCAGCGCGAAGTGTATGAAGTGGAACAGTTCCTTCGCTATAATGTTCTGAACGAGCGATATCGGCACCACCAAGACGACCAGATACCATTGTTTTAATACCTTTTGCGCCAGCACGCATAGCACGTTGAATTACTTGCTTTTGTGCGCGGCGGAAAGATACGCGGTTTTCTAATTGACGAGCAATGTTTTCAGCAACTAACTTCGCATCAACATCAGCCTTCTTGATTTCAAGAATGTTGATATGAACGCGTTTGCCAGTTAATTGGTTTAATGCTTTACGAAGTGATTCCACTTCAGTACCGCCTTTACCGATTACCATACCAGGCTTCGCTGTATGGATTGTAACGTTAACGCGGTTCGCAGCACGTTCGATTTCAACTTTAGACACAGAAGCATCTTTTAAGCGCTTCGTAATGTATTCACGAACCTTAATGTCTTCGTGTAAAAGATCAGCAAAGTCTTTACCTGCGTACCATTTAGATTCCCAATCACGGATGATTCCGATACGCAAACCGACTGGATTTACTTTTTGACCCACAGCTTATCCCTCCTTCTTCTCTGATAAAACGATTGTAATGTGGCTTGTGCGCTTGTTGATTTGGCTTGCACGGCCCATAGCGCGTGGACGGAAACGTTTTAAGGTTGGACCTTCATCAACAAACGCTTGGGATACAACCAAGTTATTTACGTCCATTTCATAATTGTGCTCAGCATTTGCCATAGCAGATTTTAAAACTTTTTCAACAACTGGAGAAGCAGCCTTCGGAGTCAGATTTAAAATCGCCACCGCTTCACCAACTTGCTTTCCTCGAATTAAATCGACGACTAAGCGGACTTTACGAGGAGCAATTCGGACTGTTCTTGCAACAGCTTTAGCTTGCATTGGGATGCCCTCCTCTCTTAACGTCTTGTTTTCTTATCATCGTTACCATGACCTTTGTAAGCACGTGTTGGAGCGAATTCTCCAAGCTTATGTCCTACCATGTCTTCAGTAACATACACAGGCACATGTTTACGGCCATCATAAACGGCGATCGTATGACCGATAAATTGTGGGAAAATCGTAGAACGACGAGACCAAGTCTTAATCACTTGTTTCTTATCGGATTCATTTAACTTTTCAACTTTAACCATTAAATGATCATCAACGAATGGTCCTTTTTTTAAGCTGCGACCCATGAATGAACCTCCCTTCGTGAGTGGTCTACGGCTCTGTCTTTGAACCGTAGTTCAATCACGTTATTTTTTACGACGACGAATAATAAGTTTGTCGGATTTGTTTTTCTTCTTACGAGTTTTGTAACCAAGAGTCGGTTTGCCCCAAGGAGACATTGGAGACTTACGTCCGATTGGTGAACGTCCTTCACCACCACCGTGTGGGTGATCGTTAGGGTTCATAACAGATCCGCGGACAGTTGGACGCACGCCTAACCAGCGAGAACGACCAGCTTTACCGATTTTAATAAGTTCGTGCTGTTCGTTTCCTACTTGACCGATAGATGCACGGCATTCAGAAAGAATCATGCGAGTTTCACCAGAAGTTAAACGTACAAGTACGTATTTACCTTCTTTACCAAGTACTTGAGCGCTTGTTCCAGCAGAACGAACTAACTGGCCGCCTTTACCTGGTTTTAATTCGATGTTGTGTACTACTGTACCAACTGGAATGTTTGCTAATGGAAGTGAGTTACCTACTTTAATATCTGCCTCAGAGCCAGACATTACTTCCATGCCTACTTCAAGATTTTTTGGAGCTAAGATATAACGCTTTTCACCATCAGCATAGTTGATTAGTGCAATGTTTGCAGAACGGTTTGGATCGTATTCGATAGTGGCAACGCGTCCAGGAATGCCATCTTTGTTACGTTTAAAGTCGATTAAACGATATTGACGCTTATGGCCGCCACCTTGATGACGAACAGTTAACTTACCTTGGTTGTTACGGCCGCCTTTGCTCTTTAATGGAGCTAAGAGTGATTTTTCTGGAGTACTTGTTGTGATTTCAGCGAAATCAGAAACAGTCATCCCACGACGTCCGTTAGAGGTAGGTTTGTACTTTTTAATCGCCATTTTATTTCCCTCCTCTTATATTAGATTTTAGCTTTCAAAGAATTCGATTTCTTTGCTGTCAGCAGTTAGTTTAACGATTGCCTTGCGGCGTTTGTTTGTGTAACCACCAAATTTACCCATACGCTTGAACTTACCTTTGTAGTTCATGATGTTGACTTTATCAACTTCTACGCCAAAGATTTCTTCGACAGCATCTTTAACTTGAGTTTTATTAGCCTTAACATCCACTTCAAAAGTATATTTCTTTTCAGCCATTAGGTCAGTAGTACGTTCAGTGATAACGGGGCGCTTAATGATATCGCGTGCATCCATTATGCAAGCACCTCCTCTACTTTTTCAACCGCTGCTTTAGTCATGATTAATTTATCATGATTTACAACGTCTAATACGTTGATTCCATCAGCAGTTACAACTGTTACACCAGGAATGTTGCGAGCAGATAATGCTACGTTTTCATCAAGGTCAGCTGTAACGATTAACGCTTTTTTCTCAACAGAAAGACCATTTAAAACAGCTTTGAAGTCTTTTGTTTTTGGAGCATCGAACGCTAAGCTTTCAAGTACTAACACTTTTTCTTCTAGAACTTTAGATGATAGTGCAGATTTGATTGCTAAACGACGAACCTTTTTCGGTAATTTATAGCTATAGCTGCGTGGTTGTGGACCAAATACAGTACCACCTCCGCGCCATTGTGGAGAACGGATTGACCCTTGACGAGCACGACCTGTTCCCTTTTGGCGCCATGGTTTACGACCACCGCCGGCTACCTCAGAACGATTTTTAACTTTATGAGTTCCCTGACGTAAAGAAGCTCTTTGCATAATGATCGCTTCAAATAATACGTGTTGGTTAGGTTCAATACCAAATACGGATTCGTTTAACTCGATTTCACCAACTTGTGAACCGTTTTGGTTAAATAATGCTACTTTCGGCATTCCTATGTTCCTCCTTTCTTATGAAGTGATTATGCTTTAACCGCACCTTTGATTTTTAGTAATGCTTTTTTCGCGCCTGGAACGTTACCTTTGATTAAAAGTAGATTGCGCTCAGCGTCAACCTTAACGATTTCAAGATTTTGAACAGTAACTTGCTCTCCGCCCATACGTCCAGGTAATAATTTACCCTTGAATACACGGTTTGGAGCAACTGGTCCCATTGAACCAGGACGACGGTGGTAACGAGAACCGTGAGCCATTGGGCCGCGTGATTGTCCGTGGCGCTTGATAGAGCCTTGGAAACCTTTACCCTTTGAGATTCCTGTTACATCTACTAAATCGCCTGCAGCGAAAATATCAACTTTGACTTCTTGACCAACTTCATAGCCTGCTAAGTCATCTCCGCGGAATTCGCGAACGAAGCGCTTAGGAGCAGTATTTGCTTTTGCAACATGTCCCTTTTCAGGTTTGTTAGCTAACTTTTCACGTTTATCTTCGAAACCTACCTGAATAGCTTCGTAGCCATCAGTTTCCGCAGATTTCTTTTGAAGAATAACGTTTGGAGCTACTTCAACTACTGTTACAGGAATTAAGTTTCCGTTCTCAGCAAATACTTGAGTCATACCAATCTTTCTTCCTAAGATTCCTTTGGTCATGTAAGTCACACCTCCTAATTTTGTAAAATTTTATTTGCTTATAATTTGATTTCGATATCTACACCGGATGGTAAATCTAATCTCATTAATGCATCAACTGTTTGTGGAGTTGGATTAACGATGTCGATTAGACGCTTATGTGTCCGCATTTCAAATTGCTCACGAGAATCTTTGTACTTGTGAACCGCACGAAGAATCGTATAAATAGATTTTTCAGTTGGAAGCGGAATCGGACCAGACACAGCTGCACCTGAACGCTTTGCTGTTTCAACGATTTTTTCTGCAGATTGATCAAGGATTCTGTGATCATATGCTTTTAAGCGGATACGAATTTTTTGTTTTGCCATTATTTTCCCTCCTTTATTCGCCTATTTTCAAAATAGACATTTCTCAGTGAGAATTTCCCTAACACAGCGCCATGGCAAAGCGGCCGGGTGTGTCAGCAACCTCCCACATCATCGCAGTCAAAGACCAACATTGTCTATTATACATAAAACATAAAGCAAACGCAACATTTATTACGATTTTTTTTAGTCTTATGTCCTGAACACTTTTATTATTATAAAGGTTGATATACATGATTTCAACACATAATAATAATCTCCAGTAATCTCCTAATTAAATTACATTTAAACATTCATAATTATATAGAAGAAACACGGTAAATTTTTAAAAGAACAATATAAAAAAGCAGCTGGATCGTCACCCAGCTGCTTCTGTTATAGATTAATTACTCAATGATTGTAGTGATTGAACCTGAACCTACAGTACGTCCACCTTCACGGATAGAGAACTTAGTTCCTTCTTCAATCGCAACTGGAGCGATAAGCTCAACAGTCATTTCTGTGTTATCACCAGGCATGATCATTTCAGTACCTTCTGGAAGAATAATGATACCAGTGATATCAGAAGTACGGAAATAGAATTGTGGACGATAGTTTGAGAAGAATGGAGTATGACGTCCACCTTCTTCTTTAGATAATACGTAAACTTGTGCTTTGAACTTTGTGTGTGGAGTGATAGACTTTGGCTTAGCCAAAACTTGTCCACGCTCGATTTCTTCACGGGCTACGCCACGAAGAAGGGCACCGATGTTGTCACCAGCTTCAGCAAAGTCAAGAAGCTTACGGAACATTTCTACACCTGTTACAGTTGTAGATTTTGGCTCTTCAGTGAAACCAACGATTTCAACTACGTCACCAACTTTAACTACGCCACGCTCAACGCGTCCTGTAGCTACTGTACCACGACCAGTGATAGAGAATACGTCCTCAACTGGCATCATGAATGGCTTGTCAGTGTCACGAGTTGGGTTTGGAATGTAGCTGTCAACAGCATCCATAAGTTCGATAATTTTTTCTTCCCATGCAGCATCGCCTTCTAATGCTTTAAGAGCAGAACCTTTGATAACTGGAGTGTCATCGCCAGGGAAATCGTATTCAGAAAGAAGGTCACGAATTTCCATTTCTACTAATTCTAGTAATTCTTCGTCGTCAACCATGTCACACTTGTTCATGAATACAACAAGGTAAGGTACGCCTACCTGACGAGAAAGAAGGATGTGCTCACGAGTTTGTGGCATTGGACCATCAGTTGCAGATACAACAAGGATACCGCCGTCCATTTGTGCTGCACCAGTGATCATGTTTTTAACATAGTCAGCGTGTCCTGGGCAGTCAACGTGTGCGTAGTGACGTGCATCAGTTTCATACTCAACGTGTGCAGTAGAGATTGTGATACCACGTTCTCTTTCTTCTGGAGCACCGTCGATTTGATCGTATGCACGAGCTTCTGCTTTACCTTGCTTAGCAAGTACAGAAGTGATTGCAGCAGTTAAAGTAGTTTTACCATGGTCAACGTGTCCGATTGTACCAATGTTAACGTGTGGCTTTGAACGGTCGAATTTAGCTTTTGCCATTTGGAAAATCCTCCTTTGGATTATAAAAATTAAGTATATTTAAGCGGAAACTGTAAAGAGGTTGTCCTCGTTTCACAGTTTCCATTCTTACATAAGTAGTTATACTTTAAAGATAAGTAAAAATCAATTACTCACCTTTATTTTTTTTGATGATTTCTTCAGAAACTGATTTAGGTACTTCTTCGTAGTGATCAAAGTGCATAGAGAATACTCCACGACCTTGTGTGCTAGAACGAAGCGCAGTTGCATATCCAAACATTTCTGATAGAGGAACCATAGCACGAACAACTTGTGCGTTACCACGAGCTTCCATACCTTCAACACGTCCACGACGTGCAGTGATTTGTCCCATAATGTCCCCAAGATATTCTTCAGGGATTACAACCTCTACCCTCATCATTGGTTCAAGGATTACTGGCTGACACTTAGATGCTGCATTTTTAAGTGCCAATGAAGCGGCAATTTTAAACGCCATTTCAGAGGAGTCAACATCATGGTATGAACCATCGAATAGTCTTGCTTTAATATCAACTAATGGATATCCAGCAAGAACACCGCGTTGAAGCGCATCTTCAAGTCCCGCTTGGACTGGAGCGATGTATTCACGAGGAACAACACCACCGACAATACCGTTTTCGAACTCGAAGCCTTTTCCTTCTTCGTTAGGTGAGAATTCGATCCAAACGTGTCCGTATTGACCGCGTCCACCAGACTGACGAGCGAACTTACCTTCAACTTGTGCAGAAGCACGGAATGTTTCGCGGTAAGCAACCTGCGGTGCACCTACATTAGCTTCAACTTTGAATTCACGACGCATACGGTCAACGATGATATCTAGGTGAAGCTCACCCATACCAGCGATGATTACTTGTCCAGTTTCCTGATCAGTATGTGCACGGAAGGTCGGATCTTCTTCTTGCAGCTTTTGCAGAGCAGTTGTCATTTTGTCTTGGTCAGCTTTTGATTTAGGTTCAACTGAAAGCTGGATTACTGGCTCAGGGAATTGCATAGACTCTAGGATAACAAGGTTTTTGTCGTCACATAGAGTATCACCAGTAGTTGTATCTTTCAAACCTACAGCAGCAGCAATATCACCGGCATAAACCTTTGAGATTTCCTGACGGCTGTTTGCGTGCATTTGCAGGATACGTCCGATACGTTCACGTTTGCCTTTAGTTGAGTTCTGAACATATGATCCAGACTCTAAAGTACCAGAATAAACGCGGAAGAACGTTAATTTACCAACATAAGGGTCTGTCATAACTTTAAATGCAAGAGCTGAGAATGGCTCTTCGTCACTTGAGTGACGCTCAACGATTTCATCTTCATCATCCACAGCATGACCTTTGATGGCAGGTACATCTAATGGAGATGGAAGGTAATCGATAACTGCATCTAACATTAACTGAACACCTTTGTTTTTGAAAGCTGATCCACAGATAACTGGGTAGAATTCAACGTTAACTGTACCTTTACGGATTGCGGCTTTTAACTCTTCTTTTGAGATTTCCTCTCCGCCAAGGTATTTTTCCATTAACTCTTCATCAAGTTCAGCTACTGCCTCAACTAATTTTTCACGATATTCTTCAGCTTGCGCACGGTGTTCTTCCGGAATATCACGAACTTCAATATCAGTTCCTAAGTCGTTTCCGTAGAATACTGCGTTCATTTCCACAAGGTCAATGATAGCTGAGAATTGATCTTCAGCACCGATTGGTAACTGAATTGGATGAGCATTCGCTTGCAGACGCTCATGTAATGTTTTTACAGAGTACAGGAAGTCTGCGCCGATTTTGTCCATCTTGTTTACGAATACTACACGTGGTACTCCGTAAGTTGTTGCTTGACGCCAAACTGTTTCAGTTTGTGGTTCAACACCTGACTGAGCATCCAGAACTGCTACCGCACCATCAAGTACACGAAGGGAACGTTCTACTTCTACAGTGAAGTCTACGTGTCCCGGAGTGTCGATGATGTTAACACGGTGGCCTTTCCATTGTGCAGTTGTTGCAGCGGAAGTGATTGTAATTCCGCGTTCTTGTTCTTGCTCCATCCAGTCCATCTGAGAAGCACCTTCATGTGTTTCACCGATTTTATGAATCTTACCAGTGTAATAAAGGACACGCTCAGTGGTAGTCGTTTTACCGGCATCGATGTGAGCCATGATGCCGATATTACGAGTATTTTCTAAGGAGAACTCTCTTGCCATTGGGTCTTTCTCCTTCCTAGTAGAAAGTTTTTATATTTGAAGGTTAGATTACCAACGATAGTGAGCAAACGCTTTGTTTGCTTCAGCCATTTTGTGTGTATCTTCACGTTTCTTAACAGATGCACCAGTGTTGTTTGCTGCATCCATGATTTCGTTCGCTAAGCGCTCTTCCATTGTTTTTTCACCGCGAAGACGCGCATAGTTTACCAACCAGCGAAGACCAAGAGTTGTACGGCGGTCAGGACGCACCTCAACTGGAACTTGGTAGTTAGCACCACCGACACGGCGTGCTCTTACTTCTAGAACTGGCATGATATTTTTCATTGCTGCTTCGAATACTTCCATAGGTTCTTTTCCAGAACGCTCACGGATTGTATTAAATGCAGAGTAAAGAATTTCTTGAGATTTACCTCTTTTACCGTCAATCATCATTTTGTTGATAAGACGAGTAACTAATTTTGAATTGTAAAGTGGATCTGGTAACACGTCTCTCTTTGCTACAGGACCTTTACGTGGCATGCTTTTTCCTCCTTTCAAAGAAGCTTCTATTTAGTATGATTATTTCTTAGCTGCTTTTGGTCTCTTAGTACCATATTTTGAGCGGCCTTGCATACGGTTGTTAACTCCAGCTGTATCAAGCGCTCCGCGTACGATGTGATAACGTACCCCTGGTAAGTCTTTTACACGTCCGCCACGGATAAGAACAACACTGTGCTCTTGAAGGTTGTGGCCGATACCAGGAATGTATGCAGTCACCTCGATACCATTTGTCAAGCGTACACGAGCATATTTACGTAACGCTGAGTTTGGTTTCTTTGGAGTCATTGTACCAACACGAGTACATACCCCGCGTTTCTGTGGTGAAGATACATTTGTTTGTGATTTTTTGAAGCTGTTATAACCTTTATTTAGCGCAGGTGATTTTGACTTCTCAGTCGTTGACTGACGTGGCTTGCGCACTAATTGGTTAATTGTAGGCATGTTTTTTTCCTCCCTTCATTAATTGTAAGCCCACACATCCAGGTGGTTCATTTTTTTGCAAAAACAAAGTTTTTGCAGACTACTCTATCTACAAAAACAGTTTTTAACGGATAATTGCAACAGCGGCCGCACCTACTTGAATTCCGCATGCTTTACCAAGCTTTTTCATGGAGTCCACATACAGAACAGGAACTTCTAAGTCTTGGGCTGTTGTGACCACCTGTGCCGTAACTTTTTGGTCAGCATCTGCCGCGATAATCAGCTCTTCGACTTTTCCTTCCTTTAGTGCTTTCACTGCTTGTTTTGTCCCTATAATGAAACTCTTCGCCTGTAATACTTTTTCATAAGACATGATTGCTATCCTCCAAAGTATCAGGTGTATAGGAGCACCTTTGATATAGTAACATCTTAGAAAATAGTTGTCAACAAAACATTTAAATATTTTCTTAAAATAGAGGCTGACGAAGGTCAGCCTCTGACATTTATTTAATCAATTGTTACCGGCTCTTCTGAGGTTGTATCCCGAAGGACTGGCTCTGCTTTGCGGTAGCGCTGCATACCTGTTCCGGCAGGAACCAATTTCCCGATGATAACATTCTCTTTTAAACCAAGTAATTCATCGCGCTTGCCCTTAATTGCTGCATCGGTAAGAACTCTTGTTGTTTCTTGGAATGATGCTGCAGACAAGAATGAATCAGTTTCAAGAGATGCTTTGGTAATACCAAGTAATACAGGACGCCCTGTAGCCGGTATTTTGCCGTTTAGTAAAGCTGATTCATTGGCATCCGTAAACTGGTGAATGTCTAGCAGTGTACCCGGTAATACATCTGTATCCCCAGCCTCACTGACACGCACTTTGCGGAGCATTTGGCGGACCATAACCTCGACGTGCTTATCGCCAATTTCAACACCCTGCATCCGGTAAACCTTTTGCACTTCACGAAGCAGGTATTCCTGAACGGAAATTACATCTTTTACCTTAATCAGTTCTTTTGGATCGATTGACCCTTCGGTTAATTCCTGACCTCGTTCAATCCGGTCTCCGACAGCAACCTTTAGACGGCCAGTATACGGAGCAGTATAACTGCGCTGCTCAACTTCACCTTGAACAACAATTTCGTGCTGGCGGTCGCGGCCTTCGTTAATGCTGATGACCACACCGTCAATTTCTGAAATTACAGCCTGCCCTTTAGGGTTACGCGCTTCGAAAATTTCCTGAATACGCGGCAAACCTTGCGTAATATCGTTACCCGCAACACCGCCGGTATGGAATGTACGCATCGTTAGCTGTGTTCCTGGCTCACCGATAGACTGGGCCGCAATAATACCAACCGCTTCACCCACTTCGACCTCTTGACCAGTCGCTAGGTTACGGCCGTAACATTTTTTACAAACACCATGGCGGGTGTTACATGTAAATGCCGAACGGATTTTAACCTCTTCAATTCCAGCCTCTACAATGACAGTGGCAAGGTCTTCTGTAATTAGGCCATTTTCCGGAACAAGGACTTCCTTTGTTTCAGGATGTTTAATAGGCGTACGTGCATATCGGCCAATTAGACGCTCTTCAAGTGGTTCAATAATCTCTGTACCATCTTTTAAAGCGCTGATAGTAAAGCCGCGGTCTGTTCCACAGTCATCCTCACGAACAATAACATCCTGTGCAACGTCAACGAGACGGCGGGTTAAGTAACCTGAGTCAGCTGTCTTAAGGGCGGTATCGGCAAGACCTTTACGCGCACCGTGAGTAGAGATAAAGTACTCTAATACCGTTAATCCTTCACGGAAACTTGACTTGATTGGTAACTCGATGATACGACCTGCCGGGTTGGCCATCAGACCACGCATACCTGCTAACTGTGTAAAGTTAGACGCATTACCACGGGCACCGGAGTCACTCATCATGAAGATTGGGTTAGTCTTATTCAAGGATTTCATCAATTTACCTTGAATAGTATCCTTCGCCTGGCTCCAAATAGAGATGACACGGTCATAACGCTCATCCTCTGTAATTAAACCACGTCTAAACTGTTTAGTAACATTATCAACCTTAGCCTGCGCATCATGAAGAATTTGCTCTTTCTCTTTAAGTACGACGATATCGGCAACACCAACAGTAATACCGGCTTTAGTTGAATATTTGAAACCTAAATCCTTCATGCGGTCGAGCATTTTGGATGTTTCGGTAATTTTGAAACGCTTGAATACTTCCGCAATGATATTACCAAGAATTTTCTTCTTAAACGGATCAATCAAAGGCATATTTTTAATCTTTTCTTTGATATCCTCGCCTTTTTCGACAAAGTACTTAGCAGGTGTTTCAACCTCTAAATTGTGTTTAGTTGGTTCATTGATATAAGGGAATGATTTTGGAAGAATCTCATTAAACACAAGCTTACCAACGGTTGTGATTAACAGCTTGTTGTTTTGTTCTTCTGTAAAAGTCTCATTTCCTAATTTACCGGCATTAACAGCAACCCTTGTATGCAGGTGAACATAACCGTTTTGATAGGCAAGAAGGGCTTCGTCCGTATCATTAAACACCATGCCCTCACCGACGGCACCTTCTCTTTCAAGAGTTAGATAATAGTTTCCTAATACCATGTCCTGTGAAGGAGTAACAACCGGTTTACCATCTTTCGGGTTAAGAATGTTTTGGGCAGCAAGCATTAAAAGGCGGGCTTCAGCCTGCGCTTCTGAAGAAAGCGGTACGTGCACAGCCATTTGGTCTCCGTCAAAGTCGGCATTGTATGCAGTACATACTAACGGGTGAAGACGAATAGCACGGCCTTCAACGAGCGTAGGTTCAAATGCCTGGATCCCTAAACGGTGAAGCGTAGGGGCACGGTTTAACAGAACCGGATGCTCCTTAATGACATCTTCAAGCACATCCCAAACATCTGGGGACACTCTTTCAATTTTGCGCTTTGCTGATTTAATATTATGGGCTAATCCCTTTTCAACAAGCTCCTTCATCACAAATGGCTTAAATAATTCAAGCGCCATTTCTTTCGGAAGTCCGCATTGATACATTTTTAGATTAGGACCTACGACGATAACCGAACGGCCGGAATAGTCAACACGTTTTCCAAGCAGGTTTTGACGGAAACGCCCTTGCTTACCTTTCAGCATATGGGACAGTGATTTTAACGGACGGTTACCAGGACCTGTAACCGGGCGGCCGCGGCGGCCGTTGTCAATTAAAGCATCGACGGCTTCCTGGAGCATCCGCTTTTCGTTTTGAACGATAATGCTAGGCGCACCCAGGTCTAATAAACGCTTTAAACGATTGTTACGGTTAATCACACGGCGATATAAATCGTTTAAGTCAGAAGTCGCAAATCTTCCGCCATCTAATTGAACCATTGGGCGCAGCTCCGGTGGAATGACCGGAAGAACATCTAATACCATCCAAGATGGCTCGTTCCCGGAATTACGGAATGCTTCGAGAACCTCAAGACGTTTAATCGCACGTGTACGGCGTTGGCCTTGAGCTGTTTTAAGCTCTTCTTTTAAACCATCAACTTCTTTGTCTAAATCGATATCTGACAACAGTTTCTTGATGGCTTCTGCACCCATAGATGCTTGGAATTTATTACCGTACTTTTCACGATAGGCACGATATTCTTTTTCTGATAATAGCTGTTTCTTTTCAAGAGCAGTGTCACCTGATTCTGTCACTACATATGAAGCAAAGTAAATGACTTCTTCAAGCGCCCTTGGAGACATGTCTAAAACAAGCCCCATTCTACTTGGAATGCCTTTAAAATACCAGATATGCGAAACAGGTGCGGCAAGTTCAATATGCCCCATTCGTTCGCGGCGGACCTTTGCACGAGTAACTTCTACACCGCATCGGTCACAGACAACACCTTTATAACGGACACGCTTGTACTTTCCGCAATGACATTCCCAATCCTTTGTCGGACCAAAAATTCTTTCGCAGAATAAACCGTCCTTTTCTGGCTTTAACGTACGATAGTTAATGGTTTCAGGTTTTTTAACCTCACCGAATGACCAAGAGCGGATTTTATCCGGTGATGCAAGACCTATTTTCATGTACTCAAAATTATTAACGTCCAGCAAGGGGCCTACCTCCCTATTTATGTCCAGGTTTTACCCTTATATAAAAGCTTAAAAGCGCACCAAGGAACAGCAATAGCTTGTTCACAGCAGGAGCTATTCTCTTAAGTGCGCTTAAACTAAGAATGGATTACTCTTTTGAACCTACTTTTTCGGATTCAAAGCTTGGTGCGTCAGGAACGATGTTTAATGTGTCGACTTGTTGTATGTCCTCTTCATCTTCCATATCGCGCATTTCAATCTCTTCTTCATCACCGGATAAGATTTTGACATCCATACCCAAGCTTTGAAGTTCTTTGATTAATACCTTAAATGACTCAGGAACGCCCGGTTCTGGAACATTTTCGCCTTTTACAATGGCTTCATATGTTTTAACCCGGCCAACAACGTCATCCGACTTAACCGTAAGAATCTCCTGCAGCGTGTATGCAGCACCATATGCTTCAAGCGCCCATACCTCCATCTCACCGAAACGCTGTCCGCCAAACTGGGCTTTACCGCCAAGCGGCTGCTGTGTAACAAGTGAGTAAGGACCTGTTGAACGTGCATGCAATTTATCGTCAACCATGTGAGCAAGCTTAATCATATACATGACCCCGACTGATACACGGTTATCAAATGGTTCACCCGAACGGCCGTCATAAAGAACCGTTTTGGCATCGCGGGCCATGCCGGCTTCCTCAATCGTTGCCCATACATCTTCCTCACGTGCACCGTCAAAAACTGGCGTTGCAACATGAATACCAAGAGCTCTGGCAGCCATACCTAAGTGAAGCTCAAGAACCTGCCCGATATTCATCCGAGAAGGTACCCCTAATGGATTTAACATAATATCAACCGGTGTGCCATCTGGAAGGAATGGCATATCCTCTTCCGGTAAAATTCTTGAGATAACCCCTTTATTCCCGTGGCGTCCCGCCATTTTATCACCTGCGGAGATTTTCCGCTTTTGAACGATATAGACACGGACTAACTGATTAACGCCTGGAGGCAGTTCATCGCCATCTTCACGGTTAAAGACTTTTACATCCAGAACAATACCGCCTCCGCCGTGTGGAACACGAAGAGAAGTATCACGGACTTCACGAGCCTTTTCACCAAAGATAGCATGTAAGAGACGTTCTTCAGCTGTCAATTCTGTTACCCCTTTTGGTGTAACCTTACCAACTAAAAGGTCTCCGTCTTTTACTTCTGCACCAATGCGGATAATACCGCGCTCATCAAGATTGCGAAGGGCGTCTTCACCCACGTTAGGAATATCACGAGTAATTTCCTCTGGTCCAAGCTTTGTATCACGAGATTCAGATTCATATTCCTCGATATGAATAGAAGTATAGACATCGTCTTTTACAAGACGTTCACTCATGATAATCGCATCTTCATAGTTGTATCCATCCCAATTTATGAATGCAACAAGAACGTTTCTTCCTAAAGCTAATTCGCCAAGCTCCATAGATGGACCATCAGCAAGAATTTCGCCTTTTTTGACACGGTTGCCAACAGCCACAATTGGACGCTGGTTATAGCATGTTCCTTGGTTGGAACGGATAAATTTCAACATCCGGTATTTATCGAGGTCACCTTTAACCTCTTGACCATCTATCTCTTTCACACGACGCACCCATACCTGACGGGCTTCAACGTGTTCCACAATACCATCATGCTTACAAACAACCGCTGCCCCGGAGTCTTTTCCGGAGACATATTCCATGCCGGTACCAACTCTTGGCGCCTCAGGCTGCATCAATGGGACCGCCTGACGCTGCATGTTTGCACCCATCAGTGCACGGTTGGAGTCGTCATTTTCAAGGAACGGAATACATGCCGTTGCAGCAGAAACAACTTGCTTTGGTGATACGTCCATATAATCGACCCGGTCGCGTTTAACAACCGTGTTCTCACCACGGAAGCGGGCAATAACATCTTCATCAAGGAAGGAGCCATCATCACCAAGACGGGCATTCGCCTGAGCGACAACATAATTGTCCTCTTCATCGGCTGTTAAATAATCGATTCGGTCTGTCACATTACCTGTATCAGGATCAACACGGCGGTAAGGTGTTTCTATAAATCCAAAGCGATTAACTTTTGCATAACTTGATAATGAGTTAATCAAGCCAATGTTCGGACCTTCCGGTGTTTCAATCGGACACATCCGGCCATAGTGAGAGTAGTGAACGTCACGAACTTCCATACCGGCACGTTCACGTGTTAAACCACCTGGTCCAAGCGCTGATAAACGACGCTTATGGGTTAATTCCGCAAGCGGGTTTGTCTGATCCATGAACTGTGATAACTGTGAACTTCCGAAGAATTCTTTGATGGAAGCAATAACTGGACGAATATTGATTAACTGCTGCGGCGTTATCGTTGCTGTATCCTGAATGGACATTCTTTCACGAACAACGCGCTCCATCCGGGACAATCCAATTCGGAATTGGTTTTGCAAAAGCTCACCAACTGAACGAAGACGTCTGTTCCCCAAATGGTCGATATCATCTGTATCGCCTACTCCGTGCAGCAAATCAAAGAAGTAGCTGATTGACGCAATAATATCAGCAGGAGTGATATTTTTAATTGGTTCTGCCACATAGGCATTACCTAAGACATTAATAACCTTTTCATTTTCATCGCCAGGAGCGTAAATCTTGATGCCCTGCATAATGATTTCTTCTTCCACTACACCGCCAACAGGGTTGTAGCTTTTGAAATTAATATTTTTCTCAAGCGCAGGCAGGATTCTGTCCAGATTTCTTCTATCCAAAACAGTTCCCTTTTCTGCAATGATTTCACCTGTTTCAGGGTCTGCCAGCGTTTCCGCTAAGCGCTGATTGAATAGGCGGTTTTTAATGTGAAGCTTTTTATTAATTTTATAACGACCTACATTAGCCAGGTCATATCGTTTCGGATCAAAGAAACGAGAAATCAATAAATTCTTCGCATTTTCAACAGTCGGAGGTTCACCTGGACGAAGACGTTCGTAAATCTCAAGTAACGCTTTATCAATACCTTCCGTATTATCTTTTTCAAGCGTGTTGCGGAGATATTCATTATCACCAATCAATTCAAGAATTTCTTGATCAGAGCCGAAACCAAGTGAACGCAAAAGAACCGTAACGGGCAGTTTCCGAGTACGATCGATTCTGACATATACGACATCCTTGGCATCTGTTTCATATTCAAGCCAAGCGCCGCGGTTCGGAATGACAGTAGCTGTGTAGCCCTTTTTTCCGTTTTTATCGGTTTTTCCGCTGAAATAAACGCTCGGTGAGCGCACCAGCTGCGAAACAATAACACGTTCCGCACCATTAATAACAAACGTGCCAGTTTCCGTCATTAACGGAAAGTCACCCATGAATACATCTTGATCCTTTACTTCGCCTGTTTCTTTGTTTACAAGACGTACTTTGACACGCAATGGAGCAGAATATGTAACGTCCCGTTCTTTTGATTCTTCTACAGAATACTTTGGATCGCCAAGACTGTAATCAATAAATTCCAGTGATAAGTTACCTGTAAAATCTTCAATCGGTGAAATATCCTGGAACATTTCACGCAATCCCTCATCAAGAAACCACTGATAAGAAGAGGTTTGGATTTCAATAAGGTTTGGTAACTCTAAAACTTCACTGATTCGTGCGTAACTCCTCCGCTTCCGGTGGCGTCCATACTGAACTAGTTGACCTGTCAACTGATTCACCCCTCAAATCAAGCGTAATTTAAAAATCTATGCACATCTTTTGAGCAGTGCTTTAAAGCCCTATCCAAAAGACAAAAAGAAAAAGGGTTTTTTCCCAAAAACCACATTTTCACATTTTGACTATTATTTTGTCATCATTTCCTTTTTATCCCTATTTTATACAAGCAAAATGTATTTATAGGAATAATTCGGTAAATATTATGATGGCATTTTATAATGCTATCACAACGACACTATCAAGTCAACTGTTTTTTAGCCTTTATGATGAAATATCCTTTTGATTTGTCAATTACTTCAGCATTAGAAAACAGTTCTTTCATTTTCTCCATCGCCGAGGGAGCACCCTGCTTCTTTTGAATGACTACCCATAATTCGCCGCGGGCAGCAAGACGCTCATAAGCTTGTTCAAAAATATCATGAACAGTCTTTTTTCCGGCACGAATGGGGGGATTAGTTAAAATAGCGGAAAAGGAATCTTCCTTTACACTAAGCAGCCGGTCACTTTCATAGATTTTTACATTCTCAATTTTGTTGAGAACGGCATTTTCCCTCGCCAATTCAAGAGCCCGTTCATTCACATCTACCATATGAATGATCCGATCTGGGTTGGCCTTTGCAATAGATAAACCAATGGGGCCATATCCGCAGCCAACATCGAGAATAGGACCGTTTATTTCCGGAATCGTATAAGATTCAATTAATAGACGTGAGCCAAAATCTACCTCTCTTTTTGAAAAAACTCCGTTATCCGTTTTAAACCGAAATTGATGGTTTCTTAAGGTGAAGTCCCAATATTTCGGGTCACTTTCAACCTTTTGGGAACGAGAATAGTAGTGTTCAGTCAAACGACTCACCTCCCGAGGATATAGGATAGAAGATAATGAGGCACCAGGACCTTTTTAAGATAGCCAAAAAAAGCCCGCTTATGCAGCGGACTTCTTTATAGTGTTAAGATTACTTAACTTCAACGTTAGCTCCAACTTCATCAAGCTTAGCTTTGATTGCTTCAGCTTCTTCTTTAGCAACGCCTTCTTTAACAGGCTTTGGAGTGTTGTCAACAAGGTCTTTTGCTTCTTTAAGTCCAAGACCAGTGATTTCACGAACAACTTTGATAACTTTGATTTTTTGATCGCCAGCAGAAGCTAGGATTACATCAAACTCAGTTTGCTCTTCAACAGCAGCAGCACCTGCGCCGCCAACCATTGCTACAGGAGCAGCAGCAGTTACGCCGAATTCTTCTTCGATTGCTTTTACAAGATCGTTAAGTTCTAAAACAGTCATAGATTTAACTGCTTCAATGATTTGTTCTTTAGTCATTTTAATTTTCCTCCTTAATTTTCATTCCGTTATTGGTTAAGCGATAAGTTTTAACTTACGCGCCTTGTTCTTCTTTTTGATCTGCAACTGCTTTTGTTGCAAGAGCAAGGTTGCGGATTGGTGCTTGAAGCACGCTGAGTAACATAGAAAGCAAGCCTTCGCGTGAAGGAAGTTCAGCAAGAGCTTTAACCTCTTCAACAGTTGCGACGTTACCTTCGATAACACCCGCTTTTAATTCTAACGCTTCGTTCTTTTTAGCAAAATCGTTTAAGATTTTCGCTGGTGCTACTACATCTTCAGTACTGAACGCGATTGCGTTAGGACCTGTTAATGCATCGTTTAAGCCAGCAAGACCTGCTTCTTCAGCCGCACGGCGAGTCATAGAGTTTTTATAAACCTTGAACTCAACGCCAGCTTCGCGAAGTTGTTTACGAAGTTCAGTCACTTGACCAACTGTAAGGCCACGGTAGTCAACAACAATTGTTGATACGCTAGCTTTTAGTTTTCCAGCAATTTCTTCGACAACCTGTTTTTTAGCTTCGATTGCACTGCTCATCTTAACACCTCCTGTAGAATGTCTACATTTATACCGGTCAGTAAAATGCCTCTATATCATAATTTAGACATAGAGGCAGCATAATCAGCTAAAAAGATAGCTTAATTTATCGCATAACCTCGGCAGGATTATTAAGCACATAAGCCCCTGCTGTCTACGGTACAAATGTTTGTTATATTAAACAACAAAATTGATTATATAAAATCTAATTTCGATTGTCAATTGGAAAAATTAGTTACCTTATCTTGCTGCAACAGTAGAAGGATCTACCTTGATTCCAGGTCCCATTGTTGAAGTAACAGTTACGTTCTTCATGTAAGTACCTTTAGCAGCAGATGGCTTTACTTTTAACATTGTTTCGAACACAGTAGTGAAGTTCTCAACAAGCTTTTCGTTATCGAAAGAAGATTTACCGATAGGCACGTGGATATTTCCAGCTTTGTCAACACGGTATTCAACTTTACCTGCTTTAATTTCATTGATTGCTTTTGTTACATCAAATGTAACTGTGCCTGTTTTAGGGTTTGGCATTAAGCCTTTAGGTCCTAAAGTACGACCTAATTTACCAACTTCACCCATCATGTCAGGTGTTGCTACGATTACATCGAACTCGAACCAACCTTGTTGGATTTTGTTGATGTATTCTGCATCGCCAACATAATCAGCGCCAGCTGCTTCTGCTTCTTTCACTTTTTCACCCTTCGCGAATACTAATACGCGTTGAGTTTTACCAGTTCCGTTTGGAAGCACAACTGCTCCACGAATTTGCTGGTCAGCTTTCTTAGGGTCAACACCTAAGCGGAAAGCAACTTCAAGAGTTGCGTCGAATTTCGCAATATTTGTTTGCTTAGCAAGTTCAATTGCTTCTGCAATTGGGTAAGCTTTTGAGCGATCTACAAGCTTAGCAGCTTCTAGGTACTTCTTACCTTTTTTAGCCATTTTTACTTCCTCCTAAATTGTGGTTTTAACGTCGTATAACTCCCACGAAAAAGGTTGCGAGTATTTTAAAACTGCGCAACCCCTTCATTACAACATAACAGTTACTTACATGGATTAGTCTTCGATAACGATACCCATGCTGCGTGCAGTACCTTCAACCATGCGCATTGCTGCTTCAACGCTAGCTGCGTTTAGGTCAGGCATTTTTTGTTCCGCAATCTCGCGTACTTTATCACGCTTTACTGTTGCTACTTTATTACGGTTAGGCTGGCCTGAACCAGACTGGATTCCAGCTGCTACTTTCAAAAGAACGGCAGCAGGAGGAGTTTTCGTAATAAATGTAAATGAACGGTCTTCAAACACCGTGATTTCAACAGGAATAATCAATCCAGCTTGATCTGCTGTACGAGCGTTAAATTCCTTACAGAATCCCATGATGTTAACACCGGCTTGACCTAGTGCAGGACCAACTGGCGGCGCAGGATTTGCTTTACCAGCAGGGATTTGTAATTTAACAACTTTAATTACTTTTTTAGCCACGAGACACACCTCCTTAAAGTCCGTGATGTGGTTAATAGGGTATTAACCCTCCCACTCATCTGAAGTCTTTATATGAATACAAAGAGCTTGACAAAAGTCTTGTCCAAGGAGTTTTCCTTAGACATACTGACCTATGAAATATTATCATTTTTTAAAACTGATTTCAAGTTTTTTTACAATATCAGATAATATTTCTTTAAAATTGGCCAATTTACCCTCTAAAAAGGGCTGTTGATTTGCGCTCCAGGGGCTCGCTTTCCGCGGGCGGTTCGGGGAGCCTCCTCGGCGCCTTTAGCGCCTGTGGGGTCTCCCCTGCCCCGTACTCCCGCAGGAGTCTCGCCCCTTCCGCTCCAATCAACAGGTTAGCAAAACTATGTCATCAACTTTGCTAACAATCAATATTAATTAAAGCTTATCAATTTGTGTGAATTCAAGTTCTACTGGGGTGTCGCGGCCGAACATGTTGACTAGTACTTTAAGCTTGGCTTTGTCCTTGTCCATTTCTTCGACGACTCCTGTGAAGTTGGCGAATGGGCCTTCTTTAACTTTGACGGTTTCGCCGATTTCGTAGTTAACGTCAATACGCTTTTCTTCTACGCCCATACGTTTCAGCAAACCGGTCACTTCTTCCGGAAGCAGCGGAGTCGGCTTTGAACCTGATCCAGCAGAACCAACGAACCCTGTTACACCTGGTGTATTCCGTACGACATACCAAGAATCGTCGGTCATCACAAGCTCAACCAACACATATCCAGGGAACACCTTACGTTTGACAACCTTTTTCTTACCGTTTTTAATTTCTGTTTCTTCTTCTTCCGGAACTACGACACGAAAGATTTTATCTGACATGCCCATGGATTCCACACGTTTTTCTAAATTAGCCTTTACCTTATTCTCATAGCCTGAGTAAGTATGAACAACATACCAATTCTTTTCCATTTAAGAGGACTTGTGCGTCCGTCCCTCCCTAATTTAAATTCAACTATTTTTTTTGACTGTCTAGCTTCAGCGCCTAGGCGCTTCCGCTTTTCTGAACAAATTAAAAAACCCGCTAATGACGGGTTTTTTGCTAAAAATTCCTTGTGTTTTCCATTATACCATGAAGTACAAGTTATTATTCAAGAATTAACCGAATCAATTTTGAAATTCCCAAATCTAAAACAGCAAAGAAAACGGCAAAAAAAGCAACAGTTGTTATAACAGTTACAGTAGAGCGAGTCAGTTCTCCGCGTTTTGGCCAGCTGACTTTTCTCATTTCACGAACTACGTCACTGAAGAAATTCTTTATGCGAGACATTTAGTAACCCCCAACTATCGTAAATAGCAATGCTAGAATGTTAATCTGTTATTTTGTTTCACGATGAACAGTATGCACACCACAGGTTTTACAATATTTATTTAATTCCAATCTCTCTGTTTGTGTATCCTTGCTGACGGTGGAATAATTTCTTGAACCGCAGATTGTGCAGGCAAGAACTCTTTTTTTACTCATCCTTAGGCACCCTCTTTATATCCCTAAAAATGTATCATGACCCCTATTTATTGTCAATAACATTCGACAGGAGATTCGGTGAACTGACATAAATCTGTGAGCGCATACAAAACTTACAGGGAAAACTCGCGAAACTCCAGGTACCGCTCTAGCTTTCTTTTTACACGCTGCAAGGCATTATCAATCGATTTCACATGACGGTTAAGTTCTTCAGAAATTTCCTGGTACGATTGCCCATCCAAGTACAGGGCCAATACCTTTCGTTCTAAATCACTTAACAATTCCGTCATTTTTACTTCTATATGGTCAAACTCTTCCTGGTTAATGATTAGCTCTTCCGGGTCAAGAACCTTTGCACCCGATAATACATCCATCAACGTCCGGTCTGATTCTTCATCGTAAATAGGCTTGTCCAATGAAACATAGGAATTTAACGGAATATGCTTCTGCCTCGTTGCCGTTTTGATGGCTGTGATGATTTGCCTTGTGATGCACAACTCAGCGAATGCTTTGAAGGAGGTTAGCTTGTCCTCCCTAAAATCGCGGATCGCCTTATACAGACCAATCATTCCTTCTTGAACAATATCTTCCTTATCCGCGCCAATTAAAAAATAGGATCTTGCTTTCGCACGTACAAAATTTCGATACTTATGGATTAAAAAATCCAAAGCTTCGCTGTCGCCTTGGTGAACCAAATCGACAATTTCCTCGTCTTCCATTACGAAAAACTGCTCGTTAACATTTGTCCCGAAGTCCGCACTCAACTTAAGATCCCCTCCACCGAACAAGCATAGATAGTATTATTATACATTAGAAATTTTTTGAAGTCGATAGCTCACTTCTGTCCACGGCGCCATTTTTCAAAAATTTCTGCCATTTCTTCGCTAATCGGTATTTTGTAGAAAGGTTTTTTCTCTTGAATTTTTTTTACCTTTTTCTCAATTCCTTTTTCAATGGAGGACATTTCTATTTCTAATTCACGGGCTGATTTTCTTAAAGCACCCTGTCCAAAAATTTGCCATTGCTCTGTAAAATCAGAAGTGGCCACGTGAACCTGTGTTCTTCGATTACTCAGGCTGATCGCCATTTTTTCAATCCGTTCATCCGCTGATTCATTTTCCTTCGTAAAAATGACTTCAACCTTGTGATTCTCATACTTTTTTTCCGTTCCTTTTACATAATGAGCATCAAAGACAACGATTACCCGAAAGCCGGAAAAGGCCTGATACTCGGCCATCTTTTCCACCAATCGGTCCCTTGCTGCCGGAAGATCCCGGTCTTTTAATGCTTTAAGCTCCGGCCAAGCCCCGATAATGTTATAGCCATCGACTAGCAGGATATCCATATACTATCCCTCTAAGGTGTGCCGTTTCCGGTATACCTCATACATCAGCAGTGCCGCCGCAACAGAAGCATTTAAGGATGTAACATGACCCGCCATTGGCAGATGAATGAGAAAATCACACTTATCACGGATTAACCTCCCCATTCCTTTTCCTTCGCTGCCAATCACAAGGCCAAGCGGAAGCGTTCCGTCCATTTGCCGGTAATCCTGTTTTCCCTTCGCATCTGTCCCGGCAATCCAGACTCCCCGTTCCTTCAGATCATCTATAGTACGCGCCATGTTTGTTACCCGGACAACCGGTATATATTCAATGGCTCCTGTCGAAGCTTTGGCGACCGTTGCCGTTAAGCCAACTGCCCTTCGCTTTGGAATGATGATCCCGTGCGCTCCGACTGCATCTGCAGTTCTCATGATCGAGCCGAGGTTATGAGGATCCTCAATCTCATCCAGCAGTAAAAAGAAAGGAGGTTCGTTGTTCTTTTCTGCCGCCGCAAACAAATCATCCAATTCGGCATACTGATAGGCTGCGACATAGGCAAGGACACCTTGATGGTTCTGGTCAGTAATCTGGTCGATTTTTTTCTTTGGTACTAATTGCACGAGGACATTTCCTTCTTTGGCCAATTGGGTAATCTGCTGCATTTGCCCGCGCTGTGACCCTTCTGCAATTAAAATTTTATTGATATCCCGTTTTGATTTTAGCGCCTCAATCACCGGATTTTTACCCACGATGTATTCCTGTTCCTGATTCATGTTGACGTTCCTCCTTTCTTATTTTCCACATAGAAAAACGACTGGCGGACGAGTTCTTCTAGGCGGTCCTTCCTTCCCATTAAATATAAATAGCCGATTAACGCTTCAAAGGCAGTGCTGTATCGGTAGGTTTGAACATCGGTATTTTTCGGGACAGTTCCTGATTTCGCATTTCTGCCGCGCATAACAACCGCCATCTCCTCCTCTAGCAATAGCCCTTCATCCATCATTTGAAAAAGAACCTGGCATTGCGCTTTTGCAGAAACATACCTCGTCCCTTCTCTGTGCAGCTGATGGGGCCGGACCCGCCCGCTGAACAAGAGGTGACGCCTTACATATGTTTCATAGACAGCGTCACCCATGTAAGCAAGTGCGAGACTATTCAATTGGCTGGCATCGACTGTTTTATCGTAATCAAGCATTTAAATTAGCCTCTTTTCCACCTTGTACCTTGTGGGGTATCCTCTAAAATGATATTCATTTCCTTTAACTGGTCACGAATTTGGTCAGCCAATTGGAAGTTACGGTCCTTTCTGGCCTGAATCCGCTGTTCAATTAGGGCATCAATTTCTTCATCCAGTAACTCTTCTTGTTCAAAAGTCAGGCCAAGAACAGCAAACAGCTCTTCGAATTGCGCTGTAAACGCATCAATGACTTCTGCTGCTGTATTTTTTTCCATGAGATAATAATTTGCCAGTTTCGAAAGCTCAAATAAAACAGAAATGGCCTTGGCTGTATTAAAATCATCGTCCATCGCTTCGATAAATTCATCACGATGTCTGCTGATTTTATCAAGCCATTCTTGATTATTATCCGGCAAATTTGCGCTTGCCTCCCGGCGATGCTTTAAATTTTGGTAAGAGGTGGTTAACCTGTCAAGGGCTGCCGTTGTGCTCTCCAATAACTCCTGACTGTAATTGATTGGATTGCGGTAGTGAACGGACAGCATAAAGAATCGTAACACCTGCGGGTTTATTTGCTTAATAATGTCATGGACCAGCACAAAGTTGCCAAGGGACTTTGACATTTTTTCATTATCAATATTAATATAGCCATTATGCATCCAATAGCGGGAAAAGGTTTTTCCGCTTAACGCCTCGGATTGGGCAATTTCATTTTCATGGTGCGGGAAGGTTAAATCCTGTCCGCCAGCGTGGATATCAATGGTCTCACCAAGATATTTTTTCGCCATCGCCGAGCATTCGATATGCCAGCCCGGTCTTCCCGGACCCCACGGGCTCTCCCAGAAAATTTCCCCTTCCTTGGCTGCTTTCCATAAAGCAAAGTCCAGGTTATCTTCTTTTTTCTCGCCTACTTCAATTCTAGCTCCAGCCTGCAGTTCATCAATTGGCTGGTGGGAAAGCTTGCCGTACTCCTCAAAGTGGCGCGTCCGGTAATAAACATCCCCCTCAGACTCATAGGCGTAGCCCTTCTCAATTAATTGGCTGATAAAGTCGATAATGATGTCCATGTTTTCCATGACACGCGGATGGACATCTGCCTTTTTGCAGCCTAGTGCCATAACATCTTCAAAATAGGCCTCGATAAACCGATTCGCAATCGTTGGAACATCTTCTCCGAGCTGATTGGCAGCGCGGATCAATTTATCATCGACATCCGTAAAGTTGGATACATATTTGACGTCGTAACCGCGGTATTCTAAATAACGGCGGACCGTATCAAATACAATTGCCGGGCGCGCATTTCCGATATGGATATAATTATAGACAGTTGGCCCGCAAACATACATTTTGACCTTGCCTTCTTCAAGCGGTACAAAGGTCTCTTTCTTGCGGGTAAGTGTATTATACAGTTGAATGGCCATTAACTTTTGTCCTTTCCTCTTTTAATTCTGCCAGTTCCTTTTTCATTTGATCCAGTTCCATTTGCAAATCTTTAAAGCGATCCGCAACCGGGTCTGGCAAATCGGAATGGTTTAAATCTTTCCCAACTCGAATGCCGTCCTTCATGACGACTCTTCCCGGAATTCCCACGACCGTGGAGTTCGGCGGAACTTCCTTTAAAACTACCGATCCGCCGCCGATTTTGGAATTTTCGCCGATTGTTATCGAGCCTAAAACCTTGGCACCAGTGGAGATGAGTACATTATCCTTAATAGTCGGATGACGCTTTCCTTTTTCTTTCCCTGTACCGCCTAGTGTGACCCCTTGATAAATCGTAACATTATCGCCAATTTCACAGGTTTCCCCCACAACAACGCCCATTCCATGGTCGATAAAAAATCTTCTGCCTATTTTTGCCCCTGGATGAATTTCAATTCCTGTGAAGAAGCGGCTTACTTGTGAAATAACTCGAGCAATGAAAAACAATTTTCTCTTATAGAACCCATGCGCCAAACGGTGCGCCCAAATGGCATGCAGACCTGAATAAGTTAGAATTACTTCCAAATAGCTTCTTGCTGCCGGATCCTGGTCAAATATTACATCAATATCCTCCTTCAATGTTTTGAACATTGATACTCCCCCCTTTGTTTTATACCCCTTTTTATAAAATAAAAAACGCCTCTGTCGTAAAGACAGAGACGCTTGATTTTAACGTGGTTCCACTCTGATTAGGTCACAATGAATACAGACACAAAAACTGTGTGCGCATTAATATGGCCTCACTCTACCTGTTAACGGAAAGGTTCCGCCCAAATCTACTCCAGAGGCAATCTGTTTCGAAGTGGGGCTCCGAGGTGCATTTTCAAAAAATGAGCGGCTTAAACCACTTTCAGCCGGTGATGGTTCTCTCTTTCAAGCATCATTTTTCTACTTTTCCTCATCAAAGCTTTAGCTCGTTTTATAATACTTATACTATATTACATTTTTTCTTGAATGTTAACTAATAATTTGCTTAATTCTATTTTGAACTTTCTCGCGGCCTAAAAGTTCAATCGATTTTGGCAGGTCTGGTCCATGGGTTTGCCCCGTCACAGCAGCCCGAATCGGCATAAACAAGTTTTTCCCCTTTTGCCCTGTTGATTTTTGGACAGCCTTCATCGCGGCCTGGATGCCTTCTGCCTGGAAGCTTTCAAGCTGATCAAGCTCCTGTGAGAAAGCCTTTAACACCTCTGGAACTTGTTCTCCGCCCAGTACTTCCTTCGCTTCTTCTTCATAGTCTGCCTCGTCCTTAAAGAACATATCCGAAAGCTCGACGATTTCCGCGCCAAAGCTCATTTTTTCCTGAAGGAGAGAAACCAAAGTGCGGACCCATTGTTGTTCTTCCTCTGACAGGTTCTCGCTAACACGTCCGGCCTTGATTAAATGCGGCAGGGAAAGTTCCACTACCCGCTCTAGCTCTACTTTTTTCATATATTGATTGTTCATCCAAGCAAGCTTTTGTTTATCAAATAATGCCGGTGATTTGGACAGTCGCTGCGCATCAAAGATTTGAATAAATTCTTCTTGCGCGAAAATCTCCTCTTCCCCTGCAGGAGACCAGCCGAGCAAGGCAATAAAGTTAAATAATGCTTCTGGCAGATAACCTAATTCCTCGTATTGCTCGATAAATTGAATGATGGACTCGTCCCGCTTGCTCAATTTCTTCCGGCTTTCATTGACAATCAACGTCATATGTCCGAAAATTGGCGGCTCCCAGCCTAATGCTTCGTATACCACCAGTTGCTTTGGCGTATTGGAGATATGGTCATCGCCGCGCAGAACATGCGAGATTTCCATGAGACGGTCATCGATAGCAACCGCAAAGTTATAGGTTGGCGTGCCATCCTTCTTAACCATTACCCAGTCTCCGCCAATCGTATCTGATTCAAAGGATACAGTTCCTTTAACCATGTCATCAAAGGTATACGTCTTTCCTTCAGGAACAAGAATACGGATGCTTGGCTTGCGGCCTTCTGCCTCCAAACGGGCGCGGTCTTCCGGAGTTAAGTGCCGGCACTTTCCGGAGTAATGGGCGGTTTCACCACGGGCAATTTGCTCTTCCCGTTCTTTCTCCAATTCTTCTTCGGTACAGTAGCATTTATAAGCCTTTCCATTCTCTAAGAGCTGCTTATAGTAGGTTGCATAAATATCATTTCTTTCCGATTGGCGGTACGGACCGTATTCACCACCGACATCGACACTTTCATCCCAGTCCATTCCAAGCCATTTTAAATATTTTAATTGGCTTTGCTCGCCGCCTTCAATATTACGTTTCTTATCGGTATCCTCAATCCGGATAATAAACTTTCCGCCTTTATTGCGGGCAAATAAATAATTAAACAGTGCCGTACGGGCATTCCCGATATGTAAATGTCCGGTTGGACTTGGAGCGTACCTTACTCTAATCTCATTTGACATCATAATGCCTCCACTTTTTCCATTTGGTTCTCATACCGATATATTTTATCACTTGGCAGAACCTCAATAAAGTCTAAACCCCAACCTTTTTTAACAAAACAACTGCCTGGGCCGCAATCCCTTCGCCTCTGCCAGGAAACCCGAGCTTTTCAGTTGTGGTTGCTTTCACATTAACCTGCTCCGGAGATGCCTCGAGAAGCTCGGCAATCCGCGCCTGCATCTCGCCAATGTAGGGAGCCATCTTTGGTTTTTGGGCAATGATTGTACAATCAGCATTAACAAGCTCATATCCTTTTTCTTTCACGATTCCCCAGACACGCTCCATCAGCTTAGCCGAATCAGCGTCCTTAAAGTTTGGGTCGGTATCAGGAAAATGCCTTCCGATATCGCCTTCGCCAATTGCCCCTAAACAGGCATCGGAAACGGTATGTAATAATACGTCGGCATCGGAATGCCCCAACAGCCCTTTTTCATATGGAATCGTGATACCACCAATAATCAGAGGGCGTCCCTCGGTTAATTGATGAACATCAAAGCCCTGGCCAATTCGAAACATAATTCAAACTCCTTTAAGTCTCTTTTTTAAAATCGCTTCTGCAAAAAATAAATCCTCTGGTGTTGTAATTTTGATATTATCATAATCGCCTTCCACCATCGCCACTGGATGTCCCAATCTTTCTACCAAACTGGCATCATCAGTGCCGAGAAAGCTGTCTCTTTCTGCTTTTTCATAAGCCTGATGGAGGAGGGAAATGCGAAAAGCCTGCGGGGTATGCACTGCCCACAAGCTCGAACGTTCCACAGTCTCTGTTACAGTACCGCCCATGACTTTTTTCATCGTATCTTTTGCAGGCACGCCAATAATGGCAGCACCATTCTCCTCTGTTACTCCCGTTAAACGGAGGATATGCTCTTTTTTGATAAACGGTCTGGCAGCATCATGAACAAGAATTATCCCATCGGTCTTGATGGTTTTTAACGCATTATAAATGCTGTGCTGGCGTTCAGAACCGCCCGGAACCATACTGACGGACTTTTTGATATGATGTTTATTGATTAAATCCGTGAATTCCTTTTCATCCTGCGGATTTACCGCTAAAATAATGGCCTCGCAATCCTCATCATCCGCAAAAACTTTAAGTGTATGAATGAGGATTGGCACACCCTCAAGTTCAAGCAAAAGCTTGTTTTTCCCCGCCCCCATTCGTTTTCCGGAACCGGCGGCAGGGAGAATGACTTTGTAAGTCATAAAATAACCCCTATTCTACTTGTCCAGCTCCAGCGCACAGCGACTAGTGTCCTTCGCTCTTCTCCCTACGATAAGTCAACATCGAATCGCTTACGCTCTTCGTGTTTCCTTTATCTCAGTCGAGTCGCTCCAGGCCATACGTCGCTAAACGTGCGCTTCCGCTTTTCTGTCTATAATGCTTTTTCTAAAAGTTTCGGTTTGGCAAAAATCATTCTACCGGCAGATGTCTGCAGGACGCTCGTTACGAGAACATCAATTCGTTTGCCGATATATTCTCTTCCTTCTTCCACGACAATCATCGTCCCGTCATCCAAATAGGCAACACCTTGATGATATTCCTTACCATCCTTGATTACTTGAACAGTTAATTCCTCACCTGGAAGAACGACAGGCTTCACAGCATTTGCCAGATCATTGATATTCAAAACGGAGACATTTTGGAATTCACAAACCTTATTTAAGTTAAAATCATTCGTCACAAGAATTCCGTTCGTTATTTTCGCCAGCTTAACGAGCTTCGAGTCGACTTCCTGAATTTCTTCAAAATCTCCCTCGTAAATCTCTACTTTTACAGCCAGCTCCTTTTGGATTCTATTTAAGATATCTAATCCTCGTCTGCCGCGATTGCGTTTCAACACGTCAGAAGAGTCCGCAATATGCTGCAATTCCTCAAGCACAAATTGGGGAATAACAATCGTCCCATCCAAGAATCCCGTTTGGCAAATATCAGCTACGCGTCCATCAATAATGACGCTTGTATCCAATATTTTTAAAGATTTAAACTCCGCCTTATCTGTTTCCTCTTCAGCGGTCTTTTTCTTGCCGCTGCCTCGGCCAAACAAACCGAGAAGTTCATCGCGTTTTTTAAATCCCACCTGGAATCCTAAATACCCAAATAACAAGGTCAATAGAATCGGGGCCACTTCATTTAAGATTGGTACTTGTACGGCATTTAGGGCAAAGCCGATCAAGAAGGCAACCAACAAGCCAAATATTAGGCCAATACTTCCAAATAAAACATCTGTAACAGGAATCTTTACTAATGAATCTTCCGCCCATTTAATAAAATTAATAACGTAATCTACTGCCCAAAAGGTTATAAGATAAAAAATAATAGCACCTAAAATAGCAGTGACATAGGAATTATTGATAAGTTGGCTATCATTTAGATGAAGTAGAACAAGTAATTGCGGCAAAAACAAAATTCCAAGCGTTCCCCCAGTAATGAGAAAGCACGCCTGCACAATTCGTTTTAACATTCCTTCACCTCCTCTTTTTCATTATAAACACATTAGGAAAATTGAAACGTTGCAAGTAAGATTATTTTTCCAAATTGTGTTGATTTTGAAACAAATTTGTTACGTTAAAATCTAGGGTAGCATCGAAAAATGGGAGTGTCAAATAAATGAAAAACATTTATTTTAACATAGCCTTTTAGATTTTTTCAATAGTTTTATAGATGACGATCCGTATATAATCGCTCTTTAATTAATTTGAAGCCCTCTTTGATTTTATTCGCACGTATTTCCCCTATTCCCTCGACGTCATCAAGGTCTTCAACTGTTGCAGTCAGAATATTTGTCAGATTTCCAAAGTTATTGATAAGATTTTCGATGATGACACCAGGAAGCCTGGGAATTTTATTAAGAATCCGGTATCCGCACGGATTTCGGTATTCATCGAGGTGAACATAGCCGAGGTACCCCAATAGCCTTAACAAAACCATGTCGTCTATGGTCCCGCTCGCTGTCATTGTCTGCATCCGCTGCAGGACTTCGTTTGGTTTTACCTCTCTATCAAACGCATAGTCCTTCATAATCAGCATCATTTCTTCTTCCAGTTCTGTCAATATTTCATTCATCTGCAGCCGAATCAGCCTGCCTTCAGTCCCCAGTTCATACAGGAACCCCAGCAGTTCATTTTTAATCTTTAAGACCATTTCGAAGCGGTGGAGGACAAGCAGAAAATCATTATACGTAACAGAATCCTCAAATTCTAAAATACTTAAATTTGTAATGCTTTGCTCCAGGACGGATTTATATTTTTCCAGAGTTTGAATGGCCTGATTCGCCTTTGTTAAAATGACAGCTATGTCCTTGAGGGCATAACGAAAATTCCCCTGATACAAAGTAATAACATTTCTTCTTTGGGAAATTGCAATCACAAGCGCTTTTGTCTGCTTGGCGACCCGTTCGGCTGTTCTGTGCCGCATCCCCGTTTCCGTAGAGGCGATATCAGTATCCGGGGCAAGCTGGGCGTTAGCAATCAAAATTTTATTTCCGGTTTCATTTAAGATGATTGCCCCGTCCATTTTCGCCAATTCATATAAAAAGCTTGGTGAAAAGGAACAATTAATTTCAAATCCCCCGTCGACTATCGCTTTTACTTTTTCGTTATAGCCAATCACAATCAAGCCTCCGGTATTGGCCCGTAAAACATTATCAAGCCCTTCTCGAATAGGGGTACCCGGTGCAATTAACTGTACTACATCATGAATGGATAGTTCCCCTGACCTTTTATTGTCCATCCGCTACCCTCCCAAAGCCACCTTCAGCGCCTCGCTGACTGACGAAACACCGATGAGTTCTACACCTATTGGCCCATTCCAGCCACTAAGATTATTAGCCGGCAGGATAACCCGCTCAAATCCCATTTTGGCAGCCTCCTGAACACGCTGCTCGATTCTTGAAACCCGTCTTACTTCTCCCGTTAAGCCGACCTCCCCAATAATACAATCTGTCGGCCGTGTTGGTTTGTCCCTAAAACTCGAAGCAATGCTTACGGCAATCGCCAAATCAATGGCTGGTTCATCCAATTTTACTCCGCCGGCTACCTTTAAATAGGCATCTTGATTGGCGAGGAGCATTCCGACCCGCTTCTCTAGAACAGCCATTAAGAGCGGTACCCGGTTGTGGTCAATCCCTGTTGCCATCCTTCTCGGGTTCCCAAAGCTGGTGGGCGAAATAAGTGCTTGGATTTCCACAAGAACAGGGCGGGTCCCTTCCATCGAAGCGACAACAGTCGATCCTGCCGCACCTCTGGAGCGCTCCTCCAAAAATATTTCCGATGGATTTTCGACCTCTTCAAGGCCAAATTCCTTCATTTCAAAAATTCCCATTTCATTTGTGGATCCAAAGCGGTTTTTTACAGCACGTAAAATTCGATAGGTATGGTGTCTTTCACCCTCAAAATAAAGGACCGTATCCACCATATGTTCGAGCAGCCTAGGACCGGCAATCGACCCTTCTTTTGTAACATGCCCGACAATAAAGATGGCAATCCCTTTCGTTTTGCCAATTCTCATTAATTCAGCCGTACATTCGCGAACCTGAGAAACACTACCGGGTGCTGAGGTAACCTCCGGGTGGTAAACCGTTTGGATGGAATCGATAATGACAAAGCTTGGATTTGTGCTTTCAATGGTCCTGTTAATTTCCTCAAGGTTTGTCTCCGCATATACCATTAAATTTGGCGAGGCGATGTTCAACCGTTCCGCCCGAAGCTTGGTTTGCCGTAAGGATTCTTCACCGGATATGTACAATACTTGATGATCCTTTTTTGCTAGCTGTGAAGATACTTGCAGAAGGAGCGTTGATTTTCCGATGCCCGGATCGCCGCCAATTAACACCAATGACCCCTTAACAACTCCGCCGCCAAGAACACGGTTCAATTCCTTTAAGTCAGTATGGATTCTCGGCTCGCTGACCGTTTCAATCGAAGTAATCGGAACCGGTTTAGAAAGAATGCCTGAACCACCCTGGGAATGGGCAAATGCTCCCCGTCTTTGCGCCCCGGTAACCTCTACTTCTTCGACCATACGATTCCAGCCGCCGCACCCTGGGCATTTTCCCATCCATTTTGGTGACTCATATCCGCAGTCCTGACACATGAATTTTGTTTTTCGCTTTACCATTCTTGCTCTTCCTCTCTGTGCGAAAAGACGTTCCCTTACATGGAAAAAGAGGTACACGATTTTACATTATTTACGTGTACCTCCCTTGATTGGTTTCATCTTACAAAATTATTTTGCCAAGCTCGTTTGCTCAGCTGATCTGACAACAAATTCACCATTCTCGACGTCAATAACAGCAAGCTGGCCGGTCAATAAATTCCCTTTTAGCAGCTCTTCCGACAGGCGGTCTTCAATATGTTTTTGAATGGCCCGTTTAAGCGGTCTTGCCCCATATTCAGGGTCATAGCCTTCTTCGGAAATTTTCCCTTTTGCCGCCGGTGTTAGTTCGATATCTATTTTTTGTTCCTTTAATCGCTTAATTAACTGATCAGATAGTAATGTGACAATTTCCTCCAAATGCTTTTTCTCAAGTGCATGGAAGACGATTATTTCATCAATCCGGTTCAGGAATTCAGGACGGAATGCTTTCTTCAGCTCTTCCATGACTTTGCCCTTCATGTCTTTGTAGTCCTGGGCAGAATCCTGGATATTAAAGCCGACATACTTATTCCGCTTCAGGGCTTCCGCACCAACGTTAGATGTCATAATCAGAACTGTATTGCGGAAATCGACTGTCCTTCCCTTCGAGTCAGTTAAGCGGCCATCTTCTAATACTTGGAGCAGGATATTAAACACATCCGGGTGCGCCTTTTCAATTTCATCCAAAAGGACAACTGAATATGGCTTTCTGCGGACTTTCTCGGTTAATTGTCCGCCCTCCTCATATCCTACATAGCCTGGAGGGGAACCGACAAGGCGGGATGTCGAATGCTTCTCCATATATTCCGACATATCGATCCGGATCATCGCATCCTCATCGCCAAACATTGCTTCAGCAAGGGCACGGGCTAATTCTGTTTTCCCGACCCCGGTTGGACCTAGGAAGATAAAGGAGCCAATCGGCCGCTTTGGATCTTTTAATCCTGCTCTCGCACGGCGGACCGCTTTGGATACAGCCAAAACTGCCTCTTCTTGGCCAATCACGCGGGAATGCAAGATTTCTTCTAAGTTAAGCAGTCTTGCAGTTTCTGTTTCTGCAAGTTTAGAGACCGGAATTCCAGTCCAGCTGGCTACAACGCTGGCAATATCCTCAACTGTTACTTGATTATTCTCTTTGCCCTGCTTTTCCTTCCAGCTTTTCTTCGTTTCTTCAAGTTGCTCACGCAGGCGCTGTTCTGAATCCCTTAATGATGCCGCCTTTTCGAATTCTTGGCTTTGTACGGCTGCATCCTTTTCCTTCCGCACATCCTCAAGCTTCACTTCCAGCTCCTTTAGGTTTGGCGGAGTGGTATAGGAACGGAGACGAACCTTAGACCCTGCTTCGTCGATTAAATCAATCGCTTTATCAGGCAGGAAGCGATCTGAGATATAACGGTCGGAAAGCTTTACCGCTGCTTCAATCGCCTCATCGGTAATGGATACACGATGGTGGGCTTCATAGCGGTCACGCAGCCCTTCTAAAATTTGAACGGATTCATCCGCAGTCGGCTCATCCACCCGAATCGGCTGGAAGCGGCGCTCTAAGGCAGCATCCTTTTCGATATATTTGCGGTATTCATCAAGGGTTGTCGCCCCGATACATTGCAGCTCGCCACGGGCAAGCGATGGTTTTAAAATATTGGAAGCATCAATGGCACCTTCCGCCCCGCCAGCACCGATTAATGTGTGCAATTCATCAATGAACAGGATGATATTTCCGGCTTGGCGGATTTCATCCATTACTTTTTTCAGACGGTCTTCGAACTCGCCGCGATACTTGGTTCCCGCAACTACTGTTCCCATATCAAGTGTCATGACACGCTTATCGCGAAGGATCTCTGGCACCTCATTATTGACAATCTGCTGGGCAAGGCCTTCCGCAATAGCTGTTTTACCAACCCCAGGCTCGCCAATCAATACCGGGTTGTTTTTAGTCCGGCGGCTCAGCACCTCGATTACACGCTGAATTTCCTTGCTGCGGCCAATCACTGGGTCAAGACTGCCTTCCCTTGCGATGGCTGTTAAATCTCTTGCAAGACTGTCGAGTGTAGGCGTATTGGCACTGGCGGATGCTCCGCCCTGATGCCCGCCGCTCTCATTGCTGCCTAATAATTGCAATACCTGCTGGCGCGCTTTATTCAAGCTTACCCCAAGATTATTAAGGACGCGGGCTGCCACCCCTTCTCCCTCACGGATCAGTCCAAGCAGAATATGCTCTGTCCCGACATAGGAATGTCCTAGTTTGCGGGCTTCATCCATTGAAAGTTCAATTACCTTTTTGGCTCTCGGAGTGTAGTGAATAATCTGTGAGGCTTCCTGCCCTTTGCCAATTAAATTTTCCACTTCTTTTTGAATCTTATCTGAGCCTAATCCAAGTCCATAAAGAGCTTTTGCTGCAATCCCTTCACCTTCGCGGATTAATCCCAATAAAATATGCTCAGTTCCAATGTTGTTATGCCCAAGACGAATTGCTTCTTCCTGTGCTAAAGCTAGAACCTTTTGTGCTCTTTCAGTAAAACGGCCGAACATCATACTATCACTCCTCACCAATATTTTTAGATTCCATTATAAAACGTTCCCGAATTAATGCCGCCCGCCTTATGTCTCTTTCATGCGGTCTTAATGGTCCTCCAGCATATTGCTGAAGAAAACCAGGCTGCGTTAAAATCATCAATTCATTTAAGATGTTCTTTGATACATAATTTATATATCCCATATCTATTCCAAGACGAACATCCGATAAACACTTTGCAGCTTCCTTCGTTTCAATAATCCGGCTGTTGGTTAAGACCCCTAGGGACCTGAACACCCTGTCTTCTAATTGTATGTTCGAAGTTTTGCGTAATGCTTCACGTGCCGACCTTTCTTGTGAAATTAACTGGCTGACAACCCCCATTAAATCGCGGCACATGTCTTCTTCAGATTTTCCAAGGGTAATTTGATTGGAAATTTGAAAAATATTGCCGAGTGCTTCACTTCCTTCACCGTAAATTCCCCGAACCACAAACCCTAATTGATTGATGGCTGGAATAATCCGGTTAATCTGCTGTGTTAAAATTAAACCCGGCAAATGCATCATCACCGATGCCCGAAGGCCAGTGCCGACATTTGTTGGACAGCTTGTTAAATAGCCGTATTTTTCATCAAAAGCATACTGGAGATGACCTTCAAGCCAATCGTCAATTTCATTGGCAGCATCTAATGCTTCTTTTAGCTGCAGCCCAGGAAATAGGCATTGAATCCGTATATGATCCTCTTCATTAATCATTATACTAACTTCTTCATTTTCGGATAATAAAACGGCACCATATGGTGAATCCTCTGCCAATTGCGGGCTGATTAGATGTTTTTCAACCAAGACCCTCTTTTGCAGCGGCTGCATCTCATCTATTTTCAGCAATTCCAAATGCCCAAAGTTTCGGAGGCTGGAAGTTTCCAAAATGCCCTCCAGCTCATTAATAACCTGTTTGGCTTCCTCATGTGAAAAAAGAGTTGGGAATTTATATGCTTCCAAGTTTCGCGCCAAGCGAATTCTCGAGCTGAGGACAATATCGGATTCAGGCCCTTCCTCACTCATCCAGGAGCTGACCGCTTGATTTAAAAAACGTTCGAGCGACACCGTTATTCCCCTCCCTCATGACCAGCCGCTAATTTTTTCTCCAGCTGACGGATTTCATCGCGGATGGTTGCGGCATTTTCAAATTCTTCATGGATAATAGATTCTCTTAACGAGTTTTTCAGTTCATCAATTTGCTTGCGGAGATAAATGGCCCCGCCAACTCTTTTTGGGATTTTCCCGTTATGGGTCCAATTTCCGCCATGAAGCCGCCTTAGAACAGGTTTTAATTGTTCTTTAAAGGTCTCGTAGCAGTGCGAACAGCCGAAGCGTCCTACTTTCAAAAACTGTGGAAATGTCATGGAACAATGGTGGCATTGCAGGATTTCTGCCTGTTGAAACGGGCTCTCGGTTGGCTGTTGAAATGCCGGGTCGAAGTTTAATAAACCTGCTAATAAATTATTAAAAGAAAACCCTGATTCACCATTAAAAATAAACATATCGCCCTTTTCCTGAGCACACTTTTCACAAAGGTGCACTTCCGTCTTTTCACCATTAATAATTTTTGTAAAATGGAGTGCCGCAGGCCTTTGATTACATTCTTGGCAAATCATACTTTCACCCTCTGGCTATATTATTTATATTTCAAAGATGTTAACATTGCCTTTAACATTCTTGCTCTTAATTCATCCCGGTATGGAAGTTCAATATACAAAACAGATCGATCAATTACGCTTAACATGATTTTAGCCTCTCTCTTTGTAATAATCTCTTCCTGAATAAGCCGGCCAATCACATCCTCCGCACTTGCCTGACTGCATCGGCTATGGATAAGTGACAGCAAATGGTCAATCAATTGGGCCGAATCATGAGACTGCACCTTAATAATCCGGATATATCCGCCCCCGCCCCGTTTGCTTTCCACGACATACCCCCGTTCAATCGTGAATCGGGTGTTAATGACATAGTTAATTTGCGAAGGAACACATTGAAATTTATCAGCAACCTCGCTGCGTTTGATTTCCACAATATCTTCTTCACTCATATCCAAAACCTGCTTCAGATATTTCTCGATAATATCGGAGATGTTTCTCATCTTCCCACCCCCTTGCACCATCTGACTTTGACTATATTTGACATTAATTATACTCAATTTTATTTCCAGATGCAACGATTCACTATTATATGATTTTCTCCAAATCTCGCGGTTGCGAAACCTATGATTGATGGGAAAAAACTACTAAATTTAAAGGATTGTGATGCATGGGGACGGTTCTTCTTACGATTAGTCAAGGGTTTTTGTGAAGTTTAATTCTAAATGTTTTCATTAGAGGGTTTTTGAGC